>NZ_BDBM01000005.1 GCF_001612985.1 Nocardia gamkensis NBRC 108242 | reverse complement strand
GAAACCGGCGGTTGAGGTGCGCCGGGCGCGTGGGGGCGCGAGGTTTGGGCATTGTGCACGCGGTTCGTTGTGGTCGGCGGTCGTCCTGTAGACCGGTGATCAGGCGCGGACGCGGCGGCCGTGCGAACGCGAGCCGGGCCGCGAACGGCGCATGCTCGGTCTCGCTTCGCTCGAAACCGGGAGTTGAGGTGCGCCGGGTGCGTTGGTGACGGGCCTCGGGACATAGTGCGCGCGGGGCGGGGCGGCGGCTGCCATGGCCGACCGCGGCGTGGTTTTCACCGCAGGCGTGGCCCGGATGTGAGCGGAGCTGTGGGTCGCTAGATGGCTTGCACGGCGAAGTTGTCGCCGGAAGGCGGGCCGTGTGGCTGGGCGGATATCGAGAGGGTTGCGCCGACCGGGAAGTCGCGCGGCACTGCTCGATCGAGCGGTGGTGTGCCCACTTCAGCCGTCGCCACCGGGTAGATGCCTGTTCATCGAGTTGGGATCGGACGCGCACGGCATCACTGAAACCGCTCGATCCGCACTATCCCAGCCCCGCCCGGGTGCGAGTCTTACGAGCGCCGTTCGCGGCCCGGCTCGTGTCCGGGCAGGCGAAGCGCATGCGACGTAGTCGCGAGTCTCGCCCGCCCGGACACGAGCCATCAAGGGGCCGCGAACACGCAGCGACGAAGTCGCTGCAAATCGAACACAGTCGCTGCGATTCGACTCAGTGACCGCCGGTGTGCTCGGCTTCGGCCGGTCCGGACTTGTCGGACTCGTGGCGCTCGGTGTGCAGGCCCGCATCGACCGGGACCTGGACCTGGACGGTGCCGTTCTGCTTGAAGTTGAACGAGACGTTGTAGGTGAGGCCGGGGGTGACGTCCCTGGTCAGGCCGGTGATCTCGATCAGGATCGGGTTGGCCTCGGGGTCGGTGGCGGCGGGCTGGGAGCCGTGCTCGCCCGCGCCGTGCGAATCGGCGGCGGTGGTCGGCGCGGCGGAGTGCGGCACGGAGGTGGGGGCCGCGGCGCTCGTGGTGGCCGCGGCGCTGCTGCTGGGCGTGGACTCGTGCTTGACCGGCTGGTTCGCCGCGACGACGGTCTGCTGCGGCGCGAGCTCGACGACGGACTTGCCGGAGGCCGGGGTGATCTTGACGGTGCCCAGGTCGGTGGTGATGCTGGTCAGCTCGTCGGGGACGGACTCGCCGTTGTTGATGATGGACAGGGCGATGAGCGCCTTGCCGCCCTTGGCATTGTTGTAGGCGGTGCCTTCGCCCGGGTACACGATGTGCACGTTGCGCAGGGCGATGCGGCCGACGTCGGCGTGGTTGCCGTTCACGGCGGCGACCTGCTCCGCGGTCTGCGAGATCTGGCCCGCGCCGCAGCCGGACAGCGCGATCGCCGCTCCGGCGGCGAGTGCGGCAACCGTCACCATGCGACGTCGCGCCCCCTTCGGGGCGGTCACAGCTTTCAGGGCAGTCACGGGTTGTCCCTCCATGTCGACCGGGCTCTGCTCCGCGCGGGAGCGTAGTAACTAGGCAGCGTAGTAGTTCCCTCGGCGGACCGGGCGCGGGGGCTGGGACAAACGCGGAGTCCGCGCGTCACGCGCACGCGCGGTGTGAAGCGGGCCACGACACGTCCGTGCCGACACTCGGCGCTTCGGTAACGGTTCGATGGAGGTTCGGATGGTTGCCGCGAAGGTGCCGGCGCGCGGGAGGCGAGCGGCGCCGAACGAGCCGGGAGATAACCCCTTCTGGCACAACGTAATGCACACCACCTGGCATCTGTCAAGCCCCACGGTCGCCTCGTTGTGGCCCTGACCTGCACAGTTGATCGCGCCGTTATCGAGTCGCATGTTAAACTGTGAACATCGAAAGGGGCACGGGACACATGATTTTTAAGGTCGGAGACACCGTCGTTTACCCCCACCACGGAGCGGCGTTGATCGAAGCAATCGAGACTCGCACCATCAAGGGTGAGCAAAAAGAGTATCTGGTCCTGAAGGTCGCCCAAGGCGATCTCACTGTTCGGGTTCCCGCGGAGAACGCCGAATACGTCGGCGTGCGTGACGTCGTGGGTCAGGAGGGTCTCGATCGGGTCTTCCAGGTGCTTCGTGCGCCGCATACGGAGGAGCCGACCAACTGGTCCCGCCGCTACAAGGCCAACCTCGAGAAGCTCGCCTCCGGCGATGTGAACAAGGTGGCCGAGGTCGTCCGCGATCTGTGGCGCCGGGAGCAGGACCGCGGGCTGTCCGCGGGTGAGAAGCGCATGCTCGCCAAGGCTCGGCAGATTCTTGTCGGTGAGCTCGCGCTGGCCGAAGGAACCGATGACGGCAAGGCCGAGACCCTGCTCGATGAGGTCCTCGCCGCGGCTTCCTGACCGTGAACACACCTGACAACGGTGTCCGTCCCACCGACGGACCCGTCGTTGCTCTGGTGCCTGCCGCCGGCCGTGGCGTGCGTCTGGGTGAATCGACACCCAAGGCGTTCGTCCCGGTCGGCGGCACACCTATGGTCCGGCTCGCCGTCGAAGGCTTGATCGCCTCCGGCGCGGTCGACCGGATCATCGTGATGGTTCCCACCGAACTCGTCGACAGCGCCGTTGCCCTGCTGCCGCCCACGGGTTCGGTTCAGGTGGTCGTCGGCGGCGCCGAACGCATCGACTCGGTGCGGGCGGGTATCACCGCGGCGCCCGACGCCGCCTACTTCCTGGTCCATGACGCCGCCCGAGCGCTGACGCCGCCCGAGCTCATCGCCCGGGTCACGGCGGAACTGCGCGCGGGCCGTCCCGCCGTGGTTCCCGGACTTCCGGTGACCGACACCATCAAGTCCGTCGACGCGGCGGGCGCGGTGACCGGCACTCCCGAGCGCGCCGGGTTGCGCGCCATCCAGACGCCGCAGGGTTTCGCGGCCGACCTGTTGCGCTCCGCCTACGCCACCGAGGGCATCCAGGCGACCGACGACGCGGGGCTGGTCGAGCGGCTCGGCGTCGGCGTGCACACCATTCCCGGCGATCCGCTGGCGTTCAAGATCACCACTCCGCTCGATCTCCGGCTCGCCGACGCGGTACTCGACGGCGCGGGCATCGGACGGGCGGTGGCGCCGTGACCATGCGCGTCGGCATCGGCAGCGACGTCCATCCGATCGAAGCGGGCAGGCCGTGCTGGATGGCCGGTCTGCTGTTCGACGGTGACGACGGCTGCGCGGGTCACTCCGACGGCGACGTCGCCGCGCACGCGCTGTGCGACGCGCTGCTGTCCGCGGCTGGCCTCGGCGATGTCGGCGCGGTCTTCGGCACCGGACGCCCGGAATGGGCGGGTGTCTCCGGTGCGGCCATGCTGAAGGAAGTGCGCAGGCTGCTGGACGAAGCGGGCTTCGAAGTGGTCAACGCCGCGGTGCAGGTGATCGGCAATCGCCCGAAGATCGGGCCGCGGCGCGCCGAGGCGCAGCAGGTGCTCGGCGAGTTGCTCGACGCCCCCGTGTCGGTGTCCGGCACCACCACCGACGGACTCGGCCTGACCGGTCGCGGCGAGGGAGTCGCCGCCGTGGCGACGGCCTTGCTGCAAGCTTGTCGTTGATCCTGCTCCGGCGGACCCGAGCCGGTCCGTGAACGACCTTATACACCAGCTAGGATCGACTGCCGTGACCCTGCGCCTCTTTGACACCGACACGCGGACCATGCGCGATTTCGCGCCCCTGGTCCCCGGCCGTGCTTCGGTGTACCTCTGTGGCGCCACCGTGCAAGGTGAGCCGCACATCGGCCATGTGCGCAGCGGAGTCGCGTTCGACGTACTGCGACGCTGGTTGCTGGCGCACGACTTCGACGTCTGGTTCATCCGCAACGTCACCGATATCGAGGACAAGATCCTGACCAAGGCCGCCGAGGCGGGCAGGCCGTGGTGGGAGTGGGCCGCCACGCACGAGCGTGCCTTCGACCGCGCCTACGAACGGCTCGGTGTGCTGCCGCCGTCCGCGGAGCCCCGCGCCACCGGCCACATCACCCAGATGGTCGACATGATGCAGCGGTTGATCGACCGCGGTCACGCCTACGCCTCGGCGGGCAACGTCTACTTCGACGTGGTCAGCTATCCCGACTACGGCAAGCTGTCCGGCCACAAGCTCGACGACGTGCACCAGGGTGAGAGCGCGGGCGAGGGCAAACGCGACCCGCGCGACTTCACCCTGTGGAAGGCGGCCAAGCCCGGCGAGCCGACCTGGCCGTCGCCGTGGGGGCCCGGCCGTCCCGGTTGGCACCTGGAGTGCTCGGCGATGGCCGGGTTCTACCTCGGCCCGGAATTCGACATCCATTGCGGCGGTATGGATCTGGTGTTCCCGCACCACGAGAACGAGATCGCCCAGTCGAAGGCGGCCGGTGACGGCTTCGCCAGGTACTGGCTGCACAACGGCTGGGTGACCATGGGCGGGGAGAAGATGTCCAAGTCGCTGGGCAACGTGCTGTCCGTGCCGAACGTCCTCAAACAGGTGCGTGCCGTCGAACTGCGGTTCTACCTGGGCAGCGCGCACTACCGCTCGATGCTGGAGTACTCGGAGAAAGCGCTGCACGACGCGGCGCAGTCCTATCAGCGCATCGAGGCCTTCGTGACCCGGGTGGTGGACCGGGCCGGTGAGATTCCGGTGGGCAAGTGGACCGACGCGTTCGCCGCCGCCCTCGACGACGATCTCGCGGTGCCGAAGGCGCTGGCGGAGATCCACCGGTCGGTGCACGAGGGCAACAAGGCGCTGGAGGTCGGCGCGATCGACTCCGCGCGCGACCTGGCGAGCCAGGTGCGTGCCATGCTCGGTGTGCTCGGCGTCGACCCGCTCGACCCGCACTGGTATGCCCCGAGCGATTCCTCCGCCGCGCTCGGCGCTCTCGACGTGCTGGTGCGTGCCGAACTCGACCGCCGCCAAGAGGCGCGGGCCACGAAGGACTGGGCGACCGCCGACGGCGTGCGCGACCGTCTGCAGGCCGCGGGCATCGAGGTCACCGACACCGCCGATGGTCCCGAATGGGCGCTCGGCGAACCGCAATCCGGAAAGGCCGAGTAATGGCAGGCAATTCGCAGCGTCGGGGTGCGGTTCGCAAGGGCGGCAGCAAGAAGGGCGCCGTCGTCGGCTCGGGCGGCAAGCGCAGGCGCGGGCTCGAGGGTCGCGGCGCGACCCCGCCCGCCGAGATGCGGACCAAGCATCCCGCCGCCAAGCGGGCCGCCGCGAAAGCCAAGGCGGCGCAGGGGCGTTCGTCCTCGTCGGGCCGGCCCGCCGGACGCAAGAGCGACGACGGCCCGGAATTGGTGCTCGGGCGCAATCCGGTGGTCGAGTGTCTGCGTGCGGGTGTGCCGGCGACGGCGCTGTACGTCGCCGTCGGTACCGAGAACGACGACCGGTTGACCGAGAGTGTGCGGATGGCCGCCGACACGGGCATCTCCATCCTCGAGGTACCGCGCACCGACTTGGATCGGTTGAGCGCCAATGGGTTGCACCAGGGTGTCGCCCTCCAGGTGCCGCCGTACCGTTACGCCCATCCCGACGACCTGCTCGACCGGGCACGCGGCGCCGCTGAGCCCGCGCTGCTGGTCGCGCTGGACAACATCTCCGATCCGCGCAATCTGGGCGCGGTCATCCGTTCCGTGGCGGCCTTCGGTGGCCACGGCGTGCTGATCCCGCAGCGGCGCAGCGCGAGCGTCACCGCGGTGGCCTGGCGTACCAGCGCGGGCGCCGCCGCTCGGCTTCCGGTCGCGCGCGCGACGAATCTCACCCGCACGCTGAAGGATTGGGCGTCGCAGGGTGTTCAGATCGTCGGCTTGGATGCCGGGGGCGACACCACGCTCGACGACTTCGACGGCGGTGAGCCGACCGTGATCGTGGTCGGCTCGGAGGGCAAGGGCCTCTCGCGCCTGGTCCGGGAATCCTGTGACGCGATCTTGTCGATCCCGATGGCAGGCCCGGTGGAATCGCTGAACGCGTCGGTCGCCGCCGGCGTGGTGCTCTCCGAAGTCGCCCGGCAGCGCCGCGCCTGAGGAGTCGTTTCCGCCGGTCGCTCGATCACTCGGGCGTCCGCGTGCCGGGGCTGTATCTCGCCGGCCCCGACGCGTACGGCTTTAGAACACGGAGAGGCGGCGCGGCACAGTAGAATTCGGCTGGTGGTGATACCCAATCAGCCCATCGGTCAGCCGGTCGAGCATCCGAACGCGACGGCGGTGTTGTTTCTCGGCGCGGCGAGCGTCCTCTGCTGCGGGGTGCTGGGGCCGGTGGCGTGGGCGCTGGGGCGGCGCGCGCTCGACCAGATCGAGGAATCCGGTGGCGCGTACGGTGGCCGCACCCAGGTGCTGGTCGGCTATGTCCTCGGCGTCGTCGGCACCGTCTTCATGATCATCTTCGCGGTGCTGTTCCTGTTCATCCTGCTCGGCGGTAACGCTTGAGCGGTGCCGCCGGACGGAGCCTGTCCACCTCGCCGGGTATGGGTTGGTACGCAGGCCTGCGGAGCGTCCGAAGCGCTGTCCTCGGCGGACCTAATCCAAACTGGGGCGTTCGCGCCCCGCGGCGTCCCACGCGGGCCATTCCGTGCTGACGCTGCCCGACCAGCTGGGCTGCCTGCGGTCTCGGAACGCGGCCATGGCCTCGCCGCCGTCGATGCTCTTGGTCGCGTGCTGGTTGAGGTCGGTTTCCAGTTGACCGACCACGGCCGGGCTCATCCCGAGCCCTTCCCAGAGCAGCCGCTTGGACAGGGCCACCGGTAGCGGCGCCGAGCCGTTCGCGATGTCGTGCGCGACGGCCAGCGCGGTGGGTAGCACCTCGCCCCCGGGAAGTGAGCTGTTGGCCAGGCCCATCGCCTTCGCCTCGTCACCGTCGAACGTGCGCCCGGTCAGCATGATGTCGGCGGCGTTGGCCATGCCGACCAGCCTGGGTAGTGTCCAGTGCGCGTAGCCGTCGGCCAGGACGCCGCGGCGCACCTGGTTCAGCCCGTACACCGCGTCGCGCGCCATGTACCGCAGGTCGCATTGCAGGGCCAAGGCGAGGCCGATGCCGACCGCGTGACCGTTCACGGCCGCGATCACCGGTTTGCGCACTCGCCACGGCGGCGGATCGATGGTGGCGCTGACCTCGCCCACCCGGTTGGATAGGTCCGCGCCCGCGCAGAACGCGGGCGGGGTGCCGGTGACGATCACGGCACGGATGGCGTCTTCCGAATCGCAGCGCCGCAACGCGGCGCCCAATTCGGCGGCCATCGTGGGGGTGAAGGCATTCTGCTGGGCGGGCCGGTTGAGCGTGAGCACGGCGACGCCCTGAGAGACGTCGACGTGCAGTTCCGAACTCATGCCACAGGATGTTAGCCGACGGACGCGGAGCTGACCCGGGGCCGAAAGTCCTCGGCTATCCGCGCAGCACCTTGCGCCCGATGGCGTACTTGTGCACCTCGGTCGGGCCGTCGTAGAGCCGGAAGGCACGCATGTCCCGGAAGATCATCTCGACCACGGTCTCGTCGCTGATGCCGATGCCGCCGAGCACCTGCACGCACCGGTCGGCGACCTTGAACAGCTCCTCGGACACGAACGACTTCGCGATCGAACTCTCGTGCCGCGCCTTCTCGCCTTTGTCCATCAGCCAGCACGCGTGCCAGATGGTCAGCCTGCACTGGTGCAGCGCGATCTCATTGTCGGCCAGCATGAACGACACGCCCTCGTGTTCGCCGATCGGCTTGCCGAACGCGGTGCGGGTGCGCGCGTGCTCCACCGCGATGCTCTGGGCGCGTTCGGCGGCGCCGAGCCACCGCATGCAATGGGTCAGCCGGGCCGGGGCGAGCCGGAGTTGGGCGTAGCGCAGCGCCTGGCCCGCCTCGCCGAGCAATGCCTCCCTGGGCAGGACCAGGTTGTCGAAGCGGACCACACCGTGCCCGGCGACGTAATTGCGGTCCATCGTGTTCATCGTGCGTTCGATGACGATGCCGGGCTCGTCGCCGTCGGCCAGGAACAGGGTGGGGCCCTCGGGCAGGTGCGGGTTGGAGGCGAGCCGCGCCATGATGATCCAGGTCTTCGCGCCGTTCGCCCCGGTGATCAGCCACTTGCGGCCGTTGATGGTGAAGTTCTCGCCGTCGAAGGTGGCCGCGGTGGACAGCTGGGCCGGGTCGGAGCCCGCCCCGTCGGGCTCGGTCATGGCGAAGACCGAACGCTGGTGGCCCGCGACCACGGGGGCCAGGAAACGCTGGACCTGGTCGGGGTCGGCCACCTTGGACAGCAGGAACATGTTGCCCTCGTCGGGCGCCGCGCAGTTCATCGCGACCGGGCCGAGCGTGGACCAGCCCGCCGCCTCGTAGATCACCGCCTGCTCGATGTGGGTCAGACCGCGCCCGCCGAGCGACTCGGGCGCCTGCACGGTGAGCAACTTCTCGGCACGGGCGAGTTCGACGAGTTCCTGCCGCAGCTCATCGGTCGGACCGTGCGCGGTCAGGCGCGGGTCCCGCTCGTACGGGACGATCTTGTCGATGACGAACCGGCGTACGCGGTCGCGTTCGGCGGCGAGGTCGGCGGGAATCGCGAAGTCGATCATCGTTGGTCACCATTCGTTCGGGGTCGCGGTGCCTCGAGCATACGAAAGCGCCCCGGAACGACTGAAGGCGGTTGCCATCAAGAAAGTTCTCGGTGGTAGTGCTCTGGGCTGCACCGTTGATTGCTGGATCCCGGCGTCGACGCCGCACACGTTCAGCGGCGGGCAGGCGCGGTTTCGCGGTGTCTCAGCGGGCGCGGGCGAGCCTGCGGTCGCGGGCGCCGAGCAGGCGGCAGGCGAGGTAGATCAGAAACGAGATGGTGGTGACGAAGGTGGAGACGGGTACGCCCGGCGCGAGCGACAGCAGGATGCCGCCCACCGCGGCGATCTCCGCGAACAGCACGGCGAGCACCGTCGCCCGGATCGGGTCCGCGGTGAGCTGGGCGGCCGCGGCGGCCGGAGTGATCAGCAGGGCCAGCACCAGCAGCGCACCGACGATCTGCACGCCGAACGCCGCCGTGATGCCGAGCAGCACCGCGAACACGATGGACAGCGCCCGCACCGGAACTCCGCGCGCAACCGCCACCTCCGGATCGGAACTGGCGAACAGCAGCGGCCGGTAGACGAACGCGAGCACCGCGATCACCCCGACGGTGCAGACGGCGAGCAGGCCGAGGCCGTTGTTGCCGACGCTGACCACCTGACCGGTCAGCAGCGAGAACTTCGATCCCGCGCGATCGGGCCCCAGCCACAGGAAAAGCACCGAGAGACCCAGGCCGAACGAAAGCACCACCGCGATCACCGAATCGCGCTCACGCGCCCGGGTGCCGAGCAGGCCGAACAACACCGCCGCGACCACCGACCCCGCGATGGCCCCCAGGCCGACCCCCACACCGGCCAGCAGCGCGGCGGCGGCGCCGGTCAGGGACAGCTCACTGGTGCCGTGCACGGCGAACGACATCTGCCTGCTGATGATCAGCGGGCCGATCACTCCGGACAGCAGGCCGAGCAGGGCCGCGGCGAGCAGCGCCTGCTGGACGAATCCGTAGGACAGCAGGTTCGCCGTGGTGCCGAAGTCCAGCATCTTGCCGAGGACGCTGGACAGCTTGTCGGTCACGAGCGCACTCCACTCTCGTCGGGGTCCGCGACCGACCAGTCGCCGTTGCCGTTCACGAGGTCCGGTGGCACGGAGGGTGCAGAGGACGGAGCGACCGAACTCTTGCCGTTGCCGGAAATGGTGCGGCTGGACGCCGAGTCGTTCGCGTCGTTCGTCGCCGTTGACCCATCTTGCGCGGAGCCGCCGGGTGCGAACTCGTCGCCCGCGGGTCCGTGACAGTGACCGCCCGCGGTGCCCAGCGCGTCCATGGTGTCGCCGGTGCCGACGACCACCAGGCGACCGCGGACCCGCAGCACGTCCACCTGGGTGCGGTACAGCTCCGACAGCACCGGCGAGGTCATCACTTCCTCCGGCGTCCCGATCCGGAACCGTCCGTCGACCAGGTACAGCACCCGGTCCACCAAGGGCAGGATCGGATTGATCTCGTGCGTCACGAAAAGCACCGAGGTGTCGTGGGTGCGCCGACGGCGATCGATCAGCTCGGCGACCAGACGCTGGTTCGCCAGGTCGAGGCTGAGCAACGGCTCGTCGCACAGCAGCACCTTCGGATCACCGACCAGCGCCTGCGCCACCCGCAGGCGCTGCTGCTCACCGCCGGACATGGATTCCAGCGGCGCGTGGGCGAAGTGCTCCGCTCCGACGTCGGCGACGGCCGCGGCCACTTTGCGTCTGCGTTCGGCGCGGGAGCGCAGACCGAGTCCCCAGCGATGCCCGTCGACGCCGAGTCCGACGAGGTCGACGCCGCGCAACTGCACCCCGGCGTCGATCGTCTTCTGTTGCGGCACATAGCCGATGTCGGGGTTGCCGGTACGCGCGGGAGAGCCCGCGATCCGGGCCGTGCCGGAGCTGAGGCCGACCTGGCCCAGCAACACTTTCAGCAGTGAGGTCTTGCCGGAGCCGTTCGGTCCGAGCACCGCGACGAATTCACCCCGTGCGACGGTGAGATCCAGCCCCTCCCAGAGGGTCCGGTCCCCGAACGACAAGCGGGCGGCCTCCAGCCGCACCGCGGCCGAGTCCGCACCGATGTTCGATCGCCGCCGCTCCGCCGCGGCGGTGTGCTCGGTCAGCGCGGCTCCCTCGTTCATCTGCTCAGCCCAGCGCGGCGGCCAGCGCCTGCGCGTTCTTCGTCTGCCACTGAATGTAATCCACGCCCTCGGGCAGGGTCTCGGTCACCTCGACGACGGCGACGCCCGCGTTCCGCGCGGTGCCGCGCAGGTCCTTGGTGATCTTGTCCTCGGTCTGCACGTTGTAGATCAGCGCGCGGACCCGCTTACCGTTGAGCAGGTCCTGGGTCGCCGCGACGGCGGCGGGCGCCGGGTCGGTCTCCTGCTCGATGGCTTCCTGGAACTCGTGCGGTGTCAGGTCATCCGCCCCGGCGGCGGCCACGAGGTAGTGCGCGAGGGGCTCGGTCTGCAACACCGGAGTTCTCGGGTGTTCGGCGGCGAGTTTGCCGGTGATGGCGGTGACCGCCGCGAGCCCGTTCTCGAACGTCCTCGCGCGCTCGGCATAGGCCGCGGCCTTGTCCGGATCCAGTTCGCCGAGCTGGGCGGCGATCCGGTGGGCGACCACGCCGACGGTGCGCACGTCGTACCAGACGTGCTCGTTCTCGTCGCTCTGGTCCACCCGCGAGGCGAACGCGTCCACCGTGCGCTTGTTCGTGCCCGCCACCGCCTTCTCGGCGAACTCGTCGTAGCCGCCGCCGTTGTAGACCACGAGGTCGGCATCGCTGAGTTCGGCCGACTCGACGGCGGAGGTCTCGTGCGAGTGCGGGTCGGCGGACGGATCGGTGATCAGCGACCGGACGGCGGCGTCGGGGCCCGCGATGGCGGCGGCGATATCGCCCCACACGTCGGTGGAGGCTACGACGGACGGCCGTCCGTCGCCGGTCGAGCTACCGCAGGCGGTCAGCGTCAGCGCGGAGGCGACCCCCACGGCGAGGCCTGCGCAGGTGATGGCAAATCCGGTTCTCACGTGGGGGTGCTCCTGGCAGTGCTCTAGATCATAATGGAAATCGTTCCCGTTTAACTCTAGCAGGGATCGCCGCAGGCTAGGATGCGAAGCCCTCGAAAAAGGCGAAATACGAAGGGCCCGTGAACGATTCCTCGTTCGCGGGCCCTCGGCGCGATGCGCGGGTCAGACCAGCGCGGCCTCCACCGGCTGGCCGAGCAGCTGCGCACAGCGCAACAGGCCCAAATGGCTGTACGCCTGCGGGTGGTTACCCAGCGAGCGTTCGGCCACCGGGTCGTACTCCTCGCTGAGCAACCCCGTCGGGCCCGCGACGTCGACCAGCTGGGCGAACAGCGCCTCGGCGTCGGAGCGCTTCCCGATCAGCAGGTACGCCTCGACCAGCCAGGCCGCGCACAGGTGGAAGCCACCCTCGCCGCCGGGCAGGCCGTCGTCGTGGTGGTACCGGTACACGGTCGACCCGCTGCGCAGCTCGGCCTCGGTCGCCACGACGGTCGCCGCGAAGCGCGGGTCGGACGGGTCGATCAGGCCGCTCAACCCGATGTGCAGGGTCGCCGCGTCCAGGTCGGTGCCGTCGTAGGCCGCGGTGTAGGACTGCACCTCGTCGTTCCAGCCCTTCGCCTTCACCTCGTCGGCGATGGTGTCGCGCAGCACCGGCCAGGCCGGGTCGATCTCGCGGTCGAATTTCTGCGCCAGGGTCAGCGCCCGATCGACGGTCAGCCAGCCCATCACCTTCGAGTACACGTGGTGGCGGGGGTTGCCGCGGATCTCCCAGATGCCGTGGTCGGGCTCCTGCCAGCGCCGCTGCACCGCCGCGACCATGGCGCACACCAGGTCCCAGTCGGCGTCCGGCAGCACGTCCGCCGCAGCGGTGACGCCCCGCAGCTCCCTGGCGTGCGCCAGGGTGGCGATGAGGTCGACGATCGGGCCGAAGACGTCCAGCTGCACCTGCATGTTGGCCGCGTTGCCGACGCGCACCGGGCGCGAGCCCGCGTAGCCGGGCAGCTGGTCGATCGAGGCCTCCGGCGGCAGCGTCTCGCCGTAGAGCGTGTACAGCGGATGCAGGCGCTCGGGGCCGGGCAACGTCTCCAGCACCCGGTGCACCCAGCCGAGGTAGCCCTCGGCCTCGGTGAGCGAGCCGAGCGAGACCAGCGCCTGCGCGGTGAGCGCCGCGTCGCGCAGCCAGCAGTAGCGGTAGTCCCAGTTGCGCACGCCGCCGATGTCCTCCGGCAGCGAGGTGGTCGCGGCCGCGAGGATCGAACCGGACGGGGCGTGCACCAGGCCGCGCAGGGTCAGCGCGGAACGCTTCATCAGGTCGGGCTTCAGCGGCGGCAGCGTGAGTTTCGAGGCCCACTCCGACCAGTACCGCTCGGCTTCCCGTCGCCGCTCCGTCTCACCCGCGGCGGCGGGATCGAGATCAGTGGTGCCGCAACGTAGTTCGAGCACGATCGGGCCCTTGGACGGGTCGACCACGGCCCGTGCCGATTCGTGGGTGCCGTCCGAGACGATCTCCCACCGCACGCCGGGGGAGCGCAGCACGATCGGATCGTTCGTGCCGTGCACGCGCAGCCCGCCCTCCTGCGCTTCGAGGTTCACCGGTACCTGGCCGAACTCGGGGCGGGGGGCGAAGGTGACCACAGCCTTCGCGTCGCCGGTGATCACCCGGGTGAGGTCGGTGCGGTTGGACGCCACGTCGTGCGGCAGGTAGTCGGTGACCTGCAACTTCGCCCAGCGGGTTTCGACGGTCATCGTGCCGTCGACGTAGCGCTGCGAGAGCGGCAGGCCGGGGCGCTCGGGCTCGATGGTGAAGTGACCGCCCTGCGGGCCGCCGAGCAGGTGGGCGAACACCGCGGCGGAATCCGGCTCCGGGTGGCAGAACCAGGTGACCGTGGCGTCCGGGGTGAGCAGCGCGACCGAACGCGGGCTGGCCAGCATGGTCAGCCGCTCGATGCGCGGCGCGCTCGCGCCCGCCAGCCAGGTCCGGCGCTCCTCCAGCAGGTAGGCTAGCGCCCAGGCGACGGCCTCGGTGCTGTCCACCCGGAACTTGGCCAGGCTGTCGCCCTCGCCGACCTTGATGCCGACGTCGGGACCCGACAGCACCCGGAACGCCTTCTCGTCGGTGACGTCGTCACCGAAGAACACCGCGGCCGAGGCCCCCGCCTGATGCCGCACCGTGTCCAGCGCCGTGCCCTTGTCGGTCTGCACCACGGCCAGCTCGATCACCGACTTGCCCTCGGTGACCTGCACGCCGAACCAGCACGCCGGACCGAGCCGGACCTGCGACAGCGCGCGATGACCGATCTCCGGGCTGGCGTTGCGCACATGCAACGCGACGCTGGCCGGCTTGATCTCGACGGTGACCCCCGGATTGTCCGAGGCGACCTGGTTCAGCGCCGTCTGCACCTCTTGGAGCAGATGCTTGGCGTCGTTGTCGATCGCGTGCACGAAGCCCACGTCGAATTCCGAGCCGTGGCTGCCGATCAGTTGCACCTCGACGGGCAGTCTGGACAGCGCCGCGAGATCTCGCAGCGCGCGACCGGAGATCACGGCGGCCGTGGTCCCGGTCAGGCCGGCGAGGGCTCGTAACGCGCTCACCGATTCCCGATGGGGAAAGGCTTTGGCCGGGTCGGACACGATGGGCGCGAGTGTCCCGTCGTAGTCCGATGCGACCAGCAGCCGTGGCACGCGCGCGACCGTCGACAGTGCACGGCGAAGTTCCAGTGGCAGATCCTGTGCGCTCACGCATCCAACCTAGTGATCGGAGGATTTTTTCAGGGGGCGGGCAAAACAATACTGTGTTGAATTTGCCGCACAGAAGCGCGCCGGTCCGCGTGCGCACGATAACGCAGGTGCTGAACCGGTGTCCGGTGGATCTGCCCAGCTAACGGCGACGGGATCGGAGCGGGTGAGCTTCGTCCCAGCACAGGGGAGGTCTTCGGGCCCGGCGGGTGGCCGGGGCCGAATTCGCTCGATGTGCGCTGAGAGATCCCGACAGAGCTTACTGGTTGCGTTCGCCGAGCAGGAGGTCGACGGTCAGTTCGAGTCGTTCGGTGACGTCGGTGGCCGAGGCGCGCCGAGTCAGCCAAGCGACCAGATTCGACAACCACACATCGCTGATCACCCGTGCGATGGCCAGCTGCCGTTCGGTGGGCTCGCCGTCGTTCATGGCCCGCGCGAAGACACGGTCCATCACCTTGCCCACGCGGTCCACCTCGGCCGCGGCGGAGGCGTCGGCGAACATGAACGCCCGGGTCATGGCCTCGGTGAGCAGGGGGTCGCGCTGCATCATCCGGGTGATCTGGGTGAGCAGCAGGTGCATGCGCTCCTGCGGGGACTGCCCGGCAAGCGGCTTGCGTTTGCCTTCGATCTGCTCGAATTCGCGCGACAGCGCCGAGACCAGCAGGTGCACCTTGGACGGGAAGTAGCGGTACAGCGTGCCGACGGCGACGTCGGCGCGCTCGGCCACCGCGCGCATCTGGACCGCGTCGTAACCGCCTTTGGACGCGAGTGCCAAGGTCGCGTCCAGGATCCGCTTGCGCCGTTCACGCTGCGCCGCCGAACTCAGCTCGTCCTCGCTGAGCGTGGTGACCGTGGCCGCGGGCCGGGCCGCGCTCGAGTCGGCTGGCTGCGATCGGGACGGACTGGCCATTGATGAAAGTCCTTTCCGGAAACGTCGTTTCGTCGGCTGCGTGCGCGGTGTCGCCGCGGCGTGATGGTCTCTTGACTTCCGCCCGGCTAGGATATTAGAACATGTTCTAGGTGTGGGAGTCACGCCGGAAAGGCGGTATGGAGTGTGACCATCGCCACCACTGACGAGCATAAAGCCGTTCAGGAGTCGATGCGCGGATGGGCGGCATCGGTCCGTCCAATTGCAACAATGCGGACCGGCGCGGCCGACTTCTGGCGCGCCTACTGGCCCGCCCTGGCCGAGATCGGGATCTTCCGGGTCGCGGTGGCCGAGGACGCGGGCGGTGCGGGCGGGTCGGTCTCCGATCTGGCCGTGCTGGTGGAGCAGGCGGCCCACGACCTGGTCGGCGGCCCCGTGCTCGCAACGGCTTTGGCCAATCTGATCACCGCGGGCCGGCTCGACGAGGACCTGCCCTGCGGGGTCGCGCTCGACTTCGTCGTCGGTTCGACGGTGAGCGTACCTGCCGCAAGCGACGGCGTGTTGCTCACGGGTACCTGGGATTCCGTGCTCGGCGCCGCCCCCGGCACCGCCGTGCTGCTGCCGATCGATCAGCCGCAGGGGCAGCGGTGGTGCCTGGTCCGGCCCGATGCCGCCGGCCTGCGCGTGGAGGCGCTCGCGCCGCTGGATCCGAGCACGCCGCTGGCCCGGGTGCACTGCGCCGATCTGCGCGTGCCCGCCGAACACGTGTTCGTCGCGCCACACGCCGCCGGGGATCTGCTGGTCGCGCTGGTCGCCGCCGAACTGTCCGGCCTGGCGGGCTGGTGCCTGGAGACCGCGGTCGAGTACGCCAAGGTGCGCGAGCAGTTCGGCCGCAAGATCGGTTCGTTCCAGGCGGTCAAGCACATCTGCGCCTGGATGCTGTGCCGCACCGAGCTCATCCGCGCCGTAGCGGCCGACACCGCGGCCGCCGTGGACGACGGCGGCGCCGAGCTGCCGATCGCCGCCGCCATCGCGGCCGCGATCGCCCTGGACGCCGCGGTCGAGACCGCCAAGGACTGCATTCAGGTGCTCGGCGGCATCGGCTTCACCTGGGAGCACGACGCGCACCTGTACCTGCGCCGGGCGACGGCACTGCGGCAACTGCTCGGCGGCTCGGCGCGCTGGCGGGCGCGGGTCACCGAGTTGACCCGTCAGGGCCTGCGGCGCACCACCGGCGCCGACCGGGTCTTCGCCGAGGAGGGCGTGGCCGTGGACGGCGACAGCGCGCAGGAGCTGTCCGCCGAAGTCGCGCGGATCGCCGCCCTGCCCGCAGATCGGCAGCGCGACGCATTGGTCGAGGCGGGTCTGGTCATGCCGCATTGGCCGCGGCCGTATGGACGCGCCGCGGACCCGATGACCGGTCTGGTGATCTCCGAGGAGCTGCGCCGCGCCGGGCTCACCGCGCCGGATCTGACCATCGGCGGCTGGGCGATTCCGACGCTGTTGCAGCACGGGACTCCGGAGCAGATCGAGCGCTTCGCCTGGGCGACCTTGCGCGGCGAGGTGGTCTGGTGCCAGCTGTTCAGCGAACCCGAAGCGGGCTCCGATCTGGCGGCGTTGCGCACCACCGCGAAGAAGGCGGACGGCGGCTGGGTGCTGCGCGGCCAAAAGGTGTGGACTTCGCTGGGGGATAAAGCGAACTGGGCGATCTGCTTGGCGCGGACAGATCCGGATGCGCCCAAACACCGTGGCATCACCTACTTCTTGGTCGATATGAACAGCGCCGGACTCGAAGTGCGGCCGCTGGTGCAGATCACCGGGGAGGCGCGTTTCAGTGAGGTGTTCCTCGACGATGTGTTCGTGCCCGATGATTGCGTGGTCGGCGCGTTGAACAATGGATGGAAAATAGCCCGTTCCACCTTGGCGACCGAGCGGGTCGCCATGGGTGGGAACGGAATCGGTCCGGTGCTCGAAGAACTGATCGCGAAATCGCTCGCCACCGGCCCAGGCGCCGAAATGGTGAACGACCGGCTCGGCGGATTCGTCGCCGAAGCCGTCGCCGGGCTTCTGCTCGAACAACGCGCCGCAGTGAAGTTGCTGGTGGGGGGTGACCCCGGTGCGCAAAGTAGTGTTCGCAAATTGGTCGGGGTGCGCCACCGCCAAGCGGTCGCGGAATTCGCTGTCGAGACGACAGGGCCTTCCGGCGCGCAGGATTCCGAAGCAGCGAAGGAATTCCTGCTGACGCGCTGTCTGTCGATCGCTGGTGGAACCGAGCAGATCTTGCTCACCGTGGCTGGTGAGCGGATTCTCGGGCTGCCTCGCGACGTGAACAGCTAGTCGCCGACAACCGGGAGAAAACGTGGATTTCACCAGGGACGAGGGCCAGGACGCGGTGGCCGAGGTCGTCGTGAGTTTGCTGGAGCGGGAAACCGCTCGCGATATGGAACTGTGGCCGAAATTGGTCGACTCCGGACTGCTTGTCGTCGCGGTACCGGAGCGGCACGGCGGTGACGGCATGGGGCTGCTCGAGGTGGCGGCTCTCCTGACCGAGCTGGCGACGGACGCGGTCGCGGTGCCCGCCCTTCCGACGCTGGGCTTCGGCGTGCTGCCGCTGGTGGCGAGCGCGCCGGAGAGCGTCGGGGCGCGGGTGCTGCCCGACATCGCCAAGGGAACGGTGGTCACGGCAGCGCTGAGCGAAGCCGCGGCACCTTTCACCGTCGAACCGAAGACCATCGCGGTCACCAGCGGGAACATCGTGCGCATCAGCGGGCGCAAGGTCGCCGTGCCCTACGCCGAGCAGGCGAGCTGGCTGCTCGTGCCGACCGATTCCGGGATCGCCCTCGTCGACACGCGGGCCGAAGGCCTCACGCTGACGCCGACTCCCGTCTCCGGCGGCATCCCCGAATACACCGTGCAGCTGGACCGAGTGGAGATACCCGCCGAACAGTTGTGGCCGAACGGCCTGGCGGAGCTGCACCGGTTGGCGCTCGCTTCCATCGGCTCGGTGGCCGATGGGTTGCTCAGGGGGGCGATCACGCTCACCGCGGAACATCTGCGCACCCGTCACCAGTTCGGCAGGCCGCTGGCCGAGTTCCAAGCGGTGGCCCAGCAGATCGCGGACCTGTACGTCGTCTCGCGGACCCTGCACGTCGCCGCGGTCTCGGCGAACTGGGCGCTCGCACAGGACGACACGAGCCAGGAGCACCGCGAACGCACCGACGACGACCTGGCGGTCTTGGCCTACACCGTCGCCGAACAACTGCCCGCGGCCATGCAGAAGTGCCATCACCTGCACGGCGGCCTCGGCGTGGACGTGACCCACCCGATGCACCGCTACTACTCACAAGCCAAGGACATCGCCCGCTGGCTGGGCGGCGCGTCGTTCCGGCTGGATCGATTGGGGGCCGGATGTTCATCGACCTGACCAGTGAGCAACGCCGGCTGCGCGACGAACTGCGCGCCTACTTCGCCGATCTCGTGACTCCCGAGGAGGAGGCCGAGATGGCGGTGAACCGGCACGGCGACGCCTACCGCGCCGTGGTGCGCCGGATGGGGAGCGACGGGTGGCTCGGCGTCGGCTGGCCCAAGGAATACGGCGGCCAGGGTTTCGGGCCGGTCGAGCAGCAGATCTTCTTCAACGAGGCGGTCCGGGCCGACGTCCCGCTGCCGCTGGTGACGCTGCTGACCGTCGGACCCACCTTGCAGCAGTTCGGCACGGACGAGCAGAAGCAGCGATTCCTGCCCGGGATCCTGTCCGGCGATATCCATTTCGCGATCGGCTACTCCGAGCCGGAGGCGGGCACCGACCTGGCCTCGCTGCGCACGTCGGCGGTGCGCGACGAGTCCGGGGACTGGGTCGTCAACGGGCAGAAGATCTTCACCACGGGCGCGCACGAGGCCGACTTCGTCTGGCTGGCCTGCCGCACCGGTTCGACCGAGTCACGCCACCGCGGCATCACGATCCTGATCGTGGACACCACCGATCCCGGCTACTCGTGGACGCCCATCATCACCTGCGACGGCGCGCACCACACCAACGCGACCTATTTCGACAATGTGCGCGTCCCAGCGAACATGCTGGTCGGCGAGGAGAACCGGGGCTGGAAGCTGATCACGACGCAGCTCAACCACGAGCGGGTGAGCCTGGGGCCGTCCGGCAAGATCGAGCAGCTCTACGACCGGGTACGCGACTGGGCGCAACCGCGCGGCGTGCTCGGCGAACCGGACGTGCGGCGCGCGCTGGGCCGCATCCACGCCATGGTGCGGCTGAACGAACTGCTGAACTGGCAGGTGGCCGCTGCGTCCGATGGGCGGCGTTCGCGGGGCCCTGCGTGGTCACGCTCCGCTACCGCCTCCGGGCCCGGCGCGACCGCCGCCGGCGTGGATGGTGACCAAGCCCAGGTGATCGCCGACGCGTCCGCCACCAAGATCTACTCGACCGAATCGCTCCAGGAGGCGGGCAGGCTCGCCGAGGAGATCATCGGCCGCTACGGCGACCCGGCCGACCCGGCCACCGGCGAACTGCTGACCTGGCTGGACCGCAGGACCAAGCAGAACCTGGTGGTCACCTTCGGCGGTGGCGTCAACGAGGTGATGCGCGAACTGGTCGCCTCGTCCGGACTGCGGTTGCCGCGAGTACCCCGATAACGAGTGAAGGAGCCGCGCGTGCCGGAAACCACTACTCCGGAAGCGATCATCGCCGCAGCCGAAGCCATTCGGGCGGCGGGTGAGTGCGCGCCCCGTTTCGGGCGTGATCCGGTGAACCAGCCGATGATCAACAACTGGGTCGAGGCGCTCGGCGACGCCAACCCGATCTATGTCGACGAGGAGGCGGCGCGTGCGGCGGGTCATCCCGGCGTCGTCGCGCCGCCCGCCATGGCCCAGGTGTGGACCATGTTCGGACTCAACGGCTCCCGCCCCGCCGACGACCCGATGGGCGCGGCCACCGAGCTGCTCGACGCGGCGGGTTACACCTCCGTGGTCGCCACGGATTGTCAGCAGACCTACCACCGCTACCTCGAAGTCGGCGAGCAGGTCTCGGTCACCAGCACGCTGTCGGATATCCGCGGCCCGAAGCGCACCGCGCTGGGCGAGGGATGGTTCGTCACCTTCCGGACCAGTTGGCGGGTGGGTGACGAGGTGGTCGCCGAGATGCTGTTCCGCCTGCTGAAATTCGCCCCCGGCACCGCGGCGCCGAAACCCGCCGCGGGTGAGCGGGTCAAGCCGCTGGTCTCCTGGGACACCGAATTCTTCTGGGAGGGAACGAAAGCGGGCGAGCTGCGCATCCAGCGGCTGCCGGACGGATCATTGCGGCATCCGCCCATTCCGGCCATCTGGCAGGACAAGTCGAAGCCGACCGACTACGTCGTCGCCTCCGGGCGCGGCACCGTGTTCAGTTACGTCGTGCACCACGCGCCGAAGGTGCCGGGGCGGCAGCTGCCGTTCGTGGTGGCGCTGGTCGAATTGGAGGAAGGCGTGCGCATGCTCGGTGAACTGCGCGGCATCGACCCCGCCGAGGTGCGGGTCGGCCTGCCGGTCGAGGTGGGCTTCGAGAAGCTCGACGACGAGGCGAGCCTGCCGGTCTGGCAGGTGGTCGCATGACCGCCGCCGTGGCACCGGGCGCCGTGCGCGTCGGCACGGTGCTGCCCGAGTCGGTGATCCACGCCGACCCGACGTTCGTGATCAGCACCGCCTTGGCCACCAGGGACTTCCAGGACGTGCACCACGACCGGGACAAGGCTGTCGCTCGCGGCTCGAAGGACATCTTCGTCAACATCCTGACCGACACCGGTTTGGTGCAGCGTTTCGTCACCGACTGGGCGGGCCCGCGCGCCGTCGTCAAGTCGATCGCGCTGCGCCTGGGCGTGCCGTTGTACGCCGGGGACACGCTGACGCTCACCGGCACCGTGACCGCGCTGGAGGGCGACGACATCCATATCGACGTGGTCGGCAAGGACAGTCTCGGCGACCACATCACGGCCACGGCCGTCATCGCGTTGCGGAGGGCCGATGTCTGAGCAGAGCATTTCCGGCCGCGCCGCCATCGTCGGCATCGGGGCCACCGACTTCTCCAAGGACTCCGGCCGCAGCGAACTGCGCCTGGCCGCCGAGGCGGTCACCGCCGCGCTGGCCGACGCGGGCCTGACGCCCGCCGACGTGGACGGCCTGACCACGTTCACCATGGACACCAACACCCAGGCCGCCGTCGCCAGGGCGGTCGGCATTCCGCAGCTGAAGTTCTTCAGCCACATCGGCTACGGCGGCGGCGCGGCCTGCGCCACCATCCAGCAGGCCGCCATGGCGGTGGCCACCGGAATCGCCGATGTGGTGGTGGCCTATCGCGCGTTCAACGAGCGGTCGGTGTCGCGCTTCGGGCAGTTCTCCACGGCGCTGGCCACCGCGCCCACCTCGTCGGGCATCGACGCGGGGTGGTCCTACCCGCAGGGGCTCGGCACGCCGGCCGCGCAGGTCGCGATGGTCGCCCGGCGCTACATGCATGTCTACGGGGCCACCAGCGAGGACTTCGGCCGAGTGGCCGTGGCCGACCGCAAGCATGCCGCGGTGAACCCGGCCGCCTTCTTCTACGGCAAGCCGATCACGCTGGAGGAGCACCAGAATTCCCGCTGGATCGCCGAGCCGCTGCATCTGCTGGACTGCTGCCAGGAGTCCGACGGCGGCGTCGCGATCGTGGTCACCAGCGCCGAGCGGGCCCGCGATCTGCCGCAGCGTCCGGCCGTGATCGCCGCTGCCGCCCAGGGGTCCGGAGCCGACCAATACGTGATGACCAGCTACTACCGCGACGCCATGACCGGTCTTCCGGAGATGGGCCTGGTCGGTGACCAGCTGTGGGCGCAGAGCGGATTGCGCCCGGAGGACATGCAGGCCGCGATCCTCTACGACCACTTCACCCCGTTCGTCCTCATGCAGCTGGAGGAGCTCGGGTTCTGCGGACGGGGCGAGGCGAAGGACTTCATCGCGGGCGGCGCCATCGAGGCAGGCGGCCGCCTGCCGCTCAACACCCACGGTGGCCAGCTCGGCGAGGCGTACATCCACGGTATGAACGGCATCGCCGAGGCCGTGCGCCAGATTCGCGGCACCTCGGTCAACCCGGTCTCCGACCTGACCAACATCGTGGTCACCGCGGGCACCGGCGTCCCCACCTCCGGCCTGGTCCTCACCACCGGCTGAGCCTCGCTTCGCGTACTCGGGTCTCGCTTCGCACCCGCTACGGCGGGTGCGAAGTGCTGACCGAGTGTCGGTACCGCCTCGGGTGAATCGCGGCGCGCGTAGGTTGGGGCCGGTGGTGGTCCGGCATGTAGTGGACGTGCATGTGCTGTTGCTGCGCGACACGGAGTTGTTGCTGAGCAGGCGGCGCAGCGCGGACGAGTTCGACGGGTTGTGGCACCTGCCCGCCGGGAAGTTGGAGGCGGGGGAGTCCGCGCTCGCCGCGGTGGTCCGCGAGGCGAGCGAGGAGGTGGGCGTGCTGATCGACCCGGCGGATCTGCGGCACGTCCATTCCGCGCATGTCGTCGATACCGGGCGAGAAGCCCGGATCGGGTTGTTCTTCGAGACTCGCCGCTGGGCGGGTGAGCCGGTCAACCGCGAGCCCGACAAGTCCTACGAATTGCGGTGGTTTCCGCTCGCGAAGCTGCCGGAGGATCTCATCCCGTATCCGGCCGCCGGTATCCGCGGCTACCTCACCGGCGAGACCTACAGTCAGCGGGGCTGGCCGCGCTGAGCGGCGGCGGTCACGCGCTCAGGTGTGCGGCGAGGATGCGGGCGAGCTGCCGCACGCTTTCCGGTGTGTCCGGGCGCAGGGCGGTGCGGTTGCCCGCGAAGCGGTCGAAGACGGCTCCCTCGACGACGGCGACGAAGTCGTCCGCCCGGGTGTCCGGGTCGGCCGCACCTATCGCGCGGAAGAGGTCTCGGGCCCGGTCGGTGGAGAACAGGCTGCGTACGAGCCGGGGATGCAGGTCCCGATCGTCCAGCAAATCGATGAGCAGAGCGTGCCGGGCGATCAGGTGCGCGCGCCGTTCGGCCAGTAGCCGGTCCAGCCAAGCGGCGATGGCCACGGCGATCGCTTCCGGCGCCATGGCACCGGTCGGCGCCAGTGCGGCCGTGGCGAAATCGTCGTGGGATCGGGTGGTGATCCGGTCCACGATGGCTTCGATGAGCGCGCGTTTGCTGCGGAAGTAGTAGGAAGCCGATCCGGCGGGCAGGCCCAGCTTCACGTCCAGCGCGCGGTGCGTGAGCGCGCGCAGGCCCCTCGCCGCGATCAGTTCGATAGCCGTGTCGACGAGGAGCGCGCGCCGGTCGCCTGTGGACATGATCACCCTTCCTGCCGCGGAGCGGCGTCGTCCTCTACAAATGTAGAGGACGAGGAGGTGTCATGGAACCCGAGATCATCCAGTGGGATTCCGATCAGGCGCGGGCGGCGGCGCGGTTGCGCGAACTTCTGGATCGGCACGGCCGGCCGGTGCGGCGCCGCCGCGGCGTCTATCTCCACGGCAGACCCGGTCGCGGCAAGACCATGCTGATGAATCGGTTCTTCGCCGAGGTCGCCTCGGAACGTAAGCGGCGCTATCACTTTCACCAGTTCTTCGCCGGTCTGCACGCCGCGGCGCACACGTCCGGCTCGATCGACGCCGCGGTGGACGCGCTGCTCGGCGATGCGTTGCTGGTCTGCTTCGACGAATTCCACGTGCACGATATCGGTGACGCGATGCTGATCGCGCGACTGCTCGACGCGCTGTTCGCCCGCCGGATCGCACTGGTGGTGACCTCGAACTATCCGCCGGGCGAGCTGTTGCCGAATCCGCTGTTCCACCACCGGTTCGTGCCGACGATCGAGCGGATCCTCGCGAGCATGGACGTGGTGGCCGTCGACGGCGCGATCGACTATCGCTCCTTGGACTTCCGTGGCTCCCGCACCGGATTCGCCGCCGGTCGATATCTCGTGGATCCGGCGGCTCGGAAGACGCTGTCGACAGTGGCCACCGGCGTCTGGAAACGCGATGTGGCACAACGCGTCGATGAATCACCGGTCGAGATTTCCATCGGCCCGCGGAGATTGCGCGCCATTGCCGTAGCCGGCGGCGCTCTGGTCATCGACTTCGCCGAATTGTGCGGTGTCCCAACATCCGCGGCGGATTATGTGGCGCTGGCCCAACGATTTCCGCACTGGGAAATACGAGATGTACCCCCGCTGCGCGAAGTTCCGCCCGCCTGGTCGATGCGTTTCGTGAACCTCGTCGACGTTCTCTACGACACCGATTGCGAACTCGTCGTCGTCGCGTCTTCGGTGCTCGATGAGCTGGTGCGGGACGTCCGGGAAGTGCCGGATATCTCACGTTTGGCGAGCCGACTTTGTGAATTGTCCCAGTCCTCGACCGAAATCGCCCGGTAGCCGCCGCCACTCCGGAGTGCCCACCGGAGCCCCACACAGGTGCGGTTTAAGAGGAGGGACTCCGAAGTATTCCATTCCATCCCGAGCGGACCGCTCGGCATGTAACTATGTGGCTGTTTTGTGCAGTACTCAGATTTGGTGGTAGCCAGTGGCCCGGGCGCGAGCGCCGATATCGCGCGTGATCGTCCTGATCACGCTGCTGGCTTTTGCCGCCATCGCTCTGCACGGATACATCCCAGGAATTACCGAAGCCGGGCCGCGCAGGCACGTACCGTCCGCTTTGTCGGTCGCGCTCATGCCGGTGCTGCTGAGCGTGTCGATCGTGATCCTGTTGGCGGGGGTGATCGCCAGTCAGCACCGGTTGCCGCTGGCCATGCCCGAGCCGGAACGGGAGGACGAGCGCAGGCAGTGGCGTCTCGGGCGGACCGGCCTGGTGGTGCTAGGCGCGCTCGCGCTGCTCGGGGTGCTGCTCGCGGCGGCGTCGGCGATCTACTTCATCGGCGCGAGCAGGCCGAG
This sequence comes from Nocardia gamkensis NBRC 108242, assembly GCF_001612985.1. Classification (GTDB taxonomy): domain Bacteria; phylum Actinomycetota; class Actinomycetes; order Mycobacteriales; family Mycobacteriaceae; genus Nocardia; species Nocardia gamkensis. The sequence continues at coordinate 298,696 of NZ_BDBM01000005.1, read as the reverse complement.
CGAGCCCGCGCGCCCGGCGGCGCCCGCCACCACCACGGGCGCCGCCCCGGAGCCGGGGACATCGGCGCCGCCCACCGAATACGACCCGAGGTCGGCGGAGCTGACCGGGACGGCGCTGGTGCTGGCCGGAATCGCGGCGGCGGGCTTGGTGACGGTGGCGATGAGCGGTTTGGTCGTGGTCGCGGTGTCGTCGCGGCGCAAGCCCGCACCCGCGGCCGCGCCCGCTGCTCCGGCGGCGCCCACCGTGGCGGACTCGCTGGCACGCGCGGCCGAGATGGGCCTGGCCGCGATGAACGCCCCGGGCCAGGACCCGCGCACCGCGATCATCGCCTGCTACGTCGCGATGGAGCGTGGCTTGGCCTCCGACCGCTCCGCCGCTCCGCTCGCCTCGGACACCCCGATGGAGGTGCTGGCCCGCGCGTTCGAACGCGGCGCGCTGCACGACGCGTCCGCGCGCGAGCTGGTCGCGCTGTTCGAGGAGGCCAGGTTCAGCCCGCACGCCATGCTCGAATGGCAGCGCATGCGGGCCGAGCAGTTGCTGCGCATCGTGCTCGCCGACCTGCAAGGGGAGGTGCCCGCGTGACCGGCTGGGCGAGGAAGGACATCCCGTGAACCGGATGGGGGTGGTGATCACCGGCGTGATCGTCGTCGCGGTGATCGAGCTGGTGGCTGTCGAGCGCGCCCGCGGGCTGCTGCTGCTCGTCGCCGGGATCCCGGTGGCGGTGGCGCTGGGCTGGTTGGTCTGGTCGCTGTTCGAGCGCTCCGAGGCCGGGGACGACGAGGTCGAGGACATGGAGAACGGTCCGGCGGAGATGCTGCAACGCTGGCACGCCAGGGCGCAGATGCTCGCCGACCGTGCGGACGGCACCCGTGCCGATTGGGACCGGCACCTGCGTCCGCTGCTGGCCAAGGAGTTCGAACTCTCCAGCGGCCAGCGAGTGGCGAAGAACCGCCGAGCGGTCGAGGCCGCGGGCATCCACCAGTTCGGGCCCGAATTGTGGCGCTGGGTGGATCCGGCCAATTCGGCCCTTCGTGATCAGACCAGCAGGGCACCGGGACGTGCGGCGCTGGACGAGATCCTGAGCCGCCTGCAGAGAATGTGAAATGGGTTGAGGCAAGTGCGGGTACACAAATGACCATGCCGATGGACGTGACCATCCAGCGCAGCGAGGCCGTGCTCCGGGAGCTGTCCCGGGTCGTGGTCGGCAAGCAGGACGAGTTGCAGTTGATCATGATCGCCGTGCTGTCCGGTGGGCACGTGCTGATCGAGGACTTACCAGGCCTCGGTAAGACGCTCATCGCGAGATCGTTCGCGGCCGCGCTCGGGCTGCAGTTCAACCGCGTGCAGTTCACCCCCGACCTGCTGCCCGCCGACCTGCTTGGGTCGACGATCTACGACATGTCCACCGGCCGGTTCACCTTCCGCCGCGGGCCGGTGTTCACCAACCTGCTGCTGGCCGACGAGGTGAACCGCACCCCGCCCAAGACGCAGGCCGCGCTGCTGGAGGCGATGGCCGAGGGGCAGGTCAGCATCGACGGCGAGACGTTCCTGCTGCCGCAACCGTTCGTCGTGCTGGCCACCGACAACCCGATCGAATACGAGGGCACCTATCCGCTGCCGGAAGCCCAGCTCGACCGGTTCGCCATCCAGCTGCGGCTGGGGTATCTGTCCGAGCAGGACGAGACCAGGATGATCCGCCGCAGGCTGGAGCGCGGCTCGCAGCAGCCGCAGGTCAACCAGGTCGTGGACGCGAACGGACTGCTGGAGATGCGGCAATCCGTCGAGTACGTGACCGTGCACCCCGACGTGGTGAGCTATGTCGTCGCGCTGGCGTCGGCTACCAGGGGGCACCCGCAGGTCGAAGTCGGCGCGAGCCCGCGCGCGGAACTCGACCTGGTGCAGATGTCCCGGGCGCGGGCATTGCTGCTCGGCCGCGACTACGTGATCCCCGAGGACGTGAAGGCGCTGGCGATACCGGCCATGGCGCACCGGATCACGCTGCGGCCGGAGATGTGGGTGCGCCGCATCCGCGGCGAGGACGTGATCACCGAACTGCTGCGCCGTCTGCCGGTCCCGCGCGCCACCGTGACATGAGGCACCGCGACGCCAGCTCCGCGGTCGACGCCGAATTGCGGTGGCGGCCCGCACCGCTGGTCTTCATGCTCGCCGGGTGCGCTGCGGTGGCCCTGGTGCTCGCGGTGGTCCTCGGCAGATGGCAGCTGCTCGTGTTCGCCGCGCCGTTGCTGGGCGTGCTGGCCACCGCGCGGTTTCAGCAGTCCTCGACGAGGATCCAGGTCGACGGCGGCGGCACGCTGCGCTGTTTCGAGACCGAGGAAGTGCTGCTCACCGTCGCCGCCTTCGTCGAGAAGGGGCACGCGCTGCTGCGCCTGAAACCGCAGAGCTGCACCGGGCTGGCGATGCAGGTCGAGGAGGCCAGCGATTCCGGAATCGCCCCCGCCGGGTTGCGGCTCGCGCTCTCGGCGAGCAGATGGGGGCGCTACCCGGTGTCGGTGCGGGTCTCGGCGCTGAGCCCGGCCGGGCTCGCGGTCGCCACCGTCGTACTGCCCGCGGGCCAGCTGTTCGTGTATCCGATCACCGATCCGCAGCGAATGCGCCTGCCGCGCACCGAACTTCCCGAGCGGCTCGGCACCCACCTGACCCGCAGGCACGGGCCCGGCGTCGAGTACGCCGACATCCGCGCCTACGCGCCCGGCGACCAGTTGCGCATCGTGAACTGGCCGGTGAGCGCGCGGCGCGGGCGGCTGTATGTCACCGAGCGGCTGACCAACCGTTCCGCGGACGTCGTGCTGCTGGTGGACACCTCACAGCAGGCGCCGGGCCCGGCCACCGACTCGCTGGAGCTGTCGGTGCGCGGCGCGGCGCAGGTGGTGCAGTCGACCTTGCAGGCGGGCGACCGGACCGCGGTGGTCTGCCTCGGACAGGCGCCGCGATGGCTGCGCCCGGACATCGGACGCCGCCAGTTCTACCGCATCGTCGACACCGTGCTCGACGTCGGCGACGAGCACATACCGACCACCGGCACCCTCGCGCCGCACGCGGCCGTGCCGCTCGGCGCGATCGTGGTGGCCTTCTCCACGCTGCTGGACACCCAGTTCGCGCTCGCGCTGATCGACCTGCGCAAGCGCGGCCACGTGGTGGTCGTGGTGGACGTGCTGCGCGGCACGCCGTTCCGGGACGACCTCGACCCCATCCTGGCCAAGATGTGGCAGCTCGAGCGCGCGGCCATGTACCGGGACATGGGCACCGTCGGCGTCGACATCGTGGCGTGGCCGGAAGACGCGCGCCTGGACCAGATCATGCGGGCGCTTCCCGAGCACCGCAGGACCGTGCGGGTGCGCCGATGACCAAATTCCTCGCCGTTCTCTCCGGCGTGCTGCTGGCGACGTCGGTGGCGCTGCTGGAGCCGTGGATCGGCGTTCCCGCCTTGGTCGTCGTCGGGCTCGGCTGGTGGCTGCGGCCGCTGGCGGTCTGCGCGGTGCTGCTAGCGCTCGGCGTGCTGGTCCTCGCCGACGCGGGTGTGCTCGCCTCCGCCGCAACGGGATTGGTGGCCACGACCTACCTGCTCAACGCCGCCACGGTGACCGCGCCGCACGGCGTGGTGCCCACCACGATCCCGTCGGTGGCCGGGGCGGTCGGCTTCACGGCGGCCGCCGTCCTCGCCGCCCTCGTCCCCCTGCGCCTGGCCTGGGCGCCGCTGGCCGCGCCGGTGCTCGTGCTGGTGCTGTACGCCCTGGTGATCCAGGGCGTCGCCGCCAGACGCGGGCGTGGCGATCGGGAGCTACGGCCGTCCGGCGAAGCCTGAGGCGCCGGAGGCCGGTGGGCGTTCGTCTATCTCGGCTGAATGTTTCGCGGTCAACCCAGATACGGAGTCGTGCGCTGTTCGGCGTGGTGCTGCAACCGGAGCCGAACAGTCTCGTGTACGGGCAGCGTCTCGAGTTCTTCGAGTCGTAGGAATTCGACAGAGGTCGATTCATCAGACACGGAGATCCTCCCACCGGTCACTTTGCCGTAGTAGACCACTGCGAACTCTTGCCGGACCTCACCGTCCGCGTGTTCGATCACGTGCTCAGGGTCGGTGTAGATACCGAGCAAGCCGGTGATCTCGATGTCCAGTCCGGTCTCTTCGCGGGTCTCCCGAACCGCGCAACCCTCCAGAGTCTCGCCTACCTCCATGATTCCACCGGGTAGAGACCACTTACCCGAGTCGCCACGGCGTTGCATCAGCACACGCCCGTCCTCGTCGGTCACCAGCGCGGAAGCTCCCGGCTTCAGCGAGTTCGGCCGTGGCGCGTTCGGATCTCGGTAGTAGTCACGCCGTGAGCCCATTGGGAAATCCTTGCGTCGTCGAGTACGGGGTGACAGTGCCTCATTACTGTTCGAACTGGTCGTATGCGCTGACGACCTCTGCGGTAGCCGGTGCGCCGGATTGCAGGTCCGGCCGCGCAACAGGCCATAGCGTGGACTCTGGGACCGGGTTCGACGCGACTACTGGGCCGAGATGCTGAACGCTGGAATGCTTCCAGGCGACGAGCGCCCGGCCACGCACGACGCCCCGCGGACGCGCTCACCCACATGTGGCGCGCCGTCGTGCGAGGGAGACTGCTCAGGCGGGGCGGATCCGTAGGGAGACGTCGCCGAGGACAGGTGCGTCGTCGCGTTCTACAACGGTCGCGGCGATGGTGAGTACGTCGTCCTGCCGCCAGATCCGGGTGCGGATCGTCTCGCCCGGGTAGAGCACGCCTGCGAACCGGGCGCGGAATCCGATGACGCGGCTGGCGTCGGAGCCGAGCACGGTGTCGGTCGCGGTCTTGCAGACGATGCCGTAGCTGCACAATCCGTGCAGGATGGGCGCGGGAAACCCGGCCGCGCGGGCGAATTCCGGGTCGGAGTGCAGCGGGTTGCGGTCGCCGGACATCCGGTAGAGCAGCGCCTGCTGCGGGAGCGTCGGCGTGGTGACGTCGAAATCCGGTGCCCGGTCGGGCAATTCCGACTTGGTGCTGGGGCCGCGCTCGCCGCCGAAGCCACCCTCGCCCTTGGCGAAAATCGAGGAGCGCTCGGTCCACAGCGGCGCTCCGTCGGAACCGGTCACCGTGTGCTCCTGAACGATGACTGCCGCCGAGCCCTTGTCCCAGACCTCGGCGATCCGGCTGACCTTGGTCGCCTTGCCCGCGGCCGGGATCGGCCGGTGCACCTCGACCTCCTGGTGACCGTGCACCACCTTCGCCAGGTCGATCTCGACGCCGGGGAAGCTCACCCGCGGCGGCTCGGTCTCGTGCACCGTCGCCGCCACGGTGGCGAAGGTCGGCAGCACCTGCGGTTCCCGATCGTCGAGATAGCGCAGCTCGGCGGGGTCGGTCCAGCGCGTGCCCGCACCGAGGCCCAGCTGGTAGAGCTGCACGTCCGAGGGGGTCCAGGCGAACTCCCGGCTCGGCAGTTGCGCGCCGAGCGCGATCTTCGGGTCGATGGGCATCAGTTCTCCTTGTGCATGATTGTGGATGGATCCGGCCCGCCCGCGCCGCGAGCGAGGCCGCGCCGGAACTCGACGGCGCTCGGGGCCGATCCTGCGCTTCCGGGACACCGGCCCGCCAGTGCGTCGTCCGTTCCGCGGGACCGTTCAGCGGCTACGCATCGGCCTGTGGATGGATCGCGGGGCGGGCCGAGCGCATTTCCGGCGGGCACTGCCTGTGAGCCGTGGTTCGTACCGCGTTCTCGTCTCACGCCCCCGCGGTGGCGGCGGGCTGGCCCTTCTTGCGCTCGACGATATCCAGCACGGCGAGGTAGCCGAAGGCGATCGCGGGGCCGATGGTGGCGCCGGGCCCGGCGTAGGTGTGGCCCATCACCGGTGTGGAGCAGTTGCCGGAGGCGTACAACCCCTCGATGGCGCTGCCGTCCTCGCGCAGCACCCGTCCGGCGGTGTCGGCCACCAGCCCGCCCTTGGTGCCCAGATCGCCCGGCACGATCTTGGCGCCGTAGTACGGGCCCTCCACCAGCGCGGCCAGGCACGGGTTGGGCCGCACGGTCGGATCGCCGTAGTACCGGTCGTAGTGGCTGTCGCCGCGGCCGAAGTCCTCGTCCTTCCCGGTCTCGGCGAAGCCGTTGAACCGGGTGACGGTCGCGGCCAGCTCGTCGGCGGGCACGCCGATCTTGCCTGCCAATTCCTCGATGCTGTCGGCCTTGACGATGAAGTCGTTTTCCATCCACCGGGATGGAAAACGCTGACCGGGCTGTAGCCCGGCGAAGATGTAGCGGTTCCGGTAGCGCTGGTCGAACACCAGCCACGCGGGGATGTTCTCGCCCGGTCCCTCACCCTGCCCGTACTCGCCGCCGTACATGGTGTGCACCGCCTCGACGTAAGGAGCGGACTCATTTCCGAATCGCTTGCCGTCGGCGTTCACCATGATGCTGCCGGGCAGATTCCGTTCGGCCAGCGCGAACCACGGTTTGCCGCCCTTGAAGATGGTCGGCCCCCACCAAGCGTCCTCCATGAAACCGATGGCCGCGCCCGCCGCCATGCCCGCTTGGATGCCGTCGCCGGTATTGGCGGCCGCGCCGGTGGTCCACTCGGTGGTGATGGGCTGGCGCTGGTATTTGGTGCGCATTTCCGCGTTGTGCTCGAAACCGCCGCTGCCGAGGACGACGCCGTAGCGGGCGGTGAAAGTGACCGGCTCGCCCTCGTGCAGCGCGTGGACGCCGGTGACGACGCCATCGGTCACGACGAGGTCGGTCATCGGGGTGTTCAGCAGAAGCGGCACGTTCGCGTCCATGAGCCCCTTGCGCATGCCCGCGATGATGGCCTGCCCCATGCCGACGATGTGCTTGCGGGTGAACTTGGCCCAGTAGGTGCGCGCGCCGACGCGCATCGCCCGCAGCATGCCCTTCGGATGACGCCGGATCAGATTGAGCCGGACGAAGTCGGCCTGCATCACCACGACGTTCAGCGGAGCCTTCGCGTACGGCGGCTCCAGGTTGAACCGCTCGTCGCCCAGGATCTTCGTGTCGAACGGCCTGGGCTCGCACGAGCGCCCCTCGGGCCGCCCGCCCGGCGCCTCCGGATGGTAGTCGGAGTAGCCGGGCACCCATGTCATCTTCAGCGGCGAGTGATCGAGCACGAAGTCCAGCGCTTCGGCGCCGCGATCGATGTAGGTGTCGATCCGTTCGGAGGGCACGACGTCACCGATGATGCTGTGCAGGTAGGTGCGTGCTTCCTCGCGGTCGTCGGGCCGACCGGACGCGCGCAGCGCCTTGTTGCCCGGGATCCACACGCCGCCGCCGGAGCGCGCGGTCGACCCGCCGTAGTGCGCGGCCTTTTCGATGACCACCACGCTCAGGCCGTTGTGGGCCGCGGTGAGGGCGGCGGTCATGCCGGCGGCGCCGCTGCCGACCACCACCACGTCGTATTCCCGATCAGTCATGTAGAACACGTTATAGAATGGACGCGCCATTGGTCTATGTTGTGTGGCAGAAGACTTGCTCGACGTTCCGTTTGTCGAGGAAACTTGTTTCAGTTTCAGACCGGAGTTAAGGACATGGGCCTCGAATGGGACCTGGCCACCGACGTTGTGGTGGTCGGATACGGCGCCGCGGGTGCGGCGGCCGCGCTGGAAGCGACCGCGGCGGGCGCGCAGGTGCTCGTGCTCGAGCGGTTCGCCGGAGGTGGGACGTCGGCGCTGTCCGGCGGCATCATCTACGCGGGCGGCGGCACCTCGGTGCAGCGGGAGGCGGGAGTCGAAGACACCCCGGAGGCGATGTACGCCTACCTCGAGCGCGAGGTCGGCGACGCGGTGACCCCGGAGACGCTGCGCAAGTTCGTCGACGAGAGTCCGCAGCTGATCGAGTGGCTGAAGTCGCACGGCGTCCCGTTCGAAGCCTCGCTGTGCCCGTACAAGACCTCCTATCCCAACGACCGCTACTACCTCTACTACTCCGGCAGCGAGATCTCCGGCGCGTTCCGGGACATCCCGGCCGCCCAGCGCGGCCATCGGGTGAAGGGCAGGGGCACCTCGGGCAAGAAGCTCACCGGACCGCTCGCCGCCGCGGCGTCCCGCGCAGGCGTCCGGGTGGAAACCCTCACCCGGGTGACCCGATTGATCACCGACGCGGCGGGCGCGGTGATCGGCGTCGAGTGCAACACGCTGCGTGACGCGCCCGGCCGGGTCCGCGACCGCTACACCCGCATGGCGAAGGTCGCGGCCAAGCCGGGCATCTACTACCCGCCGCTGCGGCGGGCGCTGGAACAGCGGCTGGACCGGCTGGAACGCCGATACGGCAGCACGATTCGCGTTCTCGCGCGGCGCGGGGTGGTGCTCAGCGCGGGCGGATTCATCGCCAATCGCGACATGGTGCGGCAGTACGCGCCCGCGTTCCACGGTGGTCTCGCGCTGGGCACCACCGCCGATGACGGCAGCGGCATCCTGATGGCCCAGCAGGCCGGCGCGGCGGTGGACCACATGGACAACGTCTCCGCCTGGCGATTCCTGCTCCCGCCCAGTGCCTTCACCGGCGCGCTGCTGGTGGACGCCGCCGGTCGCCGGGTGATCGACGAGACGCGCTACGGCGCCGCGGTGGGCAACGCGCTGATCACCGAGCATGACGGCAAGGGCTGGCTGCTGGCCGACGACCCGCTGATGCGCACCGCGATCGGGCAGATCGGCAAGCAGGGCGCCTGGTTCCAGCGCGGACAGTTCGAAACGATGCGGCGCACCGCGATTCGCGGCGCCACCTTGGAAGAGGCTGCCGCGAAGGCGGGCATCGACCCCGCCGGGCTGCGCGCGACGGTCGAGGCGCACAACACGGCGATCGAGACCGGAGCCCCCGATCCGGTCGGCAAGCCCGCGGAGTTCACCAATCCGGTCCGCACCGGCCCGTTCTGGCTGTTGGATGTGGGCATCAAACCGAGCCTGACCAACCCGTGCCCCATGCTCACCCTCGGCGGCGTCGTCGTGGACGAGCGCACCGGCGCGGTCAAGACGGCCGAGGGCCACGACATCCCAGGGCTCTTCGCGGCCGGACGCACCGCGATCGGTATCTGCTCCAGGTCCTACGTCAGCGGGCTGTCGCTGTCGGACTGCGTCTTCTCCGGCCGCAGGGCAGGCCGGTCCGCCGCCGGCGAGCAGGTCTCGGCGCTCGAAAAAGCAACGGAAGGAAACTAGCGTGCTGTCCGACGCGGTACGAACCGAACTGGCCGACGAACTCGAGCGCGCCGAGCGCGAACGGGTGGCGATCGATCCGCTGATCGCCCGCCACCCCGACATCGATGTGGTCGACGCCTACGAGATCCAGCTGATCAACATCCGGCGCAGGCTCGACGCGGGCGCGCGCGTGGTCGGGCACAAAGTGGGCCTGTCCTCGAAGGCCATGCAGCAGATGATGGGCGTGGACGAGCCCGATTACGGGCATCTTCTCGCGGAAATGGAAGTCTACGAAGACGTTCCGGTCGAGGCGGGCCGCTACCTGTTTCCCCGGGTGGAGGTGGAGGTCGGGTTCGTGCTCGGCGCCGACCTGCCCGGCGCGGAATGCACCGAAGCCGACGTACTCGCCGCCACGGTCGCCTTCGCCCCCGCGATCGAACTGATCGACTCGCGGATCAAGGACTGGAACATCGGCCTGGCCGACACCATCTCCGACAACGCCTCCTCCGCCGGTTTCGTGCTCGGCGCCGCGCGCGTCGCGCCGGAGGACATCGACATCAAGGCCATCGACGCGGTGCTCACCCGCAACGGCGAGGTGGTCGCCGAGGGCCGCAGCGACGCCGTGCTCGGCGACCCGGTGATCGCGGTGGCCTGGCTGGCGCGCAAGGTCGCGAGCTTCGGCGTCCGGTTGAAGGCCGGTGACATCGTGCTGCCCGGCTCGTGCACCCGCGCGATCGACGCCCGTCCGGGCGAGGAGTTCCACGCCGAGTTCGCCGGACTCGGCTCTGTCCGTCTGCAATTCACCTAGGGAGGCTGTCGTGTCCAACGGGACCGTCACCGCCGCGATCGTCGGGTCCGGCAACATCAGCACCGATCTGCTCTACAAACTGCTGCGCTCGGAGAAGATCCAGCCGCGCTGGATGATCGGGATCGACCCGAACAGCGAGGGCCTGAAGCGGGCGCGCGGACTCGGGCTGGAAACCTCGCACGAGGGCGTGGACTGGCTGCTCGGGCAATCCGAGCTGCCGGATCTGATCTTCGAGGCGACCTCGGCGTATGTGCATCGCGCCGCCGCCCCGCGCTACGCCGAAGCCGGGATCCGCGCCGTCGACCTCACTCCCGCCGCCGTCGGCCCCGCCGTCGTGCCGCCGGTGAACCTGGGCGCGAATCTCGACGCGCCGAACGTCAACATGATCACCTGCGGCGGCCAGGCGACGATCCCGATCGTCGCCGCGGTGTCACGCGTCGTCCCGGTGCCGTACGCGGAGATCGTCGCGTCGGTGTCGTCGGTCTCGGCGGGCCCCGGCACGCGGGCGAACATCGACGAGTTCACCAAGACCACCAGCCGCGGCGTCGAGACCATCGGCGGAGCGCAGCGCGGCAAGGCCATCATCATCCTGAATCCGGCCGAGCCGCCGATGATCATGCGCGACACCATCTTCTGCGCCATCCCCGACGACGCCGATACCGAAGCGGTCGCCGACTCGATCCACCGGATGGTCGCCGACATCCAGCGGTACGTCCCCGGCTACCGGCTGCTCAACGAGCCGCAGTTCGACGAGCCCTCGGTGGTCTCCGGCGGGATGGCCAAGGTGTCGGTGTTCGTCGAGGTGGAAGGCGCGGGCGACTTCCTGCCCCCGTACGCGGGCAACCTCGACATCATGACCGCCGCCGCCACGCAGGTCGGCGAGGTCATCGCCGAACAGATCGTCACGGCCCGGGTGTAAGGAGCTTTCGACATGGCCTACTCAGCAGAACTCGACATCCGCGTCACCGACACCTCGCTGCGCGACGGATCCCACCACAAGCGCCACCAGTTCACCGCCACCGAGGTCCGTGACATCGTGGCCGCGCTCGACGGCGCGGGCGTCCCGGTCATCGAGGTGACCCACGGCGACGGCCTCGGCGGCTCGTCGTTCAACTACGGCTTCTCCAAGACGCCGGAGCAGGAACTGGTCACCATCGCGGCCGAGACGGCGAAGCGGGCGAAGATCGCCGTGCTGATGCTGCCCGGCGTCGGGGTGAAGGAAGACATCAAGATCTCGCAGGACAATGGCGCGTCCATCTGCCGCATCGCCACCCACTGCACCGAAGCCGACGTGTCGATCCAGCACTTCGGCCTGGCGCGCGAACTCGGACTGGAGACCGTCGGGTTCCTGATGATGTCGCACACTCAGCCGCCGGAGGTGCTGGCCAAGCAGGCACGCATCATGGCCGACGCCGGATGTCAGTGCGTCTACATCGTCGATTCCGCCGGAGCGCTTGTGCTGGAACAGGTTTCCGACCGGGTCGCGGCCGTGGTCACCGAACTCGGCGACGACGCGCAGGTCGGCTTCCACGGCCACGAGAACCTCGACCTGGCCGTCGCCAACTCGGTCTACGCCATCCGCGCGGGCGCCACCCAGATCGACGGCAGCGCACGCCGTTTCGGCGCGGGTGCGGGCAACACGCCGGTCGAGGCGCTGGTCGGGGTGTGCGACAAGCTGGGCGTCAAGACCGGCATCGATTTCTTCGCGATCGCCGACGCCGCCGAAGACGTCGTCCGCCCCGCCATGCCGCAGGAATGCCTGCTCGACCGTCAAGCCTTGATGATGGGATACGCGGGCGTCTACTCCAGCTTCCTCAAGCACGCCGAACGGCAAGCGGAGCGCTACGGCGTATCGGCCGCCGAAATGCTCGTCCGCGCGGGCAAGCGCAAGCTCGTCGGCGGCCAGGAGGATCAGCTCATCGACATCGCGCTGGAATTGCAGCGAGAGAAGGCGACCGTCACCGCCTGACCGGACGGACGGCGCGGGCCGCGAACGAAACCACCGTTCGCGGCCCGATCTGCCCAGAACGCCCAGTCGTGTGTCGGTAGCACCGTCGGCGTGCGGCTCGGGCTAATCAGTGGAGTGTCCTAGCTGTCCGTATCGGACGAGATACGCCTTGTCCGCGAGACTTTGCCAACCGCGTTCGGTCGGTTCCAGCGACCGCCCACTCGTGGTCGGGTCCTTGGGCCACGGCTCCCGAATATGGATCTGGATATCATCCTGCAGAATTTGAGCCAGTTCCATCGCGAACTCCTCAGCGGTCGCGCTGCCTGGTTCGGTGGGGTCGAGGGCCGCGGCAGTGCCGGCATCGGGCACAGCAATGCGCACCAGCGCCTTCGGCTCTGGCCGCCCGGTCCGCTCGGCGAACCTGCGCCATTTATCGGTACTTCCAGTTTCTACATGCACCGCAAATCCGAGAGAATTTTCGATGTCGGAGGCGAGTAGCCTTGCGCCTCGAACGGCGTCATCTATGTCCACGTGTCGAGACTGTCATCCGCTCAACTCCGCGACGATCCGGCGCAGCTGGGTGGCGCGCTCGGCGGACGTCCGCGCCTTCATCAGCCGCAGGAACACCGCGTACCGCGCGGTGCGGTCGAGCTGATCGAAACGGGCGCGTGCGCGGGTGTTCTCGGTGAGAGCGGCGGTCAGATCACCGGGGCAGGTGGCGGTGCGCTGGGGCGCGTAGGCGGCCTGCCAGCGGCCATCGGACCGGGCGGCGGCGATGGCGGCCGAGCCGGGTGCACGCATGCGGCCCGCCGCGATGAGCGCTTCGGCCTTGGCGACGTTGACTTGCGACCAAGGACTCTTCGAACGCCGCGGCGAGTATCGCTGAAGATAGTGGTCGGCGTCGAGGACGCGGCGGTGACTGTCGATCCAGCCGAAGCAGAGCGCGCCGTCGAGCGCCTCGCCATTGCTGATCGTCCTGCCCGCCGCCCCCTTCTTGGCGATCTTCAACCAGACGTCGGCAGCCCGGTGGTGATTGGCCGCGAGCCACTCCTCCCACTGCGCGACGTCGACGCAAACGAGGATTCCTGCTTCGTCCAACTGACCCACGATGCCCTCCGGAGATGCGGTGCTGTTTCTACACCTCATCCTCCGACCTGAAGTGCTCATCAACTGAGCACTTTTGTGCGCTACACCGCGACGACCTCGAGCATGCTTTCCAGTCCCCGGAAATCAGCGCTATTGCGGGTGTACAGCGGTAGCCCCCGTGCTGACGCGATCGCCGCTATGAGCAAATCCATCCGGCGGGGCCGCGGGTCACGCTTCGCGGCCAGCGTGAGTGCTACCAGGGTGCCGTAGCGGGTCGCGGCGTCTTCATCGAAGGGCAATGGATCGAAATCCACGATGGCGGCGCCGAGTTGCTCGGATCGTGCTGCCCGAGTGGCGGTGTCCTTCGCCATGGCAACGCCCTGGTGCAATTCGGCCAGTGTGATCGCCGTGATCTCGGGTAACTCCGGCAAAGAAGCAGGATCGAGCGCATATAGGTCGATGTAGGTGCAGGTGTCCAACACCCCCGATGCGTGCCGCTCGGTCATGAACGTGAGCCCCAGGCGTCGTCGTCGCCGACTCGATCTTCCGTTCCGAAGAAGTCGTCGGCTTCCTGTCGCATTCGGGCGTAATCGACCCGTGGCAGTTTGCGATGCCGTTCGACGAGTTCTTCTGCGGTACGGCGGCGCTGTCGGCCGACCGGCCGGACCTCGGCAACCTCGACGCCGTTGCGGGTGACGCGGAAGGTTTCCCCGGCCTCGACCGCATTCATCACCGCCGCTGAATTATTGCGGAATTCGCGCTGCGTGATCACCTTCATAACGACATTGTAGCCATATGTAGCACATGGGGCTACATGCTATCGCCGTGGCTACAGGCTGGTGGCCCCCGCTACAACCAGGTGTCGAGCGTCGTCGTCGTGAGGAAGTGCTCCAAGTCCGCGCGCCAGGGGGCCGGGGTGGTCTTCTCCGGTTCGATGGCGGTGTACTGGCCGCGGTAGAACAGCAGGGGGCGGCCGGTGGTGGTCGTTTCGGAGAGGGCCTGGACCCGGCCGATCACGATGTAGTGGTCGCCGCCGTCCACCACGCTGTCGACGGTGCACTCGATGGTGGCGAGGGCCTCGTCCAGGACCGGGAGGTCGCGGTCGGAGGTGTGCCACGCGGCGCCGGCGAACTTGTCGGGTTCGCGGGAGCCGAAGCGGGCGCACAGTTCGCGCTGCTGTTCGGCCAGGACGTTCACGCAGAAACGCCCGGTTTTCTCGATCGCCGCCCAGGACCGGGACGCCTTGGTGGGGCAGAACAGAACCAGGGGCGGTTCGAGGGAGAGGGCGGCGAACGATTGGCAGGCGAAGCCGACCGGGGCCTGATCGCCGTCGAAGGTGGTGATCACGGTGATCCCGGTGCAGAACTGCCCCAGCACATTCCGGAACTGCCGTGGATCGATCCCGGATCCGTCCGCGGTCATCGTTTCGCTCGCCCTCTCGGTCACTGCTGCCGCTGTCCGACGGTGAAGTCGTGGCCCCACAGGCTCACCGCGGTGGATTCCCGCGCGATCCAGTCGTGGTCGTCCACTTCCAGGCCCTCACAACCGAATTCGACGTCGAATCCGCCCGGCGTCTTCATGTAGAAGGAGAGCATCTTGTCGTTGACGTGCCGTCCGAGCGTCGCCGACATCTTGACCTTCTTGCGCAGCGCGCGGTCCAAGGCCAGCCCCACGTCGTCGGCGTTCTCCACCTCGATCATCAGGTGCACGATGCCGCTCGGCGTCGGCATGGGCAGGAAGGCCAGCGAGTGGTGACGCGGGTTGCAGCCGAAGAAACGCAGCCAGGCCGGCTCGCCGTCGGCCGGGCGCCCGACCATCTGCGGTGGCAGCCGCATCGAGTCGCGCAGCCGGAAGCCGAGCACGTCGCGGTAGAACTCCAGCGCCGCCTTGTCGTCCTTGGTGCTGAGCACCACGTGCCCGAGCCCCTGCTCCTCGGTGACGAACTTGTGCCCGTAGGGACTGACCACCCGGCGATGCTCCAGCGCCGCGCCGTGGAACGCCTCCAGCGTGTTGCCGGAGGGGTCGTCGAACCGGATCAGCTCGTACACCCGGCGGTCGGCCAGTTCGGCGGCGGTGCCCTCCTTGAAGGGCACGCCCGCCGCGTCCAGCCGGTTGCGGATGTCTTGCAGCTCTTCGGCGTTGGCGGTTTCCCAGCCCGAGATCTGCAACCGGTCCTTCTCGCCGGGGACGATCACCAGCCGGGCCGGGAACTCGTCCATGCGCAAGTACAGTGCGCCGGGGTGGGTGCCTTTGCCCTCGACCATGCCGAGGACCTTCAGGCCGTACTCCCGCCAGGCGGCCATGTCGGTCGCCTCGATGCGCAGATATCCCAGTGAACGGATGCCCATCACTTCTCCTTGACGCCCGCGAGGAAATCGATCGCGAGCCGGTTGAATTCGTGGAACTTCTCCAGCTGTGCCCAGTGTCCGCATCCGCCGAAAACATGCAACTGCGCTCTGGGGATCACCTTGGTCGCCACCAGTGCCCCGTCGAGCGGGTTGACCCGGTCCTCGCGGCCCCAGATCAGCAACACCGGCTGGCGCAGTTTGTAGGCGTCGCGCCAGAGCATGCCCTTCTCGAAGTCCGCGCTCGCGAACGACTTGCCCATCGCCCGGGTGGCGGCCAGCGCTTCGGGCGTGCTCGCCGAGGCGAACCGCTCGTCGATCAACTCCTCGGTGATCAGCGACTGGTCGAAGACCATGATGCGCAGGAACGCCTCCAGGTTCTGCCTGGTCGGCTCGTAATTGAACTTGGAAAGCAGCTTCACGCCCTCGGTCGGGTCGGGCGCGAACAGATTGGTGCTCAGCCCGCCGGGACCCATCAGGATCAGCTTGCCTGCCCGATCCGGGTAGTCCAGCGCGAACCGGACCGCCGCGCCGCCGCCGAGCGAGTTGCCCAGCAGGTGCACCCGCGTGGTGATCTCCAGGTGGTCGAGCAGATCCTTCAGGGCCGAGGCGCTGTGCACGAAGTACTGCGGATGCTCGGTCGGCTTGTCCGAGCGGCCGTAGCCGGGCTGGTCCACCGCGATCACGTGGAAGTGCTCGGCCAGCACCGGGATGTTGCGCGCGAAGTTCGACCACGAGGACGCGCCGGGCCCGCCGCCGTGCAGCAGGACGATCGTCGGCCCGTTGCCCACGCCCGCTTCGTGATAGTGCAGCCGCAGGTCGGGCCGCACCTGCGCGTAGCGCGAGGTCGATTCGGCGGTGAGTTCCGCGGTAGAGGTCACGCCGTCCTCCTAGACCATGCCGTCGGTGACGGGCAGGCCGAATTCGTGGGTGCCGTACATCAGGTACGCGCGCTCGGGATCGTTGGCCGCGTGCACCCGGCCTGCGTGCGCGTCGCGCCAGAACCGTTGCAACGGGGTCCCGTTCGACAGCGCGGTGGCCCCGGAGCTCTCGAACAGCTTGTCGATCGCCGCGATCGAACGACCGGTCGCGCGCACCTGGTCGCGCCTGGCCCGCACGCGCAGGTCGAACGGAATCTCCTCGCCCGCCACCAGCAGCGCGTACTCGTCGGCGACGTTGCCCGACAGCTGCCGCCACGCGGCGTCGATATCGCTGGCCGCTTCCGCGATGCGCACCTTGGCGAACGGATCCTCCTTGGCCTTCTCGCCCGCGTAGGCCGCGCGCACCCGCTTGCCCTGGTGCTCGACGTGCGCCGCGTAGGCCCCGTAAGCCATGCCGACGATCGGGGTGGAGATGGTGGTGGGATGGATGGTGCCCCACGGCATCTTGTAGACCGGGTCCGGATTCTGTTCCAGGCCGGGCGACTTCAGCTCGCTCATGGCACGGAAGCTGAGGAACCGGTGCGATGGCACGAAGACGTCCTTCACCACGACGGTGTTGGAACCGGTGCCGCGCAGGCCGACGACGTTCCACACGTCATCGATGCGGTAGTCGTCGCGCGGGATGAGGAAGCTGCCGAAATCCACCGGCTTGCCGTCCTTGATCACCGGGCCGCCGAGCACGGCCCAGGTGGCGTGATCGCAGCCCGACGACCAGGCCCACGCGCCGTTGACCAGGTAGCCGCCGTCGACGACCGTGCCGGCGCCCATCGGTGCGTAGGAGGAGGAGATCCGCACTTCGGTGTCCTCGCCCCAGACGTCCTCCTGCGCCTGCTGCGCGAACAGCGCCAGGTGCCAGTTGTGCACGCCCACAATGCCCGCCACCCAGCCGGTGGACCCGCACGCACTGGCGATCTTGCGCACGGTGTCGTAGAAGACCACCGGATCGGCGGCGTGACCGCCCCACTGCTTGGGCTGGAGCAACCGGAAGAAGCCGGTCTCCTGCAACGCCTTCATGCTTTCGTCGGGGATGCGCCGCAGGTCCTCGGCCTCCTGTGCGCGTTCGCGCAACGTCGGCAACAGCGCTTCGACCCGTTCGGTCACTTCTTGCGTCATCTCGGGACCTGCTCCTGCCTGGTCGGTTGATGTCCGAAATCTCATTTGCCTCTGAGACTAGAACAGGTTCCTATTTATGTCGAGAACCGGTGTTCACCCCCACCCGGACATGCGCTCATGCAGGAAGTGAGGTGAATCGCTGGCGTTGAGGGCGTCAGTTTTGTAACGTGTTCTAGTACAGAAGGAGGAGGAATCGCGATGGCAGTTACCCCACCGCCGCCGAGCGACGGGCCCGGAGGCGGCAGCCTGCGTAACCACGGAGGGACCCGCGAGGCGGCCAATCCAATGCCGCAGAGCGGTGCGAAGGTCCGGGAGCTGGATGTCGGCACCGCACCGACCCGGTATGCGCGGGGATGGCATTGCCTGGGTCTGGCCAAGACGTACCGGGACGGCAAGCCGCACGCGGTGAACGTCTTCGGCACCAAGCTCGTCGTCTGGGCCGACAGCAACGGTGAACTGCGGGTGCTCGACGCCTACTGCAGGCACATGGGCGGCGACCTGAGCATGGGCGAGGTCAAAGGCGACGACATCGCCTGTCCGTTCCACGACTGGCGCTGGTCGGGCACCAACGGCAAGTGCACCGCGATTCCGTACGCGCGCCGGGTGCCACCGCTGGCGCGCACCAGGAAGTGGACCACGCTGGAGCGCAACGGCCAGCTGTTCGTCTGGCACGACCACGAGGGCAGCCAGCCGCCGCCGGAGGTCACTATTCCGCACATCGAGGGTCCTTACACCGACGCGGACGGCAACCCCACCGAGCAGCTCGACAGCGGGTGGACCGACTGGACCTGGAACTCGATGCTGATCGAGGGCGCCAACTGCCGCGAGATCATCGACAACGTGGTCGACATGGCCCACTTCTTCTACATCCATTTCGCCTTCCCGACGTACTTCAAGAACGTCTTCGAGGGGCACATCGCCACCCAGTTCCTGGAGACCAAAGGCAGGCCGGACATCGGCATGGCCTCCAAGTACGGGGGTGACACGCTGCTCAAGTCCGAGGCTTCCTACTTCGGACCCTCGTACATGATCAACCCGCTGATCAACATCTACAGCGGTTACGAGGTGAAAAGCGTCCTGATCAACTGCCACTACCCGGTCACCCAGGACTCCTTCGTCCTGCAATGGGGCATCACGCTGGAGAAGCCCAAGGGCGTCGAGGGCGAGATGGCGACCAAGCTGGCGGAGAAGATGACCGAGGGCATCAGCGTCGGCTTCCTGCAGGACGTCGAGATCTGGAAGCACAAGTCCAAGGTCGAGAATCCGCTGCTGTGCGAGGAGGACGGGCCGGTCTACCAGCTGCGTCGCTGGTACGACCAGTTCTACGTCGACCTGGCCGACGTCACCGAGAAGATGACCCGGCGTTTCGAGTTCGAGGTGGACACCACCAAGGCGAACGAGGCGTGGGAGGCCGAGGTCGCCGAGAACCTGCGGCGCAAGCGCGAGTCCGAGGAAGCCGAGGCAAGCGTCTGATGTCGGCCACCTGGGCGAAGGCACCCGATTTCGCCGACCAGCCCGCTCGGCGAGCCGAAGTGCGCGCCCAGACGGTGGTCGACCAGCAGCGCTACCTGGAGGACGGCCTGACCCCGCTGCGGTGTCAGGCCTGCCGGAGTCAGGTGCTGGTGCGCAAGAGCAGCCCGCACCAGACCTCGGTGCAGTGGACCGGCGATCCGGCCGAGCACTGCCCGGTTTTCGCCGAACTCAGTGCGAGCGGTCACGGGCCGGGCCGCCCCGATTCGTGTCCGAACCTCGAGCGCACCATCGCCTGGGCCGTGGACGAGGGCGTGCTCGAAATCCCCGAGTAGGCGGGGTATTCCGGGGCGGTCGGCGCGGATCGGTTTGCCCGCCGATCGCCGTGGCGGTGACCGTGCTGTCGCGGGCGAGTCGTGCTCGGGCTACGTTGACGGGAACAAAGAGGACCTTCGTGCCGGAACGGACCGCATCCGATCCGGCGCCGTAGGAGGGAGTTTCCGCGATGCTGGTGCGGCATCTGGACTGCGCGACCATGTGCCCGGTCGGCGGGCGCGCGCTGCTGGGCAGCGGTGGGCTGCTGACCGGCGGGCTGGTCGGCCATTGCCTGCTCGTCGAATCCGATGACGGGCTGGTGCTGGTGGACACCGGGTTCGGCATGGCCGACGTGCTCGACCGCGGCCGGCTCGGTGCCGGCACCGCGCAACTGCTGCGACCCCGGCTGCGTCCGGAACTCACCGCGCTGCATCAGATCCGCGGGCTCGGCTATCGGCGCGAGGATGTCCGGCACATCGTGCTGACCCATCTCGATATCGATCACGCCGGCGGGCTGTCGGACTTCCCCGACGCGACAGTGCACGTCTTCGCCGACGAACTCGACGCGGCGATCCAGCGTCCCACCCTCGGGGAGAAACTGCGTTACCAGCCGCGCCAGTGGGAGCACGGCCCGCGCTGGCTGGCCCACGAAACCGGCGCGGACACCTGGTTCGGCTTCACCGCCGTCCCGGTGCTCGAGGACATCATGTTGATTCCGCTGGTCGGGCACACCCGCGGGCACAGCGGCGTCGCGGTCCGGCAGAGCGACGGGTGGCTGCTGCACTGCGGTGACGCCTATTTCCACCACCGGCAGCTGGCGGCGGGAAGGTCGCGCCCGCCGGTCGGGCTCGGCGTCTTCGAGATCCTCGCGAGCACGCTGGGCCGCGAGCGGGTGGAGAATCTGGAGCGGCTGCGCACGCTGCGCGCCGACCACGGTGACCGGGTGCGGATGTTCAGTGCCCACGACCCGCACGAACTCGCCCAATTCGCCACCGTGCCGGTGCGCTGAACCCGCTCAGTCCAGCCGGAAGTCCGCGAAGTCGAATCCAGGGGCGACGATACAGCTGACCAGCACGTATTCCGTGCCGGCCGGTCGCGCCGACTGGCTGACGCCACCCGGCACCACGCCCTGGAGCGCCTGGCCGCGCTCCACGTCGGGGCCGAGGATCACCACCTCGCCGCCGATGTCCAGCGCCAGCGGCCCGCCGCGATGCCAGAGCCACAGCTCGTCGGAGCGCACGGTGTGCGGGGCCGACTGCTCGCCCGGCAACAGCAGGAAATGGATCGCCGTGGCGGCGGCGCGCGGGCCCGGGTAGCCCTCCGGGGTGAATTCCACCGGGCTGCGCCAGGTTTCGCGATACCAGCCGCCCTCCGGGTGCGGCGCGAGATCGAGTGCGACGGCGAGCGGCGGCCGGTTGTCGGTCATCGTTCGACTATGCCCGATCACCGGCGCGATCGGTTTCCTCGATACGCCAGGTGATGCCGAAAGGAGCGAGCGCGTCGAGGAAATCGGTCGCGTCGAACGCCTCGGCGGCCGCGAGCGCACCCGGTGCGGCGGCGCCCTCGCTCAGCCGGACGGCTGTCTCCACCGCCATCAGCGCCGAATCGCGGTAGGAGTCGACGCCGCTGAGCACGCCCCGGACGCGATGTCCGTCCGCGCCGAACGCGTCGACGACGAGGTCGTAGCGCAGGTCCGCGCTGGGCGCGTCGGGTAGCGCGTCGATGAGTTCGGCGGTGAACCCGCTGAGCGTGTCGAGGATCGAGGTGGCGAGGACGCCTTCGACGTAGGAGACCTCCGAATGCCGGGGGATGGTGAGGACCGGGGGCTGCGGGAACTTCGCGACCGCGGTCGGTTCGGTGTGGCCGGGGAAGGTGATCTTGTCGTGGCGCGCGGTAGCGCCGGTGCGCAGTTCGCCGTCGGCGTAGTGCCAGCCGCCGCCGCGGAACCAGTCCAAGCTGGCGAAGACCGTCTCGGCGCTGCCTTTCGAACCGTTGCCGCCGCTGTTGCTCAGGTGGCTCAGCACCACCTCGGCCGGGCCGGTCACCCGGCGCGTGGTGAGGTGAGCGAGCAGGTCACCGGGGAGATTGCTGTCGGTGATGCCGGACACCACAGTGACGCCCGCCGCCGCCGCGCGCGGGCCGAACTCATCGAAAACCCGCTTCAGGAACAGTTGCTCGCCGGACATGTCGGTGTAGTGGGCACCGGCCTCGATGGCCGCGGCGAGCACCGCCGAGCCGTGCTCCACGTACGCGGGCAGGCTGCTGATCACCACGTCGGCTCCGGTGAACCCGGTGACGAGGGCCGCGTGGTCGGTCAGATCGGCCACCCGGACATCGGCGCCGGGCAGATCCACCGCATCGGCGGCGGCGCGGATGCGATCGGCATCCCGGCCGACCAGGATCGGAGCGAGGTCGCGGCGGCGCAGTTCCTCGAGCAGGTAGCCGCCGGTGTGTCCGGTGGCGCCGTAGACGGCGATGACGGGGGAGGCTTTGGTTGATGTCATGAGAACGAATCTATTGCCATCCGTCGAGTAGACCAATGCCTGTAAAGCGCAATAGTTTGTCTGAAACGCTCACGGTAAGAGTGTTACGGTTTACAAGTGGACATCCTCAGCGAAGCCATCGCGGCCATCCGCACCGGCAGCCCCGCCTCCGGCCTGTTCATCCGGCACGCCCCGTGGGGCCGCCGGTATCCCGTGGTGCCCGGCGCGGGTTTCCACGTGGTCTTGCAGGGCTCCTGCTGGGTGGTGCCGACCGGCGGCGAGCCGATGGCGCTCGGTGTGGGGGACGTGTTGTTCATGCCGCGCGGGGCCGACCACGACCTGGTGGACAGCATGGACAGCCCGGTCACCGAGACCGCGATGCCCGGCGAGCCGAGGGAGATCGTTGGGCCCGGCGTCCGGACCGCGCTGCTGTGCGGCGCCTATGAACTCGGACGCGGGCGCAGCCACCCCATCCTCGACGAGCTGCCCGAGTTCATTCATCTGCCCGCGCGTCCGGGGCGTCATCCGGCGCTGCGCGGCGCCGTCGACCTGCTCGCCGCGGAGATCGCCGAGCCGCGTCCGGGTAGCGACGCGGCCGTGCCCGCGATCCTCGAGACGTTGCTGCTGTTCATCCTGCGCGCCTGGTTCGACGAGCAGGCCGACGTGCGATCCTCCGGCTGGGCAGGCGCTTTCGCCGACCCCGCGGTGGCCGCGGTGCTGCGCGCCGTGCACGAGCAGCCCGCGCGAGCATGGACCGTGACGGATCTGGGTGACATCGCGGGCGTCTCCCGCGCGACCCTCGCCCGCCGCTTCACCGCGACGGTCGGCGAACCGCCGTTGGCCTACGTCACCCGCTGGCGCATGCTCACCGCCGCTCGCCTGCTCCGCGACACCGACAGCAGTCTCGGCGCCGTGGCTCGCCGGGTCGGTTACACCTCGGAGTTCGCCTTCGCGAAGGCCTTCAAGCGCGAATACGGCCTGGCCCCGGGGCAGTACCGCCGCGCGGGCGACAACACGCCACTGGTCGCGGTCTGATCCGGCGCGCATGCCCCGCAGGGTGCGAACGAGCCGGGCGGGCTGTCGCCGAACTCAGCTGAACGGCGAGCGCGGGCGTTCCTGGAGTTCACCGTCCACGTAGATGTCGACCTTCTCGTTGTAGAAGCAGACCAGTCCGGCGACCTTCTGGCTCTCCGGAAGCGGCGTGCGGTAGCCCCAGACGTAGTCGGGATACTCCTTGCCCTCGACGCGGACGGTCCAGTAGTCGGCGGTGCCCTTGTAAGGGCAGCTGGTGTGGGTGGCCGACGGGTACAGCAAGTCCATGCGGACATCGGTCATCGGCAGGTAATACCGTGCGGGCAAACCGGTTTCGAAGAGGATGCGCGGCGCGCGGGAGTCGGCGACGGTGACGCCGTCGATCTCCACCCGCACATGCCGTGAGCTGGCCAGGATGTCGACGCGCGAGTACGGGTTGCGCGGATGGACGTAGATCGGCTCGTCCTCCTCGAACCACTCGTCCATCGCGTTCCACTCCAACCGCACCAGATCGCGCAATTCGGTGAGCGGCGAGTCGTGATATCGCAGCGCAGCGCCGCCCGCCGTGGTGCCGTCCACCATGACGTCGTAGACGGTCGCGTCGCCACGGCTGGCGGAGTGCTGGGTATGTCCGTTCGGTTCCAGTTTCGCGCGCAGATCCGCGACCGGCAGATAGTAGGCGGGATAGTGCGGGTTCTCCCACACGAGCACCGGCCGCGCGCTGTCGGCCACGAGATGACCGCCCAGATAGACGCGCACCCGCTTCTGACTGGTCTCGACGCTGACGCGGCCCCGCTTCGCTTCGGTCATATTTCTCGACCGTACTCCTCGCGCCGGCAGGCGCCAGGGGTGGAAACGCCGAAGGCAGCCACGCTGGTGGCTGCCTCCGGCGGGGTATCGGGTCAGTCGTCGCCGACCGTGATGGCCTGGGCTTCCTCGACGCTGTGCGGTGCGGGATCGTGGTCATCGAGGTGGGCCAAGGCGGTGCGCCCTGCCATCAGCACGACCACCGCGGCGGCGGTGCATGCCGCGCCCACCCAGAACGGCAGTGCGATGCTGTGTTCGCCGAGCTTGCCCGCGAGGTAGGGCGCGGCGGCGCCGCCCGCGAAGCGCACGAAGCTATAGGCCGCCGAAGCGGTGGACCGCTCGACCGGCGCCGAGATCATCACGGCCTCGGTGATCAGCGTGTTGTTCACGCCGAGGAACAGGCCCGCCAGCACGGTGCCGATGATCAGCACCGGCTTGTGCTCGGCGAAGACGGCCATCATCGCCAGATCCGCCGCGAACAGCCCCAGCGAGAGTCCCATCATCGGCAGCGAACCGAACCGGCGCTGCAACCGGGGAGCCAGGAACACCGAGGCGATCGCCAGCAGCACTCCCCAGCCGCAGAAGATGAAGCCGATCGCGTAGGTGCCCATGTCCAGCGGGAACGGGGTGTAGGCGAGCAGCGTGAAGAAGCCGAAGTTGTACAGCAGGGCGGTGATGCTCACGATCAGCAGACCGCGGTGACGCAACGCGCGGAACGGCGCGGCGATCGAGGTGCGGTGGGCAGGCTTCGGGCCTTCCGGAAGCAGGACGACGATGCTGACCAGCGCGACGGCCATCAGCGCCGAGACACCGAAGAACGGTCCGCGCCAGCTGATTCCGCCGAGCACGCCGCCGACCAGGGGGCCGGTCGCGATGCCGATGCCCAGCGCCGCCTCGTACAGGATGATCGCGCGGGCCACGCCGCCGCTGGCCGCGCCGACGATGGTGGCCAGCGCCGTGGCGATGAACAGCGCGTTGCCCAGACCCCAGCCCGCGCGGAAGCCGACGATCTGCGCCACCGTGTCGGACATGCCGGCCAGCGCGGCGAACACGATGATGATCGCCAGGCCCGCCAGCAGCGTCTTCTTGGCGCCGAAGCGACTCGACACCACACCGGTGATCAGCATGGCCACGCCCGTGACCAGCATGTAGCTGGTGAACAGCAGCGACACCTGGGAAGGTGAGGCGTGTAGTTGTTCGCCGATCGGTTTGAGAATCGGATCGACCAGGCCGATGCCCATGAACGCGATCACGCTCGCGAACGCGACCGCCCAGACGGCTTTCGGTTGCTTGGTGTCGTCCGCGGCAGGTGCCGCGGCGCGGGTGGGAGCCAATGTGCTCATCAATGTTCCCTCGAGATCGGATCATGCTGTCGCGTAGCCGTTTTCAAGGCCTCCAGCAAGTCGTGTAATTCGGTGTCCAGCCGCGCCAGGCGTTCGGCGTCGAAGCCGGGAAGATGTCCGCCGATCGCGGCGGCGAATGCTCGGCGGAATTCGGCCAGACGGGCCCGCCCGGCCGGGGTGAGTTCGACGATCACGGCCCGGAAGTCCTCCGGGTCCTTGCGCCGGCTCGCGAGACCTTCCGCGACCAGCTTGCCGATCAGCGCCGTTGCCGCCGGCTGTGAACATCGGTCGATCCTGGCGAATTCGCTGACCCGCAGCGCTCCGTGTTCGTCGAGCACCGCCAGTGCCCGCAACATCGCGCGCGGCAGGTCGTCGCCGCTGATCACCCCGGCCAGCCGAGTGAGCCTGCCCGCGGTGACGAGAAGGTCGACGACGATGTCATCCGCTGTGTTCACCTGAGCTTGCTGCACAGGCAATATTATTACATAGGCTAACTATCTATTGGCGGTGAAGTCGGCCACATGATCCGAAGCGGGATGCCCCCGATGGAGACCGGCTCCATTCGGGGGCTAACCAGATCGGCGTCAAAGCTGTTGTCCGACAGGCTCGATCGAACGGATCAAACCGTTTCCTCGTAGCGGATGTCGTATTTCGCCGCGATCGGATTGATCTTCACCGGGTCCAGCGCTCCGTCGGTCAGCACCGACGCACCGGCTTCGAAGAGGTCCTCGAGATAGCACTCCCAGCCGCCGGGTGAGGAGATCTGGAGTACCCGTGGCGGTGGCTGTGACCCGCAGCGCAGGGCGTGGGGCACGCCGTGCGGCAGCAGTACGAACATGCCTCGGGTCGCGGAGAGCGTCCGATCGTCGAATTCGACGTCGAGTGTGCCTTCGAGTACGTAGACGCACTCGTCGGCGACGTGATGGGTATGCCGGGGAATATCGCGCGCGAGGGTCACCTCCAGCAAGGAGAACCTGCCTTCGGTGTCGGCGGTGGTGGCTTTCACTGCGAAGGCGGGCGGCAACGGCACCCGGCCGGTCCGTGCCTCGCCTGGGTCCAGGACGCGGAAACGATTGTGGGACATGAACTGCTACCCTTCGATGGCATGAAACGGAATCGGATTCCGCTTCCGATTGAAGGGTAAACATGGAGGGATCGCCGGTGTCAAGGCCACCATCGCCCCGTCCGCGGCGCGCGGACGCCGCGCTCAACCGCGTCCGCATCCTGGCCGCGGCTCGCGCGCTGTTCGCCGAGCGCGGCAGTGCGGTGCAACTGCCCGAGATCGCTCGCGCCGCGGGAGTCGGTATCGGTACCGTCTACCGTCATTTCCCCACCCAGGCCGACCTCATCGAGGCAGCGGCCGCGCAGCGCTTCGCCGAAATCGAGGATTTCGCCCGCACCGAATGCCTGCGTGCCGAGCCGGGGGAAGGGCTCGCCCGCTACCTGCGCCACGTAGGCGAGGTGCTGACCGCCGACCGGGGCTTGTCGGCGGCCATCGAGGCGGCGCGGCAATCGGCGGGCAGCGCGCCGCGCGGCGAATCGCGCAGCAGGCTCGAGGAGGTGATCGGCGAGCTCGTCGAGCGGGATCGGGCGGCCGGGATGGTGCGCGAGGACTGCACGGTGACCGACGTCTACATGATCGTCGGCGCGATGTCCGCGACCATCGGCAGCGGGAGCGGTGATTGGCGGCGGCTCGTGGAGATCGTTCTGGACGGCCTGCGCCCCGGCGCGGCCGGTAGACGCTCGAACGAGTGAGTCAGCCGGGGGCTATGTTCGCGTTGCGGTGGAAGACGTTGCACGGGTCGTAGGCGGCCTTGATTCGGGCCAGCTTGGCGTATTTGACGCTTCCGTAGGATTCGCGGACCCGGTCGCGGTCCGTGTCCGCCATGAAGTTCACATACCCGCCGCGGTTGGAAGCCATCGGGCGCAACGCTTCCCACGTCCTGCGCACCCAGTCCCGGTCGAGGGCCAGCGTCTCGGCGTCGGGAGCCATCGCGGTGATATTGCACCCGTAGTGTGGGCTGCGCGCGCCGCCGAATGCCGTGTCGTCCTCGCCGATTGTGCTGAACGCGCCGCTGAGCGGAAAGATCGGCATGAACGACAGCGGCGCGGTCTTCTCGGCGGCTTTCGCGGTCAGGACCGCGATCACGTCGTTCGAGAAATCGCCGAGGTCGAGTGCCTTCTCGTACCCGCGCAAGCCCCACGGCGCCCCACCGTCGAGCATCCGTTGCAGCCCGGCGTACGGGACGGGGCCGAGGAATTCGAACAGCGGCGGCAGTGCTTCGCGGATCGGCGCCACCGCGGCGGTGTGCTCCTCGGCTGTGCCGAAACCCGCGACGATCAGGGCATGCCCCGCTCGGCCGTGGTATCGCTCCGGAACGAACGGCGCCGGCGGCGCCGACATCGCCAGCGCTATCAACGCGCCCGACCGACGCGGCAGAGTGGGAATGAACTCCCGGATCAGGCGCAGAGCATCCGTCCCGTCCGGCATGTCCCAGAAGAACAGGCCGAGGTGCACTTCCGGCCCGACGTGATGCAGGCGGTATTCGAATTCGGTGACGACCCCGAAATTGCCGCCGCCCCCGCGCAATGCCCAGAACAAATCCGCGTTCTCGTTCTCGGACGCTCGCAGCACCTGGCCGTCGGCGAGAACCACCTGCGCCGAGACGAGGTTGTCGATGGCCAGTCCGGCCATGCGGGTCAGCCAGCCCATGCCGCCGCCGAGGGTGAGGCCGCCGACGCCGGTGTCACTGACCACCCCGCCGGTCACCGCCTGCCCGTATGCCTGGGTCGCTGCGTCCAGATCCGCCATCGTCGCTCCGCCGCCGACCCGGGCTCGCTCGGCCTCCGGATTCACCACGACGCCCTTCAGCGCGCTTAGGTTGATCATCAGGCCGCCCTCGCCGACCGCGGTCCCGCTGTAGGAGTGGGCGCCGCCGCGAACGGATATCTCCAGCCCGCGATCCCGGCCGAAGGCCAGCGCCGCGGCCACGTCACCGGGCGACACGCACTGGGCTATCACCGCGGGGTGCCGGTCGATGTCGGCGTTCCAGATGGCGCGAGCCCGGTCGTACCCGGTCTCGCCGGGGCCGAACACCGGCCCGTCCATCGTGGAACGTAGTACCTCGAGATCGGAATTCACTGTTCGCGTCATGGCATCCTCCCAGCTGGTGGGCCCCGACGACTTGTTGGGTGACGAGTCGGCAGTTCGACTCGTGACGGCACCGATCCCGACCTGCGGTGCCACTGGAAAACGCATCCCCGCCTATGCGCATGTGGCGCGTGTCACATCTTAGTTCATCGGCTCAGCCGCCGACAGCTACTCGAGACAGGGCGCGCCGTCGCCCCGGCGCGCCCCTGCCCCGGCTCGAGCGGGCTGCGCCACCGGACGGTGCGCGGCGCCGAACAGTTGCGCGTCCCCGTGGGCGCGCTTGAAGAACAGATGCGCGTCGTGTTCCCAGGTGATCGCGATGCCGCCGTGCAGCTGAACGGTCTCGGCCGCGATGGCGGTGAGCGCCTCCGAGCAGTGCACGCGGGCGGCCCAGACGTCTTCGGCGGCCGACGGGCTGTCCGCCGCCACCGCCGCGGTCGCCGCGATGGACGCGGACCGGGCCGATTCCAGCAGCACGTACATGTCCGCCATCCGGTGCTTGAGCGCCTGGAAGCTGCCGATCACCCGGCCGAACTGCACCCGGGACTTGGCGTATTCCACCGTCATCTCGAGGCAGCGGTCGGCGGCCCCGACCTGCTCGGCGGCCAGCGCCGCCCACGCGATGCGGCGCAGCCGGGCGACGGCCGCCGCCTGGTCGCCCGAGCCGAGCCGTCGGGCGCGCACGTCGGCGAAATCGACTTCGGCCAGCTTGCGGGTGGGGTCCATGGTGGGCGCGGATCGCCGGGTGACACCCGGCGCGTCGGGCTCGACCTCGAACAGGCCGGTCCGGGTGACGACGACGAGGGTGTCCGCCGACATCCCGTCGAGCACGTAGTGCGCGGTGCCGTTGAGGGCGCCGTCCGTCTCACGCACGCCCGGTTCGTCCCAGCCGCGCTCGTCCGCCCAGCAGACCGCGATCGTGCGCGTGCCCTCCGCCGCCTCGGGCAGCAGCCGCGCGCAGGCTTCGGCGTCACCCGACAGCAGCACGGCCTGCGCGCCCAGCACGGCCGAGCCGAGCATCGGCACCCCGGCGAGCGTGCGGCCCAATTCGCCCACCACCAGCGAGGATTCGACCAAGCCCGCGCCGAAGCCGCCGTACTCCTCGGGGATCGCCAGCGCGGCGACGCCGATCTGCTCGCACAGCAGCCGCCATAGGGCCGGGTCGTAGCCGAGTTCGGTGTCCATCGCGGCGCGCACCGCCGCCGACCCGGCGTGCTTGGTCAGCAGCGCCCGCACCGAGGCGAGGAATTCCTGGTGTTCGGCGGTGCTCATCGGTGTCCTTTCGCGCATGAGCGGGAGCGCTGCGTGGTGACGCTTCGCTGCCGCCTCCGGGCCTGACCGCTCATCGGTGTCCTTTCGCGCATGAGCGGGAGCCCTGCGTGGTTACGCTTCGCTGCCGCCTCCGGGCCTGACCGCTCATCGGTGTCCTTTCGCGCATGAGCGGGAGCCCTGCGTGGTTACGCTTCGCTGCCGCCTCCGGGCCTGACCGCTCATGCGATGCCTCGCGCGGCGCGATCGGAATCGGTGTCCTCCCGAAGCGCCCGTGCGATCCGGGCACGGTGCAGATCCGGTGTGCCCCAGGCCGAACGCAGTGCGGTCACCTTGGTCAGCCACAGGGAGAGGTCGTACTCGGCGGTATAACCGATCGCGCCGTGCACCTGGAGGGCGGCGCGAGCCGCGCGGTAGGCGGCATCGCCACAGGCGATCACGGCGGCCGACACATCCCGGCTCCGGGTGGTTCCGGCCATGGTCAGCGCGGCCCGGTGGAGCAGTGGCTCGGCCAAGTCCAGCGCGATCAGCACATCCGCGAGCTTCTGCTTCACGGCCTGGAACTCGCCGATCGGCTTACCGAACTGCTTGCGCTGCTTGGAGTATTCGGTCGACGCGTGCAGCAGCGCCTTTCCGGCGCCGAGCAGCTGGGCCGCGCAGGCCAGCGCGCCGGTGTCGAAGCCCGCGGCGGCGGCCGCGCGGACCTGATCGCCCTCGGCGACGGTCTCGGTCGCGGCGACCGTGAACAAGCGGCGGGCGGGATCGACCGATCGCACCAGGCCGGTGCGGTTCCCGGTGGACAGCTGATTCTCGCCGGCCAGCAGGACCACTTCGGCGGTGTCGGCGTCCAGGGCGACGCCGGGGCCGGGCGGCGCGAAGGCGACGGTGCCGAGCGCCGCGCCCTCGGCGAAGCCGGGCAACCACCGTGCCGCCAGATCCTGGTCGGGAAGCGCTTGCAGCAGCGCGGGAATCGCCGCGGCGGTCTCCACCAGCGGTCCGGGCACGGCTGCGCGCCCGAGTTCCTGGAACGCCACAACCAGATCGATCGGCTCGGCGCCGATGCCGCCGTGCTGCTCCGCGACGGCCAGTCCGAGCACACCGGCATCGGCCAGCTGCCGGATCAGCGCGCGACCCGGCCCGCTATCGCCCGATGCCCACGCGCGCACGGCGGCGGGCGCGCGGCCCGCCTCCAGCAGTTTGCGCAGGCTGGCGCCGAAATCGAGTTGTTCGGGGCTGAGCGCGAATCTCATCGGCTGCTTCCTCTCGGTAGTCCGAGCAGCCGCTCGGCGATGATGTTGCGCTGGATCTCGTTGGTGCCCGCGTAGATCGGGCCGGACAGCGCGAACAGGTATCCGTCGGTCCACGGCCCGGAACGTTCCGCGGACGCGCCGAGCACGTCGAGCGCGGTCTCGTGCATGGCGATGTCCAGCTCGGACCAGAAGACCTTCGTGATCGAGGATTCCGCGCCCAGCTTGCCGCCCTCGTCGAGGCGGGTGACCGTGCCGAAGGTGTGCAGCCGGTAGGCCTCGCTACCGATCCAGGCGTCCACCACGGCGTCGCGTTGTGCGGTGTTGTCCTCGTCGCCCGCCTCGCGCCACAGATCGATCAGCCGCTGGGCGGTGGCGCTGAACCGGCCGGGGCTGCGCAGCGAGAGGCCGCGTTCGTTGCTGGAGGTGCTCATCGCCACCCGCCAGCCCTCGCCGGGTGCGCCGATCACGTCGCGGTCGGGCACGAACACGTCGTCGAGGAAAATCTCCGCGAAGCCGGGTTCGCCGTCCAACTGCGGGATCGGGCGCACCGACACGCCGTCGGCGGTCAGCGGGAACATCACGTAGGTGAGTCCCTTGTGCCGCTCGGCCTCGGGATCGCTGCGGAACAGCCCGAACGCCCAGTCCGCGAAGGAGGCGCGCGAACTCCAGGTCTTCTGGCCGCTCAGCAGCCAGCCGCCGCTGGTGCGCCGGGCCGTCGAGCGGATACCGGCCAGGTCGCTGCCCGCTTCCGGCTCCGACCAGGCCTGCGCCCAGATGTCGTCGCCGCGCGCCATACGCGGCATGATCCGCTCCAGCTGTTCGGGCGTGCCGTGTTCGAACAGCGTCGGGGCCAGCAGGAATATGCCGTTCTGGCTGACCCGCCCCGGCGCGCCCGCCGCGTAGTACTCCTGCTCGAACAGCACCCATTCCAGCAGCGAGGCGTCGCGCCCGCCGAACTCCTCCGGCCAGGCGACCACCGAGAGCCGGGCGTCGGCGAGGGTGCGCTCCCAGGCGCGGTGCGCCTCGAATCCGGCCTTCGTGTCCATCGAGGCCAGCGGTTTCGCGGGTTTGTTCGCGGCGAGGAATTCGCGGACCTCCCGCTGGAATTCCTGGGTCGCCTGGTCGAGATCCAGATCCACTACGTCGTTCCGTTCTGTTCTGCGGTGCCCGCCGACGCCTTCATCGACTTGGCGTTCATGCCGCCGAGGGAGTCGGCGCCGACTTCGGCGTTGTGCGCGTGCGCGAAGTGGTGCAGCCCGAAGACCGAGTCCATGCCCGACCGCATGCCCATCAGGTCCTCGGCCTGGTTGACCGCCTTCTTCGTCAGCGCGAGACCGAACTGCGGCATCATGGCGATCTTCTCGGCCAGCGCCAGCGTCTCGGTCTCCAGCTCGGCGCGGGGCACCACCCGGTTGACCATGCCCCATTCCTTGGCCTGCGCGGCGCCGAACCGGTCGCCGGTGAACAGGAATTCCTTGGCCGCGCGCGGACCCATCACCCACGGGTGCGCGAAGTACTCGACGCCCGGAATGCCCATGCGGACTACGGGATCGGAGAAGAACGCGTCGTCGGAGGCGATGATCAGATCGCACACCCAGGCCAGCATGAGCCCGCCCGCGATGCAGGCGCCCTGCACCATGGCGATGGTCGGCTTCGGAATCTCCCGCCAGCGCCTGCACATGCCGAGGTAGACCTCGAGTTCCCGGGCGAAGCGCTGATCGCCACCGGCCCGGTCCACGTGGTCCCACCACAGCGCCGCTTTGTTCTGGTACCGCACATGGTGATCGCGGCCCGGCGTGCCGATGTCGTGCCCGGCGCTGAAGTGTTTACCGTTGCCCGCCAGCACGATCACGCCGACCTCGGGGTCCTCCACGGCGCGCTCGAAGGCGGCGTCGATGGCGTAGGTCATCACCGAGTTCTGCGCGTTGCGGTAGTCCGGCCGGTTCAGCGTGACGATCGCGACGCGACCGCGCCGCTCATAGGTGACGACTTCACCTTCGTCCGGGATCGCCGGACCCTCGTTCGGGGTTGCCGGTTCCGACATTACGACTTCTCCTCACGTAGTTGACGCTTGAGCACTTTCCCGGCGGCGCTGTAGGGCAGCTGGTCGCGGAATTCGACGATTCGCGGCACCTTGAAGTTGGCCAGCACGGTCGCCGCGTGGGCGCGCACCTGCTCCTCGGTGAGCGCCGAGCCGGGTTTGCGCACCACGTACGCCTTGCCCACCTCGCCCATCCTCGTGTCGGGCACGCCCACCACCGCCGACTCGGCCACGCCGTCCAGCCGGGCCAGCGCCTGTTCGATCTCGGCGGGATAGACGTTGAAGCCGCCGGAGATGTACATGTCCTTGAGCCGGTCGGTGATCTTCAGGTACCCGCGCTCGTCGATCGTGCCGATGTCGCCGGTGTGCAGCCAGCCGTCGGCGTCGATCGTCTGCGCGGTGCTGTCCGGGTCGTCCAGGTAACCGAGCATCACGTTCGGCCCGCGCAGCAGGACCTCGCCCGCCTCGCCGAGGCGCAGCTCGAAATCCGCGATCGGCCTGCCGCAGGTGTTCGCGATGGTCTCGGCGTCGTCATCGTCCCGGCACATGGTGCCGAAGCCCGCGCTCTCGGACAGGCCGTAGGCGGTGATGACGACGTCGAAGGCCAGCTCCGAGCGCATCCGCTCGATCAGCACCACCGGCACCGTCGCCGCGCCGGTGACGGCCACCCGCAGCGAGCTCAGGTCGAATTCGGAGCGGCGCGGGAAATCCAGGATCGTCTGGTAGATCGTCGGCGGGCCGGGCAACACGGTGACCCGCTCCGCGCCGATCAGCCGCATCGTCTCCGGCACGTCGAAGGTGGCCTGCGGAATGATCGTGGCCCCGGTGACCAAGCAGGCGAGAATGCCCGCCTTGTATCCGAAGTTGTGGAAGAACGGGTTCACCACCAGATACCGGTCGTCGCCGCGCAAGGTGGCGCACTCGGCCCAGGCCCGCACCACCGACAGCGCCTGCCGGTGGGCGACCAGGGTGCCCTTGCTGCGGCCGGTGGTGCCCGAGGTGAACAGGATGTCGGAGATGTCGTCGGGACGCACCGACTCGGCGCGCTGCTCGGCTTCGACCAGCGTCACCGGCGCGGCGACGGTCGCGAGTTCCGACCAGTCCAGCGCGGCGATGTCGGTGTTCTCGGTGCCCGGTTCGACCGGGATCACCACCACGGTATCGATGGCCAGGTCGGGCGCGGTCGTGCGCAGTTCGGCGAGCCGGTCGCGGCCGAGGAACGGCCCCGCGATGAACAGCGCCTTCGCGTCCACTCGTCCGAGCACGTCGGCGGCCTCGTCGGCCACGTAGCGGGTGTTCAGCGGTACCAGTGCCGCTCCGGCGTAGTGCGCTGCCAGCGCGGCGACCACCCAGTGGTGCGTATTGGGCGCCCACATGGCCACGCGGTCGCCCACCCGCACGCCACGCGCGATCAGCGCCCGCGCCACTTCCTGGACCGCCTCCAGCAATTGGGTCCAGTCCAGCCGGACCTCGCCGTCGGCGATCGCCGGGGCGTCGCCGAAGGTCCGAGCGGCGTGGTGCAGTGCCATCGGTGTCGTCTGTGCAGGGGTTGTCACGGTTGTCCTCACCGTCCGCGAGTCACTTATGCGAGTGCTCTACAAAGCAAGTGCTTGGTAGGTTATCCTACCGGCGTGGGTGCGATCCAGACCTCAGAATCCGACACTGCCGCTCCGGACGGGCGGTTTTCCGCTGCGCAGGACGAGCGATTCGCCGCCGAAGTGCGCGAGTGGCTGGAGGAGAACCTCAACGGGGACTTCCGCGAGCTGCGTGGCCTCGGCGGTCCCGGCCGCGAACACGAGGCGTTCGACGAACGCCTCGCCTGGGACCGGCACCTGGCCGCGGCCGGGTGGACCTGCCTGGGCTGGCCGAAGGAGTACGGCGGCCGCGAGGCCACGGTGCGCCAGCAGGTGATCTTCCACGAGGAGTACGCCAAGGCGAACGCGCCCGCGCGGGTGTCGCACGTCGGCGAGGAACTGCTCGGCCCGACCCTGCTCGCGTTCGGCACCCAGGCGCAGAAGGACCGGTTCCTGCCGGGCATCCGCGATGTCGGAGAACTGTGGTGCCAGGGCTATTCGGAACCGGGCGCGGGCTCCGACCTGGCCGCGATCACCACCGCAGCGCACCTGGACGGCGACGAGTGGTCGATCAACGGGCAGAAGATCTGGACCTCGCTCGCGCACGTCGCGGACTGGTGCTTCGTCGTCGCCCGCACCGAGCGCGGGTCCGTCAGGCACAAGGGCCTGTCCTACCTGCTGGTCCCGATGAAGCAGCCGGGCATCGACGTGCGCCCGATCATCCAGCTGACCGGCACGTCGGAATTCAACGAAGTTTTCTTCGACAACGCCCGCACCGCGGCCGACCTGGTGGTCGGCGAGCCGGGTGACGGGTGGCGCATCGCCATGGGCACGCTCACCTTCGAGCGCGGCATCTCCACCTTGGGCCAGCAGATCCGGTTCGCCCGGGAGCTGGCCGACATCGAGGCATTGGCCCGCCGCACCGGCGCGGCCGACGACCCGCTGATCGCCGACCGGATCGATCGGGCCTGGGTCGGGCTGCGAGTGCTGCGCGCGCACGCCATGCGCACGATGGAAGGCGCGGGCGTGGACGACGGCGCGGGCCAGGCCTCGGTGGCGAAACTGCTCTGGGCCAATTGGCATCGCGGCCTCGGCGAGCTGGCGATGGCCGTGCTCGGCGCCCGCGGCCTGGTGGCGGGCGAGGACGATCTCGACGAATGGCAGCGGCTGTATCTGTTCACCCGCGCCGACACCATCTACGGAGGTTCGAACGAAGTGCAGCGCAACATCATCGCCGAGCGCGTGCTCGGCCTGCCCCGCGAGGCGCGTCCGTGACCGGCCCGCTGTCGGTCGCCCCCGCGCCCGTGGCCGGGCACGGCCTGCTGACCGGGCGCGCCGCCGTGATCACGGCGGCCGCGGGTACCGGCATCGGCTCGGCCACCGCGCGCAGGCTGCTGGCCGAGGGCGCGGACGTGGTGGTCTCCGACTGGCACGAGCGGCGTCTGACAGAGACCGCGGCCGAGCTGGCCGGCGAGTTCCCGGACCGGCGGGTCGCCTCGATCCCGTGTGACGTGCAGAGCACCGAACAGGTGAACGCGCTGGTCCGCGGTGCCGCCGAAGCGCTCGGCCGGATCGACGTCATGGTCAACAACGCCGGGCTCGGCGGGGAGACGCCCGTGGTCGACATGACCGACGAGCAGTGGGACCGAGTCCTCGACATCACCCTCAACGGCACCTTTCGCTGCACCCGCGCCGCGCTCGGCTACTTCCGCGACGCGGGCCACGGCGGCGTCATCGTGAACAACGCCAGCGTGCTGGGCTGGCGCGCGCAGCACGGTCAGGCGCACTACGCCGCGGCGAAGGCGGGCGTCATGGCGTTGACCCGATGCAGCGCGGTCGAGGCCGCCGAACTCGGTGTGCGGATCAACGCGGTGGCCCCGAGCATCGCCAGGCACGCTTTCCTGGACAAGGTCAGCTCCACCGAGCTGCTCGACCACCTGTCGGAGCGGGAGGCGTTCGGCCGCGCGGCCGAGCCGTGGGAGGTCGCCGCGACGATCGCCATGCTGGCCAGCGACTACACCACCTACCTGACCGGCGAGGTGGTCTCGATCAGCAGCCAACGCGCCTGAGCCGCAGCGGTTCCCGGGCTCGTCCGCGCCGCGCCGGGCGGACGAGCCTGCCCGGCGACCACCGAGCAGCCGGTTGTCCGCCGTCGCGGGCGAGTCCTCGCGCGCCGTATTGCGATCGCCTTCTCGCATCGCGCACGCCACCCGAAACGAGCGGCTGATCAGGTAGAAAAGGGCAAGCCGCGAGGGGTCGGGGTGTGCCATGCTGGATGAGATCGGATCCGCGCTCGACAAGGGGGCGATGGCTATGGGCCTGGATCGCCCACCTGCCCGCGAACAACTGGAACTCGATGTGGTGCGCGAAGTCGTGCTGGCCAGGCGACGGCTCGACAGCCTCGTCCTCTCGGCGCTCACCCTCGGCGCCGAACTCATCGAGCACACTTCCGCGAGGGCCGTCGCCACGGCCGCCGTGCGCATTCTCGCGCAGCACGCCGTCGACGAGGGGGAGGTCGCCCGCGACCCGCGCCGCGCGCTGCGCGCCGATCTGGCGCGCGATCGCGAGCGTGCCCGGCGCATCGGCCTCAGCGCCGACGGTACGGAGACCGAGCAGGAGCGGCGCAGGCAGCGCCAGACCGACCTGCTGTGCGAGGTGCGCTCGGATCTGCTCGCGGTGGTCGCGAAATGCCGGAAATTCCGCTTCGACCAGGTGACTTTCGCCGACGAGATCGCGCAGGGCCTGTGCGCGGCCACCGACAAGCTGGTGGTCGAGGCCGACATGGTTGCCTACCACGCCTGGCAGCGCGGCATGGTGCTCAAGCTGAGCGAGGAACCCGTGCGCGGCGGCCCGCCACGGGTGATGGCCACGGTGGACGCCGGTCCGGACCGCGGTCAGCTCACCGTGGAATGGGACAGTTGCGAACGCCGTCTCGCGCTCGTCGCGCGAATGGCGCGGGCGGGCGTCTCGCCCGTGATCATCTGCGATCGCCTGCTGGCCGATCTGTCGGTCTCCTCGCCCCTGCGCTACTCGGAGCGCTGAGCAGTACCTCTCGACCAAGCAAATGCTTGGTTGTATGATGGCCGTGTGCCCGCAACAGACGCCTCTAAATCAGCTCGGCGCAGTGAGTTGCTCGCCTTGGCGGCCGAATTGTTCGCCGAGCGGGGATTGCGCGCCACCACCGTGCGCGACATCGCCGACGCGGCCGGAATCCTCTCGGGGAGTCTCTATCACCACTTCGATTCCAAGGAGTCGATGGTGGACGAGATCCTGCGCGGGTTCCTCGACGAACTGTTCGGCCGCTATCGCGAGATCGTCGCCTCCGGCCTGAGCGCGCGAGACACCTTGGAAGCCTTGGTGCTCGCCTCCTACGAGTCGTTCGACCGCTGGCACGCCGCGGTGGCGATCTACCAGACCGAGGCGAAGCGACTGCGCGACTCGGAGCGGTTCACCTACATCGCCGACTACAACCGCGAATTCCGCGAGCTGTGGCACCGGGTGCTCACCAACGGCGTGCGGGACGGCGCCTTCCGGCCGGAACTCGACGTCGAACTGGCCTACCGCTTCCTGCGTGACACGGTCTGGGTCGCGGTGCGGTGGTACCGGCCGGGTGGGCCGATCACCGTCGAGAACCTCGCAAAGCAGTACCTGACCATCGTGCTCGACGGACTCACCGTCCCCGAGCGCACCACGTAGGAGTCCTTACATGTCAGCACCTTCCGCGTCCCGTCGTCCGTATGCCCCGCTGCGGGACGCCTACGTGATCGATGCGGTACGCACCCCGGTCGGCAAGCGCGGCGGCGCGTTGGCGAGCGTGCATCCGGCCGATCTGGGTGCGGCCGCGCTGCGCGGCCTGCTGGACCGCACCCCGATCGACCCGGGCGTCGTGGACGACGTCATCGTCGGTTGCGTCGACAATGTCGGCCCGCAGGCGGGCAACATCGGCCGCACCATGTGGTTGGCCGCCGGATATCCCGAAGAGGTTCCCGGCGTCACCGTGGACCGGCAGTGCGGATCCAGCCAGCAGGCCATCAATTTCGGCGCGCAGGCCATCATGAGCGGCACGGCCGAGGTGATCGTCGCGGGCGGCGTGCAGAACATGAGCGCGATCCCGATCTCCGCGGCCATGCTGGCGGGCAAGGAGTACGGTTTCGACACCCCGTTCGTCGGCGCGCAGGGCTGGGACCACCGCTACGGCACCGGTGAGGTGACCCAGTTCCGCGCCGCCCAGTTGATCGCCGAGAAGTGGGGCATCAGCAGGGAAGAGATGGAGCGCTGGGCGCTGCGCAGCCACGAGCGGGCCCGCGACGCGATCAAGAACGGCCGCTTCGACAACGAGATCGTGCCGGTCGGCGACTTCTGGATCGACCAGGGTCCGCGCGAGACCAGCCTGGAGAAGATGGCTTCGCTGCCGCCCCTGGCCGAGGGCAGCCCGCTCACCGCCGCGGTGGCCAGCCAGATCTCCGACGGCGCCAGCGCCACCCTGCTCGCTTCGGAGTGGGCGGTGCAGGAGTACGGCTTGACCCCGCGAGCGCGCATCCACCATGTGAGCGCGCGCGGCGCGGACCCGATCTTCATGCTCACCGCCCCGATTCCGGCGACCAAGTGGGCGCTGGAGAAGACCGGCCTCACCATCGACGACATCGACGTGATCGAGATCAACGAGGCGTTCGCGCCGGTGGTGCTGTCCTGGTTGAAGGAGACCGGGGCGGACCCCGAGAAGGTGAACGTCAACGGCGGCGCCATCGCGCTGGGCCACCCGCTCGGTGCGACCGGTGCGAAACTGTTCGCCACGCTGCTCAACGAACTCGAACGGATCGAGGGCCGCTACGGCCTGCTCACCATCTGTGAGGGCGGCGGCACCGCCAACGCGACGATCATCGAGCGCCTGCCCCGCTGACCGGCACCGAGCGGCACGTCGGCGAATTCGCGTCGCCCGACGTGCCGCTCAGCCTGCGCATCGTGGGTGCCAGGGGCTCAGTCGGATTGCGCCTCGTGATCCGAGTGTCCTTGTGACGAAACGTCGTTCATGACGCGCTGCTCGTAGAACCGTTAGCGGATTCGCCGCCTCCGTCCCTGCGAGCGTCCGGTTTCGCGGATGAGTCGGTCTCGTCGTCGCGGGCGGTGGGTGCTGTTGACGAGTCGGTCGGTTCGTCGTTGCGGGCGTCGGGTTCCGCGGACAAGTCCGGCTCGTTGTCGCCGGCGGTCGGCTTGCCCTCGCTGCCCTTACCCTTGCCTTTTCCCTTGCCCTTCCCCTCGGACTTGCCTTTTCCTTTGCCCTTCCCCTTGCCTGCGCCTTCGTCGACGTCACTCGCCTCGGAGGGTTGACCCTGCTGTTCGTCCTGCGCCAGGTAGGCGACCGGATCGCCGCCGATCGTCTCGCTCGTCGCGGGCTGCGCGACGAGACCCATCGTCAACGTGCCCGCGGCGACCGCCGCTGCTGTCACGATGGCCTGAACGGTTGTCTTTCCCACTACCAAACCTCCCTGGTGATCGGTTTCGTCGGTGGAGCAGCGCGAAGTTAGCACCGGGAACGAGCCGCGCCTCCGGGCTCGCCGCGCCCGAACGCCCTCGTGACGAGGCCGACATCCCGCTGTGACGTAGTCCCGGGATGCCCGGATGGTCCGCTATCGCTGTGACCGCAGGTATTCGTCGTGTTCGCGATCTTCGCGGTAATAGCGCTGGGTCAGAGCGGTGAGCCGGTTGATCTCGGCCGCCATCGCGGAAGGTTCCAGCGGTTTGGCGACGATGGGGTCGCCGGTCTTGACGTAGTAGCGGCCGTCCGCGTAATCCATCCACCAGAAACCGCGTCCGAAGCTCGGGCGCGCGTCGAGGGCCGGACCGGCGAGCACCGTGATCTCACCGAGGCCGAGGCGTTCGCGTTTGAAGATTCGGTCCAGTTGCGCGACGACGCCGACCTCATACGGCTTGCGCACCGGCCGATCCCGGTCGGCGCTCACTTCTTCCCGCCGCGCTTCGATCGGCGGATGGGTGCCCGCAGGCATCTTGGGCAGCGCGGCGACCGCTTTCGCGGCCACTCGTTGCGCGGCGCAGAAACTCACGATGACGTCACCGCCGGTGTCCGGCGCGGTACCCGGAAGCTGGACCAAGGTGGCGCCGATCTGCCCGCGTACGGCCCCGTGGAAACGAAAGACGATCGACATGTCCGGGCCACCCATCCCTTTGGACTCGACGCGGACCTCCGGTTCCAGCAATACGTCGAGCGCCCGTTCCAGTTCGACGGCGTATCGCCCGAGTAGCGCGTCCACCGCTGCCTCGCGTTGACGCTTCAGGTCGGCGAAATCCATCTCCTCCGGCCGGTATTGCAGCGGGTAGGGCAGGCGGTCGCGACCGTAGGCTGCCCAGAGGATTTCGAATTCCTGCCCGGTGAAGCGCCAGTCAGCCATTCGGGTTGTCTCCGATGACCGGAGGGACGGACTTCGGCAAGGAGTCCAGACCGGTGAGTTCCGCACCGTTGTGCTGGTTGATCAGGTAGTCCTTGACGCCGGAGGTCTCGCGCTCGTCGTCCTTGCCGCGAGCCCCCATTCCGGGGGCCATGCCGGTCGTGCCTACCGCGCCGGATCGAGCCGCCTGGCTGCCGGTTGCCGAAGCCGTCGGAAGGGCGTTCGGCTGCTGTGGACCGGCGGGAACGTTGCGGCCCGGTGCCGGAGTGGCGGTGGAATTCGGCGTGCCGGGACTGCTCGGGCTGCCGGATCGCCGGGGAGTGCTCGGGCTCGTGGTACCGGGTCGACCCGGTGTGACGGTAGTGATGTTCGGGCTCGGTGTGGTGGTGCTGCTCGGGGTCGTCGACGGGGTGGTTGGTTGCACGCTGGCCGGCTGGTCCACCCCCGCCGGGGTGACCGACTGGGGCGTGGTGGCTGCGGGGTCGGTCCCGGGCGATTCCCGCGGGTCACCGTCGGTCGGTTCGGTGGATTCCGGCTCCGCGCCTGCGGGATCGGCCGAGTCGGAATTCTCCTGTGGCGCGGCGGAATTCGAGGTACCAGGTGACGACGGACCTGGCTGCCCGCTATCCGCCACGATCTGCGGAGCGGTCGGCAGGACAGGTACGCCGTGGTCGGTTTGAGTGGCGACCTGCCCGTACACCGTGCGAAGGATCCGCCGCGCTTCCTGCGTGGCCTCCTCCTCGGTGTAATCACCCGCCTTCATGACGCCGTCCTGCGGCAACGTCTTCCCCACCAGGTCCGGGCGTTCGGTGGCCTGCGGCATCAGCGCCTGCGTCTGCTCGAGACCGGTATGCATCTCCGACAGCTTGAAACTCACCAGACAAGCGGCATCGGCCAGGTTCCCCGACTGATTGCGGTAGTTCGTGACCGCATCGGCCGCCGCCTTGCCGGATTGCCCCGCCCACCCCGGATTCGTGCCGTCACCGGTCACGGTGCGGCCGAACTGCTCGTTGAACGCCTGAATCGCCCCGGTCAGGTTCATCCCGATGTTCAGCCAAGCCTCGGACGCCTCCCGCACCGTCCCCGGCCGCATCGCGTTCACGGCATCGACCATCTGCGCCAACGTCATACTGTCGTAGTTGTCCGGCCCGGGAATCCGCGGCGGCTCGTATTCCCCCTGAAACGACGTGCCCAACCGACCTGTGAAGTCGTAGATCGTGTCGCGCTCCCGATTCCACTGCTCCTGCGCGGCGATGATCCGGTTCCGGTACTCGTCGTAGGTCATGGTTGGGCATCCAGACCGGTAAGTTGGTCGGCCCTGGACCGATCCAGCTCCACGAAGTTCGCAATAGCCTTGGCCACAACCTCTTTCGCGATCTTCACCGCGTCGATGTGCTGCATGAGGACGGCGTCCAGGGATTGCTCGGAACCAGCAGCCTTACCGGTGAACTTCTCCTGTAGAGCCTGTCCTGAGGGAAAGGGACCGAACCCGTCGATGATCTTGACCCGGTCCGCCATTTGCAAGATAGCGTCCAGCCGGTCCAAATAGTCGTCGCAGATCTTGTCCAGTCCCTTGCCGATCTCGGGATGCAGCGATACCTCACCCGAATTCGCCAGTTCGAGAACCCTCCGCCAGTCCATTGGGTCGACGCCGACAGACACGTACCCTCCTTAGTTCCTCGGCAGATACTGCGCCAGCTCGGAGGCATGGCGACGGACCTCTACGCACGGATCGCCTTGCTTGCCAATGGAGTAGCGGGTGACAACCCGGAACAACACGGTGCCTTGTGCCACCTCGACCGCGATGCTGCACTTGAGCTGCTTGCTGTCGCCTACATCGAGGAACTCGACGGCATTACGGGTTCCCACCGACTGTGGTGTGAAGGACTCGAAATCACGACGTTTTTGGACGTCCTGCAGAGTGGGCGTACCTGAGAAGACCGTCAAGTCGTACCAACGAGAGTTGGCTCGCCACCCGCATACCTTCCATCCGGTGAAGTCGACGCCGGCCGCGTCCTTGTTCTTGCTGGCAGGATCCAGCCCAGTAGCCGATATCGCTGAATCCGATAGGTCGCACGGGTTCCAAAGTGCGGCATCGGGATCGGTTGACCTCGTAGGGGCGGAGGTCGACGTGGCCGCCACCGATGTGGAAGGCGGAGTGTCCCCGGTGCCGTCCTCACATCCGGCCAACACCACCACCGCACCCATCGCGAGCGCGGCACCACGCAGAAACTTCCCCCAGCTCGTCATCGGTTCCTCACCGCCGGTGCCGTAACGCATCGACGGGGGCCGGACCGGCTTATCCGCCCCCTGCAAGCTGGGATCGACGCTACTGGCCGGTCCCCACGGGTGCAACCAGGTCGGTGCTGATTAGGAGCCGTACCGCGCTACGGCCCGCCCGGCAGGCGGCGTTGTCCCGTCCCCACTTCGTCCTTCAAGTCTTCGTAGCCGACCGCCAGTTCCGCCAGGCGTTCCCAAGCGTCGCCGAGGACCCGATTCGAGCTGCTTGCCAACGCCGCGTAGGCGAGTGCGGTGTACTCGGCGAGGCGGTCTAGCACCGAGCCGACCGTCTCGGTGTGGACGCGGGCCGCGCCGAGAGATGGTCGTAGCTGCGCGGTGACCCAGCGGTCGATGTCGCGGACCAGGCGGGCGCGGCATTGATCGATCGACTCGGCCTGGGCCAGTCCGGCGGAAAGGCGGCTTTCGTGTAGCGCCGTGAGGTCTCGAGCTGCGGTCAAGAGGGGATGGTCGTCTCGAGCGTCGCCGCGACAGGCGGCCAACAGGCGGTGTTTGGGGGGTAAAGGTTCCGGTGTCATCGCGCGCCGCCGGGGGAGGGCCGGTCCATCTGCGGATCGGCGATATGGCGAAGCGGGAAGGTCACGCGCTCAAACCCTTTCCGGATTCGCCGTTCGCCACCGAGTGCCGGTTTCGCGGGTGTCGAGTGGACGCTCCGAGTGCCAGGTGCCGGATCGCCGCCAAGACCAACTGGCCGGACGGACGGTACGCGGAGCGCGGAGGTTCGATCCAATGGCGGAACAAGGCACATCGGTCGGTGGGGGAAGGGAGCGCGATCTCACCGCCCGCGCGCACTATGGAGACGTCGAGACGGAACATCTCCGCGAACAGGCTGTCGTCGTTCGGCAGATCGGGACGCACCAAGTAGCTCCACCGTTGTGAACGCGGGTGGGACATGATCGGGCCGATATCGTGCCCACGGCGCTGTAGGTCGATCTTCACGAGTTGCCCCAGGTGGGCGGGCATCATCAGCGCCCAGACGATTCCGGCCCGAATCACGATGCGGCCCAACTCGGGTGGGTCGACGATCGCGGGCAGGCCGCACACCTGCCGGTAATACCGGCAGCGGGACACAGGCGTGTCCCCGAACTCCGATTGGTTCATTTCCAGACCTCTGCGCGAGTCGGTGAGCTAGGGTGCGCCCAGCCCTGGAAATCGGCAGAACCCAGGGGCGGGGGCGTGGTGGGAGATCGGGGTGGCCCCCTACTGGGCGCGAAGTCAGCAAAACACCTTTGACCTGCGCGGAGTTCGAAGTCTGGGTTCCCCAGCCGAACTCGGCCGAAGGTCCAGAGCAAATCCCGTGCCGGGTCGTAGTCGTCACCCGGTACGGGTCGAATTCGCACTAGAGAGGGGACCCATGGACGAGCACAGCACCGGCTCGACTCTGCCGAGGCGTCAGCTCGGGTATTACCTGCGTGACGCCCGGACAGCGTTGAACTTGTCGTTGGAAAGGCTTGCCGAGCTGACGGATTTGAGTTCGTCGGTATTGCAGCGACTGGAGAAGGGGGCGGCAACGCGGTTGAAGGTGCGTGATATCGAGGCGCTTTGTGATGTGCTGGGGATGTCCCGTGAGGTGACGGCTGCCATGGTCGGGCTACACCAGCAAGGCGCTGCGAAGAGTTGGTGGCACGAGTACGGGACGGTGATACCTGCGGATTTCGACGTGTACGTCGGGTTGGAGACGGCGGCGCGGCGGCTGGCCGTGTACCAGCCATCACTGGTGCATGGCTTACTTCAGACC
The DNA here is from genome assembly GCF_001612985.1 of Nocardia gamkensis NBRC 108242. Classification (GTDB taxonomy): domain Bacteria; phylum Actinomycetota; class Actinomycetes; order Mycobacteriales; family Mycobacteriaceae; genus Nocardia; species Nocardia gamkensis. Next base: position 254,130 of record NZ_BDBM01000005.1, on the reverse strand, counting down.
TCCGACTACGCTCGCGCTCTCATACGAGTGGGAAGGCCGACGGAGAGCAGGGTCGACCATGACCGCCGTGTCGAGTTGCGGACGAAGCGCCAGAAGATGATCACCAGGAAGTATCAACCTCTCACGCTCGATGTGGTGCTGCACGAGTCAGCGCTGCGAAGTACCGTGGGAGGGCCAGAAGTCATGACACCTCAACTGCACCACCTGGCTGAGGTCGGGAAACTGCCCAATGTGACAATCCGAATCCTGCCGTTCTCGGCTGGAGCGCCAGTCGGTGATCCTGTGGGGCAGTTTGCGATTCTGGAGTTCGAAGAGAACCTTCAAGGGGTGTCGGTGTCACCTCCGGTTGCCTATCTGGAAACCTTCACGGGCTGCATGTATTTGGAAAAACCAGATGATGTGCAGCGGTACGATCGAGTGCATGACAGTCTCCGACGGGCGGCGCTTGATGAAGCGGCCAGCAGGAGTCTGCTCCGCCAGATAGCGAAGGAGTTCTCAGCATGACTGCCGATCTATCCAAGGCCGACTGGTTCAAGAGCAGCTACAGCGCGACTCATTCAGATTGCGTCGAAGCCGCGTTCTTGGACGGTGGCCAAGTCGGCGTGCGGGACTCGAAGAACCCGACCGGTCCAGCGCTTGTGTTTCAGCCTCACGCATGGGATGTGTTCACCGCTAGCTTCATCGCTAGTGACCTGCATCGGCGATAGTCGTCACGTTCTGCCGTTCAGTGAGTCGAGTCAAGGCGGTTTGGCGTGGTAGTCGGAGATGTCGGGGCCCAATGGTTCAAGAGCAGCTACAGCGGGACGCAGGCTGATTGCGTCGAAGTCGCTTTCTTGGTCGGAGACCCGGTCGGCGTGCGGGACTCCAAGAATCCGAGCGGCTCTGCGCTCGTTTTCGGGCCTACCGAGTGGGACGTCTTCACTGTGGCGGTCCGGTCTGGGGAGTCCGCTTCATAGCAGGCTCGAACGCATAGACCTGGATCGACTTTGGTCAAGGGCGCAATGCCCCAGAATCATGACGGGTTCTGGGGCATTGGCTTCTGCGGGCGCGCGGCTCACAGCACGGCAGTGAACAACTCACAACTGTGTCCGTCGACCAGCGGACGTAGGTCCTCGTCCTCCGCCGAGGTGGTTGATCCGCCATCCCCAGCTGTTCTCTTGGCGGATTGCGGCGAAGGTACAGGTTTGGTCTGGAGTCCTGATGGCGGTGCTATAGATCTTCGCGGACGTGCAGTGCGTTCCGCCGCCCGCCTGTGCCCCTTTGTGCGATGCGACCAGGCCGAACATGGTGTCAGTGGTCGTGTCAGGTCAGTATCAGCCCGGTATCAGCCGGTCTGGCGACAGTATTCACATGAACAGCGCAGCCAACATCAGCAGCACGGCGAACAACTCGACCTGGACCGGCATGGTGCCGGTGGACGACACGGCCCTTGCCGTGACCGACACCGGCGGCCCCGGCCGCCCCATCGTCTACCTGAACGGCGCCTACGCCAGCCAGCGGCCCTGGCGGCCCGTGATCGCCGAACTCGGCAGCGGCTACCGGCACATCACCTTCGACGAGCGGGCTCGCGGCAAGTCGAAGCGGTCGGCGGATTACTCCTTCGAGGCGTCCCTGCGGGATGTCGATGCCGTGCTCGCGGCGCGGGGCGTGGACCGGCCGCTGCTCGTGGGCTGGTCCTACGGCGGGATCCTCGCGTGGCACTGGGCCGACCGGAACCCGGATCGCGTCCTGGGCGTGGTGACCGTGGACTCCGCGCCATACGGCTTGACCGGCGAGGAGGGCCGGGAGCGGATCCGGAAGCTTTTCCACAAGATGCGGTTCGTGCTGCCGCTGGCGCGCCCGTTCGGCTTGGCCGCGCGGATGACCGCGGCCCAGCACGCCGAGATCGGCATCGATGCCAACGAGGTCGCCGCCGCCAGCGTGCCGGTTCTCGAGCGCCTGACCTGCCCGGTGCGCTTCGTCCTGGCCACGGGCAACAGCCTCGGGAGCGAGGACGGGGAGATGGAGCGGGTGCGGGCCTCACTCGATCCGGTGCTCGCGCACAACCCGAACGTGAAGGTGAGCGCGAAGGTCGCGAGCAACCACTCGCACATCCTGCGCAAGGACTTCCGAGCCGTCGCTCGAGCCGTGCGCGAGACCGCGTCCGCCCATGCTCAGCAGGTCCAATGAACCGATGACCGCCGAGCGTACGATCCGGCCGGGCGGCGGCGTCAAGGCGCAGCCGCCACCATCCATCCGCCGATCAACAATTTCGCAGGTGTCACGCGAGCCGGATGCAGTCGAACCGGAGGATCGACCGCCTGCTGTAGCAGCGGCCTCGTTGCCATCACACCGACCATCCACACATCCCGGCAGATTCGACCGCCTGCTCGAGAAACGCGGGGAGCTCGATGACGCCTAATTCGAAGTTCTACTAATTCGAAGATGTTCCGTAACGTTCGACAGTTCAATTATTAGTGATCAGTCTTTTCTGTACAGTTCGGGTGTGGCGAACATCGTTGCGCTCGAACTGCTTTGGCTCGATGGTGCTGCCCTGGATCCGATCGGTGGCAGTGGAGCGCTGATCCGATGAGGGGTCCCGGGGCCAATGCTGTCAGGGAGTTGTTCAGGCGACTCCGTGACGATCTGCGCGGAATGCTGCGCCGCCAGGCCGAGGGCCACAATGCCTGGATACACGGCAAAGCCGAAGGCGTCAGAGAAACCGATCGCGTCATCCGGAGAAGCGACCAGGACGGACACGACCGGATCGCGGCCACCCGAAAACCAAGCGATACCGTGGGCGGTTCGGCTCCTGTCGCTGCACCCTCCGGGCGGACACCGCTCACCGATTTGTCGCATATGCGGCCGCTGGGTGACCTCTTCGACGGCGCTCGGCGCGGCGATCTCGACGACTACGACCTGACCCGGGAGCTGGGAGGATTACAGCGCCGGTACGGCCCCTATCACCTCGAGGATCTCGACGCCTGGTACGAACGGTCTTGGGAACGCGAGGACGGAAGCATTCACCCGGACAACGTGGGGTTCACCGCGAAGATCTCCGGCCCCGGCGGAGAAGACGCCGGATCGCTGCTCTACAGCTTCACGCGCGACAACGACGGGAGGCTCGTAGTCACCCATGATCTCACCGAACTGAACGAAGGCTTCACCGGCAAAGGATTCTCCACTGCCTTCGCCGCATCCATAGAGGACTACTTCCGCCGATCGGGCGTGGACAGAATAGAGCTGACCGCCACGCGGCTGCGGGAAGGCGACTCACTCGACGGCGCGGTCGCCTGGGCCAAGGCCGGCTACGACTGGAACCCGGATCCGGGGAAACTGGCGAAGTCCGTCAACAGCATGAGATCCAGGATCGACTCACTGCTCGACGGGGAAATAGGCACGCTGAGCCCCGCCGACACAGCGCTACTTCAGGACATGCGCACACGATTCGACGGACCGCCGGTGGGATTCCCCTCACCTCAGGAACTGGTCATGCTCACCGGTGACAACCTGAAACTCGGCGAGGAACTGATGAAAGGATCGTCATGGCACGGGATGAAGAAACTGTGACTCCCACCCCGGAAGAACGTGAGTTCATCGAGGCACGCGGCAAAGCGACCTCCACCCACTTCATGCGGTTCGTCACCGAACGCGGCCTCGACACCGATCCCGATACCTGGCCGGCGGCCGACCGGGAAGAATTCGACCGCCAAGCACGCCGACTCATCGAGGAATGGAAAAACCGCGCACGCGAAACCTTCGGCCTGTGAACGTCACCCGGATCTGATGCTCCGGTTCACAGCGCACACATAGACACGGCCCAGCGCGCACACAAGTTTCTCTTCGAGGATTCTCTCGCCGGTCCGGAAGCCGCGAGTCCGGACCGGCATCCACCGAAGAGAGGATACGAATTGAGCATCAAGTCGACGCTGGCCAGGACCGTTGTCGCCGCCGGCGTTGTGGTCGGCCTGGTAGGCATCGGCGCGGGTATGGCGAGCGCCGATCCGGCCCCGGAACAGCGGTCCCCCGCTCCCGCGCAACCGCAGGATCCGCATTGTCCCCCGCCGGGGCATCCGCAGGGTCCCGACCAGCCGCCCTGCCCGCCGCAGTAGCGGACGGATTCATCACGACGTTCGACCGACGGGAGAGTTGCGCATGTTCCACTGGTTGCCGCCCACGGGCAGCTGGCTGCCCCCGACAGGCAGCTGGCTGCCCCTGCTGATATCGATCTGGCCACCGCGTTCGATCTGACCTGAGGCGATAGTGGCCGGTAAGCGGCCGAATCCGAGTTCCGGAGCAGCGCCCGGCGCGGTCTGCTTCGAAAGCGCTCCGTGTCAGGTGTTGTCGACGGCCAATGGGTGTCGGAACCGGGATGCGGGCTGCTACCCGTCGACGGTGTAGGTACCGATGAGTCGGCCGTCTCCCATGCTGGCGTCGACGATGGCGGATCTGGCGTCGGCCGCTGAGGTCTGGGAGTCGACCCGTACGGGGTGGGAGAGGGCGTACACGATGAAGCGGTAGTGGTGGGTGCCGGTTCCCGCGGGTGGGCACGGCCCGAAGTATTCGGCTCGGTCGGCGCTGTTCAGGCTGACCACCCCGCCCGCGGGCGTCTGCCCCTCTTCCGCCGACGTGGTGGCCGGTGGGATATTGCTGACCACCCAGTGGGTGAACAGGCCGCTGGGGGCGTCGGGATCGTCCACGATGAGGGCGAGACCGGTGGCCTGCGGGGGAGCTGTCCAGGCCAGCGGGGGCGACTCGTTTCTGCCCTCGCAGGTGTAGACCGTGGGGATCGGATCGCCATGGTTGAAAGCGGTACTACGCACCGAGATCTCGGTCGTCGCGGGCATCGCGGCCTCCGCTCGGGTCGAGGATGGGAGTCGAGTCCTGCGATTCGCCTGTCCCTGTCCGTGCGGACGAGCCCGGCGCGCGACGGCGGCGGATACCAGGCGAACCCGGTATGTCGTTGTCAGTCCAGCGTAAGCCGATGAGGCCCGACCGACCAGGCTCGGTCGCAAACACGCCGTTACTGGCGGGCTTCGCGGGCCGTCGCCTGTTCCGGCACCTCTGGCCCTATGCCGATAGGTGACGGCGGCCGCTATCCGTCAGTCGGACCCCGTCGCTGCCCCTTGTTTCGTTCCGGCGAGCGCCGCGATCGTCTCGATCCGCTCCACCGCGTCGGTGACGATCCTGTCGATCAACTCCTTGCACGTCGGCAGGTCGTCGATGATCCCGGTGACCTGACCCGCGGCGAGCACGCCCGCCTGGGTGTTGCCCTCGACCAATCCGGCACGCAGCAGCATCGGCGTGTTCGCGGCCATCACGACCTGGGACCAGCTGAGATCCTTGGTCTTTCGCATGGCCAGGCCGTCGCGAATCATGGTCGACCACTTCATGCCGGTCATGCTCTTGAAGCGGGCCGCGTTGCCCACGGCCGCGGTGAGCCCGCGCCAGCGGCCCGAATGCTCCAGCCGCTGCACCAATTCGGTGTTCAGCACGCGGTGCGGCATGCCGTCGACCTTGAGTGACACCACCGTGTCCTGGAGCTGTCGCCGCAGGTACTCCTGCTTGACCGCGTCGGGAACGGTGCTCTCCTGGGTGAGCAGGAACCGGGTGCCCATCGCGACACCCGCCGCGCCGTAGGCCAGGGCGGCGGCCAGGCCGCGCCCGTCGAAGAACCCGCCCGCCGCGACAACGGGGATGTCCACCGCGTCCAGCACGGAGGGCAGCAGCAGGGTGGTGGCGACCGGGCCGGTGTGCCCGCCGCCTTCTCCGCCCTGCACGATCACCGCGTCCGCGCCCCAGGACGCCACTTTGACCGCGTGCTTGGCCGCGCCGATGGACGGGATGACCACCACGCCCGCGTCTTTCAACTTCGCGATCAGGTCCTGCTTGGGCGCGAGCGCGAACGACGCGACCGCCACCTTCTCCCGGATCAGCAGATCGATCCGCTCGGGCGCGTCCGCCGCGTCGGCGCGGATGTTCACGCCGAACGGCTTCGCGGTGTGCGATTTGGTCTTCGCGATGGCCGCCTCGAGCTCGGCGAAGGTCATGGTGGCGGAGGCGAGGATGCCGAGCCCGCCCGCTTCGGCGGTGGCCGACACCAGACTCGGGCCCGCGACCCAGCCCATGCCGGTCTGCACGATCGGGTGTTCGATGCCGACCAGATCGGTCAGCGCGGTGCGCAGGCGCGGGCTCATGACGGGACCTCGGTTTCGCGAATCTTCTTGGGGTCGAGCACCTCCCGGATCAGCCGCAGCTCCTCGGCGCTGGGCTGCCGGGTCTCGCCCGCCTCGGCGAGACCGGCGATCTCGAACGAGGTGTTCTCGGCGACCTCGTCGGCGGTGACGCCGGGATGCAGGCTGCGGGCGCGCATGGTGTGGCCGGGGCCCTCGAAATCGAAGACGCCGAGATTGGTCACCACGCGGTGCAGGTGATGGAAGCGGTAGGCCGGGTCGGCGGCGTCGACCTTGTCGTAGCCCACACCGGAGACGATGTCGACACCGTCTGTGAAGACGCGATTCGTGTGCCGCGCGACCCAGTAGCTGGTGGCGTGGTTGATCGTGTTGCCCGGCGCGCCGCGCACACCGAACATCTGCCGGGTCGGCCGCTGGAGCGAGCCGAACGCCGAGAGGTTCTGGTTGCCGAACCGGTCGATCTGGTTGGCGCCCATCACCACGTGCCGCCGGCCGGAGGCCACCACGTCGAAGACCCTCCGGAACGGAATCCAGCCTTCGATCGGTGCCTTTCCGCCCAGCGGGGGCGTGTCGGCGAACAGCAGCGCCTCGCCGTCGGACAGCAGCAGATCCGGTTCGGTGGTGAGTTTGGCCAGGCGCGCGCCGATGATCGACATCGGCGACATCGGGCTGGCCATGATCTCCCCGGCGCCGCTGAAGATCTCGGCGCAGGCGACGGCGCAGATCTCGGCGCGGGTGACGGTTTCGATGCTGGTCATCACGCCTCCTCGGCGAATCGGCGGACGGCGGCCTGGTACTGCTCCTCGGAGCCGGCCAGGTAGGTGTCGACGAACCGCTGCCACGCCTCCGGCGTCTTCGCGGATTCGACGTAGTGTTTCTGGAACTTCTCGTCCCGGCCGTAGTCGTCTCCGGCCAGGGTGAAGTGCGCGCCACCCGGCGCCTCGACCACGCCGTCCACCATCATGCGGTTGAGCAGCAGCGCTTGCAGCGGAACGGTTTTCACCAGCTCCTCGGTCTCCACCACGCGCTCGACCGATACGTAGCGGCGCTGCGCGGCCAGGCAGAACAGGTCGTCGAAGTATGGGTCGACGCCGGTGTAGGCGGCGTTGCCGTGCGCGTCGCCCAGGTTCAGGTGCACCAGCGCGGCATCGAGATTCAGCGCGGGCATGGCGATCAGAGTCTCGGGCGCGCCGTCGACGGGGTAGGGCGATTCGACCGTCTTCAGCTCGCCCTCCCAGAAGTTCGGCACATCGGAGCCAAGCCCGGCGCGGATCGGCAGGAACGGCAGTCGCGCCGCGGCCGCCTCCAGCCCGCACTTGAGCATGCCCTCGTCCATCTCGCGGGCGGTCAACGCGCCGGAGGTGCGCGCCTTGGCGAACCACGGGTCGTAGAACGGCGGCGAATCCAGCGACACGAAGCCGTAGTACGCCTTGCGAACCTTCCCCGCCGAGCACAGCAGCCCCAGGTCGGGCCCACCGTAGCCGACCACGGTCAGATCCGTGATGTCCGAACGCAGGATGGCTCGCACCAGCGCCATCGGCTTGCGCCGTGACCCCCAGCCGCCGATGCCGATGGTCATCCCGCTGCGCAGCTCGCCGACGACCTCGTCGAGCGACATCCGCTTGTCTCGCATGGAAATTCCTCTCTACTGCCCGCTCTTGCGCGCCGCGAGATCGTCGTCGAACCGGGCGCGGATCTCGTCGGCGACGCCGGCGAGGTTGAGTTCGAAGGTGAATCCCTGCTCGTACCGGTAACTGCGGTGCACGTCCTGCACGTCGATGCCGTTCAGGGCCCGCTTGGCCGCCCGGATCACCCGGCCGTCCTTGGCCGCGATGTTCTTGGCCAGCTCCAAGGCGGCGGCGTCGAGTTCGGCGCGCGGCACCACCTGGTAGACCGAGCCGTAGTGGTGCAACTGCTGTGCGGTGATGGTGCTCGCGGTGTAGAACAGCGCCCGCATCAGGTGCTGGGGTACCAGCCGTGCGAGGTGGGTCGCAGCGCCGAGGGCGCCGCGGTCGACCTCGGGCAGCCCGAAGGTGGCGTCGTCGGAGGCGATCACCACATCCGCGTTGCCCACCAGTCCGATGCCGCCGCCGAGGCAGAAGCCCTGGACCACCGCGATCACCGGCACCTGGCACTCGTACACCGCGGCGAACGCCTCGAAGCAGCCGTGATTGGCGTCGATCAGCGCCTGGTGGCCCGGCTTGCTCTGGATCTCCTTGATGTCCACGCCCGCGTTGAACCCGCGGTTCTCCGCGCGCAGCACCACCACCTTGGTGTCCGGATCCCGGCCCGCCGCGCGCACTTCGTCGGCGATGGCGAACCAGCCGTCGGTAGGGATGGCGTTGACCGGCGGATAGTCCACCGTGACCACGCTGATGCCGGTCGATTCGGAGTGGCGGTTGATCCCCATGGCACTTCCCGTCGTGTGTGAACGCATTGGCAAAGCAAGCAGTTGCTTGGTAGGTTAGCACGGTGGCACTCGAAATCGATCTGGCCGAGCGCGTCGTTCTGGTGACCGGCGGCGTGCGCGGCGTCGGCGCGGGCGTGAGCAAGGCGTTCCTGGCCGCGGGCGCGATCGTCGTGGCGTGCGCGCGACGACCGGCGGACGCGCCCGTCGCAGTCGACGGGCGCGCGATCGAGTACATGCCTTGCGATGTGCGGGACGCGGACGCGGTGCGCGCGCTGGTCGAGGGGATTGTCGAGCGCCACGGCCGCCTCGACCATCTGGTCAACAACGCCGGTGGCGCTCCCTTCGCGCTCGCCGCCGACGCGAGCAAGAACTTCCACACCAAGATCGTCGAGCTGAACCTGCTCGCTCCGCTGCTGATGGCGCAGGCCGCCAACGCGGTGATGCAGCGGCAGGACGAGGGCGGCTCGATCGTGAACGTGTCGAGCGTCAGCGGGCACCGTCCGTCGCCGGGCACCGCCGCCTACGGCGCGGCCAAGGCGGGCATGGACAGCCTCACCGGTTCGCTCGCCGTCGAGTGGGCCCCGAAAGTGCGGGTGAACTCGCTGGTGGTGGGCCCGGTGAACACCGAACTGAGTCAGCTGCACTATGGCGATCAGGACGGCGTCGACGCGGTGGGCCGAACCATCCCGCTGGGCCGCATGGCCCGCCCCGACGACGTCGGCCGCTGCGCGGTGTTCCTGGCCTCGCCGCTGGCCGCCTACGTCAGCGGCGCGACTCTGCTGGTGCACGGCGGGGGTGAGCGGCCCGCCTTCCTCGCCGCCTCCACCGCCGACCAGCAGTCCTGAATACCCCGGAGAGGGAGCGGTGCGGGCGCGGCGGCGGAGCGTGACCATGGCGGGCCTCGCTCATATCGGAAAGGGAGACCGGGCATGAACATCACGCCCGGAGGCGGCAGCGGAGCGTGACCACCAAAGGCCCGCTCACATCGGAAAGGGACAAAGTATGGACACCGAGCAGATCTGCGCGGGGCGCGTCGTCATCGTCACCGGCGCGGGCCGGGGCATCGGCCGGGCGCACGCCCTCGCCTTCGCCGCGGCGGGCGCCCGCGTGGTGGTCAACGACATCGGTTCGACGCTGGACGGCGCGGCTACCGCGGAAACGCCCGCCGCTCAGGTGGTCGCGGAGATCGAGGCGCTCGGCGGCCGGGCCGTGGCCAACGGAGACGACGTCGCCGACTGGGAAGGCGCCCGCAATCTCGTCCGCCAGGCCGTCGACACCTTCGGCAGGCTGGATGTGCTGGTCAACAACGCCGGTTTCGTGCGCGACCGGATGTTGGTCAACCTGAGCGAGGACGAGTGGGACGCGGTGGTCCGCGTGCACTTGAAGGGGCATTTCGCCACCATGCGGCACGCGATCGAGTACTGGCGCGCGGAGGCCAAGGCGGGCCGTCCGGTCGACGGCCGGATCATCAACACCAGCTCCGGAGCGGGTCTGCAAGGCAGTGTCGGGCAGAGCAATTACGGCGCCGCCAAGGCGGGCATCGCGGGCCTGACGCTGACCGCGGCGGCCGAATTCGCGCGCTATGGCGTGACGGTGAACGCGATCGCCCCGTCCGCGCGCACCAGGATGACCGAGACGGTGTTCGCGGACATGATGGCCAGACCGGAGGACGGCTTCGACGCGATGGCGCCGGAGAACGTGTCTCCGCTGGTGGTGTGGCTGGGCAGCACCCAGTCGGCGGCGGTGACGGGGCGGGTGTTCGAGGTCGAGGGCGGCAAGGTGGCGCTGGCCGACGGCTGGCGGCACGGGGTGGCCGTGGATCGCGGCGCGCGCTGGGATCCGGCCGAACTCGGCCCCGTCGTGGCCGATCTGATCGCCAAGGCGACTCCGCCGGAGCCGGTGTACGGGGCCTGATCGGCTTCGCCCTTCCGAGGCGCGTTCGCGGGACGGGGTCTAATATGGGCACCCATCCGTTCGGAAAGTCCCGTGTGAGAGTGGCGACCGGGCACAGAACTGCGCTTCGACTGATGAGGGGAAGGCTCGGCGCATGGCAGGAGGTCGCGCATTCCGTGCGCTGGCAGCAGCCTGCGCCGTCGCGGGTTGCGCCCTGCTCGGCGGCCCGGCCGTCGCCGCCGCGCAACCTTCCTGCCCCTCGTGCGTAGCGGACCCCGCCCCGCCGCCCTATGACAGCGGTGATCCCTGGTATTCGCTGACCGTGCCCGGGCAGGAGGCGCAGATCAGCGCGGCTCCCGACCAGCCAACCGCCGGAACCGGTTCGGTCACAGCGGGTTCGGCGGCGGCTGGCGCCGCCGCCGGTTCCACCGGGCTGGGTGTGGTGCTGGGTTCCGGCTCGGCCGGTCTCGGGGTGGTACCGGGTCCCGGTTCCGCCGGTCTCGCCCTCGCCCTCGCCCTCGGTACCGGTTCGGCCGGTCTCGGAGTAGTGCTCGGCACCGGGTCTGCGGCTCTCGGTTCCGCTGCGGCCGGTTCGGGCTCCGCGATCCTCGGTACCGGTTCGGCCGCACTGGCGACGGGCTCCGCCGCACTGGGTGCCGGTTCCGTCTTGCTGGGCGGTACAGGTTCCGCCGCGTTGGGTGCGGGCTCGGCGGTTGTGGGTGGTACCGGTTCGGCTGTGCTGGGTACGGGTTCCGCCGCGTTGGGTACGGGCTCGGCGGTTGTGGGTGGTACCGGTTCGGCTGTATTGGGTACGGGCTCCGCCGCGTTGGGTACGGGCTCCGCCGCGTTGGGTACGGGTTCCGCCGTCCTCGGCAGCACCGGTTCCGCCGCGGTCGGCTCGGCAGGCCTCGGGTCCGCAGGTGTCGGTTCCGCCGCGACCGGTTCGGCCGCAACGGGTTCCGCCGCGCTGGGTTCTGCTGCCGCCGGATCCGCGAGTCCCCTACTGCTGTTGTTGATTCCGCTCCCACAGGTGACCGCTCCGCCCGTCCCCGCGCTGCCGCCGGTGACCGTTCCTCCGGCGCCCGCCCCGGTGACACCGGGGACCTCGCCGATTCCGATCGGCGTGTCGACACTTCCGCCGCTCGCCGCGCGGGCACCCGATCTCGCCGCCCCGGCACCCGATCTCGCCGCGCCGCCGCAGGCGCAGCAGCCCGCGACTCCGGCGGTCCTCCCGACCGGCTCCACCGACGCCCTTCCCGCGACGAAACTGTGGCCGGTGATCGGCGGCCTGATCGCGCTCGGCCTCGCGGGAGCGGGCTCCGGCGTGATCAGCTTCCAGAGCGCGGTAGCGGCGCAAGCCAGGATCGACGCCGCCCGCGCCCAGTTCTTCCCGAGGCCGTGAGGGGGGCAGCCGATGAGCGTGAGCCGCATACGCGGTGACCTGCGGTCCTACCGCCGAGTCGCCGCCGCCGTCGACGCGGTGTGCGCGGTGGCGGCCGACTTCGACGCGACCACCCTCGACGAAGTCGTGCACGCGATCGCGGGCGAGCGGCGTCGTGAGATCGAGATCGCCAGTGCGCGACTGGGTCCCGGCGTCTGCGGGCAGCGCCGTCTCTATCCCGACCGCGACGTGATCGTGCTCGCCGAGACACTGCCGAGCCGCGAGCACACCCTCGCGCACGAACTGGGTCACATCGTCTTCGACCACGAAGGCGCGCCCGCGCCGGAAGTGACGCTGGAGGCGAGTGACGACCTGATCGCCTACATGCTCAGCCAGCGCGCGCATCAGCGGATCGTCGACGACGGCGCCGACGAGCGCGCCGAATGGGAGGCCGAGACGTTCGCCGCCATGCTGATGACCCGATTGCGCGTGTTCAACAGCCGGGGCACGGGCGTCTCGGTTCTCCGATTCGACGAGGCGCTCGGATGATCCTGTGGTCGACGGCTCTGCTGGTCTGGATGGCCGCCGGCGCTCGGGTGGGTCGCGTCCTGGTCAAGCCCGCGACCACGGCCCGGGTGGCCATCGTCGTCGCGGTCGCCGCCGTCGCGCTCGCCGCGACCGTCGCGGTGCCCGAGATCGCCGTCGCGCTGGACAATCTCGCCCCGGGCGGCGTGCCCGCGGGCCGGCTGTCGGACGGCGTCGTCACCGCGAGCTGGATCGCCTTCACCACGGCCACCTCGGTGGTCGCCTCGGCCGCCTGGCCGGTGGTGTCGCGGCGCAACCTGCGGCAGGTCGCCCTGGTCGTCTACGGCGTCGGCCTTTGCGCGGTGTTGGTCACGGTGACCTGGTCGTACACCTTCGGGTGGTCGGCGGTGGCCGCGGGCAGCGTGTTCGTCGTCGTCACCGGTCTGCGCACTCTGGACTGGACCGCGCTGGGTCGCGGTATCGCGTTCTACACGGCGGGCACGGCGGTGGTCGCGCTGCTCGCGGCAGGTCGGGTCCGGCGCGCGTTCCAGCACGCGCCCCCGGCCGCGCCCGGTACTCCCTCGTGGGCATGGCCGCTCTGGGGGCTCGCGAGCCTGCTCATCGCGCTCGGCGCGGTGTGGATCGTGGTGGAACTCTGGGTGCGCGCGCGGGTGCTGCTGCGCCGGATCCGCTCGCTGCACCGGACCATGGTCGGACGCTTCCCCGAGGTGGTCGCCCACGAACAGAGCGGATTCTCCACGCAGCTCAAAGCTTCCGACCAGGTGGCGCAGATCATCGACGCGTTGTATCTACAGTCCGGCGGCGGTCTCGTGCTGGCGGAACTGGCGTCGCCGCCTGCCTCGGTGGCGGACCGGGCCGCCCGGGTGGCGCGGTGGGCGCACGACCCGGCGGGGGAGATCGTTGTAGACGCACGGTGGATTGCTCCGCCCGAAGGCATTAGTCCCCGCGGCTGGGTCCAGGCCGTAGCACGGGCCTATCGGGCGAGCGCATCCGCACCCGCGCGAAATTGATCAACTTCGCGCGAATCCGATCAATCTGACGCAAATGTGCGCGACCGATCGGACTATTCGGACAGACCGGTTGGATCGGAATGCCCTTCAGGGCGAAGCGCGGCCGACGAACCACCCCCGAATGTACTTATCCGACGCCCGATCCGAACCGCAGCACTAACCGACGCGCGTCCGTGCCCCAATTTCTCGGGGCACGGACGCGCGCCGGTTGTGTGCTGTGCCCGCTTACGCGCGCATAACACAGCACAGTGCGACCCTGGGGGCCGCACTGTGCTGCCGTGCAGGAGAACCTATTCGGTGCCGTCCGGAGGAATTTCGGGCAAGCCCTCGCTTGCCCGCAACTTCTCCGCCATAGACGTGAGCAGATTCTGTGATTCTTCGGACAAGTCGAACGCTCTACTCGACAGCCGTCGCAGTCCATAGCCCTGCAGCTGGGACAGCAGCTCCAGATCGTGATCGATCTTGGCGGCATAGATGTCGTTGAAGAAGTAGTCCGGCTTGACTTTGAAGAACTTCGCCAGGGCGGCCACCGTCTCATCCGACGGGTTCGTCCGTTGTCCCGACCGCAACTGCGACAGGTACGGTTTCGAGATCGGATGTCCGGAGGCCGTCAGCGCCGCCGCAACCTCCGCGTTGGTGTGCGGCTTACGCCCCGGGGGATGCACGGTTTCGAACAGCTTGTTCAGCCGCGCCGCGAAATCAGCCATTGTGAGCCGCCCAATTCCCTTCGCTGTACTAACAGTCGTTATCTCGGATACGTATCATTGATATTAGCGGCTCAGTAACTGAAAACCTACGCCTGATTCCGGATTTCCTTGAAGCTTCTAGGTCGGACGGCGGCGAAGGGGCTGGGACGGTCGGGTTTGCGGGTCACCCCAAGGCCTCTCGAGAACCCGCGGTACGAACCGGTTCTGGCCCGTCGCTGCGGTCTCAGGAGAGGGGGTCTTGATAGCCGCAAGATAGCTGACATCTCATGAACTGGGCGGTACATGGGTTTGTGTGGCGTACGACACGTTTGCGCCCGTGGGGGATGAACGTTCAACCAACGCACGCGAAATGGTTGAAGTCACAAACGTTCGATGATCGTTCCTGTCGCGAGTGCGCCACCGGCACACATGAGAACCATTGCGGTACTGCGATCGGAGCGCTCCAGTTCGTGCAAAGCCGTTGTGATGAGACGCGATCCGGTGGAGCCGACCGGATGTCCGAGGGCGATGGCACCGCCGTTGACATTAACCCGGTCCATGTCGGGCTGGTGTACAGAGGCCCACGAAAGTGCGACCGACGCGAACGCTTCATTGATCTCGAAAAGGTCGATGTCGCCGATATTCATGCCGGACCGCTCCAGCAGCCTGCTGCACGCCTGCACGGGGCCGTCGAGGTGGAACTCCGGCTCCGCGCCGACCACCGCTTGGGTGACGATCCGCGCTCGCGGCCGCAATCCGGCTCGCTGCGCGGCCTTTTCGTCCATCAGCAGGACGGCGGCGGCGCCGTCGGAGATCTGCGAGGACGATCCGGCGGTGTGCACGCCGCCCTCCAGCACCGGCTTCAGCTTCGCCAGGCCCTCGACGGTGGTCTCGCGCAGGCCCTGATCTCGCGACACATCGAGCTTTTCGCCGGTGGGGTTGCCTTCCTTGTCGACGGCGGGCGCGGTGACGGTGAGCACCTCGCGATCGAACCGGCCTTCTGCCCATGCCTGCCCGGCCAGGCGCTGCGAACGCGCGCCGAACGCGTCCACATCCGCGCGAGTGATACCGCGCCGCTTGGCGATTCGTTCGGCTGCCTCGAACTGGTTGGGCAGGTCGATGTTCCACGAGGCGGGCCTGCGCGGCCCGGCGTTCTCGCCGACGTTGGCGCCCAGCGGAACCCGGCTCATCGCCTCCACGCCGCAGGCCATGCCGATCTCGATGGCGTCGGCCGCGATCAGGCCCGCGATCAGATGGTTGGCCTGCTGGGCCGATCCGCACTGGGTGTCGATCGTGGTGGCGCCGACCTGCCACGGCAGGCCCGCGTGCAGCCAGGCGACCCGGGTGACGTTGTTGGACTGCTCGCCGGCCTGGGTGACGCAGCCGCCGATGACCTGTTCGACCAGTGCCGGGTCCAGATGTGCGCGCTCGAGCAGCCCGCGCTGGGCCGCGCCCAGCAGTTCGGCCGCGTGCAGCCCTGACAGCCAGCCGCCGCGCTTGCCGATCGGGGTGCGTGCGGCCTCGACGATCACGGGTGTGCCCATGTCCAACCTCTCTTTACGGGACAGAAAACTGAAACGCGTTCATAGCACTTGCAAGGGGCGGATCTGTCCGGTTTCTTTCCTCATTCTCGCTCCTGTGCTTCAATGATTATAGAACGTGTTTCAGTTTGTCGAAGGAGACATCTGGTGGTAGACACTCGGAACGCCCGGCCGAATCTCCCGGACGGGTTCGACGTTACGGACCCGGACATCTACGCCGAGCGTGTTCCGGTCCAAGAGTTCGCCGAACTGCGCCGGACGGCGCCGATCTGGTGGAACCCGCAGTCGCCGGACGTCAGCGGCTTCCACGACGAGGGCTTCTGGGTGGTGAGCAAGCACGCCGACGTCAAGGAGGTCTCGCGGCGCAGCGATGTGTTCTCCAGCTACGAGAACACGGCGATCCCGCGCTTCAACGACGACATCGCCCGGGAGCAGATCGAACTGCAGCGGATCGTCCTGTTGAACATGGACGCGCCCGAGCACACCAAGCTGCGCAAGATCATCTCGCGCGGCTTCACCCCGCGCGCCATCAACGGCCTGCGCGCGGAGCTGTCGGCCCGCGCGGAATCCATCGTGAAGGCGGCCGCCGAGGCGGGCTCCGGTGACTTCGTCACCCAGATCGCGTGCGAACTGCCGCTACAGGCCATCGCCGAGCTGATCGGCGTCCCGCAGGAAGACCGGATGAAGGTCTTCACCTGGTCGAACGACATGACCGGCTACGACGACCCGGAGAGCACCGCCGACCCGGTCGCGGCGTCCGCCGAGATCCTGGGTTACGCCTACCAGATGGCGGCCTCCCGCAAGCAGTGCCCGGCCGACGACCTCGTCACCACGCTGATCGAGGCCGATGTCGACGGTGACAAGCTCAGCGAGGAGGAGTTCGGCTTCTTCGTGATCATGCTCGCGGTCGCGGGCAACGAGACCACCCGCAACGCCATCTCGCACGGCATGATGGCGTTCCTGGAGAACCCCGACCAGTGGGAGCTGTTCAAGAAGGAGCGCCCGGCCACGGCCGCCGACGAGATCATCCGGTGGGCCACGCCGGTCACCTCGTTCCAGCGGACCGCGCTGGAGGACACCGAGCTCGGCGGCGTGCAGATCAAGAAGGGCCAGCGGGTGGTCATGCTCTACCGCTCGGCCAACTTCGACGAGGACGTCTTCGACCGCCCGGAGAAGTTCGACATCATGCGCACGGACAACCCGCACCTGGCCTTCGGCGGCACCGGCGCGCACTTCTGCATCGGGGCGAACCTCGCCCGGCTGGAGATCGATCTGATCTTCAACGCCATCGCCGATCATCTCCCCGATATCAGCAAGGTCGCCGACGCGAAGCGGCTGCGTTCGGGCTGGCTGAACGGCATCAAGGAGTTTCCGGTCGAGTACAAGACCTGCCCGGTCGCGCACTGAGACACGAGAAGGGCCCTCGCACCAGTTCGGTGCGAGGGCCCTTTCGTATGACCTCAGCCGACCGGACGCGCGGTCTTCATGGCGCGATCGACCTCCCAGAACGCGCGCAGCGCGGTGATCTTGCCGTCGTCGTCCACCCGGTAGGTGAACACGCCGTCGGCGTCGATCAGGTGACCGCCGATGGTGCTGCGGATGGTGCCGGTGAAGGCGACTTCGTTGCCGCAGGCGAACGAGTCGCCGAACAGGAACTCGATCAGCTCGGTCTTCGCGATCGCCATGTCCCAGAACGCGGCGATGGCGTCGGTGCCGCGGTGGCCCTTGCCCTCCGGATCGAAGCCGGACGGGCCGATCGGGTCCTCCACGATGCCATCGGCGGCGAACAGCGCGACCCAGGCCTGCTTGTCCCGTGCTCGCACGGCGGCCTGTGAGGCCAGGCCGGCAGCCCTGGCCGGATGCTCGGTTTCGGTGGTCATACGGCCTCCCTCGGCCAGCGAGTCGTCATCCTTCGGCGAGGACGGGTTGGGCGATGTACTGTTCGGCGAATTTGCGCAGCGAGCCCTGCTTGGCGGACAGTTCGCCGTCGAATCCGATGCCGTCGGCCAGCCAGGGCACCACGATCGCGTCGGTGACGCCCGCGTCGGCCAGGTCCTGATAGCCGGAGCGGCCGAACCGGTCGACGCACACCGCTTGGATCTCGAACGGCTCGCCGGATCGGCCGAACTCGGCGCGCAGCGCGTCGAGCTTGCCGATGGTGCCGCGCAGTTCCTCGTAGGTCATCATCGCCGAGGTCCAGCCGTCGCCCACCCGCGCCGCGCGCCGCAGCGCCGCGTCGGTGTGCCCGCCGATGTAGAACGGCACCGGCTCGCTCGGCGCCGGGCTGATCTGCAACGGATCGAAGTCGAAGAACTCGCCGTGGAACTCGGCCATGCCGCCGGCCAGTACCAGTTTGATGACCTCGATCATCTCGTCCACCCGGGCGCCGCGCCGAGCGAAGGGCACCCCGCACCACTCGAATTCCTCTGGTGCCCAGCCGATTCCGACTCCGAAGCCGAAGCGGTTACCCGACAGGTTGGCCACCGAGCCGACCTGCCGGGCCAGCAGCAGCGGATTGCGGGAACCCAGCTTGAGCACGTTCGTGTAGAAGCGGATGCGGCTGGTGACGGCCGCCATGGCGGTCGCGCCGATGAGCGGGTCGACCCACGGCGTGTCCGGGCCCCAGAACCTGCTGCCGTCGGCGGTGTAGGGATACTTCGCCGCCGCCGACTTCATGTAGAACAGCGAGTCCGGTAGCGCGATCGACGAGAACCCGCACTCCTCTGCGGTTTTCGCGAGTTCGGTCAGCTGGTCCAATGGACTCAGCGCGATACCGACGGTGAACTTCAGCGGCGTCACCGACGCTCCGATCCGACCACCCACATCGAGAAGTACTGCGACCCGCCGCCGTAGGCGTGGCCGAGCGCTTTACGCGCGCCCTCGACCTGATAGTCCCCGGCCCGCTGCATGACCTGCTTGGCGGCCTCGGCGAACCGGATCAGTCCGGAGGCGCCGATCGGGTTGGACGAGAGCACGCCGCCGGACGGATTGACCGGAAGAGCGCCGCCGATCTCGGTCTCGCCCTTGTCGGTGAGCTTCCACCCGTCGCCCTGCGGCGCGAAGCCGAGGTTCTCCAGCCACATCGGCTCGAACCAGGAGAACGGGACGTAGATCTCGGCCACGTCGATCTCTTCGAGCGGATTGGTGATACCCGCCGTCTCCCACAGCGCGGCGGCCGCGTCCCGGCCCGCCTGGGGATTGACCTGGTCGCGCCCGGCGAAGGTGGTCGGCTCGGTGCGCATCGCGGTGGCGTGCACCCAGGCGACCTTGCGGCCGGTGGCCTCGACCGCTTCGGCGGCCTCCGCGTCGCCGAGCACGATCGCGCACGCGCCGTCGGAGGAGGGGCAGGTCTCGTCGAAGCGGATCGGATCCCACAGCATCTGCGAGGCGAGCACCGATTCCATGGTGATGTCGGGCTGCTTCAGGTGCGCGAGCGGATTCTTGGCGCCGTTGCGGCGATCCTTCGCCGCGACCATGGCGCCGATATGGCCCGGTGCGTTGGAGCGCCGGATGTAGGAGCGCACGTGCGGAGCGAAATACCCGCCAGCCCCCGCGCCGACCGGCATGGTGAACGGGACCGGAATCGACAACGCCCACATGGCGTTCGACTCCGACTGCTTCTCCCACGCCACCGCGAGCACGCGCTTGTGCACGCCCGCCTGCACCAGATTGGTCGCCACGATGCCGGTGGAGCCGCCCACCGAACCGGCGGTGTGCACCCGCAGCAGCGGCTTTCCGGTGGCGCCGAGCGCGTCCGCCATGAACAGCTCGGGCATCATGACGCCCTCGAATCCGTCCGGCGCCTTGCCGACCACGACCGCGTCGATATCGGCGATGGTGAGACCGGCGTCGGCGAGCGCACGATCGATGGCCTCGCGGCACATCCCCGCCATGGACACGTCGGTCCGTTTCGTCACGTGATGGGTTTGTCCGGTGCCGAGCACCGCCGTTGGCAAGGTCATCGAGTCTCCAAGACGGTCACAAGGTTCTGCTGAAGCGCGGGGCCGCTGGTGGCATGGGCCAACGCGCGATTCGCCGAGCCCGCGATGATCGCCTCGGCGGCGAAGCCGATGCGCTCCAGGCCCGCGGCGAACATCGGGTGGGCCGCGAGCGCGCCGCCGGACGGATTCACCTTCGTGCCGTTCTTCAGCCCGATCGCCTCGGCGAGGATCAGCTGCTGATGACTGAACGGCGCGTGCAACTCGGCGATGTCGAAATCGCTGACGTCACCGCCGGTGACCGCCTTGGCCGCGGCCGCCGTCGACGGCGAGACGGTGAGGTCGCGCGCACCGAGCACGGGAGTGTCGATTCGATGCGCCATGCCGGTGATCCACGCCGGGCGCTCGCACAGTTCGCGAGCGCGGTCGCCGACGGCGAGCACGATCGCGGCCGCGCCGTCGGTGATCGGCGCGATGTCGTGCGCGCGCAGCGGATCGGCGACATAGGGCTGGTCGAGCAGGCTGTCGGCGTCACCGGACGCCCCGGCGGCCACGGCCGCCATGTCCCGTTCGGTCCAGCGTCCCGCGTCGAGGCCGGCGCGCGCCTGCAGGCCCGCGATGGACCATGCGTCCGGCCACAGCGGCGCGACGACGTACGGGTCCAGCTGCATGGTGAGCACCTGGCGCAGCGTGCCCGCGGAGGACTTGCCGAAGCCGTACACCAGCGCCGTCTTCGCCTGTCCCGAACGCAGTTTCACCCACGCCTCGTACAGCGCCCAAGCCGCGTCCATCTCCACGTGCGATTCGTTGATCGGCGGCACCGCGCCGATGGCGTCGATCGCGGAGATGAACGAGAAGGCCCGTCCGGCAAGGTAATCGGACGAGCCCGAGCACCAGAAGTCGATATCGGACTTGGTGATGCCGAGCCGGTCGTAGAGCTGCTGGAAGCAGGGCACCAGCATCTCGACACCGTTGGTGGTGCCGAAGGTCTCCGGCACGTGCGGCGCGTGGGCGAAACCCACGACCGCGATGTCGGTGGCGTTGTCAGTCAACGTGCGCCTCTCTCAGAGGTGATGGGAGTAGGTCTCGTAATCGGCGTCCGGCTCGCCGGTGGGACGGAAGTGGTCCACGTTCTCCAGGCCGTAGCCCCACTCCTCGCGCGGCTTCCACACCGCCTCCACCCGCATGCCCATGCGCACCTCGCTCGCGTCGCAGCCGAGCACCAGGTGCAGCACCGGGATGTCCGCGCCGTCCAGCAGCACGTAGGCCGCGACGTACGGCGGCTTGATCCGCTGCCCGAGGAACGGCACGTTGACGATGCAGAAGGTGGTTACCGTGCCGCGGTCGGACAACTCGATGTACTCGTCGGTCGGCCTGCCGTCGGTCGGGTTCGCGCCGCGCGGCGGGAAGTAGACCTTGCCTTCGGCGTCGGTGCGCGCGCCGATCAACTTGCCTTCGGCGAGTCCGCGCAGGTAGACGGTCTCCTGGGGCGAGGCGGTGTGCTTGTAGGACAGATCGACCGGCGTGACGAGCATGGTGACCGGATCGGCCCCGGCGGATGCCACCGGCGCGGCGGGCTTCTCGCCCGGCTCGAAGCAGACGATGTCGCGAATGCTGCCCTCGGTCTGCTCGGCCCACCGGGCGGTGACCCGCAAGCCTTTCCGAATGTCCTCGGGCCCGGCCACGTCGACCGCGTGCAGCAGCGTCGTGTCCGCGCCGTCCAATCGGATCAGCGCCCAGGCGAAGGGGCGGTCGAACGGCTGGCCGGGCAGCGGCTCACGCACCCAGGTCCAGGATTCGACGGTGCCGGTGTCGGCGACGTCGACGAATTCGGTCAGCGGTTCGGCGGTGATCGGATCGTATTCCGGCGGTGGCACGATCACCCGTCCGTCCGAGCCGCGCGCGCCGACGATCTTGTGATCGCGCAACCGGGTCAAGAATGTCCCGATGGTGGAGCCGACGGAGCGGGTGTAGTCGAAACGCACCTGTAGGGGCGCGCTGAGTACATCGGGCACGGCCGCTGTGTTCAATGCCGTGCCGCTACCACCAGCGATTGCCGTGGATGCAGTATTCCCCTGAGTCACGATATCGAGTAGAACAGGTTCTAACTCTGGTGGCAAGCAGTTGACTGGAAAGGGGTCCGGCGTGAAGTTCGGATTGCAACTCGGGTACTGGATGGCCCAGCCGCCCGCGAACGCGGGGGAGTTGGTGGCGGCGGCCGAGGAAGCCGGGTTCGACGCCGTGTTCGCCGCCGAGTCGTGGGGGTCGGACGCCTTCGGCCCGCTCACCTGGTGGGGCTCGTCGACGCGGCGGGTGCGCCTCGGCACTTCGGTGGTGCAGATGTCGGCGCGCACGCCCGCGGCGACGGCCATGCACGCGCTCACCCTCGATCATCTCAGCGGTGGCCGCGCGATCCTTGGCCTGGGCGTCTCGGGTCCGCAGGTGGTGGAAGGCTGGTACGGCCAGCCGTTCGCCAAGCCATTGCAGCGCACCCGCGAGTATGTCGGGATCGTGCGTCAGGTGCTGGCCCGGCAGGGGCCGGTCACCAGCGACGGCCCGCATTACCCGCTGCCCTACACCGGGCCGGGTTCGATGGGGCTCGGTAAGCCGCTGAAGCCGATCGTGCATCCGCTACGTGCGGATCTGCCGATCTGGCTGGGTGCAGAGGGGCCGAAGAACGTCGCGCTCACCGCGGAGATCGCCGACGGCTGGCTGGCCATCTATTACGCGCCACGGCTGGCCGGAATGTACAACGACTGGCTCGACGAGGGCTTCGCGCGGGCGGGGGCGCGGCGTAGCCGGGACGATTTCGAGATCGCCGCCAGTTGTCAGGTGGTGATCACCGACGACCCGGCGAGTGAGCTGGAGCGGATGCGCTGGATCATGGCGCTCTACATCGGCGGCATGGGCGCGCCCGAGCTGAACTTCCACGCCCAGGTGTACCGGCGGATGGGATACGAGCGCGAGGTCGACGAGATCGGCCGGCTGTTCCAGTCCGGCAAGAAGGCCGAGGCGGCGGCGGTGGTGCCGGACGAGCTGATTCTGGACACCGCGATCATCGGCGACGAGGAGCATGTCCGCAAGCAGCTGCGGGTCTGGGAGTCCGCGGGCGTCACCATGATGCTGGTGTCGGTTCCCGATGTCGCGCAATTGCATCGGCTTGCCCCCCTTGTCGAACAGTAGAACACGTTCTAGATTCAATGGGGTGACTGCCTCACCCGCCCCGTCGGCTCCGCCTCCTCACCATCCCCCCGCGCAGGAGTCAGTGAAAATTCTCGGTCTGTGGAACATCGCCGAAGCCGAGCCCGATCGGATCGCGATGGTCGATCCCTGGGGCCGGGAGGTGACGTATCGCGAATTGGCCACGCTCGCCAATCGCTACGCCACCGGCCTGCGTGGGCTCGGCCTGAAAACCGGTGACGTGCTGGTGAGCATGGTGCACAACTGCGTGGAGGCGATCGCGGCGTATTTCGCGGCCTACCAGTCCGGGTTGTACATCGTCGCGGTGAACTGGCATCTCACCGGTCCGGAGGTCGCCTACATCCTGGCCGACAGCGAGGCGAAGGCGTTCATCGCCAGCGATCGCTTCGCCGCCGCCGCCCGGGCCGCCGCCGACGAGGCGGGGCTGCCCGCGACGGCGCGCTTCGCGGTGGGTGAGATCGAGGGTTTCAAGTCGGTGGCCTGGCTCGGCGCCGCGGATACCGGGCGTCCGTCCGACCGCAGCACGGGCGCCCCCATGCTCTACACCTCCGGAACCACCGGGCGGCCCAAGGGAGTACGGCGGCCGCTCACCGGCGCGGACCCCGATGTCGTTCCGCCGCACACCACCGCGTTCTTCGGCCTGTTCGAGCTCGCGCCCTACGACGACCACGTGCACATCTGCGGCTCGCCGCTATACCACACGGCGGTGCTGAACTTCGCCACCATCTCGATCCAGCTGGGCCACAAGCTCGTTCTGATGGATCGCTGGGACGCCGAGGACATGCTGCGGCTGATCGACAAGCACCGCGTGACGCACAGCCACATGGTGCCCACCCAGTTCCACCGCCTGCTGGCCCTGCCGGAGGAGGTGCGCGCCAAGTACGACGTGTCCTCGCTGCGCAGCATGGTGCACGGCGCGGCGCCCTGCCCGCAGGAGACCAAGCGGCAGATGCTCGAGTGGTGGGGTCCGACGGTCACCGAGTACTACGCGGCCACCGAGGGCGGCGGCACGGTGATCAACGGCACCGAGTGGCTGCGCAAGCCGGGCTCGGTCGGCAAGGCGTGGCCGTGGTCGGTGATCAAGGTGCTCAGCGAGGAAGACGGCTCCGAGGTTCCTGCCGGCGAGACCGGCCTGGTGTACATGCGGATGGGCGCTTCGAGTTTCGAATACCACCACGACAAGGCCAAGACCGACGACTCGCGCGTAGGTGACCTGTTCACCGTCGGGGATATCGGGCACCTCGACGAGGACGGCTACCTCTACCTGCACGACCGGCGCTCGGACCTCATCCTGTCCGGCGGCGTGAACATCTACCCGGCGGAGGTCGAGAACGTCTTGATCACCCACCCGAAGGTCGTCGACGTGGCGGTTTTCGGTGTGCCGCATCCGGATTGGGGCCAGGAGGTGAAGGCGGTCGTGCAACCGGCCGACGGAGCGGAGGGCGGCGACGCGCTCACCGAGGAACTGCTGGCCTTCGCCGCCACGCAATTGGCGAAGTACAAGATGCCCAAGTCGATCGACTATCTGCCGGAACTGCCGCGCGACCCGAACGGGAAGCTCTACAAGCGCAAGCTGCGTGAACGGTACATCCCCGCGTCCTGAGGGGTGCCGCCGGACGGACGGCTGCCGGGCAGCGCCCGGCCCACGTCCGGCAGACGGTAGGCGCGCCGCGCAGCCGGGCCGCTGGGGCTGTGACCCGGCCGCGCCGACGCCGAAAGCGAATCCGTCCTTTCACGATTACCGTGAAGGGCGCATTCGCGTCCCCGCGAAAAGGGGCTGTCCTGCCGCTGTAGCGGCTGTCACCGCCGAAGTCGAGTATTTCGCGTGGTGGTGTACCGGTGCCCCCAGATCGGACACTGGGGCTCCGTCGTCTCGATTCCGCTCCGGCTCACTCGTCCGGCGTGTAGTCGGCGTACTGCCCCGACTTGGGGAAGGTGGCTAGGGCCAACTCCCGTGCAGCTTGGATCAGTGCGGCTATGGCCCGGTGCTCCGGACCGAGGTACCGGCCCGCTTCCTCTGTGATCTGTTGGAGCTGGTCTCTCAGCCGCACCGAAGTTTCCTTGTCCAGTGCGCCCGGGGGTTCCGTGGTAGACATACCGCTCCTCTGGTCAGAACCGGTTAGAGCACTTGGAGGCCGGTACCTCCACCGTGCCGGATGCGTTGTTGTAGGTGAACTGGTGCCCCTGAATCTTGCCGCGTATACCGACGCTGACACGCCACTTCCCGGCATAGCACGCGGCAGACACCGCGTACGAGTGTCCACCGCCCCGGAACGGTGGGGGGATGGTCGAATCGGTTCGGGTAGAGACAACCTCCCACCGACCGCCCTCCTTGTGCTGCAACGCCAAGACAACTATGTGTTCGTCCGGCGGGACATCACACGCGGCAATACCGTCGCCCGTGATCTGGGGCGGTAGCACTGTTGGCACCGAGTGCGTGAACTCGAAATCGCAACTGCGGGCGGCGTGGGCCGTGCCGGTAGCCGCTGGACTCACGCCGATCAGCACGGCCGCAGCGATCAGCCCGGTAATGGCTTTCAACGATTATCCCCCCATTTCGATGTCAGGCCGGACACAACTCGCTCCAGAAGATCGGGCGTTGGAGGTTCCCACTCATCGAACGCGGAGAGAAGAAACAGACCCAACCCCGTACCGGGCTCGCGTTCCGGAAGACCCTCGCCGGTCATCTAACTACCGCCTTGCTGACGACGCGTCTCTTCGCGTTCGATCCGTTCCCGCCCCTGTTTCGGGGTCCGCTGAGGCCAGAACACCACCGCGAAGAACGCGACCAGCGGGACAGCGAAGGCTATGAACAACCCCATCACGCGGGCTCCGTCTCCTCGTCCACCGAACCGAGTCGTTCCGGTTCACCAGGGCCGAACGCCCGAGCGTCGTTACACGACTGCCGGGGGTGATGGAACTCGACAAACACCCCCGGCTCCGGGCCGTCGGCGTCACCCCACCGTTCGAACACACCACCAGGGAACGAGTAAAGCTCTGTGCGCCTGCGTCGTTGGTCTCCGCCTGCGGTCATTTCAACCCCCTCTAGTAGGCCAGTGGTAGGCACCCCGTGACCGGATCGCGGCACATGTCACGGGGGCCAGCTCAGACGCTAGAAGCGGCTGCCGCCAAGGTCTAGGAACTTGGCAAAACTTGGCAGACATCGTTCAGCCAGCTGTAGAGGCCGTCAGCCTGCGGAATAATTGGTGACGCACACGCCAAGCTGTGCCAAGTCGCTAGACAGGAGTTAGAGCGATGAACCTAAGGTTCCTCGGTAAAGGCGGATCGGACTCTGGAGGTTGCCCAAGCCTGTATGCCACCGACCAGGGCAGTTACATAGTCCAAGGGTGGGAAACAACCCAACTGGGGACGGTGGAGATTCCGCACCTTCTGACCGGGTTCGCTGAGCCGGATACGTTCATCGGCTCGACTATGACCGACACCGGCCGGGGTACCTTCACCGTATCGGGTCGGCCGATCACCGAGCCGGATGTGTTGGGCGTGTTGACCTTGGCAGAGGACGAAACTGCTATCGAGGTCCCGAAGCTAGGAAGGACGTTCTACGGCAATGCTGCTGCGGCCCATCGATGAACCGCACCTGTGGCCGAATCTGTTCCGTGAGCTGAAACGGGATGCGTTCCATCTCGAAGTGCGGGACGAGTACCACGTAGCCGACGAGGACACCCGGCTACGTGCATTCCTCGCTGGCGAACCAGCCCCGTACACCCGGACGCCGTGGCAAGACCTCATGCTGGAAACCACTAGCCGGGGCGTATCGGTGACCCGTGTTCGGGTGGTCACCGAACCACTGTCGGACTATCAGCGATGGTTGTTGTCGGTCACCGGGTACAACGTGGAAGCTGGGGACGACATCCGTTATGTGCCGAGAAATATCGCGGGAACGGTGCCACCAGACGACTGGTGGTTGATGGATGGCGAGAGAGTTGTCTACAACCTCACCGATTCGGCTGGGGCGCCGACCGGCCTGGCAGTGACCACAGACCCCGGAATCGTGGCGTACTGCCAAGAGGTACGGGGGCGGCTCTGGAAGCTGGCTATCCCTTATGCGGAGTATGTCAAGCGGTGACCAACTCCGTTCATGAAGCGCGACAAGCCCTCGGGGCAACTCTCCGGGGGCTTCGTCGTGATGCCGGGCTGTCCGGCCGTCAGCTTGCCTCTCTCGCGGGTTGGCATGAGTCGGTGGTGTCGAAGATCGAAACTGGGGACCGCAGCCCCACGGAGGCGCATCTAAGGGCTTACTGTCGTCATACCGGCAATGACGATCAGTTACCCGACCTGATCGCTACTCTGCGGAACGTGCAAGCTGCCTACCTGGAGTGGCGGAAAGTGCTCGGCACCGGCACGAAGCGGCGACAGAACCAGGTGGTGAAGCTTTCCGAAGAATCCGAACTCATGCGGATTTTTCAGCCGAACATCATCCCTGGAATCCTCCAAACTGCCGAGTACGCCGCCGCTGTTCTGCGCCGGTACATCGACTTCTACCGTGTGCCAGATGATCTAGACGAAGGCGTAGCAAAACGGCTCGAACGGCAACAACTTCTGTACAAGGGCGATCACCGGTTTCACATCCTGGTAGCGGAGCAAGCTCTACACACCACGGTTGGCACAGATGCTGTGATGATCGGTCAGCTTGACCGACTGCTAGCCGTGATCGGCTTACCTAGGGTCTTACTAGGCATCGTCCCGGCTGAGGCCGAGTTGCCCATGCAGATAACCAACTTCGTGATGTTCGATGAGCGGCTAGTGCTTGTGGAAGCGGTGGCAGCAGAGCTGACCGTGACCCAACCCCGCGAGATTGCTTTGTACGGTAGGTTGTTCGCTGAGCTTGCCGGTCAGTCCGTGACCGGCGACGCTGCACGGGAGCTGATCCGCAAGGCGCTGGACGCCCGTACGCCCCGACCGTGACCGTTCGAATCAGATGCTTTCCCGCAGTTCGGGCGCGAGGCAGAAGAGCGGGAACAGCTTCTCGGTGTCGAGGAAGAAGTTCAACCCGGCGATGGTGTCGCCGTCGAGTTCCAGCACGGTGATCGACCACGGCACCCACACGCCCGGCTCGTCGCCCGGCTTGTAGTGGCCGAAGGCGGGCAATCCGTTGGCGCCCTCCAGGCGGACCAGTCGCGAATCGCGGCAAGCGCTTCCGTGGCCGAGCATGAACGCGGCGACGTTCTCCGGGCCCGAGATCCACAGCTCGATCGGCGGCATGGACAGCGCCACATCCGCTTTCAACAGGGTGGTGAGGGTGTCCATGTCGTAGGACTCGAACGCCTTGACGAAGTTGTCCACCAGTCTGCGCTGATCTTCGTCGGACTCGTCGAAGGTGTCGGTGGCCGCGGGCTGGACCTTGGACATGGTCGCGCGCGCCCGTTGCAGCGCGCTGTTGACCGACGCGGGCGACATGGTGAGCGCCTCGGCGGTCTCGTTGGCGGAGAAACGCAACACCTCGCGCATGATCAGGATCGCGCGCTGGGTGGCGGGCAGATGCTGGCAAGCCGCGACGAAGGCCAGGCGCAGGGTGTCTTTCGCGCTGGCGTGATCGGCCGGATCGGCGCCGAAGGCAAGCGCGTTCGGGATGGGCTCGATCCACACGTAGTCCGGCTGCGGTGCGGGCAGCGGCGAATCCGGCCGCGACGGACCGGACAGGTCCATCGGCCTGGCCCGGCGCTGCGGCCCGTCGAGCATGTCCAGGCAGACGTTCGTGGTGATCTTGTACAGCCAGGAGCGGAGGCTGGCGCGGCCCTCGAACGAGTCGTAGGACTTCCAGGCCCTGGTCAGCGTCTCCTGCACCGCGTCCTCCGCTTCGAAGGAGGAACCGAGCATGCGGTAGGCGTACGCGCACAGCTCTCTGCGATGGGTCTCGAACGCGGCGAGCACCTCGGGAGCGAGGCCGGCGGAAGAGCCGGGCGAGTCGTTCATGGGTGTCACCATGCCACAGGCCACCGACACAGAACAGGACCGCGAACTCTAGGGCGATGCTGATCAAGATCGTTAAACCCGCGCGGCGTGTGGGATGCGACACCGACGCTTCCGCGATGAGTTCGCCGTCCGGGGCACGTCCTATCCAGTGACACGAACGGACTTGCTCGAGAGGAAGAGGCCATGAGCAGCAAGATGATCTTCATCAATCTCCCGGTCGCGGATCTACACCGGTCGATGGCGTTCTACGAGGCGCTGGGGTGGAAGGTCAACCAGGAGTTCACCGACGACAACGCCGCCTGCATCGTGGTGGACGACAACATCTGCCTGATGCTGCTCATCAAGGATTTCTTCACCACCTTCAGCAAGCGGCCGGTGGCCGATACCAAGACGGCGATCAACGCCGCGTACGCGCTCGCGCTCGGTAGCGCCGAAGAGGTCGACAGCCTGACCGAAGCCGCTGTCGCGGCGGGCGCGACCGAAGAGGTGAACGAGGACAAGCGGGCGCAGGAGGCGCAGGTCGGCATGCACGGCCGCACCTTCATCGACCCGGACGGCCACCAGTGGGAGCCGTTCTGGATGGACTACCCGGGCGCCGGCTGAGCCCGGCGAGGGGTCGCCCCCGGATGCGGGAGCGCATCGGGGGCGTCGGGCTGCGCCGGGATTCTCAGTTTCCGGTGAAAGAGGGCTTGCGCTTCTCCGCGAACGCCCGCGGCCCTTCTTTGGCGTCCGCCGAGCGGAACACCGACATGCCGAGCTCGGCGTCGATCTCGAAGGCGTCCTCCTCCGGCATGGCCTCCGTCTCCCGGATGGTGCGCAGGATGGCCTGCACGGCGAGGGGTCCGTTGGCGGCGATCTGCCCCGCGATCTCCAGCGCCTTGTCCAGTGCGGTGCCGTCCGGGACGACGTGTCCGATCAGGCCGATCTCCTTGGCCTCGGCGGCGGTGAGGTGCCGGCCGGTGAGCAGGATCTCCGCGGCCACGGTGTAGGGGATCTGACGGACCAGCCGCACCGCCGAGCCGCCCAGCGGGAACAGGCCCCACCGTGCCTCGGACACACCGAATTTCGCGCTCTCCCCGGCCACCCGGATGTCGGTGCCCTGCAAAATCTCGGTACCGCCCGCGATGGCCGGGCCCTCGACCGCCGCGATCAGCGGCTTGGTCAGCCTGCGGCCCTTGAGCAGCGCTTCCAGCTTGGCCGGATTCCAGCCGCCGCCCTCGATGGTGTCGCCGGGGTGCTCGGAGGTCATGCCCTTGAGATCGGCGCCCGCGCAGAACGCCCCGCCCGCGCCGGTCAGGATCGCGACCCGGATCTCCGGATCCTCGTCCACCTGATTCCAGGCGTCTTTCATGATCGCCATCATCTCCCCCGACAGCGCGTTGCGCGCCTCGGGCCGGTTCATGGTGACGATGAGGACATGGTCGCGCTTCTCGACGAGACAGTGCGGCATCGCTGATTCTCCTGACTTCGAGCCTTGTCAGAAACAGTAACACGTTCTATTTTTAAGCCTGTGAGCTACAACATAGCGGACCTTGTCGAACATGCCGTCGACCTGATGCCCGACCGCGTCGCGCTGGCCGACGACGGCCGCGAGGTCACCTACGCCCAGTTGGAGGAGCGGGCCAATAAACTCGCTCACTACCTGCAAGAACAGGGAGTCCGGCCGGGCGACAAGGTGGGTATCTACTCACGCAACACGATCGAGGCCGTCGAGGCCATGGTCGCGATCTTCAAGGCGCGGGCCGTGATGATCAACGTGAACTTCCGATATGTCGAGAACGAGTTGCAGTACATCTTCGACAACTCGGACATGGTCGCGCTGATCCATGAGCGGCGCTACAGCGACAGGGTCGCCGCGGTCCGGCCGAAGACCCCGCAACTGCGCACGGTCGTCGTCGTGGACGACGATACGACCGGCACGATCGCCACCGCAGCCGATTCGGTGGATTACGAGACGGTGCTCGCGCAGTCCTCGGGCGAGCGCGACTTCGGCGAGCGTTCCCCGGACGACCTGTACATGGTCTACACCGGCGGAACCACCGGCATGCCCAAAGGCGTGATGTGGCGTCAGGAGGACGTCTGGCGCGTGCTCGGCGCGGGCATCAACTTCATCACCGGCGAATACGTCCAGGACGAGTGGGAGTTGGCGAAGGTCGGCGCGGGCAGCCCGCCGATGGTGCGGTTCCCGATCCCGCCGATGATCCACGGCGGCGCGCAGTGGGCCACGTTCCACAGCCTGTTCGGCGGCGGTAAAGCCGTGATGATCCCGGAGTTCTCCGGGCACGGTGTGTGGCGGGCGATCGACAAGCACAAGATCAACCTGATCTTCATCACCGGTGACGCGATGGCGCGCCCGATGCTCGACGCGCTCATCGAAGGCAACCCGGAGACCGGTCAGCCCTACGACCTTTCCAGCCTGTACGTGATGGCCAGCAGCGCGGCGCTGTTCTCGCCCTCGCTCAAGGACCAGTTCCTCGAGCTGCTGCCCAACCGGATGATCTCCGATTCGATCGGCTCCTCGGAGACCGGTTTCGGCGGTATCGCGATCGTGGCCAAGGGCGCGACGCACACCGGGGGGCCGCGGGTGAAGATCGACGCTTCCACCGATGTGCTCGACGAGAACGGCAATCCGGTGCAGCCCGGCTCCGGTGAGGTCGGCATTCTCGCCCGCCGCGGCCACATTCCGCTCGGCTACTACAAGGACGAGGCGAAGACCGCCGCGACCTTCAAGGAGTTCAACGGGATCCGCTACGCCATCCCCGGCGACTACGCGCGCGTCGAGGAGGACGGCACGGTCACCATGCTCGGCCGCGGTTCGGTCAGCATCAACAGCGGCGGCGAGAAGATCTACCCCGAGGAGGTCGAGGGCGCGCTCAAGACGCATCCCGAGATCTTCGACGCGCTGGTGGTGGGCATCGAGGACGAGCGCTGGGGGCAGCGGGTGGTCGCGGTCGTGCAATGCCGCGGCGCGTCCCGCCCCACCCTGGAGGAGCTGCGCCCCATGCTCACCCAGGAGATCGCGCCCTACAAACTGCCCCGCAGCCTGTGGTTCGTCGACGAGATCAAGCGCTCCCCGGCGGGCAAGCCCGACTACCGCTGGGCCAAGGAGCAAACCCAGTCCCGCCCCGCCGACAACCACGCGGAGGCGAGCGCGAAGTAAGAACCCCGGCCTCGTGGTCGGCCAACCTTCCTCGGACGGTGGCCGACCATGAAGGCATCCGCCCGGATATCAGCGCCGCCGATCGGTCTGCCGGGGATGCCGGTACCGGCGCCAGTTGTCCCGGAGCCGATGGCAAATACGAATTCCTGTGCCACCTGTCGGAACGCTGTCCGATTCGGCTCGCTGGGGCTCGCGGAACCTCAACGGTTGGCGAGTTCGGCCAGCTGGTAGGCGAGGCGGTGGCGGAAGGCGGGGATGCGGGACACGGTGGTGAGGATCAGGTTGCGCGCGGTGCGGGCGGGGCGGCGGCGCAGAGTCGCCATCTTGGTCATGCGGTCGGTGAACGAGACGACGCCGAGGGCCACGGGGCGGCGGGTGGTCTCGTACTCGTCCAGCAGGGTGTCGGGCTCGCCCGTGAGGACTCGCGCCAGCAACGGGCCGAGGGTGGCGGCGTCCTGGATGCCGGTGTTCATGCCCTGCCCGCCTGCCGGGCTGTGCACGTGCGCGGCGTCGCCCGCGAGCAGGATGCGGCCGTTGCGGTAGTGGTCGGCGACCCGGTGGTGTACGCGGAAGCGTGAGCTCCACAGCACCTCGCGAACCCGCACCGCGCCGCCGGGTCCGCGGGCGTCCAGGAGGGCCTGGATCTGTTCCGCGGTCGAGTGCTCGGGCGCGGTTTCCAGAGTGGCGACCACGCGGTAGCGGTTCGGCTCGGCCTCGTCGGGCAGCGGCGCGACCACGGTGACACCCTCCGGTGAAAGGTGCAGGGCCACCTCGTCGCGCGCGATCGGCCAGTCCATCCGCACATCGGCGAGGACGAAGGACTCCGGGTACGACGCGCCGGTGAATTCGATGCCCGCTTGCTCACGGACGACGCTGTGCATGCCGTCGGTGCCGACGACGTAGTCGGCGCGGATGCTGCCGGCGGCGCCCGTGGCGTCGGTGTATTCGACCGTGACGCCGTCGCCATCCTGGGCGACCCGGCTGACCTGGTATGGCCGCCGCACGTCACCGCCCGCCTTCCGCAGCCGCTTCAGCAGCACCGCCTCGGTGGTGTCCTGCGGCGTCATCAGGGTGTACGGGTAGCGCGTCGGGAGACCGTCGAAGTCGATGGTGGCCAAGGTCTTGCCGCCGTCGTGGACGGTGAAGCGCGCGACGATGTCGCCCGTCGCGACCAACTCGTCGGCGATGCCGAGTTCCTCGAGTACCTCGAGCGTCCTGGCGTGCACGACCGCCGCGCGGGAGGTGTTCGCGCCTTCGCTCTGCCGGTCGAGCAGGACGAAATCCACACCCGCGTCGGCCAGCGTGATCGCGGCGGTCAGCCCGGCGGGTCCTGCGCCGACGATCACGACGGAAGCGGTGGCGGGCAGCGGGTTCGGTGTGGCGTTCATCGGAACTCCTCATGTCAACGTTTGTAGGCCAACGTTTGTTGGCACAACCGTAGCCTCACTCGGGCTAGGAAGTCAACAGTTGTTGGCCTACACTTGTTGGCATGACCGTAGAGCCTGACCAAGCCCCCACTCGCCGCTCGGACGCGACGCGTGCGGCGATCCTGGACGCGGCCCGCGCACGGTTCGCCGCCGAAGGATTCCGCAAGGCGACCATTCGCGCCATCGCCGCCGACGCGGATATCGACCCATCGATGGTCATGCGGTACTTCGGCAGCAAAGACGGCCTCTTCGCGGCCGCGGTCGACGTCCGGCTCGACTTGCCCGACCTCGCCTCCTCAGACCCCGATCACCTCGGTGAACTGCTGGTGCGCCGCTTCTTCGAGATCTGGGAGGAGCAGCCGAACAGGGAAGTACTGCTGACGCTGCTGCGCTCATCGATCACCGACGAAGCGGTCGCCGAACGCGTCCGCGCCATCTTCGCCCAGCAGATCCTCCCCGCCGTCCTGCGCTTCGGCGATCCCGCGGACGCCCCACGCAGGGGAGGCCTGATCGTCACCCAGATGCTGGGCCTCGCCCTGTGCCGCTACGTCCTGTGCCTACCCCCGGTCGTCGCCCTGACCCGCGCCCAGATCATCGCGGAGGTGGCACCGACCCTCCAGCGCTACCTGACGTCCACTCCGGTGGACTGAGAATACGGCGGTATCAAGTGGTACCACGCGGTACTATTGTTCTATGGCTGGCTTGAACGTTCGATTTACCGACGAGGAACTCGGCGCCTTGCGCGAACGCGCTGAGGCGGAGGGCCGCAGTATGCAGCAATTCGTCCACGATGCAGTGATCCAGGCGATCAACGAGCATTCCAGACTGTTCAACGAGGCCGCCGATCACGTTTTGCGTGTCAGTGAGGAGCTGAATCGGAGGCTGGCCTGATGGAGTACCTGACGCTCCCGGCGCTGCTGCGTCTCGCGGAACGCTTGGGCACTCCAGCGGTGCGTGACTACGGGTTGCTCGATTCTGCTCTGGCCCGACCGCAGTCCAGTGTGTTCGGACAGGATGCGTACCCCGATGTGTGGCAGAAGGCCGCCGCATTGATGGAGTCGATTGCCCGCAACCACGGTTTGGTCGATGGCAACAAGCGATTGGCCTGGTATGCGAGCTGGGTCTTCCTCTACATCAACGGTCATCGCTTGGATCCGCACTTCGACGTCGATGAAGCTGAGCGGTTCGTATTGGACGTATGCCAGGGTGCACTCGATCTGCCGGAGATTGCCAAGCATCTTGCGAGATTCGAGGGCTGACGAACCTGAGCCTCGGGCTACTCGCCGCGCAGCAAGTCCATGATCTGGTCAGTGCTCATGCCTGCGACATCCCCGCTGCCAGCGGTGCCGTGCAGGCGCTGGACGAGGCGTTGGCCTCGAATCGAAGCGTCGTCGGCGGACAGGACTCGTGATGTCCCGTCGACTTCTATGCTCTCCATGCGGTCGTCCTCGCGAACCCATGTTGTGCGCGGCGAGTGGGAGTTGGCTTCTGTCGCTTGTTGTTCGGTGCCATCTCAAAATCCTCCTGGACGTGTTCGTAATCGTATTACCGACACGCAGCCGGTAATACGTCGAACGCGCGGAGGCGTCGGCCCGCGCGGGGCAGCGGGCCGACTCGAGCTCCCCGCTCAGTCGGCCAGCAGCGTGCCGAGGGCGCGCAGGTGGTCGGTGCTCGCGCCGAGGGCGAATTCGTTGTGTTTGGCGGCGGTGAAGTAGTTGTGCGCGATGTGGTCGCGGTCGATGCCGACGCCGCCGTGCACGTGGACCACGGTGTGGGCGACGCGGTGGCCCGCGTCGGCGGCCCAGAACTTGGCGGTGTGCACCGCCTCGGCGGCGGGCAGGTCCTCCGACAGCAACCACGCCGCCTGGGTGACCGCCAGGCGCAGGCCCTGCACGTCGATGTAGGCGTCGGCGAGCCGCTGGGCGACGGCCTGGAAGCTGCCGACCGCCTTGCCGAACTGCTCCCGCTCCCTGGCGTACTCGGCGACCAGCTCGAGCGCCCGTTCCAGGGTGCCGAGCTGTAGGGCGCTCAGGCCGAGCCAGGCACGGGTGAGGATCCAGTCCAGGATCTCCGCCCCGTCGGCCACGGCGCCGATCAGTTCGGCGGGCGCGTCGGTGAGCTCGACCGCGAACTCCGGGCTGCGGTCGACCACCTGTTGCGCGGTCACCGTCGCCGCCGCGGGATCGACCAGGAACACCGCGGTGGTTCCGGAGACCGTGGCGGGCACCAGGATCCGCTCGGCCCGGTTCGCGAAGGGCACGGTGGTCTTGGCGCCGGTCAGCCGCCAGCCGTCGCCGGTCTCGACCGCGCTCGTGGTCGGCGCGGCGGGTTCCCAGTTCCGCTCTTCGGCGAGCGCCACCGTAAGGATGACGCTGCCCGCGCCCGCCCGCGTGGCCAGGTCCTGTTGCGCCGCATCGCCGAACCGTGCCAGCGCACCCGCGCCGAGCGCGATCGACCACAGGTACGGCACGGCCGCGAGGTGCTTGCCCAGCTCGCGCAGGACGGCGGTCTGCTCGAGCGAGCCGAGGTCGCTGCCGCCGACCGATTCGGGCAGCGCCGCCGCGAGCACGCCGGTCTCGGCCAGCGAACTCCACAGCGGCCGGTCGAATCGCTCTTCGGCGGTATCGAGTTCGCGCAACCGGTCCGCGGTGACCAATTTCCCGCACACCTCGCCGGTCAGCCGGCCGAGATCGAGTTGGGCTTCGGTGGGGGTGAAATCCATGGTGGTCTCTCAGCTTTCGTCAGCGCGCGGCGGCAGGCTGCTTCAGGGCGGTCATGGCGATGATGTCGCGCTGCACCTCGTTGGTGCCGCCGCCGAAGGTGAGGATGAGCGCGGCGCGGTGCATCCGCTCCAGGCGGCCGCGCAATTGCGCGCCGGGGGAGTCCTGGCGCAGGTAGGCCTGCGGGCCGAGCACCTCCATGAGCGACCGGTAGGCCTCGGTGGCCAGCTCGGTGCCGTACACCTTGCAGGCGGAGGCGTCCCACGGGCGCGGAGCCGCGTCGCCGCCCGCGTCGGCCCGGCTGGCGATCTCCCAGTTCAGCAGCTTGAGGTATTCCACCTTGGCGTGCACCTTGGCCAGGATGAGCTGCACCCATTCGCGGTCGATCACGCGGGAGCCGTCGCTCGCCTTGGTCTCGCGCGCCCATTCGACGGTCTGGCGTAGCGCCAGCGCCAGCGGCGCGGCCGAGGTGAGCGCGACGCGCTCGTGGTTGAGCTGGTTGGTGATCAGCGCCCAGCCGCCGTTCTCCTGGCCCACCAGCGCGCTCGCGGGCACGCGAACGTCCTGGTAGTAGGTGGCGCTGGTGTCCGGCCCCGCCATGGTGTGCACCGGCGTCCAGGAGAAGCCCTCGGCGGTGGTCGGCACGATGAGCATGCTGATGCCCTTGTGCTTCTTGGCGGTCGGATCGGTGCGCACGGCCAGCCAGACGTAGTCGGCGTAGGCGATCAG
This sequence comes from Nocardia gamkensis NBRC 108242, assembly GCF_001612985.1. Lineage (GTDB taxonomy): Bacteria > Actinomycetota > Actinomycetes > Mycobacteriales > Mycobacteriaceae > Nocardia > Nocardia gamkensis. The sequence goes on along the minus strand of NZ_BDBM01000005.1, from coordinate 217,381 downwards.
GCTGGTCCACATCTTCTGGCCGTTGATCACGTAGTCGTCGCCGTCGCGCACCGCGGTGGTGCGCAGGCCGGCCAGGTCGGTGCCCGCGCCCGGTTCGGAGTAGCCGATGGAGAAGTGCAGTTCACCGGCCGCGATCTTGGGCAGGAAGAACTTCTTCTGTTCCGCACTGCCGTAGTGCATGATCGTGGGCGCGACGGAGTTGATGGTCAGGAACGGCACCGGCGCGCCCGCGATCGCCGCCTCGTCGGTGAAGATCAGCTGGTCCATGGTGGGGCGGTCTTGGCCGCCGTATTCCTCGGGCCAGCCCAGCGCCAGCCAGCCGTCGTGGCCCATCTGCTGCACCACCTCGCGGTACACATTGCCCTGCCCGTACTCGCCGGTCTGCGCGCTCAGGGCCTCCCTGCGCTCAGGGGTGATGAGTCGCGCGAAGTAGTCGCGCAACTCCGCGCGCAGCTGCTCCTGTTGCGGCGTGTACGCAATGCGCATGGCAAAACCTCTTGGGGGATGGTCGGCCGACGGAGCTAACGGAGTCGGCGGGTGGGTAGGACGAGTCTTCGTCGGATCGGGTTTCCCCGATCATTGCATATGGACTGAAACATGTTCCAGTATTGATACCGAATCCCCCCGATGACGCCCCGGTGGAGCCGATCGGCTTGTTAGGCTTCGGCCAGAGTGGCGGTAAAGGAGTTGTCATGAAGATCAGTGTCGATCCAGACCAGTGCGAAGCGAATGGAATCTGTGTCGGAATCGCCCCCGACGTGTTCGAACTCGATGACGAGGACGTCCTGCACATCGCGAACGCGGACGTGCCCCCCGATCGGCTCGCCGATGTCGAGGACGCCGTCGCGCAATGTCCGAAGGCGGCGTTGCGGTTGCAGTGAGCGATGCTTGCCGTAAGTTGGAACACGTTCTAGAGTCGGCCGCGTGAGCAATGATCTGAGCCTTGCGGGCCGTGTAGCGATCGTGACCGGCGGCGGCGCCGGACTTGGGCGGGCCGAAGCGCTCGCGCTTGCCGGAGCCGGTGCGTCGGTGGTGGTCAACGACCTCGCGGAGTCGGAGGCGGTGGCGAGCACGCTTGGTGAGATCCGGGCGCTGGGCGCCAAGGCGGAGTTCGTCGCGGGCAGCATCGCCGAGCGCGCGACCGCCGACGCGCTGATCCGCACCGCCGAGGAGTCGTTCGGGTCGGTCGACATCGTGGTCAACAACGCGGGCATCACCCGCGACCGGATGCTGTTCAACATGTCCGACGAGGACTTCGACGCGGTGCTCGCGGTGCATCTGCGCGGCCATTTCCTGCTCTCGCGCAACGCCGCCGCCTATTGGCGCGGCAAGTCGAAGCAGGCGGGCGCGCCGGTCTACGGCAGGCTGATCAACACCTCCTCGGAGGCCGGATTGCTCGGCCCGGAGGGGCAGGCCAACTACGGAGCCGCGAAGGCGGGCATCACCGCGCTGACCCTCTCGGCCGCGCGGGCCCTGTCTCGCTTCGGCGTGCGCGCCAACGCGATCGCGCCGCGGGCGCGCACCGCGATGACCGAGGCGGTGTTCAGCCCCGCCCCGGAGGGTGAGGCCGACCCGTTGTCGCCCGATCACGTGGCCCGGCTCGTCGCCTACCTGGCCTCGCCTGCGGCCGAGGCGGTCAACGGACAGCTGTTCGTCGTCTACGGGGGAATGGTGGCGCTCATGGCGGCGCCGGTTGTCGAACGCCGGTTCGACGCGGCCGCTGGGGAGTGGTCGGCCCAGGATCTGGCCGACACGCTGGGCGGCTACTTCGCCGATCGCCCGGATGGGCGCACCTTCTCGGCGTCTTCGCTGGCAGAGCTGGGGTGAGCCGCGGCGGCTCGCCGCGCACCCGCTACTGATCAGTTGTCCAACTGTTGATCATGGGATCGGCGCTTGGTAGACATAGGGACGGGTTATGTCCTACCTCACAAAGGTGGGATCATCACCCGATGACACCGGTTCCAAATTTATATGCCGACTTTTCGGGAAATTGCACTTCAAAAGTGTGAAAAGTGCTACCGGCAACACGGTGAACGTGTTCTAATCGTTCCGGCGGTGCGGCCACGGTGGAGATTCGCGCCGTGAGCTGTGTACGCCGGTTGAGCAAGGAGGATCGTGGATGAACGAGGTCCTTGCCGTGCCGTTGCGGGCCGTCGGTGGATTCTTCGAACTCACCGCCGATGTCGCACGCGCCAGCGTGCGCAGGCCCTTTCAATGGCGGGAGTTCATCGACCAGTCCTGGTTCATCGCGCGAGTATCGATCGTGCCGACATTGCTGGTGGCCATTCCGTTCACCGTTCTGGTCAGCTTCACGTTGAACATTCTGTTGCGGGAGATCGGCGCGGCCGACCTCAGCGGGGCGGGCGCGGCATTCGGCGCGGTCACCCAGGTGGGGCCGATCGTCACCGTGCTCATCGTCGCGGGGGCGGGCGCCACCGCGATCTGCGCCGATCTGGGCGCGCGCACCATTCGCGAGGAAATCGACGCCATGCGGGTGCTGGGCATCAATCCGGTACAGCGCTTGGTGGTGCCCCGGGTGCTCGCGTCGATGTTCGTCGCGCTGATGCTCAACAGCCTGGTGTGCACCATCGGCATCGTCGGCGGATTTCTGTTCTCGGTGTATCTGCAAGATGTGAACCCCGGCGCGTTCGTCAATGGCATCACGCTGCTCACCCATCTGCCCGAGCTGATCATTTCGGAGGTGAAAGCCGGATTGTTCGGGCTGATCGCCGGCCTGGTCGCCTGCTATCTGGGCTTGAATGTCAAAGGCGGACCCAAGAGTGTCGGTGATGCGGTGAATCAGACCGTAGTCTTCGCTTTTATGGCCCTGTTCGTGGTGAACGTGGTGGTCACCGCCGTCGGCATCAAGTTCACGGCGCGGTGACGCGATGGCCTTCGTAATCCAATCCCGCTTTCCCCGTACGGTCCGGCGAATGCGCAGGGTGTCGGACTCGCTCGATTCGGTCGGCAAGCACGCGGTGTTCTATGCCCAGGCGCTCGGGTCCCTGCCGCGCGCGCTGGTGCACTATCGCACCGAGACCATCCGGCTGATCGCCGAGATCAGCATGGGTACCGGCGCGCTGGCGGTGATCGGCGGCACGGTGGTGATCGTCGGGTTCCTCACCCTGTTCGCGGGCGGCACCATCGCCGTGCAGGGCTACAGCTCACTGGGCAATATCGGCGTCGAGGCGCTGACCGGATTCTTCGCGGCGTTCATCAACGTCCGCATCGCGGCGCCGGTGATCTCCGGCATCGGCCTGGCGGCCACCATCGGGGCGGGCTCGACCGCGCAATTGGGCGCGATGCGGGTCGCCGAGGAGATCGACGCGCTGGAGTCGATGGCGATCCGGCCGGTGCCCTACCTGGTCGGCACCCGCGTGCTGGCCGGGATGATCGCGATCGTCCCGCTCTACGCCCTCGCGGTGATCGCGTCGTTCCTGGCCAGCCGGTTCGCCACCGTCGTCATCTACGGCCAGTCGGCGGGCGTCTACGACCACTACTTCTCCACGTTCCTCATCCCGACCGACATCCTGTGGTCGTTCGCCCAGGCGATTCTCATGTCCTTGGCGATCATGATGATCCACACCTACTACGGCTACAACGCCGCGGGCGGCCCGGTCGGCGTGGGTGTCGCGGTGGGCAACGCGGTGCGGACCTCACTGGTCGCGGTCGTCACGGTGACCCTGCTGGTCTCGCTGGCCATCTACGGCACCTCCGGCAACTTCCACCTCTCCGGATAGCGACATGGCGGAATCGAAGCAAACGGAAAGCCGCCTGGGGCGGGCGCTGCGCGGCGGGCTCGGCCTGAAACTGGCCGGTATCACGATGGTGCTCGCGCTGGTCGCGATCGTCGCGGTCGCGATGATCATGTTCGTCGGCGGGTTCACGTCCACGGCCACCGTGACGGTGGACGCGCCGCGCAGCGGCCTGGTCCTGGACCCGGACGCCAAGGTGAAGGTGCGCGGGGTGGAGATCGGCCGCGTCGCGTCCGTCGACCACACCACCGAGGGCGCGAGGCTGAAACTGGCCCTCGACCCGGACCTGTTGAAACTGGTCCCCTCCAACGCGGACGTCGACATCCGGTCGACCACGGTGTTCGGCGCGAAATACATCAACTTCATCGTTCCGCAGCAGCCGTCGTCCACCCCGCTGCGGCCGGGCGCGACCGTGACCGCGCAGCGGGTGACCGTCGAGTTCAACACCCTGTTCCAGCACCTGTCGGACGTGCTGGCCAAGATCGAGCCGGAGAAGCTGAACGCGACGCTGTCCGCGCTCGGCACGGCGCTGCAGGGCCGGGGGCAGAAACTCGGTGACCTGCTCACGCAGAGCGACGCCTACCTGCGCGACATCAACCCGTATCTGCCGACGCTGCAACAGGATCTGGCGAAGACCGGCGAGGTCACCGACCTCTACGCGGACACGGTGAACGACCTGCTGCGCACGGTGGACAACTTCACCGTCACCAGCAAGACCCTGGCCCAGGAGCAGGACAGCTTGGACAACGTTCTGGTGAACCTCACCGGCTTGGCCGACACCACCGGGTCGGTGCTGCGCGAGAACGAGAATCAACTCGGTACCGCGCTGGATCTGCTGCGCCCGACCACCGGGCTGCTCGAGGACTACGCGCCCGCGCTGTACTGCCTGATCGGCGGCCTCGGCAAGGCGCTGCCCCTGGGTGAGGCGGTCTTCGGCGGCTTGCAGGAAGGTGTCGCGCTGAACACCGGCTTCATGTACGGCGCGAAGCCGTACACCTACCCGGAGGATCTGCCCAAGGTCAACGCGACCGGCGGCCCGCAATGCGGGGGCATCCTGGACCGGGTACCGGGCAGCCACTCGGACTATGTCGTCACCGATACCTCGGAAGGCCACGTGTACACACCGTCGACGACGCTGAGTGTGAACCCGCCGAAGATCTTCCAGCTCCTGTTCGCCGGACTACCGGGGGTGCCGCGCCCGTGAGGAATACCGCGACCACCGTCAAACTGGCGATCTTCACGCTGGTGATGGCGCTGATCTTCGCCGGTCTGGCGGTTGTGTTCAGCCAGATGCGGTTCGCCAGGGAGAACGGCTACCACGCCGTGTTCACCAGTTCCTCGGGCGTGCTGCCCGGGGCGAAGGTGCGCATCGCGGGCGTGCCGGTCGGCTCGGTCACCTCGGTGAAGGTGGGCAAGGACTACCTGGCGCACGTCGAGTTCGACGTCGACCGCAAGTACCGGCTGCTCACCAGCACCCGGGCGGCGATCAAGTACGAGAACCTGGTGGGCGACCGCTATCTCGAGCTGACCGAGGGGCCCGGCTCGAACCGCGTCCTGCAGCCCGGCGGCACCATCGTCAAGGAACAGACCGCGCCCGCACTCGATCTGGACATGCTGCTCGGCGGTTTCCGGCCGCTGCTGCGCGGCCTCGACCCCGGCCAGGTGAACGATCTGACCAACGCGCTGCTGCAAATCTTCCAGGGCCAGGGCGGCACACTGGTGTCGCTGCTCAACAGCGGCGGTTCGTTCGCCAAGACGCTCGCCGACCGGGACGCGCTGATCGGCAGCGTGATCAACAACCTGAACGCGGTGCTGCAAACCATCGATCAGCGCGGCGACCAGTTCGCCACCACGATCGCCGAACTACAGCGCCTGATCAGCGGACTCGCGGCCGACAAGGACCAGATCGGTGACGCGATCCCGCGAATCGCCGGGGCCACCGGCGACCTGACCGACCTGCTCGCCCAGGCCCGCCCCGATCTGCGGGGCACCATCGAGCAGACCGGACGGCTGGCCACGAACCTCGACGCCGGCTCGGACACGGTGCAGTGGGTCCTGGAACGGCTGCCGTCGACCTATCGCCAGCTGATCCGCATCGGCTCCTACGGCTCCTTCCTCCAGCTCTACGTCTGCTCGACGAACTTCCTGGTGGACGGCCCGAACGGACAGACGATGAAGATCAACATGCCCGGGGCGCAGACGACCGGAAGGTGTGCGGACAACCGATGAAAGAGCAGCGATCATCCGCCATCACCATCGGCATCGTCGGCCTCGTGGTCGCGGTGGCGGTAGCGCTGTCGGCACTGCAATTCGACCGCCTGCCGTTCATTCGTTCCGGCGCGACGTTCACCGCCTACTTCGCCGACGCGGGCGGCCTGCTCCCCGGTGACGCGGTGCAGGTCGCGGGCGTGCGGTCCGGACGGGTGGAGGAGGTCGGCCTGGACGGCGCGAAAGTGCTCGTCCGGTTCACCCTCTCCGAGTCGATCGTGCTGGGTGAGAAGACCTCGGCGGCGATCAAGACCAACACGGTGCTCGGACGCAAATCGCTGGAGGTGACGCCGTCCGGGCCCGGCGCGCTGCGCACCGACGACACCATCCCGCTGGAGCGCACCACATCGCCGTACTCGCTCAACGAGGCGCTGAGCGACCTGGCGGGAACGGTGCACGATCTCGACCTCGACCGGGTCGACCAGACCCTCGACGCGCTCTCGGCGACCTTCGCCGACACCCCCGCGCCGTTGCGCTCGGCGCTCGACGGCGTCACCGCGCTCTCCCGCAGCATCAACGCGCGCGACCAGGCGTTGACCGATCTGCTGAAGCGGGCGCAGAACGTCACGAAGATCCTCGCCGACCGCGGCAACCAGATCAACGCGCTGATCCTGGACGGCAACGAGCTGCTCGGCGAGCTGGATCGGCGGCGCACCGCGCTCGGGCAGCTGATCGTCTACGTCAACGGACTCGCCAAGCAGCTGTCCGGCCTGGTCGCCGACAACGAGGCACAGCTCAAACCCGCCCTCGACAAACTCAATTCGGTACTGGCGCTGTTGCAGCGCAACAAACAGAACCTCGCCGACGCGCTGGACGGTCTCGGCCCGTTCGCCGCCGCACTCGGTGAGCAGGTCGGCAGCGGCCCCTACTTCCAGGCGTATGTGATCAACGCCGCGAGCAAGACGCTGCAACCGCTGGTGGACGCGCTGGTGTGGCCGCAGCACCTGCCGAACGATCTGCAGAGCTACCTCACGCCGTTCCCATCGATCGAACCCGCGATTCAGGAGCCGCCGCGATGAGTGGGCATCACCCGTCCATCCTGTACCCGTCTCGAGCCGTCGATGGCTCGGCACCGGCGGGGGAGTCACGTCTGGGGGGACGCGCATGCTGAACGTCGTACGGAAACTGCCCCGCTGGGCGCTGGTGCTGGCCGGAGTGGTCGTCGCGGCGCTCGTGGTCGCGGTCGCGTGGAATGGCATAACCAGGATCGGAACCACCAAGGTCACCGCGTATTTCCCGTCCACATCGGGCCTGTACGCGGGTGACGACGTGCGCGTGCTCGGCGTCAAGGTCGGCCGGATCGACTCGATCGAGCCCGGCGCCGACCGGGTGAAGGTGACCATGACCCTCGATCGCGGAATCGACGTCCCCGCCGACCCGAAGGCGGTGATCATCTCGCCGTCGCTGGTCTCGGCGCGTTTCATCCAGATCGCGCCCGCCTACACCGGAGGCCCGAAGCTGACCGACGGCAGTGTGATCCCGATCGAGCACACCGCGGTGCCGGTCGAGTGGGACGACATCAAGGCCGAGCTGTCCAAGCTGGCCACCGCCCTCGGTCCGGTCGGCGACGACAAGCAGGGGTCCTTCGGCCGCTTCGTCGACACCGCCGCCGACAACCTCGACGGCAACGGGCAGCGGTTCCGCGACACCCTGCGGGAACTGTCGGCCACCTTGAGCACGCTCTCCGACGGACGCACCGACCTGTTCGGCACGGTGCGCAACCTGCAGAAGTTCGTCGACGTGCTGTCGGCGAGCAACGAGCAGATCGTGCAGTTCGGCGGACGGCTGGCGTCGGTGTCCTCGGTGCTGGCCGGGGTCTCGGCCGATCTCGGCGCGGGGCTGGACAATCTGGACGCCGCGATCGTCGACGTGCGCCGGTTCATCGACGGCAGCGGCGCCGAACTCACCGAAGGCGTGCAGCGGCTGGCCGACGCCACCCAGGTGCTGGTCGACAAACGGCCCGAACTGGAACGCGTACTGCACTCCGGGCCGACCGCGCTGGTGAACTTCTACCAGATCTACAAGCCGGCCCAAGGCACCCTGACCGGCGCGATCGCGCTGAACAACCCGGCCGACCCGCTCGGGTTCCTGTGCGGCTCGGTCCGCGCGCTGGAGACCAACGACGCCGATCGCAGCGCCGACCTCTGCGCGCAGTACCTCGCGCCGGTGATCAACAGCCTGAGCATGAACTACGTGCCGATCATGACGAACCCGGCCAGCGGCGTGACCGCGTTCCCCGACCAGCTGGTCTACACCGATCCCAGCCTGGCCGATCGGGTGCAGAGCCAGACTCCCGCGCGGCCGCAGCCCGCTCCGGTGAGCGTGCCCAGCGGTCTCGCCGGACTGGCCATTCCGGGAGGAGTGCGATGACGCCGACGCGGCGATTGCACCGCACCGCCACGGTCGCGGTGGGGCTGGCGGTGGCGCTCGGCGTCTCCGGCTGTGAGTGGGACGGACTGAATTCGCTGCCGATGCCCGGCACCGAGGGCACCGCGCCGGGATCCTACGAAGTGCGTGTCCAGATGCCGAACGTGACCACGCTGACCCGGAATTCCCCCGTCCGGGTGCACGACGTGGCGGTCGGCACGGTGTCGAAGATCGAGGTGGAGGACTGGCACGCGCTGGTCACCGTCAAGCTGAACCCGGACGTGCAGCTGCCCGCGAACGCCGTCGCCAAGATCGGGCAGACCAGTTTGCTCGGATCCAACCATCTCGAGCTCGCCGAGCCGGCGGATCAGGCTCCCGAAGGCCGGTTGCGGGCGGGCGATGTCATCCCGCTGGCGCGGGCCGGGACCTATCCGACCACCGAGCAGGTGCTGTCCTCGCTGTCGGTGGTGCTCAACGGTGGCGGCGTCGCGCAGCTGGAAACCATCACCCACGAACTCAATTCGGCGCTCACCGGGCGCGAGGAGGCCATCCGCGACCTGCTGCCGCAGCTGAACGAGCTCACCACGAACCTGGACCGCCAGACCGGTGACATCATCGCGGCGATGAGCGGGCTGGACCGGCTCGGCGGTCAGCTCGCCGAGCAGCGTGACGTGGTGGCGGCGGCCATCGAGCAGATCCATCCGGCGTTGACCGTGCTCGCCGACCGCCGCGCGAACATCACCAGGGCGCTCACCGCGCTCGGCGAGCTGAGCGACGTCGTCCGGCGCATCGTCGACGCCAGCGGCGAGGACCTGAAGGCCAACCTGCGCAGCCTCGTGCCCGCGCTGAAATCGCTGTCGGACACCGGTGGCGACCTGACCGAGGCGCTGAAGATCCTGGCCACCTTCCCGTTCCCGATGAAGAACCTGGACCACGCGATCAAGGGCGACTACCTGAACCTGTTCATGACCGTGGACATCACCGGCAAGCGGCTGGATTCGAACTTCCTCACCGGCACGCCGCTGGGCGGACGCTTCGGCGGCGTGGAAGGCGCTCTCGGCAGCTTCGCGCCGGGCACGGCCGCGCAGAACGGCGACCCGGCCACGGGGCCGTTGCAGCCGCCGCCGCCCGCGGCGAGCCAGCCCGCCCCGACCATCCCGGGACTGCCGCCGATTCCCGGCCTGCCCGCCATTCCCGGATTGACCGTGCCCATGCCGGGCAACTCCGCGCCGCAAGGGGGTCCGGGCCAGTGACGCTCACCCGGTTCGTCCGTACCCAGCTGATCATCTTCTCCGTGCTGACGGTGATCGGCCTGGTGGTCATGGGCGGCACATATGTGAAGGTGCCCGCGATGTTCGGCATCGGGCGCTACGAGGTCACGGTGAAACTGGCCGCGACCGGCGGCCTCTACCCGACGGCCAATGTCGCCTATCGCGGCACGAACGTCGGCGTGGTGAAGGAGGTGCGGCTCACGCCGGTCGGGGTGGACGCGAAACTGTCCATCGCCAGCGACTACAAGATTCCCTCCGACGTCGACGCGTGGATCCGCAGTGTCTCCGCGGTGGGCGAGCAGTACGTGGACCTGGTCCCCGCCGAGCACCGCACCGGCGGGAACCTGCGCGACGGCAGCGTGATCCCGGTGGAGCGCACCAAGCTGCCGCAAGACGTCGGCGCGCTGCTGGACCAGGCCGACCGGTTGCTGTCGAGCGTGGCGGACACCCGGCTGCGGCAGGTCATCGACGAGGCGTTCCTCGCGTTCAACGGCGCTGGACCGGACCTGCAACGATTCATCGACTCCGCGTCGCTGCTGGTGCAGGAGGCGCAGGCGAACGCCGAACCGACGAAGCAGTTGCTCGACCAGATCGGGCCGCTGCTGGATACCCAGACCCGTTCGGACGCGGCGATCCGTTCCTGGACCGCCGATCTGGCGACCGTCACCGACCAGCTGCGCGGTCACGACCCCGCGCTGCGCGGTGTGTTGCGGGAGGGCCCGTCCGCGATGCAACGGGTGACCAATTTGTTCGAGGATCTGCGTCCGACGCTGCCGCTGCTGCTGTCGAACCTGGTCAGCGTCGGTCAAGTCGCGGTCACCTACCACGCGGGACTCGAGCAGATCCTGGTGGTCTATCCGCCGCTGGTCGCCGCGCTGCTCACCGCTATACGCGGCCCGCTCGAATACGGAGCCCTGGTCGACTTCATGGCGTTGGTCAACGACCCGCCCGCCTGCACGACCGGCTTCCTCCCGCCCGACCAGCGCCGCTCGCCGAGCGAACTCGACACCCCGCCCACGCCTTCCGGTCTGTACTGCAAGGTGCCGCAGGACGCTCCCGAAGCGGTGCGCGGGATCCGGAACACGCCGTGCGTCGAAGTGCCCGGTGTGCGCGCTCCGACGCCGGAGATGTGCCGGACCGGGTACGTTCCGTTGGGTGACAACCCATCGTTCGGGCCGCCGCGGCCGGTCGCGCCCGCGGCAGCGCCCGCCGATGAGCCGCCCGTCGTGGCGCCGGCGAGTTACGGCGTCGGCACACCGGCCGCCGCCCGAGCGTACGACCCGGACAGCGGCATCTACATCGGCCCCGACGGGCGGACATACCGACAGGGCGATATCGGACCGAGCGGCTCGGGCACGGTACCGTCGAGCTGGCAGGCGATGCTCGAGGAGCAGCAACGATGAGTGAGAGCAACGGAGAAGGTCACCGCACGCGGCGTCGTGCGGTGCGCTCGGCCGGGCCACCGGTCGAGGAGAACGCGAGCGAAGCCGCGGCCGATGCGAAGACGGCCGTCACTACGGGTGCGAAGACCACGGCCGCAGACGATGCGAAGCCCGCGCCCACCGAGGTCTCTGCTGACCCCTCGGCCGAAACCGCCGCCCCGGACAAGGAGCCGAGTACCGTCGGCGCCGAGTCGAGCGCACCGGTACCGGCCACCGACGACTCGACCGCCGACGCGGACAAGGCGACGGTCACCATGACGAAAGCCGCCGTCGAGTCGCCGTCCACCGAGCAACATCCCACCCAGGGCAGTAACCGCGGCCTCCCGCGCATTCTCGCGATGGCCGCCGCCGCGCTGCTGGTCGTCGCGCTCGTCTGCGGCGCGACCCTCTCGGTGCTCGCGATGCGCTCGGCGCACGAACGCGACGAGCGCCGCGCCGAATACGTGGAAACCGCCCGGCAGGCGATCGTCAATCTGACCACCATCCGCGCCGATTCCGCCAAGCAGGACATCGACCGGATCCTGTCGCTGGCCTCGGGTGAGTTCAAGACCGAGTTCGACGGACGGGTCGACCCGTTCACCAGCATCGTGCAGCAGGCCAAGGTGGTCTCCAGCGGCGAGATCGTGGAGGCCGCGCTGGAGAGCGACGACGATCGCTCCGGGCGGGTGCTGGTCGCCGCCAAGCAGACGCTCACCAACGCGGGCCAGGCCGAGCCGCAGACCAGGTATTACCGGTTCCGGGTCACCGTGTCGCGCGGCGATTCCGGGCTGACCGTGTCCAATGTGGAGTTCGTGGCATGACCGGTGGACGCAGCATGAACGGAATTCGGGCCAAGATCCTGCTCGCGGTACTCGGTGTCGTGGTCGCCGCGGCCGCGGTGATCGGCGGCGTCAACGGTTACCGCTACTGGGACGACCGGCAGGCCGAGCAGTCGCGCGAGGACGCGGTCGCGACGGCGGGACGCACCCTCGAGGCCATGTTCACCTACAACCCGCAGACCGTGGACACCGAACTGCGCAAGTCCGCCGACAACCTGACCGGTGATTTCCGCGACGACTATCTGACGCTGATCGACAAGCAGATCGCGCCGGGAGCCAAGGAGAAGCAGCTCACCGTCACCGCGACCACCCAGGCGGGCGGCGTCATCTCCGCGGACCGTTCGCACGCGCAGGTGCTGTTGTTCCTCAACCAGGTGATGACGAGCAAGGACACCCCGCAGGGCACCACCACCGGCAGTCGCGTGCGCGTCACTCTGACGAAGGCGGACTCGCACTGGTTGGTCTCGGCGGTCACCCCGGTCTGAGTCCGGCGAATTCGCCGGGGTCACTCCGGCAGCCCGCGTGGCAGCCGCACCGTGAACGTCGTGCCCGCCTCGGGCGAACTGCGCACGCCGACCTCGCCGCCGTGCGCGGTCACCAGCGCCTGCACGATGGACAAGCCGAGCCCTGTGCCGCCGCTGGTTCGCGCGCGGGAGGTGTCGGTGCGGTAGAAGCGCTCGAAGACGCGTTCGGCCTCCTCCTGGGGCAGGCCGGGCCCCGTATCGGCCACCTCCAGCCGCACGTCGTCGGCGCCGGGAGCCAGCCGCACGATCACCTTCGCGTCGGGCGCGGTGTGCGTGACGGCGTTGTTCAGCAGGTTGCCCAAGACCTGGCGCAGCCGCGCCTCGTCGCCGATCACCTCGAGCGTTCCCTCGCCCGGTTCGATCTTCAGTTCGATGGTGCGGACGGGACCGTCGGCATGCCCGGCGGCGACCACGGCGCGTGCGTTGTGCACGGCGTCGCTGGCGACAGCGAGCAGGTCGACCGGGCCGAGTTCCAGCGGGCGCTGGGCATCCAGCCGCGCGAGCATCAGCAGGTCTTCCACCAGCACGCCCATCCGCTGGGATTCGCGCTCGATGCGGTCCATGAACGCGGCGGGATCGTCGGTGGCGCCCTGGCGATACAGTTCGGCGAACCCGCGGATCGTCGTCAACGGCGTGCGCAGCTCGTGGCTGGCGTCGGCGATGAAACGGCGCATGCGCTCCTCGGACTTGCGTGCCGCTTCCTCGGACGCGGCGGTCGCGGTGAACGCGCGCTGGATCTGCGCCAGCATGCCGTTCAGCGACCTGGACAGCCGGTCGACCTCGGTGTTGGTATCGCGCACCGGCACGCGGCGATGCAGGTCACCGCGGGCGATGGCCGCGGCGGTGCTCTCCACCCGGCGCAGCGGACGCAGACTGCGCCGCACCAGGAAATACGCGAGCACCGCCAGCACGGCCAGGACTATCGCCCCGACGATCAGCTCGAGCATCACGAGCCGGTGCACGGTGTCGGTGTTCTGGGTGAGCGGCAGCGCGACCGTCGTCGTGCCCTCCGGCGTGCGCAGCGTCAGCACACGCCACCGGATCGGCCCTCCGTTCACGGAGCCGACGGTGTACGGGCCGGACGGTGGGTTCGCGGGCAGGTCGGGTTCGGAGTCGACGGCGAACGCCGGGACAAGGAACAGGCGCCCGTCGGTGCGCATCGAGCGCACGTAGAACTGGCTCGGGGCGTGGCGCGGCTCGGGCGGCAGCACCGGTGGCGGAGGCGGGCGCCTGGACCATTCCATCGCGCCCTCGCGTAACTGCTGGTCGGTTCGGTTGGTCAACTGGCCTTCCAAGGCCGAGGTGACCACCATGCCGGAGACGAGCAGGCCGAGCCCGGCGGTGAGCACCAGCAGGATCGTCAAGGTCCCCCGCAACGGAATCGCGGATAAGAAGCCGGAGACCTTCGCACGCACCACGACGATCCGGCTCGGGCTCATGAACCGCTCTTGCGATGGGGCGCGCGCATCACGTAACCGACGCCGCGCAAGGTGTGGATCAGCCGCGTGTTGCCGGTGTCGACCTTTTTGCGCAGGTAGGAGACGTAGGTCTCCACCACGCCGACCTCGCCGCCGAAGTCGTAGCGCCAGACGTGGTCGAGGATGCGCGGCTTGCTCAGCACCGTGCCCGCGTTGACCATGAAGTAGCGCAGCAGCGTGAACTCGGTGGGCGACAGCGCGACCGGTTCACCCGCCTTCCACACCTCGTGGGTGTCGTCGTCGAGCTCGATGTCCTCGAAGCGCAGACGCGAGCTCTCCCGCTGCGGGGCCGCGTGACCCGCGCGGCGCAGGATGACGCGCAGCCGGGCCACCACTTCTTCCAGGCTGAACGGCTTGGTGACGTAGTCGTCGGCGCCCAGGGTGAGGCCGGTGATCTTGTCCTGCACGTCGTCGCGCGCGGTCAGGAACAGCACGGGCGCGTCGACCCCGTCGGCGCGCAGCCTGCGCAGCAGACCGAAGCCGTCCATGCCGGGCATCATCACGTCCACGATGAGCGCCTGGGGGCGGAAGGAGCGCGCCTTGTCCAGCGCTTGGGCGCCGTCGGCGGCGGTGTCCACGTCGAAGCCCTGGTAGCGCAGGCTCACCGCGAGCAGTTCGACGATCATCGGCTCGTCGTCGACCACCAGGACCCTGGCCTCGGGTGTCTGCTGCGCGGGGGCACCACTCATGGCTAAATGGTCCGGTATCCGGCTGCGAAGTTCCTGGACCGAAGCTGGGTGATTCCTGTGAACGGCCTCAGCGCGGGTCGCGGTCCTCGGGGTAGACGTCGTCGTCGGTCAGCAGCGCGCTGCCCGCGACCTGGTCCTGGGCCAAGGCGTCGAGGAAGGCGCGCGCCCAGCGATCCACGTCGTGGGCGAGTACCTGCCTGCGCATCGAACGCATCCGCCTGCGTTTGACGTCGCGCTCGTCCTCGACGGCCGCGACGATGGCGTCCTTCACGTCGTCCAGGTCGTGCGGGTTGCACAGGTACGCCTGCCGCAGCTCGGCCGCCGCGCCGGTGAACTCGCTCAGCACCAGGGCGCCGTTGAGGCCGCTGTGGCACGCGACGTACTCCTTGGCGACGAGGTTCATGCCGTCGCGCAGCGGCGTCACCAGCATCACGTCGGCGGCCACGAAGAACGCGACCAGCTCGTCGCGCGGGATCGGACGGTGCAGATAGTGCACCACCGGGTAGCCGACCCGGGCGAACTCGCCGTTGATCCGGCCGACCTGTCGTTCGATGTCGCCGCGCATCTGGATGTAGCTCTCGACCCGCTCGCGGCTGGGTGTGGCCAGCTGGATCATGACCGTGTCGGCGGGATCGATCCGGCCCTCGATGAGCAGCTCCTCGAGCGCGTTGAGGCGGATGTCGATGCCCTTGGTGTAGTCCAGCCGGTCCACGCCGAGCAGGATGGTCTTCGGGTTGCCCAGCTCGGCCCGGATCTTGGCGGCGCGTTCGCGCACCGACCTGCGCCTGGAATGCTCGTCCAGTTCGGCGGAGGCGATCGAGATGGGGAACGCGCCCACCCGCACCGTGCGGAACCCCACCTGGACGACGCCGAGCTTGGAGCGCACGCCGATCGAGCCACGCGAGGTCGGCTGTCCGGCCAGCCTGCGGGCCAGATAGAGGAAGTTCTGCGCGCCGCCGGGCAGGTGGAAGCCGATGAGGTCGGCGCCGAGCAGGCCCTCCACGATCTCCGTGCGCCACGGCATCTGCATGAACAGCTCGACCGGCGGGAACGGGATGTGCAGGAAGAATCCGATGGTCAGGTCCGGGCGCAGCATGCGCAGCATCTTGGGCACCAGCTGGAGCTGGTAGTCCTGCACCCACACGGTCGCGCCCTCGGCGGCGACCTTGGCGGTGGCCTCGGCGAAGCGCCGGTTCACGGTGACGTAGGCGCTCCACCATTTGCGGTCGTAGACCGGCCGCACGATCACGTCGTGGTAGAGCGGCCACAGCGTGCCGTTGGAGAAGCCCTCGTAGTAGTCGGCCACCTCGTCCGCCGACAGCGGGACCGGGTGCAGTTCCAGGCCGTCCTCGATGATCGGGTCCACGTCGACGTTGGGGACCCCCGCCCAGCCGACCCACGCCCCCTTGTTGTTGCGCAGGACCGATTCCAGCGCGGTCACCAGACCGCCCGGGCTGCGCTTCCATCGGGTGCTGCCGTCGGGCAGTCGTTCGAGGTCGACGGGGAGCCTGTTGGCGACGACGACGAAACCGGAGCCCGCCCCGGAGCCGGTGTTCTCCGCCGCGGCGTCAGCAGTCGAGGTGTCTCTGGCTCGCTCGGAGTCGTCGGACGGATTCATCTGGTCCACTCACGCATCCTTTGCGCGTTGCTTCATCCCGCTGGAGTTGTGTAGTCGACGTCGCCGTTGGCGTCGAGAACGAGACTATTCGCCTCGCGCGTTCGGTCCAATACCCAGCATGGACAACAACATCCGGCACTCATCGGCGTCCTCGGCGTATGCCGCGACCACCCGCTGCGCCTGACGCGCGGTTTCGTCGGCGAGCGGTTCCAGATCGTCGTCCGCAATGTCGTTCGCGCTGCCCTTCACGGCCATCGTCAAGTCCTCCCGGCTCAGTGCGCTCTTACCCTGCGAAAAGCCAATGGTATGCGACGCTGGAGGGTGCGTCCGCCGGGGCGCTGGCCGAAAGGCGGCACGCGCCGCCGGGGCACCCCGGTCGATGCGTCCGCCCCGCCGGTCCCTATACCGTGGGAACCAGCACCAACTCTCCACGAAAGGGTCGACATGCCGCTGGCCACGGTGAACGGGATTTCCCTCAACTATCAGGTGAAGGGTGACCGCGCCAAGGGCTCCGCGCCGCTCGTGGTCATGATCATGGGCACCGGCAGTCCCGGCCGAGTGTGGGAGCTGCACCAGGTTCCCGCCCTGGTCGCGGCCGGTTACCGGGTGTGCACGTTCGACAATCGCGGGATCGCGCCGTCGTTCGAGGCGGCCTCGGGCATGACGATCGACGAGCTGGTCGCCGACACCGCGGCCCTGATCGAATTCCTGGACGAGGGTCCGGCGCTGGTGGTGGGCACCTCGATGGGCGCGCGCGTGGCGCAGGAGCTGGCGCTGGCCCGCCCCGACCTGGTGCGCAAGGCGGTGTTCATGGCCGGGCACGGGCGGCTGGACCAGTTCCAGAAGACGCTTTCGCTCGGCGAACACGAACTCGACGCCGCCGGGGTGAAACTGCCGCCGAAATATGAGGCGGCGATCACCGCGGTCATGAATCTCTCGCCCGCGACCATGGCCGACACGAACGCCGCGCGCGACTGGCTCGACCTGTTCGAGTTCACCGGAGGGCCGGTCACGCCCGGCATTCGCGCCCAGCGCAGGATGGACCACGATTTCGACCGGGTGCAGGCCTACCGGGCGATCCGCGTGCCTTGTCTTTCGGTCGGATTCGCCGACGACCGGATGATTCCGCCGTATCTGTCCAGGGAGATCGCCGCCGTGATTCCGGGTGCGCGGTACCAGGAGGTACCGGACGCGGGGCATTTCGGGTATTTGGAGCGGCCCGAGGCGGTCAACAAGATTCTCTTGGACTTCTTCGCGGGCTGAATGTGAGTCGGCCGGGGTGGCGGCCTAGGTAACCGCCCAGGCGTAACGTCTTGCTTGCTAGTGTCGAAACAACGCTCGGGGTCTCTCGGTGTCAAAGGTTCACAGCAGCCCGGCACCGAGTGAACCAGGAGCGATCCCGTACATAGCGCCAGTATCCAGTGAGGTGAAATTGAGCACCAACCCCTTCGATGATGAAGACGGCCGCTTCTTCGTCCTGGTCAACGACGAGGAACAGCATTCCCTGTGGCCGGCCTTCGCAGAGGTTCCAGCCGGATGGCGAGTCGTGTTCGGCGAGGACAGCCGCGCCGCTTGCGTCGAGTACGTGGAAAAGAACTGGACCGACATGCGTCCGAAGAGCCTGCGCGACGCCATGGCCGCCGACGACGCGGCTCGTCAGGGCGCCCAGTCCTGATCGGTCCTCCGAGTGCCGCGCTCCCGGCGCGGCAGGTTCGTGGTCCCGTCATGTCTCGCGTCCGAGCGACCGCCGCCGACTTCGTCGTGGGCGGGCCGGTCGCTCGGGCCTGAGTTCGAAAGCGGTTGTCCGGTCGTAAGGGTCGCGTTCGGCGCCGAACGCGGTTCCGCTGTCCCCTGGACAGCGCCCCCGGTTATGATGACAACCGCTTTCCCGCCTCCTTAGCTCAGTGGTAGAGCACTCGCCTTGTAAGCGAGCGGTCGTCAGTTCAATCCTGACAGGGGGCTCCATGTCGCAGCCGCTGCGCGTCTGAGCTCAGTGGTAGAGGCCGTGCCCGGTGTTGTAAGCGAGCGGTCGTCAGTTCAATCCTGACAGGGGGCTCCATGTTGCAGCCGCTGCGCGTCTGAGCTCAGTGGTAGAGGCCGTGCTCGGTGTTGTAAGCGAGCGGTCGTCAGTTCAATCCTGACAGGGGGCTCCATGTCGCAGCCGCTGCGCGTCTGAGCTCAGTGGTAGAGGCCGTGCTCGCGGAGATAGCGCTCGGCGCTGAGCTTTCGCGGACACGGCGGTGTGCAGCTCGCGTGCAGTTTCATCAGCCCTCGCGCGTGCTCGCTGTCGGCAGGCATATTGCCGTCTTCGCAGTAGTCCTCCACCCAGGAACGCCGCGCCGTCATCGCTGCTCGTCCTCCAGCCGCGCGAAGATCTCACGCGCCGAGACCGACTCGTCCGGCTCGCCGCCGAGGTCGAGTAGCCAGGGCAACACCCAGAAGACGAGTATCAGCAGTCCGCCGACGGCGGCCATGACGATCAGGGTGACTGCGAGTTCTGCGGGCATTCTGGTTACCCCTTCATGCGTTGTGGTGTGGTTGGTTGCGCCCGGCGCCGAGGAGGTCGGGTCTCGACCCGACGCCGGGGCTACATCCAGAGTCGGCTGACGGGGTGTGTCCGCGCGATGACGTAACCGGCGTCAATGCACCTCTATTCAGGGCGACATTAAGGCGTCAAAGCGTTACCGTGGCGACATGGCTTCCGCACCGAACACGGCACTGCGCGCGGCCCGGAACGCGCGCCTGATGAGCCAGGACGACCTGGCGCGGGCACTCCGGGAAGCCGGGTGCGCCAGCGCAACCAAACGCCTTGTGCAGCGCTGGGAATCCGGCCTCACCGCCAACCCGCGGCCGTCGCACGCGCGGGCTCTGGAGAAAGTGATGCGGCTACCGATCGAGTCGTTGGGTTTCGGTGCCGTGATGGCCGGCCGAAGTCTCACCGGCGGTGAGGACGGAACGGAGGTCGACTCCGCTATCGGTGAAGTCGCGCCCGAACAGTTCGCCGCCGCTCGGCGACCGAGGACGCCAGGCAACTACTCGGGGATTTGGTTATCCCGCTACGAGTACTACTCGTCCGGGCGAGATGCGACGTTCACGGCTGTGCACCATGTCGTGGTGTTGCAGCACGACAGCCGCCTGACCGTGCGCTCCCTGCCGAACTCCGCGCAGTCCTCCATGGAAATGGACCTGACCGTTGACGGGCACGTCGCTACGGGCACATGGCGCGAGCACACTGCCCAGGACGGCTACTACCGCGGCGCCTACTACCACGGCGCCATCCAACTGCTGATCGAGCTGACCGGCGCCCGGATGGCGGGCAAGTGGGTCGGGTTCGGCAAGAGTTTCGAAATCAACTCCGGGCCGTGGGAGTTGGTGTTGCAGGACTCCTCGACATCCAAGGCCGCGATCGACGCCTACGACCGCCCGCCGGACGTGGCTTGACGGACTTCGCGTTGCCTCGGCATCGTCACACCTCGGTTTGACTCTGTCGGACGGTGCCGGACCTGCATGGACCCGACGCCGGGGCCCGCGGATACCTTGTCCTCGGTGGGACCCCGCGAAGCGGCACATCGTGTGTCACCGTGGAGGCATGGACGATGCCGGGGTCGGGGAACGGACCGCCAGGGCGCGCAAGCTGGTTCGGCTCACACAGTTACAGCTTGCGCAGAAGGCGAACCTCTCGGTGTCGCTGCTGCGCAAGGTGGAACGAGGCGCCCGGCCTGCCTCGCCCGCGTTCATCGCAGCCGTGGCAGCCGCTCTGGGGGTGAACATCGAGGACCTGACCGGGCAGCCCTACACCCCGGCGGGCGACGATGCCGGAGCACACGCCACCATTCGCGAGTTGCGCCGGAAGATCCTGGCATTCGATGACGAACCTCTGAGCGCGCCGAGCACGCTGGAAGAGTTGACGGCCGCGCTGCGCCGGGTTCAGGAGAGCAGGGGGCGCGGTCGGTACGGGGAGCACACTGCCGAACTGCCGGACGTGATCCACGGTTTGCATGTGCTCGCGAGCGACGAGCCTTCCGGGCGTCGTCTGGAGTCGATCTATTCGACGCTCGCCTACGCCTACAACAGTGCGTCGTCGGTCGCCTACCGGTACGGCTACCTCGACCTCGCCGGGCTGGCCGCCGAGCGCTGCGTGTGGGCCGCTGAGCGCAGTGGTGACCCGGTGTGGCCGATCGCGGCGGAATACCATCGCGCGTTGATCCTGCTGTACTCCGGCTCGTACGCCGGTGGCCTGCGGGTCGTCGAGCGCGCGCATGCGGCCAGCGAGCACCTGCTCACGACACCGGAAGTTTTGGCGGTGCGGGGCGCATTGCACCTGCGCGGGTCGATCCTGTCGGCTCGTGCGCTGGACGCCGACACCGCCGACATGCATCTTCGGGAAGCGCGCAGGATCGGCGAGGCGATCGACTCCGACCGGTATCAGGAGTACGGCACGGGGTTCCAGTTGCCGAACGTCGAGATCCACTCCGTCGCTGTGCCCGTCGAGTTGTCCGATGGCACGACCGCGGTGAGCCGCGCCGAGCGGATTCGGCTATCGGCATCGGTCACACCGTCCCGTGCTGGGCATCACTGGATCGACGTGTCGCGCGCGTGGTTGCTCCACGGGGACAAGCAGCGGGCCCTCACCAGCCTCGACCAAGCGCGCCGGATCGCACCGGGGCTGACGCGCAACCATCCCCAAGTCCACGAGACCGTGCGCGTGCTCGCTCGAGCCCGCCGCGGCACCGATTCCCTGGCTCGGTTCGCGAAGTGGGCCAACGTCAAGATCTGAGCTGGAAGACCGGGTTCCCCGGCTGCCCCGGGGAGACGCGGTCTCGTGCGGCCGGCGAGACCACGTCGACCGAGTTCGGTCGGGGCTTCCTCATGGTGAAGGTCGGTAGTGGGTGGTTCCGGGTGTCGCCGAACGTGTCCGGCCCGAATTCGGCCGAAAGCGTCGGGCGATTCGTCGTCGGATCCGGCCGAAATGGCCGAGCGAAGCGGGCGACCAGTATGACGGCCGGTAGCGAACAGTCAGCAGATCTGATTACCGACTGACGAGCATGTTTTCCGCTACGAGTCTGTTTGTAGTCTGGTGTGCGCAAACATCTCTCACAATGAGCATGTTCAGGTCACGGGCAAACACCAGATGAGCTACAAACGGGAGATGTCGGCATACTTCGCGCATATTGGGGTGAACCTAGCTGTATCGGGTTCTTCATCTGCCGAAAGTTGCTGAGATGTACGAATACAACGCGTTGCTGCCGACCGATACGCGGGCTCGTACGAGCACGGGGGTGCGCGATGACTGAGCTGATCGACTTCTCCGCCGCACTCATCGATCCGCAAGCGATCAAGGACGCCGGATACGCGGGCGTCATCGGTTACTTCAGCGATTCCCGTCCTGGCACGAATTTCGGGGCGAAGCCGCTGCGGCGGGAATACTGCGACCGATTGCGCGCCATGGGGCTCGAGATAGTGAGCAATTACCAGTACGGCAAGGGTGAGACGTCGGATTGGAAAGGCGGTTACGACGCTGGCGTGCGTCATGCGCGGATCGCGCTGGATTATCACCTCGCGGCCGGCGGGCCCCGTTTCCGTCCGCTGTATGCCCCGGTCGACGCGAATCCGTCTTTGGCGGAGTGGAATTCGCTGATCGCTCCGTTTCTCCGGGGCTGGGCATCGGTGGTCGGATGGGAATGGACCGGTATGTACGGCAATGCCCGGTGCATCGACTGGGCACTCGAGGACGGTGTCGCCTGTTGGTTCTGGCAACACAACTGGTCCGGCGATTCCTCGATCAACGGCGACCATCCCGCCGCGCACCTCCATCAGATTCGCATCGACCGCGACCGGGTCGCAGGCGTCGTAGTGGATGTGAACAAAGTCCTCGCCGACGACTACGGCCAGTGGTCGAAGGCCATCTCGAATCCAGGGGGAGTCATGCAGAAGCCGGATTACGTCGAATTGGACCGAATGGGCGACTCCGCCTCCAGCAGGCACGGGGCACGCGTCGAGAACTTCCTGCTGCACACTCAGGAAGGCAACGGAACGGCCGAGAGCCTGGCCAACTACCTGAACAATCCGGCGAATGGGGTGAGCTACCACTACACCGTGCGCGATCGAGTGGTGGTAGACGTGGTCGACACCGATCTGGCCAGTTGGTCCGTGCTGGACGCGAACTCGTTCACGATCAACCTCTGCTTCGCGGGCAGCCGCGTCGCGTGGAGCCGCAACGACTGGCTGAGCATCCGCGACGACATCCGGATCGCGGCCTGGCTCGCGGTGCAGGACGCGCGCAAATACGGGTTCGACACGTATGTCATCGCGCCGCCTTATCAGCGGCGCCAGGGCATCTCCGACCATAAGTACGTCACCGAGTGTCTCGGCATCGGCACGCACACCGACGTGGGACCGAATTTCCCCTGGGACGTCTTCGCCGACGACGTGCGCGGTTTCGCCACCGGCGAGCCGACCGGGTCGGAACCGAACGCGATCAACGATTGCGCGGCCGCGAATCCCTGGCTGGGCGCCCGGATCACGCAGGGTGAGAACGCGACGCCCGACGGCGCGGGCCGCTTCGCCCAGTTCGAGCACGGGTACATCTATTGGCATCCGGATACCGGTGCGCACGCCATCCCGGAGACGCTGTGGGGAAAGTTCGAGCAGTTGGGCTGGGAGGCGGGTCCGCTCGGCTACCCGATCACCGACCGTGCCGTGCTGTCCGGGCCGGACGGCCAGACGGCGGGTGAGGTGCAAGGCTTCCAGGGCGGGGCGCTCTACCGACGGCAATCCAGCGGCAGCGTCTACTGGGTGCACGGCGCGATCCGCGACCGCTGGAACCGCGCGGGTTACGAGAACGGGCCGCTGGGCTGGCCGGCGAGCGACGAGATCTCCTGGGACACCGGCACCTATCAGGATTTCGAGCACGGCCGGATCTATTGGACACCGGCCCAGACGCTCGCGACGGTGGCGGTCGGAGGGGTGGATACTCCGCTGCACGACGTGGGTTGACGGAAAGCGGAAGGTCCGACCGCGAGCCGCGGCCGGACCTCTCCGAACGCGATTCAGTCGGGGACGTTGGCGCCGTGGCCGAGGTCGCGCAGCGCCTGCTTGATCTTGGCCTGGGCCTCGTCCAGGGACTCGGGGCTCGGATTCGGGTCGGCGCCGGAGATGTCGAAGTTGCCCATCGAGAAGGCGGGGAACACATGGACGTGCAGGTGCGGCACCTCCAAGCCCGCGATCAGCAGACCGGCGCGCGGGGCCTCCCAGGCCGCACGCACGGCCTGGCCGATCTTCT
Organism: Nocardia gamkensis NBRC 108242; assembly: GCF_001612985.1. Taxonomy (GTDB): domain Bacteria; phylum Actinomycetota; class Actinomycetes; order Mycobacteriales; family Mycobacteriaceae; genus Nocardia; species Nocardia gamkensis. The sequence goes on along the minus strand of NZ_BDBM01000005.1, from coordinate 193,869 downwards.
GGGCGACGGCGGTGAGCCGGGCGAAGGTGTCGGCCTCGACGTCCTGCCACTGGTCGATCTCTTTGCGAGGCACCACGAGGGTGTGACCAGGCGTGACCGGGGCGATGGTGAGGAAGCCGACGAACTCGTCGTCCTCCCAGACGAAACGGCCCGGGAGCTGACCGGCGATGATCGCGCTGAAGACAGAAGCCATGTCCCGCAGCGTAGACCGGGCGGTGCGCCGGGGCGCCGGACCGGCCCGCGCTACACCGCGACGAAGTGCGACAGGATGCCCTGCACCTCGTAGATGTCCACCTGCCGGTTGAACCGCTTCAGCAGCGGTTCGGCGGTGCCCGCGATCCAGATGGCCAGCTCGGCGTCCAGATCGAAGGTGCCGGCGGTCTCCACCGAGAAATGGGTGATCGCGCGATACGGCACGCTGTGGTAGCTCACCTTGCGGCCGGTGACGCCCTGCTTGTCGATGAGGATCAGGCGGCGGTTCGTGAACAGCATCGCGTCCCGAACCAGCAGGTAGGCGGCATAGACCTGTTCACCGCTGCCGAGGAGCTTGCCGTACTCCTGTTGCGCCTGCGCCGGATCGATCCGGCCGGCGTTGCCCATCAGTCCGTCGATCAGACCCATTCTCAGCACTTCCTTCGGGTGCTCCGGTGGCAGGAGCGGTCAGGCCCCACATCCGTTGTCCCTATTCATCATCCCCTTCGCGCGCACCGGCAGCGGCGAAGACGGCGAACGGCTCGTTTAGGCTGTCTGCCGTGCGTGTACTCGTCATCGGTTCCGGAGCCCGTGAACATGCCCTCGTCCTGGCCCTGCGCCGGGACCCCGCGGTGACCGCGCTCTTCGCCGCCCCCGGCAACGCGGGCATCGCCCAGCACGCGCAGGTCCGCCCGGTCGACCCCTGCGCCGCCGAGGACGTCGTCGCGCTGGCCACCGAGGTGGACGCCGACCTGGTGGTGATCGGTCCCGAGGTCCCGCTGGTGCTCGGCGTCGCCGACGCGCTGCGAGTCGCCGGTATCCCGTGCTTCGGCCCGTCGGCCGCGGCCGCCCGGATCGAGGGTTCCAAGGCATTCGCCAAGGATGTGATGTCCGCGGCGGGCGTGCGCACCGCGCACAGCGAGGTGGTGGACAACCCGGCCGAGCTGGACGACGCGCTCGACCGCTTCGGTCCCACCTGGGTGGTGAAGGACGACGGACTCGCCGCGGGCAAGGGCGTGGTGGTGACCGCCGACCGCTCCGCCGCGCGCGAGCACGGGGCCGAACTGCTCGAGCAGGGCCACCCGGTGCTGCTGGAATCGTTCCTGGACGGACCGGAAGTCTCGCTGTTCTGCCTGGTCGACGGCGAGACGGTGGTCCCGCTGCTGCCCGCGCAGGACCACAAGCGCGTCGGTGACGGTGACACCGGGCCCAACACCGGCGGCATGGGCGCTTACACGCCGCTGCCCTGGCTGCCCGAATCGGCCGTCACCGCCATCGTCGAGGACGTGGTGAAACCCGTTGCGGCCGAGTTGGTGCGGCGTGGCAGCGGGTTCTCCGGCCTGCTCTATGCCGGGCTGGCGATCGGCGCGGCCGGTCCCGCCGTGGTCGAATTCAACTGCCGCTTCGGCGATCCCGAGACGCAGGCGGTGCTCGCGCTGCTGGACAGCCCACTCGGTGAACTGCTGTACGCCACCGCCACGGGCACGCTGGCGCAGGTCGCCCCGCCGCGCTGGCGCGACGGCTCGGCGATCACCGTGGTGCTCGCCGCGGAGAACTACCCGGGCCACCCGCGCCTCGGCGACGCGATCTCGGGGGCGGGCGAGGGCGCGCTCGACGAGAACGCGACGGTGCTGCACGCGGGCACTACGCAGCGCGAGGACGGCGCTCTGATCTCCGCGGGCGGACGGGTGCTGAACGTGGTCGGCGTCGGCGCCGACCTCGCGGAGGCCCGCACCCGCGCCTACGACCGGATCGCCGCCATCAAGCTGCCGGGCAGCCACTACCGCACGGACATCGGTTTGGCCGCCGTCGAAGGTCGCATCGAGGTCTGAGCCTGCGGCTCGGCGGACTACGCACCGACGGTCGGTGATCCTGCGCTCGGTCGGCAGCCGGTTCGACCGCGCGGGCGCGAACCGCTGCGGCCAGGTGACCGAACCCGTGGTCGACGGTCTTCGGCCACCACTCGCCGCGGGCCGATCCTCGCGTGCGCGGAGTCGTTCCGATGCCGCTGAGCGAGGCGTGCGTTCCTCAGCCGAACGTGAGCCCGCGCACCGCCAGCCACTGCTGCGGGTCCACGTGCTGCCCGCCGACGATCACCTCGAAGTGCAGGTGCGGGCCGGTGGAGTCGCCGCGGTTGCCCATGCGGGCGATCTGCATTCCCGCGGGCACCCGCTCGCCGACCGAGACGAAGAAGTCGTACATGTGCCCGTAGACGGTGATGCTGCCGTCGTCGTGGCGGATGCGCACCCACAGCCCGAAGCCCTGCGCCGGTCCCGCGTCGATGACCGTGCCGTCGGCGACCGCGTAGATCGGGGTGCCGATCGGGCCCGCGATGTCGATGCCGGCGTGGAAGGTGCCCCAGCGCGACCCGAAGCCCGAGGTGAAGACGCCGTGCGCGGGCAGCGCGAAGCCCCGGCCGCTCGGTGGCATCGCCCCTGGCTGCACCGGTGCGGTCGCGGTCATCCACGGCTGACGCTCACCGGCGACGGCGGCGGCCGCCTCGGCCTTCGCGCGTTCCAGCGTCGCGCGCGCGGCGGCAGCGACCACAGCCTGCTCGCGCAGTCGCTCACCATTGGCGATCGCGTTCAGCAGCCGAGTCACCGACGGTGGGGTGCTCTGCATCTGCGGTGGATACGCCACGGCCACGCGCTGGCCGCGATCCGGCGCGGGAGTGCGACCGGTGACCGTCCCGGCGAACGACGTGTCGCCCGCGGCGAAAACCGCGGTCGCGACGAGCCCGGCCAGCAGCACCTGGTGCTTGCGCGCCAGTGCGAGCAACTCCTCGCCGCTGGGTTTGCGCCGCCACAGGTCGCGCGGGTCCGGTTTGCGCTCCCACCAGGCTCGCAGGTGGCGGCGGCGCGCCCACAGGGCGCGGGGATCGAGCTTGCCGCCACCCCCGATGAGCCGCCTGCCGGATCGTCGCGGCGAGCGCGCGCGCCAGTCGCGCGGAATGACGCCGACACCGGCCACTCCGCGCACTCGGTCGAGCCCGCCTCGTCGAGACTTATCGAGCATCAGGGGAGACCATAACCGCGGCCGCGCGGTAATAGGTGCTCTACCGTCTGTCGAGTGTCCAGAGAATCTCGCCGGTCGACCATTCCACCTTTCTACGTGATGGATGTCTGGAAAGCCGCCGCGGAACGCGCACGGACGCACGGTGATGTGCTCGTGCTCGCCGCCGGGCAGCCGTCGACGCCCGCGCCCGCGCCGGTCCTGCGCGCGACCGAACTGGCCATTCGGTCCGAATTGCTCGGTTACACCGAGACTTTCGGCATCCTGGCGATCCGGGAGGCGATCGCCGAACACCATCGAGACACCTATGGTTACCGGGTCGATCCGGACGACGTGGTGGTGACGACCGGCTCGTCCGGCGCGTTCTCGCTGATCTTCCTGGCCGCGTTCGACCCGGGCGACACCATCGTGGTCGCGCGTCCCGGTTATCCGGCCTATCGCAACACCCTCGCCGCGCTCGGCTGCCGGGTGCTCGAACTCGACTGCGGCGCGCAGACCAGATTCCAGCCCACCGTCGCCATGCTCGAGGCGCTCCCGGAGCCGCCCGCCGGGCTCGTGGTGGCCAGCCCCGCCAACCCCACCGGCACCGTGATCGCCCCCGCCGAACTCGCCGCGCTGGCCCGCTGGTGCGAGGAGCACGGCACCCTGCTGATCTCGGACGAGATCTACCACGGCATCACCTACGACAGCGTGGGCGCCGACAACGCGACCTCGTCGGCCTGGGAGACCTCGCGGGAAGCGGTGGTGATCGGCTCGGTGTCCAAATACTTCTCCATGACCGGCTGGCGGCTGGGCTGGATGCTGGCCCCGAGCGGGCTGCGCCCCGCGTTGCAGCGGCTGGCCTCGAACCTGACCGTGTGCCCGCCCGCCATCTCCCAGTACGCGGCGCTGCACGCCTTCGGCGCCGAGGCCAAGGAGGAACTCGACGGGCACGTCCGGCGGTACGCGGTGAACCGGCGGTTGCTGCTGGACGGGCTGCCGAAACTGGGCATCGCCGACCTCGCCCCCGCCGACGGCGCCTTCTACGCCTACGCCGACATCGGGCACCTTACCGACGACTCCCGCGCCTGGTGCGCCGACGTGCTGAACCACACGGGCGTCGCGCTCGCGCCGGGGGTGGATTTCGACACTGTCAACGGACACCGCACGGTACGTTTCTCGTTCGCCGGAGCCACCGCCGACATCGAGGCGGCGCTGCTGCGTCTAGGGCACTATCTAGGTGGGTGATGCCCTGCCCGGCAAGAACTTTCCGCAGTTCGGCACCCTGGCCGCGCGGATGCGGTAAAACAACCTTGGTTGCTTTTCCTCGCTGATTTCCCCTGGAAGAACTGATGACGACTGGCACGATGGCACGGTGATCACCGCGACGACCCCGAAAGGCGAACGGCGTCGCCAGGCTTTGATAGCCGCCGCCGCCGAACTCCTGCTCGAAGGCGGGTTCGAGGCGGTGCGGCACCGTTCGGTTGCCACGCGCGCTGATCTGCCCCTGGCGTCGACCACCTACTACTTCGAATCCCTGGACGACCTCATCGCCCGGGCGGTCGAGTTCAGCGGCAATGCCGAGCTGGACGCGATGCGCAGGCGGGTCGGCGAGGTCAGCCACCGCCGCCGCGGCGCCGAGGCCACCGTCGACCTGGTGCTCGACCTGCTGGTGGGCAGCGACGGCCCCGACGAGGGCGCGCGCGGGCAGCTGATCGCCCGCTACGAGCGTTCGGTCGCCTCGGCGCGGCACCCGGAGCTGCGCGAAGTCCAGCTCCGGTTGCGCGCTCAGCTGGACGAGCTGCTGGCCGACGTGCTGCGCCGCTCCGACCGGATGGTGCGGCCGGAACAACTGCGCAGGCTGGTCGCGGTGGTGGACGGCGCGGTCGTCGCCGCGCTCACCGAGATCGACCCCGAACCGCGGCGGATGGCTCGCGGCGCGCTGCTGGAAGTCATCGACATCGTCGCGCCTCCGGCGCGGGCGGCCACCCCCGAGCCGGCGGCCTACGCGAGCGCGGACGGCCCCGTGCGCGCCACGCCCCAGCAAGTGGATCGTTACCGCGCACTAGACTGACCGGACGTGAGCATCGTCCCCAATGTCCTCGCCACCCGTTACGCCAGCCCAGAGCTGGTGCACCTGTGGTCGCCGGAGCACAAGATCGTCCTCGAGCGGCGGCTGTGGCTGGAGGTGCTGCGGGCACAGGCGGAGCTGGGCGTCGACGTGCCCGACGGGGTCATCGCGGACTACGAGCGGGTGCTCGACGAGGTCGACCTCGCCTCCATCGCCGAACGTGAGCGGGTCACCCGGCACGACGTGAAGGCGCGCATCGAGGAATTCAACGCGCTGGCCGGGCACGAGCACGTGCACAAGGGCATGACCAGCCGCGACCTCACCGAGAACGTGGAGCAGTTGCAGATCCGCCTCTCGCTCGAGCACGTGCACGCCCACGGCGTCGCGATCGCCGCGCGACTGGCCGAGCGCGCCGCCGAATACCAGGCGCTGGTGATGGCGGGCCGTTCGCACAACGTCGCCGCGCAGGCCACCACGCTGGGCAAGCGGTTCGCCTCCGCCGCCGACGAATCGCTGATCGCGCTGACCAGGCTGCGCGAGCTGATCGACCGTTACCCGCTGCGCGGGATCAAGGGCCCGATGGGCACCGCGCAGGACATGCTCGACCTGCTCGGCGGCGACCCTGCCAAGCTCGCCCGGCTGGAGCAGCAGGTGGCCCGGCACCTGGGTTTCGCGACCGTGTTCACCAGCGTCGGCCAGGTCTACCCGCGCTCGCTGGATCACGACGTGCTCTCCGCGCTGGTGCAGGTAGGCGCGGGCCCGTCCTCGTTCGCGCACACCATCCGGCTGATGGCCGGGCACGAGCTGGTCACCGAAGGTTTCCAGCCCGGGCAGGTGGGCAGCTCGGCGATGCCGCACAAGATGAACACCCGCTCCTGCGAACGCGTCAACGGCTTGCAGGTGGTGCTGCGCGGTTACGCCTCGATGGCGGCCGAGCTGGCGGGCGCGCAGTGGAACGAGGGCGACGTGTTCTGCTCGGTGGTCCGCCGCGTCGCACTGCCGGACGCGTTCTTCGCCATCGACGGCATGATGGAAACCTTCCTCACCGTGCTGGCCGAGTTCGGCGCCTACCCCGCGGTGGTCGCCCGCGAACTGGACCGTTACCTCCCCTTCCTGGCCACCACCCGCATGCTCATGGCCGCCGTCCGCGCGGGTGTCGGTCGCGAAACCGCGCACGAGGTCATCAAGGAGCATGCCGTAGCGGTCGCCCTGGCCATGCGCGAGCAGGGCCGCGAACCCGACCTGCTGGACCGCCTCGCCGCCGACCCGCGCTTCCCCCTCGATCGCCCCGCCCTCGACGCGGCGCTGTCCGACAAGTCCGCCTTCGTCGGCGCGGCCGAAGCGCAGGTCGCCGACGTTGTCGGGCAGGTACAGAAACTGGTCGACCGCTACCCGGACGCGGCGCGGTATTCGCCGTCGCCGATCCTCTAGCGGGACTACGCCTTTCGCGACGAATCGTCGAGGTCGACAACTACTCCGGATAGCGCGAAACCCGACTGCTCACCGTCCGGAGAGGAGCCGGGTCCACTTCTCCCAGCTACTGCCAGGAGCTGATTCGATGGTGCCGCACCTGTTGTGTTCGAGCTATGCGATTGCGTAGCGCGAACACCACAGATGACCGCATAGGCTGCGGGTCGTGAATCCCTACACGATTTTCGCCGATATCGTTGCCGGGCGGGCGCCGTCGAGCAAGGTCTACGAGGACGATGATGTGGTGGCGTTCATGGACATTCGGCCGATGACGCCCGGGCATCTGCTGGTGGTGCCGAAGGTGGCGGCGCGCAGTCTGGCGGAGCTCGATCCGGTGGTCGGGGGTAAGTTGTTCCAGGTGGGGCAGCGGCTCGCGGCGGCGATGCGGGCAAGTGAGGTGGGGTGCGACGGGGTCAATTTCTTTCTGGCGGACGGGGTGACCGCCGGGCAAGAGGTGTTCCACGTCCACCTGCACGTGATCCCGCGTACTCCGGGCGACGGCTTCGGCTTGCGTGGTCGCCCGGCCAGTCCGCGGCGGGAGGATCTGGATTATCTCGCCGCCTCGATCCGGGGTGCGCTGGGGAACTGAGTCCGCCGACCTTCCGGAGGGGCGGGTCAGTCGCGCACCAATTCGGCTGCCGTCCAGTTCGGATAGTCGCTGTAGCCCTCGGCGGTGCGGCCGTAGAGGAATTCCTCGCGAACGGGAGCCAGGGGCAGGTCGTAGCGGATGCGGTGCACGAGATCGGGATTGGAGATGAACGATCTGCCGAACGAGACCAAGTCGGCGAGGCCGGCGCGCAGCACCTGTTCGGCGCCGGCCGCCGTGGTCGGTTCGCGGTTCTCGCCGATGTTCGCGATGAGCGTGCCGTGCCAGCGCGGCCGCAGGTCACGCAGCGCGGGGTAGCGGTCGTCGTCGGTGAGGTGCAGGTACGCCAGGCCGCGCCGGTCGAGTTCGGCGACGAGCGCGCGGTAGAGCGGGCCCGGGTCGGCCTCGGACATGTTGAACTGCGGATTGCCCGGCGAGAGCCGGATGGCGGTGCGTTCAGCGCCGATCGCCCCGGTCACCGCGTCCACCACCGCGAGGGGCAGCCGCATGCGGTTGACGATGGAACCGCCGTATTCGTCGTCGCGCAGGTTGGTGTTGTCGGCCAGGAACTGGTGCAACAAATAGCTGTTCGCGCCGTGGATCTCGACGCCGTCGAAGCCCGCGTCCATCGCGTTGCGCGCGGCGGCGGCGTAGTGCTCCACGGCTGCCGCGATACCGGCGCGATCGAGGGCGGCCGGCGTGATCGGATCGGCCTTGCCTCCGTCGATCAGGTGCACCCGGTCGTCGTCCAGCACCGCCGACGGTCCGGCGGGCCAGGACCCATCGATCCGGGCGAGCGGGTGGCCCTTGCGTCCCCCGTGCATCAGTTGCGCGAAGATCCGGCCGCCGCGCGTGTGTACCGCCTCGGTGACCCGGCGCCACGCCGTGACGTGCGCGGTGGTCTGCAAGCCGGGCACCCAGGCTTCGCTCTGGCCGGTCGAATGCGGCCAGATGCCCTCGGTGACGATGAGCCCGGCCGTCGCGCGCTGGGCGTAGTAGTCGGCTACGTCGCCGGTCGGCGAGCCGTCGGGCAGCGAGCGCAGCCGGGTCATCGGCGACATGACGATCCGGTTGGGCAGGTCGAGCGGATGGTTGCGGTATTCGGTCAACAGCAGCATGGCTGTACCGTAAAACCTGACATTGATGTTAGGTCAAGGAGCGGAAGTGCGGATCGGTGAACTGGCCGAGCGGACCGGCGTGAGCGTCCGGTCGCTGCGGTACTACGAGACCAGAGGTCTGCTGGCCTCGCACAGGACCTCCGGTGGGCAGCGGGAGTATCCGGAGGCGGCGGTCGACCGGGTGCGGCGCATCCAGGAGATGTTCGCCGCGGGCCTGCACAGCGACACCATCGGCGAACTGCTGCCGTGTATCCACGACGTCGACGGCACACCCAATGCCACGGCGACGCCGTTCCTGGTGGAGAAGCTCACCGAGGAACGCGCCAGAATCGACCAGGCGATGCGCGATCTGCGCCGGACGAGCGACGTGCTCGACGGCATCATCCGTGCGGCGGGTGGCGAGGCATCCGGACAGTAGGGTGGACGCCATGGCTCTCGACAGCGGAACGATCTCCGAACCCGGTAGCGGCGCGGTGGCGCCGCCGGTCGCCGAGACGGTGCCCACCCGGCGGGTGCACCACGGCGACGTGTTCGTCGACGAGTACGAATGGCTGCGGGACAAGGAGAATCCCGACGTCATCGCCTATCTGGAGGCGGAGAACGCCTACACCGAGGCGCAGACCGAGCACCTGAGCACGTTGCGCGAGACGATCTTCGACGAGATCAAGGCGCGCACCCAGGAGACCGACCTCTCCGTGCCGACCCGGCTGGGCGACTACTGGTACTACTCGCGCAGCTTCGAGGGCAAGCAGTACGGCGTGCACTGCCGGTGCCCGATCGCCGCGGGCGCTCGAGGCATCGACGAGTGGACCCCGCCCCAGCTGAGCGCGGAGACCGAGGTCCCGGGCGAAGAGGTGCTGCTCGACAGCAACGAGCTGGCCGAAGGGTACGACTTCTTCGCCCTCGGCGCGTTCTCGATCAGCCATGACGGCACGCTGCTCGCCTACTCGGTGGACAACGTCGGTGACGAGCGGTACGTGCTGCGCTTCAAGGATCTGCGCACCGGCGAGCTGCTCGGCGACGAGATCGCGGGCACCGCACCGGGCGCGACCTGGTCGCTGGACGGCAGCCACGTCTTCTATCAGACCGTCGACGAGTCCTGGCGGCCCGACACGGTGTGGCGGCACCGGCTCGGCAGCACCGATCCGGACGTCAAGGTGTTCCACGAGCCCGACGAGCGCTACTGGGTAAGCATCGGCGCCAGCCGCTCGGAGAAGTACCTGATGATCTGGGTCGGTTCCAAGATCACCAGCGAGGGCTGGGTGCTGGAGTCCGACGATCCCGAGGGCGAGTTCCGCGTGCTGCTGCCGCGCCGCGAGGGTGTGGAGTACTCCGCCGAGCACGCGGTGATCGGCGGCGAAGACCGCTTCCTGATCCTGCACAACGACGTGTTGGACGGCGTCAAAGCGGAGAACTTCGTGCTGGCCGAGGCGCCGGTCGACGACCCGTCGAACCTGACGCCACTGATCGGGCATCGCGAGGACGTGCGGCTCGAGGACATCGACGCGTTCCGCGACCACCTGGTGCTCAGCTACCGGCGCGAGGCACTCACCCGGATCGCGGTGTGGCCGCTGACCGCCGAGGGCTACGGCGAGCGGCGCGAACTCGACTTCGATCTGGAACTCTTCGCGGTCGGCGTGGGCGCCAACCCGGAGTGGGCCCAGCCGACCCTGCGCATCGGACTGACCTCGTTCATCACGCCGATGCAGGTGTTCGACTACGTCCCGGCCACCGGCGAGCTGCTGTTGCGCAAGGAACAGCCCGTGCTCGGCGGCTACGACGCGAACGACTACGAACAGCACCGGCAGTGGGCGGTCGCCGAGGACGGCACCCGGATTCCGATCTCGCTGGTGCGGAAGAAGACCACCGCGGCCGACGAGCCCAAACCGTTGCTGCTCTACGGCTACGGCTCCTACGAGGCGAGCATCGACCCGTCGTTCTCGGTCGCCCGCCTGTCGCTGCTGGATCGCGGCATGGTCTTCGCGGTCGCGCACGTGCGCGGCGGCGGCGAGATGGGCAGGCTCTGGTACGAGCACGGCAAGACGCTCACCAAGAAGAACACCTTCACCGACTTCGTGGCCTGCGCCCGGCATCTCGTCGCCGCGGGAGTCACCGCCCCGGACCGGATGGTCGCCGACGGCGGCAGCGCGGGCGGCCTGCTGGTCGGCGCGGTGGCGAACCTGGCCCCGGAGCTGTTCGCGGGCATCCTGGCGAACGTGCCGTTCGTCGATCCGCTCACCTCCATCCTCGATCCGTCGCTGCCGCTCACCGTGATCGAGTGGGACGAGTGGGGCAACCCACTGGCCGACAAGGACGTCTACGAGTACATGAAGTCCTACTCGCCGTATGAGAACGTCGAGGCCAAGGACTATCCGGCGATCCTGGCGATCACCAGCCTGAACGACACCCGCGTGCTCTACGTGGAGCCCGCGAAGTGGATCGCGAAGCTGCGCGCCACCGCCACCGGCGACGCGCCGCTCCTGCTGAAGACGGAGATGAGCGCTGGCCACGGCGGCGTCAGCGGGCGCTACGAGAAGTGGCGGGAAGTGGCCTTCGAACACGCCTGGCTGCTCGACACGGTCGGTCTCGCCGACGCGTAGCGCGCAGCCCGATCGCCGGGCGCACCGGTGAAAGCGGCGCGCCGACCGCGGGGCGAGCGGCCGACGCAGGCGTGACGGAGTGTTCGTCACCTGGTCATATAGCCTGCACGTCGTGGACACGTGCGGCTGGCACCGTGGGTTCATGAACGCTGAGCTGGTCGTATCGGTTTCCGGGATCAGGGACACCACCCGGGACACGGCGATGGGGTTCGCCGAGGAGATGGATCGGCGCGGCGTGCCCCTCTCGCTGCTGGTGGCTCCGCGGCTGAAGGGCAAATACCGGTTGCTCGACGACCCGGCGACGCAAGCCTGGCTGCGCGTCCGCCGGGCCCGCGGCGACGCCATCGTGCTGCACGGCTACGACCAGGCGGCCACCAAGCGGCGGCGTGCCGAGTTCGCCGCGCTGCCCCGGCACGAGGCCCGATTGCGGTTGACCGCCGCGGATCGCGTGCTGGAGCAGGCCGACCTGCGTACCCGGCTGTTCGCGGCCCCGCGCTGGGATGCCTCGACGGGCGCGCTGGACGCGCTGCCCGAGGTCGGTTTCCGGCTGGCGCTCGGATTGACCTCGATCATCGACCTGGAGCGCAATATGGCGCAGAAGTCCAGGGTGTACGGCATCGGCGATGGCTTCCGCGCCGAACCCTGGTGGTGCCGCGCCCTGGTCATGGGCGCCGCGCGCACCGCCCGTCGCGGCGGCGTGCTGCGACTGGCCGTATCCGCCGCGCAGCTGACGCGTTCCGGCCCCCGCCAAGCCGTGCTCGACGCCGTCGACCTGGCGCTGTTCCACGGTGCGGCGGGAACGACCTACCGGTGGGAGCCCTTCCCCGCTGTTCGAGCCGCATGACTGACGCCGCGGGCGGCGGCGGGTCGGCCCCATCGCCCGCGGCCGGTCGGGACCGCTGTCGCGTGACCGATCGGCGCCGCCGCCCGCGAATGGCGTAGCCGGGCGGCGGCGCTGTCACGATCAGGACGGAGCGATCGTCGTCTCCGCGACGGCAGCCGTCGCGTCGTGCGTGAAGCCGCCGGCCTCCTCGCGCGTGAGCGAGGTCGAGAACGGCCGTTGCCGCAGCTGTCGGATGCAGCGCTCGAGATCGGCGATCAGTATGTCGGCCATGTCGACGGTGAAACCGTGGCGCAGCACAGCGCGCATCACCGTCTCGTCGTTCCGGTCCGCGGGTAGCGGATAGGCCGCGATCAGCCAGCCTCTGGAGCGCAGCCGGTCGGACAAGTCGTAGAGGTTGAAGCCGGGATCGCCGGTCAGGCGCCAGCACACCGCGGTGATGCCGCGCTGCGGATCGCCGTCGTGGATCAGCTCGAAGACCCCGAGGCCGCGCACTCCCGAGGCCAAGTGCTGCGCCACCCGGTAGATCGCGGACTGCACCCTGGCGTAGCCGGACCGTCCCAGGCGGATGAACTGGTAGTACTGCGTGATCGCCTGCCCGCCGGGCCGGGAGAAGTTCAGGTTGAAGGTGGCCATGCTGCCGCCGAGGTAGTCGACGTCGAAGATCAACTCCTCCGGCAGGTCACCGGCTTCGCGCCAGATCGCCCAACCCGCGCCGAGCGGGGCCAGCCCGGTCTTGTGGCCGGAGGCGTTGATCGACTTCACCCTGGGCAGCCGGAAATCCCAGACCAGATCCGGTGCGGCGAAGGGGGCGAGGAAACCGCCACTGGCCGCGTCGACGTGGATGGGGATGTCCCAGCCCTTCTCGCGCTCGAGCGCGTCGAGCGCCGCGCTCGTCCCGGCGACGTCTTCGAACAGGCCGGTGTAGGTCTGCCCGAAGGTCGGGACGACCATCATGGTGTTCGCGTCGCAGTACTCGGCGAGGTCGTCGGGGTGCATGGTGAGCCGGTCGCCGCGCAGCGGGATCTGCCGGATCTCGACGTCGAAGTACCGCGCGAACTTCTCCCAGCACACCTGGACGGGGCCACAGACGAAGTTGGGTGTGCCGGTGCCGCCACCCTTGCGCCAGCGGAACTTCGCCGCGAGCCCGCCGAGCATGGCCGCCTCGCTGGAGCCGATGGTCGAGGTACCGTGCGTGCCTGCCGGGTCGGGCGCGTGCCACAGATCGGCGACCATCCGCACAGCCCGGCGCTCCAACTCGGCCGTCTGCGGGTATTCGTCCTTGTCGACGATGTTCTTGTCCAGGCATTCGGACATCAGCCTGCGCGCCTGGTCCTCCACCCAGGTGGTGCAGAACGTGGCCAAGTTCATCCTCGAGACGCCGTCGAGCATCAGTTCGTCGTGCACGATCTCGTACGCGACCTGCGGGAACATCTCGTGCGGGGGAAATCCGGCTCGCGGCGCGGACCGGCTGAGCCCCGGCAGGGCGAACAGATCATCGGCTGCTTCGGACATGCGGGCCTCCCGGTCGACAGGGTGCGGGTGTACCTCATCTCTCGCGGAGGATGCCCTGTGATAGCTGACATCTTCCCTCGCTCACCTTGACACACCGCGGCAGTCCCGCGGAGGTACTTCGCCTTCTCTCCGGAGACATCTCGTGCGCGGACACCCGCCCAGCTGTGCGAACTTCACCCGGAAGGCCGGGGATAGGGTTGGGGGATGACAGACGATGTGCGTGTCGCGGCGCTGCGCAGCGCGGTGGCGGAGTTGATGACACAGGCGAAAACCGATCTGGCTCAGCTCGTTTCGTTCAAGTCGGTAGCCGATCCCCGGCAGTTCCCTCCCGAGGAGTGCGACGCGGCGGCGCAGTGGGTGGCCGACGCGTTCGCCGCGGCGGGGCTCACCACGGTCGGCCTGCACGAAACGCCGGACGGCACCAAGGCGGTGGTCGCCTCTCGGCCCGCTCCGGAGGGTGCGCCGACGGTGTTGCTCTACTGTCACTACGACGTCCAGCCCCCGATGGACGAGGCCGCATGGCGCACCCCGCCGTGGGAGCTGACCGAGCGCGACGGGCGCTGGTACGGGCGCGGCAGCGCCGACTGCAAAGGCAACATCGTCATGCACCTGACGGCTCTGCGCGCGCTCGGGGCGGATCTGCCGGTGGGGGTCATCGTGGTGGCGGAAGGTTCCGAGGAACAGAGCACCGGGGGACTGGAGCGGTTCGTCGAGGCCGAGCCGGAGCTGCTGCGCGCGGACGCGATCGTGGTCGGCGACTGCGGTAACTTCGCCGCCGGTGTGCCGACCCTGACGCAGACGCTGCGCGGCGGAGTGAACGTGGTGGTCACGGTCGAAACCCTCGCCGGCCCCTTGCATTCCGGCATGTTCGGCGGCCCGGCTCCCGACGCGCTCGCCGCGCTGATCCACCTGCTCGCCTCGCTGCGCGACGAGCGGGGCAACACCACCATCGACGGGTTGCCGAACGATCAGGTCTGGCCGGGCGTCCAGTATCCGAGCGAGCAGTTCCACGCCGACGCGCGCGTCCTGCGCGATGTGGAACTCGTCGGCGACGGCACCGTCGCCGACCTGCTCTGGGCGCGGCCGGCGCTGACGGTGCTCGGCATCGACGCGCCTCCGGTGGTCGGCTCCGCCGCCGCCATCCCCGCGATCGCGCGCGCCCGCCTGAACCTGCGCATTCCGCCGGGCACCGACCCGGATCAGGCGCACCGGGCGCTCGTCGCCCACCTCGAGGCGCACACGCCGTGGCGCGCCAGGCTGACCGTCGAGCTGGAAGGCGCCGGAGCGCCGTTCCGGTCCCCGACCGGCGGGCCGGCGCGCGCGGCGATGGAAGCGGCGCTAGCCGCGTCCTACGGTCGTCCGGCGACCACCCAGGGGCAGGGCGGCTCGATCCCGCTGTGCAACGTCTTCGCCACCACCTACCCGGACGCGGAGATCATGCTGCTGGGGGTCGAGGAACCGAAAGCGCTGATCCACGCGCCCAACGAGAGCGTGGATCCGAAGGAGATCGAGCACATGGCCCTGGCCGAGGCGATCTTCCTGGCGACCTACGCCGGATAGCGCTACAGGTCGGTGTCGTTCTCCGGGGCGAGCACCCGGAATTCGGTTCCGGCGGGAGCCATTTCGGACAGTCTGCCGAAGTAGATGCCCTGCGCCTCCTCGCGGATGATGCCGTAGTGGATGGGCAGCGCGACCCGCGGAGCCACTGCGCGCAGGTAGTCGACGGCTTCGCTGACCCGCATCCACGGCGCCGCGGCGGGCGCGGCCAGCACGCCGACCGGGACCGGCGGCACCCACAGCGAGTCGCCGGGGTGCACGAGCTGCGCCGGGTCGTCGGCGGTGCCCAGTTGGAAGACGGTGTTGTCGATCACGGGGATCTCCGGATGGATCACGGCGTGCCTGCCCCCGCCGCCGGTGATCCGGAGATCGCCGAGGGTGAGCACGTTGCCCGCGTGCACCGCCTCCCACCGCTCGCCGCGCTGCTGGGCGGTCTGCGGATCCGACAGCAACCGCGCGCCGGGGTTCGCCTCGACCAGCGCCTCGATCCGGTTCGGGTCGATGTGGTCGGGATGCTGGTGGGTGACCGCGATCGCGTCCAGGCCGGTGAGGCCCTCGAAGCCGTGCGAGAACGTGCCCGGGTCGAACAGGATCTTCTTGCCGTGCAGCTCGACGAGGAGACAGGAGTGACCGAAGTGGGCTATGCGCATGCCGCCATGCTAGCCACGCGGGGTGTGTTCTCCACGACATCGCGGGTGTCTCGGCGCACCCCGCGGATGCCGCGCTCGACCAGCACAACTACGCTGCTGAGGTAACCCCCCAACCACATGAGGAGCAACGCGTGGCACGAGTCGTGGTCGAGGTGATGCCGAAGGCCGAGATCCTGGATCCGCAGGGGCAGGCCATCGTCGGCGCACTCCCGCGCCTGGGATTCGAGGGCATCTCGGACGTGCGCCAGGGCAAGCGATTCGAACTCGACGTCGATGACAACATCGACGACGCGGCGCTCGAGCAGATCGCCGAATCGCTGTTGTGCAACACCGTGATCGAGGAGTGGAAGGTGGTTCGCCTCTCATGAGCGCGCGCATCGGGGTGATCACCTTTCCCGGCACGCTCGACGACGTGGACGCGGCACGGGCGGTGCGCCTGGCCGGCGCCGAGGCGGTCAGCCTGTGGCATGCCGACGCCGACCTCAAGAGCGTCGACGCGGTGATCGTGCCCGGCGGCTTCTCCTACGGCGACTACCTGCGCGCGGGCGCCATCGCCCGTTTCGCGCCCGTCATGGGTGAGGTCGTGCGTGCCGCGGGCGCCGGACTGCCGGTGCTGGGCATCTGCAACGGTTTCCAGGTGCTGTGCGAGGCCGGGTTGCTGCCCGGCGCGCTGACCCGCAACGAAGGGCTGCACTTCATCTGCCGCGACGAGTGGCTGACCGTGGAGTCGGTGTCGACGGCGTGGACCTCCCGCTTCGAGCCGGGCGCTCAGATCCTCGTTCCGCTCAAGTCCGGTGAGGGGCGCTACCAGGCCTCGGAAGCCGTGCTGGACCAGCTCGAGGGCGAGGGCCGCGTGGTCTTCCGCTACGCGAGCGGCAATCCGAACGGCTCACAGCGCGGCATCGCGGGCATCGCCTCGGCGAACGGTCGCGTCGTCGGCTTGATGCCGCACCCCGAACACGCCACCGAGCCGCTGACCGGTCCCAGTGACGACGGTCTCGGCCTGTTCCTCTCGGTACTGGACTCGCTGGTCGGGGTGTAGTTCGGCTGTGTTGGTTTGCCAGCGCCTGCGGCGCTGGGTGTTCGCGGCCCCTTCTCGGCTCGCGTCCGAGCGACCGCCGCTTGCTCCTTCGTCGCGTACGCGACGGCCACTCGGACGCGAGCCGGGCCGCGAACGGGCGGATGCTCTGTCTCGCTTCGCTCGAAACCGGGGGTTGGGGTGCGCTGGGCGCGTGGCAGCTGAACGCCACGAAGAAGCCGTGGTCGGCTTCCGGCCCGCCGCTGGCAGGACATTGCCGTCGGCGGCCCGGCTCACCCGCAGTTGGCTCGCCGCGCGGACGATGGCCGCGTACTGCCGTGGGCACCGTCTGCCCGGCCGGGTGCTCGCCGAACGCGGCACGCTGGGTAACTCGGTCGCTCAGGCCTTCGTGGCTGATGGCGTACAGGTAGGGCACCGGCCCGCGGAGGCCCCCGTCACGGCCCCGCGAACCGCGGAGGTGCCCCGGTGACGGCGTGCATCATGCTGGTGGACGGCAGCGCGGAGACCTCGGCCGACGTCCGCCCTCGTCGATATTCGTAGTACGAATTTCGCGCCCCGGAATTCCCGCACTCCGGTTGATTTCATCGGCCGCGACGGATATCGCCGCGTCGCAGGACTGCGCGTTCATACCGCCCGGTCCCTGTCGCGGAACTATGTCGAGGACCTCGATCGTCCCCGCAGGGCTCTCGAACGACGTCGACATTCGGTACTCTTCTTCTCGTTCGAGCGAAATTCACGGCAGGCGGAAAATAATGACGTCCATTGTGAGCGGAAATTCGACGCTACATGGCGCGCTGCGTGCCGCGGAGCGCGGTTGGGTGCGGCATCTGGACGCGGCGTTGTGCGCCAGGCAGCTCTCGCCGGATCAGTGGTCGATGCTGTCGAATCTGTGCGGCGACGCGGGGATCACCATGACCGAACTGGCGGCCAGATCGCAGCTGGCGCCGTCCTCGGCCACCAGGCACGCCGACTATCTGGCCGAGCGCGGCCTGATCTTCCGGCTCGCCGCGCAGGACGATCGCCGCCGCATCCTCATCGGCCTCAGCAGACTCGGCGCCGACCTGGTCGCCGAGGTGCGCGCGGAGGAGGCGCGTGCCGAACAAGAGTTGCGCGGGCGCATCGGCGCGCGCCGATATACCGAACTCATTCGATTGCTCGACCTGGTTTCCATCGCCTCGGAGTAATACTCGAAAGTACCGACATTCATCCGATGAATGCCGCGAACGCCCGATTCGTGATCGGATGCCGGACCATTCTCGCCCTTATGTTCCGGGGCGAATCGACTCGTGCCGAGTAGTGATTCAGCGGGCCGATTTCTCGCGATTACCGCATCGGCCACGGCGTATTCGACCGGGTATTCGCCACACCCGCCGATCGACCGGGACACACCGGTCACGGCCCGCTTGCCTAGGATCGCAGGCATGCCCGTCTCCACCACCGCAGCCACGGCCGCTGGGCTGTGCGCGTTCATCGATGCGTCTCCGTCGCCGTTCCACGTCTGCCGCACGGTCGCCGCGGAATTGGACGCGCGGGGATTCACCCGGCTCGCCGAGTCGCAGACCTGGCCGTCGGACGGCACGGGCAGGCACTACGTGGTGCGCGGTGGGTCGCTGGTGGCCTGGGCCGCGGGGGACACGGCGGGCGCGACCCCGTTCCGTGTGGTCGGGGCGCACACCGACAGCCCGAACCTGCGCGTCAAGCAGCATCCCGACCTGACCTCGGCGGGCTGGCAGCTCGTGGGGCTGGAACCGTACGGCGGCGCGTGGCTGAACTCGTGGCTGGATCGCGAGCTCGGCGTCTCCGGGCGGTTGAGCGTGCGCGACGGAAACGCCGTGGGCGAGCGCCTGGTTCGCATCGATGAGCCGATCCTGCGGGTGCCGCAGCTGGCCATCCACCTGTCCGAGGACCGCAGGGGCGTCACGCTGGACCCGCAGCGGCACGTCAACGCGGTGTGGGGCGCGGGGTACGAGGCGGCGTCGTTCATCGATTTCGTGGCCGATCGGGTGGAGGTCGATCCCGAGGACGTGCTCGGCTGGGAGCTGATGACCCACGACCTGACACCGAGCAGGCTGATCGGGCGGGATCAGGACTTGGTCAGCGCACCCCGCCTGGACAACCAGGGCACCTGCTTCGCGGGCCTCCAAGCGTTCCTCGCCGCGATCGACACGCCGGGGGCGGCGATCCCGGTGCTGGCCATGTTCGACCACGAGGAGGTCGGCAGCCAGTCCGACCGCGGCGCGCAGTCGGATCTGCTGCCCACGGTGCTGGAACGCATCGTGCTCGCGCGCGGCGGCGGCCGCGCCGATTACCTTGCCGCGCTGGCCGGTTCGGTGTGCGCGTCCGGCGACATGGCGCACGCGACGCACCCGAACTATCCGGAGCGCCACGAGCCCGCGCACCGCATCGAGGTCAACGGCGGGCCGGTGCTGAAGGTCAACCAGAACCTGCGCTATGCCACCGACGCCACCGGCGCGGGAGCGTTCGCGCTGGCGTGCGCGCAGGCCGCGGTCCCGTTGCAGCGCTATGTGCATCGCGCCGACCTGCCCTGCGGCTCCACGATCGGACCGATGACCGCGGCGCGCACCGGCATGCCGACCGTCGACGTGGGCGCGCCGCAGCTGGCGATGCATTCCGCGCGCGAGCTGATGGGCGTGTTCGACGTCCCGGCCTACGCCGCGGCGCTGGCCGCCTTCCTCACGCCGGAGGCCATCGGGCGGTAGGTGAACACCGCGACGAGGAACACCGCGAACGTGGCCAGCACGTAACTGCTTCCGATGATCTGCTGCCACCAGGCCCACTCCAGCTCGCGGTCGCGCGAGTGCGGCAGCAGCCAGTGCGGGCCGATCAGGAACAGCACGGCGCCCGCCGCGACCACGCCGATCACCCGCGGGCTGCGCGTGCCGCGCACCATGAGGTCGGCGGTGAGCACCAGCGCGGGCGCGATCCACACCCAGTGATGCGACCAGGACACCGGCGAGACCAGCAGCACCGCCGCGGCGTTCACCAGCAGCGCCGCCGCGGTCGCGCCCGCTTCGAGCAGCCTGCGCATCCACACCGCGGCCAGCGCCACCGCCAGCACCGACAGCGTGATCCACAGCAGAGTGGCCGCCGTGTCGTCGATGCCCAACCGGAAGGCCATGCCCTTGATGGATTGGTTACCCGCGAAGTAGGGCGGTCCGATCCGGCCGGTGTCGGCGAGGGTGTGGAACCAGTAGTCCACGGAATCGTCGGGGAACAGCAGGAATCCGAGACCGACCGCCGCGATCGCGGACACCACCAGCGTGCCGGCGGCCTTCCAGTCCTTGCGCAGCAAGAAGTACAGCAGGTATCCGGCCGGGATCAGTTTCACCGACACCGCGATGCCGATCAGCATGCCGCGCGGCCAGAAAGGCTTGCGCGCCAGGCAGTCCAGGGTGATCGCGGCCATCAGCACCAGGTTGATCTGGCCGAAGCCGAAGGTCTGGCGGACCGGTTCGAAGAACTGCGCCACCGCGACCGCGCCGACGACCAGGGCGAGCACGGCCGGACGGGACAGGTCGGGACGCAACCGAGCCAGCACCAGCCACAGCGAGATGGCCAGGGCGGCTACGGAGGTGACGACCACCACCACCTCGGCGATCACCAGCGGCAGCAGCGCCAGCGGCGCGAAGAACAACGCGGCCAAGGGCGGATAGGTGAACGGCAGCCCGATCCCCTCGACCGGTGGCATCGGGCCGTACAGATCGCCGCCGTCCAACCAGACCCGGGCGCCGTTGCGATAGACCTGCAGGTCGATGTAACCGTGCCACCAGTGCGCCAGCAGCGAGACGAGCACCGACACCGCGAACAACGCGGCAGCAGCAATCAGCCAGCGCACTTGCGGTGTCCCGGGGTTCGGCGACGCGTCACCGGGCGCGGCTCCCGATTCCCCGCTCCGGGCCGACGCGGCGTCCGAGGCGATCGATCGCTCACCCGGATTCGCGACCCCCGATCCTTCGTTCACCGGCTCAGACTAGCCGGTGCGTATGGCCCGTACCCACTGCCTCTAGACTTACACCCAGGCATCTCGCCGCCCCCCAGTGACAATGCTCGTCGCTTCACAATGCCCGGCCGAAAGGACCCTGGTACTCCGTGACTCCGCAGGTCGACACCGTCAGCGCAGCCGCAGCAAACCCCGACGTGCCGCAACCCTACAAAGAACTCGGGCTCAAAGACGACGAGTACGCCCGGATCAAGGAGATCCTCGGCCGCAGGCCGACGGACGCCGAACTGGCGATGTACTCGGTGATGTGGAGCGAACACTGCTCCTACAAGTCCTCGAAGGTGCATCTGCGCTACTTCGGCCAGACCACCACCGACGAGATGCGCGAGTCCATGCTCGCGGGCATCGGTGAGAACGCGGGCGTCGTCGACGTCGGCGACGGCTGGGCGGTCACCTTCAAGGTGGAAAGTCACAACCACCCCTCCTACGTCGAGCCGTACCAGGGTGCGGCCACCGGCGTCGGCGGCATCGTGCGCGACATCATGGCGATGGGCGCGCGCCCGATCGCGGTGATGGACCAACTGCGCTTCGGCGCCGCGGACGCGGCCGACACCCGCCGCGTGGTGGACGGCGTGGTGCGCGGTGTCGGCGGGTACGGCAACTCGCTCGGCCTGCCGAACGTCGGCGGCGAGACCGTGTTCGACGCCTCCTACCAGGGCAACCCGCTGGTGAACGCGCTGTGCGCCGGGGTGATGCGGGTCGAGGACCTGCACCTGGCCTTCGCCTCCGGCACGGGCAACAAGATCGTGCTGTTCGGCGCGCGCACCGGCCTGGACGGCATCGGCGGCGTCTCGGTGCTGGCCTCGGACACCTTCTCCGGTGACGAGTCCGGCTCCGGCCGCAAGAAGCTGCCCTCGGTGCAGGTCGGCGACCCGTTCACCGAGAAGGTGCTCATCGAGTGCTGTCTCGAGCTGTACGCGGCGAAGCTGGTGGTCGGCATCCAGGACCTCGGCGGCGCCGGGTTGTCCTGCGCCACTTCCGAGCTCGCGGCGGCCGGTGACGGCGGCATGCACATCGAGCTGGACAAGGTGCCGCTGCGCGCGACCGGCATGACGCCCGCCGAGGTGCTCTCCAGCGAGTCGCAGGAGCGCATGTGCGCGGTCGTCACCCCGGAGAACGTGGACGCGTTCATGGCCGTGTGCCGCAAGTGGGACGTGCTGGCCACGGTGATCGGCGAGGTCACCGAGGGTGACCGGCTGGTGGTCACCTGGCACGGCGACACCGTGGTGGACGTGCCGCCGCGCACCGTCGCGCACGAGGGGCCGGTCTACGAGCGCCCGCTCGCGCGGCCCGACGAGCAGGACGCGCTGATCGCCGACACCCCGGACCGGCTCGCCCGGCCGGAGACCGCCGACGAATTGCGCGCCACGCTGCTGCGGATGATCTCCAGCCCGCAGCTGTGCAGCCGCAAGTGGATCACCGAGCAATACGACCGCTACGTGCGCGGCAACACCGTGCTCGCCGACCAGGCCGACGCGGGCGTCATCCGGATCGACGAGCAGACCGGCCGCGGCATCGCGCTGGCCACCGACGCGTCCGGCCGCTACACCAAGCTGGACCCCTACGCCGGTGCGCAGCTGGCGCTGGCCGAGGCCTACCGCAACGTGGCCACCACCGGCGCGACGCCGAAGGCCGTCACCAACTGCCTGAACTTCGGTTCGCCGGAGGACCCCGGCGTGATGTGGCAGTTCCAGCAGGCCGTGCGCGGCTTGGCGGACGGCTGCGTTGCGCTCGGCATCCCGGTCACCGGCGGCAACGTCAGTTTCTACAACCAGACCGGCCAGACCGCGATCCTGCCGACCCCGGTGGTCGGCGTGCTCGGCGTGATCGACGACGTACACCGCCGCATCCCGACCGGCCTCGGCCTGGAGCCGGGCGAGACGCTGATCCTGCTCGGCGAGACCCGCGACGAGTTCGGCGGGTCGATCTGGTCCCAGGTGGAGCACGATCATCTGGGCGGCGTGCCGCCGAAGGTCGACTTCGCCCGCGAGCAGCTGCTCGCGGAGGTGCTGACCGCCGGTTCGCGCGACGGCATGATCAGCGCCGCGCACGACCTCTCCGAGGGCGGTCTCGCCCAGGCCGTCGTCGAAGCCGTGCTCGCCGGTGAAACCGGTTGCCGCATCCTGCTTCCCGAGGGCGAGGACCCGTTCGTCACGCTGTTCTCCGAGTCGGCGGGGCGCGTGCTGGTCGCCGTGCCGCGCTCGGAGGAGACCAGGTTCACCCGGATGTGCACCGCGCGCGAACTGCCGTGGGTGCGTATCGGTGTGGTCGATCAGGGCTCGGATTCGCTCGAGGTGCAGGGCCAGTTCTCGATCCCCATGGACGAGTTGCGGACCGCGCACGAGGGCACGCTGCCGAAGCTGTTCGGCGCGGGCACCGTCTGACGAAACGCCCACCTGGGCGGGCCTGAACCCCTCGTTACCGGGCCCGCCCAGGTGCGCGTACTCAGGCGACGGAATTGAACGGATCGTGCTCGGAGAGCAGCTTCTCCATCCGCGCCTGATCGATGCGACCGTTTATGGTCGCCGCCTCGTGCTGGTCGCGGACCACCTTCGCCAGCGTGAAGGTGCTCGTGACCAGGAAGAGCATCGACATCGCCAGGAATCCGCGCTGCCAGACATCCAGTGGCAGCGCGTAGATGCCGATGCCGATGCCGACGAAGCTGATGCCGAAGGCGAGCGAGGCCTGCGCGACGTATGCGGCGCTGGCTTTCGTCCGCGTGGTCGTTGTGCTCATGGATAAGAGTTTCCGGACGGCGCGGTCCGAGCACCCCTGTACAACTACTCGAGCGGAATGGGTAGTTGCCATTCGGAAAATCCGTCCGTTCACACCGTCCGCGGGCGGTGTGATCCGCGCCCGGTGCGCCCGCGTCGCGGTGGGCGACGCGCCGGGCCGTCGGTGCCGACCGCCATACTGATCGAATGCTGGAGAGCGCCGGGACCATGCGAAAGCTGCGTACGCGCGCGGTCGCGATGACCCGGCACGCCGAGGACGTCATCGATCTCAACTACGTCGGCCTGGTCGTGGCCACCGTGTTCTTCGCGCTGTCGGTGACGCCTTCGCTGCTGCCGCGCGACTGGCTGTTCCAGGGATTGATCAGCGGGATCAACGCCGCCATCGGCTACGGCGCCGGCTGTTTGCTGGAGTGGCTGTTCCGGCTGTGGGTGCGGCCACGGTTGAAGATCTCGCCGCCGCCGACGTGGGCGCGTTACGCGATCAAGTCCGCCGTGCTGCTCACCGCCGCGTTGAGCGCCGCGCTGATGCTGATCCAGTCGGCGCGGTGGCAGCGTGAGATCACGGCGTTGATGGGCATGGAAGGCACCACCACGCCCGCCTATCTGCGCACCGGTCTGCTCAGCCTGGCGGTCGGCGTCGCGGCCGTCTCGGCCTATCGGACGCTGCGGGAGATCATCCTGTTCCTGGCCCGCCTGCTCAATCGGTGGGTGCGGATCCCGCGCGAACTCGCGCCGGCCGCCGGGTTCCTGGTGCTGGTGGTGCTGGCGGTGACGATCTTCAACGGTGTGGCCACCCAGGCGTTCTTCGCGGTGGCCAACTCGGCCTTCAGCGTGCAGAACGACCACACCTCGGTGAACGCGGTGCAGCCGCAGCAGCCGGAACGCTCGGGCAGCCCGACCTCGCTGGCGAAGTGGGAGACCCTCGGCTTCGAAGGGCGCTGGTTCGTCTCGCACGGCCCCACGGCGAGCCGCATCACCTCGGTCACCGGCCGTCCGGCCAAGGAACCCATCCGGGCCTACGTCGGTTTGGAGTCGGGCGAAGGCGACGAGGAACCGGCCGAGCTGGCGGTGGCGGAATTGGAGCGAACCGGAGCGTTCGACCGGAAGGCGCTCGTGGTGGTCACCACCACCGGGACCGGGTGGGTGAACTCGCTGGCCGCCGGGGCGATCGAGTACATGTACGACGGTGACACCGCGATGGTCGCCACGCAGTACTCGTACCTGCCCAGCGTGCTGTCGTTCCTGGCCGACCGCAACAAGGCCGCCGCGGCGGGCAGGGACGTGTTCGACGCGGTGTACCAGCACTGGTCCGCGCGGCCGCCGCAGGTTCGCCCCAAGCTGCTGGTGTACGGGGAGAGCCTGGGTTCGCAGGGTTCCGAGGCGGCGTTCGACGGTCTGGCCGATCTGCGGGCCAAGGTCGACGGCGCACTCTGGGTCGGCCCGCCCAATTCCAACCGGCTGTGGCAGCAGTTCGTCGCCCGCCGCGATCCGGGGTCCCGGGAGGTCCAGCCGCTGTACGCGGACGGGTTGGTGGTCCGGTTCGCCAGCGACAGCGCCGACCTGGCGCGGCCCTCGACGGAGTGGCGGCCGCCGCGCATCGCGTATCTACAGCACGCGTCCGACCCGATCGTCTGGTGGTCGCCGGACCTGATCTTCTCGCGCCCGGATTGGCTGTCCGAGCCGCGCGGCTCGGACGTCTCCTCCCAGATGCGCTGGTGGCCGTTCGTCACCTTCTGGCAGGTGGCCGCCGACCTGACCAACGCGCAGGGCGTCACCGACGGGCACGGACATCGCTACGGCAGCCTGGTGCTGGACGGCTGGGCGGCCATCGCCGCGCCGCCGGACTGGACCGCGGAGCGATCCGAACGGATCCGGGCCGAAGTCGAGGCCGCCGAGGATTACGAGCGGACGACCAAGTGAGACGGAGGCGTGCCGCGAGAACCCTCGCGGCCGTGGTCTTTCCGCTGCTGTGGAGCAATGCGGTTCTGCCCCGCCTCGGCCTGGGCATACGTGGACGGACCGTGGCCAATGCCGGGTTCGCCACCGCGTACGCGCTCGCGCTGCGCGCCGAACCGGGCCGTTGCGCGCCGCCCGGCGTGCGCTGGGGGCTGCTCGCCACCTCGGGTGTCATGGCCGGTTACGGTGCCGCGCTTGCCGTTCCGTCGTTGCGATGGCAGCTGGCCGAACTCGCCGACCGTGGGCCCGACGTGTCGACGAGCGAGTGGGTGGCAGTACACATCCCACTCGGGACCGTCTACAGCGAGGAACTCGTCTTCCGCGGCACGCTGGAACCCCTGCTGGACCGCCGCTTCGGTCCGCGAGCCGGTGCGGTGCTCGGTGCGGTGACCTTCGGGCTCTGGCATATCGCTCCCGCGCGAGCCGTGGGGGACAGTGTTCCCGCCACCGTGGCCGTGACCACGGTGGGCGGCCTCCTATTCGGTTGGCTGCGCCGCCGCACGGCGGGCACCGCCGCTCCGGCGCTGCTGCACCTGGCCATGAACGCGGGTGGGGGGATCGCTCCACGCCTGGCCCGTCGCATCGAGGCTTCCTTGCTCGAATCCCGGGCGTTCGGCCTGGGGACAACTGTGAATGAATTCCCGACCCTCGCTTCGGATACCCCTCGTCCCCGCTGACGGTCCGGTTGCGCCACGCTTCCTCTCGAAGGGGTGCGGCGACTTCTCGGGGCGGGCGGGGTGGGGAAGTAGGGTCGGGAAGGTGGCAGGACGAGGGACGGTCGACCCGGCGCGAACGAGGGCGGCGGTGGCGGTGGTGAGCGAGTGGTTGCGGGACGAGTCGGTCGACGCGCCCGCGCGCGCCGAACTCGCGGCGGCGGTGCGGACCACGGCGCGCTCGCTGGCGGCCTCCGCGCCGGGGCATTCGGTGGAGGTGCGGGTGCCGCCGTTCGTCGCGGTGCAGTGCGTCGAGGGGCCGCGGCACACCAGGGGCACCCCGCCGAACGTCGTCGAGACCGACCCGCGCACTTGGCTGCTGTTGGCCACCGGCCTGCTCGAGTTCGACGACGCCGTCGCCTCCGGCGCCGTCACCGCCTCCGGCACCCGCGCGGCCGAGATCGCTCATTGGCTCCCGATCGTCCGGGCCACCGCCTGAGCGGTGGGCGACGGGTCGGTCGAGGTGTGCTCGGAAACCGCTGCGACGCGGCGTGTCCCGGTTACGCCTGGACGATGTTGCGGCGCTCCAGCCCTTTACGGTCGTAGAAGCGGGTGATCGCCGCGCCCAGCACCAGCCCGATCGCCAGCCCCAGGACGGCCATCCACACCCCGCGCGTGAGTCCCGCCTCGAAATTCGCGTCGAAGTACAGGATCGACCGCACCCCGAGGAACACCTGGTGCATGGGCTCGAAGGAAGCGAGCGAGCCGAAGTATCGCGGCGTCGCCTCGATCGGCACGGTGCCGCCGGAGGACGGCAAACCGAGGATGACGAACAGGATCAGGTTCACCAGCAGGCCCGCCGAGCCGATCGCCGCCAGCGTGGACAGCCCGGTGACGCCCACCGCGGTGAGGGCCAGCACGCTGTAGAGATACAGGGCGAGCGGATTGCCGATCGGCATGTCCAGCAGCTTGCCGACGAGCAGGAACACCGCGGAGACGATGCTCGCCGCCAGCACGAACACGCCCCACTTGATCAGCAGCGTCCTGAACCGCGAGATCGGCGTCGACGGGTAGTGCACGTACCAGGGGCCGTACTCGGTGGGCACGAAGCCGAGCTGCGCGTCGATCATGGTGTGGATCACCATCGCGCCGACCACACCGGCCAGCAGCAGCAACAGGGCGTAGAAGAAGGCGGTCAGCCCCTGCCCGCTACCGTGCGGCAGCGGGTGATACTGCTGGGTGACCACCTCGATCGGCGACGCCAGCGCGACCTTGGTCGCCGCGGTCAGTTCTGGCGCGGGCGGACCGCCGGGCGGCGGGGTGAGCTGCGCGGTGACCTGATCGAGCAGCTGCTTGCCGACCTGCTTGTTCACCACGGTGAGCGCCTCGTCGCCGACCCGGAGCACGATCTGGGTGCCGAACGCGCCCGTGCGCGGATTCGTCTGCAACGTGATGATCGGCCGCTGGATGTCGCCCGGTATGACACTGCCCACACCCAGATTCCCGAGCCGCTTACTGAAATCGCTCGGGATGATGATCGCGCCGTAGACCTGTCCGGACTGCATCTGCCGCTCGGACTCGTTGATGCTGATCACCCGCAGGTCGACCTTGTCCGACGGCACCCCATCGGACAGCGCCTGGGTGATCTGGTCGCCGAAATTCACCTTCCGCGCGGTGCTCCCGTTGCCGATGGTGTCGCCGACGTCCTGGTTGACCAGGGCGATCGGGAAATCGTGCAGGTTCTTCTCCGGATCGACGACGTAGTCGAGGTACATGATGCCCAGCAGTGCGGTGAGCAGGCTCAGCACCGCGAGAGGGAAGAGCACCATCCGAGGCCATGGCCTGCGCGCGGGGGCCGCACCCGACTCCGTCGTGCTCGCGTCGTCCGTAGTCGTCACGGTGCGCACCGTAACAGCTGCCCGCGTCGTACCGGCCGCGCTTCGGGCACCCCGGATTGCTGCTCGGATGCGGCGGCGGTGTCGGTGCGCCACCGAGCACCCGTAGAATGAAATCTGCCCCCAGCCCGCCCGAACAGGGAGCAAACGGTGACCAACGCCGAACTGCCGGTCCAGAGCATTTCCGCCCCCTCCTGTCCCGCCCCGGACGTCGACGAGAACGAGCCGCGCGAGGAGTGCGGAGTCTTCGGAGTCTGGGCGCCGAGCGAAGAAGTGGCGAAGCTCACGTATTACGGGCTTTATGCGCTGCAACACCGCGGACAGGAGGCGGCGGGCATCGCGGTGTCGGACGGCTCGCAGATCCTGGTCTTCAAGGATCTGGGTCTGGTCAGCCAGGTGTTCGACGAGCAGACGCTGGCGGCCATGCCGGGTCACGTCGCCGTCGGGCACTGCCGCTACTCCACCACGGGCGGGGTGACCTGGGAGAACGCGCAGCCCATCTTCCGCACCACCGCTGTCGGTTCCGGACTTGCCCTGGGGCACAACGGAAATCTGGTCAACACCGCCGAATTGGCCGGTCGCGCACGCGAACTCGGCCTGCTCGGCGCTTCCGTCCGGGGCGGGCGCCCGCAGCCCGCCGCGGCGACGTCCGACTCCGACGTGGTCACCGCGCTGCTCGCGCACGCCTCCGCCGACTCGAGCATCGAGCAGGCCGCGATGGAACTGCTGCCCACCTTGAAGGGCGCGTTCTGCCTGACCTTCATGGACGAGCACACCCTCTACGCCGCGCGCGACCCGCACGGCGTCCGCCCGCTGTGCCTTGGCAGGCTGGAGCGTGGCTGGGTCGTTGCCAGCGAGACGGCCGCGCTGGACATCGTCGGCGCCGCGTTCGTCCGCGAGATCGAACCCGGCGAATTGCTGGCGATCGACGCCGAAGGCGTGCGCTCGATGCGATTCGCCAACCCCGAGCCCAAGGGCTGCGTCTTCGAGTACGTGTACCTGGCCCGGCCGGACAGCACCATCGCGGGCCGGTCGGTGCACGCCACCCGGGTGGAGATCGGCCGGCGCCTCGCGAAGGAACACCCGGTAGACGCCGATCTGGTGATCCCGGTCCCCGAATCCGGCACGCCGGCCGCCGTCGGCTACGCGCAGGGGTCGGGAGTGCCCTACGGCCAGGGTCTGATGAAGAACGCCTACGTCGGGCGCACCTTCATCCAGCCCAGCCAGACCATCCGGCAGCTGGGCATCCGGCTCAAGCTCAATCCGCTGCGCGAGGTGATCCGGGGCAAGCGCCTGATCGTCGTGGACGACTCGATCGTGCGCGGCAACACCCAGCGCGCGCTCATCCGGATGCTGCGCGAGGCGGGTGCGGTGGAGATCCACGTGCGGATCGCTTCGCCGCCGGTGAAATGGCCGTGCTTCTACGGCATCGACTTCGCCTCGCGGGCAGAGCTGATCGCCAACGGCGCGGGGACCGAAGGCGATGTCGCGGACATGGTCGAGGGCGTGCGCCGGTCGATCGGCGCCGACACCCTCGGCTACATCTCGCTCGACGGCATGGTCGCCGCGACCGAACAGCCGCGCTCGCGGCTGTGCTGCGCGTGCTTCGACGGCACCTATCCGATTCCGCTGCCCACCGAGGCGGCCATCGGGAAGAACGTGCTCGAGGGCATGCTCACCGGCCAGTCCGAGGCCGCGCTGCTGAGCGATAACGCGAATGCGAGCGCGCTGAGCCGTCCGTGAGCGGCCACTGATCGCCTTGTGATCACCTGCGCCGGTGGGTCGCCCGCTCCGGGCGTGCGCCGGAATCCCTTTCGCCGCGGCGAGTGATGGTTCGCCGGAAGCGTTCGCCGGCACCGTCATGTCCTGTCGCGCAGCGTCGCGTGGCGTGCTCGAGACATGACGCCCCGCGCGACGCCGCCGTCCTGGACATACGACCGGTTCAACCGGCGGTCGTAGGCGCTGCGCATAACGCCTGCTGACGGGCTCGCGGATTTTCTTCGAAAACGTAACGTGCCGAAAATGCTTCGTGGGTACGGTGCCGATCAGACCGGAAGTTCACCCGCGTCCGCACCGGGCCCGCGATCCACGCCGAGCGCGGTGCGGCGTTCGAGAAGTGGGGCCGTGATGAGGAATTCGTGGTTGGGGCGGCGGATCGGGACGCGAACCATCGCGGCCGTCGGCTTACTGGGGTTGGCGGCGTCGATGCTGGCGGGCTGCGGTTCCGGGCGAACCGGCGAGGACGACGACGGCGGCGGCCTGGTGGCAGGCACCACCGACAAGATCTTCTCGCTCGATCCGGCGGCCGCCTACGACAACGGCTCGCTCGTCGCCGAGACCCAGATCTACCAGTATCTGCTGAACTTCGCGCCCGGCGACGCGACACCCCGGCCCGATGCCGCGCAGAAGTGCGAGTTCACCGCGCCGACGGTGTACACCTGCACGCTGAAGGACGGCCTGAGATTCGCCAACGGCAACCCGCTGACCGCCACCAGCGTGAAGTTCTCCTTCGACCGGATGCTGCGGATCAACGATCCGAACGGGCCCGCGGCACTGCTCGGCAACCTGGAGAAGACCGACGTGGTGGACGCGCGCACCGTCGCGTTCACGCTGAAGGTGGCCAACGATCAGACCTTCCCCGCGATCCTGCCCACCCAAGCGGGACCGATCGTCGACGAGAAGGTGTACGCCCCGGACCGGGTGCTGCCGGACGAGGACGTGGTGCGGGGCAAGGGTTACTCCGGCCCGTACACCATCGCCGGTTACGACAAGAACAAACTGGTCGAGTACCGGGCCTTCGCCGACTACAACGGCATCCTCGGCACACCGAGAACCAAGACGGTGTCGACGAAGTACTACGCCACCACCGACAACATGAAACTCGACCTCCAGAACGGTTCGCTCGACGTCGGATATCGGTCGCTGACGCCCACCGACATCGAGTCGCTGCGCAACGACAGCAAGGTCACCGTGCACGAAGGCCCGGGCGGTGAATTGCGCTACCTGGTGTTCAACCTGAACACCATGCCGGGCGGTACACCCGCGCAGAAACTGGCCGTGCGCAAGGCGGTCGCGTCCACCGTCGATCGGGCCGCGCTGGCCGACGGCGTCTACAAGAAGACGTACCTGCCCGCGTATTCGTCCGTGCCGCAGGGCGTGCCGGGCGCGGCGGAGCCGTTCGAGGACATCTACGGCGCCCGGCCGAACAAGGATCAGGCGGCGCGATTCCTGGCCGACGCCGGGGTGGCGACCCCGGTGGAGCTGAATCTCCAATACAACCCGGACCACTACGGCTCCAGCAGCTCCGAGGAGTACGCCGCGATCAAGTCGCAGCTGGAGGCCACCGGTTTGTTCTCGGTCAACCTGCAATCCACCGAATGGGTGACCTACCAGCGCGAACGGGCCCGCGACGGCTACCCGCTCTACCAGTTCGGCTGGTTCCCGGACTTCCCGGACCCGGACAACTACCTCTCTCCGTTCTTCGGCCCGAACAACTTCCTGCAATCGCACTTCGAGGACCCGGGCATCTCCGCGCAGCTGATCGCGCAGGCCACCCAGCCCGACAAGGACAAGCGGCTCGCGCAGATCCAGCAGGTGCAGCGCGACCTCGCGCAGAACTTCCTGCCGATCGTCCCGCTGCTGTCCGGCAAGCAGATCGCGGTCTCGGCCGCAGGCGTGCAAGGCGTGGAGCAGACGCTCGACGCGTCGTTCAAGTTCCGCTATACGGTGCTGAGCAAGTGAGTTCCGGCGAGACGGTCGGGCCGGAGGCGACGATATCGGCGGACAGCGCGCCGGCAGCAATCCGGGCCCGGCCCCGGGGCCCGCGGCGAACAGGCAGGGGCGGCGACGATTCTCGGTACCGCATGTTGTCGCGCTACCTCGGCGTCCGCCTGCTGCTGATCCCGGTGACCGCGTGGATCCTGGTCACGGTCGTGTTCTTCCTGATGCGCGTGGTCGGCGATCCGATCAGCGCGGCCATGGGCGGGCGCATGACCCAGGAGCAGATAGCGGCGCGCAAGGAGGCAGCCGGGCTCAACCGGCCGATCCTGGCCCAGTACCGGGACTACCTCTCCGGGCTGCTGCACGGTGATCTCGGCCGCTCCCAGGACAATCGGGAGATCAGCGAGGTGGTGCTCACCTATGGCGCGGCCTCGCTGGAGCTGGTGTGCTGGGCGCTGATCGTCGCGTTCGCGATCGGCGTCCCGCTGGGCAGATACGCCGCCACCCACCGGGATTCGGCTGCCGACACCACGCTGCGCCTGCTGGCCATCCTGTTCTACGCCGCGCCGGTGTTCTTCGTCGGCCTGCTGCTCAAGCTGGTGTTCGCGGTGCGGCTGGGCTGGCTGCCGGTGGCGGGACGGGCGAGCACCAACGTGGAACTGCGGTTGCAGCACGTCTCGCCGAAGACCAACATCATGGTGATCGACGCGATCCTCTACGGCGACTCCGGCTACCTGCTCGACGTGCTGAGACACGCCGTGCTGCCCGCCGTCGCGCTGGGCCTGCTCACCGCGGGCATCTTCCTGCGGCTGGTGCGGATCAACCTGATCCAGACCCTGCGCGCCGACTACGTGGACGCGGCACGGGCGCGCGGTCTGTCCCGCCGCGTGGTGACCGGCCGGCATGCCTTCCGCAACGCGATGATCCCGATAGTCACGGTGATGGGCATGCAGATCGCCATGATGCTCGGCGCGTCGGTGCTCACCGAGACCACCTTCGAGTGGAAGGGCCTCGGCTACCAGTTCGCGCAGTACCTGTCGGCGCGCGACTTCATCGCAGTGCAGGGCATCGTCGCGTTCATCGCGCTCATCGTGGCGGTGCTGAGCTTCGTGGTGGACGTCCTGGTCGCGCTGATCGATCCGAGGGTGAGGTTCTGATGACCGCTCCGGAACTACTGAACGAACCTCCGGTCATGCCGTCCGCGCCGCGAAGGGGCGTACCCGGCCTGCGGTTGTTCGCGATGACCGCGGGGTTGCAGCGCGCGACGCTGATCCTCGGGCTCGCGTTGGTCGGCGTCTTCGTGGTCGCCGCCGTTCTCGCTCCGCTGATCGCGCCGTACGGGTTCGCCCAGAGCGCCGCCGACGGTGTCGAGTTCGCCCGCCAGCAGGCGCCGTCGGCCGAACACTGGTTCGGCACATCGGTGCGCGGCGAGGACGTGTTCTCCCGGGTGATCTACGGTGCGCGCACCGCACTGTGGGTGATCGCGATCTCGCTGGTGCTCTCGCTGCTGATCGGGGTGCCGCTGGGGTTGCTGTCCGGCTATGCCGGGCGGTGGCCGGACCGGCTGCTGGTGCTGTTCATGGACGCGATGTACGCGTTTCCGACTCTGCTGCTGGCGATCGTGGTGTCCATCGTGGTCGCGGGCGGCCGCTCGACCAGCCTGGGCGGTGTGCTGTCCGCGGCGGTCGCCATCACGGCGGTCTTCGTGCCGCAGTACTTCCGCGTGGTGCGCAACGCGACCGTGGCCGTGAAGCAGGAGCCGTACGTCGACGCGGCCCGGGTGACCGGTGCGTCGACCACGCGAATCCTGTTCCGGCACATCCTCGCCAACGTCACCCAATCGCTGCCGGTGATCGTCACGCTCAACGGATCGGAGGCCATCCTCACCCTGGCCGGGCTCGGCTTCCTCGGTTTCGGCATCGAACCGACCCAGGCCGCGGAGTGGGGCTTCGACCTGAACAAAGCGCTGTCGGACGTCTCCAACGGCATCTGGTGGACGGGTGTCTTCCCCGGCGTCGCCATCGTGCTCGTCGTGCTCGGCATGACCTTGGTGGGCGAGAGCCTCAACGAAGTGCTCAACCCCATCCTGCGCACTCGTCGCGCGGCGGCGGTGGCGAGCGCGCCCGGCGTCGCGCCGGGCGGAGGAAAGGACGTGACCGATGCCTGAGTCTTCCGCGGCCGGCCGGGGCCGCCCCGCCCTGTCCGTCGAATCGCTGTCGGTCACCTTCGCCACCGACGCGGGGCCCGTGCACGCGGTCACCGACGTCTCCTACCAGGTCTATCCGGGCGAAGTGCTGGCCGTCGTCGGAGAATCCGGTTCGGGCAAGTCGGTGAGCTCGCGCACCGCGATGGGGTTGCTGCCCGCGACCGCCACCGTTGCCGGCCTGGTCACCCTGGGCACCGAGCAGGTCACCGCGATGAGCGAGAAGCAGCTCACCGCATTGCGCGGCGGAGCGATCTCGATGGTGTTCCAGGAACCCGGACTGGCGCTGGACCCGTTGTTCACCGTCGGTTTCCAGATCGGCGAGGCGCTGCGGGCGCACACCGAGATGACCAAGAAGGCCGCGAGAGCACGCGCGGTGGAACTGCTGCGCCTGGTGGGGTTGCCCGACCCGGAGCACCGGGTGGACTACTACCCGCATCAGCTCTCCGGCGGACAGAAACAACGGGTGATGATCGCCATCGCCATCGCCTGCGAACCGAAGGTGATCATCGCCGACGAGCCGACCACGGCGCTGGACGTCACGGTGCAGGCCGAGATCCTCGCCCTGCTGCGGGACCTGCGCGACCGGATCGGCAGCGCGATCGTGCTGATCACCCACAACATGGGCGTGGTCGCCGACATCGCCGACCGCGTTGTGGTGATGCGCGACGGCGCGGTGGTCGAGCAGGCGCCGGTGGACGAGCTGTTCGCCCGGCCCACGGCCGAGTACACCCGCGCCCTGCTGGCCGCGGTGCCGCACCTGGGCGCCGAACAGATCGAACACGGGCCGTCCGACCGCACCGGAACCGCGGCCGATCCGGTGCTCGAGATCCGCGACCTCGTGGTCGAATTCCCCGGTTCGTTCGGCAGGCCGCGGTTCCGCGCCGTGGACGGGGTGAGCCTGCGGATCGCGCCCGGCGAGACGCTGGGCCTGGTCGGGGAATCCGGATCGGGCAAGTCGACCATCGGCCGTTGCGTGGCGGCGCTGCAACGGCCGACCTCCGGGACGGTGCGGGTGCGCGGGCAGGACATCGCGGGCCTGTCGCAGCGCAAGCTGCGGCCGATCCGGCGGCGCTTCGGATTCGTCTTCCAGGACCCGGCCAGTTCGCTGAACCCCCGGCTCACCGTGGGGGAGTGTGTCGCGGAGCCGTTGCTGGTGCACAAGGCCGGAAGCTCCGCGCAGATCCGAGCCAGGGTGCGCGGACTGCTCGACGACGTGCGTTTGCCCGCGGGTGTCGAAGGTCGCTACCCGCACGAGTTGTCCGGCGGGCAGCGTCAGCGCGCGAGCCTGGCCCGCGCCCTGGTGCTCGACCCGGACCTGCTGGTCGCCGACGAGCCGACCAGCGCGCTGGACGTCTCGGTGCAGGCGGCGGTGCTGGAGTTGTTCGGCCGGCTACAGCGCGAATGCGGCTGGGCGTGCCTGTTCATCAGCCATGACCTGGCGGTGGTCGACCAGCTCGCCGACCGGATCGTGGTGTTGCGCGACGGTGCTGTGGTCGAGGAGGGTGATCGCGATCGCATCCTGCGCGCGCCGCGGGAGGAGTACACCCGGCGCTTGGTCGCCGCCGTGCCGGTGCCCGACCCGGTGCGGCAACGCCGCCGCCGGGAGCAGGCCGGGCGGCTCGACGGGAACGAGACGGACTGATCGTCCGCTTTACGGTTGGTTCTGCCCTATTGTCAAGAGGGCGAGCCAACACCGGTGCGGGGTCGTTATCCGGCTCCGGTAGCGTGAGCAGGCATCTATCCGCCGATTCGGTTTGGAGCTTTCCCCGAAGATGACTGAACAGACCCCCAGTGGTGGTGCCTCATACGCCGCGGCAGGCGTGGACATCGAGGCAGGTGACCGCGCAGTCGAGTTGTTCGGGCCATTGGCGAAGAAGGCGACCCGGCCCGAGGTCCAAGGCGGCCTCGGTGGTTTCGCCGGGCTGTTCGCGTTGAAGGGCGGCTACCGGGAACCGCTGCTGGCGGCCTCCACCGACGGCGTCGGCACCAAGATCGCGGTCGCCCAGGCGATGGACAAGCACGACACCGTCGGCCTCGACCTGGTCGCCATGGTGGTGGACGATCTCGTGGTCTGCGGCGCGGAGCCGCTGTTCCTGCAGGACTACATCGCCATCGGCAAGGTCGTGCCGGAGAAGGTCGCCGAACTGGTCTCCGGTATCGCGGAGGGTTGTGTGCGCGCCGGTTGCGCGCTGCTGGGAGGCGAGACCGCCGAGCATCCCGGGCTGATGGACCCGGACGACTACGACCTGTCCGCCACCGGCATCGGCGTGGTCGAGGCCGACGCGGTGCTCGGTCCCGACCGGGTCCGTCCCGGCGACGTGGTGATCGCCATGGGGTCCTCCGGGCTGCACTCCAACGGCTACAGCCTGGCCCGCAAGGTGCTGCTCGACATCGACCGCATGTCGCTCACCGGCCACGTCGAGGAATTCGGCCGCACCTTGGGCGAGGAACTACTCGAGCCGACCCGGATCTACGCCAAGGACTGCCTGGCGCTGATCGCCGAGACCGATGTGCGCACCTTCGCCCACGTCACCGGCGGCGGCCTGACGGCGAACCTGGCCCGGGTGCTGCCCCCGGGCATGGTGGCCGAGCTGGATCGCGGCACCTGGAACCCGGCGCCGGTGTTCAAGATGATCGCCCAGCGCGGCCGGGTGGAGCGGGCCGAGATGGAGAAGACGTTCAACATGGGCGTCGGCATGGTCGCCGTCGTCGCCCCGGAGGACGTGGACCGGGCGCTGGCAGTGCTGACCGCGCGGCACATCGAGTGCTGGACGCTGGGCACGGTCAAGAAGGCCAAGGACGCCGACGCCATGCGCGCCGTCCTGGTGGGGGAGCATCCGCGGTTCTGACCGCGGCGAAGACACGTCAGAGCCCCGCATCCTCGTGCGATGCGGGACTCTGTTGTGTTGCAAGCCTTTTCGGCGCCTGTGACGTCAACCCGCGACAACGATCGAAGGGGGAGGCCCGCCGGCCTCCCCCTTCAGACGTAAATCCGAGTCAGCGGCGCCAGTCGTCGTAGTCGTCCTCGTCCCAGCGGGACAAAGAGTCGTCCGCGTCGTGCTCATCGGACAGCACACCACTCCGCTGGGAGGTGGGGCTTCCCGAAAGCTCGCGCTGAAGGCTCGCGAAGTCGGTCGGCGTCGAGCTGTACTTCAGCTCGCGCGCGACCTTGGTCTGCTTTGCCTTAGCCCGGCCACGGCCCATGGCTGACCCCCTCGCGTCACAGCGGGGCGGCCTGGGGTTTGGTGGCGGCCCCGTTCGAATTAATACTCTTCCTGACAGACACTTTAGCGTGTGTCCGGCGGTCTCGCTTCCAGGAGTGGGTGAAGAACTCCGGAACCGGTGCCGTTTGCCCGCTTGTCGCCCCGCCGTGGAATACCTAGACCACGCCGGGTATCGCGCGAATCACACCGACTCGAGCGCCCCCGCCGAGCACTGCGGGGGCCGCGAGCTCCGCGTGCGCATCGGTCCACACGATCCCCATCCGATGCAGAATCGCCAGCGTCAGCGGCATTCGCGCCCGATCGTGACCGTCTTCGATCTTGTACGCGAAAGCCGATCCGTCCGGCAACGCGCCTGCGTGCACACCGTCCGCGCCGATCTTGCACACCAGTCCCGGGGTGGCCCGCATGGCCAGCAGATCGGCCCCGTTCGTGCCGGAAATCACTCGCGGATGCGCGCGTACCGCGTCGGCGACCCGGCGTTCCGGGGTCCCGGGATCGGCCGTCGCCATGGTCGCGAACACCCGCGCGAGGTTGACCAGCGAGACCGGGATGATCGGCAGTCCGCAGCCGTCGATGCCCAGATCGGCTTCCGGCTCGCCGGTCAGGTCGGCCACCGTCGCGATCACCGCGCGCTGGAGCGGATGCGTCCGGTCCTGGTAGCCCTCGGTGGGCCAGCCGTTGATCGCGCAGGTCGCGAGCATCGCCGCGTGCTTGCCGGAGCAGTTCATGTAGATCGGATGGGGCTGTTGCCCACCGGCGAGCGCCGCGGCGCGGGCGCGTTCGTCGTACGGCAGATCGGGCGGGCACGCCAGGGACGAGTCGGGCAGCCCGAAGCGGTCCAGCAGCCTGCGCACCAGCGCGACATGGTCCGGTTCGCCGAAGTGCGAGGCGGTGGCGATGGCCAGTTCGGCGTCGTCGAGCGGCTGGAACCCATTGCGCAGGAGGGTGATCGCCTGCATCGGCTTGTTCGTCGAACGCGGGAAGATCGGCAGATGCACTTCGCCGAGCTCGAGGGTGGGCTCGCCCGCCGCGTCGAGCACCACCACCGAGCCGCGGTGCACGCATTCGCGGAAGCCCGAGCGGACGACTTCGACCAGTTCCACACTCACAGTTGCGCTCCCGTGCCGACGTCGTCGGTGCGGCCGGCCGCCGCGTGCCGGTGCGCCGCGGCCCGCGCGGCGTTGGTATGCCTGCGCGCGTGCCGTTCGACCTGCATGCGCACGTCGTCGGAGATGGTCGGCTCGTCGGCGAGCAGGATCGTCAGCAGGTCGAGATCGGCGCCGGTGAACAGGTCACGCACGGTGATGCCGTGCTCGGGGACGTGCACCACCGAGATCCGGTCCCCCGCCGCGATCGTTCCCTCTTCGAGCACCCGCAGGTAGGCGCCGGTGTCGCTGCGCAGGGCGAACCGTTTGACCCACTGCCGCTCACCGCTCCAGTGCTGGAACGTCGCACACGGCACGCGCGGAGCGCTGACCTCCAGCAGAGTGTCGCCGACCGACCAGCGCGCGCCGATCACCGAGTCGCTGACCGGAAGTCCACCCACCCGGAGGTTTTCGCCGAACCACCCCGCGGGCAGGGTGCGGCCGAGTTCCGTGCCCCAGCGACGGGCGTCCTCGTCGGCGTAGGCGTAGACGGCCTGATGCACGCCACCGTGATGCTTGGTGTCGCAGACGTGGTCGCCGTCCAAGCCGAGCGCGCGCACCGCGACCCGGCCCGCCACCGGTCGCTTGTCGATAGCGGTGCGACCCACCCGGGTCGGCACCTCCAGGTCGGCGTGCACGACACAGGCGGCGAGCACCTCGCCGGTATCACCGACGCGCATGGGCAGCGCTCCTCTCGTCGCGGATGGGGAGGCTCGGCGCTGAGCAGGGGTGCGGGTGCCGGCTGGAAAAGTCCCACGCCGAACGGTGTTTCGTCAACGGATCAACGCCCGCGCAGCCGGTCGACCGCGAGCCTGCCCGCCTGCGGCTCGTCGTCGGAGGGCATCGAATCGGGATCGATGGACGCGGCCACCGGACCGGCGGCCAGCGCGGTATCGGCCGGAACGGCGCGCTTGACCAGGGCGAGGGCGATCGGGCCGAGTTCGTAGTGGTCGACGACCGTGCCGAGCCTGCCGACCGTGCGGCCACCCGCGGTGACGTCGTCGCCGACAACCGGGCGCTCGTCCGCCGAGCCGTCCAGGTGCAACAGCAGCAGGTGCCGCGGCGGCTTGCCGAGGTTGTGCACCCTGGCCACGGTCTCCTGGCCGCGATAGCAGCCCTTGTCCAGGTGAACCGCTCCGTGCTCGGGGACGCCGCCGATCCAGCGGGCCTCGTGCGGGATGGTGCGTTCGTCGGTGTCCAGGCCGATGCGCGGGCGAACGGCCGCGACGCGCAGCGCCTCGAAGGCCCACATCCCGGCGGGGGTGGCGCCGGCCGCGGTGAGCCGGGCCCAGAGGTCGGTCAGCCGGTCGCGGGGGATGATCAGGTCGAAGGAGTCCGCCGTCGGCCACGGCATCCGGCGCAGGAAGCCGCCGTCGGGCAGCGGCACCGCCTCGTACATGCCGGGCAGAGCCGGGACCCCGAGCGCTTCGGTCAGACCGGCGACTCCCGGTCCGAGCAGGCTCAGCACCGCGTGATCGGCGGCTTCGACAGGCTTGGCGTCGGCCCAGAAAACCATTCTTTGCAGAAACGCGAGCAGGTCGGGACCGCGCTCGGCCTCGGTATCGATCCAGACGGTGCCGTCCAGCTCGGTGAGCACGAAGTGATGCAGCACCCGGCCGTTCAGATCCAGGTCGAGGTTCTCGGCGGACTGCCCGTCGCCGAGGGCGGCGACATGCTGACTGGTGATGGTGTGCAACCAGGTCAGCCGCTCGGCGCCGGTGATGCGCAGGACGAATCGGTGCGAGCGGTCGACGATCGCGGCGCGCTCCACCGCGGCGCGCTGTTCGCCGAACGGATCGCCGTAGTGCCAGGCGACGGCGGCGTCGGGCGAACCCGCCGCTCCCGCGACGGCTCCCGACACACTGAGCAGGGGGCTGGGCGCAACGACCACGGACACCTTCTCCACTCTAGGCGGGTCCGCCCGGCGGTGCGCGAACCGGGCCATGGCGCCGCGGTCCGGCATAGCCGATCGGCATTGTCCGAGCATTACGGCGGGCGCTTCGGTGCGGCTGCACAAAAGGTCTGGCAAAAGCGGCCGTGACATAGGCATTGGCCGCTCGCACCGCCTACGCTCGTCGCATGGTGGATCGAGTTCTGGTAACTCTCGATGGTGCGGTCCGAGATGTGGATGCGCCGTTGTTGTTCGCGGACGATATCGGCGTATTGCGCGGCGACGGTGTGTTCGAAACGGTGCTCGTGCGCGCGGGTGTCGCGTGCGCGATCGAATTTCATCTAGGCAGACTGCGCCGCTCCGCGCAGGCGCTCGATCTGCCCGAGCCCGAACTGGGCAAATGGCGCGAGGCGGTGGAGATCGCCGCCAAGGAATGGGGCAGCGAACGCGAAGGCGTGCTGCGGCTGGTGCTGACCCGAGGCCGCGACTCCGAGCTGGCGGGCACGCCCGACAAGGTCAAGACCGGCGATCTCGCCGCCGCCGTGCCGGTGCCGACGGCTTTCGTGCTCGTCGTGCCGGTGCCCGAGCGCGTGGAGAAGGCCCGCAGCGAAGGCGTCGCCGTGGTGAGCCTCTCGCGCGGCATCTCGGTCGACCTCGCGCAGGCGGCGCCCTGGCAGTTGCTCGGGGCCAAGACGCTGTCCTACGCCACCAACATGGCCGCCCTGCGGTTCGCCGCGCGGATGGGCGCGGACGACGTGATCTTCACCAGCACGGAGAATCGGGTGCTGGAGGGGCCGCGGTCCACCGTGGTGATCGCCCGCGACAAGCAGTTGATCACCCCGCCCGCGAAGAACGGCGTGCTGCCCGGCGTCACCCAGCGCGCGCTGTTCGCCGAAGCCGAGAAGGCCGGCTGGCGCTGCCGCTACGACTCGCTGTTCACCGCCGACCTGCTCACCTGCGACAGCGTCTGGATGCTGTCGAGCATCTCGCTTGCGGCGCGGGTCAATTCGCTGGACGGGCTGCGGATGTCCGCGCCGGACAACGCCCAGGAGATCATCGATCTGGTCGATCGCGGCATCGAGCGCGCGGGAGCCATCGGCGACTGGTGACGGGGTGTTCCGCCCGCGAGATCGGTTGTCGCGTCGGCCGCGCGCGGAGGGCGGCGCCGTCGTGGCGAGGCGCCGCTCCGTGATCTCCGTCCTACTCGGGCGGGTACGGGGTGGCGATGAGCACGGAAAACAGGCGAAATGGGCGTGCGATCGCGCTGGTGGCGTGGCCTAGGACTCATTGTTCCCCGTCATCTCCGACGTAGTCTTACTACGACACGTCGTAGATACGCAGGAGGCCGGCTTGAACGCCTTGGACATCTCCCGATGGCAGTTCGGCATCACCACGGTCTATCACTTCCTTCTGGTGCCGTTGACCATCGGTCTCGCGCCGCTGGTGGCAGCCATGCAGACCGCCTGGGTCGTCACCGGCAAGCAGCACTGGCTGCGACTGACCAAGTTCTTCGGCAAGCTGTTCCTGATCAACTTCGCGCTCGGCGTCGCGACCGGCATCGTGCAGGAGTTCCAGTTCGGCATGAACTGGAGCGAGTACTCCCGGTTCGTCGGTGACGTATTCGGCGCCCCACTCGCGCTGGAAGGCCTGATCGCCTTCTTCATGGAGTCGACCTTCCTCGGGCTGTGGATCTTCGGCTGGACCCGGTTGCCCAAACTGCTGCACCTGGGCGCGATCTGGATGGTCGCGATCGGCGTGAACGCCTCGGCGTACTTCATCGTCGCGGCCAACTCGTTCATGCAGCATCCGGTCGGCGCCCGCTACAACCCGGAAACCGGTCGCGCGGAGCTACAGAGCATCGTGGAGGTGCTCACCAACAACACCTTGCTGGCCGCTTTCCCGCATGTGGTCGCCGGATCCTTCTTGACGGCGGGCACTTTCGTCGCGGGCATCGCGGGATGGTGGATGGTGCGCAACGCCCGCGGCGGCGACGAGGCGAAACTCGCCGAGGCGCGGGCGATGTGGCGGACCGCGGCGCGGGCGGGCATCGCCGTGCTGATCGTGTCGCTGGCGGCGCTGATCTACACCGGTGACGTGCAGGGCAAGCTGATGTTCGAACAGCAGCCGATGAAGATGGCCTCGGCGGAATCGCTGTGCCACACCGCCCTCGACCCGGACTTCTCCGTGCTCACCGTCGGCACGCACAACAACTGCGACAGCGTCACGCACGTGCTCGAAGTGCCGTACGTGCTGCCCTGGCTGGCGGAGGGCGAGTTCACCGGCGTGACCTTGGACGGCGTCGTCGACCTGCAGAAGGCCTACAACGAGAAGTTCGGCGTCGGCGACTACCGCCCGAACCTGTTCGTCACCTACTGGTCGTTCCGCGCCATGATCGGTCTGTCGGCGGGTTCGGCGCTGCTCGCGCTGGCCGGGCTGTGGCTCACTCGCCGCGGCCGGGTGCCCGACCAGCGCTGGTTCTCCTGGCTGAGCCTGCTGGTCATCCCGACGCCGTTCCTGGCCAACAGCGCCGGATGGGTGTTCACCGAGATGGGCCGCCAGCCCTGGGTGGTCGTGCCCAACCCCACCGGCGACCCGAACCTGCGCCTCACCGTGCAGCAGGGCGTCTCGGACCACTCGCCCGGCGTCGTCCTGTTCTCGCTGATCACCTTCACGCTGCTGTACGGCGCGCTCGCGATCGTGTGGTTCTACCTGATGCGCCGGTACGTGATCCACGGACCCGATCCGGCCGCACCCGCCGCGTCCGAGCCGCACGGCACGGACTCGGCCTCG
Source organism: Nocardia gamkensis NBRC 108242 (assembly GCF_001612985.1). GTDB lineage: Bacteria > Actinomycetota > Actinomycetes > Mycobacteriales > Mycobacteriaceae > Nocardia > Nocardia gamkensis. The sequence continues at coordinate 151,003 of NZ_BDBM01000005.1, read as the reverse complement.
GGCGGCCGCACGGCCGAAGAACCCGCCGTCGAACACCTTTCGTTCGCCTACTAGGAGCCGGCGATGAGTCTGCAAGAGTTCTGGTTCGTCCTGATCGGCCTGCTGTTCACCGGCTACTTCGTGCTGGAGGGCTTCGACTTCGGCGTCGGCATGCTCATGCCGATCCTCGGCAAGGGGTCCGACCGGCGCAGGCGCGCGGTGCTCAACACCATCGGGCCGGTGTGGGACGCCAACGAGGTCTGGCTGATCACCGCGGGCGCCGCGATGTTCGCCGCGTTCCCCGAGTGGTACGCCAGCCTGTTCTCCGGCTTCTACCTGGCCTTGCTGCTGGTGCTCGTCGCGCTGATCCTGCGCATCTGCGCCATCGAGTACCGCGGCAAGATCGACGACCCGCGCTGGCGGGCCCGCTGCGACATCGGCATCGGCATCGGTTCCTGGGTTCCGGCGCTGGCCTGGGGCTGGGTATTCGCCAATGTCGTGCACGGTGTGCCGCTGAACGAGAAGAAGCAGTTCGCGGGCTCGGTGGCCGACCTGTTCGGGCCCTACGCCCTGCTCGGCGGATTGGCGACCGGGCTGCTGTTCGCGCTGCACGGAGCGATGTTCCTGGTGCTCAAGACGGCCGGCGAAGTCTGCGACGACGCCCGGCGCACCGCCCGGCTGCTGCTGGCTCCGACGGTGGTCGTGGTCGGCGGATTCGGATTGTGGACCCAGCTGTCCTACGGGACCGGCTGGACCTGGATCCCGCTGGCGCTGGCGGTACTCGGCCTGGTCGTCGCGGCGGCCGCCGACTTCGCCCAGCGTGACGGGTGGGCGTTCACCGGCACCACGGTGACCGTCGCGGCGGCGACCGCGCTGCTGTTCGGTTCGCTGTTCCCGAATGTGCTTCCGTCGACGCTCGACGCGGCATTCGACCTGACGATCCACAACGCGTCCTCGACGCCGTACACGCTGAAGGTGATGAGCTGGGCGGCGGCGCTGGCCACCCCGGTCGTGCTGGTGTACCAGGGCTGGACCTACTGGGTGTTCCGCAAGCGGATCACCGTCGAGCAGATCCCGCCCCCGGTCGGCCTGCCCATGCGGCGCGTGCGGGACTGACGCCATGGCCCGCCCGCCGATCGACCCGCGCCTGTGGCGGTACGCCCGCTCGGCGCGCGGCTACCTGGCGCTCAGCGTCGCGCTGTCACTGATCGTCACCGCGACGATCGTGGTGGCGGCGCTGCTGATCGGGCGGGTGTTGGCCGGGGTGGTCACCGATCCGGGTTCGCGCACGCTCGGCGCGTGGACGGTCGAACTGGTCGTGCTCGCGCTCGTGATCGCGGGCCGGGTCCTCGCCACGTGGTCGCAGGCCCGGCTGGCGCACCGAGCGGGCGCGAGCGTGGTGGCGGAGCTGGAGGGCGCGGTGCTCGCGGCGGGCGCACGGCTGTCGCCTCGCGAACTCGACACGCGCCGAACGGAGTTGGCCGTGGTCGTCGGCACCGGCCTGGCCGGGCTGCGCGGCTATCTCGTCGGCTACGTACCCGCTCTGTTGCTGGCGGTGCTGGTGCCGCCGATCGTGCTCGCGGTCATCGCGGCCCACGATCCGGCCTCCGGGGTGATCGCGGTGGTCACCTTGCCGCTCATCCCGATCTTCATGATCCTCATCGGGCTGCTGACCCAGGGAAGATCCGAAGCCACCCTCGCGGCCACCACGCGGTTGTCGGACCAATTGCTCGACCTGTTCGCGGGCATGCCGACGTTGCGCGCGCTCGGCCGCGAGACGGGCCACCCGGAATCCGGACCAGACGCCGCCACACACACCATGCGGCACCGCGTCCGCGATCTCGGTGACGCGCTGCGGCAACGCACCATGCGGGCGCTGCGCATGGCTTTCCTGTCCTCGATGGTGCTGGAGATGCTCGCGACCCTCAGCGTGGCCCTGATCGCGGTCTCCATCGGGCTGCGGCTGGTATTCGGCGAGATGAGTCTCTACGCGGGCTTGGTGGTGCTGGTGCTCGCCCCCGAGGTGTACCTGCCGCTGCGCATGGTGGGCGAACGTTTCCACGCCGCCCAGGACGGCATGGCGGCCGCGGACAAAGCGTTCGCGATTCTCGAGTCCACGCCTACCGCGCACGTCGACGGCGGGCACGTCACGGCCCCGGCCCTCGGCGGTGAGCTGGTCGCGTCGGTGCCCGGCCACGGCGTGCAGAGGCTGTCGGCGACCGACCCAGGCGACGAGCTGGCCAGGTGGCTGCCTGGCCACGGTGTGGTGGGTGCGGTGGCAGAACCGGCGGGCGGTGATGCGAGCAACGACCGCCGGACCGTGCGGAAGCCAGCCATGGCGACGGCACTGGACCGCGACAGCTCCGCAGGCCCCGGCACGGTCGAACTCCGCGACCTCTCGGTGCGGGCGCGTGACGGGTACGCCCCCGCGGGTCTGTCGGCGGTCTTGCGGCCCAGCTGCCTCACTGTGCTCGCCGGTCCCAACGGCAGCGGCAAATCGACCGTGGTGCAGGCGATCCTGGGATTGATCGCGCCCGACCGAGGCGTAGTGACCGTCGACGGTGTCGACATCCGTGAACTGGACCCGGACCGATGGTGGGCGCGCGTGGCGTGGCTGCCGCAGCGGCCGGTGCTGATACCCGGCACGCTGCGGGACAACCTCGAACTGCTCGGCGCGCGAACGGTGGACCGCGCCGCCCGCGGCCCGGCGCGCGTCATCGACGATCTCGAAGCCGCCTGCCTGGCCACCGGTTTCGACGCCGTGCTGGCGGATCTGCCGGACGGCTGGAACACCGTGGTCGGCCCCGGCGGCGTCGGCCTGTCACTCGGCCAGCGCCAACGCCTCACGCTGACCAGGGTGCTGGCCACCGATCGCCCGGTCCTGCTGCTCGACGAGCCGACCGCGCACCTCGACGCCGCCGCCGAAGCCACCGTACTGGCCGCCCTCCAGGTCCGGGCCCGCGCGGGCGCGACGGTCGTCGTCATCGGCCACCGCCCGACCGTGCTGGCCGCCGCCGATCACGTCGTCCAGGTACGCGCCGACCGAGCGGAGGTCCTGCGGTGAGCGCTATCGAGCGAAAGCCGACCGGAGTTCAGCAGCCGCTGATCGCCGCCGAGGATCGCCCGATGATCGGCCGCGTGCGACCGGCTCGTGGTGATGCGCACCGCGCGAGCGGAGGTCCTGCGGCAGCGGGGAAAGCCGGTCGACCATGTGGTGACACGCCCGGAGGAAACTGCGGCGGGCAGTGGGTGACGTCCGCGACCTGTGTGGAAGACCCGCTGATGGTCGGCCGCGGTTCGCGAGCCGACGCGACGGACGGGCGAGAGGGGCGATCGCGATGACGCGGGCCGTTTCACGCGACACCACGACGTTCGGTGATCTGCGCCGGATGTGGACGCTGCTCGAATTGTCCCGCGGGCGGGTCGCGGTGGCGATCGGGTGGGGTGTGCTGGCGCTGGGCAGCGGGCTCGGTCTGGCGGCGCTGGCGGCGTGGCTGATCGCGCGAGCCTGGCAGATGCCGCCGGTGCTCGACCTGAGCATCGCCGTCGTCGCGGTGCGCGCGCTGGGCATCTCGCGCGGCCTGTGCCGGTACCTGGAACGTCTCGCCACGCACGACGTGGCCCTGCGCGCCATGACGACCGCGCGCACCACGGTCTACCGCACGCTGGCTCGCTCGGATCTCTGGCTGCGCAGGCCCGAGGTCCCGCGGACCGGGCACGACCGGTCGGATGCGCCCGCAGGGGAGACGAAGCCGCCGCGCCGCGGTGATCTCCTGGTCCGCGTCGGCCGTGACATCGACGACCTGGGCGCCGTGGTGGTCCGCGTGTTCGTGCCGGTCGCGGTCGCCCTCGCCCTCTCGGTCGCGGCCGTCGCGCTCCTGGCCACGATCTCCCCGTCCGCTGCCGGGATCCTGGCGGGTGCACTGGTCCTGTCGGGCATCGTCGCGCCGTGGTTGTCGGCCGCCGCGGCGTCGGAGGCGGAACGCGCCGTCCGCGCCGACCGGGCGGAGTTCACCGCGCAGGCTCTGACAGTCCTCGACCACGCGGTCGAATTGCGCGTCGCCGGTCGTCTCGACGCCGCTCTCGACGCGGCCGCAGCGGCGTCACGCCGAGCCGTCGCCGCGGAGGACCGGGCCGCCCGGCGCAGCGCCTGGGCCGCCGCCGCCACGCCGCTCTCGATCGGCGCCGCCGTGCTGGGCGCCCTGCTGATCGGTATCACCCTCTACGGCCCCGATGGCGGTGCCGCGGGCGCGATGACACCGATGGCGCTGGTCGTCCTGGTTCTCTTGCCCCTCTCGGCCTTCGAAGCGGTCGGCCCGCTGCCCGCGGCGGCGCAGGCCCTGACGATCGCCCGTGCCGCGCTGCATCGCCTGGACGGATTCGAAGCCGGTTCGCCCACCGGCACGGCGACGGACCCCTGTGACTCCCAGTCCGGGTACGACTCGGAGCAGGAAGGACGGCGGATGAGCCTCGCCCCCTCGGCCCGCCTACACGACGCGCGCGTGCCGGAACGGCCTCGGGGCAGGCGCATCGCGGTGGTCGGCCCCAGCGGCGCGGGCAAGACGACTCTGCTGATGAAGTGGGCGGGATTGTTCGACACACCCCGCCCCGGCATCACCTTCTTCGCCGAGGACGCGCACCTGTTCGGCACCTCGGTGCTGGAGAATCTGCGAGTAGCGCGTGGCGATCTGACCGCCGAAGACGCCGAGAAGGCATTGCGGACAGTCGGTCTCGGGGACTGGCTGGACGGGCTGCCGGAGGGGGTGCACACCGGCCTGGCAGGGGGAGCGGCCGCTGTGTCGGGCGGACAGCGTCGCCGGATACTGCTCGCGCGCGCACTCGTGTCACCGGCGCGAGTGTTGCTGCTCGACGAACCGACGGAGCACCTGGAGGCCGAGCCCGGGGCGCAGCTGCTGCGCGACCTGCTCGACGTCGACAGCGGCATCGTGGAACCCGATCGCATCGTGGTCGTCGTCACACATCAACTGCCGGAGGACCATCAGGCCGACACGGTGCTCCGGATCACCGCATCGGGCCTGGTCACAACGGAATTCGCGGCGCGAGCGACAGCGTGTGACGCCCGCGATTCCGCCCACCGAGAAATTCCGTTGCCGAGCTGCTGACGCGCCGCTAGATTCGTTCGTACACGAGGAAGGAGGTGGTTCGACGAATGGATATTCATAGGACACGTGAGGTGGCTGTCCGCTAGCGCCACCGCTGCAGGTGGATTTCGCCCGCGCGAGCGCTGAGCGAATTCCAGGCAGTCACCCGGCCCCCGAGCCCCGGTCTGTCCGACCGGACCCGTGCGATGAGAGTCGCACCGGTATGGCTCGGGGGCTGTTCCGCCTCTCCGGGCCTTCAGGCCATACAAGTTGGGGGCGCTCGGGTTGGTCGCAGGTCTTGCGTCAGGATGTGGGGGTTTTGGGCGTACCCGGTGAGTTACCCATGTTCTTTCGAGATCAGCTGTCGCCCCGGCTCAGCCGATGTAGCGCTGGAGGCGGGCCGAGAGGCGTGGTTCGAGGGGCCCGTCGGCTACCACGCGTTCCTCGACGTAGGCCAGATCGCCGCCTTCGACGATGCCGTAGAGGCGCTTGGCGCCGCCCACGACGATGCCGGACTGGCTGCGGATCACCACGTCGGTGGCCAGTTCCCAGGACGACTGGGTCAGCGCCTGGCCGTAGAACAGCTCGACGATGCCGCTGCTGTGCGACAGCAGCAATTCGATGACCTCGTCGTTGCCGTCGATGCCGACCCGCCAGAAGCCGCTCTCCCGCAGGTCGGGGCCGCCGTAGTTGCCGTCGGCCTCGATCACCCAGGACCGGGATTCCCAGGCCAGGTAGTCGCCACCGTCGTGCGAGACGACGATCTGCTGGCCGAACCGGTAGTCCCCGCGCTCGGGATCGTTGCCCTCGCCCTCGCCGCGCCACACACCCACCAGCGGGAGCAGCGCGAGCATCGAGGCGCTCAGATCCGGGCCGAGGCGCAGATTGGCGGTGTCCTCGGGCAGCGGAAGATCCGGTAGGACCGGGATATTTCGCGCGCCGGTGGATCTCGCCCGTTCGGCGGCGTCGGCCACGGCCTGGTCACCGCTGCGGCGACCGGCGGAATCGGCCGGAGCGGTTCCGTTCAGTTGTTCACTCGCTCGCTCGGCCGGGTTGGAACCTTCGCTCGCGAGTTCGCTCATGATTCGGTGAACAGCCGGTAGAAGACGTAGAGGCCGAACCAGCCGATCAGAACGGCCACGGCCACCAGCAGAATCTCGAAGAAGAGGACCACGATCCGAGTCTAACGACCCCCTCGTCGCGGCACGCAAACGGCCCCGGTGCTTCCGCGGAGCGGAAAGCGACCGGGGCCGTTCGACCGGTGTGGCGTCTTACTTGGCGACCGTGACGTCGACCGAGTGGATGCCCGCGCCCTCGGGGCGCACCTCGGCCGAGCCGTTGCCCGCCGAGGAGAGCGCACGGACGGTCCACGAGCCGGGAGCCGCGAAGAACCGGAAGTCACCGGTGCCCGACGCGACGACCTCGGCGGTGAAATCACCGTTGCCGTCGAGCAGGCGCACGAACGCCCCGCCCACCGGCTGGCCGTCGACGCTCAGGACACGGCCGGTGATGACCGTTTCCTTCTCCACGTCGACACCGGCCGGGATGGCCTGACCCTGAGTAGGTGCTGCACACATATCTCTTACTCTCCCAACTCGATCGGAGCGCCGACGAGCGAGCCGTACTCGGTCCAGCTGCCGTCGTAGTTCTTGACGTTCTGGTGGCCGAGCAGTTCCTGCAGCACGAACCAGGTGTGCGAGGAGCGCTCGCCGATCCGGCAGTAGGCGATGGTCTCCTTCTCGCCGTCCAGGCCGGCTTCCTTGTAGATCTCGGTCAGCTCGGCATCGGACTTGAAGGTGCCGTCCTCGTTCGCGGCCTTGCTCCACGGCACGTTGATGGCGCCGGGGATGTGGCCGGGACGCTGGCTCTGCTCCTGCGGGAGGTGGGCGGGCGCCAGGATCTTGCCGGTGAACTCGTCGGGCGAACGCACGTCGACCAGGTTCTTGGTGCCGATGGCCGCGATGACCTCGTCGCGGAAGGCGCGGATGGACAGGTCGGGCGCCGACGCCTTGTACTGGGTGGCGGGCCGGTTCACCGCCTCGGTGGACAGCGGACGGCCGTCGAGCTCCCACTTCTTACGGCCACCGTCGAGCAGCTTGACGTTGTTGTGGCCGTACAGCTTGAAGTACCAGTAGGCGTACGCGGCGAACCAGTTGTTGTTGCCGCCGTACAGGATGACCTCGTCGTCGTTCGAGATGCCGCGGGCCGAGAGCAGATCGGAGAACTGCTCCTGGTTCACGAAGTCGCGACGAACCTGATCCTGCAGGTCCTTCTTCCAGTCGAGCCGGACGGCACCCTCGATGTGCCCACCGTCGTAGGCGGAGGTGTCCTCGTCGACCTCGACGAAGACGACGCCGGGGGCGTTGAGGTTCTCTTCGGCCCAGTCAACGGAGACCAGGACATCGGAGCGAGCCATTGTTTTCCTTTCAGAGATGACGAGCAGGGTCAGTTCGATGCCGGTGACGGGCTCCGGCGGAGACGGGCGACCAGCGGGTAGATCTGGCAACCCAGGCAGATCCCGAACGCCGCGTTCAGGAACGCCGCGAACAGGGCAAAGCCGGCGAACACCGCGCCGACGACTGTGGAGCCGAGCGCGAAGCCCAGCAGGCTGACGGCCGCGAAGACGAAACCGAGCAGCTGCGCGAACCGCAGCGGCGCCGTCGGCTCGGTCGCACTGGTCGGCGCCAGGCGCGGCGCGACGAAGGCCGCGTAGATCCGGCCATACGGATGCCGGCGCGGGCCGAGGGCCGCACCGATCGCGAAGACGACCGCCTGCAGGGCGATCAGCACCGCGGCCGCGCCGGGCGAGAACGCGGCGGCGAGCAGGACGACCACGAGGACGCCGGTGGTCACCCATGCGGCGAAACGCGGGCCGCGAACATCGACCTGGTCTGCGGTAGTGGGTAGCGTTCCGGAACTATTACGGATCTGGGTGGACATTGTGCGTACTCCTGCGCTGGGAAAGTCCGATGACTGAAGATTTGCCAATTCGCCGGGGGATCGTGAGATCACTCGCGCGGCGGACAGGGGTCGGCGTCAGGAAATCCGGGGAAGCCGACCGATCAGCGGCACAGGCAGCAACAACCACCGAGCCGACACAGATCCACTGTGCGGCGTCGGGTGAGCATCAGCTCGTGGTTGGAAAGCACGTCAGCAGTTTACCCAATTCGGCGGGGGAATTGGACCCGGGGTGGATCACATCCGTCGAGGGGACTTGTCGTCGCAGCTCAGGCCGCTGCGGTCAGCGGCTCCAGCGCGGACTGCAGATCGGTGGCCTTGGGCACGCCGGAAATGCGGAACCGTTCCCTGCCGGCGGTGTCGAAGACGAACGTGGTGGGCAGCGACAGCACGTTCAACTCCCGCGCGAGCGCGGGCTCGGCGTCGATGTCCACCTCGATGTCCTGGGGCGGCTGCGGCGATCCCGCGAGCTGATCGGTGACATTGGCAACCACCCGGCGAACCGCGTCGCACGGTCCGCACCATTCGGCGGAGAAATGCAGGACCGCGGGACCGTCGCCGGTCACCCCGACGGCCGCCAGCAGATCCGCGCGGTCGGACAGATCGATGCCGTCGGCCGCGCGTACCTTGCCTTCGCGGCGGCGCAGCAGGATGCCCACCGCCAGCGCGGCGAGCAGTACGACTGCCAGGATGGTGAGTTGGATCATGGTCGCTGCAATCGGTCGAGGTCGATCGTGACGTTCACGCCCTTGCCCTCCACGACGATCTGACCGCCCTGGGCGGAGACCTTGGTGGGCCGGACGCCGAACGGCAACTCCTTGGTATCGATGGTACGGGTGAACCGGGCGAGCACGGCGGGACGATCGGCCTCGGTGATCACCGCCACAGGCATGGTCTCGGTGCCGGGCGGGCCGCGATAGAAACCAGTCGCCACGATCTTCACCTGATCGCCGTCGAGCGACAGATCGGCCTGCACGCTCACCTTCTCGCCGCTGTACTGCGCGCCGGGCGTCTCGGGCAGGGTGCCGGTGAGCACCAGCGCGCCGGTGGTGGTCATGCCGGAACCACCCGATCCGCCGGTCCCGTCGGACTTGTCCGCGGGCCGCGAATGCACCTGCAGATCGGGGATGGTGAACAGCCTGCCGAGTTCGGTCGGCTCCACCCGCAACCTGCTGTCCACCCGCTCCACCGGGACGCCGCGCAGGCTGCCGTCGACGAGTTCGCCGACCGGGAGCCGCACTCCCGTCAGCGTCGCCTCCAGCGCGGTTTCGCCGGGGATGTCCGCACGCTTCGCGCGCGCCCGGATCTCCACGTGGTCGTAGCGGCTGTCCCAGGCCTGGCCGAGGAAGGGGAAACCGTGAATCGTCACCTCGGGATCGGCGGTGAGATCGGCGCCGTCGCGCAGCGCGCGGGACACGCGATATTCCGAATAGGCCGCGGTGCTGAAGTCGACGACGACGGCGAAAGCCGCCAGACACAGCAGGCCGATGATCAGCTTGCGCATGCTCCCCCGTCTCTCCGGGTCTCGGGCCGCTGCGGCCGGGAGCCGCGCGGCGCGCGTTCTGCCGCCGTGCCGGGCGCCCCGCCGGTGGCGGGCCTGCCCGGTACGTAACCCATGTACGCACCATATCGGTTGGCCCGAGCGGGGCTCGCGGGTGTCCTCCGCTGCGGTCGTGGACCCCGGAATGCGTGGTCATGCCTTGTTACGCGCTAATCTTGCATCCGATTACCTGTGATTAGCGACGCGGCCGCGGCGGTGCTGCCGCATCCGCGTGGCTACGAGATGGGAGGAGGGCCTGTGGAGCTGCTCCTGCTTACCTCCGACCCCAACCCCGAGTCGGTGTTGCCCTCGCTTGCGTTGCTCGCGCACAACGTGCGCCCCGCGCCGACGGAAGTGGCATCCCTGCTCGAGGCAGGCACCGCTGACGTCGCGTTGGTGGACGCGAGAACCGACTTGGCCGCGGCCCGTGGCCTGTGCCGCTTGCTCGGCAGCACCGGATCCTCGGTGCCGGTCGTCGCGGTGCTCACCGAGGGCGGCCTGGTCGCGGTGAACGCGGACTGGGGGCTCGACGACATCCTGCTGCCGGGTACCGGCCCCGCCGAACTCGACGCCAGATTGCGGCTGCTGGTCGGGCGCAACGGCGGCGTGGCAAGCCCGGAGAACACCGGCAAGATCACGCTCGGCGAGCTGGTGATCGATGAGGGCACCTACACCGCGCGGTTGCGCGGCCGCCCGCTCGACCTCACCTACAAGGAGTTCGAGCTGCTGAAGTATCTCGCGCAGCACGCGGGCCGGGTGTTCACCCGCGCACAGCTGTTGCAGGAGGTGTGGGGCTACGACTTCTTCGGCGGCACCCGCACCGTGGACGTGCACGTGCGGCGCTTGCGCGCCAAACTCGGCACCGAATACGAATCGCTGATCGGCACGGTGCGCAATGTCGGTTACAAGGCCGTGCGCCCGTCGCGCGCGGCGGCCAAGGGCGAGCAGGTGAGCTTCCCGGACGAGGACAACGAGGGCACCGACGACTCCCCGCTCACGCCGGTCAACGGCTCCGCGCAGTAATTCAGCGGCGGCTCGCGCATAGGACTCCGAAATGCCGCCCGCCCCTACGACGTTGCCAAGGGCGGACTCCGTGCGGAGTCCGCTGGGCTCGATGAACGGAGGCCGATGAGCGGCGTGACAACACAGTGGACCGATCGTCTCGACGCGGACACCGCGCAGGCGATCACCGATCTGCTGGCGCGTGCGACCACGGCCGACGGGGTCGCCCCGGTCTCGGAACAGGCCGTGCTGTCGCTCACCTCGGGCGACCACACCGGAGTACGCCATCTGCTAGGTCGGCGCGACGGCGCGATCGCGGGCTACGCGAATCTCGTTCCCGCGCACGGCGACCATCCCGCGATGGCCGAGGTCGCGGTCGATCCGTCCCAGCGCGGCCACGGCGTCGGCGCCGTTCTGATCGAGGACGCTCTGGCCGAGGGTGGTCCGGGCGCGCGGGTCTGGGCGCACGGTGACCGGCCGGCGGCCAAAGCCGTCGCCGCGCGGCTCGGGTTGCGGACCGCGCGTGAGCTCTGGCAGATGCGACGATCGCTGGCAAGTCCTGAGCTACCGGAATTGAGCGTGCCGGACGACATCGTGTTGCGCACCTACGCGGGCCCCGCCGACGACGCGGAATTGCTGCGGGTGAACAGTGCGGCCTTCGCCTGGCATCCCGAACAGGGCGGGTGGACTCGGCGTGACATCGAACTCCGCCGCGCCGAGTCGTGGTTCGATCCGGCGGGCCTGTTCCTGGCATTCGACCCGGCCGCGCCCGGCCGGTTGCTCGGATTCCACTGGACCAAGGTGCATCACGCGGAGAATCCGCCGCTCGGTGAGGTCTACGTGGTCGGTATCGATCCGGCGGCGCAGGGGCGTGGGCTCGGTCGTCTGCTCACTCTCGCCGGTTTGCGTCACCTGCGGGACCGCGGGTTGGCCGAGGTGTTGCTCTATACCGAGGCCGACAATGCCGCCGCGGTGCGCACTTATACCCGGCTCGGATTCGCCCCCGCACACGTCGACGTCGCCTACGCCGCGGCGGATGCTGAATAACAGGCGGCAGAACGGGTGTCCCCGAGTAAAACTGGGGCAAACGTCACATCTACCAGGTGCAATCGCGCCGGGCTGTTCACTCTCCGTTCACTCAGGTCGGTCCAACTGTCAACCACGTGACTTTAGGTTGAGTGAGGGCAGCACACTGCTGCCTGGTGCGCAAGTTCCCCGCGAACAGCACCACAGCACCCGTCCGGGCCGGTGAGGGACCGGACGAGTTGGACGCCATTCCGGAGGAATAGTGAATCTCAAGCGCAGCAGCGCCCTCGTCGGTGTGCTGGCCGTCGGCGCCATGACGTTGGCCGCCTGTGGCAGCGACGACAACACCGCGAGCGACACGAGCAATGTGGCCAAGGTCGACGTCGCCTGCGGCGGCAAGGAGGCCCTCAAGGCCAGCGGTTCCTCGGCGCAGAAGAACGCGATGGAGCGCTTCATCGCCGCGTACGAGAAGAACTGCGACGGTTCCACGCTCAACTACACCTCCAGCGGCTCCGGTGCCGGTGTGAGCGAATTCCTCGGTGGCCAGACCGATTTCGGTGGCTCCGACTCGCCGCTGAGCGCGAAGAAGGACGAGCCGAAGAAGGCCGCCGACCGCTGCGCCTCGCCTGCGTGGAACCTGCCGACCGTGTTCGGCCCGGTCGCGATCACCTACAACATCGAGGGCGTCGCCGATCTCGCGCTGGACGGCCCGACCGCCGCCAAGATCTTCAACGGCTCCGTGACCACCTGGGATGCCCCGGAGATCAAGGCGCTGAACCCGAACGCCAAGCTGCCGTCCGAGCCGATCGCCGTGATCTTCCGCAGCGACGAGTCGGGCACCACCGACAACTTCCAGCTCTACCTGGACTCCGCCTCCGACGGCGCCTGGGGCAAGGGCGCGGGCAAGGCCTTCAACGGTGGCGTCGGCGCGGGCTCGAAGGGCAACGAGGGCACGTCGGGCGCGGTGAAGACCACCAAGAACTCGATCACCTACAACGAGTGGTCCTTCGCGAAGGCGCAGAACCTGTCGATCGCGCGCATCATCACCTCGGCGAGCAAGGACCCGGTGACGCTGAGCGTCGCGTCGGCGGGCAAGGCGATCGAGTCCGCGAAGATCTCCGGCCAGGGCAACGACCTGGTCATCGACACCTCCTCGTTCTACAAGCCGTCGGTGGTGGGCGCGTACCCGATCGTCATGCCGACCTACGAGATCGTGTGCTCGAAGTACTCCGACGCCGCCACGTCGAAGGCGGTCAAGGCCTTCCTCACCTCGGCGGTCACCAACGGCCAGCAGGGCTTGGACGAGGCCGGGTACATCCCGATCCCGGAGCAGTTCAAGACCAAGCTGACCACCGCCATCAACGCCATCTCCTGATAGCAGTCCCCACATGACCGTGCACGACGAGGTTGCCGCCGCTGGTCCGTCGGATTCGACCGACCAGCGAGCAGGCGGAGATACTGCGCTCATGCCGAGCAAGCCGAGCAACGATCCGGCCGCGAAGAGGGCCCGTCCGCAGCACAGCCAGCGAGCGGAGATCATCTTCCGCTCCCTGGCGACGGCGGCCGGTGCGATCATCGTCGCCGCCATCGCGCTGATCGCACTGTTCCTGCTCATCCGAGCGGTGCCGTCGGTGCTGGCGAACGAGGCGAACTTCTTCACCAGCACCGACTTCAACACCTCGGACGCCAACCACCTGCGGTTCGGCATCCGGGACCTGTTCATGGTCACGGTGCTGAGTTCGATCTTCGCGCTGGTGCTCGCCGTTCCGATCGGCATCGGCATCGCGCTGTTTCTGACGCACTACGCGCCGAAGACGCTGGCGCGGCCGTTCTCGGTGGTCGTCGATCTACTCGCGGCGGTGCCCTCGATCGTGTTCGGTCTCTGGGGAATCCTGGTGCTCGCTCCGCAACTGGAGCCGATCCAGACCTTCCTGAACGACAACCTGGGATGGCTGTTCCTGTTCTCGGACGGCAACATCCCGCTGGCCAGCGGCGGCACGATCTTCACCGCGGGCGTCGTGCTCGCGGTGATGATCCTGCCGATCATCACGTCGGTCAGCCGTGAGGTGTTCAACCTCACCCCGCGCGCCCACATCGAGGCGGCGCAGGCGCTCGGCGCGACGAAGTGGGAAGTCGTGCGGATGACGGTGCTGCCGTACGGCCGCAGCGGCATGATCGCGGGCGCCATGCTCGGCCTCGGCCGTGCGCTCGGCGAGACGATCGCCGTGCTGATCGTGCTGAAGACGGCGGCGCAGCCGGGACAGTGGTCGGTGTTCGACGGCGGCTACACCTTCGCCTCCAAAATCGCCTCGGCCGCGGCGGAGTTCAGCGCTCCGCTGCCGACCGGCGCGTACATCGCGGCAGGCTTCGTCCTGTTCGCGCTGACCTTCGTCGTGAATGCGCTGGCTCGACTCGCCGCGGGCGGAAGGGTGAACGGGTGATGACCACCTCGACTCTGGACCGGCCGATCAAGCCGCCCACCTTCCGGGACGTGAGCCTGTCGCGCCGGATACGCAACAACCTCGCGACCGGGTTGGTCTGGCTGGCGTTCGGCATCGCGCTCGTACCACTGGCGTGGGTCCTGATCATGGTGATCACCAAGGGCTTCAGCGCCGTGGTCCGCGCCAACTGGTGGCAGAACTCGCTGAAGGGCGTGCTGCCCAACCAGGTCGCCGGCGGCGTCTACCACGCCATCTACGGCACCATCGCCCAGTCGCTGGTCGCGACGATCATCGCGGTGCCGCTCGGCATCATGGCCGCGGTGTACCTGGTCGAGTACGGCCGTGGCGTGCTGGCCAAGACCACGACCTTCATGGTCGACATCCTGGCCGGCGTGCCGTCGATCGTCGCGGCGCTGTTCATCTTCGCGCTGTGGATCGCGACGCTCGGGTTCCCGCAGAGCTCGCTCGCGGTGTCGCTGGCATTGGTGCTGCTGATGCTGCCGGTGGTCGTCCGCAGCACCGAGGAAATGCTCAAACTGGTGCCCGACGAACTACGCGAAGCGTCCTACGCGCTGGGTATCCCGAAGTGGAAGACCATCGTGCGGATCGTGGTGCCGACCGCCCTGCCCGGCATGATCAGCGGCATCCTGCTCGCCATCGCCAGGGTGATGGGCGAGACCGCTCCCGTGCTGGTGCTGGTCGGCTACAGCAAGTCGATCAACACGAACATCTTCGACGGCAACATGGCGTCGCTGCCGCTATTGATCTACCAGGAGCTGGCCAACCCCGAAGCCGCCGGACGCGAGCGAGTCTGGGGCGCGGCTTTGACCCTCATCATCATCATCGCCTTCCTGTACCTCGCGGCTGCGGTCCTCAACCGCCTGCTCACCCGGAACCGATAGAAGCGGAACGGATTACCGACAATGGCCAAGCGGATCGACGTCAAAGATCTGAACATCTACTACGGCAAGTTCCATGCCGTGTCCGATGTCTCGCTGACCGTGCTGCCGCGCAGCGTGACCGCCTTCATCGGTCCCTCGGGTTGTGGCAAGTCCACCGTGCTGCGTTCGCTCAACCGCATGCACGAGGTAACCCCGAACGCCAGGGTCGAGGGCGCGGTGCTGCTCGACGGTGAGGACATCTACGGCACCCAGGTCGACCCGGTGGGCGTGCGCCGCACGATCGGCATGGTCTTCCAGCGGCCCAACCCGTTCCCCACCATGTCCATCAAGGACAACGTGGTCGCGGGCCTGAAGCTGCAAGGCGTGCGCAACAAGAAGGAACTCGACGAGGTGGCCGAGCGCTCGCTGCGCGGCGCCAACCTGTGGAACGAGGTGAAGGACCGCCTGGACAAGCCGGGCGGCGGCCTCTCCGGCGGTCAGCAGCAGCGTCTGTGCATCGCGCGCGCCATCGCCGTGTCGCCCGATGTGCTGCTCATGGACGAGCCCTGCTCGGCGCTCGACCCGATCTCCACCCTGGCGATCGAGGACCTGATCACCGAGCTCAAGAAGGAATTCACCATCGTCATCGTCACCCACAACATGCAGCAGGCCGCGCGCGTGAGTGACCAGACCGGCTTCTTCAACCTGGAGGCCCAGGGCAAGCCGGGCAAGCTGATCGAGATCGACGACACCGAGAAGATCTTCTCCAACCCGTCGCAGAAGGCCACGGAAGACTACATCTCCGGCCGTTTCGGCTGATCCGGCCGCTTAGCGGCTTCGATCGGCGCGGGCAGAGGAAAGGCCCTGGGTAGCGAGTCGGCAACCCAGGGCCTTTGTCCATTCGGACAGGAAATGCTGATCTACTGGTCCGGGGGTGTCTCGAACAGCGGGGTCTGCGCCGCTTCTACTCGGCGGGTGTGTTCCGAATCCGATTGCCGATTCGCCATGTGTCCTCCGAGCAAACCGGCACTCGCGGGCGCGGTCGACGGTGAGCTGGGCGCGGAAGTGCTGCTGGGCGCGGTGGGTTCGGTACCGGTGTAGCTCGCCTGCCGGACGGACGCGGGCTGTTGTTCCGGCTTCGTTTCGGTGCCCTGCGCCGGATTCGGATTTCCGGTCTTGCTGTCGTCGGCCTTCGAAGTCGGGTCATCCGCCTTCGGATCGGTGGCTTTCGCGTTCGGATCGGCTTTCGAGGGCTGGTCGGTCGTGGAATCGTCGGAGGCTTTGTCCGCTGCCGGTGTGCCGTCTTCGGCGGGCTCACCCGTGGACGGTGAATCCGCGGGCGTGCCGTCGGCCGCCTGGTCGACGCTGGTGATCACCGTATCGGCGGCCTTCGCGAAGTTCTCCGCGGCCGAGCCCGCGGAGTCGATCAGGCCCTTTCCCGCCTCTCCGCCCGCTTTGATGATGTCGTCGAGATCGTCGTCGAGCTTGCCGACGGACTCGATCAACGTCGGCACATCTCCGGTGATCCCGCCCACCGCGGTGATAAGACTCGTCACATCCGAGGGTGTCCAGGAATTCGGGTCGCTGGCGGGACCGGTGGAACCGGACGACTTGGAGTCGTCACTCTCCTCGCCCTTGTCCTCGCCGGTGCTCTTGTCTTCACCGCTGCTCTTGTCCTCGCCAGTGCTCTTGTCTTCACTGGTGGTCTTGTCACCGTCGTCGCTCTTGTCCTCGCCCGACTTCGACTTATCGGTCTTGTCTTCGCCGGTGGACTGCTCCTCGGCGATCGGACTGGCCTGCGGCGTGCCCGCGGGAGTGGTGGAAGGGTCGGTCGGGTCCTCGTCGGTGTTCGCGCTATCGGACTGCCGGCTGTACACCGCGAGCGTCGGATCCGTCTGCTCGCCGCTGTCGAGCGGGTCGCCGTCGCCGAGCAGGTCACTGCGGGCACGCACATTCCCGCTGGCCTGTTCTATCTTGGTGGCGACGTCCGATTGGGTGCCGAGCAGCTCGTTCAGCGCCGTGGTGACGGCGGTCTGGTGGGCGTACTGCGAGTCACCGCCGTCGTCCGCGACGTCCGGCCCGGGAGTGACCTGCCAGTCCTCGGAGACGGTGAATCCGGCCGCGACGGCCTGGTCGACCTTGTCCAGCAAAGCCTGGCGGAACCCGGCCAGACTGGTACCGCTATCGATCAACGTCTGCGCGAGTTCCTCGGTATCCAGCGCCACTTTGTTCGCCGCGTCGCGGTCGCCGGCTATCCGGTCGTAGGCCGCGTAATAGGCGTCGCCACTCCAATGCGCGCCTGCCGCACGAATCTGCGTCACCGTTTCATCGATCAGCGATACGAATTCGCCATTGCGAGTTCGTATTTCCGTTCCGGCTTCGCCCAGTTTCCACGGTTGCCATTCCGACCGCACCTGACTCAGCGTGGGCGTCGAATTCGCCGTCCTCACAGCTGCGCGCCCATCGCCTCGAGGCCATCGCGAAACTGCTGGTCGGATACCTCGTAGTTCGCGGCGCCGCCTTTGGCGATGTTGGAAATCCGTTTACACCGCATGGCCGTTCGCCGCCACGCGTCTTCGACATTCGCACCCGCCGCCGAACACACTTCGCTCAATGCCGAACCGGGCAGCACAGTACCGAGCGCGTCCGTGGTGGTACGCACCGTCAAGCCGCCGATATTCCCGCCGATTTGATCCATCGACGCGGCCAACGCGCGCAGCTCTGCTGGATCGACGTTCATGACGCCCCCCTTCATACCGGATCCCCTCCGGCGTAACGCTATACCGGAGCAATCCCGCCCCGCGCGGCCAAATCTATCATTCACCGCCCGCGAAACGTCAAGCCCGGCAAACCTTTCGGTTACCCCTCGGCATCCGGGTCAGGGGGGAGGACGCCGGTCACCAGGAAGATGACCCGCCGGCCGATTTCGACGGCGTGGTCGGCGAAGCGCTCGTAGTAGCGGCCGAGCAGTGTGACGTCGACGGCGGCGGCTACGCCGTACTTCCACTCCCGGTCCATGAGCAGCGTGAAGAGGTGACGATGCAGGTCGTCCATCGCCTCGTCGTCCTCGTTGAGCTGCGCCGCGCGCTCGGGGTCGCGGGTCTCCAGCACCTCTCGCGCACCGGCGCCCATGTTCACCGCGATGCGGCCCATCTCGGCGAAGTAGCCGTTGACGGCTTCCGGTAGCGCGTGGTTCGGATGACGCCTGCGTGCGACCTTGGCTACGTGCAGCGCCAGCGCGCCCATCCGATTCACGTCGGCGACGATCTGGATCGTGCTCACCACTTGCCGCAGGTCGCCTGCGACCGGCGCCTGCAACGCGAGCAAGGCGAAGGCCTTCTCCTCGGCGTCCTGGATCAGCTCTGCGATCCGGTCGGATTCACTGATCACCTGCTCCGCCAGGGCGAGGTCCGCCTGGAGCAGGGCCTGGGTCGCCCGCTCCATGGCCGAGCCGGCAACGCCGGCCATCTCGCCCAGCAGGTGGGCGAGCTCGGCCATTTGCTCGTTGTAGATGACACGCATGGAACCTGACCCTAGTTCGCCACGCTGACCAAGTCACGAACGCCGAGTGAATGACCGGTGTGCATCATTAGCGCGCGGGTTGCTGTTGACCATTCAACGACCGCGATCCGCATCCTCGACGGCCTTGAACGACGACATCACGACGACTGTGATCTACGTCGCATTCGTCCTATCTTGTGCGCCAGGAGCTACTTGCGGATCTCCTTGGCGGCGTTTGAGGTGCTCCGCATCGGAGGGCGGGGTGACCTCACCACGAAAACTCCGATGGTGACCGAGCGCTCGCGCCGTCACCATCGGAGTTCGGCCAGAACTAGCTGTAAACGTGGAACCCCCAGGCGTCACCGTCGCCGAACGAGCTGCCGTTGGGGTTGAATTCGCATCCACTTACGCGGCTTCCTCTGTCTACAAACTGCTGTCGGGCGTGCTCACATTCCTGTGCCGTGTCGTACTGCCACCACCCGACCGCTTGGGCAGGACCTGCGAACAATGCCAAGGCGGCCGCCGCTGCGGTTGCTCCGACGATTAGTTTGCGTACCACTGAAACCCCCTCCATGTTGATGGTTACGTTCTCTACACTAGCAGCCACTGAATAAGAGCCGAAGCGAATATTGTTGCGGTAGAACGTGACTCGATACGCACCCGGCCTGCGGGCGTCGCCGGGTGGTGCTGTGTGCACCCGGTCGTCTACTTGCAGATGTCCTCGGCCGCGTTGACATGTTCCAGGTCCGAGGGCAGTACGGTCGGCGTCGAATCCTTCGGGGTGCTCGTCGCGACGTTGGTGATCTCGTCACCGACCGGAGTCGGCGCCTTCACGACGACGCCGTTCGCCGAGTCGCCTCCGATGACGACCTCGACGATGCCGCCGAGATCGTCGGCGGCCTCGATGGTCGCGCCGGGAATGGAGCTGGCCACGGTGGCTGCCTCGGATTCCAGGCCCGCGGCGTAGCGGACCTTCGTCGTCGGTGAGGTGCCGTTGGCGTAATTTCCGGTGTTGTAGATCGTGAAGCCCTGGTTGCCGAGCTTGGTGGCGGCCGTGCGCGCCAGACCTTCGACCCCGGAGCCGTTGGACACCAGCAGCGAGACGGTGGAGGGATCCACCGCCCGGTGCTTGGTCGGTGTCGCCGCGGCCTGGGTGGGGACGGGCGCGTTCGCCTGGACGGTCGGCTTCTCGCCCGGCAGGGGCTGATCGTCGCGGATCGCCTTGAAGATCGCCTTGATGTCGGATTCGCGGGGGATCTCGTTGCCGTAGGTGGTGGTGCCCGCAGTGGGGACGGTGATGAAGGTGACCGCGCCGGCATCGATCTTCTGCAGTGACCGTCCCAGCATCAGTAGGTCGGTTGTTTCGACCTTGTTGACCCAGGTGTGCTCACGAAGCGCACTGATGAAGCCGTTCAGTTTGCCCGGATTGAACAGCACCTTGCTGGACAGCGTGCCGCGCAGCAACGAAGCGAGGAAGCGTTGCTGTCGGTTGATGCGGTCATAATCGCTGCGCTCCTCACCGTAGACATGCCTGGCGCGCACGTAGTTCAGCGCGGTTTGGCCGTCGATGCGCTGCTTGCCCGGGTGCTCGAGGATGGTGCCGAGCACGTCGTCGACGAGCGGCTTGGACGCGCAGACCTCGACGCCATCGATCTGGTTGACCATCGACTCGAAACCGGCGAAGTCGATGCCGATGAAGTGATTGATCGACGCGCCGGTGAGGCGCTGAATCGTGGAGACGAGGCACATCGGGCCGCCGAGATTGTAGACGGCGTTGAGCTTGTCGCCTATGGCCGATGGGAACTTCTCGTCGGAGTATGTGCCTTTTTCGTTGTCCCACCCATTGCACTGGGGCCTGGTCACGTCCAGGTCGCGCGGGAAGGATATTACGACGACCCGACTCCGGTTCTTCGGGATGTGGACGAGCATGGTGGTGTCTGCGCGGGCGCCTTCGGCGTCGTCCAAAGTGCCCGCGCCGAGTTGGCCGTTGGCCCCTGCGCGGGTGTCGGTGCCAACGAGCAGGTAGTTCTCGTCGCCGAGCTGTGCATTGGAATCGACGATGTCCTCTGAGTTCTCATCGAGGGCGTTGACCTGGGTGAAGCTGTCCGTCGTCGACCGCAGGTAACTCCAGCCGCCGCCGGTGACCAGCAATGCGAGGACGGCGCACACTGCTCCTCCCGCTCTTCCCGCGGTCCGCAGACGCTTGTTGCGGCGCTGCCGGGAGGCCTGCAGACGGGTCTGGGCGGTGCCGACCGCCTTCGGTTTGGCGTCCTTGCCCTCCTTGGTCGGCCAGCCCACGCCCTTACGCTTGGCCCGCGTGGGCTCTTCGAGCGGAGGAAGGACGTCCGTGACCTCCTCGGCCAGCTCCGGTTCCGGAGGAGCGACGGGCGCGGCGGGTGGTGCGGCGGACGCCGAGCGCTCGGCGGGGCGGCGGGTCGTGGCGCGGGCGGCCGGTGTGGCGCTGGTGATGTCCTGGACCACCGGCGAACTGCCCGTCTGGCGTAGTGGTGGCGAGTCCGGTGCACGCCGGGGACCGGCTGCGGCGCCGCGGCCGTTGGCGGGAGTCGGTGGACGGTTCGCGGGCGGGCCGGCCGGGTGCCGGGGAGCTTCCTGCGGTGGCTCCGCGCGGTTGCCCCGTTGTGATGGGGGCCCTGCCTGCGGCGGTACCTGCTCGGGGCGGCGCGTCTGGCTCGGCGGAGTGCCCGCGCCCGGCGGTGGGGGCTCGGCGCGGCGTCCTCGGCCGGGTGCGGCAGCCGGGTCCGGCGGGATGGGCTCGGCGCGGCGTCCTCGGCCGGGTCCGGGAGCCGGGGTGGGTTCCGCGCGGCGTCCTCGGCTGGGGGCGGCGCCCGGGTCCGGCGGTGCGGGCTCGGCGCGACGGCCTCGGCGGCCGCTGCGTTCGTTGTCGACCCGCTGGACCAGATCCTGGACCGTCAGGGGCGCGGAACTCTGGTCCGGGGTGGCGTCGGTATGGCGCGAACGACGAGACGTGCGTGCGGCGTCTCCTTCGGAGTTGTCGTCCGCGGGATACCGCTCCCACGGGGCGCGACCTCCGGGCCGTGGCGAACGCCCGTGCCGATCGTCACCCACCAACGAACCTCGCTTTTCGTCCTGCTTTTCCGCTCAGGTCACACTCGACCGGCGGCACCGATTCCGCAATGATAACGATTCCGCCTCGGCGGGCCACCCCACCGTGAAAACGGACAGGTCACAGCGCTGTTGGGCGACGGTGTTCGCTGTGTGGTTGCCGTCACCCGCCGCTGTGCATCACATCCGCCGCGCGTGGCACCGCGGGATCGTCCGGGTCGTCGAGCCAGCCGTGCGGCAGCGCGACCTTGCCCGGCGAGCCCTGACGCCCGCGCGGACCCTCCGCGTCCTTCGGGAAGGGCGCGGTCGGATCGAGCTGCCCGACAAGATCTTGCAGCCGAGCGAGGCTGTCCACGGTGGCGAACGCGCGACGCAGGTCGGCGCCGACCGGGAAGCCCATCAAATACCAGGCCATGTGCTTGCGCAGGTCACGCATGGCCTTGTCCTCTCCGAGGTGCTCGGACAGCAGGGCCCCGTGCCGATACAGCACGGCGCCGACCCGGCCCAGATCGGGCGCGGCGGGCAGCGGCTCCCCGCGCAGCGCCGCCTGCAGTTCGGCGAACAGCCACGGCCTGCCCAGGCAGCCGCGTCCGACGACCACACCGTCACACCCGGTCGCGGCCATCATGCGAACCGCGTCGTCCGCCGAGAAGATGTCGCCGTTGCCGAGGACCGGGATCGAGGTGACGGCCTCTTTGAGCCGGGCGATCGCGGTCCAGTCGGCCTCGCCGGAGTAGCGCTGCGCAGCCGTGCGGGCGTGTAGCGCGACCGCCCGCGCGCCCTCGGCTTCCGCGATGCGTCCCGCGTCCAGATAGGTGCGGTGGGCGTCATCGATGCCGATGCGAAACTTCAGGGTGATCGGGACCCCCGCCGGTTCCGCCGCCCGCACCATGGCGCGCACGATGTGCCGGAACAGCGTCCGCTTGTACGGCAGGGCGGCGCCGCCGCCGAGCCGGGTGACCTTGGGCACGGGGCAGCCGAGGTTGAGGTCGATGTGGTCGGCCCAGCCCTCGCCGACGATGATGCGCACCGCTTCGCCGAGCGTGTCCGGGTCCACGCCGTAGAGCTGCATCGAGCGGGGATGCTCGTCGGCATCGAAGGACATCATGTGCAGCGTCTTCTCGTTGCGCTCGACCACCGCTCGCGCGGTGATCATCTCGCACACGTAGATCGAGGTAGGGCTGCCGAATTCCCGGCACAACTTGCGGAACGCCAGATTCGTGATGCCCGCCATCGGCGCGAGCACGACCGGCGGATCGACCGGATACGGCCCGATCCGCAGCTTCGTCATCGCCTCGGTAGTCATCGTCACGCCGACCAGTGTCTCATTTCCGCACGTAAGTCGGCCGGAGCGGGTCACAGCGCGGCGCGGCACCGGCGCCGTTCATACCACCGCCGCCGCCCCGGACTCCGGGGCGGCGGCGTGCTGTAACCGGGCGCTCAGCCTACGGAGCTACCCGCCATCTGACGATCGCGCTTGGCGGCCTCGCGGGCCAGCATCCGGTCCCGCTGTTCCTCGAACTTGACGACGTCCTTGCTCAGCTTGTCCAGGAAAAGGCCGAGGCGATCACGGACCGCCTCGCCGCGGGCGGTGAAGTCGCTGCGCTCGAAGATGTTCCACTTCTTCAGCACCGGCTGGACGACCTCTTCCAGGTGCTGGCGCAGATCGTAGATGCCGTGCTTGGCCATCAGCACGCCGTTGCGGCGGAAGTTGGGCATGCCGGCGCCCGGCATCTGGAAGTTCTCCAGGATCAGGGTGATCGCCTCGATGGCCTGGTCAGGGGTCAGGTCGAGGGCGGCGCCGCACATGTTGCGGTAGAAGATCATGTGCAAGTTCTCGTCGGCGGCGACGCGCTGCAGCATGCGGTCGGCGATCGGGTCGTCACAGACCTTGCCGGTGTTGCGGTGGCTGACCCGGGTGGCGAGTTCCTGGAAGGTGACGTACGCGACGGAATGCAGGAAGCCCGCGTCGGCTTCGGCAGGGGAGGCGAAGCCGTTGGTCATGTGGACCATCCTGGCTTCCTCGAGGGCGACGGGATCGACGCCGCGGGTCACTACCAGGTAGTCCCGCATCACGATGCCGTGGCGGTTCTCCTCGGCGGTCCAGCGGCCCACCCAGGTGCCCCACGCGCCATCCTGAGAGAAATTCTCGGCGATCTCCCGGTGATAGGAGGGCAGGTTGTCCTCGGTGAGCAGGTTGGTGACCATGGCCGCCTTCGCGACCTCGTTGAGCCGGGACTGCTCCGGATCCCAGTCCACCCCACCGAGTGCCGCGAAATTGCGGCCGTCGTCCCACGGGACGTAGTCGTGCGGATGCCATTCCTTTGCCATGGAGAGGTGCCGGTTGACGTTTTCTTCGGCAACCGGCTCCAACTCCGTCAGAAGCTCGAGTTGAGTCAGATCCCTTGCCATGTATGAACCCTTCAGTGTGTGCTTCCGGTCGTGCAGGTCATCCAAAGGTAGACCGATACCGTTGCGGCCATACCTTACGGCACCGTAGGTGTGATGCGAAACGCATCCGTTAGACGATCGATGCCCTGGTGATCCACCACATACGACGTCTTCGCCGTTCAGTGATCCACACGAGTGTATGGGTTCTTCCTGTGAACGAGAGGACTATCGACGCGGGGTTCACGCTGTTAGCGGGAGGTGGGGAATCGCACAATCCGCCACCGCCCCGACAATGAATCGAGTACCCAACGCTCGCGCGTGTCGAACACGGCACGCCGAATCCAACTGTCTGCGTCCGGGTGAGCCGGTCTTCCTCGAAGGTCACGGTTCGAGAGCCCGCGTCGCATGGTCCGACGACCGCCTCGGTCGGGCGCGAGTGAGGCGCGGGGGCCGAAACCGGCGTGTGTGGCCCAAGCGCCACCCATCCCTGTCTCATGGACGCGGACGCCCGTCCCGCTCCGGGCTCCGCACGATCAGGTCGGCGCACGGTCTGTTGTGGAAAGCGCGTTCTCGGACGGCCCCTTACTTCTGTAGACGCAGCGCCCCGGGCGGCGCATATAGACGTCGGAAATCTGCCGCACCAGGCCGGCTTCCCAGCGTCGCCGGGTCATCCACCGCGATCGACCACGTGGCCGCACCGGGCGGCGGGCTCGCCGAGATGCGAGTCGCGATCTGCGCGATCAGCACCGGCCCTGAACTGACTATGTCCTTTGTCACAATCCGACCGGTCGCACTGGGCGTCTCGTTGTCCCCGTCGCGGGCGGGCCTATGACTCTGTCTCGTCGTATCCGCTCTCCAGCCGAGGCGTCCGCAAATCCCTCGCATGGCGGTCCACTAACTCCGCCGCATAGGGACGGTAAGGAAAGGAGCCGTCGAACGGCTTGTCGGCCGAGGCGCCGAGTTCGGCTCCGATGATCTCGAAGCATTGTGCGCGACATCGGAGAGCGGAGCCTCGACGCGGCGTGTCCTGGCCGGTATAACCGGTGCTTCACCGCATAGAACTCCGCGAAACAGGTCGGGCGCCCGGAGTGCCCGGGCGCCCGACCGCTGTGCCCCCAGTAGGGCTCGAACCTACGACCTGCGGATTAAAAGTCCGTAGCTCTACCAACTGAGCTATAGGGGCGCGGAGGAACAGTGTAGTGGGATCGGGGGCGGATGCCCCAATCGGGGGAGTTCGTGTCGGCGGGCGGGTTGGATGGGTGGGGTCGGTGTGGCGGGGCGGGTGCGTCGCGGGGCGGCGTGGCGGTGGGTAACGCGGCGTGCGCGAGGGCGATGCAGGCGGTAAACACTTGGCACCCAGCTTTGTTCATCTTAGCTGGATCTGGATATCATTCAATCGTGTTGGCTGGCAATGTCTTTGGATTTGCAGGGGGTGAACGGCTCTGGCCGGGCGAGGCTCGTGGGGCGGGTTGGCGGGCGAAACGTGGGCGGCGGCCGGTTGTCCGGCTTGCCGGTCGGCTCGCGTGAACAATCCTGGGCCGCTGGCGAATTCGCGCACCCACCGGAGGGGCCGGTTGTGTTGCCGAATATTTGCCGTAACAGAAAGCGGAATCGGATGGCCACCTGACTCCTCGGTTTGCCGCGTGTCGGATCGGGATTCCGGGTACGGTGACGCCTTGGTGAATTCCGAAAGAATCGTCGACTCGATCGGCGCTGCGGAATTCGGATTGTCGTTTCCGTGTCCGAAGGCGCCGCGGCCGGTCCGGCCGGCCACGGCTCGACGGAACTCTATGCCGCAGGAGGAGGCACGTTCAGGACGAAGAAATGCCCGGATGCGCACCCCCTGCGGCGCACCCGGGCAGGCAAACTATACCAGCTGGTGTGTTACAGGTTTTCCGCGAGTTTTCGTACCGAAGGTTTGAAATCGGTCGAAAAACCGGGTTCGACGTATTGATAAAACTCAGGAATTCGCGCCGAGGGTCCGTTCCTTCGGGGATGGCGATTGGCGGCGAGTAGGCTTCGGAGGCGTTTCGAGCATGGCACGGCAGCAAGAGCGGGCGCGCCGGACACGGGCGGCGATTATCAGGTCCGCCGCCGTTGAGTTCGGGAAGAGCGGCTATGCCGCTGCATCGCTCAACCGCATATTGGAAGGGTCGCGTGCCACCAAGGGCGCCATGTACTTCCATTTCGATTCGAAAGAAGATCTGGCACGCGCGGTGCTGGAGACCGCGGTGGAACGCTACCGCGCCTCCGCCGAGCGCTGGCTGGCCCGAACGGATCTCAGCCCGCTGGACGTCCTGCACGGGGTGGTCGACGAGATCGCGCTGCGGCTCGAGCACGACATCATCGTGCAGGCCGAGTACCGGCTGATCATCGAGCCGGACTTCTACCGTGACGTGCAGGCCGGTGGCGGCCGCATCCTGGGCCGCACCACCAGGGTGCTCACCGTCCGTGCCATCGACCACGGGCAGCTGCGCGCCGACGCCGACCCCGACCGGTTCACCCGCACGCTCGCCGCCGCGCTGGCCGGTCAGCGGTACATGGTGGACCTGCTCGGCGGGCAGGTCGATCTGCGGGCACGGTTCGAGGAGGCACTCGAGGTCGTGATGGAGGCGATGGCCACCCCGGAATGGCTGGAGAAGTTCCGCAGCGACGGCTGGCGCACCCAGGCCCGCTTGGAGGAGCTCGGTTTGAGCCTCTGACCAGCCGGTTTGGGAATCGAGTCCGGTCTGTCATAAGCTATCCCAGCTCCCAACGGACAGCCGTTGAAAGCCGGTCCGGAGAAATCCGGGGCGAGCCCCCTTCGTCTAGCGGCCTAGGACGCCGCCCTTTCAAGGCGGTAGCGCGGGTTCGAATCCCGTAGGGGGTACGATCTTCGGATCGTTGGTAGCAGAGCATGGCCCTGTGGCGCAGTTGGTTAGCGCGCCGCCCTGTCACGGCGGAGGTCGCGGGTTCGAGTCCCGTCAGGGTCGCAAGTAAGCGCCGGAGATATCCGGCGTTTCGCGTATGGCATTCACTTCGGGTGCCTGCGGCCAGGTAGCTCAGTTGGTACGAGCGTCCGCCTGAAAAGCGGAAGGTCGCCGGTTCGATCCCGGCCCTGGCCACTCCACTCGTAGGCGAGCCCTGTTCACGGAATGCGTGAACAGGGCTCGTTTCGTCATTTCTTGTGGGGGTGCAACCCCCAGCCCCGCCCGGCGGGCTTCGCCCCCGGACCCCCATTGGTTGTGGTTGCGTTCGGGGGTGTCGTTCGGTTTGGTTCTCCGCTTGCCAGGTGGTGTCGTCTGTGACTCGGTGGGGTTGTTCTGGGTGGTCTCCGGTCGTCGGCAGTTCGGCGCGTTGATGCCCGGTTGGTGAGGGAGACGCCGAGTTGATTCCGTTCGAGGGCATCTGTCCGTCGACGTGGCGGGCGGGCTTGATCGTCGGGTCGGCGGGGCGTCGGCGGTTCGCGTGGTGTGGTGAATCACACGGTGCCCCATCCGGGTTCGGGATCGGGTGGTCACCCGGCCGCCGCGGGTAGGCTGGCGCGGCCATGTCGACCCTTCTCCTCGCCCTCGCGGGGTTCGCCTTCCTCGACTCGCTCGACCTGTTGCTGATCGGCGTCACCACGGCTGTGGTCTACGACAGCAGGTTGAGCCGTCGCTCGCCGCTGGTGGGTGGTCTGAGCTTGCTGGCGGGCGTCTTCGCCGTCACCACCGCCTTCGGGATCTGCACCATCCTGGGGATCGGCTTTCTGACCGATCTGATCGACTTCGAGATCACGCCGGCAATTCGGTACTGGGGTGAACTCGCCGCCGGGGTGTTGTTGATCGTTCTCGCGAGCATTCGAATGACGGGAACGGCCGCCCCGCGGCGGGCGCCGGCATTGCGCCGCCGACCGTGGATACTCGCCGGCCTCGGCGTGGCGATCGGTATCGCGCAGGCCCCGACCGCGGTGCCTTATCTCGCCGGACTCGCGATGATCTCCGCGCGGCATCCGCTGCCAACGTTGTGGCCACTGATCGTCGTCGCGTATTGCGCGCTCGCATTGCTGCCGCCGCTGGTGATACTCGGCCTCGCGCTGCGGCGGACGACCGGAGCGCGGCGGATGTATCGAAAAGTTGTTCGCATAATCACCACATACGGCCCGATTTCGGTGCGCATACTGTTCGCGATCTTCGGTGTGGTCCTCCTGTGCGACGCGCTCGTCCATTACCGAAGCCTCTGGTGGTGAATTGCGGTCGCCGAGTCCGGCAGCGGATGGCGTAAATGCGGTTGAGGCGTGGTGTTCGGTGGGATGCTGGAGGTATGGCTGAGCGCTGGTATTACTGCTTGAAGCACAAACGAGCCGAGCAAGGCCGGCAGTGCTGGTTCCGCGACCGGATGGGGCCGTACCCGGACCAGGCGACTGCGGAACGTGCGCTCGAGATCGCGCAGGCGCGCAACACGCGGGAAGATGCCCGGGACCGGGCCTGGCGGGACGGCGACTGAGGCGGCGCGGGGGAATGGCTCGCGGAAAGACTTCCCCCGCACGGTGAAGTTGATCTTGAGCCGCAGGTCGGAGGCTCGGGCGGTGCGGCACCGGGTGCGGCCGCTCAGTTCGCGATCAGGTGTATCGAGTACGGTTCTCCAGAACTCGACGAATGCTCGGAGGTCCTGGCGTGGGCTGCGAGCGGAAACCAGGATCAGCAGGGAGGGCGACCCTTGAGGGTTACCGTTGTTGTGCCGACCTACAACGAGCGGGAGAATTTGCCGGTTGCGGTGGAGCGGCTGACCGCGCTGCCGGTGCCCGACCTGCACGTACTCGTGGTGGACGACAGCTCGCCGGACGGCACCGGTGAGGTGGCCGACAAGCTGGCCGCCGAACTGCCGAACGTGGTGGGCGTGCTGCACCGGACCGAGAAGGACGGGCTCGGGCGTGCGTACGTGGCGGGCATCACGCGCGCGTTGGACGAAGGCGCGGACGTGGTGATCCAGATGGACGCCGACCTGTCGCATCCCGCCGAAGTGATTCCGGCCATGCTGGAGAAGCTGACCACCAGCGACGCGGGCGTGGTGCTCGGTTCCCGCTACGTCCCGGGCGGCTCGACCGCCTCGGAATGGAAGTGGTACCGCAAGGCGCTGTCGGCCTGGGCCAACTTCTACGTGAACCTGATCCTGCGGCTGGGCGTCAAGGACGCCACCGCGGGCTTCAAGGCGTGGAAGGCCGACACCCTGCGCGCCATCGACGTGGGCTCGATCCGCAGCAACGGATACTCCTTCCAGGTCGAGATGAACTACCGCACCATCAAGAAGGGTGTCGCGATCGCCGAGGTGCCGATCCGGTTCGAGGAACGGACACTCGGCGCGTCCAAGATGAGCCTCAAAGTGCAGCTCGAGTCGGCGCTCATGCCGTGGAAGCTGCTGTTCGGCCGCGCGGTCTGAGCACACGCCGACGGGCCCCGCTTCCGAGGGAGCGGGCCCGGCGTGGTTGCGGTCAGCGTCCGACGAGCCGGTTGCCCATCGACTCGTCACGAGCACCAAGTGAATCGCAGACAGGGCGACCGGTACCGACACGTCCGCAGCGACGGTCGCGCCCTCCCACGGCAGTACAGCGGCCGACCTGGGGAGAAGCGGCGCCGCGTGCTCTCAGCTGATCAGCGGGGCCAATTCAGGAGCGTCTCGACGAACAATCGGCGTACCTCCGCCACTTTGTCGTCCAGAGCGCCCGGATCCCACGCGCTGACGTCGATCGGATCGAGAATCGCCACGTCGACCGTTCCGGGGCGAGCGACCATCGCGTTGCGCCGGCAGATCTCACCCGCGTTCCGGATGACGACCGGGATCACCGGCACCCCCGCCTGCATCGCGATGTGGAACGCGCCTTTCTTGAACGGCCCGACCTCCGGGGTGTAGGAACGAGTTCCTTCCGGAGCCACCGCGACCGACAAGCCGCCGCGCAGGGTCTCCACCACCGGCCGCAACGCTGCCCTGGCCTGCTCGCTGTTCGTGCGATCGATGAACGTGACGCCGACGAAGCGCATGAGCGGTCCGAAGACCGGATTCTTGGTCAGCTCCTTCTTGCCGATCGCCGTCACGCCGCCGCCGAGCACTTCGGGGACGATGATGATGTCGAACTGGCTCTGATGGTTGAACAGGAAGACCGCGGGCCGCGGCGATCTCGCGTTCTCCGCGCCGGTGACCCGCAGCCGCACTCCCGCGATGCGCAGCGTGTTGCGCGCCGCGTGCGCCATCAACGCGTCGGCCATCTGTTGCCGGTCCTTCGTGGGCGCTTTCGACGCGACGCCGAACAGCGCGCCGCCGAGCAGCCCGGCGAACCCCGCCGCGGTACGCGCGTAGTCGCTCGCACGCGGCCTGGGACGCGGCCGGAAGACCAGCTCGCTCCAGCGCTGCCGGTCGGCGATGGCGTTCAGCGCGTCGTCGGGGTTCACCGCCACGGGACGCCCCGCCAGCGACAGCATAGGCAGGTCGGCGATCGCGCCGGCATAGGCGTAACTGCGGCTCAGATCCACTTCGTGTGTGGCGGCGAACTCGGCGACCGCCTCGGCCTTGCGGTTGCCCCACAGCGCCTTTCCATCGGGATACCCGGTGAGCACGCCGCCGTCGGTGGCCATGGGCGTGTAGAGCACGTGCTCGATGCCCAGTTGCGCGGCGGCGGGGGCGACTTGGAACCGGGTCAGCGAGCTGACCAGGACGATGGTGTGCCCGGCCGCTCGGTGCGTCCGGATCAGCTGCCATGCCTCGGGGTAGAGGTACTCGTAGACGGTGTGCTGGAACAGACGCCTGCCCAGCTCGTCGAGTTCCTCTTCGGAACGCCCGGCCAGCGCCTCGGACAGCTCCCGGAGCAACCGGCTGTACTCGCCGTCGGTCATGTGCTTGCGGATGCCGCCGAGCAGCACGTCGGCGGGCTTGCGCCGCAGCCGGCGCCGCGGTCCGGGACCGTCGGCGACAGTGCCACCGAAATCGAAGACCGCGGCGATCGCGCGGCCCTGCGGTCCGGAACGTATGGCGGCGAGCGCGGTGTCGAGATCAGCGCGCGCGTCGGTCATAGAACCTCCCGGATACCGCCGTGCTTTCGCGTCGATCGCTCACCGCGCCTCCCGGTTGGACGGGTCGAGCGCGGCGGCCTGCGCGATGCGGGTCCCGATATCGCGCAGACGTTCGGCGAATTCTATTCTGCGCCGGAGCAATTCCGCGCGGCTCTGTTCCGGGTCGTCGTCGGCCGTCGTCTCCAGCAGGCCGTAGTTGTCGGCGAGCTTCAGGGCGCTGGTGAACAACTCGGTGGAGACCGACTCCGGGCTGTGCAGTCGTTGCTGCAACTTCATCTGTTTGCCGACCGCCACGCATTCGGTGATGAACTCCTTGCGGTCGATCTCGTCGCACGCGTCCCGGGCGGCGAGCCGTTCGGCCACCACCAGCTGCGCGTCGACGAAGGAGCGCAGCACGCGGTGGGCCATGGTGAAGCCGGAGGCGGTGAGCTTTGCCAGGATGTCCGAGCCGAAGGTGTCGCGCCGGGTGTGGCTGTACCAGTCCGGATCCACCAGAAGCATCTCCGCGACCATCTGATCGGCGAACTCGCCGCGCTCGGGGAAGAAGAACTCGAACTTCAGCAGATCGCGCAGGCGGAAAGCCTCGTCCCAGCCGGTGTCGAGGGCGTCGGCTTCGTCGTCGTCGACCGCGGCCAGGATGGACAGCTCGAGGATGGCGCGGTTGACGAACCAGTGCACGGCGCTGTTGCGGTAGAAGGCGGCTTCGAGATGCGCACCCGGCTCGATCGAGTACACCGGCTCGATCCCGCCGCGATACACCGTCACCACCTTGGCCATCGAAAGCTGTTCCAGCACCACGGCCAGGCCCTGTTCGTCGCGCAGCGCGTCGAGTTCGCCGCGCGGCAGCTCGCGCTTGTCGATGTAGCCGAGCACCGGGTTGAGTACCGTGCGCACCTCGCCGAGGGTGAGGGCGCGACCGTCCACTCCCAGCAGCGCCAGGGTGACCAGCGCGTTGACCGTGATCGGCGTGACCGCGTTGATGCCGACCGCGACTTCGAAAGCCAGTCGTTGCACGGCCTTCCGTTCCAGCTCGGCGACTTCCGGCGGATCGCTGTCGACGACGCCCGCTTCGGGGCGCGGCGGCGGAATCGGCTCGGTGTGGTGCAGCGGGATGGTCAGCGGCGGGGTCGTGAGCGGATCGCCGTACGCGGAAAGCCGGTCGCGGGCCGACAGCGGCTCGCCGAAGCGGACGTAGACGTGCCCGGCGGAGTGTTGCTGACTGCGGATGTAGCGCGCCAGCCAGGTCAGCCCCTCGGGTTTCTTCTTGCCGCCTTCCTGCTCGGTGGCGATGGCGCCGAGTTCGTTGAGCCGCTCGTAGGTGATCGAGACGGGCACCAGCATGACGTCGTCGATGCGGTTCGAACGAACCGCCGCGGCAAGGTAGTTCAGCAGGCCGTAGCGCGGTGGCCGCAGCTTGCCGGTGCGGGTGCGGCCGCCTTCGAAGTACCACTCCAGGTTGAAGCGCTTGGCCAGCAGGTAGGCGAAGTACTCCTCCACGACGGCCTTGTAGACCTCGTCGTCGCCGAAACTGCGCCGGATGAACACCGTCCCGGTGCGCCGGGCGATCGGGCCCATCGGCCAGAAGCCCAGATTCGCGCCGCCGATCACGTGGTTCGGCGGGAAGTCGTTGCGGGCCAGTACGTCTCCCAGCACGAACGCGTCGACGTACGAGCGGTGCGAGGGCAGGAACACCAGCGGATAGCGGCGGTTGAGATCGCGCAACCCGGTGAGGCCGGACTCGTCGGGGTCCACCTTCCAGGTCGAGGCGTGCACCGGCCGCATGGCCTGGGTGAACAGGTCGGAGACCAGCCTGCTCTGGGCGGCGACCAGTTCGTTGAGCCCCTTCTCCGCGCGGCGGTACACCTCGTGCGGGCTCGCCCCGATCTGGTCGGCGATCAGCTCCAGCCTGCGCAGGAAGTCGGGGGAGTCGAGGATCTCCTCCGCGACCAGTTTGGGCACCTTGTACCGGTCGCCGATGATGGTGCGTTCGGCGCGTTCGAGCGCCACCACCGCCGCGCGCACGACGGCGCGGGCGAACGGCTCGGCGCTGCCCTTGTCGAACAGCGTCGAAGCCTCCGGGTGGTTCGCGCGCAGCTCGCTGAGCCGGGCGGGCGCGCCGGTCAGCACGACGTGCCGGTCCGGCGACTTGGCCAGCAGCCTGCGCTGTGCCAGCCGGTTGGGCTTGCGCGGGTTGGTCAGCAGGGCGAGATCGGCGAAGGTGACGCGGCGCACGCCGTCGCGTTCCGGGGGCAGCCACAGCACGCGGATCGGCACCACCAGCGGATCGTCGCGTCTGCCGACCAGCCGGGCGGCGATGGCGCCCGCGTCCAGGTCCAGTTGCGTGACCGGTGCGTCGGTGCCGAACTCCGCGCTGATCCCGCCGTCGGCGAGCCACTTGCCGACGAGTTCGCGTTCCACCCCCGAGGCGGCGTCGATCAGGGCCACCACCGATTGCGGTGCGGTCCCGGGCCGGACTCTCGCGGGTGAATCGCCGCGGTGATCGATCATCGATGTTCTTCCCTCCGCAGGTGACGCTCTCCACTATTCAATCCCGGCGAGTGCGTTCCCCGCAGGCAGTCGGCGCGTCGAGTTCGGTTCGGCGGGCACGGATGGCGTGATCGTCGAACGGGATGCGGGGCGGGCACGGCGAAAGTACTTGCGGTACGGCGACCTCCGCCCTCGAGTGATCGTCACCGTCCGGGCTGTGGCCGCGAGCATACCCGCACGGCGAGGGAGGTAATGCTAACCTTACCTGCACAAGTTAGGCCAGGTTTACCTTTGGAGGATCGTTGTCGACCACGGAACGCCTGCGGGTTGAGTATGTGACCGATCCGGCGGCAGCGATGTCCCGGCTGGCGGGGGCGGACCGGTTCGGCGAGTACGTGATGTACGAGCGTCCGGGGGAGTGGGTGTTCGCCGCCGATCCGATCGGCAGTGTCGAACTGGATGTGCGGGAGCTTCGCGTCACCTGGGAGGGACGGACCACGACAAGCCGGTGGGAAGGCAATCCGGCGGGCGTGATCGACCGCGCGCTCGGCGCGCTTCCCCTCGACGGGCGCAACGCCTACGGCTGGATCGGATTCGAGTTCTGCGCGTGGGCGCTCGACGCCACCGAGCACTTGGACCCGCGCACCGCGATCGCGCACCTGATGATTCCCCGAATCGAGGTGCGGGTGGGCGAATCCGGCGTGCGGATATCGGGTGCGACGCCGACGGAGACCGGCGACATCCACGACCTGATCGCGCAGTCGCAGAACACCGAACTGCCGCAGGCGCAGCCGGCCGACATCCGCATCGATCCGACCGGCTACCGGGGCAGGGTGGCCGAGGCGGTCGGCGAGATCCAGGCCGGGCGGTATCAGAAGGTCATCCTGTCCAGGAAGGTCGATCTGCCGTTCACCGTGGACGTTCCGGCCACCTATCGCCTCGGGCGCGCGCACAACACGCCCGCGCGCTCGTTCCTGCTGCGGCTCGGCGGCCTGGAGGCGGCGGGCTTCAGCCCCGAACTGGTCGCGTCGGTGGACGACGACCGGGTGGTGACCACCGAACCGCTGGCGGGTACCCGGGCCTTCGGGCGTGGGTCCGCGGCCGATCTCGCGGCCAGGGCCGACCTGGTGACCGACCCGAAAGAGATCGTCGAGCACGCGATCTCGGTGCAGACCTCGTTCGCGGAGATCGCGGCCGTCGCGGATCCCGGCACGCCCGCGGTATCGGATTTCATGGCCGTGCGCGAGCGGGGCAGTGTGCAGCATCTGGCGTCCACGGTGCGTGGACGGCTGGCGGCCGGCCGGTCCAGCTGGGACGCGCTGGAGGTGCTGTTCCCGTCGGTGACCGCCTCGGGGATTCCCAAGCGCGCGGGCGTCGACTCGGTGTTCCGGCTCGATCACGACCCGCGCGGGCTGTATTCCGGTGCGGTGGTGACCGTTTCGCCGACCGGCGCGATGGAGGCGACCCTCGTGTTGCGCGCGGTGTACCAGAACGCCGAGGGTGCTTGGCTGCGCGCGGGCGCGGGCATCGTCGGCCAGTCGCGGCCGGAGCGCGAGTTCGAGGAGACCTGCGAGAAGCTGGGCAGTATCGCGCCCTACGTCGTCAAGGCGTAGTGGAAGGCGAACGGGCAGCGCACCGGATGATGCGTTGCCCGTCGGTCTGCCAGCAGTGCTACAGCTCGGCGCGCAATGCCTTCTTGTCGATCTTGCCCACCGCGGTGATCGGCAATTCGTCGCTGCGGCGCAGCACGTCCGGCAGCTTGTAGGTGGCCAGCCCGCGCGCGGTCAGGAAGGTCTTGATCTCGGCAAGCGTGGGCATCTCGCCGTCGACGACCAAGACGGCGCAGACTTTTTCGCCCAGCGCCGCGTCCGGCAGCCCGACGGCGGCGGCGTGCCGGACGGCGGGATGGGCGAGCAGGTGCTCCTCGAGTTCGTCGCAGGAAACGTTCTCGCCGCCGCGGTTGATCACGTCCTTGATCCGGCCGGACACCACGAGATGCCCGCTGGGCAGGCGGCGGACCAGGTCGCCGCTGCGATAGAAGCCGTCCGGGGTGAACGCGCGCGCGTTGTGCTCGGGTGCGCGGTAGTAGCCGCGGATCGTGTACGGACCCCTGGTCAGCAGTTCGCCCTCGGCGCCGGGCGCCACGTCGTTGCCGTCGCCGTCCACCACGCGGATCTCGTCGGCGGGGGAGAGCGGACGGCCCTGGCTGGTGTGCAGCAGTTCGGCGGGATCGTCGAGCCGGGTGTAGTTGAGCAGGCCCTCGGCCATGCCGAACACTTGCTGCAAGGTCGCGCCCAGCGCCGCGGTCACTTCCTTGGCGTTGACCTCGGCCAGACGCGCGCCGCCCACTTGGAGCAGGCGCAGCGAAGTCAGGTCGGCCTCTTCCCATTCGGTGGCCGCGCACCAGAGCTGGGCCAGCGGCGGCACGACGGCGGTGACCGTGACCCGGTGCCGCTCGATCGCGGCGAACGCGTTCTCCGGGCTCGGGTCGCTGACGAAGGCGACCGCGCCACCGACCCCGACGGTGCCGAGAATCCCGGGGCAGGCCAGGGGGAAGTTGTGCGCGGCGGGCAGGGTCGCGAGGTACACGTCCCGCTCGCTGAGTTCGCACAGTTCGGCGCTGGCGGTGGCGTTGTAGAGATAGTCGTCGTGCGTGCGCGCGATCAGCTTCGGCAGACCGGTGGTGCCGCCGGAGACCAGCATCAAGGCGATGTCACCCGGATCGATCTCGGGCAGTTCGCCGCCGGCACGCGGTATCGAGGTGAGGTCGGTGAACGGCCCCGGATCGCCGAGTACCAGGACGTGGCGCAGTGACGGCACCGCGTCTCGCACGGTCGACGCCAAGTCCCGGTAATCGAAATCGCCCGCCCGGTCGGCGACGATGTAGCCGACCGAGTCGGAAGTCCGTGCCAGGTGCTCGATTTCGGCCCGTCGATGGGCGGGCAGGCTCAACACGGGAATGATCCCGGCGCGCAGCAGGCCGAACAGCACGGTCAGGAACTCGGGCACGTTCGGCAGCTGGACCACCACGCGGTCGCCGGGGGCGATGCCGAGCGCGAGCAATCCGTGGGCCATCCGGTCCGCGGCGGCGTCGATGTCGGCGTAGCTGCGTGAGCCCCGCGGGTCGAGCAGCGCGGGACGCTGTGGATGCCGGTGCGCGGTCGCCCGCAAGAGGTCCCCGAGCGGGCGACCGGCCCAGTAGCCCGCGGCTCGGTACTGCTCGGCCTTGTCCGCCGGGAAAGGTACGTAGCCGTCGCGATGCGCGGACTCGGTCGGTATGGAAGTCACGGTCTGCCTCACAAGAATCAAGCCAGGGTTTCCTGATGTAGGTTAGGCAACCCTACTTGAAATGGCGACGCTCCGACCGGCCCGGGCGTGTTCGACTCTGCCGCCCGGTGCCGCCGCGCACTAGACTTTCCGGCATGACCAGGTGGGACACCTCGAACATCCCCGACCAGAGCGGTCGGAAGTTCATCGTGACAGGGGCCAACAGTGGCCTGGGGGCCGAGACGGTGCGCGCGCTGGCCGCGGCGGGCGGGGAGGTGGTGCTCGCCTGCCGGAATGTGACCAAAGGGGAGCGCGTGGCCGCCGAGTTGGGTGACCAGGCGCAGGTACGCGAGCTGGATCTGGCCGATCTCGCGTCGGTCCGGGCGTTCGCCGAGGGCGTCGACGGGGCCGATGTCCTGATCAACAACGCGGGCGTGATGGCCGTGCCCGAAGGTCGCACCGCCGATGGATTCGAGAAACAGGTCGGCACAAATCATCTCGGCCACTTCGCGCTCACCGGGCTACTGCTGGGCAAGATCTCGGACCGGATCGTCACCGTCTCAAGCGGTGCGCATCAGGTCGGCAAGATCGACCTGGACGATCTCAACTGGGAGCGGCGCAAGTATCAGCGGTGGGCCGCCTACGGGCAGGCCAAGCTCGCCAACCTGATGTTCGCTCGCGAGTTGCAGCGCAGATTGACCGCGGCGGGCTCGTCGAAGGTCTCGGTCGCCGCGCATCCCGGCTACGCGTCCACCGAGTTGCAGTCGCACACCGAGTCGTTCATGGACCGGGTGATGTCGCTGGGCAACCAGGTATTCGCGCAGAGCGCCGCGATGGGCGCGCTGCCGACGTTGTACGCCGCGACCACCGACGTCGAGCCCGGCGGCTACTACGGCCCGGTCGGATTCGGCGGGATGCGTGGATATCCGGGGCCTTCCGGATCGTCGAAAGCGTCCAAGGACGAGAAGGTCGCGGCCGATTTGTGGCAGCTGTCGGAGAAGCTGACCGGAGTCACCTACGCCTTCACCCGATAAGCGCCCCCCGGCCTTCCAGGCAATGTGATCCAGGTCTCACCGCCGGTTGTCACACTCCGCCGCTCCGCGCCGTCCTCTTGATGTACCCGCAAGGAACGGCAAAGGACGGACATCATGGAACAGCGCTTCGAACTCTTCTCCAACCCGGTCGGCGGCAGCTTCATCAAGCGACTCACCATGGCCTCCAAGGTGATCAACGACTCCACCCTGGATGCCGCGACCTATGAATTGGTGAAGATTCGGGCCAGCCAGATCAACGGCTGCGGCTACTGCACCGATA
Organism: Nocardia gamkensis NBRC 108242; assembly: GCF_001612985.1. Lineage (GTDB taxonomy): Bacteria > Actinomycetota > Actinomycetes > Mycobacteriales > Mycobacteriaceae > Nocardia > Nocardia gamkensis. Next base: position 113,005 of record NZ_BDBM01000005.1, on the reverse strand, counting down.
TGCACACCAAGGACGCCGCGCACGCGGGCGAGACCTCGGTGCGGCTCAATCTGATCGCCGCGTGGCACGAGGCCACCGTCTTCACCGACGCCGAGCGGGCCGCACTGGCGCTCACCGAGGAGGCCACCCGGATCGGCGACGGTCGCGCGGTCAGCGACGAGGTGTGGCAGGAAGTGCGCAAGCACTACGACGACGACCAGATCGCCGCACTCATCGCCGCCATCGCGATGATCAACGCCTGGAACCGGATGAACGTCATCGCGCGCACTCCCGCGGGGAGTTACGTCCCGGGCCAGTGGGGGTGACTCCGCGCCGACCACCTGCACCGTGGCATATCTAACAACCTCGTTCACCGATCGGTTGTCGGATGGTACTGTGCCGGACGTGCAGCGCGTGTATTTCTGGTTTAGCAAGCCGGCCCCGGGTGGGCTGGTCTGCGGCAACCACATGCGCTGACGAACTTCCACCCCGAGCCGGACGATGGACCGGCTCGACGGGATTCTCGTCCGTGGGTCGGCCCCGAGAAAAGGAACCCACGACATGACAACCGCAGCCGACGTCGACGCACGGCATTCCGATCTGGATGATCAACGCACCCTGAACGTCAGCCCGCTGCGTTCGCCCGCGGAGGTGCGGCGCGTGCATCCGATCACCGATGCCCTCGCCGACACCGTCCGCGCGGGGCGCAAAGCCACCGTCGACGTGCTGAACGGTGCGGATGATCGCTTGATGGTGATCGTCGGCCCGTGTTCCGTGCACGACCCCGCCGCAGCGCTCGACTACGCGCGCCGTCTGGCGGCGAAGGCCGCCGAACTCGGCGACCGCTTGCATGTGGTGATGCGGGTCTACTTCGAGAAGCCGCGCACCAGCCTGGGCTGGAAGGGCCTGATCAACGACCCGCATCTGGACGGCTCGTTCGACGTCAACACCGGACTCGGCTTCGGCCGCAAGCTGCTGGTCGACATCACCGCCCTCGGCCTTCCGGTGGCCTGTGAGTTCCTGGACCCGATCACTCCGCAGTACATCGCGGATCTGGTGTCCTACGGCGCGATCGGCGCGCGCACCGCGGCCAGCCAGGTGCACCGCCAGCTCAGCAGTGCGTTGTCGATGCCGGTCGGGATCAAGAACGGCACCGATGGCGACGTCCAGGTGGCGGTGGACGGTGTGCGCGCCGCGGCGGCCAGCCACGTCTTCCCCGGCACCGACCTCGACGGTCGTTCCGCGCTCATCCGCACCACCGGCAACCCGGACTGCCACGTGATCCTGCGCGGCGGCAGCAACGGACCGAACTACGACGCGGCTTCGGTCGCCGAGGCGTGCCTGCGGCTGGAGAAGGCGTCGTTGCCGGAGCGGATCGTGGTGGACGCCAGCCACGGCAACAGCAACAAGGACCACAACAAGCAGGTCGACGTGGTCACCGACATCGCGCGGCGGCTGGCGGCGGGCGAGACCGCGGTCGTCGGCGTCATGCTGGAGAGCTTCCTGGTCGCAGGACGCCAAGACCTCACCCTCGGCCACGCCGACGAGCTCGCCTACGGGCAGTCGATCACCGATGCCTGCCTGGACTGGGAAACCACCGCGAGCCAGCTGGACCGCCTGGCCGAGGCGGTGCGGCAGCGCCGCGAGAGCTGACTCGGCGCGAGCCGACGGGGCCGCGCGCACGGCATGACCGGCGTGGACAGCGGAGGTTGCGCGCGGCGGTCGCTCACGCGGGGCCGGGCGCCTGCGCGATCGGCGTCGCGCCACGGGTGAACTCGGCGGGCCAGTCGTCCGCCGGACCGGGCGGGTCGGTGCGCAGCCGGGCGGCGAGCCAGTGGTCGCGGCGTCGTCCGCGTTGGACGCTGCCCAGCCGGGACATTCCCTCGTACCGGAATCCGGCGCGCCGGGCGACCGCGGCCGAAGCGTAGTTGCCCACGTACGCGCGCCAGGCGATCCGTTCCAGGGCCAAGCCGTCGGCGCGGAACCCGAACTGGCACACCAGCTCCACCGCCTGCGTCATCAGGCCGCGCGACCGCTGCGCCGGAGCGAGCCAGAAACCGATCTCTGCCGCGCTCTCGTCGAGCGCGCCGAGGCCGATCGTGCCGATCACCGGTCCGTCGGCACGCGGCCGCACCGCCCAGATCGGGCTGCGCGCCGCCCAACCGGGGACGACCATCTTCTCGATGAAGGTGACGGCGCTGTCCCGGACGTACGGCACCGGGATGGTCACCCACTCCGCGATGGCCGGATCTTGGCAGCACTCGGTGATCGTGTCGATATCGTCCGTCGTCGGGGCCGACAGCCAGATCGTCCCGTTCGACAGCGCATGGTGGTCCATCGCGTCATGCTGTCACGAAAGGTTCGGCGGATCACCCGGTTCACCTCGCCGCCGATGCCGTGCGGGAACGTTTCGAACCGGACCGTAGACTTCTTCCTCGATGGTTGCCGCGCTGCTTTCCGACCTGTTCGAGTCACATCGGGCGCATCTGCTCTCGGTCGCCTATCGGCTGACGGGCAGCGTCGGCGATGCCGAGGACGCGGTCCAGGAGAGCTGGTTGCGCTTGGCGGGCGCGCACCAGTCCGAGATCGATGACCTGCGGGCTTGGCTGACCACCGTGGTGAGCCGTATCTGCCTGGACCGGCTGCGAAGCGCGGCGGCGCGGCGGGAGAGCTACGTGGGCCAGTGGCTGCCGGAACCGGTGGTCACCGCTCGCACGCCGTCGAGCGCGCCCGACCCGCTGGAAACAGTGGTGCGTAAGCAGGAGTGCCGGTTCGCCGCGCTGATCGTGCTCGACACCCTGACGCCGCCGCAGCGCGTGGCCTTCGTGCTGCACGACGGGTTGTCGGTGCCGTTCGACGAGATCGCCGACATCCTCGGCATCTCCGCCGACGCCGCGCGGCAACTGGCGGTCCGTGCCCGCAAGGCGGTGACGCAGACGCCGCCGCCGGTGCCCGATGCCGAGCACGAGGCCGCCGTACAGCGCTTTCTCCTCGCGCTGAGCTCCGGTGACGTGACCGCCGTCGCGGCGGCGCTGCATCCGGACGCGGTGATGATCGGCGACGCCAACGGCACCACCGCCACCGCGATCAACGTCCTGCACGGCGCGGATCGCATCGCCCGTTTCTACCTGGGTCTGGTGCGCAAGTACGGGCTGGACGACGCGTCGCCGGTCTCTGAGTTCGTGTCGGTGAACGGGCAGTTGGGGCTGCGGGTCGCGGCTCGTCCGGCGTCCGAGGGCCGGGCCGGCTACCCCACCCGGGTGGTCGGCTTCACGGTGCGGGACGGAGTGGTCTGGGGGGCCTACGATCTGGCGAATCCGGCCAAGCTGGGCGGCGTTCGGCTGGGTTGAGCCCGCGCGGAGACCCCCGGCCTACCCGGCGGGCTCCGGCGTTCGCGATGGCGTCGAGGTAGGGGGCTAGTCTCCGGTTATGCCCTCGCGACACCAGACCGTTGCCCGCCTGCGCCCCTTCGCGTCGACCATCTTCGCCGAGATGACCGAGCTCGCCGTCCGGCACGACGCGGTCAACCTGGGTCAGGGCTTCCCCGACAGCGACGGGCCCGCGAGCATGCTGGAAGTGGCGCGCCGTGCCATCGCCGACGGGCTCAACCAGTACCCGCCAGGGCGCGGCATGCCGGTGCTGCGCCGAGCCGTGGCCGACGACCGGGCCCGGCGCTACGGGACCGACTACGACCCCGATTCGCAAGTGCTGGTGACCGTGGGCGCGACGGAGGCGATCAGCGCCGCGGTGCTCGGCTTGGTCGAGCCGGGCGAAGAGGTCGTGCTGATCGAGCCGTACTACGACTCGTACGCGGCGGCCGTGGCGCTGGCCGGCGCACGGCGGCGCACGGCGCGCTTGGTGGCCGACGGGGACCGGTTCGTGCTCGACCTGGACAGCCTGCGTGCCGCGATCACCCCCGCGACCCGGATGCTGATCGTCAACTCGCCGCACAATCCGACCGGCACCGTACTCGGGCGCCCGGACTTGCAGGCGATCGCCGAAATCGCCTGCGAGCACGACATTCTGGTGTTGACCGATGAGGTCTACGAGCACCTGACCTACGACGGCGCCGAGCACATCAGCCTGGCGACTCTGCCTGGCATGGCCGAACGGACGATCGTGGTGTCCAGCGCGGCGAAGACCTTCAGCGTCACCGGGTGGAAGACCGGGTGGGCGTGCGGGCCCGCCGAGCTGATCGTCGGGGTGCTCGCGGCCAAACAGTTCCTGACCTTCGTAGCGGGCGGGCCGTTCCAGCCCGCGGTCGCACACGCGATCGACCACGAGCTGGGTTGGGTGCGGGAGCTGCGGGAGGCGTTGTCCGAGAAGCGTCTGCGTCTGTCCGCCGCGCTCGCCGACATGGGGATGCGGGTGTACACGAGCGCGGGCGGCTACTTCGTCGTCGCCGATATCACCCCGCTGGGCATCGCCGATGGTGTGGCGTTCTGCCGTGAACTGCCGAAGCGTCAAGGGGTGGCGGCGGTACCGGTCAGCGTGTTCGCCGACGACACCGCCGCCTGGAATCACCTGGTGCGCTTCACCTTCTGCAAGCGCGAGGAGACCCTGGACGAGGGGGTGCGGCGATTGCGTCGCGGATGATTCACCGAACCCTGCCGTGAACTGTCAGGTTTCCCCGGCATCGTTGGTGCCATGGCAACTCAGTACTACACGGCAACCACCCTCGACGGGTACCTCGCTGACCCGGACAACTCGCTCACCTGGCTTTTCGAGGTGGACGGAGCGGACGAGGCGCAGGCGGGCATCGCGGGCTTCCTCGCGCAGGTCGGCGCGATGTGCATGGGCGCGACCACCTACGAGTGGATGGTGGCCAACGAGCCGCCGGAGAGTTGGCGTGAGTACTACGGCGACCTTACGTGCTGGGTCTTCACCCACCGCGATCTCCCCGCCATACCCGGCGCGAATCTCCGGTTCGTCTCGGGGGCGATCGAGGCGGTCCACCGGGAGATGACCGAGGCGGCCGGTGATCGCAATATCTGGATCGTCGGTGGCGGCGACCTGGCCGGGCAATTCGCCGACGCCGGCCTGCTCGACGAGATCATGGTGAGCGTGGCTCCGGTGACGTTGGGCGCGGGCGCACCGCTGCTGCCACGGCGCCTGCTGTCGTCCCGGATGCGGCTCACCGGCGTCGAGCGAGCCGGTCAATTCGCGGAACTGCACTATCGCTTGACGGACCCGGACGAGCAGCGCCGAGTCGAGCGCTAGCCGCCGCTGACCAGCGCTGATGAGCGTGTCCCGCCCCCGGTCCCGCTCAGGCCGGGGTGGGACGGGCGCGGTCGGTGGCCAGCAGAGCGGCGATGGTGCCGAGCATGGTGCCGGTGACGTAGCGCTGGGCGCGCAGCCACCTGGGGCGCCCGGTGAGGAACGTCGCGAGACCGCCCGCACCGAGCACGATCAGGCCGTTCACGCTGAGCGCCACCGCGATCTGCACCGCCCCCAGGCAAAGGCTCTGCAACCACACCCGACCGTGCTCCGGCGTGACGAACTGCGGAATCAACGCCATGTACATGATCGCGATCTTCGGATTCAGCAGGTTGGTGACAAGCCCCATCGTGAACAGCCGTCGGGTGGGGTCCGCCGCCAGAGCCGTCGGCGCGAACACCGACACGCCCCCCGGGCGCACCGCCTGCCACGCCAGCCACCCCAAATAGGCGGCCCCGGCCAGCTTCACCGCCAGATACAGGCCCGGGACCACCGCGAACACCGCCGTGATCCCCGCTGTCGCCGCCGCCAGATACACGCCGAACCCCGCCGCCACCCCCGCCAACGAAACCAGCCCGGCCCGCCGCCCCTGCGAAACCGTCCGCGACACCAGATACATCATGTTCGGCCCCGGCGTGAGCACCATCCCCAACGCCGCCACCGCGACCCCCACCACCGCCGCCATCTCGATCATGCCCCGATCCTCACCCGCCCCACCGCCCCCTGTCGCGGTCCACTTCACACCCGCTGGACGGGAGTCACCTCATGGAACCGGCTGGAAATACCCGATGCTTCCCGGCGACCGCGGCGGCACCGGCTCGAGGCGCGTATCCGGACGCAACACATCGCCACTGCGGAAGCGGTAGAAAGTACTCCCTGCTCGTATCCGAGCGGATCGATTGCACCGGCTCGTCGCCCGTCGTTCCGTATCGGTTCCGCTGGGATGCCAGTTGGTGGCCGGGTTCCGAGCCGATATGAAATGCTCCCGCACGTAATGGGTTTCCATTTCGATCGGCTCTACCAGTCGTATAGATAACAGGCTCCGTCGGCCCGGTGAGTTCGGTAAGCGGCATCATCGTCCCGCGCTCCGATGCCGTTGCGGCGATATCCGCGCGGTGCTATCGGTTCGGGGAACTTCTTGCCGCGAGGGCGCGGGTATGGAACTGGGTGGCAGGGGTGTCGGCTCGTCGGCTGTGGCGGAGCTCGGCGGTCGGGTCTCGCCGTAATCGATAGAACATCCTGGTCAGGGTGTATGTCGGCGGCGCGTCGGCGGGACTCGGTTCACGAAACCGATGACAATGCTGCCCATGGCGGCCACGGTCAGCGGGTTGGGAAATCGGCGGGTGGACCGGTTCGACGGCGCGTTGCCGAGAGCGGGATTTCGGGGCGATATCGAGGGAATGCGGGCGGTGGCGGTGCTGGCCGTCGTCCTGTTCCATGCGGGTGTGCCGTGGATCGGCGGTGGATTCGCCGGTGTGGACGTATTTTTCGTCATCTCCGGATTTCTCATCACCGGAATGCTCTGCCGGGAAGCGGCCGAGACGGGCACGGTCGAATTGGTTCGGTTCTACGGCGCGCGTGCGCGCAGGCTGCTGCCCGCCGCGGGCATCGTGCTCGTCGCCACGGCTGTCGCGGCGGCTGTGCTGTTGCCGCCGATGCAGGCTCGCGAAGCTCTCGGCGACGGGATCGCGAGCGCGCTGTATGCCGGGAACTATCGTTTGGCCGCGCTCGGCACCGATTACCTGGCCGCTGACACCCCGCCCTCGCCGTTCCAGCATTTCTGGTCACTCGGTGTGGAGGAGCAGTTCTATTTGCTGTGGCCCGCGCTCGTGATCGCGACGGCCTGGCTCGTCCGGAGGCGGCGGAACGGCCCGGCTGCACCGCTGCCGTACCTGATCGTTCTGGCGGTGGTCGCCGCGCTCTCCTTCGCGGTCTCGCTGAGCTGGACCCGGACGCTGCCACCGTGGGCGTTCTTCGCGCTGCCCGCGCGGGCCTGGGAACTGGCTGCCGGTGGCATGGTGGCGCTGTCGGTGGTCGTGTGGTCCCGGTTGCCGCCATGGGCGGCCGTGGCCGCGGGATGGGCCGGGCTGGGGTTGATCGCGGCGGCCTGCGCCCGGCTGACCGAGACGGCGCCGTATCCGGGGACCGCTGCGCTGCTGCCCGTGCTGGGCGCGGTCCTGGTGATCGTATCCGGCTGCGCCGTAACGCGGTTCGGGGTCGGCCGAGTCCTGGCCGTGCCGGAGCTGCGGGCGATCGGCAAAGTGTCCTATTCCTGGTACCTCTGGCACTGGCCGGTGCTGGTGCTCGCGCCGCAGGCGCTCGGCCGCCCGCTCGGGCTGGTCGGCGCGCTGGGGGCGGTCGCCGTGGCCGGTGGACTCGCCATACTCACCCAGCGGCTGATCGAGGATCCGGTGCGCTTCGCCGATCGGTTGACACGTTCGGGCAGGCTCAGTCTCGCGTGCGGCGGCGTGAGCACCGCGACGGCCATCTGTGTAGCGCTGGCGCTGCTCATGATCGTGCCCGCCCCGGTCGGCCGTGGCCTGGCGGCGCGAAGTCTCACGCTGACCACACCGGCCGCGTCGGCCACCGCCACCGACCCGCACACCGAGGCGGTCGAGCAGTTGACGGCGCAGACCCGATCGGCGGTCGCCGCCTCGGCCGAGATTCGTGCAGTTCCGTCGAACCTCACCCCCTCCCTGGCGAGTGCGCGCGGCGACCGAGCGGAGGTGTTCGACAACGGTTGTTTCCGGTCCTGGCGCGACGTGGGCCAGGGTGAGTGCGCGTCCGGCGCTACGGACGCGGCCACCACGGTGGCCCTGGTCGGCGATTCCCACGCGGCGATGTGGCAACCGGCGTTCGAGCAGATCGCCGTGTCACGCCACTGGCGGCTGGAGACCATGGCCAAGGTCACCTGTCCGCTGCTCGACCTGCCCATCACCAGCCCCTATCTGGGCCGCTCGTACTCCGAATGCGAGCAGTGGCGCGGGCAGATCATGGCCCGGCTGCGCAACGAGCGGCCCCGGCTGATCGTGGTGAGCATGTCCCGGCGCTACGGTGGCGACTTCGGCTTCGTGTCCTACGACCAGGCGTGGATCGACAGCCTCAACCGCCTGGTCGTCGAGCTGCGAGCCGCCGGATCGACCGTCCTCGTCCTCGGCGGAGTTCCCGATCCACACGCCACCGTGCCCGCGTGCGTGGCCGAGCACATCGAAGACGCTTCGGCATGCGCCCCCGCCCGGCCGGTCGCGGTCGACGACGCGGGCATCGCGGCCGAGCACGCGGCGGTCACGGCGGGCGGCGGCCGATACGCCGACCTGACCTCGCTGTTCTGCACCGCGGCCCGCTGTCCCGTCATCGTCGGCAACAACCTCGTCTACCGGGACGACAACCACCTCACCAGCGGTTACGCCATGGCGCTCGCGCCGGTGATCGGCGCGCTCGCCGAACGCGCGCTCGCAGGCGGCTGAGCGGCCACGGGTGCGGTTCGCGGGAAGACATCGCGCCGTTCCCGCGTTGCACCCGGTCACTGCCGCACCCGCGCCTCGCGGGAAGGGCCGGTAACCTGCGGGGTTGTCGGAGGGGTCGGGGAGAATGGCGGGGAATCTAGCTGAGGAGGGACTGTGAACGACGGTCCGCTGATCGTGCAGAGCGACAAAACGCTGCTGCTGGAGGTCGACCACGAGTTGGCCGATGCGGCGCGGCAGGCGATCGCGCCGTTCGCCGAGTTGGAACGGGCGCCGGAGCACGTGCACACCTACCGGGTGACGCCGCTGGCGCTGTGGAACGCGCGGGCGGCCGGGCACGACGCCGAGCAGGTGGTGGACGCGCTGGTCAGCTTCTCCCGGTACGCGGTGCCGCAGCCGTTGCTGGTGGACGTGGTGGACACCATGGGCCGCTACGGCAGGTTGCAGCTGGTCAAGCATCCCGCGCACGGGTTGACGCTGATCAGCCTGGATCGCGCGGTGCTGGAGGAGGTACTCCGGCACAAGAAGATCGCGCCGATGCTCGGCGCGCGCATCGATGACGACACGGTGGTGGTGCACCCGTCCGAGCGCGGGCACATCAAGCAGATGCTGCTGAAGATCGGCTGGCCCGCCGAGGACCTCGCGGGCTACGTCGACGGCGAGGCGCACGAGATCGAACTCGACTACGCCACCGACGGCTGGCATCTGCGCGACTACCAGCAGATGGCCGCCGACTCGTTCTGGGCGGGCGGCTCCGGGGTGGTGGTGCTGCCCTGCGGCGCGGGCAAGACGATGGTCGGCGCCGCGGCCATGGCCAAGGCGAAGGCGACCACGCTGATCCTGGTCACCAACACCGTGGCGGGCAGGCAGTGGCGGCGCGAGCTGCTCGCGCGCACTTCGCTCACCGAGGAGGAGATCGGCGAGTACTCCGGTGAACGCAAGGAGATCCGCCCGGTCACCATCGCCACCTACCAGGTGATCACCCGCCGCACCAAAGGCGAGTACAAGCACCTGGAACTGTTCGACAGCCGCGACTGGGGCCTGGTCATCTACGACGAGGTGCACCTGCTGCCCGCGCCGGTCTTCCGGATGACCGCCGATCTCCAATCCCGGCGCAGGCTCGGCCTGACCGCGACACTGGTGCGCGAGGACGGCCGGGAGGGTGACGTGTTCTCGCTGATCGGCCCGAAGCGTTACGACGCGCCGTGGAAGGACATCGAGGCCCAAGGGTGGATCGCGCCCGCCGACTGCATCGAGGTCAGGGTCACGCTCACCGACGCCGAGCGGATGTCCTACGCGACCGCCGAGCCGGAGGAGCGTTACAAGCTGTGCTCCACCGCGCATACCAAGATCGCTGTGGTCGAATCCATCCTGGCCCAGCATCAGGACGCGCCGAGCCTGGTGATCGGCGCGTATCTGGACCAGTTGGACGAACTCGGCGCCGCGCTCGACGCCCCGGTGATCCAGGGTTCGACGAAGACCAAGGAGCGCGAGGAGCTCTTCGACGCGTTCCGGCGCGGCGAGATTCCGGTGCTCGTGGTGAGCAAGGTGGCGAACTTCTCCATCGATCTGCCGGAAGCATCCGTGGCCGTGCAGGTTTCGGGTACCTTCGGTTCGCGACAGGAGGAGGCGCAGCGTCTCGGTCGGCTGCTGCGCCCGAAACACGACGGAGGCCAGGCGCATTTCTATTCGGTCGTGGCGCGCGACACCCTCGACGCCGAATACGCCGCACATCGGCAGCGTTTTCTCGCCGAACAGGGGTATGCCTACCGCATCACGGATGCCGACGACTTGCTCGGCCCCGCCATCGGATAAGCGGAGGCATTCCCTCCGCAAACTGTGCTAGGAATGAGGGCGTGCGACGCTTCGAATTCGCGGTGGACCGCAGGCACGCTCACGCGGTCAACGAAGTCTTCGCCGACCTTCGCCGCCTGCGCCTCCTGGCGATCGCCGCCGCGGTCGTCGCGGCGACCGGGACGGCGTTCCTGATCTGGTTGAACCACCCCTGGGCGTATCTGCTCGCGATCGCCTTCGCGCTCGGCGCGGTGACGGCGCTGTGGGTCGCTCTGTGGACGCCGTGGCATTCCAGCATCGACAAGCTCTACGCCGACGGCGAGTTGATCCCCGCGGTGATCTCCGAGGCCCGGCCCTCCGGCGTGGTGCTGCTCGCCTTGGTCGACGTGTCCACTCCGGACACGAGCGACCCGCGTTTCGCCTTGGTGACCCGCAAGGTCCGTGCCCTTCCCGGCCATGAGGCCAAGGCGGGGGAGCGCGTGCCATCGGTCGCGGTGCGCACCGACCGGGCGCCGCGCCAGGTGGGCGAGCGCTGGCAGTCGGTGAGCGCCATGCCGATCGCCTGGGGCACCACCGACGACACCGTCATCGCCCGCGCCCGCGCCGCGATCAGCGAGGCCGAGTGGCGGTTGCTCACCGACAATCTCGCGCTCGCCGAGAAGGTGCGGCGCTCCGCGGCGAAACGCCTGCTGCTCGACCCGCACCAGCTACCGGACGAACTCGGCTCCTGATCCGGCTGCGAAACGTACGCTTTCGCCGGCGCGCGGGCGCATACACTCGAAACATGGTCCCAGCGTCCGATCTGCTGGCATTCGTCGCCGCCGCTTTCGTCATCATCGTCGTGCCGGGGCCCGGCGTGCTGTTCACCATCGGTCGCGCGCTCACGCTCGGGCGCCGCGCGGCGTTGCTCTCCGTGCTCGGGCACGCCGCGGGCGTCTACGTCGCCTTGGTCCTGGTCGCCATCGGGCTGGGAACCTTGCTCTCGGCGTCGGCGCTGGCGCTCACCGTGGTCAAGTTCGCGGGCGCGTTGTATCTGATGTATCTGGGAATCCAGGCGATTCGGCAGCGCTCGGCGTTGCGCGTGGCGCTGGGCGCCACGATCGAACCGGCGCCCCATGCGCGCGTGCTGCGCCAGAGCGCGATCGTCGGGCTGACGAACCCCAAGGCGATCGTCTTCTTCTCCGCGGTCCTGCCGCACTTCGCCGATCCGGCGGCGGGCTCGCTGTCGTGGCAGTTCCTGCTGCTCGGCACCGTCTTCCTGGCGATCGCACTGGTGTCCGACAGCGCCTGGGCGCTGCTGGCCGCCTCGGCGAGGTCCTGGTTCGCCAGGTCGCCGCGCAGGCTGGAGGCGGTCGGCGGCGCGGGCGGGGTGATGATCTTCGGTGTCGGCGCGTCGGTGGCGCTGACCGGAAGTGGCGACTGAAGCCGTTACCATCCAGCGAAGTCGGTGCGCCGGTATCGGCAAGAGGCGGGGTGGAGAGGGGTTGGTCGTTCGTATGAAGTTGTCCGGCCGGATGTGCGCCGCGGTCGCGTGCGTATTCGTCGCGGTGCCTTGGGTGCCCGCGCACGCGGACCCGCCCCCGGACCCGCTGGTCGGCGCGCCGGGCCTGGGCGATCCGTACTATCCGCTCGACGGCAACGGCGGCTACGACGTCCACCACTACGACGTCGGCATCAACTACGACCCGCCGAGCCGTGCACTGACCGGCACCGCCACCGTCACCGCGCTCGCCACCCAGGCCCTGCGCGTGTTCAACCTCGATTTCGCGGGGCCGGAGGTGCGCATGGTGTCGGTGAACGGGCAGCCCGCCGGTTTCGAGCGCAACGGCGAGCACGAGTTGACCGTGACGCCGCTGCTCCCGCTGCTGCCCGGCCTGCCGTTCACCGTCACCGTCGATTACGCGGGCCCCGCGGCGAACACCGAGGGCGAAGGGTGGACCTTCGCGCGCAGCGGCGGCGCGTTCGTCGCCGGGGAGCCGCATTCGGCGACCAGCTGGTATCCGCTCAACGACACCCCGTTGGACAAGGCCACCTTCACCCTGACCGCCACCGTTCCCGCGGAGTGGGAGGTGGTCTCCAACGGCGTGCGGACCGAGAACGCGGTGCGCGGCGGCAAGCGGACGGTGCGCTGGGTCAACGCCCAGCCGGTGCTCGGCTACCTGACCACCGTCGCGATCGACAAGTTCGACTACCTCGAGCAGCGCAGAGCCGACGGCACTCCGCTGGTCAGCGCGTTCGCGCCGAATACGCAGGATCGCCATCGTGAACTCGAGCTGCGCCTGCCGGAGATCCTCGACTTCTCCGAAAAGCTCTACGGGCCCTACCCGTTCGAGGCGGCGGGCGGCATCTACTTCGACGCCGACGTCACCTTCTCGCTGGAGACCCAGACCCGCCCGCTCTACGCGCCGAGGACCGATCTGCAGACCGTCGTGCACGAGATCGCACACCAGTGGTGGGGCGACTGGGTGTCGGTGCGTCAGTGGTCGGACATCTGCCTGAACGAGTGCTTCGCCAGCTATACCGCCGACTACCTGTGGCCGGAGCGGGTGGAGGGCAAGAACGTCGACGACGACTACCGCGAGACCATTCGGAACTATCACGACAACGAGAGGTTCTGGAACATCCCGCTGGAGAACCCCGGCGCCGGACGGGAGTTCACCTCCGTCTACTACCGCGGCCCGCTGTTCCTGCACGCGCTGCGCAGGCAGATCGGCGACGAGGTGTTCTTCACCGCCGTTCGGGACTTCCTCGCCGCGCACGCCTACGGCAACGCCTCGATTCCGGAGTTCCGCGCCTTCGTGCAGTCCCGATCGCCCATGGATCTGACCGGTTTCTTCCACGCGTGGCTGAACACCACCGCGCCGCCGCCGCAGGAATACTTGTTCCCGGGCGCTCTGCTCAGCTGACCCGTCAGTCCTCCGCGCGCTGCCGGGCCTTCGCGACCCTGCGTTCGGCCCGCTCCAGCTGCCGTCGCGCTGCGTGGAGTTCGTCCTTGGCCGACCGCTCGGCCGACTTGCGGAACTGCCGCTGCTGTTCGGCGTGCTCGAGTTCGTCGCGCAACGCGGCGATGCGTTCTTCGACCGAGGACAGTTCACCTGTCGCGTCCTCGAGGGCGGAGCGGGCCGACTCCTCCGTGGCGCGGGCGGTTTCGAGCGCGTCCTGGGCGTCCGCCAGTTCACGGCGTGCGCTGTCGTCCTGTTTTCGCCGCGCTGCCGCTCGCCCCGGTCGGGAGGCCGGTTCGGGGACCGGGGCCAGATCGGGTCCGCTCGGCCCGAAGCCTTCGTAGCTCGCGGCCGTGACGAGCGTTCCGGCGCGCAGCCGCTCGGCCACCTCCGGCTCGGCGAGCGCCGCGGTCAACGTCTGGCCGACCTCCCGGACGACGCCCTCGCCGACCGGATGCCCTTGTCCGGCGGCGAGCGCGCCCGCCTTCTCGGCAAGCGCGTTGACCAGTTGCTGTCGCTGCGCGGTCAGGTCACGCAACTCGTCGGCCGAGAGGTTGCGCTGAGCGGCGGCCAGGGCGGCGCCGAGGCGCAGCAAGGCGGCCACGTCGTCCGGCGCCGCCCGGGACAGCAGGTTCGCCGTCCACGCGGTCAGGGTGGGTTTGCGCAGCTTGCCGATGGCGGCCGCGAGCCGCTTGTCGCCCGCCCGCTTCGCCGCGGCCGCCCGGTCGGTGCGCGCGGCGACGAACTGCGCGGGCGGCAGCCCGTACAGGTCGCGCGCGACGTCCTCGAGCGTCATACTGCCCAAGCGTAACGACCCGGTCTCGGGCGACGACACACTCCGCATACCGGACAAGGGTCCAGTTGCATCGAATACGCGAAAGGCGTTGCTAGTGAATTACTCTGCGTTCCTGTTGCTCGGCCGCCTGCTTCCCAGCATCCTCGGATACGCGCTCATGGGGCTCTACGGCACGCACAGCATCTAGCGCGCTGCTCGAGGTCCCGCGGTGAGCTGATGCGGCCGTCCTGGTCGTGCGGGTATTCTCACCGCGTTCACGAGCCCGTGAACGTGTTCGGTGAGAGAGGTTTTCAGGTGAAGTTTCCAGGAGCGAGGCTGCTGGCACGGGTCGTGCTCGCCCTCCTCGCGGTGGCCGCCGTGGTGGTCACGGTGACCGGCTGTTCGTTGATCGGTGACGCGAGCAAGTCGGACACCGCCAAGGCCGAGGTCGGTGACTGCATCAACGTCATCGAGGGCTCCGCGGTCGATTCCAAGACCGAGCCGGTCGACTGCTCGTCGGACAAGGCCGTCTACAAGGTGGCGCAGTCCTACGACAAGAAGACCGACTGCGCCGCCGACTACACCTCCTACGAGGAGACCCTGGGCGGCGGCACCACCGCGTTCCTGTGCCTGGCGCCGAACTTCAAGGAAGGCAGCTGCTACAACGAGAGCAGCACGACCGGATACAAGCACGTCGACTGCGCGTCTTCGGACGCCACCTTCAAGGTGCTGAAGCGGATCGACGGCAAGGCCGACGAACTGCTCTGCGGCGAGGACGCCGACAGCTTCCGGCTCATCGAAACGGACCCCAAGGTCACCTTCTGCACGAGCAAGCCCTAGCACCGATCATTCGAGCAGTGCGACCGACGCGATCCGGTGCAGTGTGAAGTGCCGGACCGCGCCGGTGACCGGATCCAGCGCGTCCAGCTGCCCGTTGCCCACCTTCAACGGTTCCACCACCCGCTGCGTGGCGACCCCCTGGGCGTCGACGTAGCCGATGTTCACCGACCGCCGCACCCGCGCCGCGAGCTGGAGCAGGGCGAGGGTGGCGGCGGTGTTGGTCCGCGTGCCGTCCGGGCGCACCGCGTGACTCGAGCGGGCGCTGGCGGCGCGTTCGCCCGCGCGCAGCTCGGTGACGAGCGATTCCAGCTGTTCGGTGCTGGGCGGTGTCGGCCGATACGGCTGCCGCGCGGCGGGCCGCACCGAGATCCGGGCGCCCCGCGGGCGCAGATCCACGATCGCACCGGCCGAGTCCTCACCCGCGGGTGCGAAACCGGCCGCGCGCAGCTGCTCGAGCAGTTCGCCCAGCGGGGCCTGGGCGATGGCGACGGTCGGCGCGATGGATCGCAGTGCCAGCGTGCGCGCCACCGGCGCGGACAGCACCTGGGCCAGCAGCGCCGGATCGTCGCTGCGGATGAACGACTGCGCCATGCCCGCGCGCAACTGACCGTGCCGCCGGGCCACGTCATCGATCAGATAGGTCAGTGCCTGCGGGATCGGTGTGCGGGAATGCTTGACGAACAAGGCGTGCAGTTCGGCCGCCGTCAGCCCGGCGTCCAGGGCGCGCCGCACCGAGGACTCGCCGATCCGGTACACCGTCGCCGCGCCCGCGGATTCGACGTCGGCGACCAGGGCGACGCGGTGGTGTAAATCGGTGGTCAGCGGCCCGGGCGCGATCACCGTCAGATCCGCCTGCACCAGCACGTGATCCACCGGCTCCGGCAGCGCCGCCTCCATCTCCGCCTCGGCGTCGGCCACGCTGGTCGGCGCCGCGTGCAGCAGCGCCCGCGCCGCCGAGCCGAGCGCGCCGCGCCCGACGAAGCCCAGCGCCGCCGCCTCGGCCAGGGTCTGCTCGACCACCTCCGGCCGGAAGTTCCTGCGCCTGCGTGGCTGCTGCCAGGCCAGCACCCGGCCGATGTCCGCGGGGGTCAGTGCCGTGCCGGACGGGTATTCCGCGAGCAGGGCGAGGATCGCGCGCCGATCGGGCGGTGCGTTCGGGGTGCGCAGCTCCAGCGAGAGCGCCGCGAGCGGCTTGTCGTTGGCGTCGCGCATGCCGATCATCCACGGCATGCGATCCAGATCGAGCCAGGTCAGTCCCAGCGCGGCCCAGCGCCGCGCGGGCGGCGATTCCAGCCAGGCGTCCACCAGCGGCGTCGGCGCCCAGAAGTCGTCGGTCGTATCGAAGTCGGGTGGAGGGTCCGGCAAACCCTTCTCGATGAGTTTCGCGGCGGCCAGCAGTTCGACCAGCAAACCCGCCCTCGGCTCGTCGACACCGGCCTGCTTGGCGATGCGCCGCAGCTCCCGCACGCCAAGGCCGCCCGCGCGCAAGGCGGGAGCGGGAACTCGGCCGAGCACGTCGAGCACGGCGGCGCAGTGCCGGAGCAACTCGCCGACCTCGCCCGCCGCGACCGCGTTCACGTCGGCGGGCGTGTGTTTGGCGGGCTCCGGGTGCGGCGATGTCAGCGCGTGCGGGTGGGTGACCGGTTCCCGGCGCAGCACCTGGCCGACGGTGACCGGAAGTTCGACGGTCTCGTCATCGATCCAGTGCAGCAGCCTGCGCGCCAGCAGCCGCTGGATCGGCCGGTCGGCCGGAGTACCCGGTGCGGCGTCCCTGGTGCGGCCGCGCGGCCCCGTCGCGGCCAGTTTGTCCAGCAGCGCCCGCTCGGCGGGTGCGAGTCCGGGAAGCGCGGCGACCACCTCGGCTTCGGTGAGGGCGTCGGGGATCTCGGTCGCGGTGCCGATCGGCCACGGCAACGCCTCGGCGGCCGCCGGGATCAGATGAAGCCCCTGCTCGGCGTCGAGCCAGACCAGCGCGCGAGCGGTCAGCCGCTCCAGCGCTTCGTCGATCGCGGCGGCCGACACCCGTTCGCTCAATTGCACATGCAGTTCGGCGCGCTGGAGCGGACCGCTG
Source organism: Nocardia gamkensis NBRC 108242 (assembly GCF_001612985.1). GTDB lineage: Bacteria > Actinomycetota > Actinomycetes > Mycobacteriales > Mycobacteriaceae > Nocardia > Nocardia gamkensis. The sequence continues at coordinate 95,923 of NZ_BDBM01000005.1, read as the reverse complement.
TCGGGATGCGTGGTGCTGTGTACGGCAAGGGTTTCCACGAGGGCGAATTCGAGGGTGTTCAAGTCCTCCGTGGCGCGCAGCACCGACGCGCGCTGTTCGGTGCGGGCGGCGAGCACGGCCATGGAGGAAGGCAGCGGCACGGCCAGGTCGGGCCGAAGCTGCAGCAGCGTCACGAGCTGGGCATCACTGCGGGCACCGAGCCATCCGGCAAGGGAGTCGGTCGCGGTCATCCGATCCAGCCTACGATGCTGGGCGATCGCCCGCCCGGGTCAGGCGGTGTGGGCCGCGGCGCATCCGCGCGGAGCGGTCGTGCCAAAATGGGTCCGTGGTGAACAAATCGAAGAAATCCTATGTCGACAACGGCTGGCCGAAGGTCGCCGACGGTGACCCCGCGGTCACCGAGCTCTCTTCGGCCCGCTCCGGTGGCCTCTCGCCCTACGGCGAGGACACCGAGTTCCCGGTCCCCGCTGAGCAGTTGCCCTACATGCACCCGAACACGGTGATCAACCGCTGAGCGCGCGACCGGAACGTTCTCGGCTACGAAGAAGGGCCCCGCATCCTTGGTGATGCGGGGCCCTTCTTGACGATGTGTGACGATCAGGAGGGCAGCAGGCCCTTGTTCGCCTCGTAGAAGTTCACGATCGCGGGGTCGAGGGTGGCTCCGCTGGACTTGGCGGCGTTGAAGAAGTCGAGAGCTTCCTTGGGCACCTGGACGCCCTGGCTCTGCACCACCTCGAGTGCCCGGTCGACGGCCGAGAAGATCTGCTGCGAGCTGTCCGCCGGCGCGGCCTGTGCGGCCTGCGGCGCGGGGTTCCAGCGCGGGGTCTCGGCGAGGGCGGGCGCGGAGCGCTGGGAGGGCGCGCTGCTCAGGCCCAGCTTGGACGAGCAGGAGGGCCAAGCGCCCCAGCCCTGCGAGGCGAGCACCTTCTCGGCGACCGCGATCTGCTGCTCGCGGCTGGCCTGGTTGGCCGAGGCGGCGTAATCCTGGCCACCGTGGGCGCGCCAGGTGCTGGGCGAGAACTGCAGCCCGCCCTGGAAACCGTTGCCCGTGTTGATGCCCCAGTTGCCGCCGGCCTCGCACTGAGCGAGTCGATCCCAGTCGGAGTCGGGTGCCGCGCTGGCGTTGCCTGCGAGAGCCACACCGGCGGTGCCGATGATGGCGCCGGTGACGGCAACCTTGGCTACCGTGCGGCCGGTCGAGCTTGGCTTGCGATGGCGTCCACTCATATCGGGTTCGTCTTCCTCTCGACGCACCTGCGACGTCTTCGGTTCTGGTTCGGACTGAGAGGTCGTCCGTTCCGCCCTCGCCCCTACGTTTCCGTCGGGGGTTCCGGTACCCGCGGGGCGAGGCTCGGTGCGGCGGGCCGGTGGTCGCCGGGGTGTCCCGGCTGGATAAGACCGTACGACGAACCGCGGGAAAAATCACTATTTGGTAACCGGCGTGTACCAACGGGTCTCGACGCGGTATCGGATGGGTACGGCGCCTTCGCGCAGCTAGGAGTGGCCGCGGCCGCATGCGGCGCGCGTCGCCACCGGCCCGTGACCTACTCGTAATGTGACGAGGATCACACGTCCGAATGGGTAACGATCGCATCGGGTAACCGGTTTACGCCGGATCGGAGGCGTCTTCTCCGGTTCTACCGGGACCTGCGCCCCGAGCGCAGCGCGAACACGACCGCGAGCACGAACCCCAGCGGCGCGAGCATTGCCCCGAAGTAGAGCCACAGCCCGGGCTCGCCGTCGGTCAGCAACGGGATCGCGAAGATGACGACGATCGCCAGCAATCCCAGCGCGAACAGGGCGAGCGCGAGTCGCAGCAACCAGTCGCCGCGCCGCCGAGGGGCACCGCCGGGCGTGGGCGGAGTGGATGGGTTCGTCACGGTTCGACGGTAAAACTGATGTGCTTGCGTTATTCGCACCGGGGTAGACTCGATGGCAATCGCGTCCTGCAATCGTGCTGGGCGCGTTCTTTTCGCACAGGAGGGCCGGTCGCGGGATCGGCCCGGTAGACAAATGTGCTCGGGCCGTAGGGGTCCGAGTTTCGATGACGAACGGGTGAGCGCAGTGCCGACCGGCAGGGTGAAGTGGTACGACGTCGAAAAGGGCTTCGGCTTCCTTTCCCAGGACGAGGGTGAGGACGTCTACGTCCGCTCGTCCGCGCTGCCCCAGGGTGTCGAGGGCCTCAAGCCCGGCCAGCGCGTCGAGTTCGGCATGGCCGCGGGTCGTCGCGGCCCCCAGGCGCTGAGCCTCAAGCTGCTCGAGGCGCCGCCGTCGGTCCGGCAGGGCCAGGAACGCAACGCGCGCAAGGAGCCTGCCGCGCGCAATCACACGCCGGACGAGTTGCACGGCATGGTCGAGGACATGATCACCTTGCTCGAGGCGAAGGTGCAGCCGGATCTGCGCAAGGGCAAGTACCCGGATCGCAAGACGGCGCAACGCATCTCGGAGGTCGTCCGCGCGGTCGCGCGCGAACTGGACCGGTAGTCCGCGCCGCCGCGCGACGCGCTGTGGCCGGTGTCCGGGCTCGACGCGAGCCGCCCGGACGCGGACGCGGAGCGGCCGATCACCTACCGCGCTTCCCGGGCGATGAGGGTGTCGACGAGATCGTTCATCTGCTCGACCAATTCGGCCGCGCCGCCGTTGTGGGCGAGGTTGCGCAACTCGAGCGGGTCTTCCCGACGGTCGTAGAGTTCGTAGTCGAATTCGCCGCGTGGTCCGGCGATCCCCTGTGGGGTCGAGTACCGGGCGAAGCTGTAGCGGGATGTGATCGCGCACCGCAGGCAGTATTCGACGCCGGCCACTTGACCGCCACTGGATTTGGCGTCGGAGGTGAGCAGGAGCGCGCCCCGTGTGGTGCCCGCCGGATCGGTCAGCAACGGGGTGAGGTCCTTGCCGGGCAGCGGGCTCGCCGCCGGGTCGATACCGGCCAGCGCGGCGAGGGTGGGCACCAGATCGATGTGCGAAGTGAGTGCGGCAGTGCTGGTTCCGTGTCCTCGCGGGCCACGAACCCGGATTGCTCGTCCGGCTGGTCGACGGCGTTGTGCCGCATCGCATCCGGCAAGTGCCGGAGGCATCGCTGCGCGCCGGTCAGCGGTCCGGGGACATCGCCGCGGACCTCGACCCGAGCGACACCGCGATCGCGCTGGAGGCCATCTTCACCGCGGTCATCATCACCGTGGTGCAAGTCGGCGGCAGCGGTTCCTCCGAGCGCATCGATGCCGTCGCGCGCTTGGTGCGCACCGCGCTCACGGGGAAGCGTCCGACATGGAGGGTATTGCGGCCGCCTACCTGCACGCGCCGGTGGCCGCGCTACGCCACGGGCGAACCGGCCGTCGGTGTGGCAATGGCGGGCCGATCGTCGAAATCGGCGCCTGGCATCGCCACTACGCCGTGCTGATCGACCAGGTGGCGTGCGGCACGTAGAACTCCCGGCCGGTTTCGTCGCGGGCGAGGATCGGCAGCTGGAACTCGACGCCGATGAGGCGCAGATCGGGTTCCGGCTTGGAATCGATGGTCAGGGCCAGTGCGCGATCGGGGTAGTCGTTACGGCTGATCACCTGGTCCACCTTCTCGCCGTTGGGCAGGAGATAGACCAGCTGGGCGAGCCAGGGCGCGTCGGCGACCTTCTTCGGCAGCGACAGCTGCAACGGGTAACCGGCGGGCACTTCCAGCTCGGCGGTGCGGCCGCGGTGGCAGTCCGGCGTATCGGGGGCGCAGTTCAGCGTCGTGAACACCGTGCCGGGCACGTTGTCCTCGGGCAGGATGCGGCAGTCCCGCATGGTCACCGCGCAGTAGCTGAACGGCCGCACGGTGACCGTCTTGCCGTGCGCGTAGGCGGTGAGGGTGACGTCGGGTTCGTCGGCGTTGCGGACCAGCACCGCCAGAACGCCCGCGAAGGCGACGGTGAGCACGAGCAGGGCGGCCGCGACCAGCGCGGCGATCGTGCGTGCGTTGAGCTTGCTCACCAGATCGGGTCTCCTTGCCCTCGTTGAAAGCGTGTCGTGTCACCGCCGCGCGGAGCGGGACCCTGCGCGCGAGGTGCGCTCGCCGGGTATCCGTGCGGCCGGGACGGCACCTCTTGCTCCACGTGCTGGGGACGGTTGCCGCCGAGGCCGGGCAGTAGCGAGTGGCCGCGGAAGCTGAGGAAAGTCTGCACCAAGCCCAGCACCAGTATCGCGGTGACCACCGCGAAGCCCTTCCAGTAATCCGTCGGCAGCAGCACCCCGGCCGCGCCGCCGATGACCCAGCTCAGCTGCAGCACGGTCTCCGACCGCCCGAAACCCGAGGCGATCGACTCCGGCGGCAGATCGTCCTGGATCGAGGCGTCCAGCGACACCTTGGCCAGTGCGCTCGTCGCGGACGCCACCAAGGCGGCGGCCGTCGCGCCGAGCAGATTGTTCGTGAACGTCGCGAACAGCGCCACCAGCGCACACGCCGCCGTGCAGCCGAGCACGATCAGCGCGGGTCTGCCGAGTTTGAGCCGGGCGCCCGTGGCATTGCCCGTGAAATTGCCGATGGCCGCGGCCGCGCCGACCGTGCCGAGCATGAGGGCCTGCTGTACCGGCCGGTGCTCGGTCGCCTTGGCGACGAACGCGACGTAGAAGGTGAGGAATCCGGTCAGGACGCGGATGGCGCCGTTGCCCCAGAGCCCGGTCACCACGGAGCGGCCGAGCGGCTGCCTGCGTTTGCGTGGCGGAACCGGCGACTCGTTGCCCGAGGAGAGCACCTCGGTGTGCGCGTCGGCGCCGTGATAGCTCAGCGTCGCGGGCACCTCACCCTCGGTGACCTCGACCCAGGACGGGATGCGCAGGCTCAGATACGTTCCCGCGCAGGCGATCAGCGCGGCGAAGACCAGAGCGCCGTTCGAGCCCGCGATCGCCGCGGTCAGCCCGGCCAGCGCTCCGGCGCCCAAGGTGCCGCCGACCAGCCCGAACACCGTGAGACGGGAGTTGGTGCGGACCAGATCGATGTCCGGCGGCAGGACCCGGGGCGTCACCGCGCTCTTGAGCACGGAGAACGATTTGCTGCCGATCATCATGCACAGCGCGAGCGGATACAGCGCCCAGCTGTCGAACTGGAAGATCAGCACCACCGCGACCACCGTGCGCACCGCGAACGAACTTGCCAGCGCCAGGCGGCGACCGCGTTGCAGCCGATCGAGCATCGGGCCGATCAGCGGGGCGATCACCGCGAACGGCGCGATGGTGATCAGCAGGTACAGCGCGACCTTCGTCTTGCTCTCCGCGGTGGCGCTGGCGAAGAACAACGTGTTGGCCAGCGCCACGGCGATGTCGGCGTCCAGGGCGAAGTTCGCCATGGTCGCGTAGGTGAGCGCCGTCAGACCCGACTTGTCCGCACCGTCGGCCTTGGCCGCGCGCTGGAAGGTCGCGATGCCCTTCTCGGTGAGTTCCCTGCCGCGCATGGCGGCCACCCGGGTGACCGTGAGTTTGCGCGGTATTCGTCGCTTCCCGGAAGGAGCCGGGCTTTCGGGCGGCTCGACCGGATCCTGGCCTGCGGTCGCGGGGTAGTCGGGTTCGGCCGGGCCAGGTGGTTCGGTGTGACGATGCGGCTCGGGGCGGCGTGGGAAGACGCGGCGGGGGGCGTGCTCGGAGGCCGTCGGTTGCTGGGGGTCACTCCCGAGCGGGAGGGGTTTGGTGCGCGGCGGTTGCGCGGGGCGGGGCGCCTCACGGCGCGAATTCGGCTGGTCGTGCCGCTCGGAGGCCCGTCCGGGCCGCAGTGGCGGCAGCGGCCCGCGCCGTCGCGGCGGGTCGGGCGGCGGGTACCGGTCGAAACCGGGATGCCGATCGAACAGTGGGGACTCCTCGCCTTCCCACCGATCACGGTCGGGACCGGAAGGTTCGCGGGGAGTAGTCACGACTCCAATTCTGGCGTACTTCCGTGCTGGGCGTTCACGCGCGCTCCGAGGCGGCGGCGGAAAGTGACCATCGTCGCGGACGCGCGAACGCGCTCAGGCGGGTGCGAAGCGGACCTCGAACATGGTCGGCCAGTTCTTGCCCGTGATCAGGAACCGGTCGGTGCCGGGCAGTTGGGCGATGCCGTTGAGGGCGTCGGCTTCGGCCCGCTCGGTCGCGGGAAGGAGACCGGCAGCGTCGGCGGTCCCGAGCACCGCTCCGGAGTCCGGGTCGATGCGCAGAATCGTGTCGGTGGGCCAGTCGTTGGCATAGACCGACCCGTCCGCCGCGCACTCGAGTTCGTTGAGGCGCGCGCCGTTGTGGCTGGTCAGTTCGATCGAGCCGGTCGGAGCGAAGGTCTCCGGATCACGGAAGGTGAGCCGGTCGGTGCCGTCGCTCATGATCAGCCGTCCGGCCCCGGCGCACAGACCCCAGCCCTCGCCGTCGTAGCTCACCCGGCCGCGCTCGGCGAGCGTGGCGGGGTCCCGGGCGATGGCCACGCCGTCGTGCCAGGTGAGCTGCCAGAGGGTCGTGCCCGCGAGGGTGATGCCCTCGCCGAAGTACGGGGCGGGCAACTCGGTCCTGGCCAGTTCCGCGCCGGTCGCCAGCCGGGACGCGCGCACGCTCGACGCGCCCGCCAGGCCGGTGCCCTCGTAGAGGATGTCGCCGTCGATCTCCAGGCCTTGGGTGAACGCCTTCGGATCGTGCGGCCGGGTGCCGAGCACCTCGATGTTCATCCTGGGTGTCGACTCGTCGGCGGGGCCGCATCCAGCCGCGACCAGCAGACCGACCAGCACACCCATGGCCAACGCACGCCGATTGCGCTTCATACGGCAAAATGTAGGCCGTGAGCGCAGTTTCTGTTTCGGAGTCCGGCGTGCGGCCGATTCTTGCCGATGCCGTCGACTTGGCCCGCCGTGCGCTCCTGGAGTTGGAGCCATCGGGTGTGGGCGCGCATCTCGGCGTGATCGCCGAGGACGAGAGCGCGGCGACGCACCGTTTCGCGGCCACGCTGCCCGGCTATCGCGGGTGGCAGTGGGCGGTGGTGGTGGCCGCCCCGCCCGGCGCGGGCCACGCGACGGTCAGCGAGTCGGCGCTGCTGCCCGGGCCCGAAGCCTTGGTCGCGCCCGAGTTCGTGCCCTGGGAGCAGCGAGTTCGCCCCGGGGACCTCGCGCCGGGCGACCTGCTCGCCCCGCCCGCGGGCGACCCGCGCCTGGTGCCGGGCTATGTGGCGACCGGTGATCCGGTGGTCGACGAAGTGGCCTACGAAATCGGTCTCGGCCGCACCAAGGTGCTGAGCAGGGAAGGACGCGAAGAGGCCGCCGAGCGCTGGTACGCCGAGCACGGTCCCGACACGGAGATGGCCAAGGCCGCGCCCGGCACCTGCGGGAGCTGCGGCTTCTACCTGCCACTGGCCGGGGCACTGCGCGCCGCGTTCGGTGTCTGCGGCAATGTGATGGGCGCGGACGGGCAGGTCGTCCACGTGGCCTACGGCTGCGGCGCGCACTCGGATACCGAGATCCCCACCGGCGGCGGGTCCCCGCTCTACGAGGCGTACGACGACGCGGCCATCGAGTTGATCTCGCTCGGGACGGAACGCTCTCACGCTCAGCAGGATTCGGCCAAGGCGGCATCCACGCGCGGCGAGCGGCGCCGTGCGGTTGCCGAGAATGCCGTAGACGCCCTGGACGCCGCCCCCGCGCAGGAAGCCACCGAGGTCCCCACTGTTGCCCAGCACGGAGTCGCGGAAGGACCTGCGGCTGTCGAGAGTGAGAAGAACACCGCTGTAGCGGAGGGAAGCGCTACCGTCGAGGCCCCGAGTGCGCCCCACGCCCAGCCCACCGATACGACGGCGACCACGGCCCCCGATGCGACCGGGGCCGAAGTCGAAGACGGCGCGGTCGGCGACACAGATCCCACCGATTCGAGCGTTCGGTCCTCGGTGCGTGCGACGCCCGGCGCGGACGACATCGCCGAGCCGCCGACCGCTCACGGCACCACGCCGGCCGCTGATGCGGGTCCGGTGGGCGCCGCTGAGAACGAGCCGAACGCGGCGAGGGGCGACATCGACACCAGCCCGGCTCTCGGCACCGGCGAGGAGGCGGACAGCCCTGCTGCCGCCGATGAAAGTGGTTCGGACATCGTCTCCGCCGACGAGCCCAGCCGCCCGGAGCCCAGCACTGCGGACGCGCCGGTCGCCGAGCACGACAGCGGCGCGGGCACCGATGACGCGCCGGAGGCCGGGGCACGGCCGGAGATCCAGTCATCGCCGCGCAACTGAGCGAGGCCGCCGATCCGTTCGGCACTTCGGCGCTGCGCGCGGCCGTGCTCGCCGCATGGCGTGATTCGCCGACGCGGTTGCGGGAGGACGCGGCCACCGAGAGCGACTTGGTGCGCGCGGGCTACCGCGACCGGTTGCTGACCGAGTTGGCGCAGAACGCCGCCGACGCCGCGCGCAAGGCGGGCGTGGCAGGCGCCGTCGTCGTCCGGCTCGACGGTCGTGATCTCCACATCGGCAATACCGGTGCGCCGCTGGACGTCTCCGGTGTGCACGCGCTCACCGCTCTGCGCGCGTCGGGGAAACACGGCGACGGTTCGGTCGGCCGGTTCGGCGTCGGTTTCACCGCGGTACTCGCGGTGAGCGAGAACATAGAGTTCCGGTCTTCCTCCGGATCGCTGCGGTTCTCCCGCACCGAGACCCGGGAAGCTCTGAAAGACAACGAGATCCGCACACCCACCGTCGACGCGGGTGAATTCGATCCTCCGGTGCTGCGGTTGGCCTGGCCGACCGAGGCGCGGTCGGCGGCTGGTCTCGACACCGAGGTGGTGCTGCGGCTGCGCGCGGACGTCGACGCCGACGCGCTGCTGGCCGCGATGCGCGCCGAAGCCGTCGATCTGCTCTTGGAACTGCCCGCCCTGCACCGCATCCGCGTCGGCGCGGACGAATTCGTCAGCAGTGCCGAGGACATGGGCGACGGCATGCACGAGGTCTACGTCGACGGCCCGGGCAGCGAGCAGCGAACCTGGTGGCAGTACCGCACCCCACGCGCTCGCTGGCTGCTGCCGGTGCGCGACGGCAGGCCGGTGGCGGCCGCCCCCGATGTGCTGCGGGCGCCGACCAGGTCCGACGAGAAACTGTCGCTGCCCGCGCTGCTCGTCGCCGACATTCCGATGCAGCCGGATCGCCGCAGGTTGCTCCCCGGCGCCCGGATCGCCGATTTGGCCCGTGGCTACGCGGATTTCGCTCGCGCCCTGCCGCCACGCGACCGGCTCGTGCTCGTCCCCACGCCTGGTTTCGCCCGCAGCGAGGCCGATGGCCTGCTGCGCGAAGCGCTCCTGCGCGAATTGCAAACGCAGCCATGGCTGCCCGTAGTCGTCACCCACCGGCGCACGCACGAAGGCTTCGTCGACGCGGGGCCGCTCGCCGCCGACCTCGAGCCCCGCCCCGCGGGCTACGCCGGACCGAACACCCTCGCCTCGCACGAAGCGGACGACGCACTGCCGCACGAACAATCCCCCGCGGCGGCCGGCCCAGAAGCACGGGGCATGCTCGACGGTGCGGGGCCGCATGCGGCGATCGACTCGGCCGACCTGCTCAGCACCGAACCGGGCGGTATTCGGACTGCCGGAGCGGCTGACGCGCCCGGTGATGGTCCGCATGCGGCGATGGAGTCGTCGGATCTGCTGAGCACCTGGACGGCCGAAGACCGGACCGCCGGACCCAGCAGCACATCGGTGTCAGGCGAACCGATTCCGTCCGACAACACCGGGTCGCTGTCGGCCGCCGTAGTGCCGCACCCACAGGACGTGGCCGTCCCCACTCGCGCCTACGTCTTCACCGGTCTGACTCCGGAATTGGCCGCCCTGCTCGACGAGGTGGCCGGTCCGCTGGTGATCCCGGACCTCTCCGGGCGGACGCACGCCGAGGCCATGGGTGCGCTGGACGTGCACCGGCTCGGGTTGGCGCGGCTCGCGGAATTGTCCGGGGGCCTGGAGCGGCAGCCGAGTTGGTGGCGGCAGTTCTATGCCGCACTGGAACCGTTCGTGGTGGATCCCCTCGCGGCGGAGGAACTGGGCGCGCTGGCGGTGCCGCTGGCCGACGGCAGGCTCGTCACCGGACCGCGCACCGTGGTGCTGGACGATCAGCTCGAGGTCGCGATCCCGGTGCACTGGGCCAGGCTGGCGCATCCCGAGGCCGCGCATCCCCTGCTGGCTCGGCTGGGCGCGCGGTCGGCCACCGCCGAGGATCTCCTGACCGACCCGGGCTTGCACGCCGAGTTGGAGGATCACCCGGACGACCCCGACACCGCCGATGCCATCCTGCGTCTGGCCGCCCACGCGGCTGCGGAGGCACTGCCGTCCTGGCTGGGGCTGCTCGAATTGCCCGACACCGAGGGTGAATCGCGACCGGCCGACGAACTGCTGCTGCCCGGCGCGCCGTTGCGCCATCTGCTCGTGCCCGACGCGCCGTTCGGCACGGTGGACCCGGAACTGGTCGAGCGCTACGGCGCGGACGCGTTGCGCGCACTCGGCGTCGGCTGGGATTTCGGTGTGATCACCGAGGCCGATCCCACCGGTCCGGACCACGATCTGGACGACGAGGAACACTGGTGGTCCACGCTGCCGGACGATCCGCCGGAGCTGGTCGCCGTCCGCGACCTCGACTTGGTCGACGACGCCGCCTGGCCGGAAGCGTTGCGGCAGTTGGCCGCCGCGTCCCGCACCCGTCGCCTGCTGGCCGACGCCGATGGCTACACCGCGTGGTGGCTGCGCAGATACGCGCGGATCGACAGCACCCCGCTGGGACTGTTCCGTCATCCCGCCGACACCGAGTTCGACGGGCTGTTACCGGCATTCGCCGTCGCAGGCGTCGATCCGGACGCTTGCCGCGCGATCCTCGCCGACCCGGAGACGATCACCGACGAGCTGGCCGCCGCTCTGCTGGAGGCGCTCGCGGACCCATCGAGAACGCCATCGCCGGAGGTGGTTTCGCGCACCCACGCACGTCTGGCGGCTGCCGTCGCCGCGGGCTTGCTCGATCTCACCGACTTGCGACCACCCGATCGGGTGCGCGCGCTCACCGGCGCCGTGGTCGATCCGGCGGACGCGTTCGTCCTCGATCGCGCGTGGTTCGGTTTGGCGGTACCGCCGGACCGATTGGTGGCGGGCGACACCGAAACCGCCTCGGCCCTGGCGGCTCTGCTCGACCTGCCGCTGGTGTCCGAGGCCGTTACCGCCGAGGTGACCGATACCGGCCGCCGCACGAGTTGGGCGGCGGAGCCGCTGGGCGTCGTGCTGCGGCAGCTGTTCGCTTTGCCCCCGCAAGCGGGTGAGCTGGTCGTGCACCATGAATTGACGGTGCGGCTGAGCGGCGCGATCGAGGCCACGGTCGCGGTGCCCTGGTGGCAGACCGGCTCGGCCGTGCACGTCCGCGCGCCGCATCTGCGCGACTGAGCGGGCGGCTACTGGGCCGCGTTCTCGGTGAGCATCTCGCTCAGCAGATCGAGCTGTGCGCGCACGCTCTCGCTGTCGTTGTCCACCAGCCAGCGCAGTACCACGCCGTCGATGACGTTGAGCGTGAACCGGCTCAGCGTCTGCACCGGGACCGACCAGCGCGTGCCGGTCGCGTCCCGCGCGTGCTCGAGGATGTCGGCGACCGTGGAGTCGTTGAAGTTGTACTGCTCGCGCGCGATCGCGAGTTTCGCCGGGGTTTGCTCGCCTTCGCGCAACGCGTAAGTGGTTGTTTCGTAAGTGAGCAGCTGCCGTTCCGGAGTGGCTTCAATGTTGAGCCACATGAGTTCCAGTCCCGCGCGGATCAATTTTTGAAGGGCTTCTTTTCCACTTCCGACGTCCTGCCATACCGTTTCGTTTGCGTCGACAGAATCGCGTAATTCCATCGACAACGCTTTGACCAGCTCGGTCATCAGCGCGTCCTTGTTTTCGAAACAGTAATGCACCACACCGAGCGAGACACCGGCCGCCTGAGCGACATCGCGGGTGGTCACGCCCGCAACGCCCTTTTTCTCGGCAAGGCCGATCGCGGCCTCGATAAGGTGGGCCCGTCGTTCTTCGACGCTCAATCGGGAGGACACCCAAGGGAGTTAAGCGCCCAGCGCCCGCGCAGTCAATTCACGGGCCGGAAAAATTTTGACTGGACGAGTGACCAGTTGTGTGGTTCGCTGCATCGTGACAGAAGGGAGACCGGTATGCCGGTGTCGCGTAGAACTGTTCTGGCCCGGACCGCGATCGGTTCGGCCACGCTCGCGGCCGCGACGGTGCCCGGTATGACCGACGCGCTCGCCGTTCCGGCGGCCGCAGCGCCGGAATCCGGCGGTTACGAGATCGGCGTCGGACTCTCCGACATCACGGGCCCGGCCGCCGAATGCGGGATGATGGGCTACTCCCAGCTCGAACAACAGACCGCGGGCATTCACCTGCGCCCCCGGGCGCGGGCGTTCGTGATCGGCAGCGCGGGGCGGCGGATCGTCTTCGTGGTCGCCGAGAACGGGATGATCTTCCAGTCCGTGCACCGCGGCGTGCTCGCCGAATTGGCCCGGCGCTTCGGCGATCTGTACACCGAGCAGAACGTCTTGCTCACCTCGACGCATTCGCACGCGACCTGTGGCGGCTCCAGCAACGACTACGCCTACAACCTGTCCATCCTCGGTTTCCAGCAGCAGGTGTACGACGCCGAGGTGAACGGGATCGTCGAGGCGGTCGCCGCCGCGCACGCCGATCTCGGGCCCGGCTCGCTCGCGCTCGGCCGTGCCGAACTGCGCAACGCGAGCGTGAACCGTTCGCGGGTGGCTTGGGAACTCAATCCGCCTGCGGACAAACAACATTTCCCGGACGCCATCGATCCCGCCGTGACCACTCTCGTCCTGCGCAAGGGCGGGCGGATGGCGGGCGCGATCACCTGGTTCGCCACCCACAACACGTCGATGACCAACGCGAACCGGCTGATCAGCTCGGACAACAAGGGCTACGCCTCGTTCTCCGCCGAGCACATCGAGCACGGTGTGCGCTATCTGGACGGCGAGCCCGCGTTCGTCGCCGCCTTCGCGCAGACCAACGCCGGTGACATGTCCCCGAACCTGAATCTGCGCCAGGGCTCCGGGCCGACCGAGGACGAATTCGAGAACACCCGCATCCTCGGCGAGCGGCAGTACGCGGCGTCGAAAGACGCGGCGGCGCGGGCGCGGCAGATCTCCGGCCCGGTCGACGGGATGCTCTGCTACATCGATCTGGCGGACATCGCCGTGGACGGCCGTTTCACACCGGACGGCTTGCCGCGGCGCACCGCACCGGCCGCGGCGGGTGTCTCGCTGATCGCGGGCAGTGTCGAGGATGGTCCCGGCCTGCCCGGCGGCCCGATTCCGGAGGGTGTGCGCAACCCGTTTCTCGAGGCGCTCGGCGACCCCGCTCGGCCCGCGCCGGCCTGGCTGGCGGACGCGCAGGCGCCGAAAGCCATCGCGGTGCCGCTCGGCCTGCTGCCTCCGGTGGCCTGGGTGCCGAATGTGCTGCCGATCCAGCTCGTTCGCATCGGTGAGCTCTATTTGGCCGCGGCGGGAGGCGAATTCACCATCACGTCGGGGTTGCGTATTCGCCGCGCCGTCGCCGCGGCGCTGAACGTCCCGCTGGAGCAGGTGCTCATGCAGGGATACGCGAACGCCTACCACGAGTACGTCACCACGCCCGAGGAATACGACTCCCAGCAGTACGAGGGAGCCTCGACGCTGTTCGGCCGCTACACCCTGTGCGCCTATCAGCAGGAGTTCACCCGGCTGGCCACGGCATTCGCCGCCCGCACGCCGGTGCCGCGTGGCCCGGCGCCGCGCGATGTGTCCCATCTGCAACCGAACTTCCAGCCCGGCGCCGGTCCGGACGCCGCCGTGCCGGGGCGCGGCTTCGGTGACGTACTGGTGCAGCCGAATCCGTCCTACGGCCCCGGCGACCGAGTGGTGGCCGAATTCGTCTCGGCGCACCCGAAGCACGACAACCGCCGCAACGGGACGTTCCTGGAAGTGCAGCGCAGGAATGCGTCCGGCGAATGGGTACGAGTGGCCAACGAGGGCGAGTGGGCGGTGAGATACCACTGGAGCAAGCGCGGGCCCGCCGAGTCGATAGCCCGATTCACCTGGGACATCCCCCTCGATGCCGAGCCCGGACGTCATCGCTTCCAGCACTACGCGACACGTCTCGATTCCGGTGGTGCGCTCTACCCGATCACCGGTACGACCGACGAATTCGAGATCGGCGGACCGTGACCGGATCGGCTACAAACCGGTCTGCGCGCCTTTGTCCCCCCGCCGGGCGCCGCGCCGCTGAACCAGATAGATCACTAGCGCCATCAGTCCGACCACCAGCCCCATCAGGCAGACCGGCCGGGCCGAGGCCCACCGGTCGCCGCCCGCCCACACCACAACGGTGGCGATCAGCCACAACGCGCTGCCGACCGCGAGCACGGGGCGCGGATCGGTGAGGCGCGGTGGGAGTTGCGGGACTTTCTGCGTCACGAGTTCAGCCTAATCGGCCCGGTTGGCGGAGCTCCGCCAACCGCGCGGCGACGAGTGGTCCGCCAGTGGCCGGAAGCCGCGACCGGCCGCCCGCGGTCCCGTATCGTTTGCCACTGTGACAACGCCATCGGATGTCAGAGCCCTTGCTGGTGAGCTCTCGCTGGCGGTCGTTCGACTGACGCGACACCTGCGCGGCCGTCGTGCCGACTCGCAGATCTCGCTGACGCAACTCTCCGCGCTCGCCACCCTCGCGCGCGAGGGAGCGATGACGCCGGGCGCGCTCGCCGCGAAGGAACGCGTGCAGCCCCCCTCGATGACCCGCGTGATCGCCTCGCTCACCGATCTCGATCTGGTGGAACGCAACCCGCATCCCACCGATGGCCGTCAGATCATCGTCTCGCTGTCCCAGGCGGGCCGCGCGCTCATCGCCGACGAAGCCAGCGCACGTGAGGCGTGGATGACCGAGCAACTGTCGACGCTCACCGAGGAGCAGCTCGTCGTGCTGACCCGGGCGGTGGCGATCATGAAGCAGATCGTCGCGGAGTCCGAGTAGCGCAACGGAATTCATCGACTCGCCGCCGATGGCGGCCCGGCTCAACGGTTCGTGCGGACGAGCCGGAGAATGATCCCGCCGCCCCACCACAGCAGGCCGCCCGCGATGGTCAGGCAGAGGACGAAGGCCGGATAGACCAGGACGCCGTAGTCGTCGGCCCATCGGGGCAGATGGGTGAGCCGGGCGCCCGCGCCGATGAGCAGCAGCAGCCCCAGGGTCACCGCGATCGGCGCGAGCGGGGCGGTCTCCGAGTCGGGCCTGCGGGCGGTGCGGTCGGTCATGGTGGAGCCCTCCTGTGCGGTCGGCTCGGCACCCGCTCGGGGTGCGATGGGCACTGGAAAAGATCAGTTACCTTCTAGCTAACATTCGCACGGAGATGTGATTTCGTTAACACTCTGTGATGCAGATCACATAACTGTCGCGGGGCGGCAGGGTGATGACCGCGGCTACCGTTCCCCGAACGGACGGTCGCTGTCCACGATCTCCCGGCCCAGCGGGAACAGCGAAATCGGGATGAACTTCAGGTTGGCCCAGCCGAACGGGATCCCGATGATCGAGACGAACAGCGGGATGCTGGTGAGCAGGTGGCCCAGCGCCAGCCACCAGCCCGCGACGATGAACCAGATGATGTTGCCGATCAGTGAGCCCGCGCCCGCACCCGGCTTCTCCACAGTGGTCCGCCCGAACGGCCACAGCACGTAGGCGGCGATCCGGAACGACGCGAGGCCGAAGGGAATCGTGATGATCAGGATGAAGCAGATGATGCCGGCCACGATGTAGCCCAGCGCCAGCCAGAACCCGGCGAAGACCAGCCACAGGATGTTGAGAACCAGCTGAATCGGCTTCATGAGACCAGCATGCCAGCCCGCGGCGCCTGTGCGGCGCGGGTCGTCAGAAGAACCAACCGAGCATCGCGTCGCGTTCCGCGCGGAAGGCGTCGTCGAGTGCGCGGATGTGGGCGGAATCCTTGGCCCGCAACCGGTTCGCCGCCGCGAACACCCGCGCGGGATACGCGCCGAGATACATGCTGCCGAGCACGTCGATGCCGAGTTCGAGATCGGCCGCGCGATCGGTCGGTTCGCATTCCGCCAGTCCGCTCCGCACGCGCAGCGCGAACGTGCCGCTCGCGTTCCGGAACGGGTCGGTCACCGCGAGCGTCACATCCAGGTCGTCCGCGTAGCCGCGCGCCGTCAACG
This sequence comes from Nocardia gamkensis NBRC 108242, assembly GCF_001612985.1. Taxonomy (GTDB): domain Bacteria; phylum Actinomycetota; class Actinomycetes; order Mycobacteriales; family Mycobacteriaceae; genus Nocardia; species Nocardia gamkensis. The sequence continues at coordinate 79,746 of NZ_BDBM01000005.1, read as the reverse complement.
CCGCCGGGACGTCCATCAGGCGAAGCCACAGTCCGTCGTAGCGGGCGGTGGTGCGCACCAGCCGTGGATCGGTCAGCAGATAGGGCAGCGGGTCGTGGTCGGTGAGCACGGCATCCACCCGCCGTACCAGATCGAGGCCGAGCAGGGCCCGCCACAGAGCCGCGTGCGCTTCGGCGGTGACCGTCCGTAGTTCGACGACTTCCACCGTCCGCGCCCTGCCGTCCGCGTGGTACCGGTAGAGCGCGTAGCCGTCGGCGTGCAGGAGTCCGAACAGCGTGCTGCCGCCCTCGCGGTAACGCTCGGGATCATCGAACACGATGTCCCAGGCTGCCGCCGGGCGCACCTGTGCGCCGGGCACCAGCCTGCGCCAGCGGTCGTAGATCGCTTCCGCGGCCGAGCGCAGGTCGGCAGGCGGCCGCAGCGTGACACCGCCGGGATCGGGCGTCGACGGAAGGAACGCCGCGAACCGGCGGTCGATGCCGACCGCGTTCTCCCGCGTCGCGGTGCCGTAGCCGAACCGGCCGTAGATGCCGCCTTCGCTCGCCGTGAACATGGTCAGTGGCAGGCCTGCCGCCTCGACGCGCCGGTGCTGCTCGGTGTACATGGCGCGCAGGATGCCGCGCCGCCGGTGCGTCGGCGCCACTCCGACGCCCGCGATGCCGCACACCCGCACGGTCCGCTCGCCGGGCACCGTCACCGTCATGGTGGTGGACTGCGTGTGCCCGACGACCTCCCCTCCCTCGACCGCCACGATCGAGTTCTCCAATGGGAACAGCAGCGGTGTCCCCCGCATCTCGGCCGAGTCGTAGCGGGTGCCGAACGAGGTCTCGACCAGCGTCGTGATCGCGGGCGCGTCGTCCGCGGTGGCCGACCGAACCGTGATTCCCGAGGAGGTCATGCCTCGACGATCTCACGTTCGCGCACCAGCACGCACCGGATTATCCGTGGCTCGCGACCGCCTGGCGAACACCGATTCGGCCTGTGCCGCGACCGCCCGGCAGGATGGAGCGGTGGCCGAAGTGATCGATATCGATGACCCCGCGGACCCCAGGGTCGACGACTTCCGTGATCTCAAGTCGGTCGACCGCAGGCCCGATCTGCCCGGGCGCAAGGGGCTGGTGATCGCCGAGGGCGTCGTGGTGGTCCAGCGGATGCTCGATTCGCGCTTCGCGCCCACCGCGCTGCTCGGCGTGGAGCGCAGGCGAGCCGAACTCGCCGACGATCTGACGGCCGTCGACGTGCCGTACTACCGCGCGACGGCCGAGGTGATGGCCGAGGTGGTCGGGTTCCACCTCAACCGCGGCGTGCTGGCCGTCGCCCGCCGCCCCGCCGAGCTCGGCATGGACGAGGTGCTCGAGAAGGCGCGCACCGTCGCGGTGCTCGAGGGCGTCAACGACCACGAGAACCTCGGCGCCATGTTCCGCAACGCGGCCGGACTGGGAGCCGACGCGATCCTGTTCGGCGACCGCTGTGCCGACCCGTTGTATCGCCGCGCCGTGCGGGTATCGATGGGGCATGTGCTGCGGATTCCGTTCGCGTCCGTGCCGCAGTGGCCCGCCGGGCTGGATATACTGCGGCGCAAGGGATTCCAGATCATCGCTCTTACTCCCGATCCGGCGGCGGCGAATCTGGCGGTGGCGATGACGGGGGAGCGGGTGGCGTTGTTGCTCGGGGCCGAAGGGCCGGGACTGACCGAGGAGGCGATGCGGGCCACCGACGTCCGCGCGCGCATTCCCATGACGCCCGGCACCGATTCGCTCAATGTCGCGACGGCGGCCGCGATGGCGTTCTACGAGCGGGTGAGGACGGCGTGACCGGACCGTATCGTCCGTATCCGTCCTACCAGGACCCGACGCCCTGGGGTGCGGGGCTGACCGTGGCGGTGATGGTGGCGCTGCTGGCCGCGGTCGCGGTGTATTCGTTCGGGGCCGCGCTGGCCGAAGTGCACCCGTTGCTCGCGGTGGCGGTGAATCTGGTCGCGGTCGGCGGCGCCGCGCCCACCGCTTGGCGCTGGCGTTTCGCTCCGGTGACGCGGTGGGTGATCGGCGGCGGTGCGGCGGGTGTGCTGCTCGGATGGATCGTGCTGCTGCTCGGCGGCTAGCCGACGGGGTCGTGTCCGCGCAGCCAGCCGAACAGGCCGCGCCTGCGCGCGGGGTTGTGCGCCCCGCCATCGGCCGCGCTGCGCATCGGCGAATCGGGCATCGTGCCCTTGGGGTGCAGCGCGAACTTGCAGACGGGGATGTCGCCCGGCGCGAGCCCCCCGGGCGCGGCCGGCGCGCGGTAGTGGAAACCGAGCCATTCGTCGTTGGCCGCGTCGGCGAAGTCCGGCGGATCGAACGGCAGCGAATGCGGGTCGGGCAGTTCGCCCGCGCGCCGGCGCACCGGATGCTCGCCTGCCCAGTACGGCCGCTCCCACACCAGCGGAAGACCCTCGTCCTCCAGGATGCGCACCCGGGTCGAGCTGAACGACCTGCGGAATTCGCCGCGCTCCCAATGGGCGAACGCGCCCCAGCCGTGCTCGACGTCGAACGACACCAAGTAGGTGTGCTCCGAGGCGAGCGGCCGCACCAGCAACTCCGGTATCTCGGTCGGGTGGATGCGCGCGGACTGGGCCGAGCACAGCACCGTCACGCCGGGAAAGCAACCGATGCACACCTCATCCGCGGCCGGGCCCGCGCAACCCGCGAGTGTGCCGACCATGACCGGCCGCACATCACGGTCCTCGTGCAGTTGCTTCGCCAGTGCCAGTGCGGCCGAGGGATCCGGATTGTGGTTCGCGCGCAGTACCGTACGGGGATCGGGTGCGTCGACGTACCAGAGCGACCAAGCCTTGGATAGCATTCCGGCACCTCCCGATAGTCGCACGAATCAACTCCGCGAACTTCGAGCAACGCCCGGAGACGCCGACCGGCGCACCGCTGCGGTGACCTGCCCGGCGCCGACGCACGTCGTCGACCACACCGAAAATTTACTCGCCCCGCACCGGTCGCGGTGCGGCTTCACACCGCGAACATCGGTTCGTGATCACAGTTTTCGCGAGCGCACGGGCGCTGCACGGAAATATCCGGCACTCGAACGCGCTCGCGCGTCCGGGATCGGTACTACCCGGAAGACCGGGCGTGGCGGGGAAGGACTCAGTGACCCGAGCTGCGCACCCCGAGCAGCACGTCCTCCCAGGACGGCATCGGAGCCTTGCCGCGCTTGGCGCGACTCGGCTTCGCCGGAGCCTTGGCTGCGGGCTTCGCGGGCTCCTCGGTGGCGGCGGGCGCGGGCGCGGTGGGCTCCGCCGTGGTGGTCGCGGCGCCGTTGGCGGGCACCGCGTTACCGGCAGCCGCGGGGGTCGCGGTACCGGCCGCTGCGGGAGCGGCGCTGGTGGCCGCCGCCGGGATCGCGGCGGCGCTGCCGCCGGAAGCGACGGCCCGCTGTTCGTAGTATTCGTCCAGCGTGGGCTGACTCTGCCTGCTCGCCGGCCGGGTGGGCGGCGCAGCCGGGGCGGGAGCGGGACGCGGTTCGACCACCGGTTCCGGCTGCGGCGGGGCCGGTTCGGGTTCGGGAGGCACGATCGTCGCCAGCCCGCGCAGCGCGCGCCCGAAATCCGGATCGATCAGATCGGAAGCCGGGTCGTCGAGCGGTGAGACCGAGCCGCCGTGCGCGTCCGGCTGGTAACGCCAGTGCGCGGCGATCTCGGAACGCCCGTTCTGCCACTGCAACTGGGCGACCCAGTAGCCCTTCTCGTCCTTCCAAGCGTCCCATTCGGCGCCCTCGATGTTGTGTCCGCGCGCGGTGAACGCGGCGGTGACCACATCGATGAGGGTGTCCACGGCGGGACCGTCGGGGCGGACCGGGTGCGCCTTCTGGGCGAGTTCGGCGGCGCGGGCTCGCTCCAGCAGGACCGGATAGGCGAATCGCTCGACGCGACTGGCCGGCATTCCGGATTCTTCGGTGACCTGTTCTACGGAGGCCCCTGCGCGAATACGGGCCTGGATATCGCGGGGACGCATAGTTGCTTCCATTTCGATCTCAATCTGGCCGAATCGGGCAAGGTCTCCGCGCGCGGCGGCTCGCAGTTTGTCGTCGGCGGGCAGCCGGAACTTCTGACCGGACTCGGTGTCGATACACACGATGTGCGTGGAGTCGGGCGTCACCCCGATCACTCGAAGTTCACGCACCGTTACCTCCTTATCGCGTCGACTCGCGACACCGCCCACTTTCCGAAACAGTAGTGCACATCTGAGATTCATGGGGCAGGACACGCGGCACGGAAATCTCCGGAGAGACGTCCGCGCCCCGCTAATCTGCTCTGTTTGCTCCGCTGCGCCTAATTCCGCGGCGTGTCGATCCCGGGCGTGTTGCGGCCGTCGGATCCAATTACGCGGCGCTCAGCCGAGATTCTGCACGACCCAGTCGATGGCGCGGGTCAGCTGGCCGACGTCGTCCGGATCGATCGCCGGGAACATGCCGACGCGCAGCTGGTTCCGGCCCAGTTTGCGGTACGGCTCGGTGTCCACGATGCCGTTGGCGCGCAGAATCTTCGCCACCGCTGCCGCGTCGACCGAATCGGCGAAATCGATGGTGCCAACCACCTGCGAGCGGTGCGCCGGGTCGGTGACGTACGGAGTGGCGTACTCGCTCGACTCGGCCCAGGAGTACAGCCGCGACGACGAGTCCAGCGTGCGCTTGACCGCCCAGTCCAGGCCGCCGTTGCCGTTGAGCCATTCGATCTGGTCGGCGAACAGCAGCAGGGTGCCCAGGGCGGGGGTGTTGTAGGTCTGGTCCTTGGTGCTGTTGTCGATCGCGATCGGCAGCGACAGGAAATCGGGCGTCCAGCGGCCCGACGCCTTGATCTCCTCCACCCGGGCCAGCGCGGCCGGGCTCATCAACGCGACCCACAGGCCACCGTCGGAGGCGAAGCACTTCTGCGGGGCGAAGTAGTAGACGTCGGCGTCGGTGATGGTCACCGGCAGGCCGCCCGCGCCGGAGGTGGCGTCGATGGCGATGAGCGCGTGGTCCGAGCCCGCCGGACGCCGGACCGGGATGGAGACACCGGTCGAGGTCTCGTTGTGCGCCCAGCCGATCAGGTCCGCCGACGGGTCCGACACCGGCTCCGGCGCGCTGCCGGGCTCGGACGAGACCACGATCGGATCGCCGATGAACGGGTTGCCCTTGGTCACCGCGGCGAACTTCGAGCTGAACTCACCGTTGGTCAGGTGCAGGGAACGCTCCCGGACCAGACCGAACGCGGCGGCGTCCCAGAACGCGGTGGTGCCGCCGTTGCCGAGCACGACCTCGTAGCCGTCCGGCAGGCCGAACAGCTCGCGCAAGCCCGAGCGCACGCGCGCCACCACGTCCTTGACCGGTTTCTGCCGATGCGAGGTTCCGAACACCGAGGCGCCGACGTTCACCAGCGACTGCAGCTGCTCCGGACGCACCTTGGAGGGGCCGCAACCGAACCGTCCGTCGGCGGGCTTGAGATCGTCGGGAATGGTCGGAAACGCAGAGGTCATGGCGAACAGGGTAGTCGGTGGTATCGCTGTGGCGACGCCCACACTCCGGCTAACGTAAGCGCCCATGAGCATGGCGTCAGCTAACTCGGGGTGGCGACTGCGCGAGCGGGCACGGAATTTCCGGCTGCGCGGTGCGACGGTCTCGGACGCGATGCGGCGGGAGTTGCTGATCCGGGGGGAGTCGGGGACCGCGACGATCCTCGGCGTGCGTCCGCGGCGCACCGAACCAGGGCACGTGTTCTGGGTGCGGGTGCAGCTGGCGGGGGAGTTCCCCTACGAGAGCCGGGTGCGGCAACGGGTGGCCGACGCGGATCTGGAATGGATGCGGGCGGGCGATGTCGTGTGCTGCCGGGTCGACCCGCGCGACCGTGATCGCCTCGTGCTGTACGTGCCCGACCTGGAGGAATCGGGCCGGGCCAGCATCGCGAAGATCCTCGCCGACGGCCGCCGCGCCGACGCCACCGTGCTCGCCGCCGCGCCGGTCGCGGCCGACTACTCCGGTCGCGACGACCCGGTGCTGCGTCTGGACCTCGAACTGCGCGCCTGGGACGAGACCAAACCGTGGCGGGTGCGGCTGGTCCAGCCGGTGCCGTTGAACGCCATCCGTCTCGTCGACCTCGGCCAGCATCTGGAGGTCGCCTTCTTCGAGGTCGACCACGGCGAGACGGTCGCCGTCGACTGGATCGCATCGCTCGAGGAGTGAACGGCGGGCGAATCGGCCGAGCGGCTACAGATGCACGAAGGTGAAACCCATCGCGCGGATCTTCGGTAGCGCCGCGGCCATTCCCGCCGCGGTTCCCGAATGCGGCCGGTGCATATGGGCCAGCGCAATAGCGCCCGGGGCGACGGCATTCATCGCCGCTTGCACATCGACGGCCGGCGCGGTCGCGCCGAAATCGGCGTTGATACCGAAACCGACCGGAGTTTCGCCCAATTCGTTGACGATGGACACCGCGACATCGTCGTAATGCGCGGTGCCCGCGCGGAAGAATCGCGGCGGCGCGCCGGTCAGCGCGGTCAGCAACTCGTGGTTGGCCCACACTTCGTCGGCGGCCTCCCGCGCCGACCCGGTCCCCGCGATGCCATAGGCTTCGCGGCCGTTCACCGAGAGCGGTTCGCGCGCGACGCCGTGATCGGCGAGTTCGAACAGCGAATTCGCCGCCAACTGCGCGGCACGCGCACGGTTGGCCTCGATCCAGCGCTTGTCGAGGAACAGCGTCGCGGGAATCCGCTCGGTGATCAGGAAGTTCACCAGCGACTCATCGATGTCGTTGTTGCCTGGGCCGCCGCAGGCGTCGAATATGCCGGGTGCGACGCGAGCCGGACGTGACAGCGGCACAACGTCTTCCGCGGTGACGCCCGGCTCGTGGCCGTGTGTGGCCTTCGGTTACGTGTGCGCGATCGTCGCCCAGCCCGCGACCTCTTCGGGTTTGCGGGGGCCGGGGCCGGTGTAGATGGCAGCCGGGCGCACCAGCTTGCCCAGCTGCTTCTGCTCCAGGATGTGCGCGCACCAGCCCGCGGTGCGGCCGCAGGTGAACATGGCGGGCATCATGTGCGCGGGCACCTCGGCGAAGTCCAGGATCACCGCGGCCCAGAACTCCACGTTGGTCTCGATGGCGCGGTCCGGACGACGCTCGCGCAGCTCCGCCAGGGCGGCCTGCTCGAGCGCGGCGGCGACCTCGTAGCGCGGCGCGGCCAGCCGCTTCGCGGTGGCGCGCAGGACGCGGGCGCGCGGGTCCTCGGCCCGGTAGACCCGGTGACCGAAGCCCATCAGCTTCTCCTTGCGGTCCAGGATGCCCTTGACCAGGGCTCGCGCGTCGCCGGTCCGCTCGACCTCCTCGATCATCGGCAGCACGCGCGCGGGCGCGCCGCCGTGCAGCGGACCGGACATGGCGCCGATCGCGCCGGACAGCGCGGCCGCGACGTCGGCGCCGGTCGAGGCGATCACCCGGGAGGTGAAGGTGGAGGCGTTCATGCCGTGCTCGGCGGCGGAGACCCAGTAGGCGTCGATGGCGTCGGTGTGGCGCGGGTCGGGGTCACCCTTCCAGCGGGTCATGAAGCGCTCGGTGACCGTGGTGCACTCATCGATCTTCTTCTGCGGGACCGCGGGCTGGTAGATGCCGCGCGCGGACTGCGCGACGTAGGACAGCGCCATGACCGAGGCCCGGGCGAGGTTCTCGCGGGCGGTCTCGTCGTCGATGTCCAGCAGGGGCTGGTAGCCCCAGATCGGCGCGAGCATGGCCAGCCCGGCCTGCACGTCGACGCGCACGTCGCCGGTGTGCACCGGGAGCGGGAAGGGTTCGGCGGGCGGCAGGCCGCGCCCGAACGATCCGTCGACCAGCAGCGCCCACACGTCACCGAAGGTCACCCGGCCTTCGACGAGGTCCTCGATGTCGACGCCGCGGTAGCGCAGCGCGCCGCCGTCCTTGTCGGGTTCGGCGATGTCGGTGGTGAACGCCACCACGCCCTCGAGGCCGCTGACGAAATCACTGGGGACGGTGGCCTGCCCACCGGAAACCGCGGGGCTGGTAGTCATGTCGCGACTCTCCTTGCACTTGGTTCACACGTTCTCGCCGATGGGAAGATGTCGGATTTGACGAGCACATGCCGATCATCAAAACCTTAGCTCGCTGCTACCGGGGAGTAACGTCTGGCCCATGCGTGACCTGGACACTTCATCGGATCTGGCGGCCATGCGGGTCGACTACGGCGGCCTTCCGCACGGCGGCAACGACGACGTCGACCTGGACGAGACCTGGCTCGCCGGTGGCTGGGAGCCGCTGCTGCGGCACTGGATCGAACAGGCCACCGCGGTGGGCATCGCCGAACCCAACGCCATGGTGCTGGCCACGGTGTCGGTGGCCGACGGCACACCCCGGCCGGTCGCGCGGACCGTGCTGTGTAAAGGGCTCTCGCCGGAGGGTGTGATCTTCTACACCAATTACGACTCCGCCAAGGGCGCTCAGCTGACCGCCGTGCCGTACGCCGCGGTCACCTTCGTCTGGCCCGCGCTGGGCAGGCAGGTGCATCTGCGCGGCGCGGTCGAGCGCGTTCCCGCCGAGACGACGGCGGCGTACTGGCGTTCCAGGCCGCGGGACTCGCAGCTGGGCGCCTGGGCGTCGCGTCAGTCCCAGCCGATCGGCTCGCGTGCCGAACTGGATCGCACGCTGGCCGAGGCGACCGCGCGGTTCGCCGATGTCGACGAGATCCCCGTACCGCCGCACTGGGGCGGCTTCCTGGTGCGTCCCGCCGAGGTCGAGTTCTGGCAAGGGCGGCGCGGCAGGCTGCACAACCGCATCCGGGTGCGGATCGAGGATGGGACGACCACGGTCGAGCGCTTGCAACCCTGACGTATTCCCAGCGTGCCCGTGACAATTGTCGTGTCGAACGGGTCGCGACGACTGCGTACGCTGCGGCGGTGAAACTGCTCGCCGACATCACTCCGCTGCGAAATCCGGACTACCGACGCCTGTGGAGTTCGGGCATCGTCACCATGATCGGCGCGCAGCTGTCGGTGGTTGCGGTGCCGCAGCAGATCTTCCAGATCACCGGCAGTTCCGGCTACGTCGGACTGGCCGGGCTGTTCGGCTTGGTGCCGCTGATCGTGTTCGGCCTGTGGGGCGGCGCCCTCGCCGACGTACTGGACCGGCGCAGACTCCTGCTGATCACGAATTCGGGCACCGGGCTCACGGCGCTGGCCTTCTGGCTGCAAGCGGCGGCCGGGGTGCGGAACGTGTGGCTCGTGCTCGGCCTGTTCGCCGTGCAACAGGCGTTCTTCGCGGTGAACCAGCCCACCCGCAGCGCCACCATTCCCCGCCTGCTGCCGGAAGGCCAACTGGCCGCCGCGAATTCGCTGAACATGACGGTGATGCAGTTCGGCGCCATCGCCGGGCCGGTGCTGGCCGGTGCGCTCATCCCCGCGGTCGGCCTCGCCACGCTCTACCTGATCGACGCCGTCGCGCTGCTGGTCACCCTCTGGGCGGTGTGGCGGCTGCCCGCCCTGCCGCCCACCGGAACGGCGCGCCGCGCCGGATTCCGCACGGTGCTCGACGGTTTCGGCTACCTCGCCACGCAGCGGGTGCTGCTCGCGTCGTTCGCGGTGGACGTGATCGCCATGGTGTTCGGCATGCCGCGTGCGCTGTTCCCGCAGATCGCGCACGAGACCTTCGGCGACCCGGCGACCGGGGGCGTCGCACTCGGCCTACTGTTCGCCTCGATGTCGGCGGGCGCGGTGCTCGGCGGGGTGTTCTCCGGCTGGATCCCGCGTATCCGCAGGCAGGGCCTCGCCGTGCTGGTGTGCATCGCGCTGTGGGGGCTGGCCATGGTCGGCTTCGGCCTCGCCGTCGGATTCACCGGCCACGGCCTCGCCCTCGGCGCGGGCTTGTGGATCGCGCTGGCCTGCTCGGCCTTCGGCGGCGCGGTGGACATGGTCTCGGCCGCGCTGCGGGTCACGATGCTGCAGACGGTGGCCACCGACGATCTGCGCGGGCGGTTGCAAGGGGTGTTCACCGTGGTCGTCGCGGGTGGCCCGCGCGTCGGTGATGTTGCCCACGGTTTCGCGGCTGCGAGCCTGGGTACCGCTGTGGCCGCCGCCGGTGGAGGCACGCTCGTGGTGGTGGGCGTGGTGCTCGCGGCGGTCGCGTTTCCGGCTTTCACCCGTTACCGTGTCGGGCGCGCTCATGCCGAAATCGCCGTGTGACGTGCACCGCGACCGCTCCGCTCCGTGCCCGCGGGACCTCACCGCGCCGGGATGTGTTTGTGAGCCGCCGCAGGACTACCCTCCGGTATTGTCCGCGTCGGTGAACGGCTAGCGTTGAGGCAAGCGCATCGTGTGCCGACCGCGCCGGTGCCTGTGGTTCTAGCCTGAGAGGGATCCTTCCGTGCCCGCTGAGAACATCATCAACGTCGACGACGACGCCAAGCCGGTCCTTTCCTACCCCGGCGGCGAGTTCCCGATGACGGTCACCAGGGCCGCCGAGGGCAACGACGGGATCGAGCTGGGAAAGCTGCTGGCCAGCACCGGGTACGTGACATACGACCCGGGTTTCATGAACACCGCCCCGACCAAGTCGGCGATCACCTACATCGACGGTGAGGCGGGCATCCTGCGCTACCGCGGCTACCCGATCGACCAGCTCGCAGGGGCCTCGACCTTCATCGAGGTCAGCTACCTGCTGATCTACGGCGAGCTGCCCACCCAGGCCCAGCTCGAGGACTTCACCGACCGCATCCGCAGGCACACCCTGCTGCACGAGGACCTGAAGCGGTTCTTCGACGGCTTCCCGCGCAACGCGCACCCGATGCCGGTGCTCTCCTCGGCGGTGAACGCGCTGTCGGCCTACTACCAGGACTCGCTGGACCCGCGCGACCCCGAACAGGTCGAACTGTCCACCATCCGGCTGCTGGCCAAGCTGCCCACCATCGCGGCCTACTCCTACAAGAAGTCCGTGGGCCAGCCCTTCCTCTACCCGGACAACTCGCTGAGCCTGGTGGAGAACTTCCTGCGGATGACCTTCGGCTTCCCGGCCGAGCCCTACGAGGTGGACCCCGAGGTCGCCGCGGCGCTGGACATGCTGCTCATCCTGCACGCCGACCACGAGCAGAACTGCTCCACCTCGACCGTGCGCCTGGTCGGCTCGTCCGACGCCAACCTGTTCACCTCGGTGTCCGGCGGCATCAACGCGCTGTGGGGCCCGCTGCACGGCGGCGCGAACCAGGCCGTGCTGGAGATGCTCGACAGCATCAAGGCAGGCGGCAGCGACGTCAAGGAGTTCATCCGCAAGGTCAAGAACAAGGAAGACGGTGTCAAGCTCATGGGCTTCGGGCACCGCGTCTACCGCAACTACGACCCGCGCGCCTCGATCGCCAAGAAGCATGCCGACGCCATCCTGAGCAAGCTCGGCGGCCACGACGAGCTGTTCGACATCGCCCAGGCCCTGGAAGAGGCCGCGCTCACCGACGACTACTTCATCGAGCGCCGCCTGTACCCGAACGTCGACTTCTACACCGGCGTCATCTACAAGGCGATGGGCTTCCCGACCCGGATGTTCACCGTGCTGTTCGCCATGGGCCGGCTCCCCGGCTGGATCGCGCACTGGCGTGAGATGCACAGCGAACCGCTGAAGATCGGCCGTCCGCGGCAGATCTACACCGGCTACGGCGCCCGCGACTACCGCGAGATCACCAATCGTTGACGAAATCCATCCATCACCTATCGAAGGGGATAGCCGAATGACCAAACCGGAGATCGAGTTCCAGGCAGGGCCCGCGCCCACCGAGCTGGTGATCAAGGACATCATCGAGGGCGAAGGCAAGGAAGCCGTGCCCGGTGGCACTGTGGAAGTGCACTACGTGGGCGTCGAATTCGAATCCGGCGAAGAGTTCGACTCCTCCTGGAACCGCGGTGAGTCCATCACCTTCCCGCTGCGCGGCCTGATCCAGGGCTGGCAGGATGGCATCCCCGGGATGAAGGTCGGCGGTCGTCGTCAGCTGACCATCCCGCCGGAGCTGGCCTACGGCCCGGCGGGAGCCGGTCACCGCTTGTCCGGTAAGACCCTGGTCTTCGTGATCGACCTGCTGAACGCCAACTGATTCGGCGGCGCGGCCCAGTGCCCGCCCGCGAATCGCGAGATGTATGGCCCGTGTTCCGCTGAGGAACACGGGCCATCGTCGTATCCGCCTATCGCCGGACGATCTCGACGGGGTCGGTGAGGGCGGTTGCCAGTGCGGATTGCTGGCTGCTGCTGCGCTGGGGGAGGGCGGCTACGGCCTTGTCGGTCTGGGTGTTGAGGTTGTGGGCGATGCTCTGCAACTGGTCCACGCCGCCGGTGAGCCGGCTGATGGCGTCGACAAGCTGGGCGCCCCCCTGTTCGGCGAGCTGGGGGAGGCCCTCGGCGAGCTTCGCGCCCTCCGACAGTTGCGCGCTCGCACCGGTCAGGCGGTCGACGACGGTGCGAAGCAGAGTACCGAGATCGGTATCCGGGTCGACCGCGCCGCCGACGAGCGAACCGAGGCCCGTCAGCTGGGAGCCCGCCTGCGCGGACACGCTGCGCAGCGCGTCCAATTTCCCGATGATGTCGGCCAGCGCCGGATCGTTCGCGAACGGCAGCGCGCGCAACAGCGGCAGGATCTGGTCCAGTCCGCCGCTCACCGTGTTCGCCGTGCGTTCCACCTGCGCGATCGTGATGCCGGTCGAATCGAGGGCGGCGGCGAGCTGGTCGGCTTGCGCGGCAGCGCCGTCGACGGTGGAATTCAGCAGCGCGATGGCCGAAGTGAGCTGCGCAGAACCCGATTTGGCTGACTCGAGGAAGCCGAGCAGCTGGTCGGCGCCTGCGCTGAACTGGTCGGCACCCGCGGCGGCCGCGCCGACGCCCGCGTCGAGCAGCTGGGCGGTGAACCGCACCTGTGACAGCTGGGTCCTGGCCTGGGCGACGGCGGTGAGGGCGGCGTCGACGCCCACCGCCCCGATCCGATGCGTCACCTCGGTCACCGCACCGTGCACCAGGTCGGCGTCGGCGTCTTCGTCGGTGTCCACGGTGACCTCGGCCCGCTTCGGCTCGGGGCCGGCCAGGGTGCCCAGCGATTCCGTGAGATCGGCGGGCAACGTGATGACCGCGGCGTAGTCGCCGGTGCTCGCCTCGCCCGGCGCGGCGGCGGTCCATTCGTAACCACCCGCGTCCTGCAACGCCTTGACCACGCGCGCACCGGTGGGCCCGGTATCGGCGTTGACCAGAGCGATTCCCGTCGGCCTCCGATCATTCCCGGTACACGCGGTGATTCCGGCCCCGAGGGCACCGGCCGAGAGGAGCGCAACGGCGAGAATGCCCCAGCGGGCCCGTTTTTCGATCACGCCGCCGACCCTAGACGCGAGTTATGGCGCGCCCCTGGGCGTTTCTCTGAGGGTTGGGTAAGGGTCGATCAGTCCTTGCGCATCCAGGCGAGCGTGATCCGTGTCTCACGCAGCCGCCAGCCCGCGGGCGTGCGTACCACGGTGCAGGCCATGCGCAGTCCGCTCGTCTGATGGGGCGGTCGGCCGTCGCGGTAGAAGTACACGAACGAGTTCGCGGAGGCCGCGGCCCGGTCGCCTTCGACGTCCACCAGCAGGTCGGTGGTCGTGTGCTGGGTGAGTTCGCCTTCCACCTCGGACTGCCGCATGAATTCCACGACCTTGTCGATGCCGCGGACTCGGATTCGCGGCGAATGGACCTCCACATCGTCGGCGAAGACGGTGCCGGCATCCTCCAACCGCTTCTCGTCGAGCAGGCGGGCGAAGCGAGTGAACAGGTCGGCGATCTCGATGCGGTCGGCGAGCAGGGTATCGGCGGACATGACAGCCCTTTCGTTGGCGTATCCAATGTTGGCATAGCCAACAATACATTAGATGATTGGGTACGCCAATGATCTTTTCGTGATGGCCGCACCGGCGGTCGACACTCAGCGGGTGTGGCGGTGTGGAAGGAAGCCGCAGGTGCGGTCTGGGTGTCACGTCCCCGCGTCACGCACCCACATCGGCCCAGCTCCCGGTTTCGAGCGAAGCGAGACCGAGCATGTTCCGTTCGCGGCCCGGCTCGCGTCCGAGTGGCCGCCGCGTCCGCGACGAAGTCGCCAGCGGCGGTCGCTCGGACGCGAGCCATAAAGGGGCCGCGAACACCCAGCGCCGCAGGCGCTGGAAATCAGACAGAGCCCGGCAGATCCAGGACCAAGCGGATTCCGCCGAGCGTGCCTTCATCGAAATACGCTCGGCCACCGTGTAATTGGGCCTGCTGGGCCACCAGTGCCAAGCCCAGGCCCGAGCCGCCCTTGCTCGCCTGGCTGCCGCGGAAGAAGCGGTCGAAGACGGCTTCGCGCTCCTCCGGCGGGATGCCGCGGCCGTTGTCATCGATCGAGATGACGATGTGACCGCCACGCCCGCGGTGCGCGGAGACCAGGGCCTCGGTGGCTCCGCCGTGTTTGACCGAGTTGGCCAGGGCGTTGTCCACCGCCAGCCGCAGCCCGGCGGGCAGGCCGCGGGTGACCAGTTCGGCGTCGGAATCGATGCGCACGGTGAGGCCGGGGAAATGCCGCATGGCGTCGTGTGCGGCCTGGTCGCACAGGTCGCCGACGTCGGTGGCGACGTGGTCGCGCTCGTTGGTCAGATCGCCGGTGGCCAGCCGCTCCAGCGCCGCGAGCGTGGTCTCCACCCGGCCCTGGCTGCGTTGCAGGTCGTCGAGGATCTCGGCCCGCTGCGCCTCGTCCAGGTCGAGGGTGCGCAACACCTCGAGGTCGGTGCGCATCGCGGTGAGCGGGGTGCGCAGCTCGTGGGCGGACACGGCGGCGAAATCGCGGGCGGTCTCCAGTGCCGCGGCGGTCTGGGCATGCGCCTGATCCACCCGCTGCAACATGGTGTTCACCGCGTCGGCCAGTTGCTCGGCCTCGTGCACGCCCGCGCCCTCCACCCGCGCCTGTGGATTGCGGGGATCGGGATACGCGCTGCGCGCGCCCACCTGCCGGGTCAGCCGCACGATCGGACGCACCGCCGCGCCCGCGAGCAACCAGCCCAGTCCCGCGGCGGCGGCGATGGCCAGCAGAGCGCCGCCGAGCACCCACCGTTGCTGCTCGGCGGTGGCCTCGGCGGCGCCCGCGGCGGGGATGCCGAGCGAGACCACCCGGCCCGCGGGTTGATTCTCGGTGGTGGTCAGGATCCGGTACGGGGTGCCGCTCACCGCGACGGTGCGGGAACCGGTCGGCTGCGAGGGCAGTTCGGTGGGTGTGCTCGCGACGACATCGCCGTTGTCCCTGACGGTCACGGCCATGTCGTTGTTCAGCCCGGTCAGGCTGATGAACCGGACCGCGAGCTGCGGCTCGATCAGCACGATCCGCGCCGCGACGGCGAGCTGCTGGTCGGACTGCTGCACGTTGTTGCGCTCGATGGCACGAATGCTGATCAGGCTGATCAGGGTCACGATGATGATCGCGCCCGCGGCTGCGGCGCCCGCGACCCGGGTGCGCAGCGAAAACGACCGGCGCCGACGGGGTTCCGGCGGTGCGACGGCGGGCACGGTCATTTCGGTGCTCGGAGCACGAATCCGACGCCGCGGATCGTGTGCAGCAGCCTGGGGGTGCCGTCCACCTCGAGTTTGCGGCGCAGGTAGCCGACGAAGACGTCCACCACGTTCGTGTCGGCGGCGAAGTCGTACCCCCACACCAGTTCCAGCAGACGCTCCCGGCTCAGCACCACGCCGACGTTCCTGGCCAGCGTGGACAACAGCTCGAATTCCCGCTTGGTGAGCTCGATCTCGCGGCCGTGCAGCAGCGCGCGATACCCCGCGACGTCCACCTCGAGCGGGCCGACGGTGACCGCGCCCGGTGTGGTGGGGGCGGGTGCGTCGGACCGTCTGCGCAGCAGCGCCCGGATCCGTACCACCAGCTCCCTCAGCACAAACGGTTTGACCAGGTAATCGTCGGCGCCGGACTCCAGTCCGGAGATGCGGTCGTCCACCGACGCACGGGCGCTGAGTACACAGATCGGCACCTCGTTGCCCATCGCGCGCAAGGCGGTGACCACCCCGGCGCCGTCGAGCACGGGCATGTTCATATCCAGCACAATGGCGTCGGGCGCGTTCTCGTTCACGCTGCGCAGCGCTTGCGCGCCGTCCCTGGCCACGAGGACTTGGAAGCCGGACAACCGCAGCCCGCGCTCGACCGAGGCGAGCACGTCCTCGTCGTCGTCGACAACGAGGACCGTCGGATTCGGAGTCGAGGTCACGTCATCCATTCTGCTCCCCGCCTCCGGTGAAACCTCGCGTTGTGCGAGTCGGGCGCGCGGGCCACGGGTTCACGTCCCGCGCGACGCCTCGCCGGGGTGCCGGAGCGAACCCGGCGAGTCGTCCATGTCCGCGGGATCAGTAGTTGTGGCAGGTCTCGGCCACGACCCGGATCGTGTCGCGCAACTGCGCGGTCCGCGGGTCGTTCTCCGCCTGGCGCACCGCGTCCGGGTTCTCGTCGATGGCCCGCCGCAATTCGGCCCGGCGCTGCTCGACCGGCTGGTCGAACCTGCGCTGCAACTCGGCCTTCTGCCTCGGGTTCGCGTCGAGCACCGCGGCCAGCTGCGGCGCCTTGTCGTGCAGCGCCGCGTCGACCTGGGCGAACGAGCAGTCCGAGGTCAGCAGCGGCTCCGCGTATTCCATCGGGCCCGCGCCTGCGATGGCGGGGCTCAGGAACAACGTGACCGTGGCGAATCCACCTGCGGCGAGAGCGGCGACGGCGGGGCGGCCTACGGAACGTTTCATGATGTGTTGCCTCCAGATCATCGATTGGTTTCGGGGCGGTCTCGAGGCTATTTCGAACTGTTGGCACCGATCTGAACATCCTCTGAGGAAACTCTGAGGACGTCGCACCGGCGATACGGAAACCTAGGACGGCACAACCGGATCCACGCCGGGCGCCACCACGCCATCGGTGTTCTCGCTGTTGTCCCGCGCCGGGTCCCGCCACTCGGGACGCGCCGCGCGGATCTGCTGCTCCAGCGCCGCGAGCACGCCCGGGTCCTCGATGGTGGAGGGCACTTCGAACGTCTCACCGGAGGTGATCTGCCGGATGGTCTTACGCAGGATCTTGCCCGACCTGGTCTTGGGCAGCGCCGTCACGACGACGGCGTCGTGCAGCGTGGCGATGGCGCCGACCTGGGTGCGCACCCGCTCGATCAGCTCGTCGCGCAGGCGGTCCGGATCGATGTCGACACCGGACTTGAGCACCACGTAGGCCAGCGGCCGGTGCCCCTTGAGTTCGTCGGGCAGCCCGATCACGGCGCATTCGGCGACCGCCTCGTGCCCCGCGATGGCCGCCTCGATGCTGCCCGCCGAGAGCCGGTGCCCGGCCATGTTGATCACGTCGTCGCTGCGGCCGAGGACGTACAGGTAGCCGTCCTCGTCGAAGTAGCCGGAGTCGCCGGTGAGGTAGTGACCGGGATAGGCGGAGAGATAGGAGCGCTCGTAGCGGGCGTCGTCGAGCCAGAGCCCGGCCAGCGTGCCGGGCGGCAGCGGCAGGCCGATGACTATGTTGCCCTCGGTGTTCGGCGCCACCGCGTTGCCGGAGGAGTCGAGCACGCGTAGTCGGTAGCCGGGTATCGGTACCGAGGCGGAGCCCGGTTTGATCGGCAGGCGCTGCAGGCCGAGCGGGTTCGCGCAGATCGGCCAGCCGGTCTCGGTCTGCCACCAGTGATCCACGACGGGGCAGTCCGAGCGACCCGCGAGCAGGGTTTCCTCGGCCCAGGTGTAGGTGGCCGGATCCAGGCGTTCGCCCGCGCAGAACAGGGCGCGCAGTGAGGACAGGTCGTGGCGGTGGGCCAGCTCCGCCCGGGGGTCCGCTTTGCGGATGGCGCGCAGCGCCGTCGGGGCGGTGAACAACACCTCGACCTTGTGCTTGTCGACCACCTCCCAGTACGCGCCCGCGTCCGGCGTTCCGACCGGCTTGCCTTCGTACAGCAGCGTGGTGGCTCCGACCAGCAGCGGCGCGTAGACGATGTAGGAGTGGCCGACCACCCAGCCCACGTCGGAGGCGGCCCACATCACCTGGCCCGCGTGGATGTCGTAGATGTTGCGCATCGACCAGGCGAGGGCGACCGCGTGCCCGCCGTTGTCCCGGACCACGCCCTTCGGCTTACCGGTGGTGCCGGAGGTGTAGAGGATGTAGAGCGGATCGGTGGCGGCGACCGATACCGGATCGGCCGCCGGCGCGTCGCGCACCGCGTCGTCCCAGTCCAGCCACTGCGCGGCCACGGTCTGCGCCGAACTCGGCAGGTACTCGGTGGCGGGCTGCGGCGCTGGGAAAGGGATCGTGTCGAATTGCGGCCGCTGCTTGACGATCACCGTGCGCGGCGCGGTCGTCTCGGCGAGATCCAGCGCCTGCAAGACGATGGGCGGGTATTCGATCTTCTTGCCCGGTTCCAGGCCGCCGGAGGCTGTGATGATCAGCACCGGCTCCGCGTCGTCGATGCGGGCGGCCAGCTCCGGGGCCGCGAAGCCGCCGAACACCACCGAGTGGACCGCGCCGATGCGAGCGCAGGCCAGCATCGCGATCACCGCCTCGGGGATCATCGGCAGGTAGATCACCACCCGATCGCCCGCCGAGACGCCCAGCCGGGCCATCGCACCCGCGAACCGCGACACCTCGTCGAGCAGCTCGGCGTAGGTGTAGACGACGGTGGCGCCGATCATGGCCGAGTCGTAGATCAGTGCGGGCTGATCGGCGAGATCGGGGGCGCCGGGGGTGGTGGGGTGCACATGCCGGTCGAGCGCGTTGAAGGAGGTGTTCAGGCGAGCGCCGGAGAACCACCTGGCCACCGGGCGGGCGCCGGTATCGACGATCTGCGTCGGAGGCACGTCCCAGTCGATGGCTTCGGCCGCGCCGGCCCAGAACTCGGCGGGATCCACCAAGCTGGTCTGATAGGCCGGTCGATACTCGTGCCGCACGTTCAACCCCGTGACTCCCTAGCCTCGCCTCGATGCCCGCCTCGATAGATCTGGTTGATTGTGGCAGACTTCACGCGACGCCCGGGCGGGTGCCGCTACCTTTGGTTTTGCCTGGAACTGGCAGGTCAATGATCGCGACATCACGCCCAGTCACCCAAGAAGTTATTGATCCGTTAGAATCTGATGTCACTTATTTGGGCCGTCGTAGACGCAATTTCTCGGCCAGCCGCAGCTCTCGGCCAGCTCCACCTGTCGAGCCAAGCACGCGATGTGGAGGTTCGGTTGATGGCGCGTGGTAGAGGCCAGTTTGGAAAGTGAGTGGGAGATGCGTGACGCCGCTAGGTCCGGCAGCAGCCGCTGGGCTCTGGGCAACTGGGACCTGCGCTGGAAGGTGACGGCGGTGCTCGCCGTGCCTCTGGCGGTCGCGGTCGGGCTCGGCGTGTCCAGGATCTCATCGGAGTTCGCGGACTCGAACCGGCTCGCCGACATCTCGGAGAATGTCGCCGCGATCCCCTCGGTCACCGCGCTCAGCGCGCAGACCGCCACCACCGCGGGATCGCAGATGATCTCGCTGGGCTCCAACCAGTCCGTGGTGACCGACCAGAACCTCGCGGATCTCGACAAGGCCATCGCCAACGCCGAGAAGGCGGTCGCCAAGCTCGACGGCGTGCCCGGCGCGCGCACGGCCATCGACAGCATGCTCACCCAGGCCAAGGGCGTGCGTGCGCAGGGCAAATCGGTCTCCACCGGTCCGCCGTCGGACACCCTCGCCCTGATCGACCGCGTCCGTAACGACAGCGTCCGGATCGTCGAGACCACGGTCGGCCAGGTCAGCGACACCGCCGTCGACGCCGCCAAACTGCGGCTGGTCGACTCGCTCAACACCCGTGCCACCCTGGTCAGCGAACTCGCCGCCTTCCCCGAGGTGCTGCGCTCCCAGCAGTCCGGCGTCCAGAACTTCCTCATCGCCTCCAACACCGAGCGCGCGCTGCTCAACGTGCTCGCGCATCGCTTCTCCGACGGCGACACCTCGATCGCCGACCTGCGCGCGGGCATCGACACCAGGATCGCGCTGTTGACCAGCCCGCAGGCGCAGGCGGGCCAGCTTCCCGTCGGCGACCTGAAGAAGTCGCTGACCGACAGCCTCGCGGTCTACGAGCATGTCGTCGGCAAGGCGACCAAGGACATCGACAACGCGATGAACTCGCTGGTGACCACCGCCCAGCGCGACGCGTGGACCTACACCGCCGTCGTCATCGCGACCATCCTCGCCGCTCTCCTGCTCGCGGTCTTCGTGGCCCGCTCGATGATCGTCCCGCTGCACCGGCTGCGGTTGGCCGCGCTGCGCGTGGCCGAGAGCGACCTGCCGCACGAGGTCGCCCAGCTCCGCACCGGCGCCTCGCCGGAAGAGGTGCCGCTGGAGCCGATGCCGGTGCGCAGCACCGAGGAGATCGGCCAGCTGGCCCGCGCGGTCGACGACATCCACGGCCAGGCGCTGCGCCTGGCGAGTGATCAGGCGAAGATGCGTTCGCAGGTCAACGACATGTTCGAGACCCTGGCGCGGCGCTCGAAGTCGCTCGTCGACCATCAGCTCACCCTCATCGAGGCGATGGAGTACGACGAGAAGGACCCGCGCCTGCTGGAGAACCTCTTCCGGCTCGACCACCTCGCCGCCCGCATGCGCCGCAACGGCGACAACCTGCTGATTCTGGCCGGCACCAGGCAGCGCCGCGCCAAGTCCGCCCCGGTCGAGATCGCCGACGTGCTGCGTGCCGCGATCTCCGAGGTCGAGGACTACGAGCGCGTGAAGCTCGGCGCCACGCCGCGCGGTTCGCTGAAGGAACCCGCCGCCTCCGACCTCGCGCACCTGTTCGCCGAACTGCTGGACAACGCGCTGCGCGCCTCGCCGCCGGAGACCGACGTCAAGTTCACTTTCGCGCAGGCGCACGATCAGGGCCTGCTCATCGAGGTGGCCGACCGCGGCATCGGTATGCCGCCCGCCGAGATGGCCGACATCAATTACCGCTTGGAGCAGACCGCCGAGCCGGGGCCGGACACGGCCCGCCACATGGGTCTGTTCGTGGTCGGCAGGCTCGCCGAGCGGCACGGTCTCACCGTGCGGCTGCGCCCGACCTTCGACACCGCGCGCGATCCCGGCGTGACGGTGACCGTGCACGTGCCGGTCGGACTGATCGTCGCGGGCAAGCCGAGCGCGGCGCAGGCCGTCACCCCGCAGCCGCAGCCCGTCACCCCGCAGCCCTCGCCGCAGGCCGCCGCGCCGCAGCGTCCGTCGTCCATGCAGATGCGGGCCGTCACCCGGACTCCTGGGGGCAATGTCATGGTCACTGTCGATCCCGGGGTGAGCGGCCCGATTCCGGTCGCCGGCGCCAAGCCCACCGGCACGCCCAGCGGTCCGATCCCCACCGGCCCCGGCGGACTGCCGCAGCGGCAGCCGGGTTCGGCGATGTCGTCGAGCGGTATGCGCTCGGAGGCGCAGCAGTCGGCGACCAGCCTGCGGCCCGCGCCCGGACAGCAGGCGCCGAGCGGTCCGCAGCGTGGCAAGCTGGCCGCGGCCAATCTGCCCAAGCGCAACCTCACCCCTGGCGGTCCGCCGCCGCGCCAGCCCGGTGGTCCCGCGGAGCAGTCCGGTTCGGGCCTGCCGCCGCGCGACCCGAACTCGGGCGAACTGCCCCTGCGTCAGCCGGGTGCCAATGGTGTGCCGCAGCCGAGCACCGGTCTACCGCAGCGGCAGCCGGGCACCAACGGCGTGCCGCAGCGGGACGCGTCCAGCGGCCTGCCGCAGCGCGAAGCCGCTTCCGGCGGCCTGCCGCAGCGCGACCCGGCGAGCGGTCTGCCGCCGCGCGAGACCGGTCTGGGTGGTCTGCCGCCGCGGGAAAGCGGTTTGGGTGGTCTGCCGCAGCGTGAGTCCGCCGGTGGCCTTCCGCAGCGTGAGCCGGGTTCCACCGGTCCGACCGGCCTACCGCAGCGGCAGCTGGGTTCGAACGGTGCGCCGCAGCGTGACTCGGCTTCCGGTGGGTTGCCGCAGCGTGAGTCGGCTTTGGGCGGCTTGCCGCAGCGTGAGCCGGGATCGACGGGTCTGCCGTCGCGTGAGCCGGGTTCCACCGGTTTGCCGTCGCGTGAGTCGGCTTTGGGTGGTCTGCCCTCGCGTGAGCCGGGTCCCACCGGTTTGCCGCAGCGTGAGTCGGCCTTAGGCGGTCTGCCCTCGCGTGAGCCGGGTCCCACCGGTCTGCCGCAGCGTGAGTCCGCCGGTGGCCTTCCGCAGCGTGAGTCGGCTTTGGGGGGTTTGCCGCAGCGTGAGCCGGGTTCGACGGGTCTGCCGTCGCGTGAGCCGGGATCGACGGGTCTGCCCTCGCGTGAGCCGGGTTCCACCGGTTTGCCGTCGCGTGAGTCGGCTTTGGGTGGTCTGCCGCAGCGTGAGCCGGGATCGACCGGCCTGCCGCCGCGGCATCCGGCGCCCGATCTACCGCAGCGCGACGCCGCGCCCGGTGGGCTGCCACAGCGCGAACCCACCGGTGGTCTTCCGCAGCGGGAGACCGGCGCCCATCGCCTTCCGCAACGTGATTCCGTCAACGGCTTGCCGCAGCGTGAGCCGGGCTCCGGCGCGCTGCCCGCTGTCAACGGTCTGCCGCAACGGGATTCGGCTTCGAACGGTCTGCCGCAGCGTGACGCGACGGGTGGTCTGCCGCAGCGTGAGGCGGGTGCGGTGAACGGTCTGCCGCAGCGTCCGCCCGCACCGTCGAGCCCGCCGCAGCGCGAGAGCGGGCTGACCGGTCTGCCGCAACGGCAGCCGGGCGCGCAAGCGCCGCAGCGCCAGCCGGTGCCGCCGGGCATCGCGCTGCCGCAACGCGGCCAGCACGCCGCGAGCGAAGATCAGCCCGCCACCGCACCAGGGCGTGATCCCGGCAAGCACAGCTTCCGGTCCAACCCGGCCAAGACGGCCTCGTTCTTCCAGACCAGGTTGCAGCCCGCGGACGAGTCGGGGGCGTCGATGGGCGGAACGCCGATCTTCGCCGAGATGATGTCGGCGTGGCTGTCGGATCCCAGCGCGGATCGGTCCCAGGTGGCCGCCTCCTTCGAATCGCCGGGTGACGAAGGTTGGCAAGCGGCTCGGCGCGCCAGTGAGGCGCAGCCCGAGACGAAAACGGCGGCGGGCTTGCCGCAACGCAATCCGGGCGGAAGGCTTGTCCCCGGCGGCGTAAGCGGTACGGCGGATCGGGCGCCGCGCCGTGACCCAGAAACGATCAGGTCCAGCTTGAGTCGTCACCAGCAGGGCGTCCGGGATGGCCGCGCAATGAGAGCAATGAACCTAACCGGAGATAAAGGAGACCGATGAACCCCGATCTAGGTGGTACGAATCGTCAGCTGGATTGGCTGGTTTCGAACTTTGCCAACGAGGTTCCTGGCGTAGCCCATGCCGTCCTGGTCTCGGCGGACGGCCTACTCATGGCCGCGAGTGCCCAGCTGCCCGTCGACCGCGCCGAACAGCTCTCGGCCGTCACGGCCGGTCTGGCCAGCCTGTCGGTCGGCGTCTCGAATCTGTTCGAGGGCGGCACCGTGCTCCAGTCCGTCGTGGAGATGGAGCACGGCTACCTGCTACTCATGGCTGTCGGCGACGGTTCCTATCTCGCGGTGCTGACCAACACTTCGTGTGACATCGGTCAGGTCGGTTACGAGATGGCTCTGTTGGTCGAGCGTGTTGGCCAGACTGTTCAGGCCACGCCACGCGTCACGATGGGTTCCTGATGGTGGGATGGACATAGAAGATCACCGCGTGGGGAGCGCCGAGCCGAGCCTCGTACGCCCATACTCGCTGACCGCAGGCCGTACCAGGCCCGCGGTCGAGTTGGCGTTGGAGGCTCTCGTCGCATCGCATCCGGTCGCCCTCGAGCGGCAGTTCGAACTGACCAACATCGAGACGTCAATCGTGGAGTTGTGCAGAGAATCGCCGTCCGTTGCCGAGGTAGCAGCCCGATTGGGCATCCCTATCGGGGTGGCCCGTGTGCTCGTGGCCGATTTGATCGAGGCCGGGCACGTACGCGTATCGGCGACTTTGAAAGACGATTCCAGCGACGATGAGCGTCGCGAGCTGATCGAAAGGGTTCTCAGTGGACTCCGGCGTATTTGATTCGACGGCGCAGGTCGACACCCGTACCAGCAAGCCGACATCGGCGAAGATCGTGGTCGCCGGTGGCTTCGGCGTCGGGAAGACCACGTTGGTCGGTGCTGTGTCGGAGATCGTTCCGCTGCGCACCGAGGCGTTGGTGACCAATGCCAGCGCCGGGATCGACAACCTGACCGGCATTCCGATGAAGTCGACCACCACGGTGGCGATGGACTTCGGCCGGATCAGTCTCGCCGACGATCTGGTGTTGTACCTGTTCGGCACGCCCGGCCAGTATCGGTTCTGGTTCATGTGGGACGACCTGATCCGTGGCGCCATCGGCGCCGTCGTGCTGGTCGACACCCGCAGGTTGGAGGACAGCTTCGCGGCCGTCGACTACTTCGAAGCGCGCGGCCTGCCCTTCCTGGTGGCGCTCAACGAATTCGACGACGCGCCGCGGTACCCGATCGAGGACATCCGGCAGGCGCTCGCCGTGCCCGCCGATGTGCCGATCCTGTCCATCGACGCGCGTCGTCGTGAGCCGGCCAAGCAGGCGCTGGTCGCGCTCACCGAGTACGCGCTGCGCAAGGTGATGCAGGGCTACTGAGTGCTCGCGCGGCTCGCCGGAGCACCGGGTAGGGCCGGATAGGCTCGCCCGGTGCGTACTTCGGCGCGAGAGTTACTCGAGCAGCTGCTCGACACGGACTCGTTCGTCAGCTGGGACCGGCCGCCGGTGACGGTGGCCGCTTCCCCGCAGTACCGCGATGCCTTGCGAAAGGCGGCGGTCGCGGCGGGTACCGACGAATCGGTGCTCACCGGCGAAGGGCTGCTGCGCGGTCGCCGCGTGGCCGTGATCGCCTGCGAGTTCGGGTTCCTGGCCGGCTCGATCGGCGTGGCCGCTGCGGAGCGGATCGTCTCGGTGGTCGAGCGCGCCACCGAACTGGGACTGCCGCTGGTCGCTTCGCCGACCTCCGGTGGGACCAGGATGCAGGAGGGCACCGTCGCCTTCGTGCAGATGGTGAAGATCGCCGGTGCCGTGGCGGCCCACAAGTCGGCGGGTCATCCCTACGTGGTCTACCTCCGCAACCCGACGATGGGCGGCGTTTTCGCTTCCTGGGGCTCGTTGGGCCACATCACGTTCGCCGAGCCCGGCGCGCTCATTGGGTTTCTCGGCCCTCGGGTCTATCAAGCGTTGTACGGCAGGCCTTTTCCGGAAGGCGTGCAGACCGCGGAGAACTTGTATCGCCGCGGCGTCATCGACGGCGTCCTGACGATCCCGGTCTTCCGCCGCATCGCCCATCGCGCACTGAGCGTGTTCAGCGGCATCGGGCTGCCCGATTCCGCTGCGGCGCAGTTGGATTCCGAGCGGATCGCGCCGCGGCCGCAGCGCTCGGTCGCGCTGGACCATGCTCAGGATTCTGAAAGTGTTGAAGCAGAACGATTTCGGCTGGACGAAGGGCGAAGCCGTGCTGCGGACGATCGGGTGTGGCAGTCGGTTCTGATCTCCCGCCGCCCGGAGCGTCCCGGCATCCGGGAGCTCTTACGTCATGTGACGCAAAGAGTTCCGCTCAGTGGCACCGGTCAGGGCGAGTCCGATCGCACCGCCGTGCTCGCCCTCGGTCGTTTCCGGGGCAGGCCGTGCGTGGTGTTCGGGCACGACCGGCGCGGCCAGCAGGGCGAGAACACCATGGGCCCGGCCGCGCTGCGTGAGGCGCGGCGCAGTATGGCGCTTGCTCGGGAGTTGCGGCTGCCGCTGGTACTGGTCATCGACACGGTGGGCGCGGCGCTGTCGAAGGAGGCGGAGGAGCGCGGACTGGCACCCGAGATCGCCCGCTGCATCGCCGATCTGGTGACGCTGGACACCCCGACCGTCTCGGTGCTGCTCGGCCAGGGCACCGGCGGCGGCGCGCTGGCGCTGTTGCCCGCCGACCGGGTACTCGCCGCAACGCACGCGTGGCTCGCCCCGCTGCCGCCGGAAGGAGCGAGCGCCATCGTCTTCCGCGACACCGACCATGCTGCGGAGTTGGCCGCGACACAACGGATCGGTGCCGCCGACCTGCTGGACGACGGCGTGGTGGACCGGATCGTGCCGGAGTTTCCCGACGCGGCGGACGAACCGGTGGACTTCGCCCGGCGGATGGTCGCCGCGATCGCGCTCGAACTGGCGACCTTGCGCGCACGGCCGGAACCGGAGTTGCTCGCGGCGCGCCAAGCGCGGTACCGGCGGTTGGGTCTGCCCGGTATGACGGGCTGACCGCAGGTTTACCAGCAAATTGCAGGCCAACACACCAGAGCGCGTGATTGACGGTTCGCCGCCACACTTCTACCGTCGGAATGTGACCTTCAAAAGCGAGACCAGCACCGTTCCCTCGATCGTGCTGAACGACGGGAACGTGATCCCGCAGCTCGGCTTCGGCGTATTCCAGGTACCCGCCGAGGACGTCTTCTCGGTCGTCACCACCGCGCTCGAGGTTGGCTACCGCAGCATCGATACCGCCGCGATCTACGGAAACGAGGAGGGCACCGGCCGGGCGATCCGGGAATACGGCCTGCCCCGCGACGAGATCTACGTCACCACCAAGCTGTGGAACTCCGACCAGGGCTACGACTCGACGCTGCGCGCGTTCGACGCCAGCATGCAGCGGCTCGGCCTCGACTACCTCGACCTCTACCTCATCCACTGGCCGGTGGCCGTGGCCGACCGCTTCGTGGACACCTTCCGCGCCTTCCAGGCGCTGAAGTCACAGGGCCGGGTGCGGTCGATCGGCGTCTCGAACTTCACGGTCGCGCACATCCAGCGGCTCATCGCCGAGACCGGTGAGATCCCGGTGGTGAACCAGATCGAGCTGCACCCCAGCTTGGCGCAGCGCGAACTGCGTGAGTTCCACGCCGCCAATGCGATCGCGACCGAGGCGTGGAGTCCGCTCGGACAGGGCACACTGCTCGACGACGCCACCATCGCCCAGGTGGCCGCCGAGGTCGGTCGCACGCCCGCGCAGGTGATCATCCGCTGGCATCTGCAACTGGGCAACGTCGTCATCCCGAAGTCGGTGACGCCGTCGCGGATCGCGGAGAACTTCGACGTGTTCGGCTTCGAGCTGACCGCGGAGCAGATGGACGCGATCAACGGCCTGGACAGCGGTTCGCGCATCGGCGGGGACCCGGATACGCTCACGCTCGGACTGATCGACTGACGACTCGGGCCGCGCACCGTCAGCGCAGTCCGAGATGCCGGGTGAGTTCCAGCGCCGCCGTACGCCCCGCGCGGTTGGCGCCCACGGTGCTGGCCGACGGCCCGTAGCCGATCAGATGGATGCGCGGATCGGCGGCTACCTGGGTGGCCAGCCGTCCCGACATGGTGATGCCGCCGCCGGGCCCGCGCAGTCGCAGCGGCGCGAGGTGGTCGAGGGCGCTGCGGAAGCCGGTGGCCCACAGGATCACGTCCGCCTGCTGAAAGGTTCCGTCGGCCCACCGCACGCCGCCGGGCTCGATGCGCTCGAACATCGGCAGACGGGTGAGCGCGCCGCGATCTCGTGCCGCTCGTAACCGGTCGTCGAGCCGCAGCCCGGTGACCGAGACCACCGATCCCGGCGGCAGCCCGCGCCGGACCCGGTCCTCGACCATCGCGACCGCGGCTCGCCCCGCCTCTTCGGTGAACGGCCCCTCGCGGAAGCGCGGCGGTGTTCTCGTGACCCAGGTCGTCGTGGTGACCTGGGAGATCTCGTCGAGCAGCTGAACGGCCGATATGCCGCCGCCGACCACCACGACGTGCTTGCCCGCGAATTCCGCGGCACTGTGATAGTCGTGGGTGTGCAGCTGGCGACCGGTGAACGTCTGCGCTCCGGGATAGTGCGGAACGAACGGATTCTCCCAGGTGCCGGTGCAGTTGATCAGGCCGCGAACCCGGATGAGCCCGGACGCGTCGGTCTCCGCGCCGAGCACCGCGCCGCGATCGGCCGGGTCGCCTTCCTCGGTGCGATCACAGACCACAGTGACCGATACCCGGCGGTGAACCCGCAGGTCGAACCGCTTCTCGTACAGCTCGTAGTAGTGCGGCACAGCGGATGCCGCGGGCGCGGACGACGAACCCGGCGGCAAGGTCTCGGCGAACGACATGCCGGGCAGGTCGTGCACCCGGTTGACCGTGTCCAAGGTGAGGGAGGGCCAGCGGAACTGCCACGCGCCGCCGGGCCCGGGGGAGCGATCGACGAGCAGGAAGTGCCGTTCGGGCCGCAGCCCGAGGCGCTGGAGGTGATAACCGGCCGACAGTCCCGCCTGACCAGCGCCGATCACCAGGATGTCGAAGTCGGTCGGCACAGCCGGTGATCGTATCGCCCGGCGCGGAATGGGTAGTCCCCTGTGGCAGAGTGAAGAGATCAGACGGACCGTTCAGTCGGGGAGGTCGCATGCTCGGGGTCAGCCGGGACGGTGACGTGGTCACCATCGAACTTCAGCGGGAAGAGCGCCGCAACGCGCTCAACTACGAACTCGTGACGCTGCTGCGCGAGGCCGTGCTCGCCGCTGTCGCCGACCAGGCGCGAGTCATCGTGTTGACCGGGCGCGGCCCGGTCTTCAGTGCCGGCGCCGATCTGTCCGGGGTGTACTCCGGCGATTTCCTGTCCGAGTGGCTGGAAACGCTGCACACCATCGAATCCGTGCCGATCCCGGTGATTTCGGCGATCAACGGCGCCGCGATCGGGGCGGGCGTGCAACTGGCGCTCGCTTCGGACCTGCGGGTGGTCTCGCCGGAGGCGTACATCGCCATTCCCGCGGCGAAACTGGGCATCAGCGTGGATCGGTGGACCGTGCGCAGGTTGGTCGCCTTGATCGGCGGCGGTCCGGCGCGCACGGTGCTGCTGGGCGCCGAACAGATATCGGCCGCGGACGCCTACTCCTTCGGGTTCGCCAACCGGATCGGTACGGCGTCCGACGCGCAGGCCTGGGGCAAGCAGATCGCGGCATTGGCTCCGTTGTCCCTGCGGCACATGAAGCTGGTGCTCAATGATGACGGAACGCGCGATCCGGAGACCGCGCAGCAGCGCGCCGCGCTGGAGGCCGCGTGGACGAGCGAGGATGCCAAGGAGGGTCGTTTGGCCAGGCAGGAAAAGCGCGCCGCGAAATTCGTGGGGCGATGATGGACATCAGACGCATCGCGGGCGCCGCGGCGGGCACGCTCGGCATCACCTGGGTGGTCCGGGCGGTATGGGACATCCCTTCGGCGATGGGCGCTTCGATCTCGGCGATCCAGCCGTACGCGGTGGGTGCGGCGACCTATCGCGACCGCCAGTTCCACAACACCGAACCCAGTAGCCAGGTGGTCGCGGGTTCGGCTCCCTCGCTGCTGGTCTCGGCGTTGACCCAGCGCAACGCGGGCAGGCCGCGGGGCCCCATCCCGCTGCGGACGCCGCAGCAGCCGACCGCGGCGTCCGCGCTCGCCGTCACCTGGTACGGCCACGCCACGACGTTGGTCGAGGTCGACGGGTACCGCATTCTCACCGATCCGGTGTGGAGCGAGCGAGTTTCGCCGTCGGCGCTGGTCGGGCCCGCGCGGATGCATCCGATGCCGCAGCCGCTGGCCGACCTGCCCCCGATCGACGCGGTGCTCATCTCGCACGATCATTACGACCACCTGGACAAGTGGACCGTGCGGGAGCTGGTGGCACGCCAGAGCGCGCCGTTCCTGGTGCCGATCGGTATCGGCGCCCACCTGCGGCACTGGGGTGTGCCGGAGGATCGCATCGTCGAATTGGACTGGGGCGGTTCGGTGTCGCTCACCGAACTCGGCCGAGACCGCGACGGCGTGGATCTCGTGCTCACCTGCACGGAGGCGCGGCATTTCTCCGGGCGCGGCCTGCTGCGCAACACCACGTTGTGGGCCTCGTGGTCGATCGTCGGGCCGACGCGGCGCGCCTACTTCGGGGGCGACACCGGCTACACCAAGGCGTTCGCCGAGGCGGGCGCGGCGCTCGGTCCGTTCGACCTGACGCTGCTGCCGATCGGCGCCTACGACGAGCGCTGGCCGGATGTGCACATGAATCCCGAGGAGGCGGTCCGGGCACACGCCGACCTGTGCGGCGGGAATGCCGGTCACGGATTGCTGGTGCCCATTCACTGGGCCACCTTCAATCTCGCCTTCCACGGCTGGTCCGAGCCGGTCCGGCGCATGGTGGCAGCGGCGCGGGCGGCGGGCACCGAGGTCGCGGTGCCCGTGCCCGGGCAGCGTGTAGACCCGTCGAGTGCCCCACCTGCGGATTCTTGGTGGGAGAATGTGGAGTGAACGACTTCTGCTAGTTGGCGACAGGAAGGATCACGGCGATGAGTTTCGCGGATACGGTCAAGGGCCTGGTCGACAAGGGTAAGGACGCGGCGGCAAAGAACGCCGACAAGATCAATTCAGCGGTGGACAAGGCCGGTGACTTCATCGACCAGAAGACACACGGCAAGTACACCGACAAGATCGCCAAGGGCAAGGAGGCCGCCAAGAAGGTGGTCCCGCCGGACCAGTCCGGACCGCACGCCTGAGCGAGCGGCGGAGACCACGACCGGGTCTCCGCCGCTACACTTCGGATATGGTGGCCCGCCGCGAGTTCGGTGGTATCGAGGTTGACCTGAGCAACCTCGACAAGGTGTTGTACCCGGCCACCGGAACCACCAAAGGCGAAGTCATCGCCTACTATTCGGCGATCGCGCCTGCCATGCTGCCGCATGTCGCCGGGCGGGCGGCCACCCGCAAGCGCTGGCCCAACGGCGTCGACGAACCGTCCTTCTTCGAGAAGAATCTCCCGTCGCACGCCCCCTCCTGGATGCAGCGGCGCACCCTGCGGCATTCCGATCGCAAGGTCGTCTATCCCCTGATCGATTCCGAGGCCGGGCTGGCCTGGCTCGCGCAGCAGGCCGCCCTGGAAGTGCATGTGCCGCAGTGGCGTTTCGACGGTGACGACATGGGCCCGGCCACCAGGCTGGTCTTCGATCTGGACCCGGGCGAGGGAGCGGGGCTCGCCGAATGCGCCGAGGTGGCGCTCGCGGTGCGCGAGATGGTCGAGAGCATCGGTCTGCGCACGTTCCCGGTGACCAGCGGCAGCAAGGGAATTCACCTCTACGTGCCGCTGGATCGCGAACTGAGCTCGGACGGCGCGTCCACCGTGGCGAAACAGGTGGCCACCAATCTGCAACGGCTGCGCCCCAACCTGGTCACGGCGACGATGGCGAAGGCGGCTCGCGGCGGCAAGGTCTTCCTCGACTGGAGTCAGAACAACGCCGCCAAGACCACCATCGCGCCCTACTCGATGCGGGGGCGGCCGCAGCCGAACGTCGCCGCTCCACGCACCTGGAAGGAGATCGAGAACCGGAAGAAGCTGCGGCATCTGCGGTTCGACGAAGTACTCGCCAGATACCGATCGGACGGCGATCTGCTCGCCGAACTGGATGCGCCACCTGCGGGAAACGGATCGTCCGCGGCGGGGGCGGGCCCGGACGCGTTGACGAAGTACCGATCGATGCGGGATCCGTCCCGCACGCCCGAGCCCGTTCCCGCGCAGACACCCGCGCCGGGGGCGGACAACCGCTACGTCGTGCAGGAGCACCACGCGCGGCGCCTGCACTGGGATGTGCGGCTGGAGCGCGACGGGGTCCTGGTGTCGTGGGCGGTGCCGAAAGGCCCGCCGACCTCTCCCGAGCAGAACCGCCTCGCTGTGCACACCGAGGACCATCCGATGGAGTATCTCGACTTCCACGGAGCCATCCCGAAAGGCGAGTACGGCGCGGGCGAGATGACGATCTGGGACTCCGGCACCTACGAGACCGAGAAGTGGCGCGACGACGAGGTCATCGTGCGGTTCCACGGTAAGCGGCTCACCGGCCGGTACGCGCTGATCCAGACCAACGGCAACCAATGGCTGATGCATCTGATGTCCTCGTCGCTTCCGCGCGGCCTGTCGCCGATGCTCGCGACGCACGGCGACGTCGCCGATCTCGGAGCGGACGAGTGGTGCTTCGAGACGAAGTGGGACGGCTTCCGGCTGATCGCCGAGATCGACTCCGGCGCGATCACGTTGCACAGCCGGGCGGGCAACGTCGTGACCGACCGCTATCCGCGCATCGCGGCGCTGCGGCGGGAATTGTCCGGGCATCAGGTGGTGCTGGACGGCGAGGCCGTCGTCTTCGACGATCACGGCGTCGCGAACCTCGGCCTGCTGCAAGCCGACGCGGCGCGGGCGGTGTTCGTCGCGTTCGACGTGCTGTACCTGGACGGCACGTCGCTGCTGCGCAAGAGATATTCCGATCGCCGCAGGGTGCTGGAGGCGCTCGCCGCGAATGCGCCGTCGATGGTGGTGCCGCCACGACTGGACGGCTCCGGCGCCGAGGCCTTGCACTACAGCCAGGAGCACGGGCTGGAGGGCGTGGTCGCGAAACGAAAGGATTCGGTGTATCTGCCTGGCAAGCGCGGGCATGCCTGGGTGAAGCAGCGCAACTGGCGCACTCAGCGGGTGCTGATCGGCGGGTGGCGGCGCAGTACGGCGCGAGAGTTCAAATCGCTGCTGGTCGGTATTCCGCACGACGGCAGGCTGGTCTACGTCGGACGGGTCGGCACCGGGTTCGACGACTCGGCCATGCGGGAGCTGGCCGCGCGGCTGCGCAAGCTGGAGCGCAAGACCTCGCCGTTCGACAACGACCTCACCGCCGAGGAACGCAAGGAGGCGGTGTGGGTGACGCCGAAACTCGGTGGCACCGTACGGTTCATGAACTGGACCGAGACGGGCCGGTTGTGGCATCCGGCTTGGCTGGGCGCTGGGTAGGGTTGTCTCGCGGTTGTTCTCAGCGCGAAACGAGGAGTGCACGGTGGACTTCAAGAACCTGGCGGGTAAGGCGATGGACCTGGCCCAGAAGAACGCGGACAAACTGGACGCGGTCATCGACAAGGCGGGCGACCTCGTCGACGAGAAGACGGGCGACAAGTTCACGGGCCAGGTCGACGCCGCCCAGAACGCGGCCAAGAAAGCCCTGCGGGAGAAGTGAACGTCGAACGGGACCCGGTCGTGGCCGGGTCCCGTTCCGGGTCAGTTGCCGCCCGCGAGCAGCGGGGTGATGGTGGCGATGTCGGTCACCAGCGCGTGGCCCTGGAATTCGAAATCCGCGTAGGCCCGAGCCATGGCCTCCTTGTCCCGGCCGCCGACCGCGTCGCTGATCACCACCGGGACGAATCCGAGATCGGTGGAATGCGCGACCGTGGGCGCGATGCCGATCTCCAGGGCGACGCCCGCGATCGCGTAGGCGCCGATTCGCAGATCGCGCAGCGTAGAGGCCAGCGGAGTTCCTTCGAAGGCCGACATCGACGTCTTGTCGAACACCACCTCGTCCGCGCGCGGCCGCAGCTCGGGAACCAGCTCGAAGGCCGGGGTGTCGCGCTGCAGGATGAAGCGCACCTCGTCCACCGAATCCACCTGCTGCCAGCTCATGGCCATGCGCAGCGCGAATGCTCCGCTCAGCCGCTCCGGCAGGAAGAAATGGCGCAGGAAGATCACCGGGTAGCCACCCGAGCGCGCCGCGTCGACCACCCGAACCACCCGCTCGATGATCTCCGGGCCGTCCGGCAACTGGCTGAGCACGCCGACCTGCATGTCGTAGACGATCACCGCCATCCGGTCGGGCGCGCACACGTCGGCGAGTCCCTCGGGGATGTCCAGTCCGTTGCCATGCCGCATGCTCGGCTACTCCTCTTCGTTGCGCTCGCGCTGTGGGCGGGGTGACGCCGGACAGCTATTCGATTGCGCCAGGGACGGTTTGGCCAACACTGTAGCCAGCCCTGCGGACAACGGCGGCGGTGGGTGTGACCTGCGATCGCCCGTTGCCGGGTTTGTCCGCCCAGCAGTACCGTTGAGGTCTGGAGGCCAGGTGAACCGGCGCCGACCGCACCGGGACACTCACCGCCTCGCCGGGACTGGGGAGGCCCTGATGAAGGATGTGCACGCAGCGCCTGTCACCGCGCAGGCGAGCAACCGCCCGGTGCGCACCGCGATCCTGGGAATCGCGTTGTCCGCGCTGATCGCTCTTGCCGCCGTCCCGGCGGCACACGCCGAGCTACCCTCGCCGGACCACGACCCGTTCTACGCGGCCCCCGCGGACCTCGAGCGCTACCCCAACGGCGCCGTGCTGGATTCGCGCCCGATCGCGTTGTTCGGCCTCCCCCTGCCGGTTTCGGCATGGCAGGTGAAGTATCGCAGCACCGACGCGAGCGACGATCCGGTGGCCGACGTGGCGACCGTGATGGTCCCGATGTTGCCGTGGTTCGGCCCGGGCGCCCGGCCCCTGCTGTCGTATCAGGTGCCCGAGGACAGTCTCGGCACGCGGTGCGCGCCGTCGTTCGCGCTGCGCGGCGGCTGGGACAGCGGCGCGGTGAACACCCTCATCGACACGCCGTTCATGGCGGAGGCACTGCGGCGCGGGTGGGCGGTGGTGGCCGGCGACTACGAGGGTCCGCGGTCCCGGTTCCTGGACGGGGTGAACTCCGGACGCGGCGTGCTGGACGGCATCCGGGCGGCCCGTGATCTTCCGCAGGCCGGGCTCGGGCCCGCGACGCCCGTCGGCGCCTGGGGCTATTCGGGCGGCGCGTTCGCCACGCTGTGGGCGGCGCAGATGCAGCCGTGGTACGCGCCGGATGTCCGGTTCGCCGGCATCACCTCGGGTGGCGTTCCGGCGGACTGGCCCGCCATAGCGCGCGAGGCGGACGGCACCGTGCAGGCCGGGCTGGCGTTGCTGATCCTGTTCGCCATCGCGCGCAACGATCCCGGCAACGGCGTGCTGGCGTTGCTCAACGATCGGGGGCGCGCGGCGCTGGCCGAGAATGCCACCATGTGCGGGTCCGACCTGGTGCCGAAGTACGTCGGCGCGCGGGTCGACGACTTCGCGGTCGTCCCGGATCTGCTGTCGCATCCGGCTTTCCGCGCCGCGACCGACGCCCAGGAACTCGGCGGCAGTGCGCCGGAGACGCCGATGTACCTGTACCACAGCCGCACCGACGACGTGATCCCCGTGGCGGGCTTCACCGACCTGGTCGGCCGGTACTGCGCGCAGGGAGCGGCGATCACCTCGGTGCACTCGATGCTGCCCACCCACAACCCGGCGGCGATCGGTGAGGCGCCGGGCGCGATGAACTTTCTGGGCGATCGGTTCGCGGGTCTGCCGGTGGCCGCCGGATGCCGGGAGCGGTGAGTCAACGACCGCCTGATCGTCGGCGAATGCGGTGGGTACCGGTCCGCTGATGGGCACGGGTGGGTGAGTGCGGTGTTGGTCTCCCGGGAGTGAGCGGCGGTGCGGTACGGCGTCCGCTGACGGGGGCGGGTGCGTGAGTGCGGTGTTGGTCTCCGGGTGTGACCGATTGTGCGGGATCGCGTCCGCCGATCCGCGCGGGTGCGTCAGTGCGGTGTTCGCCTCGGGGAACCGCCGATGGTGCGGCACCGTATCCGTCCACGGACGCGGGCGCGTGAGCGCGGCGATCGCCTCCGGGGAGCCACCGACTGTCCGCACAGACGAAAGCGCACCGAATCGCGGTCGATTCGGTGCGCGTAGCGCCAGGGGACACCGGTCAGTTCTGCGAACGCCCGGTGGTGTCCATCCACTTGGTGCTGCCGGGCGGGGCGGCCAGCGTGCTGATCAGATCGATACCGGCGATGATCAGGGCCGGTCCGCCGACGACGATGGTGCCGATGATGCCGCCGATACCCGCGCCGGCGAGCACAGTGGCGATACCGACGGGTCCGCCGATGATGCCCGTCAGACCGACGAGCGCTCCGATCACCGTGCCGATGAATCCGCCGACCGCGGTGGCGATGCCGAACTGCGAGAGGAAGGCGTCCATCGCGCGCTGGTTCTCGAACGGCGACGCGACCGGCGTGGCCGCGGGGCGCGCCTGCGCCGCGTCCTTGACGACGGTCAGCTCCAGCACCCGGCCCGCGTCCCGCACCACGTGGGACATGGGGTATTCGAGCCCGTCCTGCCGGAAGGCGAGCGGCAGCGTGACCGCGACCGCACCCGCCGCGTCCTTGATGTCGACGGCGTCGCCGCGCACCTCGAACGTGCCCGCGGTGAGCGTCGTGACCACCTTGTTCCCGATCAGCTCGGCTTGGTAGCCGATGTCCGGAACCGCTGTCGCGCCCGGTTCCGCGTGCGCGACAGCGGACCCCACCGTGAGCGCGGCGACCAGTGGCACGACAGCGGCAGTGACTTTCCGCAGAATCATTTCTCGGTTTCCAATCTTCATCAGGCTTCGAGCAATAGAGAACGCTGCGCACGCCGAATTTCCTTCCCCCATCGGCGTGTACATCCGTGATGTGATCCAAAAGACAGTTACTTCCGAGTGATAACTGTACTGTGGCCGAAGGGGTTTGGGACACGAATTCAGAGGGTAATCTTTCGTCTTTGTCCAGCAGCAGTGTTATAGCTTTCCGCTATTTATTGATCGAGTAATACGGCGTTCGAATGGGTCCGGTCGGGCTTCATTCGGGCGGTGGGCGCGATCTTCGAATCGAAGCATTGCATCCGGAGCATGCGTACGCGGTTGTGTGTCAGGTGTAATCTCCAGCACGGCAGTGTCTTTCGCCAGGCTCGGGACGCGTGCGAGGGGAGGGGCGCGGCGTGGCCGTGATCCGGGCGGCCGAGTCGTGGCGTGCGCAGGCGGCCGGGTCTCACGGGCTGGGGCGACGGCTACCGTTCCCGCCGAAGCGCGGTACGTGAACTGCCGACAGTGCTTTCCGTGGCATCGATCGGGTCTTATCTCGAGTGATACCAGGCGGTCTGCAAATATTCAGCGAATCCGGGGCCGGAATTCCGCCCCGTGAACCATTAGGGGCCGCGACCGACCGAGAGCCGGTTCTTCACCCCTTCCCGTCACTTCTCTCGCGCGTATCAGAGCAGCAAGTGCAGTGCGACGGAGCCGAGGCAGACACCGAAGACGAGCACGAGAGCGAGAGCGTCGCGCAGGCCGGGAGCGTTCGGATGGGCGGTGAGTTGCCCGGTGCCACCGCGTGCGGTGATCGCCTCACCCAGTTCACCGGCCCGGCGGGTGGCCACCGCCATGGCCGCGGTGAGGATGTCGATGAGCGGGTTGTCGACCGCGCGGGCGAGCACACGGTCCTTGGGGCGGAGGCGACGGGCGGCGCGCAGCACCCGGATCTCCTCCATGAGCAACGGCAGACCGCGGAGGGTGAGCGCGACGACGACAGCCCATTCGTCCACCGGCATCCTGAGCCTGCGCAACGGCGCGCCCAGTTTGGCGAGGGCGGGCGCGACGTCACCCATCGGTGTGGTCCACGCGATCAGGAACGAAGCGGTCACCAAGATCAGGGTGAAGATCGCGATCTGCGCGTAGCGCAGCACCGCCGCACTGCCGACCGGGACGGTGAGCAGGCCGCCGACGATGAACAGCGCCCAGAACCACCAGGGCGGGCGCGGCAGCGTGCCGAGCGGCAGCCGGGCGACGACGCCCACGATCACCAGGAACCCCGTCATCACGGCGAGCACCGGCCAGGACGGCAGGAACATCAGCACCAGGCTGATCAGGAAAACGCCGATGATCTTGGTTCCCGCCCACAGCCGGTGCACCGGACTGGCGACCGGCACTTGACGCAGCAGAACGGTGCTCATCATCGACCTCCGTGCTCGAACCGCCAGGCCGATTCACCGGGCGCGTGCAGCGCTCCGGAGTCGGCTCGCGCGGCCGCCTCGCTCGGCACCGGTGTGACCGCCCACGCGGATTCCGCGCTCAGGATGCGTCCCGATCGCAGGTGCACCGTGCGGTCGCACACCGCCGCCATGTCGGCCACGTCGTGTGAGATGACGATCAGCGTCAAACCGGCATCCCGGAGCCGGGCCAGCAGTTCCACGATGTCGGCTCGGCCCTCGGGGTCGAGTCCGGCCAGCGGTTCGTCGAGCACGACCACTTGGGGGTGGCTGGCCACGATCGCGGCGAGCACCACCCGTTTGGCCTGTCCGCCGCTGAGTTCCTCGATCGAGCGTGCGGCCAGCGACCGGTCCAGCCCGACCGCGTCCAGCGCGCGCCCGACCGCGCCGGAGCCGGTGGCGCGTCCGCCCCAGTCCGCGATCTCCGCGCCGACGGTCTGCTTCTGCAATTGCAGGCGGGAATGCTGGAACGCGAGCCCGACCCCGCCGATCTGTTTGCCGACCGGCTTTCCGCGCAGTTCGCACCGGCCGGAACTCGGTTCGATCAGACCGGCCATGATCCAGGCCAGGGTGGACTTGCCGGAGCCGTTCCCGCCGACGACGAGCAGCGCTTCGCCCTGTCGGACGGACAGATCGACGCCGTGCAGCGCGGGCGCCTCCCACGGCGTCGCGCGGTTGTAGGTGTGCCGGACATCGCGCAGTTCGAGGACCGGTTCACCCATCGGCCTGCGGCGCGCGGCGCGTGCCGGACGGGGCCAGGCGGGCAGGTGCGCGACCGTCCGTCCACCGGACAGGTGTACGACCCGGTCCGCCGCCGCGGCATCGGCTTCGTGGTGGGTCACCAGGACCACCGCCATCGGGTGGCGTTTCGGCAGGCCCGCGAGCAGTTCCACCAGTTCCCCGCGTCCGTCCGGATCGATCATGGAGGTCGCCTCGTCGGCGATCAGCAGGGCGGGCCGCCGGGCCAGTGCCGCCGCGACCGCCAGCCGCTGCTGCTGACCGCCGGAGAGCGTCGCGGTCTCCTTGCCGCCCATCCCGGCCAGACCGACCTCGCTCAGCAGTCCTTCCACGTCCACCTCGGCGGCCAGGTCCGCGGACAATCCCCACACCACGTCGTCGGCGACGAGCACGCCGAGGGTCTGGCTCTCCGGTCGCTGCAACACCAGCGCCGTGCCGCCCAGCCGCCCCAGTCCGGCCGAGCCGGGCCGCCGCACCGACCCCGAGGTGGGCGGCAGACCGGCCAGCAACCGGGTCAGCGTGGACTTGCCCGAGCCGTTGTGCCCCACCACGGCGACGAATTCCCCGACCGCGACGGTGAGGTCGACGTCGCTGAGCGCGTCGCGACCGGCGCCGGGGTAGCGGAACCCGGCGTGTTGCAGCGTGACCGGCAGCGGCGCGACGGGCCGGTCGTCGAGCGGTGCGTCGAGCCGGTCCCGCCCGGGCAGCCAGTCGAGCCGGTCCAGCACCGAGCCAAGGACATACCAGGAGCACACCCCGGTGGCCATCATGCCGAGCGCGACGCCGCCGCCCAGCCACACCCACCACGAGCGCAGCACGGCGTCGGCCAGATCCGCCACGACCCGCCCGAGCGGGGTCACGCCCACCTGGGCGGCGAGATCCTGCAGGCCGCGCGCGCCGTTGCGGATGTTGTCGAAGACCAGCTCGCGCGCGCTCGACAGCACGAGCAGCGAACCGACGGCGAGCGCGGCCCACACCAGCCCGGTGAGCAGCGAGAGGCCCAGCACCGCGACGAGCCCGCCGCCGCGCCGCTTCACGGTGCCGATGATGCCGCCCATGGTGGCCGAGGCGACCAGCACCGTCGCCGACGCCATACCGGCCGCCACGAAGGTGACCAGCGTGGCGGCGATGGTCGCGGTGATCAGGGCGCGCGGCCGGAAGCGATGCGCGATCAGCCCGATCGGGACCGCCGCGACCAACTGCAGCGCGCCGGCGAACGGGATCACCGATCCGATGGTCACCAGCCCGACGGTGGCTCCACCGAGCACGGCGCCGGTGGCCAGCTCGATCGGACGCAGCGGCCCGCGCTGCTCCGATGCGCCCGGACGGGCCAGTTCATTCACAGCACAAGTCTGCCAGCCCGGCGGGCGGTGCCGGGTCGAGTCGAATCCGAGCGGGGCCGGCAGCCGTGCGATTCGTCACGAGACCGGGTCGAGGGTGTAGTGGCGGGGATCGAAGCGCCGGGTGCGGCGGCGGTAGCTGGTCTGCGAGCCTGGCCAGTTGTTGGTGATGCGGCCCGCGGAATTGCGGTACCAGCTCGCGCAGAAGTTCCACGGGGTGCGGGCCAGGCGTTGCTGGAGCGCGGCGTTGTAGTCCTCCTCCAGGTCCGCCCGGACGTCGACACAGTGGCCGGGGTGGTCGGCGAGCCACCGCACCGCCTGACGGATGTAGCGGGTCTGCGACTCGATCATGTAGATGATCGAGCCGACACCGAGGTTGGTGTTCGGCCCGTAGACGAGGAAGAGGTTCGGGAAGTCGGGCACCGCGATGCCGTAGTACGCATGAGCGCCCTCGGCCCAGGCGTCGGCCAGCCTGCGGCCCCCGCGACCGTAGACCTCCATCGGCCACAGGAACTCCGTGCCCTTGAAGCCGGTGCCGTAGATGATCACGTCCACCTCGTGCGTCGCACCGTCGGCGGTGCGTACGCCCCGCGGAGTGATCTCGTTGATCGCGGTGGTCTCCACCCGCACGTTCGGCTGGGTGAGCGCGGGGTAGTAGTCGTTGGAGAACAGCGCGCGTTTGCATCCGATCGGGTAGTCCGGGGTGAGTTTCGCGCGCAGCTGTGGATCCTCGACCTGCTCGGCCAGGTGCCGGGAGGCGATGCGGGCCACCCACCGGGCGATGGCGGGGACCTCGACCAGTCCGAGCGAGACGAACTCCGCGATCGTCCACCACCCGAATCGTTCGGCCAGCAGCGCGCCGGGCATCCGCGCGAACAGGTTGTGCTGGATCGGCGAGTAGTCGGTGTCGAACTTGGGGATCACCCAGGCCGGTGTGCGCTGGAAAAGCGTGAGATGGGCGACCTCGGGCTGGATCTCGGGGATGTACTGGACAGCGCTCGCTCCGGTGCCGACGCAGGCGACGCGTTTGCTGCGGAGGTCGACCTCATGGTCCCACTCGGCCGAATGGAACGACGGGCCCGCGAAGGTGTCGATGCCGGGAATGGCGGGCAGCGACGGACGCGACAGCTGGCCCACCGCCGAGATCAGCACGTCCACGACGCGGCTGTCCCCGTCGGCGGTGCGGACGGTCCACCGGCCGGTGGCGTCGTCGAATTCGGCGTCGGTGACACTCGCGCCGAAGCGGATCGCCGACAGCACGCCGTGTCGCTCGGCGACGCCGCGCAGGTAGGCGTGGATGGCGGCACGCCCCGAGTACCGCTGCGGCCAGTCCGGCTTGGGTTCGAACGAATACGAGTACAGCGGTGAGGGGACGTCGCAGGCCGCACCGGGGTAGGTGTTCTCCCGCCACA
The DNA here is from genome assembly GCF_001612985.1 of Nocardia gamkensis NBRC 108242. Lineage (GTDB taxonomy): Bacteria > Actinomycetota > Actinomycetes > Mycobacteriales > Mycobacteriaceae > Nocardia > Nocardia gamkensis. Next base: position 38,508 of record NZ_BDBM01000005.1, on the reverse strand, counting down.
CCCCGCCGAGGTCGGCGGCCCGTTCCAGCACGGTGATGTCGTCGAAGCCGTTGCGGCGCAACTCGATCGCCATGCCGATGCCGCCGAAGCCCGCGCCGATGATGAGGATCGACGGCCGACCGCGCCTTGTCATGTGACACTCCTCACTCCGACCGTAGGTGTCTCCACTGTAGGAGCCGCCGTGCCGTCGCATAGAGAAATTCGGCCATAATGTCCGCGTGGAGCGGGTGCAGGATCCGGATATCCGCGATTGGAACTTTCCGCGCGGCGTGGCCAGCGTGGCGCTGATGGTCGGCTACGCGGCCGAACACGGCGTGCCCGCGGCGCGCATGCTGCACGGCACCGCACTGACCGAGCAGCAACTGCGCGATCCGGACGCGCAGATCGATGCGCACACCGAACTGGCGGTCATCCGCAACCTCGTTCGCGAACTCGCCGGCCGTCCCGCGCTGGGCGTCGAGGTGGGCCGCCGCTACCGGATCACCACCTTCGGCATCTTCGGCTTCGCCTGCGTCAGCAGCCCGACGTTGGGGGAGGCGATCAGCTTCGCGCTGCGCTACCTGGACCTCAGTTTCACCTTCTGCCTACCGGTGGCCGAGTGGGGCGAGAACGAGTTCGTCGCGGTGGTGCACGACGAGTCGGTGCCGACGGATGTGCGCCAGTTCCTCGTCGAACGCGACGTCACCGCGATGCATCAGGTGATGAGCGATCTGCTCGGCACGCGCCTGCCGCTGACCAGGGCCGAATTCCGTTTTCCCGCACCGGACTACGCCGATCGGATCGCGGACGTCACCCTGGTGGCCCCGCGGTTCGACATGCCGCGCAACCTGTTCGCCATCGAACCCATGCTGCTGGAGCAGCCGTTGCCGCAGGCCAACGAGCACACTTGGGCGATGTGCCTGGCGCAGTGCCGGGAGTTGGTGCACCGCCGCAGGGCCCGCACCGGCATCGCGGCCGAGGTGCGCGAGCGCTTGGTCCCGCGCGGCGGCGCGGACGGGTTCGCCGCGCCGCCCGGCATCGACGCCGTGGCGAACGATCTCAACATGAGCACGCGCACGCTGCGCAGGCATCTCGACGCGGCGGGCACCAGCTATCGCGCGTTGCTGGACGAGGTGCGGCGTGCTCTGGCCGAGGAAATGCTCACCGCCACACCGCTGTCGGTGAGCGATGTCGCGATCCGTCTCGGTTACGCCGAAGCCTCGACGTTCATCTTCGCCTTCAAGCGGTGGACCGGTAACACCCCGGCCGCCTATCGCCGCGAACGCGTCGTCCGGCGCTAAGCCCCTTCGCCGCGGCCGCTGCGGCTGCCCGTGTAGGCCAGTTCGCGGATCTTGCCGATGGCTTTGGGGAACAACTCCACCTCGGCCGGGTGATTGAGCATCGGATCGAAGTAATCCGTGCGGTGCTCGGCGGATTCGGCGGGCCGCAGCGTGATTTCGGCGACCCGCCAGGTGGGTCCGCCGAGACGGCCCGCGCTGAGGGTGAAGCTCACCAGATCCTCGTTCAGATGGGCTTGCATCGCCTCCAGCGACGCCGAAGCGGGCTGCACACCGTCCGGCTCGGCGAAGAACCAGGTCGGCGCGGAGTTGCTGATCCGGTAGGGCATCAGGCAGCCGTAGCGCGCGCTGGCCCAGCCGCGCGCGGGGGTGATCACCAGCCGGCCCAGCGCTCCCTGCCCGGTGGTGGCCAGCGCGAAGTCCCAGGGCTCGTCGTCCCGATCGAGTACTCGGAACGCCAGGCCGAGCACGTCGGGCAGGCCGTTCGGTAGTCCGACGCCCTTGGACAGCCGCGCGATCACCGCGCGTTCGCCGCTGCCGAACAGCGGCTCGAACTCGGGTTCGGCGTGCAGACGACCGGCCAGGTGCAACCCGTTCGGGTGGAACACCCGCGCATGCCGGATCCGCGCTCCGGTCGCGAACGCGCTCTTCACCACTGCGGCTGGCAGGTCGACCATGGTGCATCCTCCCGGGTAGGCGTCTCGTGCCTCCCGATTGCCCCGGCTGGTGCCGGGTAAACCGCGCTCAAGCCGGTTGCACGCCGATCCGGCCGCCCATCGGAACGGTCCGGAAATGGGTGGTGAGCCGGTGATCGTCGCCGATGACGTGCAGCGAGATCGTCGGGTCCGGCGCGTAGTCCATGACGTGGTCGGGCAGGTCGAGTTCCCACTCGCCGCTGAGCACCGACGCGGTGCTCGGGCCGACCAGCAGCGGGCGTCCGCCGAACGTGGTCGTCGCGGCGGAATGCGCGTGCCCGGTGAGTACGGCGACGATCCGGTCGTCACCGGCCACCAGGTCGGCGAGCCGCTGGGGATCGGCGAGGGAGATCCCGTCGACGATCGGGCTGTACAGGTGTGCGGGCGGGTGGTGCAGGGCGAGCAGGATCGGTTTGGCCGGGGGCGCGGCGTCGAGTACGCCGCCCAGCCAACGGTAGGTCTCCTCGGCGAGTCGTCCGCCGGGCTCCCCGGGAATGCTCGAATCCAAGAGCGCGAGGGTGAGATCACCGATTCGGTGCGAGCGGTTGATGGGGGCGTCGGAGGCGGGCTCGCCGAGTAGGGCGGTACGGAAGCCCGCGCGGTCGTCGTGGTTGCCGGGGATGGCGTACACCGGGATCTCGGTCTCGAACGCGAGCTTGGCCTCCGCGTACTGCTCGGCTTTGCCGGAATCGGTGATGTCGCCGGTCACGAGGATGGCGTCGGGCTTGTGGCGCAACCCGGCGAAGAACTCCATCACCCGCTGGACACGCTGGGTGTTGCGGGGGCCGAGATCGAAATGGGTGTCGCTGACCTGAGCCACCAGGATCATCGGCATTCGCTTTCGCTAGGGGTTCGCTGCATTGCGTCAGAGTGTGCGCGCGCTGCGGCTGCCGCACGTCATCAGGCTAGTTGACCTGCGCATTACGAGTCGTCATGACGCTCGCCACCATGCGAATGCTGCTCGGAGATATGTGTCCCAGGACACAATGCGTGAGGTTCGCGGTCAGGATTTGGACTGCTCGGATACCGCGGCGGAGAGGGTGCGCAGGGAGCGCACGAACACTCGGCGGTCCTGGGCGGGGAGTTGCTCGAGCAGTTTGTCCTCGCCGGTTTGGATGTCGCGCTGGACGCGGTCGCGGAGGGCGCGGCCCTCATCGGTCAGCGACACCAGGTTGACCCTCCGGTCGGACGGGTCCGGTTCGCGCGTGATCAGGCCCCGGCGCTGCAACTCGTCCAGCACGCCGATGATGCGGGTCTTGTCCGCGCCGATCGCCTTGGCCAGCGCCGCCTGGGTGTAGACCGGTTCCGCATCCAGGCCGAGTAGGACGGAGTAGCCCCACATGGATAGTTCGTGGCGCTCCAGGATGGGCGTTTCCGCGGCGATGAGCGCCCGCACGAGCGGCACGATCATCGCGGCCAGATCGGGACGAGCGTTGGACATGGACCGACGATACTGCTTGGAAAATCGTAAGCTTAAGCATACGATATGCGCATGCTTACTGATTCCTTGAAAGAATTGCGCGACCAGCACGCTCGGTCGGTTCGAGCGAGCGTGGAGGCCGTGGCCCGCGTGCGTCCCGATCAACTGGATTCCGCAACACCCTGCGCCGATTGGCGCCTTCGTGACCTGCTGGAACACATGATCGCGCAGAATCACGGCTTCGCCGCCGCCGCGCGGGGCAGCGGCGATCCCGATGTCTGGGCCGTTCGCGCGTCCGACGATCCGGTCGCCGACTATCGCGCCTCGGCCGACGACGTGCTCGCGGGCTTCGCCGTCGAGGACGTCTTCGAGCGCGAACTGCTGCTGCCGGAAGTCCTGCCCGATCGCGGCATCCCGGCCCACCTCGTGATCGGCTTCCACCTCGTGGACAGCGTCGTCCACGCCTGGGACGTCGCGCGCTCGATCGGCGACACCATCACCCTCGACCCCGACGTGGCCGAAGCGGCGCTGCGCATCGCCCTCGCCGTCCCCGACGGTCCCGAACGCACCGCCCCCGGCGCAGCCTTCGCCCCGGCACTGTCCGTTCCGGAGGAAACCCCGACCCTCGACCAGATCCTCCTGCTCCTCGGCCGCTCCCCGAACTGGCCGAACTGACCCGCTGACGCGGATTCCACTCGCGGCCGCGCGCCGAACCGACCTACTGACGTGGACCTCCGCGCGGCTGCCCTTACCGGCCGTGTGCATCCGGGCGTTGCCTGGGGATGACTGTGGACGAATCGCCAGCCGACGTTCATCGCTCTGGGGTGAGCGGCGGGACGGTTGGTTTGCCCGAACCACCCCTCCCTGGGGGAGCCGCCGGCCAGGTCGCGGCCATACCAGCCGGAGACCTGGCACGAAGAAGGCCAGAACGAGGAAGCGGTCGGCGGCGGTCGACGCTCAGGCGAGGAGGTCGCGACCGGTACGGAGGGAAAAGTGGCGCTAGCCGAGCGTTCGTAGCGAGTGGGCAGCGCGTTCGAGGGCGGCCGGTTCGGCGGGTTCGCCCAGCGGGCGCCAGAAATCGGGGTCCGGCTCGGCGGTCAACGTCAGTTCCGGCGGGGTGCGCCACGAGGCGGCGAGGCCGAGATGCCAAGAGTGCAGGTAGGTCCGGGCATGGGCGCCGGAGCGGTCGAACAACGGGTCGCCGACTATCGGGTGTCCGGTCCAGGCCAGGTGGACGCGGATCTGGTGGCGGCGGCCGGTGACCGGGCGCAGCGCGAGAACGGTGTGCGCCGGGCCGCGCAGCACCGTCGCGAACCGGGTGAGCGAGGGGTAGTTCTTGGCGGGCAGCAGGTCGGCGTCGTCGACGAACCAGCGGCCCGCCTCGTGGCGGATGTTTTCGCGGGGCGCCGCGATCCGCACCCGGTTCTTGCGGCCCACACCGAGCGGCAGATCGAATACGCCGGTATCGGGCAGGCCGGTGGCGGCCACGACGGCCAGGTACGTCTTCTCGGCGGTCTGCTTGTTGAACTGCCTGGTCAGCTCGCCGTGCGCGCGCAGTTCCTTCGCGAACAAGATCAGGCCGGAGGTCACCTTGTCGATCCGGTGCACCGGATACAGCGTTTCCCCCGCTTCGGCGGCCAGTTCGACGAGGTCGGTGTCGTGGCGCTCGCCGGTGACGGAGATCCCGGCAGGTTTGTGCAGGGCCAGGATCGCCGCGTCCTCCTCGACGAGACAACGGGCGCGCAGCTGTGACCAGTCCTTGTCCACCGGACGAGCCTAGGGCGGCCGCCCGCGGTGGGCGGCACGCGGTCTCGGCTACCTGCCGTTCTTGCCGTTGCGGCGCAGCAGGTGCGGGCGCAGCCGGTTGAAGCCCCGCACCCGGACGCTGCGCAGGTGCCTGATGGCGAATGCCGGGTCGCCCTCCAGCGCGGCGGCGGCGTGGTCGTCGATCAGGACGGTGCCCGGCCGGGCGACGCCGGTGAGCCTGGAGGCGATGTTCACGACCGAGCCGTAAAGGTCCCCGAAACGTTGCAGGACCGGGCCGTAGGCGACAGCGACCCGCAGGTCCGGGGTGCCGCCGACCATCATGGTGGACTCCTGGATCGCCAGGGCGATGCGGGCGGCCTCGGTGGCGGTTTCCGTGGCGAACATGACTTCGTCGCCCACGTTCTTGATCACCCATCCGCCGTTCTCGGTGATGGCGGCGGTGGTGGTCGATTCGAACGCCTCCAGCAGCATGGACAGCTCGTCGGGATGCAGATGCCTGGTCAGTCTGGTGTAGCCGACCATGTCGGCGAAACCGACGGCCAGTTCCCGCACCGTCTCACCGGCGCTGGTACCCGGGTCGAGCGAGCGCGACAGCGCCGCGGCGAGATGGCGCCGCCATGCGTAGATGTTCAACTGCTCCAGCGTGGCGATGGCGCCCTCGGTGGCGGTGCGCACCGCCTGCTCGGGGTCGGTATCGGGCTCGGCTCGGGCGATCCGCTCCTCGATCTCCGCCAGCACCAGGTCGACCTGCCATTCCGCCAGGCGTGCCATGCCCTGGCCGAGCGTGCGCACGGTCGCCGACTGTTGCTTGGTGTCGGCCGAGGACAACACGTTCAGCTGCTCGAAGTCGCGCACCGCCGCGACGTCGGCGTCGGCGTAGTCGACCGCTTCGTCGCCGATGCTCGACGGAAAACCGAGCGCGATCCACAATCGCTTGGTGAGCGCCGTCGTCGTCCCCGACTGCTCGGCGACCTCGGTGCGGTTGTACCGGCGCGCTCCGTCGAGCAGGTAGGACTCGACGACCGATCGCACCAACTCGGACCTCTCGGTGGGCACCATGATCGGTACCTTACGGGGCGAATCCGGTGAGCCGGCTTTCCTTGGGGGAGTTCACATACTCACCGCGCCGTCTTCGGTCCCGTGCTGCCGGAAGGCACATCTCGGTGACACGCGGAACTGCCGCCCAACAGCGGTGCGGTCGGTCCGCGTGTGCGCGCATGCCCGGGCGCGTCGGGTTGCGAACGGCTTCGATCAGCGCCTGATTCCGGAGGTGGAGGGTGTGCGCCCACGGAAGGTGCGGCGCAGATCCTCGACCCATCGGTCCGGTATCTCCCACGGGATGAAGTGACCACCTCGATCGTGAACGGTGAGGTTGACGTGGTTGTACCAATCGCCCCGGTCGCTGTCGACGAAGGCCTGCACACGACGGTCGGTGGTGACGCCGGGCGGGTTCTCGTAGCCGACGAAGGTGATGCCGGTGGGGGCCTCGATCGGGGGCTGCCGGTCGTGCGACGGCGTCCACGGATAGCGATTGTTGTTGGCGTAGGTGCGGATCGACGTGCCGATCGAATTGGTGACCCAGAAGATCATCGCGTGGGTGAGCAGGTCGTCCTTGTCGAAGACGGACTCGATGTCGCCGCCGTTGTCGCTCCAGCTCACCCAGCGTTGCAGGATCCAGGCGAGCAGCCCGGCGGGTGAGTCGGACAACCCGTAGGCGAGGGTGCTCGGTTCGAGCACATGTGCGGCCAGATGGACGGCGAAACGTCGTTCCAGTTCGATGATCCGGTCGTGCACGGCCGCGGGTATGCCCTCCGGGATGGGTCTGCCGCCACTGATGTCCCAGCCCCGGTCGCCGTCGAACAAGGTGAGCTTCTGGCCGGACCCGATGTGGATGCCGTACAGCTCGTCGGCGTACTTGTGCCCGAGCTGCCCGGTGACCAGGGCGCCGACGTCGCAGCCCGCCGCGGCGTATTTCGTATGGCCGAGCGTCTCGGTCATGAGGACGTGCCAGAGGTCGGCGACCTTCCAGAAGTTCATGTCCGGGTTGTGCGGCCGCGGTGCGGAGAAGCCGAATCCCGGAAACGACGGGACGATCACATCGAAGGCGTCGGCCGGGTCGCCGCCGAATGCCGCGGGGTCGGCCAGCGGATCGACCACCTTCGCCCAATGCCAGAAGGTCCAGGGCCACCCATGGGTGAGGATCAGCGGCGTCGGGTCGGGCCCCACGCCCGGCTTCCGCATGAAATGCACCGGTACCCCGTCGACCTCGACGAAGTAGTGCGGATAGGCATTGATCGCGGCCTCGGCGGCACGCCAGTCGTAACCGGTGCGCCAATACTCGACCAGCTCCCGTAGATAGCCTCGCGACACACCGTAGGACCAGTCCTCGTTGCCCGCGTCGACCGGCCAGCGCGTCAGTTCCAGCCGTTGCCGAAGATCGGCGAGCACGTCGTCGGATACCTGAATGGTTGTGGGGAGCAGCGGGAACGGACGCGTCTCGACTCCACGCGCGGAAGGCTCGTGACTCACCGGACCAGTATGCTCCGGGCGTTTTCCGCGTCCGGTGCCACTGCCATCCGGCCCCGGCCTGTCCCCGCCACATCGTCGCCGCAGACCGAGACATCGCAGCCCCCTGGCGTGGCCGGTACGCCGCCGGTCTCGCAGCGTCCCGAGCTCCGGCCGGGCGATGGCCTCCGGACGTTCGGTCGGTCCGGTGGGCGGGCTGCTCATGGCTTGGGGGTGGGGGTCCAGTAGCCGGTGCGACGCTTGTCGGCGGCTGCGCGGATGGCCGCGCGGAAGCGTTCGGCCAGGCGGGTGGGAGCCGAAAGGTCGTCCCAGCGCCAGCGGACCACCACCCAGCCGAGGGCACGGAGCCGGGCTTCGCGCTCCTGCTCCGCTGTGCTGATCTGGGCGGCGGGCACGGGGCCGCGGGGTGCGGCTCGACGGTCGATCGTTCCGTCGAACTCGCCGATCACCCCGAGGTCGGGAAACAGGAAATCCACGCGGCCGACGCAGATCTCGTCGTCGGAGAAGACCCGGGCCTGCACCTGCGGAGCGGGGAGACCGGCCTGGTGCAGCAGAATCCGGCTGCGGGATTCGCCGACGTCCTCGCTGCGGCCGTCCAGGAAATCGAGGACGAGGGCGGCTCGGCGGCAGCCGGGCCGGTGCCGGGCGCGGCGAAGGTGTTCGCGCAGTTCCGTCATGGTCGTCAGCCCTCGGCGCAGCGCGGAATCCCCGACCGCGACCGACTGTTCGAACCCTTCCGAGCGAGCGATATCGAGGACCGTTCGCGCCGGTGTGGTCACTCGTATGTCGTCGACCAGGGTGATCTCATCGGGTTCGACCTGCGCCGAATGGACAACGACCCGTCTGCTCAGCCGGCCGCCGTTGATCCGATTCCTGGTCAGGTGGACGCGGTCGAGCGAAATCCCCCAGATCGCCAGGCCGTGCAGAACCGCCGCCGAACAGTGGCTCGTGATGGCGGAGTCGGACGTGGACTCCGCGGTCGCCAGCGTCATCAGCAGATGCCTGCCGGTCTCGCCCAGACCGGAGCCCGGCGAGTTCAGATAGTGCCCGGCGCGCAGGCGCTGCCATTGCCCGGTTCTGCACAGCCGGTGCAGCGCCTTGTCGGACAGCCCGGAGGCCAGTGCTTGCCGACGTGAGATCAATTGCGGTGCTTCCATACCGACGATCGTGATCGTCCGGCGCCCCCGGAGTACCCGCCGCGGCGGTGAATGTGGATAACACACCGGCTGTGGACAACTCCGGGGTCACCCCATCTGGGTCATCCCGGCCGCGACCACCTGTGCCACGTTCAGCACTTCCTCGGCGGTGGGCAGTGGAAGGCCGTCGAGCGCGTGCAGCCGGTCGGTGCTGGCTATGGCGAACATCGCCGAGACCCAGGCCGCCGCGCACGCGCGCAGGGTGCCCGGGCGCACGGGGGCGGGGGCGCTCGCCTGCAGCACCTTGGTGGTGACCTCCAGCAGTTGAACGCGCAAGCGGCGCAGTTGCCGTCGCACGTCGGGATGGGTGTCGGCTTCCCGCCACAGGATCACCCGCAGCACCGACGAGTGGTGGTCGCGCAGGTTCAGGGCGGCATCGAGGTTGACCAGGCTGGTCGCCGGATCTCCCGGGGCCACCACCGTGCCGATGTCATCGATCGGCTGGGCGGGCACCCGTTCGGACATCAAGGCGGACAGGATCGAGTCCTTGGTCGGGAAGTAGTAGAAGACGAGTCCTTTGGGGACGCCCGCCGCGGCGGCGATGGCCGCCGTCGCGGTGGCGTCGTATCCCTGGGCCGCGAAGAGTTTCTCCGCGGCGTCGAGGATGAGTTGCCGGGCGTCGCCGTCGGCTTTCGCGCTGCGGCGACGCCCGGGCCGCCGGGTTCCTGGCATCTGCGTCAGTGATGCGGAGCCATGTCGTGCAGACGTCCCGACACCGTCGGCAGCGCCGCTACCGCGACCACCGCCGTCACCACGCCGACTACCCATGCGGTCCAGGATGCGCTGCGGTACTCCGTGAAGTCCATGACCCACGGGGAGAGGAACAGCAGTGCGCCGCACAGGCCCATCACGTAGTCCGCCGCCGCCATGTCGGGGCGGGCCATCTGTGCCAGACCGGTGAGAGCGATGAGCACGCCGAGCACGATCAGCGACCACATGGCGTTGTCGTTGGTGTCCACCCAGAGGGGGGACAGCGCGGCGAAGGCTCCGAGCACGACAGCCAGGAAATCTTGCGCGCGGCTCTCGGTGAACATGGGTACCTCCTGAGGCTGTGAGTGTGTGCTTTCCTCGGTATAGCTCTGATTGACCGCCCGATCAATATCGGAACGAACACGATTGCGCGGCTGTTGCCCGACCATTGATGCGTGATGGTCGTCACAGGGCAATGCGTCAAGCAGAGGTTAGGGTGGGCTTCGTCGCACCGCCGGTTCCGTGGGATCGGCTGCCGGGTTCCAAAGAAGGGATGGCCGCATGACCGCGCCGATCGTGATCGTCGGAGCAGGCCTCGCAGGCCTGCGCACCGCGGAGGAACTGCGCCGCGCGGGCTACGCCGGTGAACTCGTGCTCATCGGTGACGAGCCGCGGTTGCCCTACGACCGGCCGCCGCTGTCCAAGCAGTTCGTGCGCGGCGAGACCGACGACACCACATTGCGGCCGAGCGAGTTCTTCGCCGAGAAGCAGATCGATCTGCGTGCGGGCACCGAAGCCGTCGGCGTCGACACCGGCGCGCGCCGCGTCCGCCTCGCAGACGGAACGACGCTGGACTACGACCAGCTGATCATCGCCACCGGCCTGCGCCCGCGCCGCCTTCCCGGCCTGCCCGATCTCGCCGGCGTGCACGTGCTGCGCGGTCATTCCGACGCCGTCGCCCTGCGCGCCGACCTCAGCGGCGCCCGGACGGCGCTCGTCGTCGGCGCCGGATTCATCGGCTGCGAGCTCGCGGCGAGTTTCCGGGCCCAAGGGGTGGATGTCGTGCTGGTGGAACCGCAGGCGACGCCGCTGGCTTCGGTGCTGGGCAGCGAAGTGGGCGAACTGGTGGCGCGGATGCACCGCGCCGAAGGGGTCGATCTGCGCTGCGGCATCGGTGTGGACACGCTGCTCGGCGACGACGCGGGGCGGGTGCGCGGCGCCCGGTTGTCCGACGGTGGTGAGATCGCCGCCGACCTCGTCGTGATCGGGGTCGGCTCGCGGCCGGCGACCGAGTGGCTGAGCGATTCGGGGATCGCGCTGGCGGAGCCGTCGGCCGGTGGCGGCGTGCTCGCCGACGAGGTGGGGCGCACCTCGGCCGAAGGCGTGTGGGCGGTGGGCGATGTGGCGGCCTGGCTGCACGACACCGGCTCCCGCAAACGCGTCGAACACTGGACCAACGCGGGCGAGCAGGCCAAATTGGTCGCTTGCGCGTTGCTGGGGGCGCAACCGCCCACGGCCGCCCGCGTCCCGTATTTCTGGAGCGACCAGTACGACGTCAAGATCCAGGCCCTCGGCACCCCCGGCGCGACCGACGAGGTGCACATCGCCTCCGACGACGGCCGCAAGTTCCTCGCCTACTACTCCCACGGCGGCAACCTGACCGGCGTCGTCGGCGCCGGCATGACCGCCCAGGTGATGAAGGCGCGCGCCAAGATCGCCGCGGGCGCTCCGGTGACCGAACTGCTCGCGCCCAGCTGACCTCGCGTCGGGCCCGATGTGATGCCGGAGGGCTCCGGCGAAACGCGGCTGCCGCGCGTGACTCGACCACGGCAGACCTTCGACGAATCGCACCAGCCTGGCCGCCCGCTTCCGGGTTCGGGGTGGTCGGCCGATAGGGCATCGTGGTCTGCGGAGCGGCCTTTGCGTGGCGGGCACGCGCGAGCGAACCCGTGCGGCATCCGGCGGCACCGCGTCGTCGGCGGTAGTGCCGCTGCTGTAGCGGGGACGTTCGCCGGGCCGCGAACGGCATGCGGCGCTGTCATGAGGCTGTAATACGGTGGTGCGGTGATCGTCGCGCTCATCGACTCGGGTCTGGGGTTGCTGCCCACCTCCGCATGGTTGCGCAAATTGCGGCCGGATGTGGATCTGCTGCTGCAACTGGACCCCGACGGCGCGCCGTGGGGGCCGAAGCCGGAGGAGTGGGTGGTCGAGCGGGTGGTGAACGCCGCGCGGACCTCGCTTCGTTCCGGGGCCGAGGTGATCGTCCTGCCGTGCAACACCGCCAGCGTCACGGCGCTGGAGCACGTGCGCGCCGACGTCGGGCCCGACGTGCCGGTGATCGGCACCGTGCCCGCGATCAAGCCCGCGGCGGCTGTGTGCCGATCGGTGGCGGTCTGGGCCACCGCCGCGACCACGGCGAGCCGGTATCAGGCCGATCTGATCGCGAAATTCGGCGGGGAGGCCGACGTGGTGGGCGTGGCATGCCACGGGTTGGCGGACGCGATCGACCGCGGTGATCTGGCCGCCGCGCACGACGCGATCGCGGGCGCCGCCGCGCGGACTCCGCCGGACGTGGAAGGCGTGGTGCTCGGTTGCACGCACTACCCCCTGGTGACCGACGCGATCGTCGCCGCGCTGCCGAACGGGGTCCGTCTGTTCGACAGTGCGCAAGCCGTTGCGGCGCAGACGATCCGGCGTATCGAGGCGCTGGGCCGCCCGAGCACCGGCAACGGCGAGGTCCGGGTGCTGAACAGTGGACGCCCCGGGGCGCTGCCTGCCAGCGCGGCCGCCTTCGAGTCGGGGCGTGTGCTGGGCGCGCAGGGATGAAACGCGGTCCGGCATCGCGCTCGCCGCGTTGACGATTGGCGCCGCGTTGACGGCTGGGGCGGCGTCGGCGGCTGGGCCCGCGTCGAAGGACGGGGCGGCGTTAGCGATTGGGGCGTCATTGGCGACTGGGGTCGCGCCGACGACTGGGGCGGCGACTACGACTGGGGCCGCGTCGAAGGACGGGGTCGCGCCGACGACTGGGGCCGCGTCGAAGGACGGGGCGGCGTTAGCGATTGGGGCGTTATTGGCGACTGGGGTCGCGCCGACGACTGGGGCCGCGCCGACGACTGGGGTCGCGCCGACGACGGGGCCGCCCCGACGACTGGGCCGCGCCGACGACTGGGCCCGCGCCGACGGATGGGCGGTATCGGCGACCGGGCACGCGCCGACGGCCGGGGCCGCGCTGAGCGCACAGAGCATTCGGAACAGGAGCGTGGTTCGATGAGCGACTCGGTGACCGCGGCGGACGTGCGGTCGGCTTTGCGGGAACTGGCGAATCCGGCCGACGCGACGCACTTGCAGCGGTTCTTCAAATCCGGGCCCGGTGAGTACGGCGAGGGTGACGTGTTCCTCGGCGTGCGGGTCCCGGTGAGCCGTGGTGTCGCGAAGCGCTTCGCGGCGCTTCCGTTGGACGAGGTCGACAAGCTGCTCGACAGCGACGTGCACGAGGACCGGTTCGTCGCGCTGGTCATCCTGAACGCGCGCTTCGCCGCGGCGTCCCGGCCGCGCTCCTTCGACGACGCCGCGCGCGCCGCCATGGTGGAGCTGTATCTGGCGGCCGTGCGGCGTGGCCGGGTGAACAACTGGGATCTCGTGGACGTGTCCGCGGAGAACATCGTCGGCCCGTGGCTGCTGGACAAACCGCGTGACCTGCTGTTCCAGCTGGCGCGGTCCGAGTCGCTCTGGGAGCGGCGGGTGGCGCTGCTGTCCACCTTCGCCTTCATCAAGGCGGGTGACGCCTCGACCACCTTCGCGCTGAGCGAGCTGCTACTCGGCGATCGGCGCGATCTGATCCAGAAGGCGGTGGGCTGGATGCTGCGCGAAGTCGGCAAGCGCGTCGACCGGAGCCTGCTGACCGGATTCCTCGACCGGCACGCCCCGGCCATGGGACGCACCGCGTTGAGCTATTCGATCGAACATCTACCGCCCGAAGTGCGCGCCGAATACCGCGCGCGATAGGCGGCGCAATCGATCGGCTAATGGCGCCATTTCGGGCGAACGCAAAATTGCGTTCGAAATGGCGGATGGTTCAGAACTGGATCTTCAGGTGGTCGGTCACCGGATGCGCCTGGCAGCCGAGAATGTAGCCGTTCTCGATATCCTCCGGGTCGAGGATTTCGGCGTTGTCCATTTCGACCTTGCCCTCCAGCACCGTGCACGCGCACGAACCGCATTCGCCCTCCTGGCAGGAATAGGGCACGTCCAATCCCTTGGCCAGCATGATGTCCACCAGCGTCTGCTTGCGCGGCCATTTCAGCTGGTGGACTTCGCCGTCCAACTCGACCTCGACCGTCGCCGCGTCGGCCGCCTCCTCGTCGGAGACCTCGACCGGCGCCTGGTCGGCGAACGGATCCCCGGCCAGCGAGTTGAACACCTCGGCGTGCGTGCGGGCGCGCGGCACGCCCAGTTGCGCGAGCGCGTCGTGTACCCGGTCCATGAACGGCTTCGGGCCGCACATGAACGCGTCGTAGCCGCGATAGGGGGCGACCAGGGTGGCCAGCGCGTCGGCCGTCGGCAAGCCCTGGAGATACTCCAGCCAGTGGATCACGGTGAGCCGCTGCGGGTGCTTGTCCGCCAGATCGCGCAGCTCACCGGCGAAGATCACCGACTCGTGGTCGCGGTTGGCGTAGACCAGCACGATGCGGCCGGTGCCACGGGCCAGTGCCGACTTCAGGATGGACATCACCGGCGTGATGCCGCTGCCTGCGCCGAACAGCAGCAGATCGTCGTCCAGGTCCTTCGGGGTGAAGACGCCCGAGGGCGGCAGCACCTCGATCCGGTCGCCCTCTTTCACGTTGTCGCACACCCAGTTCGACCCGTAGCCGCCCTCGGTCCGCTTGACGGTCACCTTCGGGCGGTCGTCGGTGTGCGGGGAACTGGCCAGCGAGTAGCACCGCGCCACCGAGCCGGTCCGGTCGCTGGGGATGCGCAGGGTGAGGAACTGCCCCGGCTGGTAGCGGAACTTCTCGGCCAGCTCGTCGGGAACATCGAAGACCAGCGAGCGGGTGTCGGCCGTCTCGGTGATGACCGCGGACACCCGCAGCACGACCGAGCGCGAGCCGTGTGGAACCTCGACAGTCGTCATGTCGTCCTCTCGAACCTGGCACGGGCTACCCGCGACGCAAAAACTAGAACGTGTTTCAGTTTCATCGTACGTCGGGCGCCGCCTGGCGGACAAGCTGGGCCTCCAGCCCGGCGATCAGCACCTCCATGCCGAAGTCGTAGGAGTAGCGTCCGCGCAGGTCGCCGATGTGCCGCGTGGCCCGCTCGACCACGGGAGGCAGTGTGACGTCGGCGGGGGCGGAGCGGTCGCGCGGGTTCACCCGGCTGCGGCCGAACAAGTAGGTGTGGATGGTCGCGTAGGCGGCCAGGATGTTGCGGTCGCCGAAGCCCGCGTCGTCCAGGATGTCCATGATCGCGGCGATCAGGTCCAGCTGTTTGCCGAGCATCTGCTCGATGAGGATGTCGCCGAGGCCGGGATGTTTGCGCAGCTTCTCGTCGATCTGGTCGACCAGGTCGCGCAGCCGATGCTGCCACGACCCGGATTCGGCCGGTGGCGTGCGCAGTCCGGTCAGCGCCGCGCTGGCGACGAGGTCCAGCAGCTCGCGTTTGTCGGCGACGTAGTAGTAGGGCGCCATCGGGGAGACGCCGAGTTCGCGGGATAGTCGCCGCATCGACAATTTCTCCACGCCGTCCTCGCGCACCACCCGCAGCGCGGCCTCGACGATCTCGGACTCCGACAGCGTTCGACTCGTGGTGCTCGCGGGCCCTCCGTGGTTACGCAAGCTTCCGCCTCCAGGCCCGATGCTCACACCACTGTGTGCCGCCGCCCCCGTTCGCCTGCATTCGTCCGACTCCCATGCCACCTCTACCGCCGCGGGCTTGTGTTGCCCGTCACATTCTGTTCCGCTGCTTGCCATCCGCAGTCTAGAGCGCCGGGTATCGCTCCCGTCGCCGCCTGCTGCCCTCGGCGGGCGGCGAACGGGCCGGTCGCGCGGGCCGAGCGGCGACCGGAATCTCGGGCTTCGCGGATTCGGTGACTGAAACCTGTTGTTTTGTCAGTTGATGACGTTATTGTGTGAGCACGAACTGCACCGACGCAGTTCGCACTCGGATCGCGCTCGCGGAGGTAGCCATGCCGGAATACGGGTCCAACGGACACACCGACACCGACAACACCGGACGGATGGAGACGGCCGCCGCGCGGTCGGCCGAAGAGGCGCCGCTGGTCGAGGAGAGCCTCATCGAAGAGGTGTCCATCGACGGCATGTGCGGCGTCTACTGACGGGCGGCGGACAACGATGCTCGATCTCGATACCCGCTGGCAGCTGCACCCGCGTGTGGCGCTGCGCCCGGAGCCGTTCGGCGCGCTGCTCTACCACTTCGGCACGCGCAAGCTGTCCTTCCTGAAGAGTCCGCGGATCGTCGAGATCGTCCGCTCGCTACCGGAGCACGCGTCGGCCCGCACCGCCTTGCACGCCGCAGGCGTGCCGGAGGCGGGCGCGGGCGTCTACGTCGACGCGCTGACCCAGCTCGCCGATTCGGACATGATCATCGGTGCGCCGGAAGGCGCGCCGATGCCGGCGGCGATCACGAACGCTGCTCCGGCGGCGGGGACGGTCCCGTCGGCCGGGGCGGTGCGCCTGGTCGATCGCTTCGAGTCCGGCTTGGCCGCGCCGATCTGCCTGACCTGGGAGCTCACCTACGCCTGCAACCTCTCCTGCGTGCACTGCCTGTCCTCCTCGGGCCGCCGGGACCCGCGCGAGCTGAGCACCGAGCAGTGCAAGGCGCTGATCGACGAGTTCGAGCGCATGCAGGTGTTCTACGTGAACATCGGCGGCGGCGAGCCCACGGTGCGCCCGGACTTCTGGGAGCTGGTCGACTACGCGACCGCGCACCACGTGGGCGTGAAGTTCTCCACCAACGGGGTGCGGATCACGCCCGAGGTCGCGGCCCGGCTGGCGGCCAGCGACTACGTCGACGTGCAGGTGTCGCTGGACGGCGCCGACGCCGCGGTCAACGACGCCGTGCGCGGGCCCGGCTCCTACGCCATGGCCATTCGCGCGCTGGAGAACCTCGCCGCGGCGGGTTTCCGGGACGCGAAACTGTCGGTGGTGGCGACCAGGCACAACATCGGACAGCTCGACGAGTTCCGCGCCATCGCCGAAAGGTACGGCGCCACCTTGCGACTGACCAGGCTGCGGCCGTCGGGGCGGGGTGCGGACGTATGGGACGAGCTGCACCCGACGCCCGATCAGCAGCGGGTGCTCTACGACTGGCTGCTGCGCAACGGGGAGGGTGTGCTCACCGGCGACTCGTTCTTCCACCTCTCGGCGTTCGGTCAGACGCTGCCGGGCTTGAACATGTGCGGCGCGGGCCGGGTGGTCTGCCTGGTCGATCCGGTCGGTGACGTCTATGCCTGCCCGTTCGCCATCCACGATCGATTCCGTGCCGGAAACGTCGTGGCCGACGGCGGTTTCGGCGCCGTGTGGCGGTCCTCGGACCTGTTCGGGGAGCTGCGCGAGCCCAGCGGAGGCGGCGCGTGCGCGTCGTGCAGCCACTACGACGCCTGCCGGGGCGGCTGCATGGCGGCGAAGTTCTTCACCGGGTTGCCCGCCGACGGTCCGGATCCGGAGTGCGTCCAGGGCTACGGTGAGGCGGCGCTGGCCGACACCGCGCGGATGATCCCGCGTTCGTCGGTCGACCATTCCCGCCGGGTCGCCCCCCGCGCGGGCGGGCGCAAGAGTACACCGGTCCCGTTGACGTTGAGCGCGACGCGCCCGGCCGGCTTCGCGCCGGAACGCCGCCCGTCGCGGGCTTGCGACGAGAGTCCGCTGGCCTGAGGCAATGGAGTTTGCCAAAAGTGTGCTAGCAGTGCGGCCATGGCTATCGTCCGGTCCACGACCGGGCGATAGCCGTCGCGTTGCCGGATGCTGGGAAACGGCTGTCGGCGAACTCTCGGCATCGGGTGCCGCGCGGGCCGCTTCCGGTGGCGGGCCGGTTTCGCCCGGAAATCTGCCGTTTTTTCCGGACTGTTGATGTCTGGCCGCGAAACTCCGCCTAGCATGCCAGGAATGCGCCATGATCGCCTGCCCGATGGATTCGGGGTGCGGATCGATCCCCGGGTACGCGCATACTCCGGCGGGCGGGTTCTGATCGGCGGTTCGCCGGCCAGGTTGCTGCGACTTGCCCCGGAGGCCGCCGAGATGATCGGCGACGGGTACCTCGAGGTGACCGGCCCGAAGTCCGCTGTCGTTGCCAGACGGCTGCTCGACTCCGGAGTGGCCAATCCCCGCCCCCGCCTGCTGCCGTCGCCGGAGGACGTCACCGTCATCGTGCCGCTGCACAACAACGCCGAGGGTCTGGCTCGCCTGCTCGCCGCGTTGCGCGGGCACAACGTCGTCGTGGTCGACGACGGGTCCGACCAGCCGGTCCGGATCCCGCGCAACCGAGGTACCCGCTGCCGGGTGACCGTGCTGCGGCACGACCGCAAGCAGGGGCCCGCCGCCGCACGCAACGCCGGCTTGCGCGCGGCGACAACCGACTTCGTCGCGTTCCTGGACAGCGACGTGGTGCCGCGCAGCGGATGGCTGGAGGTGATGCTCGGCCACTTCAGCGACCCTGGGGTGGCGCTGGTGGCCCCGCGGATCGTCGCGCTGGACCCGGAGTCCAACGCGCTGGCGCGCTACGAGCACACCCGCTCCTCGCTCGACCTGGGCAGGCGCGAGGCTGCCGTGCACTCGGGCGGGCTGGTGTCCTACGTGCCGAGCGCGGCGCTGCTGGCGCGGCGCAGGGCGCTGCTGGAACAGGGCGGTTTCGACGAGTCCATGCACGTCGCCGAGGACGTCGACCTGTGCTGGCGGCTGGAGCGGGCGGGCTGGCGGCTGCGCTACGAGCCCGCGGCGCACGTGGCGCACGACCACCGGGTGCGCTTCCGCGCCTGGTTCGGCCGGAAGCTGTTCTACGGCACCGGCGCCGCACCGCTGGGCGATCGGCACGCGGGCACGGTGTCACCGCTGTCGGTGCCGTCCTGGACGTTGCTGGCCGCGTTCCTGTTCGCCACGCTGACCAAGTGGGGGCTGCTCGGCGGCATCGGCACCCTGATCACCGCGCTGGCCCGATTGCGGCGCGTCTTCGCCGAACTGGACAACCCCACCCGGATCGCCGCGATCTATCTGGCGCGCGGCTTCTTCGCCGGGCTCTGGCGGATGGCGTCGGCGATGTGCAGGCACTACTGGCCGATCACGCTGGTGGCGATGGTCCTGTCGCGGCGCGTCCGGCGCATCGCGATCACCATGGCCCTCGCCGACGGCCTGGCCGACTGGTTCACCCACCGGGACGCGGGCGGCCTCGATCCCGTGCGCTACGTGGCCTACAAGCGTCTCGACGACATCGCCTACGGCACCGGCCTGTGGCTCGGCGCGTTCCGCGCGCGCAGCGTGGAAGCGCTGAAACCCACCACGCCCTCGCGCTGATCGACTCGTACGACCCGCGACGACCCTGGATCTTGGCTACCGAACGGGAGTCCGAATGGCCGACACACTCATCGTCGGGGGCGGTACCGCCGGGTGTGTCCTCGCGGAGCGGTTGAGCGCCGATCCGGCGCACGCGGTGCGGCTGCTCGAGGCCGGTCCGCTGTGGACGGGCCTCGACGCGATGCCCGCCGAGTTGCTGGACGCGGCGGCGTTGCCGATCGGACCGGAAGTGGGGTGGCTGTGGCGCTACGAGGTCGTTCTCGCCGGGGACCCGCCCGTGCCGGGAACCATCGTGCGCGGCAAGGTGATCGGCGGGTCGGGCGCGGTCAACGGCGGCTACTTCGTCCGCGCCACGGCGGCGGACTTCGAGGACTGGAACCGGGTGCTCGGCGGCTCGGACACCTGGTCGTCGGACGCGGTGCTGCCGTTCTACTGCCGGACCGAGCGCGACCTGGACTTCGGCGATCGACCTTGGCACGGTGATCGGGGCCCGATTCCGGTGGTGCGCACCGCGGATCCCGCCCCGGTCAGTGCGGTGTTCACGGACGCCTGCCTCGCCGCCGGGTTCGCCGAGGTGCCCGATCTCAATGCCCCCGACAGCGGAGAGGGTGTAGGCCGCGTGCCGTGCAATCGCGACCACGGCAGGCGGATCGGCCCGGCCATCGGCTATCTGCTGCCCGCTCTGGACCGCCCGAACTTGACGGTGCGCGGAGAAACGTTGGTCACGCGCGTCCGTTTCGACGGGACGCGGGCGGTCGGCGTCGAGTGGCTCCGCGACGGCGAGAGCGGCGTCGAATGGGCCGACCGCATCGTGCTCTGCGCGGGGGCGATCGAGTCGGCCGCGCTGCTGCTGCGTTCGGGCATCGGCGACCCGCGGCAGCTTCGACCGCTCGGCATCCCGGTCGTGCACGCCGCACCGGTCGGCGCCTGGCTCGGCGACCATCCGGAAGTGGGGATCTCCTACCTGCTCGACCTGGCCGAACCGCCGACCGTCCCGCTGGAGACCGTGCTCGAGGTCGGCGATGTCGAAATCCGCCCCTACGCCGTGTCCTTCACCCCCGGGGTGCGCAGGCTCGGCGTCACGCTGATGCGCCCGCGGTCCTCCGGGACGCTCCGCTTGCGATCGGCCGAACCGGGCGTCGCGCCGCTCATCGATTATCGATACCTCGCCGCGGAGACGGATCGTGCCCGGCTGTGCGAAGCGGTGGCGACCGCGGGCGAGCTGCTGCGCCGGATGAACGCGCGGCCGGTCGATCCGATTCCGCGGACCGGGGATCTCGACGCTTGGTTACGCGCGAATCTCGCCACTTCGCAACATTTATCCGGCACCTGCCGAATGGGCCGGGAAAACGACGCGGCGGCCGTGGTGGACGAGCTGTGCCGGGTGCACGGAGTAACCGGGTTGTCGATAGTGGATCTGTCCGTCGTGCCGGTGCCACTGGGTCGTGGGCCGCAGGCCACAACCATGATGATCGCGGAAAAGGTGGCCGCGCATTGCCGGGGTCGGCATCGGGTGTGACCTGGCGGACAAACCCGAACATCGGTCGGTGCCGCCCGGTATGCGCCGGTACAGTTTGGGGCGGAAAGAAAGGCAAATGGTCAGCAACATCGCAGGTGGGCGACCCCCACGGCCGGGCGTCGAGCCGGGCGCCCAACTCGGTGCGCTCGAAGTCTACGCCGCGCAGGCGCACGGATATCTCAGCGCGGGCGGCGATCAACTTGCCCGGCTCGCCGGTTTGTTGCGCCCTGCCGTGCTGGAGTCCTGGCTGCGCAGCGTGCGCGGCGGGATCGATCCGATGGACGCGGTCGACGGTCGCGGCCTGCGCGGGGCCGATTTGCAGCGCTATCTCCAGGCCCATCCGATTGCCGCCCTGATGCCTCTGATCGACAAATTGCTCGTACAGGACACGGCCAGAACGGGTTTGATCGTCGTGGTCGCCGATCAGTTCGGCCGGGTGCTCTCGGTGCACGGCGGCGCCGAGCAGGTCGCGGCCGCCGCGCAGATCGGCCTGCGCGCAGGCGACGATCTGAGCGAGCGCCGGATCGGCACGAATGCGGTCGGCCTGGTGGTGCGCACCGGGCGCGCCGCCTGGATCCACGGCCCGGAACACTTCCTGCACCGGATGCACCAGCTCACCGGCGCGGCGGCGCCGGTGCACGATCCGGACGGAAGGCTGGTCGGCGTGCTGATGATCGCCGGCGGCGTCCGCGTGGCCAAACCGGAGATCCTCGCGCTGGTCAAGGCCACCGCCACCGCCGCGGAAATGGACTTGCTGCTCACCGCGATGCGGTCCGGGGAGCGCGGAACGGGTCGCGGCAGACGCGACCCGGCGCCGCCGCATCCGGCGGGCAGGCTCGCGCTCGATGTGCTCGGCCTCGGGCAGCCGCAATTGAGCGTCGCGGATGATCGCGTGCCCTTGTCGCAGCGGCATGCCGAGATCCTGTTGCTGCTGGCCGAACATCCGGAGGGGCTCGGCGCCGATCATCTCGCGCTGCTGCTCGACGACACCGATCTGGACACCGGCACCATTCGCGCGGCCGTGTCCCGGTTGCGGGCGGTGGTCGGCCCGACCGTGTTCGGCTCCCGGCCTTACCGTCTCCGCGTTCCCCTCGCAACCGATGTGGAGGCGCTGCGCGCCGCGCTCGACTCCGGTGATGTCGATTCCGCATTACGGCTCTATGCCGGGCCGGTGCTGCCGCGTTCGAGCGCGCCGGGAATCATCGACATTCGCGACGAACTGCGGGTGCGATTGCGTACCGCGGTGCTGGGATCGGGAGACGCCGCGGCGCTGCGCCGGTGGACCGCTTGCCCGGAGGGGCGCGACGACGCCGCGGCATGGGCGGCCTACCGGGCCACGGTGGATCGTGACTCGCCGCTGTATGCGCAGATCGAGGCCAAGATCCGGGTGCTGGATCGCCGCCTCGGCGCCGATGCAACGCGAATGCAACGTTTCGGCTCATAATCTCCACAGCCATCGGTGTGCGCACGCTTCGCCGTGATCGAACGCGGTCGCGCGCCCAGGTCTGTCCTGGACTTCCGCCGCTGGTAGCCGCATTGGACGTCTGTCCAGAAGTTTTTAGTGCAAATAGTTCCTTTTTATTACGGAAGCGCCTAATGTTCGCACTGCACGGATGACGACCGTGTGACGTAGCTGACATAAGCCGTGGCGTCCGCTCCACGGCGATGACGTTGGAGGATCTGCCGAATTCCGCGCGATGCCCTTCGCATCGCTCGCGCTTCTCATCGAATCGCACGTGGTGTTCACGCCATGCGCCCGGACTGGGCAGCCGGGTGTAGCGGCTTGTTCGTGCTGCCCAAAAGCGTTCGGACAGCGGTTCTTTCGCCGAGTAGGAGGCTCTGGTGCACGATACGGAGTTGGGTGGGTACAGCGCGTTGCCGCAGCGTTCCGTCGAGCCGAAGCCGTCCCAGGCCGCCCCCGAGCCGTTCGCCCTGGCGCCCGCCCAGCTCGGCGTCTGGTACGCGCAGCTGCTCGAGCCGGATGTGCCGATCAACGTCGCCCAGTACGTGGACGTGCGCGGCGAGCTGGATGCCGCTCTTTTGCAGGAGGTCTCGGACGAGGCGGCGCGGGAGTACGAGTCGGCGCTGGTGCGGCTCGGCGAATCCGGCGGCATCCCGCACCAGTACGTCGACCCCGGGCTCTCGGTCGACATTCCGTTGATCGACCTGCGCGACCAGGCCGACCCGGTGGCCGCGGCGCACGACTGGATGCGCGCGGACGCGAGCGCGCCGGTCGACCTGCTCGCCGACCGGCTGTTCGCGGGCGCCGTGCTGCGCGTCGCCGAGCGGCGGTACTTCTGGTACCTGCGGGTCCATCACATCGTGCTGGACGGCTACGGCGCGCTGACCAACACCATGCGGGTGGCCGAGCTGTACACCGCCCGGGCGCTCGGCGCCGAACCCGAGGCCGTGCGGCCCGGGACGCTCGCCTCGCTGACCCGGGCCGAACTCGCCTACCGGGAAAGCCCCCGTTTCGAGTCCGATCGCGCGCACTGGGCGGGGCGGGTGGCCGGGCTGGACGGCGCGACCGGCCTCGCCGGTCGCTGCGCGCCGCGCTGCGCGACCAACCGGATCGCCGGGCGAGCGCTCGCCCCGGAGCTGGTCGAGCGGATCGGCTCCCTTGCCGCGAGCCAGGATTCGACGATCGCGGTGGTGCTGCTCGCGGCGTTCGCCGCCTACCTCGGACGGCTGACCGACCGGGACGAGGCGGTGCTGAGCCTGCCGGTGACCGCGCGCATCACCGCGGCGCTGCGGCGCTCGGCGGGCATGCTGTCGAACATCGTGCCGCTGCGGTTGCCCGTCGGCGGGAGCTGGGGCGATTTGCTGCGCGCCACCCGCGTCGAGGTCGCGGGCGCGCTGCGCCACCAGCGCTACCGGCACGAGGACATCCAGCGCGACGCCGAGCACGTCGCCGGTCACGCGCACCGCGGGTTGTTCGGGCCGCTGGCCAACATCATGCTGTTCCGCACCGATCTCACCCTCGGCGCGACCGTGGGGCGCTACCACGTGCTGTCCACCGGCCCGGTGGAAGACCTCGGCCTCAACGTCTACTACGGCGACCGCGACCGGGTGCACGTCGACTTCGAGGCCAACCCGGATCTCTACACCGCCGACGACACCGCACGGCAGCACGCCCGGTTCCTCCGCTACCTGGAGCGTCTGGTCGCCACCGAGCCGGATACCGCGCTCGCCGACGTCGACGTGGCGACCGAGCTGGAACTCGAGGTCAGCACCCGGATCTGGAACGAGACGGGTTTCGACGTGGAAGCGCGGCTGCCGGGCCGCTCGGCGGGCTCGGCTCCCATGGCGACGCTGGTGTCGATGTTCGAGGCGCAGGCGGCCCGCACGCCGAGCGCGGTGGCGCTGCGGGCCGCCGGTGCGCCGGACCTGACCTACCGCGACCTCGCGGAGCGCAGCCACCGGCTCGCGCGGGCGCTGATCGCGCTGGGTGTGGGACCCGAAACGGTGGTGGCGCTGCATCTGCCGCGCTCGCCGGAACTGGTGATCGCGATGTACGCGGTGCTCGCGGCGGGCGGCGCCTACCTGCCGCTGGACCCGGATCACCCGCCGGAGCGCACCGCGCACATCCTGGCCACGGCCCGTCCGGCCTGCGTGCTGACCGCGGGGGACGCTCATCCGCCCGTACCGGCCGGCCTGCCGGTGCTGCGGGTGGACCGGGGCGATGAAGCCGTCGCCGCCGCGCCGGTGTGGGACCGGGAACGCGTCGCGGCCCTGCGACCCGAGCATCCGGCGTATGTGATCTTCACCTCGGGATCGACCGGTCTGCCCAAGGGCGTCGCGATCACCCATCGCGCGATCGTGAACCGGTTGGTGTGGATGCAGCAGACCTATCGACTATCCGCGAAAGATGTTGTGCTGCAGAAGACTCCGGCGACGTTCGACGTGTCGGTGTGGGAATTCTTCTGGCCGCTGCAGATCGGCGCGACGCTGGTGCTCGCCCAGCCGGACGGGCACCGCGATCCCGCTTATCTGCGCCGGGCGATCGACGAATTCGGCGTCACCACAGCACATTTCGTGCCGTCCATGCTCGCGGCCTTCCTCGCGGACCGGCATGACGCGTACCGTACGTCGCTGCGTACGGTGTTCGCTTCCGGGGAGGCGCTGCCCGCCGCCCTCGCCCAGCGGCTGCGCGCCCTGACCGGCGCGCGCCTGCACAATCTGTATGGTCCCACGGAAGCGGCGGTAGACGTCACCTTCCATGAAGTCACCGACACCGATACCCTCTCGGTGCCGATCGGCGCGCCGGTGTTCAACACCAGGCTCTACGTCCTCGATTCGAGGCTGCGGCCGGTACCGGTCGGGGCGCCGGGTGAGCTGTATCTGTCGGGGGTACAGCTCGCCCGGGGCTACGTCGCGCGACCGGAACTGACCGCGGCGCGGTTCGTGGCCGACCCGTTCGGCGACCGGCCCGCGCGGGCGGGCGGGCGGATGTATCGCACCGGTGACCTGGTGCGATGGACTCCCCACGGCGAACTGGAGTACCTCGGACGCACCGACTTCCAGGTGAAGCTGCGCGGCCTGCGCATCGAACTCGGCGAGATCGAGGCCGTGCTCGGCCGGGTGGAGGCGGTGGACCGCGCGGTGGTCGTACTGCGCGACGACGCGGGCGTCGGCGAGCAGCTGGTGGCCTACGTCGTGGAAGCGGAGCCGGGTGCGGTGCGCACGGACCGGCTGCGCGCCGCGGCGGCCGAGGCGCTGCCCGGATATATGGTGCCCGCCGCCTGCGTGGTGCTCGACACACTGCCGGTGAACGCCTCGGGGAAGCTGGATCGCCGCGCGCTACCCGCTCCCAGCAGGGCGTCGACCGGCTACACCGCGCCCGCCACCGCCGTGGAGCTCGCGGTCGCGCGGGTGTTCGCCGAAGTGCTCGGTAACAAGCTGGTCGGTCGGGACGACGACTTCTTCGCACTCGGCGGAAACAGTCTGGTGGCCACGCAGGTCGCCGCCCGGCTGTCCGCCGACCTGAACTGCCCGCTCGGAGTCCGCGACGTGTTCGCCGCCTGCACGGTGGCCGAACTCGCCGCACTCGTCGAGCGGGCCGGTGGATCCGGCGGCGCGTCCTTGGTCGCGCAGCTGCGGGCACGGCCACGGCCGCCGCTGGTTCCGCTTTCTCCGGCGCAGCAGCGCATCTGGTTCCTCAACCGGTTCGAGCGATCCGGCGCGAGCTACAACATGCCGTTCGTGGTGCGCTTGCGCGGCGCGGTGGACCTCACCGCCCTGCGGCAGGCGCTCGAGGACGTGGTCATCCGGCACGAGGTGCTGCGCACGATCTTCCCCGCGCTGCTGCCCGGCGACAACGGCGGCCCGGCCGCACGGCAGATCGTGCTGTCGGTGGCGGAGGTGGCGGGCGCGCCGGAGGCGATCGGCGCCGCCGAGCTCGACGGGCGCCTGAGCGCGTTCGCCACGCGGGGCTTCGACCTGGAACGCGAGATTCCCCTCCGCGCCCGGATCTTCGCGGTGGACGACGGCGGTTACGCGCTCGCGCTGGTCCTGCACCACATCGCCGCCGACGGTCTGTCACTGCGCGTGCTGGCCCGCGACGTGATGAGCGCGTACGCGGCGCGCCGCGGCGGCGTCGTGCCCGCCTGGGCCCCGCTACCGGTCCAGTACGCCGACTACAGCCTCTGGCAGTACGAACTGCTCGGCTCCCCGGACGATCCGTTCGCGGCCACCCAGCTGTCGTTCTGGACCGGGACGTTGACGGGCGCGCCCGACCAGCTCGACCTGCCCGCCGATCGCCCCCGCCCGGCGGTCGCCTCCGGCCGGGGCGCGGTGTTCGGCTTCGAGCTACCCGGCGAACTGGCCGCTCGGATGAGCGAACTCGCTCGCGCACAGGGCATCTCGACCTTCATGCTGACGCACGCCGCGCTGGCCGCGCTGCTGTCGAGACTGTCCGGCAGCGGCGACATCGTGATCGGCACCCCGGTCGCCGGTCGTGGCGAGCGCGCCCTCGACGACCTGATCGGCATGTTCGTCAACACCCTGGCACTGCGCACCCGGGTCGACGCCGCCGAGCCGTTCTCCGCCCTGCTGGCGCGGGTCAGGGAACAGGACCTCGCCGCCTTCGGGCATGCCGAGCTGCCGTTCGAGCAGGTGGTCGCCGCGCTGGATCCACCGCGCTCGCAGGCGCGTCACCCACTGTTCCAAGTGCTGCTCGCCTTCGACAATGCCGAGCCAATCGAGTTCGAACTGCCCGAACTGTCGGTCGCCACCAGTACCCTGGACACCGGAGTGACCAAGCTGGATCTCCAGCTCACGGTCACCGAGAACTCCGCCGGCGCCGGACTCGGGGAAGGTTCGGCACCGGCGGGGGTTCCCGCGGAATTCTGCTACGCCACGGATCTGTTCGACGAAGCCACCGTCGCCGGATACGCCCGCGCGCTGATCCGCTTCCTGTGGGCGGCCACAGCCGATCCCGGGATCGCGGTAGGCGATCTGCCCCTTCTCGACCACGCGGAGCAAGCGCGCGCCCTCGCGGCGGAGCAGGCCGAGCCGGGCGCCCGAGATCCGGCGGCGACCTTGCTCACCGCCTTCGAGGCGCAGGTGCGGCGCACCCCGGACGCGGTCGCGGTACTGGACGATGAACGGCGGCTGACCTACGCGGAGTTCGCGGGCGAGGTCAACCGATTGGCGCGCAGGCTGATCGTCGCGGGCGTCGGCCCGGAGCGGATGGTCGTACTGGGAATGCGGCGTTCGGCCGACCTCGTGGTGGCCGCGTACGCGGTGCTGACCGCGGGCGGCGGGTATGTGCCGGTGGACCCCGACCAGCCCGCGGCCCGGATCGCGCAGGTGATCGCGGAGGCTCGCCCGGTCTGCGTGCTTGCCCGTTTCGGTGACGACCTGGGGGCGGAACTCGCCGATCGGTGCGCGCTCGCGGAGCGCCCGGCGACACCGATCATCGCCGCCGACTCCCCGGATCTCGCGAACTACTCCGACTCCCCGGTCACCGACGCGCACCGCCTGGCCCCCTTGCGCGCGTCCGGCGTCGCGTACGTCATCTTCACCTCGGGTTCGACCGGCCGTCCCAAAGGCGTCGCGGTGCAACACGACTCGGCGGTGAACCAGATCGAGTGGATCGCGGGCGAATACCGGATCGACGCGAACGACGTGGTGCTGTTCAAGACCCCGGCCACCTTCGACGTCTCGGTGTGGGAGCTGTTCGCCCCGCTCACCCGGGGCGCGCGGATGGTCGTCGCCGCCCACGACGGGCACCGCGACCCCCGGTACCTCGCCGCGGCCATCGCCGCGCACCGGGTCACGATGACCTCGTTCGTTCCGTCCATGCTCACGGTGTTCGCCGCCGCCGCGGCCCCGGAGGCGATCGCGTCCCTGCGCACCGTGCTGGTGGCGGGCGAGGCGATGACCGGTGAGGCCGCCGCCGCGTTCGCCGCGGTGAGCCCCGCGCGGCTGCACAACCTCTACGGGCCCACCGAATTCACCGTGCACGCCACGCACGCCCCCGTCGACCCGGCCGCGAGCGGTCCCGCGCCGATCGGGCGTCCGGTGCCGGGCAGCCGGGCCATGGTCCTCGACGCGCGGCTGCGACCGGTTCCGGACGCCGTGGTCGGCGAGCTGTACCTGTCCGGCGCGCAGCTGGCGCGCGGCTACCACGGCCGCGCCGACCTGAGCGCGGAGCGTTTCGTCGCCGACCCGTACGGGCCGGCGGGCAGCCGGATGTACCGGACCGGCGATCTGGTGCGTCGCCGCCGCGACGGCGCGCTGGAGTATCTGGGCCGCGGCGACTTCCAGGTGAAGCTGCGCGGCCAGCGGATCGAACTCGGCGAGATCGAGGCCGCCCTGCTCGCCATGGACGACGTGCGCGCCGCGGCGGTGCGGGTCGTCGCGCAGCCGTCCGGCGAGACGCTGGCCGCTTACGTGGTCGGCGCCGTCGCGCCCGAACGGCTCGCCGCGGAGTTGGCGCAACGGCTGCGCCGGGTGCTGCCCTCGTACATGGTGCCCACCGCGTACGTCCCGCTGGACGCCATGCCACTGACCGCCTCCGGCAAGCTCGACCGCCGGGCGCTGCCGGATCCCGCACCGGTCACCGAGACCTTCCGCCCGCCCGGCACGCCGCAGGAGCGGACCGTCGCCGCGGTGTTCGGGCAGGTGCTGAGCGTCGATCCGGTCGGCGCGGACGACGACTTCTTCGCACTGGGCGGGAATTCGCTGGTCGCCACGCAGATCGCGGCCCGTCTGGCGGACGCGCTGGACACCGAGGTGCCGGTGCGCGCGCTGTTCGAGTATCCGACCGTCGCGGCGCTGGCCGCGCACCTGTCCGGCGGCCGCAGGGCGCGTAACCGGGGGCCGCTGGTCGCCGGGCCGCGCCCCACGCTGGTTCCACTGTCCTACGCGCAGCAGCGCATGTGGTTCCTGAACCAGTTCGACGCGGCGTCGGTGGCCGACAATCTGGTCGCCGCCATCCGGCTGCGCGGCGCGCTCGAGCAGACGGCGCTGGCCGAAGCGGTCGCCGACGTGCTCGCCAGGCACGAGTCGCTGCGCACCATTTTTCCCGCGGCGGAGGGTATCCCGTATCAACTGGTGCTGCCGGTCGACGAGGCGCGGGTCGAGTTGGTCGTGGAAACGATCGGCGCGCAGGCACTGATGCAGCGGGTTCGCGAAGTGGTGGCCACGCCATTCCGGGTGGATCGCGAGCCGCCGGTGCGCCTGGTACTGCTGCGCCTCGGCCACGACGAGCACGTGCTCGTCGTCACGCTGCACCACATCGGCGCCGACGGCTGGTCGCTCGCACCGCTCACCCGTGATCTCATGCGCGCCTACCACGCGCGCCGCGCGGGCGGCGCACCCGACTGGACGCCACTGCCCGTCCATTACGCCGACTACGCGCTGTGGCAGCGGGCGAGCCTCGGCTCCGAGGACGACCCGGATTCGGTACTGGCCGAACAGATCCGGTTCTGGCAGGGGGAACTGGCCGGCCTGCCGGACGTGTCGGCGCTGCCGACCGATCGACCGCGCCCGGCCGCCGCGTCGGGTCGCGGCGCGCGCCACGCCTTCACCATCGATGCCGCGACCCAGCGCCGGTTGCGCGAGATCGCGGACGGGGCGAACGCCTCGCTGTTCATGGTGCTGCACGCCGCGTTCGCCACCCTGCTGGCCACACTGTCCGGGCAGCGGGACATCGTGATCGGCACCCCGGTGGCCGGTCGCGGCGACCGCGCGCTCGACGACCTGGTCGGCATGTTCGTCAACACGGTCGTGCTGCGCGCCGACGTCCGGGCCGATCTGACGTTCACCGACTTGGTCGCGGCGGTGCGCGATCGCGACCTGGCCGCCTTCGCCCACGCCGACGCGCCGTTCGAGCGCTTGGTCGAGGTGCTCGCGCCGGAGCGGTCGGCGGCCAGGCATCCGCTGTTCCAGGTGATGCTCGACTTGCAGAACACCGCGCGGACCGAACTCGAGCTGCCCGGCCTCACCGCGACCGGACTCGATATCGACACGGGCACCGCCAAATTCGATCTGCACCTGTCCGTGGCGGAAGCGGCGGACGGTTCCGGGCTCGCCGCGGTGTTCGAATACGCGACCGATCTGTTCGACCCCGCCACCGTCGAGGCGTTCGCGTCGCGCTTGCACCGGGTGCTCCACGCGGTGGTCGCCGATCCGCGGGTGTGCCTCGGCACGATCGATGTGCTGAGTCCCGGCGAACGCGCCCTCGTCCTGGACGCGTGGAACACCACCGGGCACCCGGTGGACCCGGCCGCGACGCTGGTGTCGCTGTTCGAGGCGCAGGCGGCCCGGACGCCCGAGGCGATCGCGCTGAGGTTCGAGGGCGAATCGATCGGCTACGCCGAGTTCGCGCGCCGGGTGCACCGGATGGCCAGGCTGCTGGTGTCGGTCGGCGTGCGGCCGGAGAAGCCCGTGGCGGTGGGCATGCGGCGGTCGGCCGATCTCGTGGTGGCGCTGTACGCGGTGCTCGCGGCGGGAGGAGCCTATGTCCCGATCGATCCGGAGCATCCGGCCGAGCGGGTCGCCGACGTCTTGCGGACGGTGCGTCCGGTCTGCGTGCTGACCCGCTCCGAGGACGGGCTCGAGCTGCCCGATCCGGCCACCGGCAGCGGGCTGTGGGCCGTGCTGGATGTCGACCTGTTCGACACCGAGGACTACGCCGACGAACCGCTGTCCGATGCGGACCTGCTCGGGACGGTTACCGCGTCGAATACGGCGTATGTGATTTTCACGTCGGGTTCGACGGGTCGTCCGAAGGGTGTTGCTGTCTCGCATGCGGCGATCGTGAACCGTTTGGTGTGGATGCAGTCCGCGTACGAGTTGACCGCCGATGATGTGGTGTTGCAGAAGACGCCTGCGACGTTCGATGTGTCGGTGTGGGAGTTCTTCTGGCCGTTGCAGGTGGGTGCGCGGTTGGTGGTGGCGAAGCCGGATGGGCATCGTGACCCTGCCTATCTGGCGGAGATCATCAGCGCCGAGAAGGTGACCGTCACTCACTTCGTGCCGTCGATGCTGGCGGTGTTCGTGGCGGATGCCGGGGCGGCGCGGTGTGATTCGTTGCGGTTGGTGTTCGCTTCTGGTGAGGCGTTGCCGCCGAAGCCCGCGCATCGTCTGCGTGAGTTGACCGGTGCTGTGTTGCACAACCTGTACGGTCCGACCGAGGCGGCGGTCGACGTCACTTTCCATGAGGTTGTGGATGCTGATACCGAGTCGGTGCCGATCGGTGCGCCGGTGTTCAACACGCAGGTGTTCGTCTTGGATGCGCGTCTGCGTGCGGTGCCGGTGGGTGTCGCGGGTGAGTTGTACCTCGCCGGTGTCCAGCTGGCACGGGGTTATGTGGCGCGTCCGGATCTGACGAGTGACCGGTTCGTGGCCAACCCCTACGGGGAGCCTGGTGGGCGGATGTATCGCACGGGTGACTTGGTGGCGTGGTCCGAGCACGGTGAACTGGAGTATTTGGGCCGTACCGATTTCCAGGTGAAGTTGCGTGGTCTGCGTATCGAGTTGGGTGAGATCGAGCAGGCGCTGACGGGCCTCGAGGAAGTCGCCCAAGCGGTCGTCGTGGTGCGCGATGACGCCGGAACCGGTGAGCGCCTCGTCGCCTACCTGATCGAAGCGCCCGGCGCGCGAGTCGACCTCGGCGCGGTCGAAGCGACGCTCACCCGGCGGTTACCGGCATACATGATGCCCTCGGCATACGTCGTGCTGACCGAGTTCCCGGTCAACGCCTCCGGCAAGCTGGACCGCCGCGCGCTGCCCGCACCAGCGGTCGAGTCCGCGCGATTCCGGGCGCCCGCGACACCGGTACAGAAACTCGTCGCCGCCACGGTCGGTGAGCTGCTCGGCGTCGACCGGGTAGGGCTGGACGACGATTTCTTCGCCCTCGGCGGCAACTCGCTCACCGCCGCCCGGCTGGTGGCCCGGCTCGGCGCCGCGCTCGACACCCGACTGCCGGTGCGGGCGCTGTTCGACGCGCCGACGGTCGCCGCACTGGCCGCGCGGGCCGAATCGCACCGCGGCGATGGCGGTCGGGCACCGCTGCGCCCGCTCCCGCGGCCGGACCGGATTCCGCTGTCCCCGGCCCAGCAGCGCATCTGGTTCGTCAACCGCTTCCACGCCGACGGGCAAGCGGGCGCGATCGACAATATCCCGGTCGCGCTGCGGCTCTCGGGTGATCTCGACCTCGCGGCGATGACCACGGCGTTGGCCGACCTGGTGGCCCGGCACGAGACCTTGCGCACCGTCTACCCGGACGGCCCCGATGGGCCCGAGCAACGGGTGCTGCCCTCGGCGACGCCTGACGTTCCGGTAGTGCGGGTGACCGAAACGGCACTGCCGGAACGGCTTCGGCTGCTGGCTGCCGCGTCCTTCGATCTGGTGACCGAGACACCCCTGCGCGCAGTGCTGTTCGCGATCGATGACGCGGCGCAGGAGTATGTGCTCGCCCTGGTGCTGCACCACATCGCCGCGGACGGATTCTCCCTCGGACCGCTGGCCGAGGATCTGATGACCGCCTACCTGGCGCGCCGCGCCGCCGCCACGCCCGCATGGGACGCCCTGCCGGTGCAGTACGCCGATTACACGCTCTGGCAGGCCGATTCCGCCGACGCCGAGCGGCAGCTCGACTACTGGCGCAGCGCCTTGGACGGCCTGCCGGAACAGCTCGAGCTGCCCACCGACCGTCCGCGCCCGCCGGTCTCGTCGCATCGCGGCGCGACACACCGCCTGCGCATCGACTCCGATCTGCACAGTGAACTGGGCGAGCTGGCGCGCAAGCGGGAGACCACGCTGTTCAGCACGGTGCACGCGGCGCTGGCGGTGCTGCTGGCCCGCCTGTCCGGCGGCTCGGACGTCGCGATCGGCACCCCGGTCGCCGGACGCGGCGACGCGGCGCTGGACCGGCTCGTCGGCATGTTCGTCAACACGCTGGTGCTGCGGACCGCCGTCGACTCCAGAGCCCGCTTCGAGACCGTGCTGGACGCGGTGCGCGACCAGGACATCGACGCGCTCTCGCATGCCGACGTGCCGTTCGAACGTCTCGTCGAAGTGCTCGCGCCCACCCGCTCGCGCAACCGTCATCCGCTGTTCCAGGTGGCGCTGAGCTTCCAGAACTTCACCCTGCCCGAGTTCGAGCTGCTCGGCCTGCGGGTGAGCGCGCAGGAGTTCGACGCGCCGGTCGCCGAATTCGACCTCCAGTTCACCGTGCTGGAGTCCAATGACCGGGACGGCCGCGCCGACGGCATGCAGGTCGAGATCCGCTACGCCACGGACCTTTTCGACGCGTCGGCGATCGCCGTGCTCGGCAGGCGGTTCACCCAGGTGCTCGCCGCCATCGCCGCCGATCCCACGGTGGTCGTCGGTGACATCCAGTTGCTCAGCGCCGAGGAACAGCACCGCGCGCTGTACGAATGGCCGGTCGGCGGGGACGACATCGCCGATGTGGCAGGCGACCTGGCCGAGCGTTTCGCGCGGGCCGCCGCGCTGGACCCGGACGCCGTCGCGGTGCGTGACGGTGCGCGGTCGCTGTCCTACGCCGAACTCGACGAATGGTCCAATCGGTTGGCACGGCGGCTGGCGGCCGCGGGCGTCGGGCCGGAAACGCTGGTGGCCGTCGCGCTGCCCCGCTCGGCGGAACTGGTGGTCGCCCTGCTCGCCGTGCTCAAGGCGGGCGGCGGGTACCTGCCGATCGACCCGGCCTACCCGGACGACCGGATCGAATACGTCCTCGACGACGCCCGCCCGATCTGCGCGATCGCCGGAGCCGCCACCGAGTTGCCGCGCGGCTGGTTCGGCGGACCGGTGATCGACGTCGACGCGCCGAACCTCACGGAGTTCAGCGGCGCGCCGGTCACCGACGCGGACCGGCGCGCCCCGCTGCATCGCGCACACGTGGCCTACGTCATCTACACCTCCGGATCCACCGGCAGGCCCAAAGGAGTTGTGGTGCCGCACCGCAACGTGCTTCGGCTGCTGGACAACACGCGGCGGCGCTTCGGTTTCGGGCCTGCGGACGTGTGGACCCTGTTCCACTCCTATGCCTTCGACTTCTCCGTGTGGGAACTGTGGGGACCGCTGTCGACCGGCGCCACGGTGGTGGTGGTCGACTACTACACCTCGCGCTCGCCGCAGCAGTTCCGGGATCTGCTGATCGCCGAGCGGGTCACCGTGCTCAACCAGACGCCGTCGGCGTTCTACCAGCTCGTCGCCGCCGATGCGGCCGGACCGGAAGCCGGATTCGCTCTGCGCACCGTGATATTCGGCGGCGAAGCGCTGGAGCCGCAGCGCCTGGCCGGTTGGTTCGCCCGCTATCCGGACGCGCCCCGCCTGGTGAACATGTACGGCATCACCGAGACCACGGTGCACGTGTCCTATCGCGAGATCGACCGGCACACCGGGTCGTCGAGCGTGATCGGTACGGCGCTGCCCGGACTGACCGTTCGCCTGCTCGACGACCGGTTGCGGCCCGTGCCGGTGGGTGTGCCGGGGGAGATCTACGTGTCCGGCGGCCAGTTGGCGCGCGGCTACCTGCACCGTCCCGCCCTGACCGCCGCCCGTTTCGTCGCGGACCCGTACGCGGGCGACGGCTCGCTCACCTACCGCTCCGGCGATCTGGCCCGCTGGACCTCCGCCGGTGAGCTGGAGTACCTCGGACGCGCCGACCAGCAGGTGAACCTGCGCGGCTTCCGTATCGAGCTGGGCGAGATCGAGGCCGCGCTGATCGACGCCTGTGACGCGGTGCGGGAGGTGGCCGTGGTGGTGCGCGCCGACCTGGTGGACGAACCGCGCATCGTGGCGTATGTGGTGGCCGTCGACGACTCGGACGACTCGATCGACGCCGCCGCGCTGCGGCAAGCCGTGGCCTACCGTCTGCCCGAGCACATGGTGCCCGCCGCGATCGTGCCGGTGCGACGAATCCCGTTGACCGTCAACGGGAAGCTCGACCGTGCGGCGCTGCCCGCGCCACGGTTCGAATCGACCGTCTACCGGCCGCCGTCCACACCGAGCGAACGCGTCGTGGCCGAGGTGTTCGCCGAAGTACTCGGCGTGGCACGTCCCGTGGGCGCCGACGACGACTTCTTCGCGCTCGGCGGCAGCTCCCTGCTGGCCGCCAAGGCGGTCAGCCGAATCGGCGTGGCGCTGGGCCGGACGGTCGGGGTCCGGGCGCTGTTCGAAGCTCCCCGGGTCGCGGACCTGGCCGTCGTGGCGAGCACGGTGGCCATGGGCGGCACCCGGCCCGCGCTGCTGGCGGCGCCGCGTCCGGAGCGGATGCCGTTGTCGCCCGCGCAGCAGCGGATGTGGTTCCTGAACCGGTTCGACCCGTCCTCCACCGCCTACAACATTCCGGTGACCCTGCGGCTGTCCGGGCGACTGGACGTGGCCGCGTTGCAGGCCGCGCTCGGTGACGTGGTCGCCCGGCACGAGGCGCTGCGCACCCGTTATCCGCAGGTCGACGGCGAACCGGTGCAGTTCATCGCCGCCGCCGCCGAGGCCACCCCGGTGCTGCGGCCGATCGACATCGCGGAAGACGAGGTACCGCGGCGCATTCGGGAGCTGGCCGAGACGACCTTCGACGTCACCGCCGAGGTCCCGCTGCGGATGCGGCTGCTGCGGGTGGTCAGGGCGGGCGCGCGCCCCGCGGACGGGCACGGCGAATTCGTGCTGGCCGGAGTGCTGCACCACATCGCCGCCGACGGCTCGTCCATCGCGCCGTTCGTGCGGGACCTGATGCTCGCCTACACC
Source organism: Nocardia gamkensis NBRC 108242 (assembly GCF_001612985.1). Taxonomy (GTDB): domain Bacteria; phylum Actinomycetota; class Actinomycetes; order Mycobacteriales; family Mycobacteriaceae; genus Nocardia; species Nocardia gamkensis. The sequence continues at coordinate 2,675 of NZ_BDBM01000005.1, read as the reverse complement.
GCGCGCCGCGACGGCACGGCGCCGGAGTGGACGCCGCTCGCCGTGCAGTACGCCGATTACGCCCTGTGGCAACGCGCCCTGCTCGGCGCCGAGGACGACCCCGATTCGGTGGCGGCCCGCGAGATCGCGTTCTGGAGCGAGACCCTCGCCGGACTGCCCGACCAGCTGGCGCTGCCCACCGACCGCCCTCGTCCGGCGAAGCAGAGCCTGCGCGGGGACAAGGTGCCGCTGACGATCGGCGCGCGGCTGCACGCGGATCTCGTCGCGCTCGGCAGGCGGCACGGCGCGACGCTGTTCATGGTGGTGCACACCGCGTTCGCGGTGCTGCTCGCGCGCTGGTCCGGCGCCGGTGACATCGCCATCGGCACGCCGGTGGCCGGTCGCGGCGCGGCCGAACTCGACGACGTCATCGGGATGTTCGTCAACACCCTCGTGCTGCGCGTCGGCGTCGACGGCGGCGAGCCGTTCGCCGGACTCCTGGCGCGGGCGCGGGCCGCCGACCTCGCGGCGCTCGAACACGCCACCGTGCCCTTCGAGCGCCTGGTGGAAGTGCTCAACCCGGTGCGCTCGACCGCCCGGCACCCGATGTTCCAGGTCGGCTACTCGTTCCAGAACCACGAGCGTGGACAGCTGCGGCTGCCCGGCCTCGAGGTCGAGGAACTCGACTTCGACAACGGCGTGGCGCAATTCGACCTGCACCTGTTCGCGGTGGACGCCTACGACACCGACGGCGCGCCCGACGGCATCGAGCTGGCCCTCCGTTATGCCACCGATCTGTTCGAGCGGCCCACCGCTTTCCGGTTCGCCGCACAGCTGCGCAGGGTGCTGGAAACGGTAGCGGTCCGCCCGGACCTACCCGTCGGCGACATCGATCTGCTCGGGACCGACCGGTCACTGGTGCTGGCCGAATGGAACCGGACCCGGCAGCCGGTCCCGCCCGCCACGCTGGCGGATCTGATCGCCGAGCAGATCGCGCGCAGCTCCGGGGCGGTCGCCCTGGTGGACGCGACGACCGGAGCCGAGTTGCGCTACGCCGAGTTCGGCGAACAGGTGAACCGATTGGCGCGCAAGCTCATCGCGCACGGTGTCGGCCCGGAGTCGACGGTCGTGCTGGCGATGCGCCGTTCGCCGGAACTGGTCGTCGCCATGTACGCGGTGGTGTGCGCCGGGGGCGCGTATGTGCCCATCGATCCGGACCATCCGGCCGAGCGGATCGTCCACATCATCTCCACCGCTGCTCCCGCCGTGCTCTTGACCACCTCGCGCGACGGCTTACCGGCCGGAACGAACCGCACGGCGATGGAAGTCGACCGACTCGACCTCGCCGAATTCGCCGCGACCCCGATCACGGACGCGGAGCGGGTGCGGGCGCTGCGTCCGGAGCATCCGGCCTACGTCATCTTCACCTCCGGTTCGACGGGCCTGCCCAAAGGCGTGACGATCCCGCACGTCGCCATCGTGAATCAGCTGGCCTGGATGACCAGGGAATTCGGCCTCGGGGCGAACGATGCCGTGCTGCTGAAGACGCCCGCGACCTTCGACCTGTCCGTGTGGGAGTTCTGGTCTCCGCTGGTCACCGGAGGACGCCTGATCATCACCGCACCCGGCGCGGAACGCGATCCGGACCGGCTGCGCGCGCTGCTGCGCCGCCACGGCGTGACCGTGCTGTACGCCGTTCCCGCCTTGATCGGCATGCTGCTGGCGGTGGAGCCGGGAGCCGCGCTGCCGGAAACCCTGCGCGGAGTGCTCGCCATCGGCGAGGCGCTGCCGCCCGCCACGGCCGCGGACTTCCTGCGCCGCCACCGCGCCGGGACCGCGCTGGACAACCTCTACGGTCCCACCGAGGCGGCGGTGTCGATCACCGCGTTCCCGGTGCGCACACCGCCGGAGCACACCGTCCCGATCGGGTCGCCCGTCTGGAACAGCCGGGTCTACGTGCTGGACGCGCGATTGCGGCCCGCGCCGATCGGCGTGCCCGGCGAGTTGTATCTCGCCGGCGCGCAGCTGGCGCGGGGCTACCAGCGGCGTCCGGCGCTGACCGCGGACCGCTTCGTGGCCGATCCGTTCGCGGTGGAACTCGGCGCCGCGGCGGGCGAGCGGATGTACCGCACCGGCGACATCGTGCGCAGGCGTCCAGACGGCACGCTGGAATACCTGGAGCGCGCCGACTTCCAGGTGCAGATCGGCGGCTTCCGCATCGAACTAGGCGAGGTGGAGGCCGCTCTGCGGCGGCAGCCCGGGGTGAGCGCAGCGGTCGCGGTGGCGCGGGCCGACGAACGCGCCGGAACGCGGCTCATCGCGTATGCCGCTGTGCCCGACGCGGATCCGGAGTCGTACGCCGACTCGGCCGTTTCGCTGCGCACGGCCGTGGCCGCGCAGCTGCCCGGGTACATGGTGCCTGCCGTCGTCGTCGTGCTCGCGGCGCTGCCGCTCACCGCCAACGGCAAGATCGATCGCACCGCGCTGCCCGAGCCGGTGTTCGCCGAGGCGGCATCCCGCGCACCGGCCGGTGCGCTGGAGCGGCTGGTCACGGACGTGTTCGCCGAGGTCATCGGCGTGCGGACGGTGAGCGTCGACGACGACTTCTTCGCCAGGGGCGGCAATTCCCTGATGGCCACCCGGCTCGCGGCCCGGCTCGGCGCGGCACTGGGCGGCCACGTCCCGGTGGCGGCGGT
>NZ_BDBM01000004.1 GCF_001612985.1 Nocardia gamkensis NBRC 108242 | reverse complement strand
GCGCGGGTCGGAGAACGACAGCGACATGGAGCCGGAGAAGTCCTCGATCGGCGAGAGTTCCTCGAGCACCTCCTCGAGGCCACCGACTAGGCCGACGTCGCCGCGGGCCGCGGCTTTCTCACGCCAGTCAGCTGAACCGATCAGCCAAGAAAACGAGTCCGTCTGTAGATCGAGAAGTCCGGGCACCTCCAAGGGTTCACGGATCTTCGCGAAAGACACCCGCAACGGGGCTCCGGGGATTCCGGCAACTGCCTTGGTCTGGGTGGAGACTGCCAAGATGCGTCCTTCCAGCACCTCACGCGCGTCGCGTGGTGGTCCGCGACCGTCGCTTGTCTGCTACGAATTCCGCTGGTTACTACCCGAACGAAACTCGAAACAGGCACCAACGGAAGTAACACCGGAAGGGTGAACTCACGAGTGCGATTCGAGGTATGGACAGGAGGCAGCCAGCGCAACGTCCAAACTTACACCCAAGTACACGGGGGTGTCAAAGTACCACCCGTGTGATCGTCCGCATGGCTGGCGCGCCGGGCCGAATTCGCTGGCTGCGTCGTGAGCCGCGGTGCGCTGGAAGCCACTGTGACAGCTGCCGCTGTTGTGAATAGCGTGACGGTTCGGGCGAAACTCGTCAAGTGGCAGGCCCGGTCCGGGCGCGGTCGAGATCGCCTGCCGCGCTGCGTCATCCCGGCCGCCGCGGTAGCCGTTACTGGTCGACGATGTCGCTGGCCAGCCAGCGTCCGTCCACCTTCTGCATGTGCAGGACCACGGGTCCGGCGACGCTCTGCTGCGCCACGCCGTCCTTGGTGGCGCTCACCACCAAGTTGACGATCAGCTCCGCGCGATCATCCGTGAGCAACGTCACAGCAATCGGGTCGGCTTTCGCGTCGGCACTGGTCTGCGCCTGTTTGACGGCCGAGATGGTGGTGTCGGCGTACTTGTCCAGATCGGCGAGCATCTTTCCGGTGAGCACCTGCTTCGCGGTGTCCCGGTACCCGTCGATGTTCTTCACGTCGTAGGCGTAGACGGTCCGCAGCGCGTTGTCGGCGGCGGCCCGCACCTCCTGGGTGGCCTCGTTGTCCACATACGCCTGATTCGACGCGTTCACCCCGGGCTGTTGCGCGGCGAGCCACGCGAAACCGCCCAGCAGAACCGCGGCGATCAGCATGGCCGCGCTGACGCCCCAGCGCGCACGCCCGGCAGGCCGCCGCTGACGGCCCTTCCCACGCGACGCGATCGTGCGCCACCACGACGAACCGGGCGCGGCCGCAGACCGCCGTTCGGCGCGGAGGGTGTCCTGTTCCAGGGTGGTGCGCGAAACGCCCGCCACGCGCGGTTTGCGGGCCGCTGCGGGCCGCGCGGACGCGGCGCGCGCCGTTTCGGTGGTGGGCCTGCGCTTGGAGGTGACCCGGTTGACCGGTCGGCGAGACGTCATGGGTGTCCTCCTACGATCCCGGCTTCGGCGCGGCAGGCGGCTGCTCACCCGCCGGTGCGGACGTCTGCGCGGCGGGGCCGCCGCTCAGCAACACCGGCTGGCCGAGCGAGGAGATCTGCTCGGCCTTCCAGACGTCGCCGTCCTTGGTCACGTCGACGGTCCAGGTGTAGCGGTAGTCGGCGGCGGGCTTGTCCTTGCCGTTCTCGGTGACCTGCAGCACGACCAGCGCCGATGCCTTGTCCTCCTCGCTGTTGAGCGAGGTGAGCGCGGCGCCGAGCACCTTCGAGTTCATCGCGACCCCGCTCTGCTGGGCCAGCTTCTCCGCCTGGTCCTTGTTCTTCGTGGCCGAGTCCAGCAGCGCGCCGGTCATCGAGGACCTGGCCAGCGCCAGCGAGCCGGGCACGTCGTCCAGGTTCATCGAGGTCATGTTGATCGCGGCTTGGCGGGCGGCGTCCAGCGCGGTGTCGCGGGCGTCCGCGCGCGGGCCGTCGGTGAGTGCGGCCCGCACCCAGCCCGCGCCGAACCACGCGGCGCCGGCCAACGCGATCACGAGCAGCACGGCGGAGCAGACCAAGGCCACCCGGCCGAGCCCGGACGCACCGACCACGTGCTCGGACGCGCCGCCGGCCTGCTCGGCAGGCTTCCGATCGCTCGCGTCCGGCTTCGTGGAGGAACTCGCATCCGGCTTCGTGGAGGGGGCGGACGTGTCCGCCGCTGTCGTCGCGATGTCCGGCGTGTCCTGCGACGCCGAATCAGACCGCACGGTCGGATCGGCGGTCACGACATCGCCTCGCCGTCGGTCGGCTCGGTCGCGCCCCAGGGCCTGGTGGCCGTGGTTCGCTCGCTGCAGTCACTCACGCGAGACACCCTAACGTCATTGCTCCTGGTCACCGCTTCGGTGTGACCCCCAGCAGGGTCGACAGCTGCACGGCGGCCGGAGTCAGGTTCAGCTTTTCCGGATCGGTTTTGGGGTTGGAATCCCAGGGCTGGACGATGGCCGGATCGGCGTATTCGGCTCGCGCGCCACCCCGGACGGCGGTCGGATTACCGAACGGCACCAGACACTTGGCGTCTTTGTTGAACGGGAACTCGTCGCGCGTGTCGTCGAAGTCCGGGTTCTGCGCCTTCATCTGTTCGAGAATCCGATACGTGCCCTCGTAGCCCACGGTACAGGTGGGTGGGTTGTTCACCTCGAGCACCAGGCCGAAGTGGCTGGTCCCGTCGCCGGGCGCGGTGGAAGAGCCGCCGATCGACAGCTGCGGGAGCATCTGCAGCAACGGCTTGATCGCGTAGAACTTCGGCGAGATCGCCTGCAGCAGCAGCCGCAGGTTGGCCAGGTCCTGGGTGAGCGAGCCACCGCTCTCGTCGATCAGCGCGCCGAGCTGCTCGCCCGCGTCGGTTCCGGTGCCGATGAGCCTGCGCACGTCGGGGTCGCTGGAGCGCAACTGGGCGGTGAGCTTGTCCAGGCCGTCGCTGAACTCGCGGATCTGCGAGGACTGCTCGGCCTGCGTGCCGAGGGCGGTGCGGCCGTCGCGGATCAGCTGAACGGTCTGCGGCAGGGTGGCGTGGAAGGTCTCGGTGAATTTGTTCAGCGAGTCGATCAGCACTTGCAGGTCGTCGCCCTTGCCGTCGAACGCTTTGCCCAGTTCGCGAACCGTCGTGTTGAGCGCGTTCAGGTCCACCGAGTGCGCGAAGGTGTCCACGCTGGACAACAGCTCCTCGACCGGCACCGGCAGGGTCGCCGAGGTGATCACCGAGTTGTCGCGCAGGTACGGGCCCGCGTCCGAGTCGGGCTGCAGGTCGACGTACTGCTCACCGATCGCGGACCGGTTGGCCACCACGGCTTTCGCCGACGCCGGGATCTTCGGCGAACTCGTGTCGATGACGAGATTCATCACGACGCCCTCGCCGGTGAGTTCCAGCTCACCGACCCGGCCCACCGGGACGCCGCGGTAGGTCACCTCGGCGCCCTTGTAGATGCCGCCGGTCTGGGCCGCCCGCAGCTTCACCGTGTACTCGTTGAGCCCGAACATGTGGTCGAGCCGGATGTACCGGCCGCCGACGTACACGACGCCGAGCACCGCGATCACCACGAACGCGATGAGCTGCCACCGCACCAGACGGGTCATCGCGGACCACTCCCTACGCCGAGTTGCTCGAGGATCGCCCCGACCGGACCGGGCACGCCGGGTGCGGGCGGCTGCGCCATCAGCGGCGGCAGCGGCAGGATCGACACAGTGGGCCAGCCCGGACGCGGGCCGTTGCCGTTGTAATACGGATTGGTCGGGTTCACCGGCACGGGCGGACCGACCGGCGGGATGTACACCGGATCGGGCTTGCCGACACCGAGATTGCTGAGCGTGACGCCGATCTGCTGATCCACCGACAACCACGTGTTCACGCTGCCGCCGAAGGTGCTCTCCAGCGCCGAGTCGGGGAACGGATAGGTCGGAATCAGCGGCACCGCCGTGACCAGATCCGGCGCGGCACGCCCCAGCTCCTGCAATGTCGGCCGCAGCGAGGTGAGGTCGCGGATCAGGTCGTCCTTCGAGGTGTTGAGCACATCGAAGCCCGCCTGACCGAGCCGGTCCAGCTGGGCCAGCAGGGCGACCAGTTGCGGGCGCTGCTCTTCCAGGATCTTGATGCCCTGGGGCAGCTGGTCGAGGATCTTGCCGATCTGATCGGTCTGCCTGCTCACCCGGCTGCTGAGCACGTCGAGGCCGTCGAGCGCGCGGGTGATGTCGTCCACCTGCTGGTTCAGGCCGCCGATCAGCGTGTTCGCCTGCTCGATCAGCGAGCGCACCCGGTCTTCCCGGCCGCCGAATGTCTTGTTCAGTTCGGTGACGATCGGCTGCAACTGCGCGACGCCGCCGCCGTTGAGCAGCAGCGACAGCGCGCCGAGCACCTGTTCGACCTCGGTGGCGTGCCGGGTGCGGTCGACCGGGATCACCGAGCCGTCGGCCAGCCTGCCGGGTTCCGGATCGGCCGAGGGCCGGGAGAGCTCGATGAACTTCTCGCCGAGCAGGTTCGACTGCCGGACCTCGGCGTGCGCGTTCGCGGGCAGGCTCACCGACGAGTTGACCAAGGTGCGCACGGTGGCGGTCCACTGATCCTTGCCGATGCTGATCTTCTCGACCCGGCCCACCGGCACGCCCTCGACCTTGACCGCCGACTGCGGGACCAGATCGAGGACGTCGTCGAACTGGATGTCGATGTGCATCGGGTGCTTGCCCACGTCGGCACCGCCGGGCAGCGGCACGCTGTAGATGCCGTCGGAGGCACACGAGGTGACCAGCGTCGCGGACAGGCCGAGCGCCAGCGCCGCGCCGAGACCACGCGCGACGGAACGGATTCGAATGCTCATCGCTCCCCTCCCTGCGACGGCGGAAGCCGGTCCGACGGCGTGCCGGGCACGGTGCCCGGCACCGGGTCACGCTGCTGGTTCTCGCCGCTGAGGATGCCGAACGGCAGGTTCAACGTCGGGGTCTGCACCCCGGCGGTGATCTGGTCGGTGATCTCCTTGCAGTGGTCGAGGATCGGCCGCATCTGCTTGCCGAGCGCCTCGAACTTGGGATCGCCGGGCATCAGTTTGGACAGGTCCAGCATCTTGCACACCGCGCCGAACGGGTCCTGGGTTTCGGGGAAGTTCGCGCGCATGTCGAGGGTGCCCGATTCGGCATTGTGCACGTTGATCAGGTTGCTCAACGCCAACGGCAGGACAGGCAGCAGGGCCGCCACGTCGTCGCGCTGATCGGACAGCGTCTTGGTGAGCTGGATCAGCCCTTCGGCATTGCTCGCGATCAAGCCCCGGTTGTCGTCGATGAAGCGCGCGACGTCGCCCAGCGCGATCGACAGCAGATTCAGTGCCGCGCCGAGATCCTGCCGCTCGTCGGCGAGGAACGTCGACAGGTCGGCCAGCTGTGTGTTGAATTGCCGCACCTGCTGGTCGTTCTGGGCCAGCATGGTGATGAAGGACTGCAGGTTCTTGACCGTGTCGAAGATGTCGCCACGCGCGTCCGACAGGTAGCGGGCCGCCCGGGACAACTGGGTGAGGCTGTTGGCCAGCGCCTCGCCGTTGCCCGCCAGGTTCGCCGCGCCGGTGCGCACCAGGTCGTTCACCGCTCCGTCGGCGTTGGCGCCGTTGGGCCCCAGCGCCTGGGAGAGTTCGGTGATGCTCTTGTACAGCTGGTCCACTTCGACGGGCGTGGCCGTGCGCTCGCGCGGAATGGTCGCGTCGCGCGCCATCTTCGGGCCACCGGTGTAGGCGGGGGTGAGCTGGATGTAGCGGTCCGACACGATGGAGGGCGTGATCTGCGCGGCCCGCGCGCCCGCCGGCACGTCGTACTTGCGGTCCACGCTCATCACGATCTTGACCTGATCGCCCTGCGGCTCCACCGAATCCACCGAACCGACCGGCACGCCGAGGATCCGGACGTCCGAGCCCTCGTAGATGCCGACCGAGCGATCGAAGTAAGCGGTGATCTTGGTGGTGGTCAGCCGGTTGAACAGCCACCACAGCACCACCGCGACCAGCACGGCGAGGACGAGGACCAGCGCGATGCCCACCTTGGCGCCGCGGCTGGAACCGCGCACCGCACCAACCGGATCGCTACGCCAGTTGTCCGCCACGTCAGTTACCTCCCAGAGTGCGGATCGGCTGACGGTAGCCGGGGATGTCGGGCAGGGCGGGCGGCAGCACGTTGACGATCACCGCGTCGAACCAGCGTCCGGTGCCGAGCACGTTGGCGTAGAGGCTGTAGAACGGCGCCGCGAGTTCCAACGTCTTGGAGACGTTCTGCTGGTTGGAGTTGAGCAGATCGATCGCGGCGCGCAGATTCTTCAGCGCCGGGCCGATCTGCTCCTCGTTGTCGTGCACGAGGGCGCTCAGTTCGGTGGACACCGTCTGCGCGCCGACCAGCAACTGCTTGATCGACTGCTGCCTGATGTTCAGCTCGGCCAGCAGCTGGCCGCCGTTGGCCAGCAGCCGCTCGAACTCGGCGTTGCGGTCGGCGAGGATCTGGGTGGTCTGCCTGGTCGCGGCGAACAGCTTCTTCAGCTCCTGATCGCGTTTGGCCAGCGTCTCCGACAGCCGGGCGACACCGTCGATGGACCCGCGGATCTCCGGCGGCGTCGTCTCGAACGCCTCCGACAGCACTTGCATGCTCTTGGCCAGCTGCGCGGTGTCGATCTGGTCGATGGTGCGCGCGGCGTCGGTGAACGCGTCCACCACGTCGTACGGGGAGACGGTGCGCGAGAGCGGGATCCGCGAACTCGGCGTGGCCGGTTTGGAGCCCCTCGGATCGAGCGCGAGGTACTTCTGCCCGAGCAGCGTCTTGATCTGGATGGACGCGGTGGTCTCGTTGCCGATCCAGGTGTCCTTGGTGCGGAAGTCCACGAGCACGCGGTCCCCGTCGAGCCGGACATCGGACACCGAGCCCACCTTGACGCCGGCCACCCGGACTTCGTTGCCCTTCTTCAGGCCCGCCGCCTCGCTGAATTCCGCGGTGTACTTCGTCCCCGCCCCGATGATCGGCAACCGATCCAGGAAGAAGGCCGACACCGTCACCAACAGCACGACGGCGATGCCGAGCGCGCCCAGGAACGCCGGGCTGCGCTTGCCGAGCAGAATGCGGTCGTCCATCAGCGAGCCTTCCCATGGCAGCGCGGCGCGGCGTTGGTGTACAGCGGCTGATTGATCGTCGGCATGCCTGCGGGCAGGTTGAGCTGCGGCGCGTCGACGGCGCCCGGTCCGACGACGATGTCGATGCCGCACAGATAGAACTGGAACCAGGAGCCGTAGCTGGCGGCGCGGCCGAGCTTCTCCATCTTCAGCGGCAGGTTGTACAGCGCTTCGTTCACCTCGTCCTGGCGCTCGTCGAGCGTGCCGGTCAATTGGCTCAGGCCCGCGATCGACCCTTGCAGCGTCGGGCGCACCGGGACGAGCAGGTCGGACGTCGCCGAGGTCAGGTCGGCGAGTGAGGTCACCGAGCGCCCGATGGTGTCGCGCTCGGCGTTCAGGCCGCTGATTAGCGCCTCGGTGTTCACGATCAACTGGTCGAACTGGTCGTCGCGCTGGTTCACGGTGTCCAGCACGGCGGTCAGGTTGCGGGTCAGCTCACCGATCACCGCGTCCTTGTCGGCGATCTTGTTGGTCAGGTTCGCGGTGGTCGCCACCAGATCGTGGATGGTGCCCTGCTCGCCCTGGAAGACCTGGATGATCTCGAACGACAGCTTGTTGACGTCGTCGGCGGTCAGTGTGCGGAACAGCGGCCGGAAGCCGTTGAACAGCGTGGTCAGGTTCAGCGCGGGCCTGGTGTGCTCGAGCGGGATGGTGCCGCCCTCGTTCAGCTTGCGGCCCTGCTCGCCGGTCCCCTGCTCCAGCGCGATGTAGCGCTGGCCGACCAGGTTGCGGTACTTGATCGTGGCGGTGGTCGAGGACGGCAGCCAATCCCGGTCGCTGAGTTCGAACTTCACCTCGGCCAGGCGCTTGTCCACGATCGAGACGTCGGTGACCTTGCCGACCCGGACGCCCGCGATGCGGACCTCGTCGCCGCGGTTGAGCGCGGTGACGTCGGTGAACCTGGCCTTGAACGCGGTGCCGCCGCCGCTGTAGTTGGCGATGGACAGCGCGAGCATGACCGTCACGAACAGGGTTACCACGACGAAGATGACCAGCTTGGTCAGCGGGCCGCCCAGGCCGCGCAGATGCTGCTTCATCGCACGCTCACCTCGCTTCCGCGGAACGCGGGCGCACCGGCCCTGGTCACCCAGCCGGGCACCTGATCCGGAGCGACGCCATTGGCCGCGCCGTAGATCGCGCCGAGCGACTGCTGCTCCATGGGCGAACCGGCGATCGTCGGCATCTTGCTCGCCGGGTGGACGCCGAACTGCGGCGGTTCCAGATTTCCGATCTGCTGGTCACCGGGGTTGCGACTGGGGACGGCGTAGGAGCCGTCGTTGTTCGGGCCGCCGGTGTACTGGCCGGGGTCGACGCCCAGCGGCATCTCGGGGATGCACCACGGCCCCCTGGGGTCCAGCCAGCGCGGTTCGTCCTGGTTGGGCAGGTACTTGCCGCGCGTGTTGGTGAGTTCGATGGTCACCCGCGAGCCGGGCAGGTCGGTGCCCTTGCCGAAGATCCGGTCGATGCGCGGCTTGAGCTGCGCGAAGTTCGCCAGCGAGCAGGCGTAGTTCGGCGAGTAGTAGGCCAGTTGCTCCAGCGCGGGCCGGGAATCGGCGGCCACGTCGATGATGTTGTCGCGGTTGGCGATCAGGAAATCGGTGGTGGTGGCCGCGGTCGGCGTCAGCGTCGCGTAGAGAACGTCGATGTCGGTGCGCCGCTGCACGATGGTGGCGTTGGTCGTGCGCAGGTTGTCCAGTGCCTGGATCAGCTGCGGGGCAGCGTCGGAATAGGTGGCCGCCACCTCCGCGAAGCTGCGCAGGTCCGCCTGCAGGTCCGGCAGCACCACATTGACCTGGCGGAAGGCGTCGTCCAGCTTGTCCACGGTCTCGCCGAGCGCGGAGCCCTGACCGGCCAGCGCCTGCGACAGCGCGCCGAGGGTGGCCGCGAGATCCTGCGGCGGGATGGACTGCAGCAGCGGGAGCAGGTCGTCGAGCAGTTTGCTCAGCTCGATGGCGTTGCCGCTGACGTCTTGGTGCAGCGTCAAGCCGTCGGTCAGATGCTGGGGGCTCGGGTTCTCCGGGATCACCAGATCCACATAGCGCTCGCCGAAGAGCGTCTTGGGCAGCAGGCGCGCGGTCGCGTTGGCCGGGATCTGCTGCGCCTTGTCCGGATTGATGGCCAGGTCCAAGGTCACCTCGCCGCCCTCGGAACTGCTCGAGCGCACCTCGCCGACGGTGATGCCGCGCACCTTCACGTCGGCGTTGCGGGTCAGCGCGTTGCCCACGCTGTCGGTGATCAGGTCGACGTGCACGGTGCGCACGAACTGCTTGTTGTAGATCGCGACGGTGGTCCAGAGGAACAACGCGACCACGACGAAGAAGGCGATCCCCAGCACTCGGATGCGTAGCTTCGCGGTCGAGCGCCAGGCCTGGGTGCGGCTCATCCGGCCACCCGCACCGTGGTGGTGGTGCCCCAGATCGCGAGGCTGAGGAAGAAGTCGAGCACATTCACCAGGACGATCGCGGCGCGGACCGCGCGGCCGACCGCGACGCCGACGCCCGCAGGCCCGCCGGTGGCGTGGAATCCGTAGTAGCAGTGCACCATGATGATCACGAAGGCGAAGACCAGCACCTTGAGGAACGAATAGAGCACGTCCTCCGGTGGCAGGAACAAACTGAAGTAATGGTCGTAGGACCCGCTGGATTGCCCGTTGAACCAGATGCTGATCGCCCGCGACGCCAGGAACGTGCCGAGCAGCCCGACGATGTAGAGCGGGATCACCGCGAGGAATCCGGCGATCACCCGGCTGGTCACCAGGAACGGCACGCCCGGCACCGCCATCACCTCGAGCGCATCGATCTCCTCGGAGATCCGCATGGCGCCCAACTGCGCGGTGAAACCACAACCGACCGTGGCGGACAGGGCGAGCGCGGCGACCAGTGGGGCGATCTCGCGGGTGTTGATGTAGGCGGTGAGGAAGCCGGTGAGCACCGAGCTGCCGAGCGCGTCGAGGGCCTTGAAACCCTGTAGGCCGACGACGACGCCGACGGAACCGGACATGAACACGATGACGCCGATGGTGCCGCCGATCACCGCGAGCGCGCCGGTGCCGAAGGTGACCTCGGCGAGCAGCCGCATGACTTCCTTGCGGTAGTGCACCGCGGTCCGCGGGATCCACGCGATGGCTCGCGTGTAGAACGACATCTGCTCGCCCGCGCGATCGATCACGTTGAGCGGCATCCGAGCGATTTCACCCACCCGGCGCATGGACTTGGCGACCGGGGTTCGGTATGACGTGGCCATCGGTCAGGCGCCCTTGGCCGGAACGACCTGTAGGTACACCAGGGTCAGGATGAGATTCACGAAGAACAGCACCATGAACGTGATCACCACGGATTGGTTCACCGCGTCACCGACTCCTTTCGGGCCCCCCTTGGGATGCAGCCCCTTGTACGCGGCGATGACGCCGGCGAGCAGACCGAACACCGCCGCCTTGATCTCGCCGATCCACAGGTCCGGCAACTGGGCGAGCGCGGAGAACGACGCCAGGTAGGCGCCGGGCGTGCCGCCCTGCAGCAGCACGTTGAAGAAGTACCCGCCCGCGATGCCGACCACCGAGACCAGGCCGTTGAGCAGCAGCGCGACCAGCATCATGCCGAGCACGCGCGGCACCACCAGCTTTCGCACCGGATCGATGCCGAGCACTTCCATCGCGTCGATCTCCTCGCGGATGGTGCGCGAGCCGAGATCGGCGGCCACCGCCGACCCGGCCGCGCCCGCGATGATCAGGGCCGTCACGACGGGAGCCGCCTGCTGGACGGTTGCCAGCACACTGGTCGCGCCGGTGAACGATTCCGCGCCGAGCTGTTTGATCAGCGAACCGGTCTGCAGTGCCACGACCGCGCCGAACGGAATCGCGACCAGCGCGCTGGGCAGGATCGAGACACTCGCGATGAACCACGACTGCTCGATGAACTCCCGCCACTCGAAGGGGCGACGGAATGTCTTCCGTAAAACGTCGATGAGCAGCGCAAAGATATTGCCGGCCTGGGCAAACCCCGACTCCAGGGGAGTTCGCAATCGCGCCAGGGTCGAATTCACGATCGCAGATGTTACCCGTTAGTTGTGTTGTGTCGCACGGTGGTGTCGTACGAGCCGCCCTGATAATTAGCCAGGTCGCCGCTGTTGTACGCCATCACCTGCGTATCGTCGTTCTCCGCAAGTGATTCGCGGATCGCGACCTGGGCCGCATGCGGCAGCGTGTGCATGATTTCGCGCACACGTTCCTTGCGGCGAAGCACGCCCTGGCGCACCGGCATACCCGGGGTGGCGCGCATCTGCGGGATGATGCCTTCGACCTCCTCGGCGCCGCCGTGGTGGTGCCCGGCGTCCACGAGCGCCTGCTCGCGCGCCATCTGCGCCTCGTCCTTCTCCTCGGACATACCGATCGGGCCGATCATGCGGCCGTTGAGGAACTGCTTGACCACCGGCTCGTCCGAGGTGAGCAGCACCTCGCGCGGGCCGAACATGACCAGCTGGCGGCGGAACAGCATGCCGATGTTGTCCGGCACCGTGCGCGCCAGGTTGATGTTGTGCGTGACGATCAGGATGGTGGCGTCGATCTGAGCGTTGATGTCGATCAGCAGCTGGCTCAGGTAAGAGGTGCGGACCGGGTCCAGACCCGAGTCCGGCTCGTCGACGAGGATGATCTGCGGATCCAGCACAAGGGCGCGGGCCAGCCCGGCGCGCTTGCGCATACCGCCGGAGATCTCGCCGGGCAGCTTGCCCTCGGCCCCGAGCAGACCGGTGAGCTCCAGCTTCTCCATGACGATCTTCTTGATCTCGGATTCGCTCTTCTTGGTGTGCTCGCGCAGCGGGAAGGCCACGTTGTCGAACAGATTCATCGAGCCGAACAGCGCGCCGTCCTGGAACAGCACGCCGAAGAGCTTGCGGATCTCGTAGAGCTCCTTGTTGGAGCAGGTGGTGATATCGGTGCCGTCGATGTAGATCGAGCCGCGCTCGGGGCGCAGAAGTCCGATCAGCGACTTCAGGAACACCGACTTACCAGTGCCCGATGGGCCCAGCAGCGCGCTGACCTCGCCCGAGGGCAACGTCAGAGACACGTCCTGCCAAATTCGCTGGGAACCGAAAGACTTGGTTACACTCTCGGTCCTGACCTCGACGCCCACGCCAACCTCCACAATTCTCAGCGAGCTGCCCACCGGCGAACCGCGCGCTCGGTTATCGCGGTGCGTCACGTCACAGTGGGTTCGGTCACTGTAACTCATGGGACAGATCGGGCACACCCCGACCTGACTGCGTAGTAACTCCGCAATAGTTTCGGTATCGACGATAGCGGCGAGATTGCCGGAAAACGCGAACGGGCGATCCCCCACAGGGGATCGCCCGTTCGGCGTGTTCGGTCGTGAATTACTTGACCGAGACCTTGGCGCCGGCCTCTTCCAGCTTCGCCTTGGCGGCCTCGGCGGCGTCCTTGGCGACCTTCTCCAGGATCGGCTTCGGGGCGCTCTCGACCAGGTCCTTGGCTTCCTTCAGGCCCAGGCCGGAGACGATCTCGCGGACCACCTTGATGACCTGGATCTTCTTGTCGCCCGCACCCTCGAGCACGACGTCGAACTCGTCCTGCTCCTCGACGGCCTCGGCCGGAGCGGCGGCACCACCGACGGCGGCGACGGCGACCGGAGCAGCCGCGGTGACCTCGAACTTCTCCTCGAACTTCTTCACGAAGTCCGAGAGCTCGAGCAGGGTCATGTTGCCGAAGGTCTCGAGCAGTTCGTCAACGTTGGCCATTGTTGTTTTCCTTTCGGTAGTGAATGTCTGAGCGGGGAGTCGTGCCACACGGCATTACTCGGCGGCAGATCCGCCTTCTTCGGCCTGCTTCTTCTCCTGCAGCGCGGCGGCCAAGCGGGCCACCTGCGAGGCGGGAGCGTTGAACAGACCGGCGGCCTTTGCGAGGTTGCCCTTGAGCGCACCGGCCAGCTTGGCCAGCAGCACCTCACGGGTCTCCAGGTCGGCGATCCGCTCGACCTCGGACACGGACAGCGGCGCGCCGTCCATGTAGCCGCCCTTGATGATGAGCGCCTTGTTGTCCTTCGCGAAGGTCTTCAGGGCCTTGGCCGCGTTGACCGGCTCACCGGTGATGAAGGTGATCGCGGTCGGCCCGACGAACAGTTCGTCGAGGCCTTCCACGCCCGCCTCGGCGGCGGCACGCTTGACCAGGGTGTTCTTGGCGACGGAGTACGTGGCGTCGGCGCCGAGCGCGCGCCGCAGCTCGGTGAGCTTGCCGACCGACAGGCCACGGTATTCCGTGACGACGGTGGCCGTCGAGCTCTTGAACTGCTCCGCGATCTCCTCGACCGCGGTGACCTTCTCGGGTTTTGCCATACTTCGCCTCCTCTCTGATTGGTCGGTTCGTGTACTCGAACTACCGATCAGGGGCCGGCGACAAAACAAACGCCCCGAACGCAGAGCGTTCCGGGGCGCAACAGAAAACCGAGCCGGGACATACCCGGATCAATTCCCAGCCTCGGCTCTCCCTGCGTGGGCCGCCGGCAATGTCGCCGGACCTTCGACCGAACCCATGCGGGCTCGACGACCAACGGTCTTCGGTAGAACGGATTGGGTAGCGATCGAACTCGTCGATAACTGATGTCCAATGTACCCGGACGGGTTCCCATCTGCCAAAACGGGCCGGGGCAGGACGCCTGACCGAAACCCGCCGGCCGTCGAATCGTTGTGCGGCGACACGCCTTTCCGTCACGCCCGTTCGATGGCAGCCGCTCCGCACCTGCCGGTGACTTTTCTCACGGCGTCGCGGTCTCCGCGAACCGGGCGAGCCCGCGCAACGCGGCCACGGCGCCGGACCGGAATTCGGCGTCGGCGATCAGCCCGTCCGGGCCGACGTCCTCGCGCAGCACGGGCAATCGCCGGCAGACATCCGGATCGATCTCGGCCCCGACATAGCCGAGCACGCTGCGCAGCGTCGCGGTCGCACCGTCACCACGCCCGGGGGCCGCCACGGTGATCCAGGCGACCGGCTTGCGATAGAGATCACCGGTCCCGACGGTCCAATCCAGGAGGTTCTTCAGGCTGCCCGGCAAGGTGCCCGCGTATTCGGGGGTACAGAACAGCACGGCGTCGGCGCGCGAAAGGTGTTCGCGCAGCGCGACGACCGATGGATGAGCGGTGCCGTCGTCGTCCGGGCTGAACGCGGGCAAGTCCGCGAGACCGTCGTACCAGACGGTTTCGACGCCATCCGGGGCGACGGCGGAGGCGGTCCGGAGTGCGGCGGAATTGGTGGAGGCGGCGCGAGTGCTGCCGGAGATCAGAAGAACGACGGTCACATCGAACCCCAACCACGCCGCCGGGCGGATTAGTCCGCAAACGCGCGACGGCGGGAACGCATTACGCGTTCCCGCCGTCGCGGTCGGCTCAGCCGCTGTTTACGCGTCCTCGTCGAGGAGGTTGCGGGTGCGGTTCGGGTCCACCGGGATGCCCGGTCCGGTGTTCGTCGAGACCGTCACCTTCTTGACGTAGCGGCCCTTGGCGGTCGACGGCTTGGCACGCAGGATCTCGTCCAGCGCGGCGCCGTAGTTCTCCACCAGCTTGGCGTCGTCGAAGGACGCCTTGCCGATGACGAAGTGCAGGTTGGCCTGCTTGTCGACGCGGAAGTTGATCTTGCCGCCCTTGATGTCGTTGACGGCCTTGGTCACGTCGGTGGTGACCGTGCCCGTCTTCGGGTTCGGCATCAGGCCGCGCGGGCCGAGAACACGCGCGATCCGGCCGACCTTGGCCATCTGGTCCGGGGTGGCGATCGCGGCGTCGAAGTCCAGCCAGCCGCCCTGGATCCGCTCGATCAGGTCCTCGGCGCCGACGGCATCCGCGCCCGCGGCCTCGGCCTCGGCGGCCTTCTCGCCCGCGGCGAAGACGATGACGCGGGCGGTCTTACCGGTGCCGTGCGGCAGGTTGACCGTGCCGCGGACCATCTGGTCGGCCTTACGGGGATCCACACCGAGACGCACGGCGACCTCGACGGTCGCGTCGGTCTTGGTGCTTGCGGTCTCCTTCGCCAGGCGCGCGGCGGCCAGCGGGGAGTAGAGCTGGGTGCGATCGACCTTCTCGGCCGCGGCGAGATACGCCTTGCTTCGTTTTGCCATGATTCTCTGTCCTGTTCGATAGTTCAGACGTGGTTATCGGGCCTGGCCGGCCCTCCCACCGGGGAGCGATTCCGCTCAGCCTTCGACGGTGATGCCCATCGAACGCGCGGTACCCGCGATGATCTTGGCCGCCTGCTCGACGTCGTTGGCGTTCAGATCTTCCTGCTTGGTCTTGGCGATCTCGCGCACCTGGTCCATGGTCACCTTGGCGACCTTGAGGCGGTGCGGCTCCGCCGAGCCCTTCTGCACGCCTGCGGCCTTGAGCAGCAGCTTGGCGGCGGGCGGGGTCTTCAGCTTGAAGTCGAACGACCGGTCCTCGTACACCGAGATCTCGACCGGGATGACGTTGCCACGCTGCGACTCGGTCGCGGCGTTGTACGCCTTGCAGAACTCCATGATGTTGACGCCGTGCTGACCGAGCGCGGGGCCGACCGGAGGGGCCGGGTTCGCCTGGCCGGCCTGGATCTGAAGCTTGATGATCCCGGCGAGCTTCTTCTTCTTGGGGGGCATCTTTCTTTCCTAGGTGTTTGGTGTCCTTGCTCTTTGCAAGTCTGTGAATCAACCCGCCGCGCGGGCCGATTCATCCCGTCGTCGACGGAACGGATCTAGATCTTCGCGACCTGGGTGAACGCCAGCTCGACCGGGGTCTCGCGGCCGAAGATCGACACGAGCACCTTGAGCTTCTGCTGTTCGGCGTTGACCTCGGAGATGCTGGCGGGCAACGTCGCGAAGGGGCCGTCCATGACGGTCACCGACTCGCCGACCTCGAAGTCGACCTCGATGACCGGCTTCGGCGCGACCTCGCCACCGGCGGACTCGGCGGCCGCCGACGCGGACGCGGCAGCGGGCTTCTTCTGCTGCTGGGCGGCGGGCACGAGGAACTTCACCACGTCGTCGATGGACAGCGGCGACGGACGGGAGGTGGCGCCGACGAAGCCGGTGACGCCGGGGGTGTTGCGCACCGCGCCCCACGACTCGTCGTTGAGCTCCATGCGGACCAGGATGTAACCGGGCAGCACCTTGCGGTTGACGTGCTTGCGCTGCCCGTTCTTGATCTCGGTGACCTCTTCGGTGGGCACCTCGACCTGGAAGATGTAGTCCTCCAGGTCCAGGTTCTGCACGCGGGTCTCGAGGTTGGCCTTCACCTTGTTCTCGTAGCCGGCGTAGGAGTGGATCACGTACCACTCGCCGGGGGCGCGCCGCAGCGCTGCCTTCATCTCGGCGACCGGATCGGCGGGCTCGGCATCGATCGGAGCGGCGGGGACGGACTCAGCGGGCTCAGCGGGCTCCGATTCCTCGACCGCGGGCTCGTCGGTCGCGAACTCCTCGACGGAGTCGGTGGGCTCGGCCACCGCGTCGTCGGCCGGGAACTTGTCGTGTGTGTCGTTCTCCGGGGTGCTCACTGGGGCACTCGCTTCCTGTGTCGTCACGTACATCCTCTGCGTGCCGGGGCCGGGCGCGCGGCGAAATCGCTTCCACCCGTGTCCGCCCCGGGATCGGCTACCGGCGTCGGCGTCGTTCAGCTAGCCGAACAGCCAGTTGACACCCTTGATGAACGCCAGATCCAACCCGCTGATGTACGCGACCATGAAAATCACGAACACCAGAACAACGCTCGTATAGGTGACCATCTGCTTCCGGTTGGGCCAGATCACCTTGCGCAGTTCCGCGATGACCTCACGCAGGAACTTGAGCAAACGCTTGAACGGATTACCCGTCGTCTTGCGTTCGGCCCGATCGGTCGTCTTGGCTGCCTTCCGCGACGGACGGTCGAGCGTGGCGACAGCGCCCGTATCGACCTGTGAGGACGCAGAGCGGGCCCGCCGGGCGGAACGCTTTCCGCTCGGTCGTGTCGCTGCGGCGGTGTCGTCGCCGTCGTCGGCGGCATGTGCGCCGCGGCGAGTGTCCCGCTCGTCGCTCACGCCTTCTCCTCGCTGCGCTCGGTGCCGCCGTGCGCGATGCGCGCTGTGCCAATGGCTCGCTCGCTACGCTCGCTCACGTCGGTCCTCTCTCGTCGCTGGCATCCAGGGCAGGGGCGACAGGACTTGA
This sequence comes from Nocardia gamkensis NBRC 108242, assembly GCF_001612985.1. Taxonomy (GTDB): domain Bacteria; phylum Actinomycetota; class Actinomycetes; order Mycobacteriales; family Mycobacteriaceae; genus Nocardia; species Nocardia gamkensis. The sequence continues at coordinate 322,156 of NZ_BDBM01000004.1, read as the reverse complement.
ACCTGCAACCTGCGGTTTTGGAGACCGCTGCTCTGCCAGTTGAGCTACGCCCCTTTGGTCGGACGGTGTTGGCTGTCCAACCACTGTTCGATATTCAGTTGTTCCCTGGTGTCACACAACACGCGCGCCACTCCGGCAGTTGCCGGCCCCTTGGACGATCCTCGCGGATCGCCTGGAACCAGCCCCTCAGAGCAGCGCGCAGCGGCTGGCGACCCCAGAAACCTGAGTGTACGTTACCGTGCGCGGCATTAGCCAATCCGGGTCGCTGTCCCTGGTCAGGCCAGTTGCACGGTCGCGGTGGCCCGGCCGAAGATCTTCTTGCCCGCCGCCTTGGCCACGATGGCCACGACCGCGGTCCTGGTCTCCGGATCGACCGATTTCACCTTACCGGTGTACTCGATCTCGGCGGCCTCGTCGGAGCCCACGTAGACCGGGCTGGTGAAGCGGACGTTGTACTCCTTGATCGCGCCGGGGTCGCCGAGCCACGAGGTGACGAATCCGCCGCCCAGGCCCATGGTGAGCATGCCGTGCGCCACGACGTTGTCCAGGCCGACCAGCTTCACGACCTCGTCGCTCCAGTGGATCGGGTTGGCGTCGCCGGAGACGCCCGCGTAGTTCACCAGATCGCCGCGGGTGAGCCGGACGATGCGCGCGGGCAGTTCGTCACCGGCGGAGACGTCCTCGAAGCGGATGGCGTGCTTCGTGCGCACCCCTTCCGCGGGCGGCACGACCGGAGAGGGTGCCTCGGTCACCGCGAGCGCGCTACGCGGGCGATGCCCCGGCGCGTCCTCGCCGATGCCGTGCATGAGCACGTTGCGGACGGCGGCGTTGAGGTTCGGGTCGATGTCGCCGCCGCTGCGCCCGACGAGGGTGGTGTAGGTGGTGAGCACCAGTTCGTCGTTCTGCGCGGTGACGATGTTCTTGGTCACCATGATGTCGCCGCCGAAGGCCTGCCGGAACGAGTGCAGGTGGACATCGCAGGTGAGCTGGTCGCCGACCTTGATCGGGCGATGGAATTCCAGGATCTGGTCGGTCTGCATGATCTGGCTGAGGTCGTAGCCGGTGACGACCTCTTCGAACAATTTGCGCTGCGCGAGAATCCCGACCAGGGAGATGAAGGTGACCGGTGCGAGCAGGTTGTCGTACCCGTACTCCTGCGCCGCGTCCTCGTCCCAGTGCACCGGGTGGTAGTCCTGCACGGCGCGGGCGTACTCACGCACCTTTTCGCGCCCGACCTCGTAGTAGTCGTCGACGCGGTAGTGGTGACCGACCATCGCCGCGGCGTTCGCCGCGGGGTCGAGCTCCTCGCCCGTCTTGACCGCTTCGTCTGTACCGGTGTTGATTGTCACGGGAGGACTGTACCTATCTGACCCCGTCACCCGGAGTCTGCGGAGCGCTCACCACCGCACCCACACCGTGAAAATGCGTCAGGGCCGGACAGTTGTCCGGCCCTCGCGGTGCCACGGCCCGAGATACCGGGATACGACTCCCGGCGCTACACCACGCGGTAGTTCACGCGTGGAGGACTAGCGGGATTCGCGGTGCGCCCGGTGCGTGCCGCAGTTCGGGCAGAACTTCTTCAGCTCCAGCCGGTCCGGGTCGTTGCGCCGGTTCTTCTTGGTGATGTAGTTGCGGTGCTTGCACTGCTCGCAGGCCAAGGTGATCTTTGGCCGGACATCGGTGGACTTCGCGGCCACGATATGCCTTCTTTCCGGTACCTGATGGTCTTGTATCGGGTTGTGGTAGCGATGGCCGGACTTGAACCGGCGACACAACGATTATGAGTCGTTTGCTCTACCGACTGAGCTACACCGCCACGGCGTCGCATTGCCATGGTGCCGAGCCCGCACTACGGGAGCGATGCCGAGTCGGTCACCACCGGCAATCCGGCGAGCCCCCTAACGGAATCGAACCGTTGACCTTTTCCTTACCATGGAAACGCTCTGCCGACTGAGCTAAGGGGGCATGACTACTTCCGCACCGAGCCCCAAATACTCGACCTCAGCGCGGTGAAGTCTTGAACGAGGTTACACACTCACCGGTCTTCGTACCAAACCGCGTGGTCAGAGGGGTGTTTCCGCGCACAGCCGCAGCGATTCGGCGCACCCTTACGGCTCTCGGGAGTAACGCCTGCTCGCGAGATACGGCCCGTTCCCACACAAACCTGACCTCCGCGACGCGACGTGGCCACGCAACGATCACAAGAAGCGCGCTGTAAGTGCGGACAAACTGCGCGCTGCGCGTGGACACGAACTGCGCGCCCCACGCCAACCCGAAAATGTGGCGGCCCCGAGCGAACATGCCGTGAGTCTTCGACCGGACAACTGCCGGTTCGAGGCCGGAATCGAAGCGGCCGACCGAAGCGGCGACGACCGAAGCGACCGGCGAATCGGCGTGAAACAGAGCCCGGCCGCACCAACACGCGATCCGGCTCGACAAGAACGTCGGTCATTGACGCGCCCGTGTGAACGACCGACGGAACACCCGCGACCAACGCAACACCCCGCGACCAACGCAACCACTGGAAATGGGGGGTCCGGGGGGCGAAGCCCCGCCGGGCGGGGCGTGGGGGTTGCACCCCCACAAAACATTACGAAGCGAGCCCTGTACGCGCTTTCTGCGTACAGGGCTCGCCTGGTGAGCGGAGTGGCAGGTGTAGGATTCGAACCTACGTAGGCTTTCACCGACAGATTTACAGTCTGCTCCCATTGGCCGCTCGGGCAACCTGCCGTTCGCGCATTGTTTCACGCGCTGAGCAGAATACATCGAACCCGCACCCTGAATGCAAACCGGCTGGCTATCGGCCCTGCGACGCGACTACCCTCGGGGCTCCGGGTAGAACTGACGATGGCTGGAAGCGTCCCGCTCAGCTCACCCGTCGGACCGTCAGAACAGGAGCGCAGCGTGGCTGATTCGTCTTTCGATGTTGTGAGCAAGGTCGACCGGCAGGAGGTCGACAACGCCCTGCATCAGGCGGAGAAGGAACTCGGCACCCGCTACGACTTCCGCGGCACCGGCGCGTCGATCGAATGGTCCGGCGAGGACAAGATCGTGCTCACCGCGGAGGCGGAGGAGCGCGTCAAGGCCGCGCTGGAGGTGTTCAAGGAGAAGCTGATCCGCCGCGACATCTCGCTGAAGGCGTTCGACGCGGGCGAGCCGGTCTCCTCCGGCAAGGTGTACAAGATCACCGGCTCGCTGGTGCAGGGCATCGATTCCGAGCACGCGAAGAAGATCTCCAAGAAGATCCGGGACGAGGGCCCGAAGGGCGTGAAGGCGCAGATCCAGGGCGACGAGCTGCGGGTGAGCAGCAAGAAGCGCGACGATCTGCAAGCGGTGATCGCGCTGCTGAAGGGCGAGGATTTCGGGATCGCGCTGCAGTTCGTCAACTACCGCTGACCGGGCCGGAGCGCGGCCGGGTCGGTCGCGTTCAGCGTGTCCAGGAGCGTGTTCTCCTCGTAGGTGAAGTGGGTTTCCAATTCCGTTGCGAGGCGGTCGAATTCGGCGAGTAGCCGCGCCGGGTCGCCCGGTTCCGCGGCGTCGAGGAGCGTCCGCAGCTCGGTCAACGCACCCGCGACCACACCGTGCTCGCGATTCAGCCGGTCGATCACCGGCACGAGTTCGGGATGCAGCCGGGCCAGGGCCGGGAAGACGCCGTCCTCGCCGGTGTGATGTTCGCCGAGCGCGCCGCAGAACGCGAGACAATGGGTGCGCAGATCCTGCGGCAGGGCAGGCTTGCCCACCCCGTCCGGCGCGCGCACGTGCTGCTCGAGGCCCGTTCGGACGGCGGCGAGATCGCGTCGCAGCTGGGCATGGACGTGACGGAGGTGGTCGCCGATCGCCGCCGCGCGCTGTTGCCCGGGTGCGCCCGCGTCGGGCGAGCCGGCCAGGGCCGTCGTACCAGCGACACCCGCCGCCGCGGTCGCGGTCACACCCACTCCCGCCAGAAAGCGGCGCCGGCCCAGCCCGGCACGTATCACCCGCTCCACCGCGACCACGGGAATGGTCCGATCGGTCGCCGCCTGATAGGCGGCGAAGGCCGGATCGTCGCTCGCTTGCGCGGCGTAGTGACGGTCCCGCTCCGCGCCCTGCAGGATTCGGGCGTCGGCCGCGTAGGTCTCGATCCGGTCCCCCGCCCTGATCTCCACGGTGACCTCCGGATTCGCCCGCACATTGTGGACCCAGGCGGGATGGATGTCCGCGCCCGCGTTGGATCCGAACACCAGCACACGAGCACCGTCGCGGCGGTAGACGACCGGCACGGTGTGCCCGCGTCCGGTTCTCGCTCCGACGGTGGTGAGCAGTAGCAGCGGCGCCCCCTCGAACATCCCGCCGACTTCGCCCCCGTTCGCGCGGAACTCCGCGATGATCGCCCGGTTGAACTCTCCCGGCTGGATCCGTTCCGGATCGGTCATGTCCATGCCCCTTCCACGGCTCGCCGCGCACCGCGACCGCCGGTTATAGCCTGTTGACGAGCGGGAGTTTTTCTTTGCAAGCAAAACTGTTTTGTAAACAAAGGCTATTGAGAGGCGGTCGGCATGTCAACCGAGGAGCGGAACGGGCTCGGCGTGGACGACGGCATCCGCATGCTGCTGCTGCTCATGCCGCGTGTCGTCGGACGGGCCAAGAAATTGGGCGTTCCCAAGGAACTGGAGTCGTTCTCGCTGGCGCCTCGGCACCTGTCGCTGCTGGCCAATCTGGTGTTCGACGGACCGACCACGGTGACGGATCTGGCCACACGCCTCGAGGTGGCGCCCACGACGGTGAGCTTGATGGTCGGCGAACTCAGCAAGCAGGGTGTGCTCGAGCGCGGCGCGGATCCGGACGACCGCAGACGCACCATCGTCGCCATCGCACCGGCGCACGAGAAGTCCGTGCGCAAATGGCTGGGGCGCAGCGCCCGAGCCTGGCGTACGGTCCTCGAGCCGCTCACCGCCCAGCAGCGGAAGTTGTTCGTCGATACGTTTCGCGCGTACGAAGACCAGCTGGCCTCGGACGACTGACGCTGCCGGGACTCAGTACCGGCCCGGGCCGCCTGCCATCTCCTCCAGCCGGGCGATGCGCTCGTTCATCGGCGGATGGGTGGAGAACCAGCGCGCGACCTTCTCGCCCGGACGGAACGGGTTGGCGATCATCAGATGCGACTGCGCCGCCAGCCGGGGCTCGGGCGGGAGCGGGGCGGTGTGCACGCCGCGTTCGATCTTCCGCAGCGCCGACGCCAGCGCCAGCGGGTCGCCGGTCAGTTCGGCGCCGGACTGGTCGGCCTGGAATTCGCGCGAGCGCGAGACGGCCAGCTTGATCAGCGAGGCGGCGATCGGACCGAGCAGCGACACCAGCAGCACGGCGAGCACGTTCGGGCCCTCGCCGTTGCGGTTGCCGCCGAACATCGACAGGTACACCGCCAGGTTCGCCACGCCTGAGATGACGGCCGCGAGCGCGCCCGCGATCGAGGAAATGAGGATGTCTCGGTTGTAGACGTGGGAGAGTTCGTGCCCGAGCACGGCCCGCAGTTCCCGTTCGTCGAGAATCTGCAGGATGCCGCTGGTGCAACAGACCGCGGCGCGGCGGGGATTGCGTCCGGTGGCGAAGGCGTTGGGCGCGTTCGTCGGGCTGATGTACAGCCGGGGCATCGGCTGCCGCGCGATGGTGGCCAGCTCACGCACGATCCGGTACATGACCGGGGCTTCCAGCTCGCTGACCGGCTGCGCGTGCATGGCCTTCAACGCGATCTTGTCGCTGTTGAAGTACGCGTAGGCGTTCATGCCCACCGCGAGCACGATCGCGACGACGAGGATCGTCGGGTTGCGGAACAGCGCACCGATGAACACGATCATGGCGGAGAGGCCCACCATCAGCCCGAAGGTCTTCAGCCCGTTCGCAAACCCGTGCCCGTGCATACGTCTCCCTTGCCGCTCCCCCGTTCACCGAGTCGCCTTACAGCAGCTCAACGATAGAAGCCGCGAGCAAAGTTCCGGTGCGGCCCGCGCCGCGCCGACAACGCACCCTCACCCCACGCGTTCGATGGTGTAACGGACCAGCCGCTCGAGCGCGTCGTTGGCCGGGCCGTCGGGCAGGGCGGACAGCTCGGCATAGGCGAGGTCGGCATAGCCCTGGAGTTTCTCCTTGGCCAGCGCCATGCCGCGCGAGTCGGCGAGCAAGGCGAGTGCCTCCTCGACCTCCTCGTCGGTTTCCAGCGGACGGGCCAGCAGCTTGCGCAGGCGGTCGCCGTCGGCGCCCTCCTCGCGCAGCGCGTACAGCACCGGCAGGGTGTGCACACCTTCACGCAGGTCGGTGCCGGGGGTCTTGCCCGATTGCTCGGACGCGGAGGAGATGTCGATGATGTCGTCGGAGATCTGGAAGGCGGTGCCGACCGCGTCGCCGAGGCGGGCCAGCCGTTCGACGTGCTCCGCGTCCGCGCCCGAGAAGGTGCCGCCGAAACGCCCGGCCGCGGCAATGAGCGAACCGGTCTTCTCCCACACCACGCGCAGGTAGTGCTCGACCGGGTCCTGGGATTCGCGAGCGCCCATGGTCTCGCGCATCTGACCGGTGACGAGTTCGGCGAAGGTCTCGGCGATGATGCGCACCGCGTCGGGGCCGAGGGTGGAGGTGAGCCGGGACGCGTGCGCGAACAGATAGTCGCCCGCGAGGATCGCGATGTTGTTCCCCCACCGTGAGTTGACGCTCGGGGCGCCGCGGCGCATGGTGGCCTCGTCCATCACGTCGTCGTGGTACAGCGTGGCCAGGTGCACGAGTTCGACGACGGTGCCCGCGGTGATCAGGGCGGGATCGGTGGGCCGCGGCCCGAGCTGTCCGGTGAGGATGGTGAAGAGCGGACGGAAGCGCTTGCCGCCGGCCTTGGCCAGGTGCAGCGCGGCTTCCTGGAGGAATTCCGCACCGTCGGACAGCTCCTCGACCAGGAGTTTCTCCACGTCGGCCAGGCCGTCGCGCACCGTGTCGGCGAGGCCGGCGTCACCGAGGTCGACCCCGGCCACGACCGTGCTCACGTCGCCCGCGGCTCCGCCGTGCGCCGTGTCCATGATTCGCTCGCTGCGCTCGCTCATGGCCGATGTGCTCATTTCTTCTCCCAGCGATGCGTCCGACCCCACGGTAGAGAACCTAGCGTGTCCCCGGCGGATGGCCCATGAACACCGTCACTCTGTGGTGTATCGGCCACTCGCACGCCGCTTCGCCGGTGATCATCCACGACGCGCGCGCGGCCGCCGTCGACATGGACGAGACGGCCCTGCGAGTATGGAGCGCATGGGTGCACCGGAAGCGAGTCCCGCGCGCGACGAGGACGCGTTGCCCAGCCGAGCCGAGGTGCTGGTCGTCGGCGCGGGCCCGGCCGGGTCGGCGTCGGCGGCCTGGGCGGCGCGGGCGGGACGGGACGTGGTGCTCATCGATTCCGCCGTCTTTCCCAGGGACAAGACCTGCGGCGACGGGCTGACCCCGCGCGCGACCGCCGAACTGGAGCAGCTCGGCCTCGGCGAGTGGGTGCGCGCGCACGTCGTCAACCACGGCCTCCGGATGACCGGCTTCGGCCGCGAGGCGCTGCTGAGCTGGCCGGGCGGATCCTTCCCGACCTACGGAAGCGCGGTTCCTCGAACCGAACTCGACGACAAACTGCGCGAGACGGCGGTGAAGTCCGGCGCGCGCATGGTGGACGGGACGAAAGTGGTCGACGTCACCCGCGAGGGTGACCGGGTCACGGGCGTGACGGTGCGAACAGCCGACGGCACGCGCACGATCGGCTGCCGGACGCTGGTGGTCGCCGACGGGGTGCGTTCACCGATCGGGCGGCTGCTCGGCCGCGTCTGGCATCGGCAGTACGCGTACGGCACCGCCGCGCGGGCCTACATCAAGTCGGGACGCAGCGACGATCAGTGGATCACCTCGCATCTGGAGTTGCGCGATGCCTCCGGCGAGCTGGTTCCCGGCTATGGCTGGGTGTTCCCGCTGGGCAATGGCGAGGTGAACATCGGGGTCGGGTCACTGGCCACCGAACGCCGGCCCTCGCACATCGCGTTGAAGCCCTTGCTGGCGCACTACACCGCGCAGCGCACGGAGGAATGGGAGTTCGAGGGTTCGCTGCGCGCGGTGGCCTCGGCCCTGCTGCCGATGGGCGGGGCGGTCTCGAACGTCGCGGGGCGCAACTGGGTGCTGATCGGCGACGCCGCCGGTTGTGTGAACCCGCTCAACGGCGAAGGCATCGATTACGGCCTGGAGGGCGGTCACCTGCTGTCGGAGCTGCTGGACGAGCCCGACCTCACCGCGATCTGGCCGCAGGTGCTGCGCGCCCGCTACGGACGCACGTTCTCGGTAGCCCGGCGGATCGCGGGCCTGGCCACGCACCCGCGCATGGTGCCGCTGGGCGGTCCGCCCGTGATGCGCTCGAAGTATTTGCAGCGCACCGCGGTCCGGGTGATGGGCAACCTGGTGACCGACGAGGATGTCGACCTGACCGCGCGAGCTTGGCGGATGGCGGGGCGGGCGTCGCTGCGTTTCGACGAGCGTCCGCCGTTCGCCTAGGAACGGGTGGCGCGATGGGCGAACAGCGAGCGCGCGGATTGCCCGCGCTGTATCTGCTGCCACATCTGCGCCGAGCCAAGGACGTGGCGGACCGTCACTACGCCGACCCGCTGAATCTGGATGGGCTGGCGGCGGCCGCGGGGGTGTCGAAATACCACTTCCTGCGCGCGTTCGCCGCGGTCTACGGCCTGACCCCCGCCGCGTACCTGGCCGAGCGGCGCATCGAACGCGCCCAGGATCTGCTGCGCGCGACCAATCTCACCGTCACCGAGGTGTGCATGCTGGTCGGCTACAGCAGCCTCGGCTCGTTCAGCAGCAAGTTCCGGCAGCTGGTCGGCGTGACGCCGTCGGAGTACCAGGCGAAGTTCGCCGACGGCGCTCCGCGCATCCCCGGCTGTTTCGTCTTCATGCACGGGCTGTCCGACCGCAAGCCGCCCGGCTGAGCAAACGGCGCAATTTCGGAGAAGCCGGTGGCACGGCGCGGGCCATAGCGTGGCCCGCATGACGACGATTACGAACGTTTCCCTGGTCACGGTGTACGTCACGGACCAGGACGCGGCCAAGGAGTGGTACATCGACAAGCTGGGGTTCGTGGAGACCGCCGACGTCACCATGGGCGACAACGGTTTCCGCTGGGTTACCATCGCCCACCCCGCGCACCCGGAGCTGGAGATCACGCTGATGATCCCGGGCCCGCCGCTGGACGAGCACTACGCCGAGGCCGTCCGGCGCGCGCTGGCCAACGGCACGCACGGCTCGCTCGGCCTGCGAACCGAGAACTGCCAGAAGACCTTCGAAGAGCTGACCGCCAAGGGGGTGGAGTTCGTCCAGCCGCCCGCCGAGCGGCCCTACGGGACCGAGGCGGTGGTCCGGGACAACTCTGGGAACTGGCTGGTCCTGGTGGAGCGGAAGGAGTACTCGCCGCAGGATTTCGCCTAGGACGCGGCGATGTTGCCCCAGCGCCTGCCGGGGCAACACCCGTGGTCAGGCGGTCGGCTTCGCCGACAGCCACTCCTCGATGAATTTGCGCTCGCTGTTGAGCACCCGATGGTGCAACTGCTCGGCGAGCGGCTCGATCGCGCCGCCGACCACGGGCACCTTCACCTGCACGGTGCCCGCGACCTCGATCTCGGAACCTTCCGCGGTGGAGCGGATCTCGTAGGAGCCGGACATCGCGGTGTTGATGCCGCCGGTGGTGGCCTCGAAGGTGCCTTTGGCGACCTCGCCGACCAGCGGCTGCCAGTCGTCGGTGCGAGAGAACGTGAGTTCGCTCTTGAGTACCTTGCGGACCAGCGCGGGTACCTTGTCTTCGGCGGCCTTTTCGGTCATATGGATGCGAATGGTGCCCGCGCCGCCGGGATGCGACACCTCCAGCGTGGCGGTGGGCGCGTCGGCGAAGCGGGCCCGCCAGACGTCATCGGTGGTGAGTGCCCGGTGGAGATCTTCGACCGGGACTGCGTACGGCACGGTGAAGCTGAATTTTCGGGACATGGCCGCCACCGTAGCCGAGCCGGTCGGTAGCCTGTGGCGGTGTCGGAAACCAGCCAGTCCAACGGGCGGCCGATCCGCCTGCGGCGGGCCAGGATCGGGGTGCTGATCGCCGCGACGGCGGTGAGCGTGCTCGTCGGGCTGCTGGTGCTCGCCGCGTGGCGCAACGACTATCTGATCAGCTCCGACAAGGGCAGCACCACGGCCGAGGTGCTCTCGGCGGGGCGGCTGCGCTCGGCGGTCATGTACGTCACACCGGACGGTGAGACGCACAATCCGAAGGTCGGCGTCCTGTATCCGACAAACCTGACCGCAGGTGAGCGGATCCGCGTGGAATACAGCCGCAGCGATCCCGACCTGGTGCGCGTGGAAGGCCGGGACGTGCGCGTCGCCGTTCCGCCCGCGTTGTCGGTCATCGTGGTGGTGTGGCTGCTCGCGCTGCCCGCGCTGTGGTTGCTGTCCCGCGTGAACAGGCGCGGCCCGACGCCGGTGGGTTGATCCGCGCGTCCCGACAGTTCGCCGGATCTTTCCGTGCCCTTCACTTCGGTGTGGCGGGGCGGCGCGGTGCACCGGTCAGGCTGGGAATGTGCGTGTAGCGATCGTCGCGGAGTCGTTTCTGCCGAATATGAACGGCGTCGTCAACTCCGTGCTGCGGGTGCTGGAGCACTTGGACCGGCACGGACACGATGCCCTGATCATCGCGCCCGACACACCGCGCGGGCAGCCTGCCGCGCCGCGGGAGTATCACCGTTTCCGGGTCCACCGAGTCCCCGCGGTCATGGTGCCGAGGATCAGCTCGCTGCCGGTGGGGCTGCCGCAGCCGGGCATCGTCTCGGCCATCGACGACTTCGACGCCGACGTGGTCCACCTGGCCTCCCCGTTCCTGCTCGGCGCGGGCGGACTGGGGGCGGCGCTGCGGCTGGACCTGCCGACCGTCGCGGTGTATCAGACCGACGTCGCGGGCTTCGCCAAGAGTTACGGGCTCGGGCTGACGAGCCGCGCCGCCTGGGCTTGGACCCGGCGCATCCACGAAGGGGCCACCCGCACGCTCGCGCCGTCCCGAGCGGCGGCGGAGGACTTGGCCCGGCACGGCGTCCCGCGCGTGCACCGGTGGGGGCGCGGCGTCGACATCGCGCGGTTCACGCCCGACGCCCGCTCCGCCGAGCTGCGCGACGCCTGGCTCGCCGGCTGCGACCGCCTGCTGGTGGGCTTCGTGGGGCGGCTCGCGCCGGAGAAGCACGTCGAGCGGCTCGCGGTGCTCGGCACCGACCCGGATGTCCAGCTGGTGATCGTCGGCGACGGGCCGGAACGCAGGCGGCTCGCCCGGCTGATGCCGACCGCGGTGTTCACCGGCGAACTCGGCGGCGACGAGCTGGCGCGGGCGTACGCCAGTCTCGACGTCATGGTGCACGCGGGCGAGCACGAGACGTTCTGCCAGGGCGTGCAGGAGGCGCTGGCGTCGGGCGTCCCGGTGATCGGCCCCGACGCGGGCGGTCCACGCGACCTGATCGCCCACTGCCGGAACGGCTATCTGCTTCCGGTGGATCGTTTCGGCGAGTTGCTGCCCAGTGCCGTCGGGGCGTTGCACGATCCGCGGCTGCGGACCCGGTTCGCCGGGGCGGCCAGGAAGTCGGTGCTGTCGCGGACCTGGCCCGCCGTCTGTACCCAGCTGATGGGCCACTACGCCGAGGTGTCGGGCGCCCGGATCTCCTTGCCCCATACGGCCTGAACCGCGCTCCGGCGTGACGGAAGTATCCTCGCGCCACGCTCGGTTCGTAACAGACCGCGAGTTAGGGTCTTCGCGTGGCGAAAACGCAATCGAACCGGGCCTCCTTGGACAAGCAGCCGCATGAAGTCGCGGCGATGTTCGACGGCGTCGCCCGGCGATACGACCTGACCAACACCGTGATCTCCGCGGGGCAGGATCGCTACTGGCGCTGGGCGACCCGCAAGGCGCTGGCGCCGCGGCCGGGTGAGCGGCTGCTCGACCTCGCCGCGGGCACGGGTGTATCGACGCTGGAGCTGCAGAAGTCCGGCGCATGGTGCCTCGCAGCCGACTTCTCCAAGGGCATGCTCAGCGCGGGCCGGTTCCGCGACGTGCCGATGGTGGCGGCCGACGCGATGGCGCTGCCGTTCGCCGACGACTCCTTCGACGCGGTGACCATCTCGTTCGGGCTGCGCAACGTGGCCGACACCGACCTCGCCCTGCGCGAGATGCTGCGGGTCACCAAGCCCGGCGGCAGGCTGGTGGTGTGCGAATTCTCCGCGCCGGTGCTCCCGGTGTTCCGCACGGTGTACCTGGAGTATCTGATGAAAGCGCTGCCGAAGGTGGCGCGCGTGGTGAGCAGCAACCCCGACGCCTACGTCTACCTCGCCGAATCCATCACGGAGTGGCCCAATCAGCGCAGGTTGGCGATGCGGATCGCGGCGAACGGGTGGTCGTCGGTGAAGTGGCGCAATCTCACCGGGGGCGTCGTCGCCCTGCACCGGGCCTACAAACTCGGCTGAACCGGAGACCCCGGTCACACCTCACCGCCGGATTAGAGCACTGTGAGGTGGAATGTCACCTGGCGATAACGCGGGGTAAATCCCGCGCAATCGGCGGTCCGCATGATCGAAGGCATGTCCGACCCAGTGACCGGCCACAGCGACGGCACCGCCCGAACGGCGTGCTCGTACTGCGGCGTGGGCTGCGGGATCACCGTGACGACCGCCGCGGACGACGCGGGGAAACCGGTGATCGCCAAGGTCAGCGGCGACAAGTTGCACCCGTCCAACGCGGGCAGGCTGTGCACTAAAGGCGCGACGCACGCGGAGCTGATGCGTGCCACCGGACGGATGGAGACCGCCTACCGGCGCTCGGAGCGCGGCCAGGTCCCGGTGCCCTTCCCCGTGGACGAGGCGGTGCACGAGGCGGCCACCCGATTGCGGGCGATCCTGGACGAGCACGGCCCCGACGCGATCGCGCTCTACGTTTCCGGGCAGATGTCGCTGGAGGCGCAGTACCTCGCCACCAAGCTCGCCAAGGGTTACCTGCGCACGGTGCACATCGAGGCGAACTCGCGGCTGTGCATGGCCAGCGCCGGGACCGGGTACAAGCAGTCGCTCGGCGCGGACGGGCCGCCCGGTTCCTACGACGATTTCGAGCACGCCGACCTGTTCTTCGTGATCGGCGCGAACATGGCCGACTGCCATCCCATCCTGTTCCTGCGGATGGCCGATCGGCTCAAGGCGGGTGCGCGGCTCATCGTGGTCGACCCGCGCCGCACCGAGACCGCCGCGCGCGCCGATCTCTTCCTGCAGATCGCCCCCGGCACGGATCTCGCCCTGTTGAACGGGCTGCTGCACCTGCTGGTCGAGGGCGGCCACATCGACGAGGAGTTCATCGCCGAGCACACCGAGGGCTGGGAGGCGATGCCGGAGTTCCTGGCCGACTATCCGCCGCGGCGGGTGGCGGAGATCACCGGGCTGACCGAGGCCGACATCCGCACCGCCGCCCAGTGGATCGGCGAAGCAGGCGAATGGATGTCGCTGTGGACGATGGGACTCAACCAGTCCACGCACGGCACCTGGAACACCAACGCGCTGTGCAACCTACACCTGGCCACAGGCGCCATCTGCCGTCCCGGCAGCGGGCCGTTCTCGCTCACCGGGCAGCCGAACGCGATGGGCGGCCGGGAGATGGGGTACATGGGCCCCGGCCTGCCCGGCCAGCGCAGCGTGCTCTCCGCCGAGGACCGCGCGTTCGTGGAGACGGTGTGGGACCTCGAGCCCGGCACGCTGCGCACCGAAGCCGGGCCCGGCACGGTGGAGATGTTCCGCAACCTGTCCGAAGGCACGATCAAAGCCGCCTGGATCATCTGCACCAATCCCGTCGCCACCGTGTCGAACCGCAAGACCGTGATCGCGGGCCTGGAAGCCGCCGAACTGGTGATCGCTCAGGACGCCTACACCGAGACCGCGACCAACGCCTACGCCGACCTGCTGCTTCCCGCAACGCTGTGGGCGGAAGCCGAGGGGGTGATGGTGAACTCCGAGCGCAACCTCACCCTGATGCGGCAGTCGGTCCCGCCCACCGGCGACGCGCGGCCGGACTGGCGGATCATCGCCGACATCGCCACCGCCATGGGGTTCCCCGGTTTCGGCTTCGCCTCCGGTGCCGAGATCTTCGAGGAGATCAAGCGCTTCGCGAATCCCGCGACCGGCTACGACCTGCGCGGCGTCAGCTACGAGGCGCTGCGTGACGGGCCGATGCAGTGGCCGTGCGCCGAGCCGGAGGGCAGGCGCAATCCGATCCGGTACCGCAACGACGGTGTCAGCCAGACGTTGTTCGTCGACGCCAACGGCCACCGGCCCCGGCTGGCCTTCGCCACGCCGAGCCGCCGCGCGGTGTTCTGGCCGCGCCCGCACCTGCCGCCCGCGGAGATGCCGGACGACGATTACCCGTTCCTGCTCAACACCGGACGCCTGCAGCACCAGTGGCACACCATGACCAAGACCGGCAGGATCGGTAAGCTGACCAAGCTGACCGGCGCGCCGTTCGTCGAGGTGCACCCGGCCGACGCCGAACGCCTCGGTCTGCGCGAGGGCGACCAGCTCGAGATCGCCTCGCGCCGGGGTCGAGCGGTGCTTCCGGTCCAGGTCAGCGACCGTGTGCGGCCGGGCGACTGCTTCGCGCCGTTCCACTGGAACGACGAGCAGGGCGAATACCTGACCATAAACGCCGTCACCAACGACGCGGTCGATCCGGCGTCGCTGCAACCGGAGTTCAAGGCTTGCGCGGTGGCGCTGCGCAGGGTGTCCGTCGTGCCGCGGCCCGAGACGCCCGCCGCGCTGCCCGCCGCGGAGTCGGCGCATCCGCTGGCGGCCGTGCTCGGTCTCCACAGCGGCACCGCCCCCACGCTCAGCGAAACCGAGCGGATCTACCTCAGCGGATACCTGGCCGCGCTGCAAGCGCTTCCGGTGACCGGTCAGCCGGTGCTCCCGGACTCGGCGCCGATGACCCCGCACAGCAGGCTGTGGGTCGACGGGTTGCTGGCGGGGATGTATTCCCGCGGTGCGGCGGGCCCGGCACCCGCGGTGGACGAGGGTGCGGCCGCCCGCGCGATCACCGTGCTGTGGGCCTCGCAGACCGGCACTGCGGAGGAATTCGCGGCCACCGTCTCGGCACACCTCGCCGGGCACGGCTTCACGCCACGACTACTGGACCTGGACTCCTGCGACCTCAGCACGCTTCAGGGCGACGTGCTGGTGGTCAGCAGCACGTTCGGCGACGGAGGGCCGCCGGACAACGGAGCCGATTTCTGGGATCGCCTGGCCGACACGGTCGTGCGGCTGACCGGTGTGCGCTACGCGGTCTTCGCCCTCGGCGACTCCTCCTATGACGACTTCTGCGGTTACGGTCGCAAACTCGACGAGAGATTCGCCGAACTCGGTGCGACCCGATTGCTTACGCGCGTCGACAGCGAACCCGACTACGAAGACGCGGCTCAGCGCTGGCTCGACGATGTGCTCGCCGCGTTCGGCGCCGAGGAGCCCGGGTCCCCCGCCGATCCACCGGTGCGCGGAGCAGGCGGCACGGGCCGCGCCACGCCCCGGAGCGGCGGGGTCGCGACGCTGGAAAAGCCGAGTGCCGCACCGGCGCTCGGGCGCACCCGCACCGTTTCCGCGCCGTTCACCCGCACCGCGCCGCTGCGTGCCCCGCTGCTGCGCAACGAGTTGCTGTCGACCGGAGGATCGACGAAAGAGGTGCGCCGCTTCGGGTTCGATCTGCGCGGCCTGGACGCCACCTACGAGGTGGGCGACTCCTTGGGCGTCTGGCCGGTGAACAGCGCCGTGCTGGTCACCGAATGGCTGGACGCCACCGGGCTGGACGGTCGCCGCGTGGTCGAGGTCGACGAGCGCGAACTCACGCTGGCGGAGGCGCTGCGCACGCACTACGACATCACCAAGGTCGGTCAGGATCTGCTCGGCTTCCTCGCCGAGCACAACCACAGCGGCAAACTCGCCAAACTGCTGCGCCGCGACAACCGTAACGAACTGGCGAGTTACCTGTGGGACCGGCAGGCCGTGGACG
The DNA here is from genome assembly GCF_001612985.1 of Nocardia gamkensis NBRC 108242. Classification (GTDB taxonomy): domain Bacteria; phylum Actinomycetota; class Actinomycetes; order Mycobacteriales; family Mycobacteriaceae; genus Nocardia; species Nocardia gamkensis. Next base: position 306,066 of record NZ_BDBM01000004.1, on the reverse strand, counting down.
TGCTGCGCGACTTCCCGATTCGAGCCGATCTGGTGGAGTGGCTCGGCACGCTGAAGAAGCTACAGCCGCGCCAGTATTCGATCTCGTCGAGTCCGCTGGTCAGCCCGGACGAGGTGGAGCTGACCGTCGGCATCGTGCGCTACGGCGATCCGGCCGCCACCGGTTCGGCGGCGCGGCGCGGCGGAGTGTGCTCGACCTTCCTCGCCGATCGGGCGGCCGCCGATTACACCGGCGCGGCGGTGCCGATCTTCCTGCAACGCGCACCGCACTTCCGTCCTCCGGCCGACCCGGCCGCACCGATGATCATGGTGGGCCCCGGCACCGGCATCGCGCCCTTCCGCGGGTTCCTGCACGAGCGCAGGGCACTCGGCTGCACCGGGCGCAACTGGCTGTTCTTCGGCGATCAGCATGCGGCGCAGAACTTCTACTACCGCGCCGAACTGGAGGACATGTTCCGTTCCGGCTTCCTGACCCGCCTCGACCTGGCCTTCTCCCGGGACCAGCGGGAGCGGATCTACGTGCAGCACCGCATGATCGAACACGGCGCCGAGCTGTGGTCCTGGCTGCGCGACGGCGCCCACTTCTACGTCTGCGGCGACGCGAGCCGCATGGCCAAAGACGTCGACGAGGCCCTCCTGCGCATCGCGCGCATCCACGGCAAGCTCGACGAGGACGGCGCACTGGCCTTCAAGAAGCAGCTCGTCGCCGAAAAGCGCTACGTCCGCGACGTCTACTGACGAGAACTCGGGGCAGGGACAGAGCGGATCAGCACGGCCTCGGCGCTCACACCGCGGGTGGGTTCAGGCGGGTGAAGTCGGGGAGGCGGTAGTACGGGTAGTAAGGGTAGGGCGGGGTGGTGGCGCTTGCTTTGTCCAGGCGGGCGATCTGGTCGGCGTCGAGTTCCCAGCCGATCGCGCCGAGGTTCTGGCGTAGCTGCTCCTCGTTGCGGGCGCCGACGATGACGGTGGCGACGGTGGGGCGGCGCAGCAGCCAGTTGAGGGCGATCTGCGGCACCGTCTTGCCGGTTTCGGCGGCCAGCTCGTCGAGGACGTCGACCACGTCGTAGAGCTTCTCCTCGTCCACCGGCGGACCGGCCTCGGCGGTCCGGTGCAGGCGGCTGCCCTCCGGAAGCGGTTGTCCGCGACGGATCTTGCCGGTGAGCCTGCCCCAGCCGAGGGGACTCCAGACCACCGCGCCGACACCTTGGTCGCGGCCGAGCGGCATGAGTTCCCACTCGTAGTCCCGCCCGACCAGCGAGTAGTAGACCTGGTGCGCGACGTACCTGGTCAGTCCGTTGCGATCCGCCGCGGCAAGGGATTTCATCAGCTGCCAGCCCGCGAAGTTCGACGCGCCGGCGTAGCGGATCTTGCCCGCGCGCACCAGATCGTCCAGGGCCGCGACGACTTCCTCCACCGGCGTGCCCGCGTCGAAGGCATGCAGCTGGAACAGATCGATGTAGTCCGTGCCCAGCCTGCGCAGCGACGCCTCCACCGCACCGATCAGCCTGGCCCGGCCGGAACCGGCGTCCGCCGGGCCGGGGCCGGTCGGCAGCGTCGCCTTGGTGGACAGCAGCACCCGATCACGCCTGCCCTGGACGGCGGCGCCCAGCACCTCCTCCGAGGCGCCGTCGGAGTAGACGTCGGCGGTGTCGAACATGTTCACGCCCGCGTCCAAGCTGATGTCGACCAGCCGCCGCGCCTGTTCGGCATCGGTGTCGCCCCACGCGCCGAACAGTTCGCCCCGGCCGCCGAAAGTGCCCGCGCCGAAGCTCAAGGCCGGGACGTGGAGACCTGATGCGCCGAGCCGCCGGTACTCCATCTGCGTGTCGACCATCCGAATGTTCACTGGACAGCCCTCCTAAAGGGTCTATAGTTCCGTTAACACTTCGGACGGTACACCCGTTCGCCGATAAATGAAACTGGAGTGCCGTTATGGAGCCGGAAGAGGCCACACCCGGATCGGTTCGCCCCGGTGGGCGGACCGCGCGGGTTCGCGTCGCCGTCCTGCGAGCGGCGGGCGACCTGCTGGCCGAACACGGGTTCGCCCACCTCGACCTCGCCGAGGTCGCGGCGCGCGCCGAGGTCGGCAAGACCACCGTCTACCGCCGCTGGCGCACGCCCACCGGCCTGATCGCCGACCTGCTGACCGACATGGCCGAGCAGTCGCTGCCGCACGCCGACACCGGCTCGCTGCTCGGAGATCTCACCGCCAACGCCCGCCTGGTCGCGAAGACGCTGTCCGACCCCCGCCAAGGCGAACTCTTCCGCGCCGTGATCGCTGCCGCCACCTGCGACGAGTCCGCCGCGACCGCGCTGCGCCGCTTCTACGACGTGCGGCTCACCGAGTGGTCGGCGTGCGTAGCGGCCGCCGTCGCGCGCGGCGAAGCGCCGGAGCGCACGGACGCACGCGCGGTGCTGTCCGCGGTGTCGGCCCCGCTCTACTACCGGCTGCTCGCCAGCGGCGACCCGATCGACGACGCCGCCGCGGATACCGCCGCCCAAGCCGCGGTCGATGCCGTGATCGCGGGCACTTTCGTAACCCCCGATCCGCCGTTCGGCTAGCCGAGCACCGCCCCCCTGGCGTCCGCGGTCCAGTCGGCGCGGCGACCGGTGTAAGCGAGCATTCGCGTCAAGGCCGGCGCATCGGGCGCGACCGGCACCACCGGTCCGAACAGACCGGGCACCCCTTCGGCCGGGGTCTCGCGAAGCATGTCCAGCAGGATTGCCAAGTGCCCGTTGTCGCAGGCGAAGGGCTGCCCCGTGGCCTTCGCGAGATCCCAGCCGTGCACCACCACCTCGTCCAGGGCGATCCTGGCCATCACCGGGGCCGGTTCGCTCACTCCGCCCGCCTCGGTCACGCCGTCCCAGGCCGCGGGCTCCCGCCACGCTGCCACCAGGGCATCGAGCTGGGCCGGAACGCGGTCGCGCCAATCCTCGGACAAGGCGCGATCCACCGGCGGAGCCGGCGCGACCGAGCCACCGACGGCCTCCTTGGTGGCCGCTTGACGAAACGCCTCGGTCAGATCGAGCACGTGCGCGAGCAGATCACGCACCGTGGTGTCGGCGCACGGCGTCGGCGCGGCGAGCTGGTCGTCGGTGATGCGGCCGACCACGGACGACAGAGCGACAGCGGCGGGTTCGAAATCGAATTCCGGATTCATCGAATCTCCTGAGCCGGGGACAGGTTCATCCATGCAGACGTCCCAGCCGGGCCGAACTCATCGGCCCGGAGGAACGCGAAGTCGAACACCGCGGGAAATAGCGCTGCGGTCAGCTCTGCGATGCGATGCGATCGGTCTGTGCGCGATGCACATCCAGGGCCGTGTGCAGGAAGTCGAGAATCAGTGAGAGCTGGTCGGGGTCGTAGCGACCGAGCGCCCGCGCACCCGCCCTGCCGACCGGCTCGAAGATCCGCTCCGCCACGTCGTGCGCGGCGGCAGTGGCGGTTACCAGCACACGGCGCCGATTGGCCGGATCCTGACCGCGTGTGACGAATCCCGCCCGCTCCAGTCGATCGATCACCGCGGTGGTGGCCGCGGGGCTGAGTCGCACCGCCGCACTCAATTCCCCCGCGGGCAGCGGGCCACGGCCGAGCACCACATCGAGGCAGCGAAGATCGGTGCGGTTCATGCCCAGGTGCGCGGCGACCGCCTCGTCGAAGACGTCGAAGCTCTGCTGGAGCAGTCGCAACTGCGCGCCGATGGCACCGATAAGAGTTTCTTTCGACATTCGAAACTTTCTGCTATCGTATCTTTCGTTCATCGAAATAATAGCACGCACAAGGACGCTGCCATGCACGACACCGACATCGACGACGCCGAGATCCGCACGCTGTTCCGCGACCTCATGCAGGCCTGGACCGACAACGACGCCGAGGCCTACGCCGGCCATTTCACCGCCGACTCCGACTACGTGTCCTATGACGGCACCCGCGCGATCGGCCGAGCCGAGCACCAGCGCAATCACGACAAGCTCTTCCGAGGCGTGCTGGCAGGCTCCGCACTGGTCGGCGACCTGGAGTCGATTCGCTTCGTCACCCCGGACGTGGCGATCCTGCACGGCACGGCGTCGGTATTGATGCCGTGGCGATCGCGGCTGCCGGAGCGCAGGCGATCGCGCCAGACGCTGGTGCTGGTACGTACCTCCGAGGGCTGGCGGATAACCGCGATCCACAACGGCCGGATCCGCCCGGTGACGGTTCCCGAACCGGATTCCCTTCCGGCCGGAATGTCGCGCCTCATGAGCCGCGCGGCACGCAGGCTCGGAGTCGGACCGCGCCGGCCCGCTCGGTAACCGCGCTGCACCGGGACGTCTCGACCGGCGCGCGAGGGGCCGCCGTTACGCACTCGTAGCGGCGAAATGCGCTGGAAAAGCGGATAATTGGTAGATGAAGGGTGATCGGGTGGAGATCGTCGTCGACGTCGGCGACGGCTCTCGCAGTTACGAGATCGCGGCTACCCGGGCGGGGCGGCGGGTCGAGGTCAGGATCGCGCGTGGCGTGGTCGAAGTCAGCGAAGTGACGCGATCGGGGACGGCGGTGCGGACCGCGCGGTTCATGGCCGGGCGCACGCTCGCACTGGTCGAGCACCCCGCCGATGCCACGGCGGCGCGGGTCGACGAAGAGCGACAACGCTGAGGCGAAAATGCTTGCCGTCCGTCCCGACCACGGGCATCCTCGATGCAGTCGGAGTCGATCGTCCGCCTCGATTGCGGCATCCCGCGACGGGTATGCCCATCGAGACGCCTACGCGGAGAGGAGCGCACGATGTCAGATCCCCTTGCCGACGCGGTCCCGGAGGCGGATCTCGCCGAGCAGTCCGTCCCGGCGTATCCGGAGGAGCCGGTGGTCGCCGACGACCTGCCGGAGCAGGACGACGCCGTCGGACGGGCGATTCCCGAGCGCGACGTCTTGGAGGCGAATCCGGCGGACGTGCTCGAGCAGTCCATCGTGGTTCCGATGGACGACGACCCCGAGGACGAATTCGGCTTCTGACCCTACGGCTCAGGGCTGGATCTTCGCCCGCACCGTCGCGTGCAGTTCCCGCAGGCTGGACCGCTCGGTGGCCACCTCGAGCACCCGCATGCCATGAGCGTGCGCGGTCAGTTCGACGGCCAGCTGTTGCGGGTCCACCTGCCGGTGCGGGATGCGATAGGCGGCACACAAGGCGGCCAGATCCATGCCGTGCGGGGTGCCGAAGACCCGTTCGAACACCCCCGCGTACTGCGGGTCGCCCTGCTCGAGCAGCTCGAAGATGCCGCCGCCGTCGTCGTTGGCCACCACGATGGTCAAGTCGGCCGGTCGCGGTTCACCGGGGCCGATCAGCAGACCGGACGCGTCGTGCAGGAAGGTCAGGTCGCCGATCAGCGCGATGGTGCGCCCCTCGTGGTGCAGGGCGGCGCCCACCGCGGTGGAGACCGTGCCGTCGATCCCGGCCACGCCGCGATTCGACAGCACCTTGATCCCGGGGCGCGGATGCGACACCAGTGCGGCGTCCCGCACCGGGTTCGAGGCGCCGAGCAGCAGTTGGTCGCCGTCCCGCAGCGCGTCCATCACGACCGCGGCGACGTGCAGCCCGGTGGGTTTCGGATGCCGCGCGAGTTCGGCGCGCACCACCTGGTCGGCCTTCGCGTTCAGTTCACGACAGTGCTCCAGCCATCGCGCGCTGGGGGCGCCGCTGATGACCGCGCGCGTGCCGGTACCGACCACGTTGCCGGACACGTCGGGCCAGCGCGGACCCGTGGTGAGCGCGTAGACCCGGACATCCGGATCGGCGAGCACCTTCGAGACCTGCCGGTGCAGGGTCGGGCGGCCGGTGATGATCGCCTGCTTCGGCCGCAGCAGCGACAGCACCAGCGGATGCAGCGCGGGCCCGTGCATGGGGGCGGTGGGCTCGGCGACGGTCGGCAGATCCGCCAGCTCCGGGCGCAACCCGGCGCCGTGTCCGGAGATCACCACCGTGTCGGGTGTGAGGTCGAGATCGAGCGGCACGTCCAGGGTGGCGTACTGGGTCTCGGTCCAGGCGCAATCGCCCGCGCGACCCGTGGGAGCCGACTCACCCGGCGCCAGGTCGGGGACCAGCGGCTCGCGCAACGGGACGTCGAAGTGCACCGGGCCCGCGTTGCCGGAGCGAGTGCCGCGCGCCGCCGCAAGCACCCGGCACACCGCCGAACGCCACTGGCTGTTCTGCTGGCCGTAGGGCGAGTGGTCGGCGTCCCCGGCCTCCTCCTCCGCCAGACCGAGCGAGATGGTGGCGCGGACCTGGCTGCCGAACAAGCCGAGCTGTTCGACGGTCTGGTTGGCTCCGGAGCCGAGCAGTTCGTAGGGCCGATTGGCGCTGAGCACCACCAGCGGGACGCGGGCGTAGTTCGCCTCCAGCACGGCGGGCCCGAGGTTGGCCACCGCGGTACCCGAGGTCATCACGACCGGGACCGGATGCCCGCTCGCGACCGCGAGCCCGACGGCGAGAAAGCCCGCCGTTCGCTCGTCGATCCGCATGTGCAGCCGCAGCCGCCCCGCCGCGTCGGCACCCTGGAGGGCGAAGGCCAGCGGAGCGTTCCGGGAGCCGGGGCACAGGACGACATCCCGCACGCCCCCGCGCACGAGTTCGTCGACGACGACCTGCGCTTGTGCTGTTGACGGGTTCACGTCTCCAGACTGGCAGACAGTCAACTAGAAGTCGCCGCCGGGAGGCTCGCAATCACACTGTGTCCTCGGACACTGCCTCCGGGACGCAGCGGTGGTCGGTCCCGAGGATGGCCGACGAGCCCGCGCGGCTCGGCTGACATCCGAGCATGCCGCAGGGAGGTCGCTATCGATAGGTGCTCAGTCGCATTCCAAGGGAGGGACCCGCAACACTGCGGCCTCGCAGGCGCACACCGCCCAGCTCACGTCCAAACCCGACTAGGTCCGCAACCAACAGGGCCAGCAGTCATCACTCGGACACGACCGTTGCAAGGCAGGGCTCAAATCGCGGCCCTGCCTACTCACTCGACCACACCGCTCAGCTCCCGGTTTCGAGCGAAGCGAGACCGAGCATGCGCCGTTCGCGGCCCGGCTCGCGTCCGAGTGGCCGCCGCGTACGCGACGAAGGAGCAAGCGGCGGTCGCTCGGACGCGAGCCATGAAGGGGCCGCGAACACCCAGCGCCGCAGGCGCTGGCAAACCAACACGGCCCGGCTCGCGTCCGAGTGGCCGCCGCGTACGCGACGAAGTCGCCAGCGGTGGTTGCTCGGACGCGAGCCATGAAGGGGCCGCGAACACGCCGCGACGAAGTCGCGGCAGAAACTACTGAGCGTGCTTCTGGATCAGGTCGCCCACGCGCGGCAGCGCCTCGATGACGTTCTTCTTCGCCGAGGAACGCATCGAGGAGTAGACCTTCTGCAGGGCAGGGCGAGAGGAGGACTCGGCCCGCGCGTCGGTGACGGCGAGCAACGCCTCGGCGACCTCGTCCGACTTGGCGACGAGCAGATCGGCGAACTTGCCGGAGCCCGACGCCGTGTACTCCTGCCAGAACGGCTCCAGCTGCGCGACGAGCTTGGGCGCCAACGACTCCAGCGCATCGGGCACGATGGACGGGCTGATCTTCTTGACCGCCGCGTAGCCACCCTTCACAGCGAGGCCGGACGCACCACCCTTGTCCGAGACCTCGGCGTCGAGAACCTCGACGGCATCGGCAAGGAAAGCCGGGCGCTTCGCGTCGTCGAGCAGAGATTCAGACAGTGCTGCAACCACTTTCAGGTTCCTCCGGATCGGTATCGATGAACGAGCGAGGGCAACTATACGCACCCGCGCCAGCATTCACCCGGCTACGGCTGCCACGGCAGCAACTCCACCATCAGACCTTCGCAGTCGGCGAGCAGATCGCCCTGCTCATCGAGCAATTCGGCGGCGATGAAAGTTTTGCGCCCTTCGATCCGGTCGACCCGTCCGCGAACCGTCAGTTGTGTTTCCAGCGGAGTGATCTTGCGGTAGTTCACATGAAGGTACGCGGTGCGGCTGATCGGCCGTCCGGCGTAGTGCACGATCATGCCGAGCAGATCGTCGAACAGCAGCGGCAGCACACCGCCGTGCGCGGCGCCGTTGCCGCCGAGATGGAAACGGCGGAACACACCCGTCATCTCGATGCCGTCGCGCCCCGCCTCGACCACCTGCCACGGCAGCAGCAGAAGGCTTCCCCGGCCCGGCAGTTCGACGGCGCGGCCGGCCGGTCCCTGCAACTCGGGTGCGCGGTAGGGCTCCAGCAGATCGATCAGCTCGCGGGCTTTGGCCTGCGCGGCCCCGAACACGTCGTCGGGCGCGTCCACGGACACGGCGAGATCCTGCAACGTCCGCATGGCTTCCACGAATCCGCCGAAGTTCGGTCCGACCCGCGCGGGGGTGACCTTCGGAAATCCGCCGTGCTTCTCGTACCGGGACCCGTCCATCGCGCTCCGGTCGATAACCGGTTTCACTTGCTCGCTCATAACTTGCACGGTAACGCGTATTTTTACACCGTCAAATCGAGATCCCGCTGCCCGCTCACGACTTTCGGGCGCAGCGCGACCTAGCATTGCCCGGGTGACGTTCAATCCGAAGCTGTGGCGTCCCGTTCCGGGATTCGAGAACCTGACCGACATCACCTATCACCGGCACATCGAGCAGGGCACCGTGCGTGTGGCGTTCGACCGGCCGGAGGTGCGCAATGCGTTCCGCCCGCACACGGTCGACGAACTCTTCCGGGCACTCGACCACGCGCGGATGACTTCGGACGTCGGCGCGGTGCTGCTCACCGGCAACGGCCCCAGCCCCAAGGACGGCGGCTGGGCGTTCTGCTCCGGCGGTGACCAGCGCATCCGCGGCCGCAGCGGATACCAGTACGCCAGCGGTGACACCGCGGACACGGTCGACCAGGCCCGCGCGGGCCGCCTGCACATCCTGGAGGTGCAGCGGTTGATCCGTTTCATGCCGAAAGTGGTGATCGCCCTGGTGAACGGGTGGGCTGCGGGCGGTGGTCACAGCCTGCACGTGGTCTGCGACCTCACCCTGGCCAGCCGCGAGCACGCCCGCTTCAAGCAGACCGACGCCGATGTGGGCAGCTTCGACGGCGGCTACGGCAGCGCCTACCTGGCCAAGATGGTCGGTCAGAAGTTCGCCCGCGAGATCTTCTTCCTCGGCCGCCCCTACACCGCCGAGGAAATGCACCAGATGGGCGCGGTGAACAAGGTCGTCGACCACGCCGAACTGGAGGACGTCGCGCTGGAGTGGACCGCCGACATCAACGGCAAATCCCCGCAGGCACAGCGCATGCTGAAGTACGCGTTCAATTTGCTGGACGACGGTCTGGTCGGCCAGCAACTCTTCGCGGGCGAGGCGACGAGGATGGCGTACATGACCGACGAGGCTGTCGAGGGCCGCGACGCGTTCCTGCAGAAACGCGAGCCGGACTGGTCTCCCTACCCCTGGTACTTCTGATATGGACATCCTCAGCAGCCGGATCATCCTGCGGCCCGCCGATTACCAGGCCACCCTCGCGTTCTACCGGGACGGCCTGGAGCTGGCCATCGCGCGGGAATATCCGGGCGGCACCGTCTTCTTCGCGGGCCAGTCGCTGATCGAGGTGGCCGCGCACGGCGGGTCGGGGGAATCGTCGTCGTTCGAGGGTGCCATCTGGCTCCAGGTGCGCGACGTGTCCGCCGCCGCCGTGGAACTGGCGCTGAAGGGCATCGCGATCGACCGCGCCCCGGTCGAGGAGCCGTGGGGCTTGCACGAGATGTGGGTGCACGATCCCGACGGCGTGCCGATCGTTCTGGTGGAGGTCCCGCCGTCGCATCCGATCAGGCGGGATTCCCGCTGGTCGCCGTCGTAGCAACGGTTCGGATAGGTGGTTCGGCGGGCGCCACCGAGTTGCCAACGCGAGAACCGGCGAGGACGATAACGCTCGGACGGCCACCCGACCGCCGACGTCCGGGCCGGCTGTGTCCGTGTCCCGTCCGACCGAGTGAATCGCAGTCTCGATGTCTGTCGTACTTGAGCCCCGATCCGACCGGGTGACCGCGCCGCGGGTGCGCCACTCCGGCATACCGACCCGTTCCGCACGCGGTTACGCGGGCATGACACGATCCCTACCGTGAGGGAGTGCAGCGAGCGAGCCATGGGGACAGCGGCTCTGGGCACGACCGAGCCTGGCGAGCGGCGAGGCATGGCATGAGCAAGACACTGCGCACCTTGCCGATGCCCACCGGGTCCGGTCTCGGCGATGTCATGCCCCATCTGCGGGCGGCGCTGGAAGGTAGCGGGGCCGCGTGGCTGCCCATTCCCAACAGCGATCGACGCGAGTCGAGACGCTTGAGCGACGCCCTCTCCCCCGGCGAGCCGATCGACGAGGAAGTCGCTCTGGTGGTGACCACCTCCGGCACCACGGGCGTGCCGAAGGGCGCGATGCTGAGTTCGGCGGCCCTGCACGCGAGCGGCACCGCCACACACGACCGGCTCGGCGGTCCTGGCAACTGGTTGCTGGCCCTGCCCACCCATCACATCGCCGGTATCCAGGTGCTGCTGCGCAGCATCCTGGCGGGGACCGAACCCACCGTGCTGGACGTGTCCGGCGGATTCCTGCCCGAGGCGCTGGCCGGCGCGATCACGGGTATGCGCGGTGAACGGCGCTACACATCCCTGGTCCCGACCCAGCTGATCAAGGCGCTCGAGTCGCCGGTGGCCACCACCGCGCTGGCCGAGCTCGACGGCGTGCTGGTGGGCGGCGCGGCCACTCCGCTGCCGGTTTACGAGCGCGCGCGAGCCGCGGGCATCACCGTGGTGCGCACCTATGGCATGAGCGAGACCTGCGGCGGCTGCGTATACGACGGTGTGCCGCTGGAGGGCACGAAGGTCCGGATCGAAGACGGCCGGGTGGTGCTGGGCGGTGCCATGATCGCCACGGGCTACCGCAATCAGCCCGACCATCCCGCCTTCGCCGAACCGGGCTGGTTCCGCACCGAGGACGCGGGCACCTTCGACAACGGCCTGCTGAGCATCACCGGACGGCTCGACGAGGCGATCACCACCGGCGGCCTGCTGGTGATCCCGCAGGTGGTCGAGGCCGTGCTGATCAACCACCCCACGATCAGCGAGGTGGTCGTCGTCGGCCTGCCGGACGAACGCCTCGGCCAGCGCGTCGCCGTCGCTGTAATCCCCGCCCCCGGCGCCACCCCGGACCTGGCCGAGCTGCGCGAATACGTCGCCGACGAATTGGACTCCATCGCCGCTCCCCGCGAACTCGCCGTTCTCGACGAGTTCCCCCTGCGCGGCCCCGGCAAGCCCGACCGCGCCAAAGTCCGCGAATACCTCTTGGCCGACTCGGCCCACTGACGACAGCGGGGCAGCGCCCGCAGCACAGCGCGCCGAGTCGCGCCACCGGCGACCGCGTACCCGGAATCAGGCCGCCACCATCCGACGCGCCCAGCGCACCCCACTCCCGGTTTCGAGCGAAGCGAGACCGAGCATGCGCCGGCTCGCGTTTGCGCGGCCGTCGCGTACGCGACGAAGGAGGCAAGCGGCGGTCGCGCAAACGCGAGCCACAAGGGGGCCGCGAACACCCAGCGCCGCAGGCGCTGGAAAAACAACACAGCCCAATGCGACAGCGCCGTGCAAGAGCCGTGCAAGTCTCGGTGTCCACAGTTGTCCACATGACTTCTTTCGCACCAACTTCAGCGCTCGCCGTCGAGGCGGACGGCCTGGTCAAGGTGTTCGGGGAACAGCGTGCCGTCGATGGGGTGAGCCTGGCGGTGCCGCAGGGCTCGGTGTACGGCGTGCTCGGTCCGAACGGCGCAGGCAAGACCACGACCATCCGCATGCTCGCGACCCTGCTGCGACCGGACGGCGGCCGCGGCCGCATCTTCGGCCGCGACGTGGTGGCGGAGCCGACGGCGGTCCGCTCGCTCATCGGCGTCACGGGCCAGTACGCCTCCGTCGACGAGGATCTGACCGCCACCGAGAACTTGATCGTCTTCTCCCGCCTGCTCGGGCTCAGCAGCATCGATGCCCGGCGCAAAGCTGCCGACCTGCTGGAGGAGTTCGATCTCACCGAGGCGGCGAACAAGCCGCTGCGGAACTTCTCCGGCGGCATGCGGCGCAGGCTCGATCTGGCGGCCAGCCTGATCGCGACGCCGCCGCTGCTGTTCCTCGACGAACCGACCACCGGCCTCGACCCGCGCACCCGCGCCCAGATGTGGGAGACCATCCGCCGCCTCGTCCGCGAGGGCGCGACGGTGCTGCTCACCACCCAGTATCTGGACGAGGCCGATCAGCTGGCCGACCGGATCGCGGTGATCGACCACGGAAAGGTGATCGCCGACGGCACGGCCGACGAACTGAAGGCCTCCGTGGGCGGCTCCAGCCTGCACCTGACCCTGGTCGATCGCGGCAGGCTCGATGAGGCGCGCCACATCATCGGCGATTTCCTCGGCGTCGAAGCGCAGATCACCCCGGAGGCCGGGCGGCTCACCGCGCCGTTGACCGACGCGGGCGTCACCGCCGATCTGCTGATCCGCCTGCGCGAGCGGGAGATCGGCGTCGACGAGATCACCGTGACCAAGCCGAGCCTGGACGAGGTCTTCCTCACTATCACCGGCCACCCCGCCGACGACACCACCGACGAGTCCGAGAAGAGCGCGGCGTGAACGCCCGGCCCGCAGGCGGCAGCCTGCGCGACCACGAAGCTCCCGCGCACGCCGATAAGGAACCCAGCATGACCACCATCACCACGACCGAGGCGCGCCGTGCCGCGCCGACGAAGATTCCCGAAGTCAGCAACCATGTTCCGCTGGGCCAGGCGGTATCGAATTCGTTCACCATGGCCTACCGCGGCCTGCTGAAGATCAAGCACAAGCCCGAGCAGCTGTTCGACGTGACGATCCAGCCGATCCTGTTCACCGCCTTGTTCGCCTACATCTTCGGCGGCGCCATCGGCGGCAGCGTGCACGACTATCTGCCGGTCCTGATCCCCGGCATCCTGGTGCAGACCGTGGTGCTCACCTCGGTGGTCACCGGCACCCAGTTGCGTGAGGACATGGACAAGGGCGTCTTCGACCGGTTCAAGTCCCTGCCCATCGCCCGCATCTCGGCGCTGGCGGGCGCGCTGCTGGCCGATATGGTGCGCTACGTCATCGCGACCGTGCTCACCATCGTCGTCGGCGTCGCCATCGGCTATCGCCCGGAGGGCGGTGTGCTCGGCGTGGTCGCGGCGGGTCTGGTCATCGTGGTCTGCTCGTTCGCGATCAGCTGGATCTGGGCGCTGGTCGGGGTCACCGGCAAGAGCGCCGCGGGCGTGCAGGGCATCTCGATGATGATCATGTTCCCGCTGACCTTCATGTCCGGCGCCTTCGCCATGGTGAGCACGATGCCGGGCTGGATGCAGGGGCTCAATCACGTGAACCCCGTGTACTACATGGTGAACGCGTGCCGCGGATTGATGAACGGCGCCGGTTTCGGCGGCGACCTGGCCTGGTCGTTGATCGGCGCGCTGGTCGTGATCGCGATCTTCGCACCGCTCACGGTCAAGGCGTACATGCGGCGGGCGTGAGCCCTCTCCACACACGAGCAGGCCGGGTGACGACTGTTACCCGGCCTGCTTTCGGCGTATTTCGTACGAGACCGGAATCCCTCGCGCATGCCCAAGCGCGGGCGAAGAACGAATGGCGTATGCGAAGACCGTCAGTGGGTGGGATTGAGGCTGTGGAGCATTCGCATGATGCGGTCGGCGGATTCACTGCGGCGCAGGTGGCCGAGGCGGCGGCGGGCTTGCGCGACCTGGTCGGCACCGAGCGTCGCGATGGCCGCGTCCAGGTGCCGTTGCCAGCGCATGGAGGGGAAATCCTGACGGCAGAAGACGTTCGGCGCCAGCATCAACAAGTCGAGACCCGTGCCGACCTCGCGGTCGACGGCGATGAGATACGACCCGACCGCGCAGGCGACGCCGCCGATCTGCGGCAGGTCCCGGTACTGGGTCATCATCGGCACGGTGAGCTCGGCCAGCTGTGCGGCCAGGACCGCGCTCGAGCCGACGCCACCGTGGAGTACCTGCGCGGCGAGCGCAGCCGCGGCGAGCATCAGGGCGCCGGGCCCGGGACCGAGCGCCTGGTCCGGCCAGCCGAACAGCTCCAGTGCCCGCTCGTAGCGCGCGAAACCGCCTGCGGTGTCACCCATCGCGAACGCCACTTCCGCGGAACTCTGCATCACCGTGGACAGCAGCCGATTCTGTCCGAGAGACGAGGTGTCCAGGTCCGGCGTGCCCAGCGCGAGGTCGAGTTCCCGCCGGGCCTGCTCCAGATCGCCGGCGCCTACCAGCGAAGCCACCAGCAGGCTGCGGATCTCCACCGTGTCCTCGTAGGCGCCGAGCCGCTGTAGCAAGTCGAGCGAGCGGCGATAATAGGTCACCGATTCGGCGTACTGGGCGATCTGTCCACAGACCTGTCCGAGGTGCCTGCTCACCATGGCCACGCTCCAGACGTTCTCGCGCCCGAGGACATCCAGCGCATTGATCGCGTCGATGGTGGAGCCGCGCACGTCACCTTGGTTCTCGCGCATGTTGGCCCGCAACAGCAGCGCCGTGCCCCTGGTTTCCGGATCGGCCGATCGCGCTGCCTCCGCGAGCAGCCTGCTGAGTCCGCGCGTGTCGGCTCTGGTGAGCACCACCCGGGCGATGAATCGGTTGTTCTCGCTGAGTTCGACGGAGCGACGAAGCAATCGGCGCACGCGCAGGCGCAGCACGGCGATCTCCCTGGCGCTGCCGTTTGTGTAAGCGAGATGCAGGAACGTCATCTGGTAGGTGACGAGCACGAGGTCCGGACGCGGACCTTCCCGGCCGAAATCGGCCGGCTCCAATTCGATGACCCGCTGCGCCCAGGCGATCACTTCCATATGCGATCCGCGGATCACCCACAGCGTGGCGACGACCGGGAACACCGTGTAGGCCGTCGCCGCGTCCCGCCGTTCGATGCCACAACGCAGCGCGGCGAGCAAGTTGTCCAGCTCCGCCGCCACGGAGAGGGCGAGGTGAACCTGATCGCCGGTCATATACCGGCTCGCCGCGTCGTCGGCGTAGTCCTTGGCCCACCGCATCATCCGAGTGTCGACCGCGTCCGGCTCCCCCGCCGTGGCGGCCAGCTGCTCTTCACCGAATTCCCGCACCGTCTCCAGCATGCGATAGCGGGTGCCGAGCAGCTCGTCGTCCAGCACGGTGAGCAGCGATTGGTTGACCAGACCGTCGACGGCCGCGGCGACATCGGTCACGTCGTCTCCACCCGCGACCGCCTCGGCGGCCGAGAGCGTGAAACCGGCCGGAAATCGGCACAACCTGCGCAGTGTCGCTTGCTGTTCGGTATCGAGCAGGTTCCAGCTCCAGTCGATCACCGCGTGCAGCGTGCGATGCCGTTCGGGCGAACTGCGGTCGCCGTGGCGCAGCAGCGCGAACCGATCGGCCAACCGCTCGTTGATCTCCTCGACGCTCATCGCCCGGACGCGGGCGGCGGCCAGTTCGATGGCCAGCGGCAGCCCGTCGAGCGTGTGGCAGAGCTGGGCGACGATCTCGGGGTCCAGCCGGACCGCCGGGCGCACCGCCCTGGCGCGGGCGGCGAATAGTTCGGTGGCGGGTGAGCCCGCCGGATCGATGGTCAGCGGCGGCAACGGATACACGGTCTCCGCGGTGATCGCCAGCGGCGATCGGCTCGTGGTGAGCACGGTCAGCCGTGGCGCGACGCCGATCAGGTCGGCGACCACCACGGCGACCGCGTCGACCAGATGTTCGCAGTTGTCCAGGATCAGCAGCATCGAGCGCGCCGACACCGCGTCGCGCAACCGCCTGCGCAGATCGACCGTCTGCCCGGAGCGCAGCGTCGCCGTGTCGAAGGTGACCTCGCTGAGCCCGAGCACCGCGGCGATCGCCGCCTCGATCTCGACCCTGGCGTCGCCTCCTTCGGCACGCACCGAGGCCAGTTCCACCAGCGCCACCGGGCGGGTGCGCGCCACCCGCGCACCGAGCTCGTTCGCGACCCTGGTCTTGCCCGCGCCGCCCGGGCCGAGCACGGTCACCACCCTGGAGTCGTCCAGTAGATCGGTGAGCGCGGCGAGATCGTCCGTCCGGCCGAGCAGCGCGTTGGGAGCGGCACGCAGCCCCATCGCGGCAGGCTGCGGTTCCGGGGTCGCTTCGGCCGAGGGCGTGGAAGTAGCCGGGAACCCGGTTCGGTATCCGGCGCTCGCCACCGGCGTCGGGGCACGCGGCGGCGCGGTGGGCCCGATCGGCTCTCCGCGCAGGATCGCCGTGTGCGCCGCGGAAAGTGCCGGTCCTGGATCGGCGCCGAGCTGGTCGGCCAATCGCGAACGGAAGGCCGCGAACGATTCCAGCGCCTCATTGCTCCGTCCCGAGGCGGCGAGCAGACGCATCAGGGTGAGCTGCGCGGGCTCGTCCAACGGGTCCGCGGCGGCGCGCAGCCGAGCCAGGTCCAAGGCGCCGTCGATGTCACCGCTGCCCTCGCGTGCGGCGAGTTCGAGCTCATCGAGCTCGGCGCTTCGCCGCCCGGCCGCGTGGCGTAGCTCGTCGGCGAGGTCACCCGGTGGCAGGTCGGCGCCGGGATCCCCGCGCCACAGCGCCCGCGCGCCCGCGATCTGCGCCAGGCATCCGGAAATGTCACCCGCGGCGTGCAGCTCGCGCGCCCGCGTGACGCGCTCGCCCACCGAGGACAAATCGACCTGTTCGGCGGCGAGTGTCAACCGGTAGCCCGCCGGGCCGATTTCCAGCGCGCCCTCCGGCAATGCCGACCGCAGCCGGGAGACCTGGGTGTGCAGCGCGTTCATCGGCGACCGCGGCGGCTGTTCGCCCCAGACGTCCTCGATCAGGGCGTGCGCGCCGCGGCTGCGGCCGGGTCGCAGCCCGAGGGCGGTGAGCAGCAGCCGGGATCGCGCGCCCGGCAGCGGCGTCAGCAGGCCGTCACGGCGCAGCGCGACCTCGCCCAGCAGGGCCACCACGACCGATTCGCCTGCGGGCGTCGTCACTGCTCGACTGTGGCCGTGCGGGCCGCTGCGCTCCGGAAACATCCCGCGGTCATCGTAGGCGAGCTGGCCCCACGGGGCCGACACGATTTCTCTGCCGGGACTGTGCGCGGTCGGTGGCATAGTCTGACCCCCATGGCTGAGTTCGAGGTGGTCCGATCGGCCGTGGTCACGGCCGAGCCCGCGCGTGTGCACAGGCTGATCAACGATTTCCACAAGTGGGTCGAGTGGTCGCCGTGGGAGGACCTCGACCCGCAGCTGCAGCGCAGTTATTCCGGCGCGGACTCCGGTGTCGGCGCGCGCTACGCCTGGAGCGGCAACCGCAAAGCCGGCGCGGGCAGCATGGAGATCATCGGCAGCGCCGACCGCGAGATCGGCGTTCGCCTGGATTTCCTGAAGCCGATGAAGGCGACCAACATGGTGACCTTCATTCTGGAACCCGTCGAGACCGGCACCGAAGTGACTTGGCGGATGACCGGCAGGCAGACCGGCCTGATGGGCGTCATCGGCAAGTTCATCCCGATGGACAGATTCGTCGGCCGGGACTTCGAAAAGGGGCTCGCGCGGTTGCAGCAGGCGGCGACGACCGAAACGGCCTGATCGCCGCGCGCGAGCTGAGGGCGGACCGTGTCCGAATGCGCCCATTATGCTGCGGACATGGCTACTGCAGCGCAATGGATCGAGGGCGCGCGACCCCGCACCCTGCCGAACGCGATCGCCCCGGTGCTCGCCGGAACCGGAGCCGCCGCGTCCGTCGACGGTGCGGTGTGGTGGAAAGCGATTCTCGCGCTGCTCGTTTCGCTGGCCCTGATCATCGGTGTGAACTACGCCAACGACTACTCCGACGGCGTCCGCGGCACCGACGACGTCCGGGTCGGTCCGTTGCGCCTGGTCGGGCAGAAACTGGCCTCGCCAGGCGCGGTGAAGACCGCCGCGATCGTCAGCCTGGTCATCGGCGCCGGCTTCGGCCTGGTGCTGGTGTTCACCAGCGCGTGGTGGCTGCTGCTCATCGGCGCGGCCTGCCTGGCGGGGGCCTGGTACTACACCGGCGGCAGCAACCCGTACGGCTACAGCGGATTCGGCGAAGTGGCGGTGTTCGTCTTCTTCGGCCTGGTCGCGGTGCTCGGCACCCAGTTCGTGCAGGCGGACCGGATCGACTGGGTGGGCGCGCTGCTCGCGGTCGCGGTGGGCGCGTTCTCCAGCGCCGTGCTCGTCGCGAACAACCTGCGCGACATTCCCACCGACACCGAGTCCGGGAAGGTCACGCTCGCGGTGAAACTCGGCGACCCGCGCACCCGCACGCTGCACCTCGCGTTGCTCGCCGTGCCGTTCCTCGTGACGTTGGCGCTGGTCGCCCGCACACCGTGGGCACTGGCCGGGTTGATCGCGATCCCGCTCGCGGTGCGCGCCAACGCGCCGGTGCGCTGCGGCAAGGGCGGCCTGGAACTGATTCCCGCGCTGCGGGATTCCGGACTGGCCCTGCTGGTCTGGTCGGCGGTCACCGCGCTCGCGGTCGGGCTGGGCTAGCGCGCCGGCCGACCGACACGGCCCGGTGACGGGTTCCGCACGAGCGGCGTGGCGGACTAGTCCTCGTCCGGCACCAGGATGCCGAGCACCCAGTTCACGATCGAGACGATGATGCCGCCGATCACCGCGGCCCAGAAACCTTCGACGCGCAGGCCGTAATCGGTGAACGCTTCGGTGATCTCGGCGGTGAGCCACAGCATGAACGCGTTGATCACGAGCAGGAACAGGCCGAGCGTCACGATCACCAGTGGTAGTGACAGCAACTTCACGATCGGCTTGACCAGCGCGTTCACCACCGTGAACACCGCGGCCACGGCGAGGACGACCGCGATCTTGGCGCCGTTGCCGCCTTCGGGAGCGAGGATGTCGATCTTGTCGACCCAGAAGGCGGCCAGCCAGATGGCCACCGCGTTGATGATCAACCGAATCACGAGCTGCATGGCCCAATGCTAGGCCCAGGGTGCGGACACGCGCCGCTCGAAGACGCGAACTCCGCCTGCGCATGTCCGCGGGCTCAGGCCGCACGGTCGAGCAGGGCGTGCACCTTGGGGCGCAACTCCTTGATCACGGTGGGCCCGCCGAACAGGCGCACCGTCGTCTCGTTGGGGGCGCGCAGGATGCCGAGCAGCATGTGCCCGGATTCGATGCTCTTGTCCTTGCGGCCGAGCGCCTCCCGCAGGGAGAGCTCGAGCACTTTCTTCGCTTCCCTGGTGAACGGGATGTGCCCGTAGTACCCGCCGCGACCCCAGGGGAACGACCCACGTCGCGGATCCGGCGCGGCGCGGTCGAGCGCGTCCTCGCCGAAATGCGCTTCCAGTGACTCCCGGACGGCGTCCAGATCGATGCCGATGGACCGCAGTGCCTCGGCGTCCTCGGGGCCGAGGGGCACCCCATTGCTCTGCTCGGCCAGCGCGCGGCGCACGCCCTCGCGCGTGAGTCCCGCCTCCGCGAGCAACGCCGCCAATTCCGGCTCGGCTTGGCCGAGCAATCCGAGCAACACGTGCTCGACCTCGATATTCGACGCGCGGAGTTCGCGCGCGTCCTCCTGGGCGACGACGATCGCTGTACGCGCCGACCTGCTGAACCGTTCGAACATCAGCGGCTCCTGCCTTTCCGGTTGTACTTCTGATGGACCGCCTGCTTGCTCACCTCGAGCGCTTCCGCGATCGCCTGCCAGGACCAGCCCTGGGCGCGGGCGTTGGCCACCTGGATCGCTTCGAGACGTTCGAGCAGCCTGCGTAGCGCGAGCACCGCGCGCAGCCCGACCTTGGGATCGGGGCTGCCCGCAGCGGCCGCCAGGGTGGTTGCTTCTGTCATGTCGTCAATTTTTATTGACGCTCGCGCGCGATGTCAACAAAAATTGACACGCGATGGCATAGCAGAGCCCGATTCCACGCTCGGCGAACAAGAAAGTTTTCGCGCTCAGGCGAGGCCTGAACCGATCAGGCGTCCCAGATTCCGGTCGCCACGAACTTCTCCAGGACGGCGGTGGGCTCGACGAGATCCAGCCCTTGGGACGCGACCCACGCATCGTCGAAATACGTTCCGGCATAGCGGTCCCCGCCGTCGCACAGCAGAGTGACGACGCTGCCGCCGCGCCCTTCGGCGAGCATCTCGGCGATCAGGGCGAACACGCCCCAGAGGTTGGTCCCGGTCGATCCGCCGACCCGGCGGCCCAGCGCCGTGCTGGCGAACCTGGCCGCCGCGATGGACGCCGCGTCGGGCACCTCGAACATGCGGTCCACCACTTGGCCGACGAACGAGGGCTCGACCCTCGGGCGGCCGATGCCTTCGATCCGCGAGGACATTCCGGTCTGATAGCCCGCGTCCCGCGTCTCGTAACCGCCGTAGAAAGCGGAGTTCTCCGGATCGACCACGGCCAGCTTCGTCGCATGCCTGCGATACCGGATGTAGCGGCCGATCGTGGCGCTGGTGCCGCCCGTGCCCGCGCCGACCACGATCCATTCCGGCACCGGATCGGCCTCCAACGCCATCTGCTGGAAGATCGACTCGGCGATGTTGTTGTTGCCACGCCAGTCGGTGGCGCGCTCGGCGTGGGTGAACTGGTCCATGTAGTGACCGCCGCATTCGGCCGCCAGCCGCGCCGCCTCGGTGTACATGTCCGGCGGGCGCCGCACGAAATGGCAGCGACCGCCCTGCGCCTCGATCAGCGCGACCTTCTGCGGGGAGGTGCTCGCGGGCATCACCGCCACGAAGTCCAAGCCGAGCAGCTTCGCGAAGTAGGCCTCGCTGACCGCGGTCGAACCGGAGGACGCCTCCACCACGGTCGTCCCCTCGGTCACCCAGCCGTTGCAGATGGCGTACAGGAACAGCGAGCGGGCCAGGCGGTGCTTGAGGCTGCCGGTGATGTGCGTGGACTCGTCCTTGAGGTAGAGCTGGACGTTCCACCCGGCGGGTAGCGGGTAGCGCAGCAAGTGGGTATCCGCGCTGCGCTGGGAGTCGGCGTCGATCAACCGCACCGCGTTGTCGACCCAGTCGCGCGGTGCGGTGTGATCGCAGGACTTCACGAAGACGTCCCCGACTCCGGCGGGGTGGGCGGCTCGTCGCCGCGCAACCGCGCCCGTAGCTCGGCCTTGTCGCGGCGCCTGCGCTCGTCGACCACGGCGATGTCCTCGTTGACCTTGGCCCGCAGCCGCTTGAACAGGGCCAGTGACAGCGGCATGGCGATGATGAGCGCGAACAGGGCCGCGACCACCAATGGAATGTCCACCGACACCAGTCGCGCGGCCAGCACGATCACCGCGGTCAGCACTACCACGAGACCCAACCTGGCGACGGTGTAGAGGGCCAGATTGCGGGCCAGCCGACGACCTGCGCCAGCCGTTTGCTGTCCGGAAGCACCTTTTGGTGGAGTTGCGTCACGCACATCCCTCAGCCTATGCGAAGCTGTTGCCGGCCCCCGGTGCACGCCCAATGGCCGGGGGTGGGGCGCGCATCCGATTTGTCCATTACCTCCCCTTTACTAACTGTAGGTGGTTCGAGTACCTAGGGGTTTCAGTGCGACGATGGCGCCATCTGATGAGGGAACTGTCGAGAACGGAGAGGTTTGCTATGACTGCGATCACCGTCGGCGGCCAGGACACCCTGCTGACTCCGGGCCAGGTTGCTGCCCTGTTCCACGTCGACCCCAAGACCGTGACGCGCTGGGCCCACGCCGGGCGCCTCGGGTCGCTGCGCACACCGGGCGGACATCGCCGGTTTCGCGAATCGGAAGTACTCCAGCTGCTCAAGTCGCTGACCACCGAGGCGACCGCAGTACGCTGATCGCAGGGCACGCGGGCCCGTCGTGCTCGGGTCCGCGCTCGCCCGCAGACCATTTTCTGCGTCTGCGGTGTGCGGGAGTCACGTCCGCGGCTACCCTCGTAATCAGGAGGTGAGCGACGTGACGTACCTGTTGGCACTCATCGCGGTGGTGGCAATAGCGGTGTTGTGCTGGAAGGCGTTCGGCCCCGAGCGGACTGGACCCACTGCCCCGCAGACCCGTTCACCACAGCGCAAGCGCGTCATCGGACCCGACGACGACCCGGAGTTTCTCTGGCGACTATCTCGCCAGCACCGCGACGGGGAGTCCGGTTCCACCGAGCGCTGATCGTTCGCAGTACCCGCGCGATAGCACGCGTCCAGGGATATCCGGCGTTCGCGCGTTTCTCTTTGTTCCGCGTATCAACCGTGGCCGGCCGCCGGGGGGAACTCCCTCTCCCTCGCCGGACACCACGGCGATCGACACCCCGGTCCGGGTGTGGCAGGCGCGCTGCGGTGCGCCTGCCACACCCGATCCGCGGGTACCGATCAGGGTTCGCCGTTGACGACCGCCATCAGCGCGTCCATGAACGGCTGCCCGCCCTGGATGGCTCCGCCCGCGATCGCGCCGACGACCAAGCCGATCGGGCCGGTGATGATGCTGAAGAAGCCCAGGCCGATCAGGGCCCCGAGCAGTCCGCCGAGCAGCGCGCCGCCGACCACGCCGACGACGTTCTGGTTCAGTTCGGCGATGAGCCGGTTCATCGAGCTGATCGGCTGCATCTCGCCGATCTCCTTGGCGTCCGCCTTCGGGGTGAGCGCGAGACGCCGTCCGCTGTCGGAGATTTCGTGCGCCACCGAGAGCTTGCTGCCGGAAACCTGGAACGTCAGCGGCACTTCGGCGACCACGGCTCCGGTATCGGACGTCAGCTTGATCTTGGTGCCGTCATCGACCACCGCGAAGGTGCCGTGCTCGACGGCAGTGCTGATGGCCCCGGTCTCGCGCGAGACCGTGGTGCGGTAGTCCACCCCCTGTTCGACACCTGCTGTCGTGATCTCTCGATCCGGTTCTACGGGTTGCGCGTTCGCGGCCCCCGCCGTGATGCCCACTGCGGCAACCGCACCGAGCGTAATGGCGGCAATAGTGCCGAACTTCATTCTGGAATTCCTTCTCACCGAGACACCGGCTCCGGAGGCCGGATGGCGTGTGACTGTACAGCGCCCGTGACTTGTTTCCAGATCTGGCGGTCGGCACACATGATCGAGCGGTTCGTTATCCAATTGTGATCAGTATGGCTTCGGATGTGCGCAGCAGGTGAATTCCCAGGGCGGATCGCTATGCCTGGGAAGCAAAACTCGACGCGGACGTGCCGCGTAGTGTAAGCATGGCGTGGTCTTCAATCCGCAAGATTCACAACTTCGAGTCGCTAGGTGGGTCGAAGGGTTCACAGCTCTGGAGGACGTACGTGTCGCGCCAACGTGTCCGCGCCGGTATCACCCTGGCCGCCTTCATGGTCGGGACCGGACTGGCGGCCACCCTCGTGGTCGTCGCCGCGCTCTCGATGTCCGGCCCCGCCGAGGAGCCGGCCGCAGCCGCCCAGACCGCCACCGCACCAACCACATCGACACCTCCGCCGACGACCGAGGAACTGCCCACCACTACCGAGCCCCTGCCGACCACCTCGGCGATGCGTGGCGCGTCGAACAAGAGCGCCACCAGCCTGCAAGTGAGCATCGGCGACTGCGTGCAGCTCGGCGGCGCGGGCGGGATCGACAAAACCGCTTGTGGCAGCCCTAACTCCGTCTACAGGGTCATCGAGAAGGCGCCCGCGAACGCCGCGTGCCCCACCGACGCCGACCACACCTACAACGAGACCCTGCACGGGGCGGCACAGGCTGCGCTCTGCCTGGACATCGACTGGGTAGTCGGCGGCTGCATGGAACTGACCCCCGGCAATCCCAAGCGACTGGATTGCGCGGCCCCCGCCCCCGGCGCGGTCCGGGTGATCGACATCAAGCAGAACACCGTCGACGTCAACGCCTGCGGCTCGGCCGACAGCGGAATCGTCTACCAGCAACGGCATTTCGTCGTCTGCGTCGCGCGGCTCTAGACCCACCCGCCCGGCTGCCACGGGCGCCCCCGTAGGCGCTCGCGCGGTTAGTTAACAGACATGCGAAGTCTCGTGTCTCGTAGGACGATGGACTCGTAGCGTTATCGGTTCCACTGTGGGATATTTCAGCGCGTTGCCGACCGAAGCTTTGCGCGCACCGTGAACCGAAGACGGTCCCGCGCAATTCGGCCACAAACTCTGAAAATGTTTTCCTCCAGATTGTTCCCACGCAAAGCCCTCAATAAAAATTACGGCATTCCGCGAAATGCCCATTCCGGGTACGCACCGGTCCGGGTTGCGGTGTTCAGTGATCCCGATTGCCTTTCCCACAGCTCGCCACCGCGGTCCCGGCAATGCCTTCGCAACCTGCGCGTACGCGAGAACTGACCTCCGGCCGGGGCCTAACCCGAGCCACGGCCGAGGTCAGGAGCACCGGCCAAGCCCAGACTCATGAGCACCGCGTCCCACAGCTCGCCGTTGCGCCGCCGGTAATGCGCGCGCAACACGCCTTCGACCTCGAAACCGGCTCGGTCGTACAACGCCATCGCCGCTTGATTGTGGGGCCATACCTCGAGCGTCACCTTGTGGGCGCCATGATCCCGCGACCATTCGACGACTCGGTCGAGCAGCGCCGTTCCGATGCCGCGTCCACGCTGGTCAGCCGCAACCATCATGGCGAAGGACGTGACGCCGCGTGCGGTGAATTCGACCGTCGCCGTGCCCGCGACGGATCCGTCGATCTCGGCCACGAAGACGCCGTGCTTTTCATCGCCCGACATCGCCAGGATCCGGCGGGCAGCGGCTTCGGTATCGAACGGCGCCTCGGCCCTGATCCATTTGCCCTCGGCTGCGACCGCTGAAAGCAGCTCGATGATCCCGTCGACGTCTGCCGGTAGCGCCACTCGAATGGCTTGCCCGCGGCGCAGCGGACTCTCCTGTGGCCGAGTCGGCCGGAGCCGCGCGTACATGTACATGTCGCGGCGGCTGTCGCCGACTCGCTGCCACCCCCGCAGAAGCCCCTCACGCCGGAAGCCCGCACGCTCGGCGGTCCGGATGGACGCGACGTTCCAGGGTTCCACGTAGAGCTGGAGCCGGGAAACGGGCAGGTGCTCGAACGCCCAGGCGGTGACCGTCCGCAGTGCGTGCGCCGCGATGCCCTGCCCGCGAGCGGATCTCACCAGCCAGTAGCCGATGGACGCTCGTCCTTCGCTGAGATCCTTCGACCACACGCCGATACTGCCGAGCGGTTTACCGTCCGACGCCCGCGCGATCACGAAGGGGTATCCGCTCCCGCTCTCGGTTCGATCCCACTGACGCTCGATGAATCTCGCCGCCTCCTCGGCGGTGTAGACCGACGGCACCGTGGTGATCAGCGGAATCAGCTCGTCATCCGCCGCTTCCCGCACGAGATCGACATCGGCAGAAGACATCTGCCAAGGTCTGAGCCTCAACTCGCCTGCTGCTGCGTCCAATTCCGGTACTCGACGTTTCCCGGCCGGCTCCGAGTTCCTCCGCACCAGAAGATGATCGCCGAGCGCGATGGCGACCACCAACGCAAATCGTTCGGCGGCACATGTGCGCGAAGCGCCCGGTGCATCGAGCCTGATGAAGCTGCGTTTTCAACTATCGCCGATCGTCGATGACCCCACCCGCCGGATGACGGAACGGAAGCCCACCTCGGGGGAATCGGCTTACCGCAGGGGGTGGGTGGCCGTGCACCCTTGGTGTCCTTTCGGCGCATTTCCGTGTCCATGAGGCTGGACAGCGTCATCACGACAGCGGGACCGCCCCGCCACACGGACCCCGAGGAGCACACCACATGATGCGAAACCAGCGCTCGACCCGCCGCACCCATCGGCTCGCCCGCGCTCTGGCGATGGCCGCCGCACCCGCCCTGCTCGGTATGGGTCTGGTGACGGCCGGTGTCGCCCAAGCCGGTCAGGACCACACCCTAGCGAGCTGTTCCTGGCCCTATACGGCGTGCGGCCCGCAGGCGAATCTCACCCCCGGCGGACAGACCAACCTGAACCCCGGAAGGCAACCCGACCACAACCCCGGCCCCCACCGGCCTCACTCCCGGCTCATCGGCGCAGCAGGCCTGTGACCGATCGCGGTGCCGGCATGCGGCTGCGCACACCGGCGAGCCGCATCAATGTGCGAGCCGATCTCCTCAGTATTCGAGTTCGGCCCACGGAATGCTGATCGGGAACGGAAAGTCGAACTCGACGCCGTCCGGGTCCCGCGGCACTGTCCCCGACGGATGGCTGTTTCCTCGGCAAGCGCCACGGAGCTGCCCGCTGCGACCGACTTGTCCAAGCGACCCGGGCGAGCCCGCCGCCGAGCGCAGGAAGGCGCGGGTAAAGCCTCAGTTCAGCCCGGCGTAGGAGTGCAACCCGCTGATCACCATGTTGATGATGAACAGATTGAACAACATCGCGACGAAGGCGGCGATGTTGATCCAGGCGGCCTTGGTGTCGCGCCAGCCGGAGGTGGCTCGGGCGTGCAGGTAGGCGGCGTAGAGGACCCAGGCGATGAAGGAGCAGGTTTCCTTCGGGTCCCAGCCCCAGAAGCGGCCCCAGGCGGCCTCGGCCCAGATGGCGCCCAGGATGACGCCGGCGCCGAACAGCGGGAAACCGATGATGGTGGCCTTGTAGGCCAGGCGGTCCAGGGTGCGGGCGTCGGGCAGGCGGCGGGCGATGACGCCGAGGACGTTGTCGGACTCCTGGCCCTCCGGCTGGCGCAGGCGGTAGAGGAACAGCATGCTCGCCACGCCCGCGAACAGGAACACGCCGCTGCCCACGCTCACGATGGTGACGTGCACCGGCAGCCAGAACGACTTCAACGCGGGCACCACGGGCGCGGCGTCGGCGTAGAGCACCGTGCCGGCGAGGAACAGCAGGATCAATACCGGGACGAGCAGGAACGCCCACATCGCGCGGTAGCGCTGTTCGCGCAGCAGCACCACCCCGACCAGCACGGCGGCGGCCGTCGCCATGGTGACGAACTCGTACATGTTGCCCAGCGGGAAGCGGTTGGTCGCGAAGCCGCGCAACACGATCGCGCCGACGTGCAACGCGATGGCGACCATCAGCACCGAGAACGCCATGTTGCCGAGCCGATCCGACAGCGGCCGCCGCGCGGGCTCGATGACCCGCCCGGGACCCTGCGGTGTCGATCCGCCGCCCACGGTCACCAGTTCACGCTCGCTGACCTGGCGGCTGCGCGCCGTCGCGTACTGCCAGATCAGCAGTACCAGCACCAGCGCGTACACCACGATCGCCGTCTTGAACGCGAGATCGCTGTACCTGGCGATGGTTTCGTCGATCGGCATGGTCACTCTCCCGTGGTCTCGGCGTGCTCGTCGAGCAGGCGGGCGCGCAGCCGGTCGAACTCGCCGCCCCAGCCCGCCTGGTCGGTCCTGGCCAGCCCGCCCATCTCTACTACAGTGCGTCGTTGGTCTACGGTACCGGCCGTGTCCTCGGCCGGGTAGACCCGCACCCAGATCCGCCTGCGCTTGATCAGCAGCGAGACCAGCAGGCCCGCCATCATGAACAGCGCGCTCACCAGCACCCACTTCTGCGCGGGGTCGTGCGAGACCTGGAGATTGACGAACTCCTGCGCGCCGTCGAAGGTGACCTTGGTGCCGTTCGGCAGCGTGGTCGACTCGCCGGGGCGCAGATTGACCCTGGCCTCCTTGGCCAGCCGGCCCTGTTTGACCTGCTCGGGGTCCAGCGCGAACAGCGACTGCGGCTTCCCGGTGTCCAGGCCGGTGTCGCCGCGATAGATGTCGACCGCGACGGCGGGATCGTTCATCGCGGGGAACGCCGAGGTCAGCAACGACCCGTGGAACATCGCCGTCGGCGCGAACAACCCCTCGATCGCGATCTGGTTCTTGCGGCGCTCCTCGTCGGTGGCGTACATGCCACCGGGCGGGTCGATCCGCAGCACGCCGCTGGACAGGAACGTGGAGGCGTCGTCGGGACGCCACTGGATCGACTCGGTGCGGGTCTGGCCGGTGGGGAAGGTGACCGTGAAGGTCGGCGCGTAGCCGTGACCTTGCAGGTAGAGCCGGTCGCCTGCCACGCGCAAGGGGTGGTTGACCTGCACCCGGGTATCGCGCCAGGTGTTCGTCCGCAGGTCGTCGCCCGCCTGGTAGGCGAGGTTCGCGGTGAACATCTCGGCCTGGCCGTTGGTCAGGTAGTCGGCTCGGAAATCCTTCACCCGGACGCAGATCGGGGTCATCCCGGTGCCGTCGTTGACGTTGCCCGCCTTGAACGAGTCGAACACCGCGGGCGAGGTGGTGCAGAAGCCGGGGCCGTTGTTCGCCAGCACGATGACGCTGCCCTCGTAGCCGAACAGCTTTCCCGCCGCGATGGCGATCAGCAGCCCGACCAGCGCCAGATGGAACACCAGATTGCCGAGTTCGCGGGTGTAGCCCTTCTCCGCCGAGAGCGCCAGTTCACCCTCGCGGGGGCCGGGGCGGACCTCGGTGCGCCAGCCGCGCAGCTGGGCGCGGGCGTGGTCGACGAGTTCCCGGGGCGACCGCTCGGCCAGGCCCGAGTAGTGGTGCGGCAGCCTGGTCAGGTTGCGCGGCGCCCGCACCGGCGGTGTGCGCAGCGCGCGGTAGTGGTCGAGCGTGCGCGGCAGGATGCAACCGACCAGGGAGATGAACAGCAGCACGTAGACGGCGGTGAACCAGAAGCTGGAGAACACATCGAACAGCTCGAAGCGGTCCATCCACGGGCCGAGCGTCGGCCGGTCGGCGATGTACTGCTCGACCTTCTGCTCGTTGAGGTTGCGCTGCGGCAGCAACGCACCGGGAATCGCGGCCAAGGCGAGCAGGAACAGCAGCACCAGGGCGGTGCGCATGCTGGTGAGCCCGCGCCAGGTGTTGCGCAGCAATGCCCAGGCCCGTCCGGGCAGGGATTGGCGCGGCGGCCGCTCGGTGCTTTCGATCGTCGGCTGGTCGGTCACGGTCATATCGGCAAGGTCACCTCGGAGACGAACGCGTCGCGCACCCAGGCGACGAACTGGTCCCACGCCCCGGTGACCAGCGCGGCGCCGACCGCGACGAGCAACAGGCCCCCGATGATCTGGATGGTGCGGGAATTGCGGCGCAGCCACCCCACCCCGCGCAACGCGCTCGCCGAACCGAAGGCCAGCACGACGAACGGCAGACCGAGTCCCAGACAATAGGCGACGATCAGCGCGACCCCGCGCACCGCCGTCGTCCCGTCGGTGCCCGCGGCCACGGCCATGACGCCGGAGAGCGTGGGGCCCAGGCACGGTGTCCAGCCCAGCGCGAACACTCCGCCCAGCAGCGGCGCGCCCATGATGCTGGTGAGCCTGCGCGGCTCCATCCGGGTGTCGCGCTGCAACGCGGGCACCAGGCCGATGAAGACCAAGCCCATCAGGACCGTCACCACGCCGCCGATGCGTTGCAGCAGTTCACGGTTCACGTTGAGGGTTTGGATGACGCCGAAGACGGTCGCCGTGGCGAGCACGAAGACCACGGTGAAACCGGCCACAAACAAGCCGGCCGCACCCGCGACCCGCATCCGCCCCCTGCGAAGCGACTCGGCGGCGGTCACCGCTGCTCCGGCACGGCCCCCGGTGGCCTGCGCGACGGTGGCGGGCGGCGCCTCGGCGCCGACCAGTCCGGCCAGGTAGGAGAGGTAGCCGGGCACGAGCGGCACCACACACGGCGAGGCGAAGGACACCAGACCCGCGAGCAGACACGCGCCGAGCGCCAGCAGCAGCGGCCCGGAGGCCGCCGTCTGCTGGAACGAATCACCGACTCCGGCGAGCACCATCACAGGTTCTCCCCGTTATGCGGCGCGGTGCGCGCAAGCGTCACACCGATTCCTCCGGCGTGTCCTCTGGCGATCGTCCGGCGCCGCGGCGCAACGACACCTTGTGCTCGGTGGCGGTGGGTTCCTCGGCCGCCTCGAATACGGCGAAGTCCAAGAGGGAGTCGGCGGCGACGCTGCGCGGCACGGTGGCGATACCCGCCCACCGGTCGTCGACGGCCCATCCTCCGCCGATGCGTCGGGCGCCCTGCCGTGGCCGGCAGGCACGCAGGTGGCGGGTACGGCGGTCGCGATTCACTGTGATTCCTCCGCGGCGATACTTTCGATTACCGGCTGTAGATCCTCGGCCAGCAGGGACCGCAGGAAAACCGCGGCGACCCGGTGTTGCCGGTCGAGGACGAGCGTGGTTGGGATGACACTGGTAGGGAAATTCCCGCCGAGCGCCAAGAGCGTGCGCATCGACGGGTCGTAGACGGACGGGTAGCCGACCTTGTTGTCGACGACGAAATCCTGGGCCTTGTCCTGTTGCGGATCGCGGACGTTGATCCCGAGAAACGCGACGCCTTTGTCCTTGGTCGCCTCGTAGACCTGCTCCAAGGCGGGCGCCTCGGCGCGGCACGGACCGCACCACTGGCCCCACAGGTTGAGCACCACGACCTTGCCCGCGTAGTCCTCGACCGAGGTGGTCTTGCCCGCCGTCATCAGGTCCGGGCCGGCCAGTTTGCCGATGGTGCCGCGCGCGGCGGGCGGGTCGTAGCGGATGTCGGTCTTGCCGCCGGGCGAGACGAATTCGAAGGTGCCGCCCGAGGCCACCGCGTCCGAACCGGTCGAACAACCCGCGAGCGCGGCGATCAGCGCCACGCACGCGAGCAGAACCGGCAGCGCCCGCCCGGTGCGCACCGAGGGCGGGAGGTGGAACGCGGTGGAGCGGGTCATGCGCCGTGCACCGACGGGTCCGAGCCGCCCGCGGGCTCGGAGTAGACGATGTCGACGAGCGTGTCGCCGTGGTAGACCAGCGAGGTCAGCGACGCGAGCGAGCACTGCCGCTGGCGCGGGTCGTGCCAGAGCCGCTGCCCCTGTAGGAACCGCCGCAGCGTCCACACCGGTAGCTGGTGCGAGACCAGCACCGCCTCCCGGCCCGCCGCTTCGACCCGGGCTTTGTTCACCGCCGCCAGCATGCGGTGCGCGATCTGCAAGTAGGGCTCGCCCCAGGACGGGGTGAAGGGATCGCGCAGCTTCCACCAGTGCCGCGGCTTGCGCAGGGCGCCGTCGCCGACCGACACGCGCAGGCCCTCGAAGGTGTTGCCCGCCTCGATGAGGTTCTCGTCGGTGCGGACGATGACGTCGTGCTGCGCGGCGATCGGCTCGGCGGTCTCCTGCGCGCGCTGCAACGGCGAGGCGATGACCAGCGCGATGTCGTGATCGGCCAGGGTCCGAGCGACGGCGGCGGCCTGCGCGCGCCCCGTCACCGACAGGCTGAAGCCGGGCAGGCGGCCGTAGAGGATGCCGTTCGGGTTGTGCACCTCGCCGTGCCGCAGCACGTGGACGATCGTCTCGATGGCGGCGCCGCCGTCGTGCACCCGCTCGGGGGCGCTGATCCGGCCCTCGGCGCGCTCGACCGGCTCGGGGGTCTCGCCCTCCGCCGGCGCGGCCTCGGGGGCCTCTTCTCCCCCGGCCTGCGACGTCGTCCCCGCGGCCGCGGCGAAGTGAGCGCCCGCGTCGACCAGGCTGGATGCCACGGGCTCGGTGGTCGCGGACCGGGGCGCGGCGGCGAACTGCTCACCCGCGTCGACCACGGTCGCCTCCGCGACCGGGTCGACGACCGATGCGACGGCGACCGCGCCGTTGGTCGCGGTCACGTCCGGCTCGGCGGACGGCTTGGCCGGCTCGCGCCGGTCGGCATCGGGCTGATCGAGGTCGGAGGTCACGCGCGGGATCCTTCGGGGGTGGCGGCCGCCGCCGCGTGCGCGGCGGCGGGCAGGGCGGCGGCGATACGGTCGAACGCGTCCTCGTCGAGCGCCGCGGAGACGAACCACGCTTCGAACGCGCTCGGCGGCGCGTACACGCCACCGTCGAGCAGGGCGTGGAAGAACGCGGGGTAGCGCCAGGTCTCGCTCGCCTTGGCGGCGGCGTAATCGGTGACCGGGCGTTCGGCGAAGAACACGCTCACCATATTGCCTGCGAATTGCACCTGGTGCCCGACCCCCGCGGCGCTCAGCGCCGAGCCGAACAGCTCGCCGAGCCGCTGTGCGTTGCGGTCGAGTGCGGCGTAGACCGCGTCGTCGGCCGCCCGCAGCGTGGCGAGGCCCGCGGCCACCGCGACCGGGTTACCCGACAGCGTGCCGGCCTGGTAGACCGGGCCGAGCGGCGCGAGGTGGTTCATGATCTCGGCGCGTCCGCCGAACGCGGCCGCGGGCAGTCCGCCGCTCATCACCTTGCCGAAGGTGTAGAGATCGCCCGCGACGCCTTCGCGGCCGAACCAGCCCGCACTGCTGACCCGGAAGCCGGTCATCACCTCGTCCATGACGAGCAGCGCACCGTGCTCGGTGGTGAGGGCGCGCAGGCCCGCGTTGAAGCCGGGCAGCGGCGCGACGGCGCCCATGTTGCCCGCCGCCGCCTCGGTGATCACGCAGGCGATCTCGCCGGGGTTCGCGGCGAAGGCGGCGGCGACGGCGTCGAGGTCGTTGTAGGGCAGCACGATGGTGTCGGCCGCCTGCGCGCCCGTCACCCCCGGGGAAGTGGGCAGACCGAGCGTGGCGACGCCCGAGCCCGCGTCGGCGAGCAGCGCGTCGACGTGACCGTGATAACAACCGGCGAACTTGATGATCTTGGTACGGCCGGTGTAGCCGCGGGCCAGCCGGACCGCGCTCATGGTTGCCTCGGTGCCGGAGTTCACCAGCCGGACCCGCTCCACCGGCGTGACCCGGCGCACGATCGCCTCGGCGAGTTCGATCTCGGCTTCAGTCGGCGCACCGAAGGACAGGCCGCCGCTCGCCGCGCGGCGCACCGCCTCGACGACCGCGGGGTGCGCATGGCCGAGGATCATCGGCCCCCAGGAACAGACCAGGTCGACGTACTCGTTGCCGTCGGCGTCGACGAGCGTGCAGCCGGCGGCCGAGGCGATGAATCGCGGTGTGCCGCCGACGGATCGAAATGCCCGCACCGGAGAGTTGACGCCCCCCGGAATCACCGAACTCGCCCGGTCGAAGAGCTGAGCGGAAACCGGCACGGTCGCACTGGTCACGCGCGGAGAAGAACTCACGCGTTCCAGTCTCGCAGCACCGGAAAATCGGTTCGACGACAGGGTGTAGTGCAGTGATGCAGGCCGCAGCCGCCTGGCAACACGCCGAGGTGAGGTTCGTGCGAAATCCGATCGCTGGACGGTTGCCGGTGCGTAGTCTCAGCTCACATTCGTCCATCGTTCGGGAGGGTCTGCATGCGGATTGCCATCGTCAGCGTGGGTGTGCTCGCCGTCGTCGCGGGAGCCGCCGTGACTCTCGGGGCCGGGTCCGCCGCCGCGCAGCCGGTCGATCAACTCGACCAGGCGCGGCTGGCCGTCCCGCTGGACCACACGGCGACCACCATGCTGGCAGGCGGACCGATCCCGGCGCTGATCACCATGGTCGTCCCGCCGAACCGGATCGGCGCCGGGCTGAAGGACGACTCGGCGATCTACCGCGACGATCGCGGCGCGGTGCACGCCACTCTGCGCCAAGTGGTCCTGGAGGCCGCGGGCCATCCGGACGGGACGGTCACCGTCTATCTCAACGCTCCCGGCGCCCGCAACGGCCGGGTGCTGGACATCTACCAGCACTGGAACTGAGCGGGCGCCGCGACGCCGCCGTCAGGCGTACATGCACGGGACCTGCGCCGACATGGTGTGCAGGAAGCACATGAACCCGTTGTAGGGACCCGCCGAACCCGAATCCGGCACGAGAATCGGCGCGTCGACCGGGTTCGCCTCCTCCAGGGGCAGTCCCGGGTTCGCGCCCGCGGGCGCGGCCCCGATTCCGAGGGCGGCGGCCACGGCAAACGCGGCACAGATCTTCACGGCGAACCGGTTCATCAAACACTTTCCTTCATTGACGCGCGTTGGAACTACGGCCGAAATACTAACGGCCCCAGAGCCATTCCAGCCAAAGCGCACAGTCGGCAGGCGTCGGGCAGCGGACGGAGCGCGGTTGCACGGTAACTCGCTCGCGCGCCGTCCGCAGCGGTTCGCAGGCAATCCGCGGCTACGTGAGGCCCAGGCAGAACTTGGCGAATCCGGTGGTCACCAGGCACGCCAACGGCGTGGGTAGCAAATGCAGCAGCGGTGCGGGCGGAGTGGCGGCGAAGACCGGTGTCACCGGAACAGACGTTCCGGGAACGGCTTCGGCGGACGCGGTGGCGGGTACGGCCGCGGCCGCGCCGATCACACCGGCCGCCACCGCACCGAAAAGTGTTCGCTGGACAGTTGGTTTCATGTCCGTGGCGTTCCCGGGTTACGCGAGGTCAAACGGCCGCAAGCGGACTCGCGCCGATCAGCCGCCGGTCGCGGCGCCACGGCGACCGCGCCACAGCCGGGCCACGGCGTCGATGGCGAGCACACCGGCCACCGCGACGAGCAACGTGGCCAGCAGCCACCAAGGGCCCGCGTAGCGGGTGGCGGTGAAACCCGGGGCGTCGCCGACCGGCGCGAAGTCGGTGGCGCGCACGCCTGCGCGCGCGCTCAGCGCCGCCGCGATCAGGGCGAGCACGAACAGATCCAGTTCCACGAGCACCGCGACGATCCAGCGCCTCATCGGTCCACTCCGTCCGAACTGCGCTGGACGGCTTCGGTCAACGCCGTTCGCAGCGCCTTGTGGTCTCTGGCCCATGCCTGCACCAGGCCGCCGTCGGCCAGCCGCAGACCGATGCCGGTGCGGCGGCGGGGCACCCCGCTCAGCTCGCCGAGCGCCCTGGCCGACTCCCAGTCCTCGTCGTCCCAGGAATCCTCGTCGCGCTCGGGAAGCACCTCCGCGATCGAGTCCAGCGGTAGCGACTCGGTGCCCGACCGCAGCGTCTCCTCGGTGAGCTCGACACTGACGTGCCGCTTGCCCGCGACCACCTGCAGGGCGACGAAACCCGCGATCAGCGCGGCGCAGAACACCAGGGCGAACCAGTGCACGGCACCGCCCGTGGCGAATTCGAGGACGAGAACGGCCAGGCACAGGATCGGACCGTAGGCCACCGCGCGCCAGCGGGCGCCCGGTTCGGCGAACAAGACGGCGGCAGCGGTCACGCCGGGCCTCCCGCGGCAGCGCGCGCCGACACGGCGAGAAGTGAGATCAGCGACTCAGGCCGGGCAGCAACAGCACGGCGACGGTCAACACGGCGAACAGGATCAACAGACTCAAGACGGCCAGATCCCGCCGAATGCTGTGCGGCTGCTGGATCACCACTCGCATCGATGCCTCCGATCCTCCGGAGCCATCTGCCGAGTTCCCGCACGTAATACACGACAACGCATGACAAACGACTACCGGTTCCCACGTCCACTGTGACAACCCTCACCATACATGCCGGACTGTCTCGGACAAATTGGGAACGTGTTGCATCAGCGCCCGCCGGGCTGGAAGTAGGCGGTGGAATCGGGCCGGTGGGACAGATAGATGGCGCCCACCGCAAGCACCGCCTGCACGATGGACGCGCCGCCCGCGACGAGCGAAGCCGTCCCGGCCACCGCGTCGATCGCCAGCAGCGCGCCGACGCCGATCACCACCACCCACGCGCCGAGCACCGTCAGCACGGTGCGCGCCCATGGCTTGCCACGCCCGAACTGGTGCACGATCACCGACGCCAGCGCCGCGACGCCCAGCCCGATCAGCACCACGACGACGTAGACCAGCGACACCATCAATTCCGCGCTGGCCATGGTGACCTGCGGATCCTGCACCCTGGCCTGCTCGAAGACCTCTTCGGCGAACGTGCGCCGCTGATCCAGCGCGGCGACGATCGAGGCGATCAACTGCACGACGCCGAATCCGATCACACCCCACCACAGCTGCCGCGCGGTACCGACGTCCTCCGGCATCGGGGGCCGGGCCGGGCCCGCGGCGAACGGTCCCGCCATGTTCGTCACGACAGCCAGTTCGCGGCCTCGGTCGCCCAGTAGGTGAGCACGATATCCGCGCCCGCGCGGCGGATACTCATCAGTGACTCGAGGACGGCGCCACGGCGGTCGATCCAGCCGCGCTCGGCGGCTGCGGTGATCATCGCGTACTCACCGGATATCTGATACGCGGCGACCGGGACCGTCGTGCGATCGGCGACCTCGCGCAGGATGTCCAGATACGACATGGCCGGCTTCACCATGACGATGTCCGCACCCTCGGCCAGGTCCAATTCCAGTTCGCGGATCGCCTCGCGGCGATTGGCCGGGTCCTGCTGGTAGGTGCGCCGGTCGCCTTCCAGCGAGGAGCCGACGGCCTCCCGGAACGGGCCGTAGAACGCCGAGGCGTATTTCGCGGAGTAGGCCAGGATGCCGGTGTCGATGCGTCCGGCCGCGTCCAGGCCGCGCCGGATCGCGCCGACCTGGCCGTCCATCATGCCGCTGGTGCCGAGCAGGTCGGCGCCCGCCTCGGCCTGGGCCAGCGCCATCTCGACGTAGCGGTCCAGCGTCGCGTCGTTGTCGACCGCGCCGTCGGCGGCGAGCACGCCGCAGTGGCCGTGGTCGGTGAACTCGTCGAGGCAGGTGTCCGCCATGACCACGGTCGAGTCGCCCACCTCGTCGGCGAGCGCACGCAGGCCGCGGTTGAGAATGCCGCGCGGGTCACTGGCGGCGCCGCCGACGGCGTCCTTGTCCTCCGGGCGCGGCACGCCGAAGAGCATAATGCCGCCCACACCGGCCGTGACGGCCTCGACGGCCGTCTTGCGCAGCGAGTCCAGCGAGTGCTGCACCACGCCCGGCATGGAGCCGATCGGGCGCGGTTCCGCCAAGCCGTCGGCCACGAACATCGGCAGTACCAATTGTCGTGGTTCGAGTGTCGTTTCGGCCACGAGACGACGCAAAGCCGGGGTGCGGCGCAACCGCCGTGGGCGGTCCATTCCGGTCATGAATCGCACGATACGCCCGGCGCGATCGACTGTCGCGAGCGCCCGTCGCCCGCTTACGGCCCCCGGCCCGTTACGCGGCGATCGCGCATGTCATCCGACTGATAACGGTGTGTGAAATCACACCTCGCACCGCGCCCGGAGGCGCATACTCCGACTAGGGGCGAGACCCGCTGGGGGACAGCATGACCGATCCGCACATCGACATCTCGCTGGCCAGAGCCGCCGACTTCGAGTCGTGGGTGGCGGTACTGCTGTCGGACTGGTGGCCGGTACTGACCGACGGTCTCCCCCCGCCCGCGGCAGCGCTGCGAACCTGGCGCGCCACCGACGCCACGGGGCAGAACTTCAGCGTCGAGTTCCTCGCCCGGCAATCGGCCACGTCCGGGGTGATGCCGTGCGCGCACGTAGCCTTTCCCAGCCTCGGCATCCGTCCCGACGAGCACGAGTGGGTGCGCAGCCGGGGCACGCACCTGGTCGGCGGCACCGAGGACGCCACGGTGCAGCTACGGTTCTCCGACACCGCCCGCAGCGTCTTCCTGCGCTTGCGGAGCAGGCCGTGCCGGGTGCTGGAAGAGGCGGGCCGACTGCTGCGCCCCGGGGCGGAAATCAGCCTGCGGTTCCCCTGCACCACTTCGGGGCCGCTCGACGTGCGGGTGGCCCGTAACAGCGCACGGCACTTGCTGGCCGAGCACAGCGCACGCCATGCCACCCCGGCCGACCCGTTGCAGCTCGGTCCGCCGCAGCGGGTCGCCGACATCGGCTGGGCCTTCATCTTCCCGTGGTCGACCACATCCTGGTACCTCGACGGCTCGGTTCCCACGCTTCCGCCGGGCAGCCGCGGGCCGATCGTGGTCGTCAAGGACACCGGACACACCTGGTTGCTGGACAGCCTCCGCAACTACGACGCGCAGCTGGCCGCATACGCGCGGGCGAACGGGTACCGCGCCCCGCTCCAACAGGCGCGATGATGGACAGCGTGGATTCCGCGGAGTCTCGCGAGGCGGGGTGCTGAGATGACCGAGCGACCGAGCGAGGTCGAACTGCTCGCCATGCAACGACGCGCCGAAGCGCTGTGGGACGCGGGCGACGCGGCGGGCGCCGAACATTGGCTGCGCCGGGCCGCCGCGGGTGGCAGCGCGCCCGCCATGGGAATGCTCGGCGCCCTGCTGGGGGCCGACGGCCGGATCGGCGAGGGGATCAGCTGGCTGGAGACCGCCGCCGCGCGCGGCAACGAGGCGGCGGGGATGCAGCTGGGCCTGCTGCACACCGAGCGCGGAAATCTGGACGAGGCCGAGCGCTGGCTGCGGCCCGCGGCCGAGCGCGGATTGCCCGAGGCTCTCTGCAACATGGGCGTACTCGCGAATCGGCGCGGCCGCGACGAAGAGGCCGAGCAGTGGTACGAACGAGCGGTTCGTGCCGGCAACCCGACGGCCATGCGCAGCCTGGGTCTGCACCTGGCGCGTCGCGGCGAATTCGGCCGTGCGATCGACCTGCTCACCGAGGCCGCGCGCCGCGGAAGAACCGATGCGATGGCGATACTGGGCGCGCTGCACCTGGACCGTGGCGACCGAGCCGAGGGTGAGCGGTGGCTGCGCAAGGGCGCCGAAGCGGATGACCCCGACTCGATGTTCCATCTCGCACTATTGCTGCGTGCGGCCAACACGCCTTACCTGGCAGGCGATTTCGCCGACCCCGAGGTGCTGCGAACCGCCGCCGCCATCGCGACCGGCCGCACACCGGCGCAGCGGGAAGCTCGGCGGTGGCTGGAACGCGCGGCCGCGCTGGGCCATCCGCAGTCGCTGCGGCTGTTGCACGATCTGTGAGCCGCCGACGGGGTGAAAGCCCTTGTGGCCTGCGGACTTTGTCGGTGCCCCCGGGTAGAATCGAAGGTACGTTCGAGGGGGCTTCCGCCCCCGATCGCCACGGGAGGGATGCCAATGCGCACACCACAAACCGTTCTCATCGATCGCCCCTATGCCCCGCTGGAGAAGCGCAGGCTGCCCGCGGGCCGTCCGCGGGCGTGGTATGTCCTGCACAACCGGCGGCTGAAGGCGATGCGCCTGGCGATCGCGCTGCTCGACTCCGGCGTCTACGCCCCGAGTTACGCCACGAACAAGCGAATCAGGCACACCGCCGAGGTGATCGGCATCCGACCTCCGTCCGACGCGACCTGCTCCATGGTCCGCACCTTGATGCGCAAGCGGTACTGAGCGCCGATCACTCGATCGGTTCGCGGTCGCGAAGCCACGTCGCGCTTGACGCAGCGCGTATTCGCGACCGCGAACCAACAAAGGGCGGCCAGGGGTCGATGCCCTGTTCGTCCACCCGCGGGCCGACAAGGATCATGACGAGCGCAGAGGTGTACAGGCCACTCGGGCGCACGACCGTCCAGTCGAGTTCGGTTTCTGTGAGCAGGGATATCACGAGGCCGGGAATTCCTCGGAGCCACAGTCAGCGAACAGCGCGAGCCCACATCACGACGCAGGTCGTAACGCGCCGACGCCGCATCGACCACCTGGCCTGCGTACCCGGCAGCGAGACCGAGACCGAGCATCGCCCCTTGCGGCCCAGGGCGTAAACGCGGCCGCCGACTGGGACCGCCCTCCGCACCCAGAACGGCGAGCTCCGATCCGTAGCGGTCGGCCTTACGCACCCAGCGCACCCCAACCACGTCTTCCGAGCGAAGCGAGACCGAGCATGCGCCGTTCGCGGCCCGGCTCGCGTTTGCGCGGCCGCCGCGTACGCGACGAAGGAGCAAGCGGCGGTCGCGCAAACGCGAGCCACTAGGGGGCCGCGAACACGCCGCGCGAAGGCGCGGCAAATCCAACACAGCTACCTACTGCGGCGGCTCTTCTTCCGGGGAGGCGGCAGGAGGCCTTCGGCGCGCAGCCGGGCCGCGTGCTCGGCCAGCGCTTCGACCAGGGGACCGACCTGGGCCACCTCGGGCTGCACGTCCACGCGCAGGCCGAATTCGATGGCGGTCTCGGCGGTCTTGGGGCCGATGCACGCCACGATGGTGCGCGCGTGCGGCTTGCCCGCGATGCCCACCAGGTTGCGCACCGTGGAGGACGAGGTGAACAGGACCGCGTCGAAGCCGCCGGTCTTGATCATCTCGCGGGTCTCCGCGGGCGGCGGCGAGGCGCGCACCGTGCGGTAGGCCGTCACGTCATCGATCTCCCAGCCGCGGTCGCGCAGCCCCTCGGCCAGCGTCTCTGTGGCGATGTCGGCGCGCGGCAGCAGCACCCGGTTCACCGGGTCGAACACGTCGTCGTAGGGCGGGAAGTCGGCCAGCAGCCCCTCGGAGGACTGCTCGCCGCTGGGCACCAGCTCCGGGTTGATGCCGAACGACCGCACCTTCTCCGCGGTGGCCTCGCCCACGCAGGCGATCTTCACGCCGGAGAACGCCCGCGCGTCCAGGCCGAACTCGGCGAACTTCTCCCAGACCGCGCGCACCGCGTTGGTGGAGGTGAACACCACCCACTGGTAGCGCCCGTCGACCAGACCCTTGACCGCGCGCTCCATCTGGGCGGGGCTGCGCGGTGGCTCGACCGCGATGGTCGGCACCTCCATCGGGATGGCGCCGTGCGTGACGAGCCGTTCGCTCATCTCCGCGGCCTGATCCTTGGTGCGCGGCACCAGCACGGTCCAGCCGTACAGTGCGCGCGACTCCCACCAGGACATCTTCGACCGGTGCGCGACCACCTTGCCGATGGTCACCACCAGCGGGCCGACCAGTTCCGAGGCCGCGCTGTTC
The DNA here is from genome assembly GCF_001612985.1 of Nocardia gamkensis NBRC 108242. Classification (GTDB taxonomy): domain Bacteria; phylum Actinomycetota; class Actinomycetes; order Mycobacteriales; family Mycobacteriaceae; genus Nocardia; species Nocardia gamkensis. The sequence goes on along the minus strand of NZ_BDBM01000004.1, from coordinate 265,508 downwards.
AGCGTGGCCAGGGTGGCTTCGATGGTGCGCTGCTGGCGGGTGGTGCCCCGCACCGTCACCGCGACCGGGGTCTGCGGCGCCATGCCGTGCTCGACCAGGGCGCTCGCGGTCTCCGCGAGATGCCCGGAGGTCGCGTGCAGCACGAGCGGGCCGGGAGCGGCCGCGAGCGCGGCCCAGTCGACCTCGCCGCGCACGTCCGCCTCGGTGTGCCCGGAACCCAGTGCGATGCCCGCGTAGCTGGGCACCGCGGAGCCGTTGGGCAGGCCGGGCAGCACCTCGAAGACCATGTGCGACCTGGTGACGGCGTTGACTTCGGCGATCACCGAGTCGGTGGTCAGTGGGTCGCCCGCGACCACACGCACCACGTCGTGCCCGGCGCGCGCTTCGGCGATCAGTGTCTTGGCCACCTCGGCGGGCTCGCCGAGCGCGGGCCGCACGTCGACGGGACGTTCCCCCTCCGGCCCCGGCTCGACCGAGGTGCCGATCAGGGCGAGCACGCCCTTGTCGACGTCCGGGTCGGTGAACGCCAGCGTCGCCCGTCCGATCACCTCACGGGCCCGGACGGTGAGCAGCGCCGGGTCACCAGGACCCGATCCGACGAAAAGGATGCGACCGGGGTGCTTCTTCGTGGCTCGGCTCATGCCTGCACCTCGCTTGCGCTCGGCTCCGGCATACCCGAGGGCACGGTGCCTGTGCTTCCGCTCATCGGCTGTTCTCCATTGGGCTGGGGTTGGGCAAGTCTGTGGCGGGCGAACTCACCGCCCGGGCGGGGGAACCGTCGTCCGGTTCGGCGGCGAGCAACTCGCGCGCACCCATGTCGAGCAACTCGCGGGCAAGCGCACGGCCGAGTTCCTCCGCGTCGGCCGGGGCGCCGACCACCGAGGCCCGCAGCACGTCGGATCCGTCGACGGCCGCCGCGCAGGCGCGCAGCGACAACTCGTCCACGATCCGCCCGTCGTCGTCGAGCGATTCGACCACTTCGGCGAGCGCGCCGATCGGCGCGGTGCAGCCCGCCTCCAGTTCGGCCAGCAGCGACCGCTCCGCGACGACCGACGCGCGGGTGGCCGCGTCGTCCAGTCCGGACAGGATCTCCACCAGCGCGGCGTGGTCGCTGCGGCATTCCACCGCGAGCGCGCCCTGAGCGGGCGCCGACAGCATCTGCACCGGCTCCAAGGCCTCGGTGACCGCGTCCAGCCGGTCGATGCGGGCCAGTCCGGCTCTGGCCACCACCACGGCGTCCAGCTCGCCCTCGCTGACCTTGCGCAGCCGGGTGTCCAGGTTGCCGCGCAGCGGGACGACGTCCAGGCCGAGCCCGAGCGCCCGCAGCTGGGCCGCGCGGCGCGGCGCGGAGGTGCCGACCTTGGCACCGGCGGGCAGCTCGCCGAGCACCAGCCCGTCGCGTGCGACCAGTGCGTCGCGCGGGTCCTCCCTGGGCGGGATGGCGGCGATGGTGAAGCGCGGGTCCTGCGCGGTGGGCAGATCCTTGTAGGAGTGCACGGCGATATCGATCGCGCCCGCCGCCAGCTCGTCGCGGAGCGCGGAGGTGAACACGCCGACGCCGATCTGCTGCACCGGGTCCGACGACAGGTCGCCCGCGGTCTTGATGACGACCAGCTCGGCCGGCTGCCCGGCCGCGATCAGCGCGTCGCGCACCGTGCCCGCCTGGGTGAGCGCGAGCAGGCTCCCCCGGGTGCCGATCCGCCACGGGGTACGGGTGCCCTCCGCGGTCGCGTTGTCTTCTCGGTGCACCATGGTCATGCCGTCTGCCCCTGTTCCTCGCCGCGATGGCCTGCGGTGAAGTCGTCGGCCAGCGCGATCTCCGCGTCGGCCGCTGTGATCTCCGCATGATCTCCGGCGAGCGCGGTGATCTCCATAGGCGCGGCGACCGCTTGGGCCGCACCTGGTTTGAGTTCGAACAATTCGCGCAGCGCTTCGGCGTAGCTGTCGCCGCCCGGCGTGGACGCGAGCTGCTTGACCCGCACCGTCGGCGCGTGCAGCAGCTTGTCGACCACCCGGCGCACCGTGCGCGCGACCTCGTCGCGTTCCGGGTCGGCCAGGCCGGGCAACCGCGAATCCAGCCGGAGGAGTTCGGCCTCGACCACCTCCGCGGCGCGCTGGCGCAGCGCCGCCACCGTCGGGGTGACCTCGGCCATCCGCTGACCGGCAAGGTATTTGGCCAATTCGTCGGCCACGATCGACCGCGCGGCCGCGGTGTCGTCGGCGGCGGCGCCCGCCGCCGGATCGCGTTGCAATGTCTCGATATCGATGAGCGTGACGCCGGGCAGTCCGGCCACGGCGTGCTCGACATCGCGCGGCAAGCCGAGATCGCAGAACACCAACGGCCGCTCGACGGTGGCGAATTCCTCGCCGCGCTCGCGCTCGGTGAGCGCGCGGTGGGTGTCGGCGAGCGTCACGACCGTGCCGACCGCACCGGTGCAGGTGACCACCACGTCGGACGCGGACATCGCCTCGGTGAGCCGCGACAGCTCCATGGCCTCGGCCTCGACGCCGTGCGTTCGCGCGGTCTCGGCGAGTCTGCGCGCCCGCGCGAGAGTGCGGTTCACCACGATGATCCGGCCGATCCCGGCGCGTGAGAGATGCGCGACCGCGAGACCGCCCATGGCGCCCGCTCCGACCACAGCGGCGGTCCGGCCGGCCAGCGGGCCGAGTACCTGCTGCGCGCGATCGAGCGCCACCGAAACCACCGACGCGCCCGCGCGATCGATGCCGGTTTCGGCGTGCACCCGCTTGCCGACCCGCAGCGCGTGCTGCGCCAGTTCGTGCAGGGTCCGTCCGACCGCCTGCTGCGCGTCGGCGGAGGCGTAGGCGCCGCGGATCTGGCTGAGCACCTGCTGCTCGCCGACCACCATCGAGTCCAGTCCGCTGGCCACGGCGAACAGATGCTCGGCGGCGGCCTCGGAGTAACGGACGTAGGCGTGCTTGGTCAGATCCGGCATCGGCAGGCCGGAGTGCTTGGTCAGCAGGTCACCGATCTCGGCGAGGCCGCCGTGGAAGGCGTCGACCACCGCGTAGACCTCCACCCGATTGCAGGTGGAGACGATCATCGCCTCGGACACGTGGCTGGAGGAGATCAGGCGGTCGATCAGTTTCGGCCGGTCGGCGTCGGTGACGGCCACCTTCTCCAGGACCGGGACCGGCGCGCTGCGATGCGAGATGCCGACGAGGAGAACGCTCATGCCGCCACCATCCCGGCACGGGCGGGACACACCGCCGTGCTGTGCTGCATGATTCGCTCGCTGCGCTCACTCATGGTGTGACCACCGATCCCTTGCTGCTTGGCTCCGTTGCCGTATGCGAGGTTGCCGTATGGGGGGTTGCCGAGTGCTGGAGCGCCGGGTGCGCGGGCGCCACGTGCGGCGCGGGCAGACGGTGCGCGATGCGCCCCGACCCGGCGTGCGCGACCTCCGGCAGCGGAGGCTGCTCGGCGTTGCGCACCCGTTCGAACGAGAGCATCTGCATCTCGACGGCCAGGTCGACGCGACGGACCTCGACCGTCGCCGGTGCGACCAGCTCGCAGGGGGCGAAGCTCAGAATCGACTGCAGTCCGGACGCGACGAGCCGGTCGCACACGTCCTGGGCGGCGTCGTCGGGCACGGTGACGACCGCGATGGTCGGCTTCAGATCGGCGACCGCGGCGGCCAACTCGGTGACGTCACGCACCACCAGGCCTGCGACCGGTATGCCGATCACGCGGGGGTCGCTGTCGAAAATGCCGACCACCGTGAAACCGCGCCGCCGGAATCCGCCGTAGCCGACCAGGGCGCGGCCCAGGTTCCCCGCGCCGACCAGCACGACACGGTGGCCCTGGGACAGGCCGAGGACGCCCTCGATCCGGGCGCGGAGCTTGGCCACGTCGTAACCGACGCCGCGAACTCCGTTGGGGCCGAGGAAGGACAGATCCTTGCGCAATTTGGCCGAATTGACACCCGCCGCGACAGCCAGTTCCTCACTAGATACGATGGCAACACCGTCGTCGGCCAACATGGCGAGGACCCGGAGGTAGGTAGCCAGTCGCGCGACGGTGGCCTGCGGGATGTCCTTCTGCAGAGCCCTGCCGGAGACGCCACCCGGCGCCTCATGCTGCTCTGTCACGTCGTCGGCTCCTCGTCCCGGGCCTCGGGCTCCGGTTCGTCGCTCGACCCCGCTGACCCGGGGGCGGTCCGGTGCCATGGTGTCGAAGTTTCGGATTTCGGGGCGGCTCCGCAGCCTCGGCATGCGGGTCGCGTGCCACCACCGTAACTGCTTGTGAAGCCCTGCACAAAGTCGGTGAAATTGGCCTCATTTTCCGCCGCGACCAGCGCAGCGGCCGAATCGGACGGAAAACGGGGTACTCAGCGCTTCAAGTCCGCCCGCAATCGGGTCTCGTCGACATCGAAATAGCTGTGTTCGCGGCCGTCGAGCAGAACGACGGGAAGCCGGTCGCCGTACTCCGCGCGCAGGCCAGGGTCGGTGGCGGCGGCTTCGTCGACGTCGACGGTCCCCGGTTCGATACCGAATTCGGCGCAGATCACGCTCAGCTGTCGCAGTGCCGTCGCACACAGCCCGCACCCCGCGCGAGTCAGCAATGTCACCGAATGTGTGTGATTGGTCATGACCGAAATTTAATCCGGGGCCGAACACCGCGAGGGCTCGGTGTGCGCCACGCGAATGTGTCGCGCGCCGCCTTCTGCCGTGACTGTCGCATGATCCGGCTACTGTTGACATGGTTCGCGCGACGGGCGGAGGTACTGGTGCCGGAACGATCGAAGGTGGCGAGGGCCGGATTCATCGCGGGACGGTTCGGTGAGTTTCCGGCGCGGTGGAATCTGAGCCAGATGGGCCAGGGTCTGCAAGACCAGCTCGCCCGCATCTCGCGCAGCCCCTTCGGCCCGAGTGAAGAGGAATTGCGGGCCAATCTGGCCGGTGAGGCGAGCGCCGACGCGGCACTCACCCTGCACGACGCGGAACTCGCCGCGGGCGAGGCGGTGGCAGGCCTGGAGGCGCCGCGCGACCTGACCGCGGCGGCGTTCTTCGACGTCGACAACACCATGGTGCAGGGCGCGTCCATCGTGCATTTCGCCCGCGGTCTGGCGGCGCGCAAGTACTTCAAGACCTCCGATCTGGTGGACGTCGCCTGGAAACAGGTGAAATTCCGGGTCACCGGCAAGGAGAGCAGCACCGATATGGCCAGCGGCAAGGAGAAGGCGCTGGCATTCATCGCCGGGCGCTCGACCGCCGAACTGGCCGCGCTGGGCGAGGAGATCTACGACGAGATCATCGCCGACAAGATCTGGCCCGGCACTCGCGCGCTCGCGCAGATGCATCTGGACGCGGGCCAGCAGGTGTGGCTGGTGACCGCGACCCCGGTGGAACTGGCGCAGGTGATCGCCAAGCGGCTCGGCCTCACCGGAGCGCTGGGCACCGTGGCCGAGAGCGTGGACGGGACGTTCACCGGGCGACTGGTCGGCGACATCCTGCACGGCCTGGGCAAGGCGCACGCGGTGCGCACGCTGGCGATCCGCGAGGGCCTGAACCTCAAGCGCTGCACCGCGTATTCCGACAGCCACAACGACGTGCCGATGCTCTCGCTGGTCGGCACCGCCGTGGCGATCAACCCGGACTCGGACCTACGCGAAGTCGCCAAGAACCGCGGCTGGGAGATCCGCGACTTCCGCACCGGCCGCAAGGCCGCGAAGATCGGCGTGCCCACCGCCCTGGCCCTCGGCGCGGCAGGCGGCGCCGTCGCCGCGGCCGTCACCCGCCGCCGCGACGACCACTAGCAACCCCTACCCGGTGAAGACGTTGCGGCGCTTGGTGAGCAGCTTGTAGAGCGTCTGCTGGATGGTCTCGCGTACCTGGTCGGTGACCTCGAACATGGTCATCGGGTCGTCGGCGGCCTCCGGCTCGTAGGGCGTGGTCGGGACGGGGGTGCCGAATTCGATGTACCACTTGGACGGCAGCGGTACCGCGCCGAGCGGGCCCAGGTGCGGGAACAGCGGCGTCACCGGGAAGTACGGGAGGCCGAGCAACCGGGCCAGCGGCTTGAGATCGGCCAGCTTCGGGTAGATCTCCTCGGAGCCGACGATCGAGCACGGGATGATCGGCACGCCGGTGCGCACCGCCGCGGCGACGAAGCCGCCCCGGCCGAAGCGTTGCAGCTTGTAGCGATCGGTGTACTGCTTGCCGACGCCCTTGAACCCTTCCGGGAAAACGCCGGTCAGCTCGCCGGAGCGCAGCAGTCGTTCGGCATCCTCCCGGCAGGCCAGGGTGTGACCCGCGCGGCGCGCCAGCACACCGAGCACCGGTGTCTCGAAGATCAGGTCGGCCGCCAGCAAGCGCAGCGCGCGCTGCTTGGGGTGCCGGTCGTGCACGGCCAGCTGCAGCATCAGGCCGTCCAGCGGCACGGTGCCCGCGTGGTTGGCCACGATCAGCGCGCCGCCCGCCTCCGGCAGGTTTTCGATCCCGCTGACCTCCACCCGGAACCACAGGTCCGACAGCGGGCGCAGGGCGGGCAGGATGACCGACTCGAGCAGGTGCTCGTCGAAACCGAATTCATCGAGCTGGTAGTCGCCGGTGAGCCTGCGGCGCGCGAAGTCCGCGGTCTTGGAGATCTGCTTGCCGAGTGCGCCACGCAGCATCCCGGACAGCGACTGCGGCGCGGCGGGCGTCACCGCCGCGCGCCGCTCGACCAGCGAGGTCACCGGACTCGGAGCGGCCAAGCGGCGTGGCGCCGGACGCTGACGCGTCTCGATCTGAAGATCGTGGAGTTGGATGACTTTCGCTACGTCATTCATTGGTGTGCTCCCGTACCGGCCCCGAGCAGGCCGAGCAGTTTGTGTTCTGCGGCGTCGATCCACGCTGGATCGACTACGGGCCGCAACGCTGCGCCCCCGATGAAGTCGTCGAACGCCTGCACCGTCGTCCAGCGCGGCACGAACTCGAGTTCGGTGCGCATGCGCGTGGTGTCCAGGCCACAGCCGAAGTGGAAATAGTCGAGCTGTTCGGCGGAGAACTCCCGCATCACCGGGCCCATGAGGAAGCGACCCGCGGTGCGGAACATCGTGAAGGGAACGGGCAACTCGATCCGGCCCGCCCGCCGGACCGCCTGCGACAGCGACAGCGCGCCGTCACCCGCAATGTTATACGTGCCACTGACCGTACGCCGTGCCGCGTGGGTCAGCGCGGCCACCGCGTCCTCCTCGTGCAGCAGCTGCATCCTGGCGTCCCGGCCGAATACGGTCGGGGTCACCGGCGAACGCAGATATTGCGCACCGCGGGCGGCCAGCCGCGGGCCCACGATCGGTGCGAATCGCAAAATTGACGTGGCGATATCGGGACGCCGCCGGGCGAGGCCGCGAACATAACCCTCTATATCGATCATGTCGCGCGCGAACCCGCCGCGCGGTGGCGTGCGGGCGCTCATTTCCTCGCTGAATTTCGCGGGATCCTTCGCACTGCACCCGTACACCGCCGACGAGGAGCGCACCACCACCCGGCGCACCGAAGCCACCTTCTGGCACACCGCGAACAGCTGCATCGCGCCGAGAACGTTGTGATCCTTCATCACCGCGCGACCGCCGCCCGCGGGCGGGCGGGTCAGCAGGGCGGTGTGCACCACGGTGTCCACCTCCGCACCATCGATCACCTTACGGATCAACGGGTTTCGGATGTCCGCTCGCACGAATTCGGCGCGGCCCATGCGCCGCTGCAACTCTCGGCCGGGGGTCATCGTGTCGACGGCGAGAATGCGCTCGATCCCGGGATCCTGGGCGAGGCGTGCGACGACCGTGCCGCCGAAGAAGTGGCTGGCTCCAGTGACCAGCACTACCTTCGGCGCGTGTCCTTCCCGACCCTCAGAACCCACCGGCACCCTTTCCCTTGCCAGCCCGCCCTTGTGATTATTCCCAGTGCCCAGCGTAGCGGCTGCCTACCCGCTCACCGAGAGTATTAACCAGGATCTAACGATGACTTCAGTCACGTGATACAAATGGCGATTTCAAAATTTCAAATTTCAAACAAAAGGCCCGTCACCTATTGGTGACGGGCCCCTCGCAGCTAACACGCAGCGATGCCTACTTGCCGAGTTTGCGCCGCTGGACACGCGTGCGGCGAAGCAGCTTGCGGTGCTTCTTCTTCGACATGCGCTTGCGGCGCTTCTTGATCACAGAACCCATAGGGTTGTCCTCGCGTTCTCTCTACTCGGCGCGCACGCTGCCCGTGCGCGATTGCCGGACGTCCGTCCGCCCCGGCCCCGGCCGAGGGCCGGGGTCGCTGGGCAAGCTCACGCCCCGTGTTCGCGCCGCCGGATACCACGAGGCAACGAACAGCGATGCCACCGGCGGGCGAACACGAACCGAGGATCTATCGTACCGGCACGCCCCGCTGGTCTCGAAACCGCCTCATCCGGCGTCGAAATAGGACGTTTCCAGATAGTCGTGTACCGCCTTGGCGTGCACTCGGAACGATCGGCCGACGCGCACGGCGGGCAACTCGCCCGAGTGCACCAGCCGGTAGACCGTCATCTTGGACACCCGCATCAGACTCGCCACTTCGGCGACGGTGAGAAACTGGGTGCCGCCGCCGAGCACGGATTGCCCCTGTGTCGCGGCCTCACGCTGTGTACGGGAATTCCCCCGACCGCCCGCGGGACCGGAGCCGCCGGACGCTCCGGAATTCGCAGACATCTTGTTCGCAGACATCATTGCACCATTGACCTCCGGCACGTCCGCGCCACCGGCTTCCCCACCGACGGAACAGACACGCACGTGCTCCTTGAAGCTTAGCGGGACCAGTGGTGTTACTGCGACGGGAGTGAGAAATCGGGTTTTCCGATTTCATACAGACCGGTCACTCCGCGGACGCGCCTTGTTCGACCGACCGTTGCTTGGCCGCGAAGAGCGCTTCCAGGAATGCCGAGCGTAGTCCTACGCGCTCCAGCTCGCGGATCGCCGCGGCGGTGGTGCCGGCGGGCGAGGTGACCGCGGCGCGCAGTTCCGCGGCGGTCTGGCCTGAGCCGTCCAGCAGGGCGGCCGAGCCGACCATGGTCTGCACGACGAGTTGGGTGGCCACATCCCTGGTGAGCCCCAGCCCGACGCCCGCGTCGACCATGGCCTCCACGACCAGGAAGAAATAGGCGGGCCCCGATCCGGACACGGCGGTGACCGCGTCCATCTGGCTCTCCGCCACCGTGACCACCTTGCCGACCGCGCCGAGAATCTCGGCCACCAGCTCCAGATGCTGCTCGCGCGCGTAGCGACCCGGCGCGATGACGCTCATCCCCTGTCCCACCAGCATCGGCGTATTCGCCATCACCCGGACCACCGGAAATCCGGCGGGCATCTTGCCCTCCAGCCGCGCGGTCGGCACACCCGCGGCCAGCGAGACCAGGACCTGATCGCGGTCGCTGCCGATCTCCGCCTTGCCCAGCGGCGCGAGCACGGCGTCCACATCGCCCGGTTTCACCGCGATCACCAGCAGATCCGCGCCCACGGCGGCATCGGCCAAGTCGTCGGTGACCCGGATCCCGAAGCGGTCGGCGAGCTGATGGGCCCGCTCCCGGTGGGTCTCCACGACGACCAGGTCCTTGGTCAGCCGCCCGGACTCCAGCAACCCGGCGACCAACGCCTCCCCGATGCGCCCGCCACCGATCACCGCAATTCTCGTCATGGGGGTCAAGGCTAGACGGCGCGCGCCGGGGCTCAGCGCTGGGGAACGAGCGCCAGCTGACGACTCTGCGCGACGACCGCCCCGGTCGAGTCGAGCACCAGCTGGTCCTCGTCGAACATGCGGCCGCCCACCTCGTGCGTGGTCGCGATGATCCGCAGCCAGCCCGGCGCGGGCCTGCGACGCAGGTAGGTGGTCATCTGCACGGTGGGGGCCCAGCCGAAGTGACCGAGGTTCATCGGCACCGGCGGACTCATGTCGGCGCTCATCATGGCGAAGTACATCGCGACGTCGGGGTCCTGTTCGTCGCCCGGCCTCGGGCGCATCCACATCCGCAACCGCGGCTCGCCCTTCGCGCCCTCGAGGAAGCGGGCCCACTCGCGGTCGAGATAGATCTCGGCGCCGCGGCCGACGTGCACGATGTCACCCATCGTGGAGCCGGGCTCGTAGCCGACGGCGTCGGCAGGCGGCTGCTCGGGCATGTCGGAATGCTCCGGCGCGTAGATCGGGTCGCCGTCGTCGAGGCGGCTGAACGTCAGTGCCGTGCGCACCAGGACGCGACCGTCCTGGACGAGGTCGGTGTCGGCCAGGCAGATCTGTCGACCGATCTTGCGAACCCGCACCTCGTATTCGACCTCGCCGGGGTTCGGGGCACCGAGGAAATCGGAACTGGCGGCGATCGGCGCCATGCCGACCAGCGCGGGATCGGACGCACGCAGCCAATTCGTCGCCGCTGCCGCGCTCGCGGCGACCATCGTCCCGCCGTGCACCTTCGGGCCGATGGTCCAGATGTCGTCGATGATGCCCAGATAGCGGCCGGTTCCCGGGGTGGTGGGCGGCGCCTCTTCCAGCGCGCACACCCGGCTGAACGGTGCGTCGGTCGTGGCCGCCGGGCCGAAATCGGCCGTCAGCTCCGTCGTCATCCTCACTCCTGTCCTTCGTCGACCCCACCCGATGGCGGCATTCGCGGCCATGTAGCCGGACTGCCGCCGAGGGGTTCGTACAGCGTACAACGCACCTCGGACAGGATCGCATCGCCGCATACCGGAGTAGCGACGAGCGTCACATCGGTGGTTCGGGCGACCTCCGGCTCGCGCCGGCGGGCGTGGGCGCGGCGGCCACGACCAGATGCTTGCGCGCGAAGGCCAGCGTGCGATGCAGCATGTCCGCCCGCTCCTTGGTGGTGCGCGCGTTCTGCGTATTGATCTCGGCGACGACCTGACCGCTGAAACCGGTGCGGACCAGGGTCGCGCACACCTCCACGCACGGTTGGGAGCCCTCGCCGGGAACGAGATGTTCGTCGTGCGCGGCGCCCCGGCCGTCGGCCAGATGCAGATGGGCCAGACCGGGGCCCATGCGGGCGGCCAGGGCCAAGGGGTCGGCACCGGCGGTGGCCGTGTGCGACAGATCCAGCGTGTAGTGGCGGAAGCCGGTGTCGGTCGGGTCGTAGGAGGGGCTGAAGGCGGTGAGCGCCGGACCCGGGCCGCCGCGCCGCTCCAGCCGTTTCACCGCGCCCTCGCGCCGGCCGAACAGCGTGTCCGCCCGCATCGGGAACATGTTCTCCACCGCGACGATCACCGGGCTGTTGTCTTCCAGCTCGGCCACCTGCGCGGCGAACCCGGCGGCATAGCGGCGCTGCCAGCGGAACGGCGGGTGCACGACCACCGTGCTCGCGCCGAGCGACTCGGCGGTACGCACACTGCGCTCGAGTTTCGCCACGGGATCCGAACCCCACACCCGCTGCGAGATCAACAGACATGGCGCGTGCACCGCGAGCACCGGCACACCGTACTGGCGCGAGTAGGCCTGCACGGTGGCGATGCTCTGACTGGCGGGCTCGGCCCAGACCATCAGCTCGACGCCGTCGTAACCGAGTTCGGCGGCGTACCGGAACGCGGCCTCCGTATTCTGCGGGTACACCGAGGCGGTCGAGAGCCCCACCGGGATCGGCTTCGGCCGGGACAGATCCCCGCCGCCGTCCGGGGGGCCCGCGCCGGTGCGCGATCCCACTCCGGTCTCGTTCGCCTGTCCTATATTCGCCACGACTGCTCCCTGCTCAGTTCGTGCTGAGAAGAAATGCCAACGGCCCCAGCGTGACGAAGATGCCTACGACCACGGCGATCACGGTGCTGAGGATGTCGTCGGTCCTGCGCAGAATCCGCACGAGGGCCACCAGACCGAGAATCACGATCATCGCCAGCGCCAGCGCCACCCACGGGAGCATCTCCCACATGCGCTCGAAGCCTTTGAACAGCAGCATGCCCGCGACAGCGGCACCGATGCTCTGACCGCCGAGGATCATCCACTGGCGCCGGTTCTCGTCGTCCTCCGCCTTCTTGGCCGCCCTGGACCGGCGCGGCGCGGTTGCCCTGGTGACGGCGCGAGGTTCGTCGGCGAGGTCGTCATCGTCGTCCTCGTCCAGCTCGATCGGCTCGTAGACGTCGGTGACGCCGTCCATCTCCGCCATCTCGGCGGCGCGCCCACCGCGCCCACCGCGCCGCGCAGCGCCGCGCTCGGCCCGATCGACGCCATCGCGCAGCAGGTCGCCGGCGACCGTCTGGCCGGAGAGCAACTGCTGGTCCTGGTTGGCCAGCGACCACGCGGCCGTCGGAATGCCGGCGGATTCCGGCGGGGGATCGCCCTGCGGCTTGTGCCGCCGGGCCGACCAGGCCGGTAGACCGTTCTCGCCGACGCCCTCCCGGCGAGCTGGTCTTCGATGCGCATCCGGCTGCGGCTCGGGCGCCGCGGGCCTGCCCGGCTTCGGACGCGGATCGGGCGGCGGCGGAAGGGGCAGCGGTTCCGACTCCGGGGCGAAACCACCGGTGCTGGGTGACCATGCCGCGGTGGACGGGCCGAGATCCTCGGCCGCTTCCGCGGCCTCCGCCGCCCTGCGCCGCGCGGCGCGGCCGCCCCCGGCGCCGTTACGCTCGGGAAGAGGCGAGCGGCCGAAGCCGGGCTCGTCGAATTCCGCGTGACCGTTGCGGCCCGGTTCGCCCGCTCCGCGACCGGGCAGCGGGTCCCGGCCGAACTGCTCGGGCCGGACCTCCTGCCAGGACCGGACCTCGGTGGCCTCATCCTCCGGTTCCTCCCGCCTGCGCCTGCGCCCCGAGCGCGGAGGCGTCTCGGGCACGCCACCCGGCAGGTCGGGCACATACGGACCGGGGGCCGCCGAAAACAGGTCCGACACCGGGGTATCCGGCGACAGCGGATCGTAGGACGTGCCGTGCCGCGCGGAGGGCATGTCTCTGCCGGGCATGACCCGGCTGGATCGCCCGGGGGGCGGATCGGCTCGCGGCGGGTCGGGCTGCGCGTAGCCGGCCAGCGGGTCGTACATCGAAATCGGGCCCGACATGGGCGAATACGACGACGGGTCGGGCTGCGGCTCGGGCGCGTAGGACGCGGGCTCAGGCGGGGGCGGATCGAACGAGGGCGGCGCGTAGGCGGCCTCCTCCGCTCCGGCATCGGGCGCCGCGTGCGCGGAGTGACCACCGCCTTCCCGGATGACCGGCAGGTCGCCGGTCAGTTCGGCGACGGAGATGCCCCGGCCACTGCGGCGGCGCCTGCCACCGCCGGACGAGCCACCGCTCTGCTGGCCGTTTCGTGCCAGCAGTTCCGCGACCGACAGCTGTTTGGAGTCCTCACTCATGACGACACCGTCCCGATCGAGCCCGGCGCGGGCGTGCCGCCGCCGGACGCAGGCCGACCGTCTCCGGTCGCCGTGCCCGCTGAGTACGTTGCTTCGGGTCCACCATTCATATCGGTATCCAGTTTGCGCAGGATGAGCCCTTCACGCAGCGCCCACGGACAAATCTCCAAGGAATCAAGCGAAAGTGCCCGCATACTCGCCTCCGCGACCAATGCGCCGGCCACCAATTGCTGTGACCGATCGGAACTTACGCCTTCCAATTCTGCACGGTCCGCCGCCGTCATTCGCGAGATGAACGCAATCAGTTGGCGCAGGCCCGAGCTCGTGAGTGTACGACGCGCACGCGGGCCCGCCGCCGAAGGCGCCGCTCCGGTCAGTCGGGCCAGGGACCGGAATGTCTTCGAAGTGCCAACGGCCAGATCGGGCTTGCCCGGCTCGAGCAGCTTCTTCGCAGGCACCACCAGCTCGGCGTCGAGCCAGTCGCGCAGCACGGCCACCCGCCGCTTGCCCGGCGGGTCCTCGCGCAGCCATTCCCTGGTCAACCGGCCCGCGCCGAGCTGTAGGGACACCGCGACGTCGGGTTCCTCGTCGCCGCCGTTGGTCATTTCCAGCGAGCCGCCGCCGATGTCGAGGTTGAGAATGCGCCCGGCGCTCCAGCCGTACCACCGGCGCACCGCGAGAAAGGTCAGCCGCGCCTCGTCGACGCCGGTCAGCACCCGCAGGTCGACGCCCGTCGCGGCGCGCACGCGGCCGAGCACCTCTTCGGAGTTGGCCGCCTCGCGCAGCGCCGAGGTGGCGAACGGCATCAGTTCGACGCACTTGGACGTCTCGGCGATGCTGGCGAATTCCGCGACGGTGTCGATCAGCCGCTGCGCGCCCGCCTCGGTGATGCAACCTGCGGCGTCGATGTTCTCCGCCAGCCGCAAGGTGGCCTTCGTCGAACTCATCGGCAGGGGGTGACCGCCACGATGCGCGTCCACCACGAGCAGGTGAACGGTATTGCTTCCGACATCGAGTACCCCAAGCCGCACATGAACACGGTACTGGGTGACGCGGCACTACAACCCAGGCGACTGAACTGTTAGCGTCCTATTTCGTGACGGTAGGCGCATCCGCGAGCAGCCCGACCCGGCCCCGACCAGCGGGGAAGATCGACCCAGCCCCCGAAGTCGATCCCGACTTTCCCCGGGAGTGGATCGAGTTCGTCGATCCGGCAAACGACGAGCATCTGATCGTCGCCGATCTGACCTGGCTGCTGTCGAGGTGGACGTGCGTGTTCGGCACCCCCGCCTGTCAGGGCATCCTGTCCGACCGGCCGGATGACGGCTGCTGCTCGCACGGCGCGTTCCTCTCCGACGAGGACGACCGCAAACGGCTTAGTCGCGCTGTGAAGATGCTCACACCCCAGGACTGGCAGCTGCGGTGCGAGGCGACCAACGCGCAGGGCAAGATCACCAGGGGCGGCTACCTGGAACTCGACGAGCTGGACGATGAGCCCGCGCTGCGCACACGCCGGTTCGAGGGCGCCTGCATCTTCCTGAATCGCCCCGGCTTCGCGGGGGGCGTCGGCTGCGCCCTGCACACCATGGCGCTGCGGCGCGGCATCGAGCCGCTGGAGGTGAAGCCGGACGTGTGCTGGCAGCTGCCGATCCGCCGCACCCAGGACTGGGTGGACCGGCCCGACGGCGTGCAGATCCTGCGCACCGTGATCACCGAGTACGACCGCCGCGGCTGGGGGCCAGGCGGCGAGGATCTGGACTGGTACTGCTCCGGCTCCCCCGACGCGCACGTCGGCAGCAAGCCGGTCTGGCAGTCCTACGGCCCCGAGCTGACCGAACTGATCGGCGCGCCCGCCTACGCGGAGCTGGCCAGGCATTGCAAGCGCCGCGAGGGCCTCGGCCTGATCGCCATCCATCCGGCGACGGTGCATGCCGAGCGGATGCCCGATTCCACCGATCCGCTCGCCTGATCGTTTGCCGACCGAGCGCCCGATAGGGCGGCCGTTCGCCGCGCGGTACCGCGCGTGGTTCACCCCGTCGCCATGCGCGCTTCACTCCGATGGGGTTTGATGTGCCGTTATGTCCAAGAAAGTTCTCACCGCGGCGACCATCGCCCTGGGCGCCGCCCTCTCGCTGACCGGAGTAGCCCACGCGGAGCCGAACGGCGACCCGCACAAGTTCTACGACTTCACCACGGAGTTCGTGGCGGCCACCGATCCGGCGGCGGTCAACGCCAAGGCCGCCGGCAAGCTCCTGATCGCCAGCCCGTACGGCACCTCGCACACCATCGCCTGCCGCGGCACCAACACCGCCGACCTCTACGACTGCATGCAGGAAGACGATCTGGGCTGGATCACCCTGCAGAAGACCGAGACCCCGCTCGGCACCACCTGGATCTACTTCCCCTGACATCCGCCGACGGGACGGCCGAGAGCACCGCAGTGCTCTCGGCCGTTCGTGTTCCGCGCCGCGCGGGCGGTCATGCCTCCAGTTTGTAGCCGAGGCCGCGCACGGTGACCAGGTGTTCCGGCTTGGCCGGGTCCGCCTCGATCTTCGAGCGCAGTCGCTTGACGTGCACATCCAAAGTCTTGGTGTCGCCGACGTAGTCGGCGCCCCACACGCGGTCGATCAGCTGACCGCGGGTGAGCACCCGCCCGGAATTGCGCAGCAGGTATTCGAGCAGATCGAACTCCTTGAGCGGCAACGTGACCGGCTTGCCGTTCACCATCACGGTGTGCCGGTCCACGTCCATCCGGACCGGACCGGCTTCCAGCACGCCGCTCTCGTTGGTGCCGTCCAATTCGTCGCCCGCGCCGCGGCGCAGCACGGCGCGGATGCGCGCGATGAGTTCGCGAGCGGAATACGGCTTGGTGACGTAGTCGTCGGCGCCCAGCTCCAGGCCGACCACCTTGTCGATCTCGCTGTCGCGCGCGGTGACCATGATCACCGGGACGCCGCTGCGGGTACGCAACTGCTTGCACACGTCGGTGCCGCTCATGCCGGGCAGCATGAGATCGAGCAGGACGATGTCCGCACCGGACCGGTCGAACTCGGCGAGCGCGGACGGCCCGTCACCGACCACGGTGACCTCGAAACCCTCCTTGCGCAGCAGGAACGCGAGCGGATCGGCCAGCGACTCCTCATCCTCGACGATCAGAACACTCGTCATCTGCGTGCCTCCACACCATTCGGTCGGCCCGGTCCGGTAGGACGCGGGCTTGTTTCTATCGTGCTCACCACGGCGCCGTCGTGGTCGTCGTCGGCGCCTGCTTCGTGGTGGGCGGGTATGCGCAAGGTGAACGTCGATCCGGTGCCCAACTTGCTCCACAGGGTGATTTCCCCGTTGTGGTTGGCGGCCACGTGTTTGACGATAGCCAGGCCCAGTCCGGTGCCGCCCGTCTGACGCGAACGCGCCTTGTCGGACCGGAAGAATCGCTCGAACACCCGCTCCTGGTCCTCCTTGGCGATGCCGATGCCGCGGTCGGTGACCGCCATCGCCACGTGATCGCCGCGCAGCGAGCGGCTCACCGACACGTGCGAACCGGCCGGTGAGTACGCGATCGCGTTCTCGACCAGGTTGGACAGGGCGGTGACCAGCAGGGTTTCGTCGCCGAGCACCTCGAGCCCGCTCGGGCGGTCGGTGCTGACCGTGATCCCGGCGGCTTCGGCGGCGGTGCGGGAACGATCGACCGCCTGCGTGACCACGGTGTCCACGTCCACCACCTCGAGTTCGGGCAGTTTCTCCGCGCCCTGCAGGCGGGAGAGGGCGATCAGCTCGGTCACCATCTTGCCGAGGCGGCGCGATTCGCCGAGCACGCGCTGACCGAAGTGTCGCACGGCGTCGGGGTCCTCGGCGGATTCCAGGAGAGCCTCGGCAAGCAGGCTCATCGCGCCGACCGGCGTCTTGAGCTCGTGGCTGACGTTTGCGACGAAATCGCGGCGGGTGGCCTCCATGCGGGCCTGTTCGGAATCGTCGTCGGCGAACAGCACGGTGAAGGTGGTCTCCTCGCGCGACAGTTGCCTGGCGACGCCGCGTACCGCGATGCGGCCCCGGCCGGGGACCGGATTCTTCGCGGTGAGGTCGAACTCGGCGGATTCGCCGGTGGCCAGCACCTTCTCCACCGCGGCCCAGGCGCGCTCGTCGAGCAGGCGATTGCGGACCAGGCCGAGTTCCTCCGCACGCGGGTTGACCAGCACGACGTCGCGGTATTCGTCGACTACCGCGATACCGCTCTCGGAGGCGAGCACGATCAGGTCGAGGACCTGGGACATGGTGAGACCGGAGTCGGCCTGCCTGCGCGCGGCCTGCCTGGCATTCACATACGGGATCAATAGCCCGCCGACTGCCAGGCCGACGACAGCCGCCAAGATGGCCAGCAGCACGGCCTGGGGAACACTCACACTTGAATCGTACGGTCGCCGACCAGTAGGCCACCGCCGGGTACGTGAAGTTTCGCGCAGGTCACAGGCCCTTCCGACCCCGTTAGCCGCATGTTTACGCACTGTTCGGCATGGGGTACCGGCAACGTATTCACCGGGCGGTCAGTCTGCTTCGTCCTCGGCCCCGGCGAGCGCCTCGTTCACGGCGCGACCGTGCTTGTCCACCCAGTCGCCGAGGGCGTAGATCGGGATCAGCAGGTCCGCGCCCGCGGCGGTCAGCTCGTATTCGACTCGCGGCGGCGCCTCGGCGTAGCGGTGACGGCGCACCAGCGTCATCCGCTCCATCCGGCGCAGCGTCTGCGTCAGCATCTTCTGGCTGATCCCGCCGATGGCCGCGCGCAACTCGCCGGGCCGCATGGGCCCCTCGCGCAGCATGTACACGATCACCGGCAACCAGGAGTTGCCGAAGATGTCCACACCCATCCGCGCGGGGCAATCGGATTCGAAGGCGCCGTACGGCGCGAACTCCACCCGCTCGGCGGTGACCGGTTCGATCGGTGCCGTGCTCACCGCTCCAGCTTGCCAGCGCCGTCGCGCACCCCGGAGTGCCCATCGGGATTCCTAGCGTTGTGAGCGAACACTGTCGAGTCAGGAGTTGGAATGCGAATCGGAATCATCGGCGCGGGCGCGATGGCGCGGGCGCTCGGCGGCGGCTGGAGCGCGGCCGGTCACGAGGTGCTCGTCGGCGCCCGGTCCGCCACCGCCGCAGGAGAACTGGCCGCCACGATCGGCGCGCGGGCCGGAACGATCAGGGAGGCGGCCGGATTCGGCGATGTCGTCGTGCTCGCGTTGCCGGTCCAGGCGTTGCCGGAGGTGCTGCGCGCCGTCGGGACCCTGCTGGCCGGTCGCACGATCGTCGACTGTACGAACGCCTTCGCGCCGGATGCCGCGGCACCCGAGGGAACCACCGCGTTCGTGCTCGCCGAAGACGCTGTCGCGGAGGGGATCGCGGCGCAGGCGCCCGGCGCGCACGTAGTGAAGGCGTTCAACCTCTGTGCCGCCGAGGTATGGGAGGCGAAGGAGCGGATCTTCGACGGCCGCCGCCTCGCGATGCCGCTGTGCGGCGACGACGAGGCGGCGGTGCGAGCGGTCGCGGCGCTGGCCGAAGACCTCGGGCTGCAACCGATCCCGGCGGGTGGGCTGCACCGGGCCCGCTATCTGGAGGCTATGTCGGTGTTCACCGTCGGTCTGTGGTTCGGCGGACATGATGCTCGCGCCATGTTCCCGCCCGTGGACGCCGCGTTCGCCGTCACCGACTGACCGGCGGGGCGTCAAGCCGGATCGACAGAGCCGAGCTCGGCGAGCTTGCGCTCCAGCACCACCCGCTCGCGCTGGTTGCCGCACAGGCCGATGGCGCGCTCCAGTTCGGCGCGCGCCTCCTTCGTGCGTCCCAACCGGACGAGCAGTTCCCCGCGAACGCTCGGCAGCAGATGCCAATGTGACAGCGCCGCGGCGGCGGCGAGCTCGTCCACGATCGGCAGCGCCGCGGCGGGCCCGCGCGCCATCGAGACGGCCACCGCCCGGTTGAGGTCCACCACCGGCGAGGGCGCGAGCCTGCCGAGCGCCTCGTAGATGAGCACGATCCGCTCCCAGTTCGTCGCCTCGACCGACGGGGCTATGGCATGGCATTCGGCGATCGCCGCCTGCAACCCGTAGGCGCCCAGTCCCCGGCCGACCTGCTCGGCGCGGGCCAAGGCGGCTCGGCCCCGACGGATCGCGGCGCGGTCCCATTGGCGGCGGTCCTGGTGCTCGAGGAGCACCGGCTCGCCGTCCGGGCCGGTTCGGGCGGGGAACCGCGCCGCGGTCAATTCGAGCAGCGCCAGCAGGCCGTGCGTCTCGGGGGCCTCCGGCACCAGCCGGGTCAGCACCCGAGCCAGGCGCAACGCCCCGCTGGCGAGGTCGAGCCGGATCAGGTCCGCGCCGGAGCTGGCCGATGACCCCTCGGTGAAGATCAGGTAGACCACACTGAGCACCGAGCCGAGGCGCTCGGTGCGCTGCTCGGCCGGTGGCACCTCGAAAGGCACCCGGGCCGCCGCGAGGGTCTTCTTCGCCCTGGTGATCCGGGCCTGCACGGTGGCGGCCGGAACGAGGAAAGCCTTGGCGATCTCGTCGCTGGTCAGACCGCCGACCACACGCAGGGTGAGCGCGACCCGCGCCTCCCGTGACAGCACGGGATGGCAGGAGATGAACATCAGCGCGAGCAGGTCGTCATCGATCCGGTCCGGATCCCACAGCACATCCTCGGCGTCCCGGGCCGGATCGATCGGCGCTCCTCCCGAGACGGCGCCGCCCTCGCCCAGATCCCGGGCGAGGGCGGTGTACCGCTCGTCGAGGGCGGAGCGCCGCCGGAACGCGTCGATCGCGCGGCGGCGGCCGACGGTGAGCAACCACCCGGCGGGATTGCGCGGCACGCCGTCGCGCGGCCAGGTCACGAGCGCCTCGGCCAGCGCTTCCTGCGCCAGATCCTCGGCCAGCGCGAAGTCGCCGGTATACCGCGCGAGCGCACCGACGATCCGGGCCGACTCGATCCGCCAGACCGCGGCGACGGCCTCACGGCCGGTGTGGTCGCCCATCGCCGCTCGATCCGCTCAGAGCTGACCGGTGGCCTCGCGCCACGCCCGCTCCTTCTGAATCCACACGTTGTCCTGCGGGAACTCGTCGATCGTCGGAACCCGGCGGATCTCGGTCTTGAAGCCGGGACCGGTCATCGGCATCCGCTTGGCCCATTCGATCGCCTCCTCCTTCGAGGCCACGTTGAGAATGTAGAACCCGCCGAACAGCTCCTTGGTCTCGCCGTACGGGCCGTCGGTGACGACGGGTGTCTCGGAGGAGTAGTCGACGACCAC
The DNA here is from genome assembly GCF_001612985.1 of Nocardia gamkensis NBRC 108242. GTDB lineage: Bacteria > Actinomycetota > Actinomycetes > Mycobacteriales > Mycobacteriaceae > Nocardia > Nocardia gamkensis. The sequence continues at coordinate 244,914 of NZ_BDBM01000004.1, read as the reverse complement.
GCCCTCGGCGGCGTCCTCCAACCCCTCCGCCGCGAGCAGCACGCCCGCCCGGATCAGCTCGTCGTTGAACTTGCCCATGGTGTCGAGCAGCTGGTCGAAGTCGGTGTTCACCATCCCCGCGTAGGCCTCGTCGGTGGCGCGCATGATCAGCATGTACTTCATGGTTGTCTCCCTGGCTGTCGAGTCCCTCTCCGGACCCTCTCACCCATAGGTCGAACGAGGGCCTTCGGAGATCGACAGACGCGCCGAAATTTTTTCGATCCGGTTCGCCGGACCTTCGATCGGAGCGTGTGCCCTCGCCCATACCCCGCAGCGTCGATCATGATGCGCGAAGGGCACACGCCCGGATCTACCAGCCCGGATTTCCTCTGACCGGGATGTTGACGAAGCTCGGACGGCCGGGATCCAGCTCCAGATGCTGTGGCCGCAGGCCGGTGTCGATCAGCATCGGCAGGATGGGCAGGCCCTTGGGGAAGTTGCCCGCGTACACGTCGACGCGCAGGCGGTGGCCCGGCTGCAAGAGCGCCTCGGTGGCGGGCAGCGCGATGTCCAGTGTGGTCGCCTCGCCGGGGACCGTCGGCTGCCGCTGCTCCAGCGAGGTGAACGGCCGCGGATCGGTGTAGTCGCCGTTGGCCGACTTGCTGCTGTTCGCGTCGTCGATCGCCCGCAGCGAAGCCATGAGCTGCCCCGACGACAGCACGCTGGACTGCCCGTCCGGCGCGACGTCGTTCACGGTGACCACCCAGTAGCCGTCGGCGGCGTCCTGCACGGTGTTGAGCCGCACCGCGATCCGCCCGGAGATCGAGGTCGGTTCGGCGACCGGTGCACCGGTGAAGGTCAGGCCGTTCAGCTCCTCGACCCTGGAGTCCTTGGCGCAACCGTCGATCACCGACAGCACACCGGCGGTGCCCTGCGCGGCGTCGTTGGAGCACAGGCTGGTCAGGCCGGGCGCGACGGTCAGGCGGGCGGGCTCGCCGCTGCCCTCGGGGCTGAGCGAACCGTCGTAGACGCTGTTGGCGGTGCCGCTGGGCGCTGCGGACAGATACATCCTGCGGTGCACCGCCTGTCGCGCCTCCGCCGCAGGAGCCGGCGCGGCGAACGAGTCGGTGGTGATCCAGCCGCCACCCTGCTGGCGCAGAGTGATCGGGCCGTACTGGTCGATGCCGTTGTCGACGTCCTTGAGCCACTTGTCGAACCAGGCGCGCTGCAACACGTCCAGCCGCGGCGGCAGACCCGGTCGGCCGTACTCGTTGCCCGAATTGAGGTGGTAGGTGTTGCCCATCAGCAATTGCTTCCGGCCCGGCGGCAGCGGAATCTCGTTGTAGATCTTGGATTCCGAGTAGGCGAACAGGTCGTGCCAACCGCCGGTGACGAAGGTCGGCGTCCGGATCCCGCTCGGATCACCGAGCCAGTCCTGACGCGGCCGGGAACCGTCGGTCAGCAGTTCCTTGGCGCGCGGGTCGAGATCCTCCAAGCGCGCGGTGGTGTAGACGTTCAGCAGGACGTCCATGAACGTCAACGGATCTCGGGCGCGGTCGGCCAGCCACGTGGTGTCCAGTTGCCCGTTGAGCACCGAAGCCAGATCGGGAATCAGCTTGAGGCCGTTGATCGCGGTCAGCCACAGCGGGATGAAGTTGAAACCGAAGCCGCCGCCGGGCGCGAGCACGTCGTTGACCAGGTCGCTGCCCGGCACCACCGGGAAGATCGCCCGCAAGGCGGGTGGGCGCTGCTCGGCGGCCTGCACCTGGTTGATCCCGGAGTAGGAGATGCCGTTCATGCCGATCCGGCCGTTGGACCACGGCTGCCGGGACGCCCAGTCGATCACCTCGACCGTGTCCTGCTGCTCGCGGTCGCGCAGCATGTCCCAGACGCCCTGGGAGAAACCGGTGCCGCGCACGTCGACGACCACCTGCGAGTAACCGCTCTTGATCAGCTGCCGGTCGACGGTGAAGTTGCGCAGTTCGCCGCCGCCGAACGCCTTGGTCAGATCGGTGACGCCGGACAGCGGGGTGCCGCTCATATCGATCTGGCGGAAGAACTCCATCAGCGCGTCGGAAAGGCCGGGAATCGACTGCGCGTGATCGGCCAGGTTCGACACCAGCTTGGTGTAGGGCGTGAGGTTGACGATCGTCGGCGTGGGCGTGTCGATGGGCCGGCCGGACGCGTCCGCGGGGCGGTAGACGTTGCCCTTCAGGACGGTCCCGTCACTCATCGTGATGGGGACGTCCCATTGGATGTTGATGCCCGGGTACTGCTGGGGGCCGTCTTGCGTGGCCGCCCACTCCGCTCCGGCGGCGCCGCCGTCCGGGCCGGTGGGCGGCGCGACGGCATCCGCGCCGCCTGCGAGGAAGGGGGCGAGCATCGTGACGGCAACTGCCGCCACCGTGGCCCGCAACGCGTACTTCATCGGACGTGATCCACCTCTCGGCTGGTCGAACGACCAGAGTGTACCGACCTACTTGCCGGTAAAAACAGTGGGTAACTTAATCGGCCGATGCTGTAGCACCGTTCGATGGCCCCTCTACCGGCGTGTCGCCCGCAACCCCCTGAGCCCGCGCCCGAAACGACAACGCGCTGCCACCCGAAGGGGTGACAGCGCGTTGCGCAGTTCGCGATGTGCCGGCTATTTGCCGCCCTGACCGGCGACGGCGGCGGCGCCCGCGGCGGCCGCCTCGGGGTCCAGGTACTCGTGCGGGCGCACCGGGCGGAGGTCCTCGTCCAGCTCGTACCGCAGCGGGATCCCGGTGGGGATGTTCAGACCCGCGATGTCCTCGTCGGAGATCTGGTCGAGGTGCTTGACCAGGGCGCGCAGCGAGTTGCCGTGCGCGGCGACCAGCACGGTCTTGCCGGACAGCAGGTCCTTGGAGATGGTCGACTCCCAGTACGGAACCATCCGGTTGACCACGTCGAGCAGGCATTCGGTCTTCGGGACATCGATGCCCGCGTAGCGCGGATCGCCTTCCTGGCTGTACTCGTTGGCCGGGTCGATCGGCGGCGGCGGGGTGTCGTAGCTGCGGCGCCACAGCATGAACTGCTCGTCGCCGTACTTCTCCCGGACCTGCGCCTTGTTCTTGCCTTGCAGCTCACCGTAGTGGCGCTCGTTGAGCCGCCAGTCCCGGATCACCGGGATCCAGTGCCGATCGGCGGCGTCCAGCGCGATGTTCGCCGTGGAGATCGCCCGGCGCAGCAGGGAGGTGTAGACGACGTCCGGCAGGATGCCGTGCTCGGCCAGCAGCTCCCCGGCGCGCTTGCCCTCGGCGATGCCCTTGTCGGTCAGGTGCACGTCCACCCAGCCGGTGAACAGGTTCAGGGCGTTCCATTCGCTTTCGCCGTGGCGCAGCAGCACGAGGGTGTACGTCATGCGGCCATCCTCCCATGCGCGTCCGGCCGGGTCGCATCGGTTCCCGCCCCGCCGCCACCGCCTACGCGGCAAAGCGCGATGTCAGACCGGTTCATCGGTGGCGAGCACGCCCGCTCCGACCAGCGTCGCGCCCTCGGTGATCGCGGAGGGTTCCACCCGCAGGCCGTGCAGGAAATTCAGCCCGGCGTGCGCGTCCACCGCGGCGCGCAGCGGATCCCACAGCGGCGCACCGGATTGCGCGAACCCGCCGCCGATCACCACCCGGTCGACGTCCAGCAGGGCGGCGGCCGAGGCGATCGCCGTGCCGAGCGCGGTGCCCGCCCGGTGCAGGGCGGCGACCGCGATCTCGTCACCCGCGTGCGCGTCCGCGGCCAGTCGCGCACCCGTGCCGCCGGACCAGCCCTGCTCGCGCGCCCAGCGCACCGACGACATGCCGCTCGCGATCGCCTCGACGCAACCGCGGCCGCCGCAACCGCAGGGTGTGTCCCAGCCGGGCACGACGATGTGCCCCACGTGGCCCGCGTTACCGGTGCGCCCCAGCAGCACCTTTCCGCCGGCGACGATCCCACCGCCGATCCCCGACGACACCGTCATGGCCAGCGCGTCGGGCACGCCGCGCAGCGCGCCGAGGCGGTGTTCGGCCAGCGCGAGGCAGGCGCCGTCGATGGCGAAACGAATCGTGGCGGCCGGGAACAGCTCTCGCACGGCGGCGACCACCGGGAAGCCCGCTTTCCACTCGGGAATGTTCAACGGACCGGTGACGCCGGCCCGCACGTCCACCGGACCGGCCGCACCGATCCCTACGGCGCCGACCGGTTCCGCCCCCGCCACCGCGAGCAGCAGTTCCCGACAGGCCTCCCAGACACCCGCGTCCGGCACGTCCACCCGGCGTACTTCGAGCACCTCGGGACCGGGGCCAACCACTCCGGCCGCGAACTTGGTCGCGCCGATGTCCAGAGCGAGAATCGCCAACGCCGTGTCCCTTCGCCGAGCCGAGCCACCTGCGATTGTCACCCGGTCGGTGCCACGACGGGCCGGATCCGGCGACCGGTCAGGGCTTGTCGGCGGAGTCGACCAAGTGCTCGAAAGCGCGCAGGTTCTGCAACGATTCACCGCGCGAGACGCGCCACTTCCATTCCCGCCGAATCGATTCGGCGAAGCCGAGTTCCAGCAGCACGTTGAAGTCGGCGTCGACGGCCTCGAGAATCTGCCCGAATACCCGGTCCAGTTCGTCAGGGGTGACGGCATGCGCGGACAGGCGGCCGACCAGATAGATGTCGCCGACCCGGTCGAGGGTGTAGGCGACGGCGTAAAGCCTGCGATTGCGGCGCAGCAGGAACTTGTAGACGCCTTCGAAGTTCTCGTCCGGCTTGCGGCAGACGAACGCTTCGACCCGGACACCGTGCTTGCCCACCGTGAGCATCACCGTGGTCTTGAGTTTGCGCTCACCGGGCAGGACGACGACGAAGGTCTCCTCGCCCGGCCGGGTGTACTCGATCTCCCTGTCGCGCAGCGTCTCGTCGATGAGCTGCGCGGTCGCCTGCACCTCGTTCACCGGCGTACTCCCATCCGGCGCCGCCACAGCGCCCGTGATCTGGCCTGGCTGGTCTCACCGAGCAGGGCCGCCGTCCGCTCCCCGGCCGGGCCGGTGCGGTCGGCGGTGTCCGAATCGTACGCATCCTCCCGCACGACGCTGTGCGCCAAGCCGCGGCCGCCCAACGCCGTCCGCTCCTCCCGGAAACCGGCCAGGGCCGCGGCGTAGCTGGCCAGCAACCCGTCGGCGGTGTGCGCCCAGGAGAAGTTGGCCGCGTGCGTGACGGCCTGCTCGCTCATCCGGCGCAGGCGGTCGGGGTCGTCCAGCAGCAGGCCCAGCGCGTTCGCCCAGTCCGCGGTGCGGTGCCCGGGGACCAGCAGACCGGAGACATCGTGCCGCACGGCCGTACCGAGACCACCGACGTCGGCGGCCAGCACCGGCGTGCCGCTGGCCTGCGCCTCGATGGCGACCAAGCCGAAGGACTCGTTGTAGCTCGGCACCGCGACCAGGTCGGCGGCGCGGTAGACCTGCACCAGCCGCTGCGGTGGCTGCGGGGGCAGGAAGCTGACCCGTGCGGCGATGCCCAGTTCGGCGGCCAGATCGATCAGCGCGTGCGGCCGCTCCAACCCGCTGCCGGACGGACCGCCCACGATCAGCACGCGCAGCTTGCGCTCCGGGTCGGCGCGCAACACCTCGGCCGCGGCGCGCACCAGCACATCGGGCGCCTTCAACGGTTGGATCCGGCCGACGAACGCGACGATCCGCTCGTCGGCGGCCAGCCCCAGTTCGGCGCGGGCGGCCGCCTTGTCACCGGGGTGGTAGCGGCTCAGGTCGGCGCCGGGCGGTACCACGTCGATGCGCTCCGGGTCGGCGCCGTAGAGCTCGACCAGCTGGCGTGCCTCCTCCGCGGTGTTGGCGACCAGCCGATCGGATTCGGCGATCACCTGTTTTTCGCCGATCTCGCGGGTCACCGGTTCGGGACAGTCGCCTTCGGCCAGCGCGGAATTCTTCACCGCCGCCAGGGTGTGCGCGGTGTGCACCAGCGGCACCCGCCACCGGTCCCTGGCCAGCCAGCCGACCTGGCCGGACAGCCAGTAGTGCGAATGCACCAGGTCGTAGTAACCGGGCAGATGCCGGGCCTCTTGCCGCAGCACCTCCGCGGTGAAGGGGCACAGCTGGGTGGGCAGATCGTGCTTGTCCAGCCCCTCGAACGGGCCTGCCACCACGTTGCGCACCAGCACGCCGGGCGCGGCCTCCTGGACGGGCGGGACGTTCGACGACGTGGCCCGGGTGAAGATCTCCACCTCGGTGCCGCGGCGGGCCAGCTCGACGGCCGTCTGCAGGACATAGACGTTCATGCCGCCCGCGTCGCCGGTGCCCGGCTGCGCAAGTGGTGAGGTGTGCACCGATAACACGGCGATACGGTTCGGCCGTAGGCCCGGGCGCTGGCTCACACTATCCATAGTGCACGTTGCCTTCCCCGGCCCAGACACGCTATCCGCGGCAAGTGAGAGCTATCACAGGGCGGACGTGAATCCGATCACAGACTGTCGACGAACGCACTCACCTCGGCGACGAAGCGGGAGCGGTCCTCGATGAACAGCCCGTGCTGGGCCCCTTCCCAGAACGACGCGCGCGCGTCCGGGACGGCCTCGGCGATGTAGCGGCCGTTCTCGATCGGGACGACCTGGTCGGCCGTGCCGTGCAGGACGAGCACGGGAACGTCCAGCGTGCGCAGTGTCTCGGTGTTGTCGACGGTCCGGTAGAACAGCGCTTTGCGCACCGCGGGCGGGGTGGCGAGGCCGGCACCGAACAGGCGCTGCGCGTCGGGCCCCTTGTCCGCGCCGGGTCCGGTGTTGGCGTTGCCGAACACACCGAAGGCACGCACGGCCCGCCCCGCGCTCTCCTCGAAGACGCCCGGTATGGCCTCGCCCATCATGCGGCCGGTCGCCGCGCCCGGCACACCGGGACCGATGTTCGCCATCGAGCCGGTGTAGACGACGCCCGCGACGGCGTCCGTACCGTAGGCGGTCAAGTAGTCCGACAGCACGATCCCCCCGTAAGACCAGCCGAGCAGCACCGCGCCGGACGCGATGCCCTCGGCCGCCAGTACCGCCGCGAGGTCGGCCGCCCAGTTCTTCGGATCGTCGTAGCCCGTCGCGGGCGCGTCGGAGTAGCCGTGGCCGCGCAGGTCGACGGCGATCACCCGGAACCGCGCGGCGAGGTCGTCGGCGGCCGCACCCCAGCAGCGCAGATCCGCCGACCAGCCGTGCACCAGCAGCAAGGGACGACCGTGCGCCGGACCACTCACCCGATAGACGATGTTCGTTCCGTCCGCGCTCACCACGTCCCGAATAGCCATGCCACCGAGGCTAACCGTCGTTCCGGTGACCGCGGGTGATCGGGCAAACCTCCCGCACCTAGGATCTAACGGCATGAGCACTCGCAGCGCCGTCGTCACCGGAGCCAGCTCGGGCATCGGCGAGGCCACCGCCCGGGAGCTGGCGAAGCAGGGCTATCACGTCTACGTCGGTGCGCGCCGGGTCGATCGGCTGCGCCGCCTCGCCGAGGAGATCGGCGGCACCGCAGTGGAACTCGACGTCACCTCCGACGAGTCCGTGCGCGCGTTCGGCGACGCGGTCGAACGCGTCGACGTGCTGGTCAACAACGCGGGCGGCGCCAAGGGCCTGGCGCCGGTGGCCGAGGCCGACCTGGACGACTGGCGCTGGATGTGGGAGACCAACGTGCTCGGCACGCTGCGTGTCACCAAAACCCTGCTGCCGAAACTGATCGCCTCCGGCGACGGATTGATCGTCACCATCACCTCGGTGGCCGCGTTCACCGCCTACGACAACGGTTCCGGTTACACCTCCGCCAAACACGCGCAGGCCGTGCTGCACCGCACCCTGCGCGGTGAGCTGCTCGGGCAGCCGGTACGCCTGACGGAGATCGCTCCCGGCGCGGTGGAGACCGAGTTCTCGCTGGTGCGATTCGATGGCGACGCCGAGCGGGCGGCAAAGGTGTACGAGGGTATCGACCCGCTGGTCGCCCAGGACATCGCGGAGGTCATCGGGTTCGTCGCGTCGCGGCCCGCGCACGTCAACCTGGACCAGATCATCATCAAGCCGCGTGACCAGGCCGACGCGGGGCGGTTCGCCCGCCGCACCTGAACATTTCATAGCAGAATCGCATTACTCGTTCGGCGACCTGAGCCGGGTCGCGGATTGCTCGGTCTTCGCTGTGCGTTCCGAGCCGTTAGCATCCGAGGAGCCGTCAGTTCAAGGACATCGGATGGGAGTGGTTCGGCTCATGCTCAAGGGCTTCAAAGAGTTCCTGATGCGCGGGAACGTCATCGACCTCGCGGTCGCCGTCGTGATGGGCACCGCGTTCACCTCCGTGGTGACCTCGGTGACGAAGGGCGTCGTCAATCCGCTGCTCGCGGTGTTCGGCAGCACCAACGCGCTCGGCCTCGGCGTTCAGCTGATCCCCTCCAAGCCCGCCACCTTCATCGCCATCGGCCCGATCATCACGGCCGCCATCGATTTCGTCATGGTCGCCGCGGTGCTGTACTTCGTGCTGATCCTGCCCATGAAGACGATCAAGAACCGCTTCGGCACTCCCAAGGCCGCCGAACCGACCCAGATCGAGCTGTTGACCGAGATCCGCGACCTGCTGGCCGAGCGGCACGAAGCGGTCCGCGCGCAACAATCCGCCGACCGCAGAATCGAAGCGGAACACTCGGCCGACAGCGAGTTCGAAGATCAGAACGTGAAGGCGCGCTAGAACCGGTCAGCGCGCTCCCGCGGGCTGCGGGGGCAGGGGCGTGGCGGAGACCACGGGCGACGGCGCGCCTTGCAACGCCGACATGGTCTTCCAGGTGCTCCAGTCGATGGTCCAGTCGTAGAGGTCGCCGTCGGCGGCCGAGAGCGGGATCGAGGTTCCGGTCACCTCCACCGGATCGCCGTACAAAGCCGTGGGGAAATAGGCCTGGGCGTCGGCGGGCGACAGGTTGATGCACCCGTTGGTGACGTTCGCCGAGCCTTGCGCCGACAGCGATTCCGGGTTGGCGTGGATGAATTCGCCGTTGTTGGAGATGCGTACCGCCCAGCGTTCGCGAACGTTGGTGTAGTACGGCGGGTTCGACATCATGAAGTCTTCGTATTTCTCGGTGACCACGTGAACGCCGGAGCGGGTCACGTTGCGCGGTTCGTTGCCCTCGCCGTAACTGGCCGCGAGATCGAACACGGTCCGCCCGTCACGCACCACCTGGATGCGGTGGCTGGGAGCGCTCGCCTTGACGATCTGGCTGCGGCCGACGCGGAAATCCGTGGTCAGATCGGAATCGCCGTAGTTGCCCGCGCCCAGGTCCAATCCGTAGAGCCGAGCCGAGACGTGCACGCTCGTCCCCGGGGTCCAGTAGTTCTTCGGACGCCAGTGCAGGCGGGAGCCGCCGTCGTCCGGGAACCAGGCCCACGCGCCCTCGGTGGGCGGGTCGGTGGTGATCGTGAGCGCCTTCTCCACCGCGGCCTTGTTCACGACCGAGGACTTGAACTGCAAGATGATCGGCGCCGCGATGCCGACCTCCTGGTTGTCACCGATGTTCAGGGTCGCGGGGACGGTGTTCTTGGGCGCGAGGGTGCGGAACGAGCCATCGATCGGGATCGGCTTGCCATCGGTGCCGACGGCGGTGCCCGACCAGGTGTAGGTGGCGTCGTAGCCGAGCGGCTCGGTGATGGTGTAGCCGCGCCGATCCGGAGCGAACTCACCGCGCACCTGCTTGCCAGCGGCGTTGGTCAGCGCGACCTGATCGATGGTGCCGTCGCTGATCGTCACCGAGACCGGGGCGGTCGGGTTGACATCGGTGTCGTCGTCTGCGGGGGTCAACTTCACTTTGGCGATCGGGCCGGAGTCGCGACTCGACGGGCCGGAGTCACGGTCTATCGTGCAACCGGCCACCAGGGCGACGACCACCAGCAGGACGGCCGACGCCACGGCAACCGATCGGCGGATCATCGGACGGTGGTTCACTTCGTCGAATCTACGCGCGGCGCGCGGCCGGTCTCGTTTCCGCGGCGTGTGGTGTCGGCCTCAGCGCGTCAGAGCGTGACGCCCACGGTGACCGGCTCCGGCTCCAGCCGGATCCCGAAGCGCTCGGCGACGCCGTCGCGGACCGTCCGGGCCAGCGCCACCAGATCGGCGGCACCGGCGGCGCCGCGATTGGTCAGCGCCAGTGTGTGTTTCGTCGACAGCCGAGCGGGCGCTCCGGCGCCGGGGAAGCCCTTGGCGAAACCCGCGCGCTCGATCAGCCAGCCCGCCGAGAACTTGACCCCGTCCGGCGCCGGATAGGTCGGCACCGCGACATCGCCCAGGTGCGCGGCGATCGCGGCGCGCACCTGCGCCACCCGCTCCGGCGCGACGACCGGGTTGGTGAAAAACGAGCCCGCACTCCAGGTGTCGTGGTCGGTGGGATCGAGCACCATGCCTTTGCCCGCGCGCAACCGCAGCACCGCGTCCCGGACCTGTGCCGCGGGCCGGGACTCCCCGTCCCCGGCGCCCAGCACCGAGGCCAGTTCGCCGTAACGCAGCGGCACGCTGGAACCGTCCGGGCGCAGCGCGAACTCGACCGCGAGCACGACGGCGTCGTCACGGTGTTTGAGCACGCTGGTGCGATAACCGAATCCGAGTTCGCCGGGCTCCACCCAGCGGATCTCCCCGCTCGCGCGGTCCAGCAGGCGCACCCGGCGCAGCAGGCCCGCCACTTCCGCGCCGTAGGCGCCCACGTTCTGCACGGGCGTCGCGCCCGCCGAACCGGGAATGCCGGACAGGCACTCCAGTCCCCCGAGACCGGCGTCGACCGTCGCACGCACCACGGCGTCCCAGTTCGCGCCCGCCTCGGCGATCACACCGCCGTCGCCGATCTCGACGCCGGTGGTGGCGACCAGGACCACTACGCCGTCGAAGCCGTCGTCGCTGATGAGCAGATTGGAGCCACCCGCGAGCAGCAGGACCGGGACGCCCGCCTCGTCCAGTGCGCGCACCGTCGCGACCAGGGCCTCGGTCGTCGCGCATTCGGCGACCAGGGCGGGGCCGCCGACCCGCAGTGTGGTCAGCTCCGCCAGCCGCACGTCGGCGCGCAGCCGCGCACCGGTACCGGCGAGGAGGTCCGACGGCACAACTCGTGAAGTTCGCACGGTGCTAAACGGTAGCGTGCGTGCTGACGGCTACACGCTGGTGTATTCCTCTGGCGGCGGATCGGATGGCACCACTCGGACGGCACGAGCGCCACCCGATAGCGGCGCGCCGATGGCCGCAGGGGCGTCGTTCGGCCCGCGAGCGGATCGGACAACACCACTCGTGTGGCTCCGGCGCTGCACGGTAGCGTGTGCACCCATGGCTACACCGCTGGCGTACACGGCCCGCTACTCTCATCCGCCCGCCGCGGTGCGCGCGGCGTTCGCGAACGATCAGTACTGGAAGGATCGCATCGCGGCGGTCGGCGGCCCCAATGCCCGGTTGGATTCGGTCGCCGTCAGCGGTGATCAGGTGCGCGTCGAGATGGTGCAGGCCATCGCCGCCGAACAGCTGCCCGCCGCGGTCACCGCGGTGCGCCCCGGCGATCTGATCATCCCGCGCGTCGAAGACTGGACCGGCGATCGGGCCGACTTCGAAGCCCGCGTCGAGGGCGCGCCCGCCGAGGTGCGCGGCACCGTCACGCTGGCCGCCGACGGCTCCGGCACCGTCGCCACGGTCGATGGCACCATCGAGGTGAAGATCCCGCTGTTCGGCAGCAAGATCGAGAAGGCGATCGCGGAGCATCTCACCGAGCTGCTGAAGAACGAGGCGGAATTCACCGGCCGCTGGCTCGCGGAGCACTGATCCACGCGGGGAATGCGGACTTTGTTCGACGTCACACCTGCGGTCCCCGCGTTCGTGGCAGGTCCGCACTCCCCCCGCCCGCCGAGGTCGGCGGTGCCGCACCCAGTAACGTGTGAGCCCATGGCACGCCGATTGGACTACTCCGCCCGCTATCCGCTGCACACCACAAAAGAGCTGTACGCGGCGCTGTCGAACCGCGATTACTGGGACGCGCGGATGCAGGAGATGAGGAAGTACTCGCCCGGCAACGAGGTGGTCCGGCTGGAGGCGGGCGACGGCGGGATCGACGTCGAACTGCACCACATCCTGCCCCGCGAGATGCTGCCGGAGATCGCCCAGACGGTCATCCGCAAGGACATGGTGATCACCCGCAAGGAGACCTACAGCCCGTTCGCCCCGGACGAGGTCACCGGCAAGTACTCGGCGGCCATTCCGGCGGGCCCCGGCAGCCTCGGCGGCACCATCCGCCTTTTCCCCACCGACACCGGTTGCACCATGCGCTTCTCCTCGGAGGCGAAGGTGTTCATCCCGATGGTCGGGCCGCGCCTGGAGCAGCTGATGCTGGTGAACCTGGTCGACCTATTCCGCGGCGAGGCCGAGTTCACGGTCAAGTGGCTGGAAGAACAGCACCCCACTCGCTGACCCGACCGGTCGGCAACATCACCCGTGGCACCACCGCCGTCAACCGCCTCCGTCGCAGCGACCGCCGGCTGATCAACGACGACCTCGTCGCCGACCGGCTGGCCTGCGCACCCGATCCGCTGGTGGTCGACCTCGGGTACGGCGCGAGCCCGTGGACCACCTTCGAGCTGGCGGCGCGCCTGCGCACGATCCGCGCCGACGTGCGCGTGGTGGGGCTCGAGATCGACCCGCAGCGCGTGGTGCCCGGCCGCGACGGCGTCACCTTCGCACGCGGCGGCTTCGAATTGGCGGGGCTGCGACCGGTCCTCGTTCGCGCCTTCAATGTGCTGCGGCAGTATCCGGAATCGGCGGTCCCGGACGCGTGGTCGACCGTCCTGGCGGGGCTGGCGCCGGACGGACTGCTGGTCGACGGCACCTGCGACGAATTGGGCAGGCGCTGCGCGTGGATCCTGCTCGACCGCGACGGGCCGCGCTCGCTCACGCTGGCCTGGGATCCGTTCACCGTCGAGCGGCCCTCCGACCTCGCCGAACGCCTGCCCAAGGCGCTGATCCACCGCAATGTCCCCGGGGAACCCATCCACGCGCTGCTCGCGGCAGCCGATCGTGCGTGGGCTCACGCCGCGCCGATGGCGCCGTTCGGTCCTCGTGTCCGCTGGCGTGTGGCTGCCCAGGCCTTGCGCGCGGAAGGTTTCCCGATCCGCCCCTACCGCCGTCGCCTGCGCGACAATGTGCTCTCGGTGCCGTGGTCGGCCGTCGCGCCGCTCGATCCGAGCTAGCCGGAGTTTCGTCACGCTACGGCTAGCGCCTGGTACACCCGTCTCGCCGCGCGGGGCGAGAGGCGCGCTCCCGCGTCGGTGATCTCCCGGCCCGCGCAGCGGTCGATGGCGACCGCGTCGGCGACCACCTCGTTCAACGCCGCCTGCCCGATATCGCCCTCGGCCAGGTCCAGCACCGTGCGCACCGGCGTCGTCACCAGGAACGGGCCCGCCGATTCCACATCGGCGCCGGCCAGCGACCGGCGCACGACCGCCAGCCGCGGCGTCACCGGTGGACGTCCCGCGCGCACGGACAGGTGCAGGAACCGCGGACCGAGGCTGCCGAGCCCGTGCAGCTCCGCCGCACTCTGATGGGAGACCACCGCGGCGCCGTCGAACCAGGCAGCCCACATCGCGTATTCGTCGAGCGGACCTTCCGGCCACCCGGCCAACCGCAGCATGCCGATTCCTGCCCTGGTCACCGAACCGTCGCCCAGGCCTGCCCGCACTCGCGCCCCGCACCCCGTGCGCAGTACCTGCCGAGTCGTGAAGAAACCGGCGTGCCGACCGGCCCAGCGGCGCAGAACACGCCATCCTTGTTCCGCGGATCCGATCGCGCGGCTTGCCACATCGCCAGCCATGGGCATCAGGCTACGCTCGGTTTTTGTGCTGCATGTCACATTCGAACCCCTCACTGCCTCCTCAGAGACGGCACAGAAAGGTCGGGAAGAATTTTCGCCATGAGTACGAACACAACCTCCACCAAGACGATCAACCGGCGAGCCCTGCTGATCGCCCTGACCGTGGTAGCTGTTCTGCTCGCCACGATCCTGGTCGGCGGCGAGGCCTATGCCAGGCACACGGTGTCGAAGTGCATCAGTTCGCAGTTCGAGAAGGAGATGGGATCGAAGATCGACGTCGGCTTCGGCCCCAAGCCGATGCTGATCACCTGGATCGACGGCAAGGTGCCCTCGGTGCGGGTGAACAGCGACGACACCAAGTTCGGTCCCGCCGTCGGGATGGTGGTGCACGCCGTCTTCCGGGACGTCGACCTCGCCGACCACGGTGGCGGCGAGATCGGCAGTTCCTCGGCCGATGTCACGTGGAGCAACGAGGGGATCAAGGAGACCCTCGGCAGCATGGTCAGTGACGTCAGCTCCTCGGCGAGTACCGGCCTGCTCACCCTGTCGGTGCTCGGCGGCCTCGCCCAGCTCCAGCTGAAGCCCCAGATCGTGAACGGGACGGTGCAGGTGGAGACGATGTCGGCGGAGCTGCTCGGCATGGGCCTGCCCGCCGACCTGGTGCAGAGCATCGTCGACCTGTTCACCCAGAGCTTGCAGAGCTACCCGCTCGGCATGGCGGCGACCGAACTACAGGTCACCGACTCCGGCGTCGCGGTCCACCTGTCGGGTGGACGCACCCAGCTCGAGCCCGCGGGCGACAGCTCCGACATGCGCTGCTGAACGCGCCCCGCCACAACGCCTTCGGGCGTTGCGTAAACAGACGGGGGAAGACCGGATATCCACGAACGCTTTTCGGCTGCCGATCAGGGCGCGAAGCCGTTGAGCACCTCGCGGGATCTCGACAGCCCGAGCCGGGTCGCGCCCGCCGCGATCAGCTCCGCGGCCGCCTCGGCGGTCCGGATCCCGCCGCTGGCCTTGACGCCGAGCCGCCCGCCGACCGTTTCGGCCATCAACCGCACGGCGTGGACGCTCGCGCCGCCGGCGGGATGAAACCCCGTGGAGGTCTTCACGAAATCGGCTCCCGCGCGCTCGGCGACCCGGCACACCTGCACGATCGCTTCGTCCGGCAGGGCGGCGGATTCGATGATCACTTTCAACAGGGCCCGATCGCCCACCGCTTCGCGCACCGTGACGATGTCGGCGAGCACCGCCGTGTAATCCCCCGCGCGGGCCGCGCCGACATCGATGACCATGTCGACCTCGGCCGCGCCCTGGTCCACCGCGAGCCGCGCCTCGGCGCCCTTCACCAGCGAATGATGCTTCCCCGAAGGGAATCCGGCGACCGTCGCGACCACCAGTCCGGGCGCGCGCACCGGCAACATGGACGGCGACACACAGATCGCGAGCACGCCCAATGCCCGCGCGTCCTCGATCAACACGTCGACCTCGGCGGGCGCCGCCTCCGGGGCGAGCAGCGTGTGATCGATCATGGCGGCCACTTCGGCCCTGGTCAGCGACGCGGAACTTGCCATGGGGTGAGAGTCTGGCACACCGGAGGCGAATTCCGTTGCGCGCCTGGCGCCACTTCCCGCACACTCGTAGCTGATGGCGCATCGGAGAACGTTTCGCCACGGTCGACTGACTAACGTGTGCGGATGGGCCCTACTTCGTTCGGGAGGAGACGACCGTGCTGATCCGTCGCGAACGCGCCGACGATGCCGCTGCGATCGCTGCGGTGCACCGCAGCGCATTCGCACCGCGCTATGCCGGTGCCGGCGATACCGATGGCGCCGCCGTGCCCGGTGGCAGCGCCGATCCGCCCGAGGTGAACCTGATCACGCGGTTGCGCAGCGACGAGGGCTGGATCCCGACGCTCTCCCTGGTGGCGATCGAGCACGACAGCGTGGTGGGCCACCTGTGCCTGACCAGAGCCGCCGTCGGCCCGTTCCCCGTGCTGGCGCTCGGCCCGATCGGTGTGCTCGCCGATCATCAAGGCTCCGGGGTCGGTTCGGCCCTCATGCACGCGGCGCTCGGCGCCGCCGACGCCCTCGACGAACCCCTGATCGGCCTGCTCGGCAGCCTGGAGTTCTACCCGCGCTTCGGTTTCGTCCCCGCCGCCCGTCTCGGCATCACCCCGGACGACCCGGCCTGGATCAGCCACTTCCAGGTCCGCTCCTTGTCGGCCTACGACTCCCGGATCGCCGGCGAATTCCACTACGCGGAGCCGTTTTACAACCTCTGACCACGACACGAATAGTCGAGCGAAGACGACTCGCCGCCGCCGGGTGGAGTTCGGCCCGCCCGAGCCGAGCGCCTAGCGGGCACTAACACCATGGGTCTATGACAGGTACTCCGGCAGCCCGGAAGGGCGCGGTATCGCGTGTGGCCACGGCCATGTTCGCGGCGCCCGCCGTCGCGGCGATATAGCCGTCGGCGGTTCCGATCGCGGCCCCGGCGGCGCGGGCGGCGGCCATGAGTTCGGCGTACGCGGTGGAGGCGGCCAGGTCGAAAGCGAGAACTCGCCCCGCGAACAGAGGCAATACCCGAGTCTCGAGCCTGTCGCGGAGAACTTCTCGTCGCCTGCCCTCTGGCATCGCGGCAATGCCGAACCGCAGTTCGGCCACGGTAGTCGCCGACAGGTACAAGGTGCGCAAGGGCTGAGCATCGATCCAGGCGACTACACGAGGGTCCGGCGCCTTGCGAAGCGGTTCGGAGAGGACAGTGGTGTCCAGAAGGATCACTCGAACTCCAGGGGTACAACCGGGCGGCGGTCACGCGCGGTCAGCGCGTCGATTTCGTCGTCGGTGAGTTCGATCTCGCGACCGATCTCCGCCAGCAATGTACCGAGTTCGACTTGGGCGGCCGGGGTAACTGCTTCGATGAGGATCGCGCGGACCTCGGCCTCGGTGCTGCGGCCGTGCTGTGCCGCGCGGACACGCAGCGCCTCGCGTACGTCGTCGGGTAGATCCCGGACGGTCAGTCTCGCCATGTCCACTCACCTACTCCATGTGTCAGCAATAGCGCCATTGCCTTCATTGACTTCATTGACTTCAAGCATAGGGCCGACCACCTGCAACGGGAAGACTGGGCGAAGGCGCGGCGAATCCCGCCTGGCGCACCTGCGAGGATGAACGCATGAGTTCCGCTCCACCCGTCCTGGACGACCGCCGCTACGTGCTGACGCTCGGCTGCCCGGATCGTCCGGGCATCATCGCCGGGATCACGTCGTTCATCGCCGAGTTCGGCGGCTCGATCGTGGAGGCGGGCTACCACTCCGACGTGGAGACGGGCTGGTTCTTCACTCGCCAGGCGATCAAGGCGGCGACGGTGCCGTTCGGGATCGAGGAACTGCGCGACCGGTTCGCCGGGGTGGCGGCCGACCTGGGTCCGCACACCGAATGGCAATTGCTGGACTCCCGCGCCCGCCGCCGCGCGGTGCTGCTGGTCAGCAAGGACGGCCACTGCCTGCACGATCTGCTCGGGCGCGCCGCCAGCGGTGAACTGCCCGCCACCATCGAGGCGGTGATCGGCAACCACCCGGATCTCGCGGCGATGACCGAGGCGCACGGGGTGAAGTTCCATCACGTGCCGTTCCCGAAGGACCCGGCCGAGCGCGGTCCGGCGTTCGAGGAGGTCCGCGCCCTGGTGGACGCGCACAACCCGCACGCGGTGGTGCTGGCGAGGTTCATGCAGGTGCTGCCCGCCGAGCTGTGCGAGCACTGGGCGGGCAAGGCCATCAACATCCATCACAGCTTCTTGCCGTCGTTCGTCGGCGCTCGCCCCTACCACCAGGCGTTCGCCCGCGGCGTGAAGCTGATCGGCGCCACCTGTCACTACGTGACCGCGGAACTGGACGCGGGCCCGATCATCGAGCAGGACGTCATTCGCATCGATCACGCGGACGAAGTGCGCGACATGGTCCGCCAGGGCCGCGACATCGAGCGGGTGGTCCTGGCGCGCGGGCTGCGCTGGCATCTGGAGGGACGTGTGCTGGTGCACGGCCGCCGGACGGTCGTCTTCTCCTGACGGGGCGAACGCCGCCCCGGCGCGTCAGCCCGCGAGGTCGGCGCGGGCGCGCTTGCCCACCTCGGCGAGCAGGCGCCCGAGTTCCTCGTTGAACCGCTCGTAGGCCTCGACATTGCCGAGATGGCCGGTCGGCAGCATCTGGTAACGCACGAGGCTGCCGGTCTCCCGCAGCAGCTCGACGATCCGCTCGGAGTGGACCGGCGGCGTCATGTCGTCGAATTGTCCGGAGAGCACCGTCGTGGGGACCACGAGATTGCGCGCCGACTCCCCCACATCCATCGTGGCGAGCAGGAAACCGAACCTGGAACGCACCCGGGCCGGGCAGGACCGCACGATGGCCATGCTGAAGTCGAGCAGCTCGCCCTTGGCCGCGGTGCTGAGGATCTGGCGCGCGAACAGCCAGCGCACCGGCGCGATGGGCGGGAAGACCATCGGGGCACCGAGCCCCAGCCTGCCGAACAGGAACGGCAGCGGCACCTTCAATTGCAGCATCCGCCACGGCCGGTTCAGCAGCGGCACCACCGTGGTCTCCAGGATCAGCCGATCGGCCGCGGTATTGGTCAGCAGCACCGCCTGCGCCTGGCGCGCGACCCGCTCGGGGTAGCGTCCCGCCCAGGCCTGCAACGTCATGCCGCCGAGACTGTGCCCCACCAGCACGGCACGCCGTCCGGGCGCGAGCGCCGCGTCGAGCACCGCGGCCAAGTCGTCGGCCAGCAGGTCCATGCTCAACTCGCTCGACCCGTATTCACTCTCGCCGTGGCCGCGCTGGTCGTAGGCGATCACTCGGTACTCGCCCGCGAACGCGTTGATCTGCGGATTCCAGTATTCGAGGCAGCAGGTCCACCCGTGCACGAGCACGATGACCGGCTTGTCCGACGAACCGTAGGCATGGACGCGCAGCCGGGCTCCGTCCCCGGCGCGGACCGGGATCACCTCGTGGGGCACGGCCGGCGGGTTGAACGCCGCGATCCGGTAGGTACGGGAACGCAAGTCGGCGCTGTGCGCGTCGCGCAAGCTCCGGAGCAGCCCCGGGAAGCTCGTCAACGCGGTCGGCAGCATGGCACGCATCGGACACTCCTTTGTGTTACTGATAGATACAGTAACCCCGATTCGCACCGCTTGCTAGTGCAAGCACCCTTACCCGTCGGCGATCTCCGCTCTCACCAGCGTGGACCCCGCTGCACCTCGTCGACCTTGGGCCGGACGTCGGCCAAGTAGATGCCGGTGGCGATGATCGCCGCGAAGGAAAGCAGGCCCAGACCCGCGGGCGAGAGGAGGAGCACGAGCACGGCCGCCCCGAGAATCGCCAGCCAGATCGGCTTGGTCAGCTTGTCTACCGCGGTAAACGCGTCCGGACGCTGACGAACGGCGTGGATCAGCGCGAAAATCGTCGCACCGAGCGCCGCCAGCCACAACACCAGCAGGATCATCCCGGTCAATCCGTGCACCATATTCACCCCACCCATCATAGAAGCAACGCCCCCGCGCACCAGGGGTGCGCGGGGGCGTCGGACAGCTTCGGCTGCGGGTGGTCAGGCCTTCTTGGGAGCGGCCTTCTTCGCCGGAGCCTTCTTGGCCGCGGCGGCGGGGGTGGTCGCCTTCTTGGCCGGAGCCTTCTTCGGCGCACCGTTCGTCACCGGAGCCGGGGTGGCCTCGGTGGTCACCTCGACGACCTCGGCCTCGACGACCGGCGCGGGCTCGGCCACCGGCGCGTCCTCGGCGTCCTCGACCTTGGCCGGGCGGCCGAGCAGCCCATTGACGCGCCCGAACACGTCCTCGGCGCGGCTCACCGCGTCGCCGTAGATGGTCTCGACCTTGCCGATCCGCTCCTCGACCAAGTGGTTGGCGCGCAGCCGCTCGATGGCCTCCTCACCGCGGACGGCGAGATCGGCGTAGAGGTCCAGCGCCTGCCGGTAGTACTTCTCGGCCAGCGTGCGCAGCTCGTCGGCGGTGAACTTCTCGCGCAGCTCGGCGAGGTCCTCCGGCAGCTCCGACGGCAGTCCGGACAGCCGCTCGCGCAGCGACTCGAACTGCGCTTGGACGTCGGCGGGGACGGTGGCGAAGCGCTCGCGCGCCTCCTCGACCCGGGCCTGCACATCGGTGGTGACCGCGCGTTCGCGCACCTGCGCGACCACGTCGTTGACGGCGGCGTAGAGGGCGTCACCCGCACCGACGGTGGCGAGCAAGGGCTTGGTGACGGTGGCGTTCTTCTCGGTCATGGTGTTTCGTTCTCCTGGCGTGGCGGAGTGTCGGTTGTCGTGCGCGGAACGTCGCTGTCCCATACGTCCCCCCCTGCCTCGTTTCCTCCGTTTTCCCGGCGAAACGATTCATAGATGTCCAGCAGCACCTGCTTCTGCCGCTCACTGATAGACGTGTCGGCGAGCAGGGCATCCCGGACCGGACTGTGCGGCCGCTGCTCGAGATAGCCGGCCCGTACGTACAAGACCTCCGAGGAGACCCGCAGCGCTTTCGCGATCTGCGTGAGCACCTCGGCGGACGGATTACGCAGTCCGCGCTCGATCTGGCTGAGGTACGGATTGCTCACCCCCGCCAGCTGGGCGAGCTGACGCAGCGAGACTTGCGCGGCTTCTCGCTGCGCCCTGATGAAGCCTCCGATGTCGTGCGCCGCGTTGACGACGCGTCCCCCTCGTTCGCCGACGCCGGACGAGTGCTCGTCCGATCTGTCGGTGTACTCGGCGGAAACCTCGGGCTGGTCTGCCATCACTCACCTTCTGGCGGTTGTACGAGTTCGATTCTAGGACAGGGTGCTAGCTATTGCAAGCAGTCTGCTAGCAGTGTTCGGGCAAACGGTCCGCGTGCCGCGGCTCAACCGCCGAACATCAAATGGGAAATCGTGTAGATCGCCAGTCCGGCAAGCGAACCGACGACGGTTCCGTTGATGCGGATGAATTGCAGATCCCGGCCGACCTGCAATTCGATCTTCTTGCTCGCCTCTTCGGCATCCCACCTGGCAACCGTGTCGGTGACCAGGGTGCTGATCTCACCGGCATAGTTTTCCACCAAGTAGCGCGCGCCGCGGTCGATCCAGCCGTCCACGTTGGCGCGCATGTCCGCGTCGTCGCGCAATCGCTCGCCGAGCTGTTGCACGTTCTCGGCGACCTTGCGCCGCAGCGTGCTGCGCGGATCGTCGGCGGACTCCAGGATCAGCCGCTTCGCCGCGCGCCAGGTGGCCGAGGCGAGTCCGGTGATTTCCTCTCTGCCCATGATCTGCGCCTTGATGCGCTCCGCCTTCTTGATCATGGCGTCGTCGTTCTGCAGGTCCTCGGCGAATTCCTCCAGGAACCGATTCGCGGCGAGGCGGACTTCGTGCTCCGGGTCGGAGCGGATCTTCCAGGTGAACTCGACCAGTTCCCGGTAGATCCGTTCGGAAAGCAGGATGTTGACGAATTTCGGCGCCCATTGCGGCGCGTCCCGCAGCACGATCCGATCGATCGTCTCCTGTGAGCCCAGCGCCCATTGGTGCGCGCGCTCGGCGAGCAGATCCAGCAGCGCCTGCTGCCGGTTGTCGGCGAGCAGTTCGGCGAGCACCCGCCCGATCGGCGGACCCCACAGCGGCTCGGCGATCCGCTTGACGATGGTGTTGTCGATGACCTGCTCCACGTCCTCGTCGCGCAGCACGCCGACGACGGCCCGCAGGATCGTCGAACTCTCCTGCGCCACGCGAGCGGCATGACCGGGATCGGCCATCCAGCGCCCGACCCGCCAGGAGACCTGTGCCGAGTTCACCTTCGCCGACACCACCTCCGGGGCCAGGAAGTTCGTGCCGACGAAGCTACCGAGGCTGGCGCCGAGCTGGTCTTTCTTGCGCCGGATGATCGCCGTGTGCGGAATCGGCAGGCCGAGTGGATGACGGAACAGGGCGGTCACCGCGAACCAGTCCGCCAGCGCGCCGACCATGCCCGCCTCCGACGCGGCCCGCAGGTAGCCGACCCAGTCGCCACCCGCCCCCCGCGATTCGGTCCAGCGGCAGAACAGATAGATCGCGGTGGCCAAGGCGAGCAGGCCGGTGGCGAACGCCTTCATCCGCCAGAGGTCACGACGCTTGGCCGCCTCGTCGAGTACGGCGGCTAGGCCGAAGGGCGCGGCGGCAGGCCCGGCGGGGGCATCCGCCACCGCGGTGTTGCCGGGAGCTTTCTCCATGCCTCCCATTCTGCTGTGCGCGGCGAAGTGGGCGAGCGGCCGAGCGCGATGTGGACACGCCGGACGCGGCCGAAGCTGTGGTTCCTACCGCATCCGGGCTCAAAAGCGCATATCACGGGTAGCGGGGACCTAAGCTGGAGCCACCGAGCCCATACGAACGAGGGAGCCCACGCTGTCCACCGAAGACCTTGTCGATGTCGACGAGCGACCGTCGGCGGTGCGCGGCGGCCGGATGGATGGCCGCAAGCGCCGGTGGCGGCAACACAAGATCGACCGCCGCGAGGAACTCGTCGACGGAACCCTCGCCGCGGTGCGCGCCCGCGGCAGCAACGCGGGCATGGACGAGATCGCCGCGGAGATCGGCGTCTCCAAGACCGTGCTCTACCGCTACTTCTCCGACAAGAACGACCTGGTCCACGCGACCATGCAGCGGTTCATCGAGACCACGCTGATGCCGCGGGTGTACGGCGCGATCAGCCTGGACGCCGACGAGTACCAGCTGGTGCGCTCGGCGCTCGCCGAATACGTCGGGACGGTGGACGAGGACCCGGAGGTCTACCGGTTCATCATGGGCAACGGCTCGGCCGACCAGTCCTCGCTCGCCGAGTTCGAGAAGCTGTTCGCCGAGGTGGTGTGTGCTGTCATCACCGAGCGCGCCGGGGAGCGGGGCGTGGCGACCGAGGGCGCCGCACTGGCGTCGTACGTGCTGGTCGGCGGCATTCAGCTGGCGACGCACTGGTGGACCACCAACAAGTCGCTGTCCCGTGAGGACGTGATCGACTACCTCACCATGCTGGCCTGGAGCGCCATCGAGGGCATGGCCCGCGCGGGCGGCTCACCCGCGACGTTCAACGCGCAGCAGCATGTGCTGCCCACCCCCGAGGCGCCCGCGCAGGACTAACTCGGGCCGTCGGCCCAGGTGCTAGCTGGACCGCTTGCTGAAGTTCACCGGCACTGTCGACTTTGCCGGAACCTTGGCTAGTCTGAACCCGAGCGGTGCGCCGAGTGCGCTGCGTCACCGCCGGCGCCGTACTCGACGGCGGTCCGCGCGGGACACGACGGCCCGCACGCTGCCGCCTGCGGGTCCGTCGCTCCGACCGCGGCACCAACGGAGGTACCTCGATGGCGAAGCAAGTACCGACCTCTCGGCTTGCTCGTGGCACCAAGCTGGGTGCGGTGGCAGCCAGTTCGGTGCTTCGCACCCAGCGCACGCGGTTGACCATGCGGGGCAGATCCGAGGCCGTCCGGGCGAAGATGGCCGAGGAATCCATGATCCGCACCACCGAGCAGGTGGTCATGGTGCTCGGCACCATGAAGGGCGTCGCGATGAAGCTCGGCCAGATGATGTCGGTGCTCGATCTGGACCTGGTTCCCGAAGACCACCGCGAGCGGTTCCAGAAACGCCTGGCCGTGCTGCGCAACGCGGCCCCGACGGTGTCCTTCGCGGCCATGCGCCAAGTGATCGAGGACGATTTCGGCAAGCCGCTGGACGCCGTCTTCGCCGAGTTCGACGCCGAGCCCGTCGCCGCCGCCTCGATCGGTCAGGTGTACCGGGCGCGACTACACGACGGCCGGCAGGTCGCGGTGAAGGTGCAGTACCCGGGCATCGACGCCGCGGTCCGCGCGGACCTGAAGAATCTCGCGATGTTCCGGCGCGTACTACAGTCCGCGATGCCGTGGGTGACGCCCGCGGTACTGGACGAGCTGCGGCTGAACATGGAGGCCGAACTCGACTACCGGGCCGAGGCGGCCACCCAGTTGCAGATCGCCGAGCTCTACGCCGAGCACCCGTTCGTCATCGTGCCGCGCTCGCTGCCGGAGTTCTCCACCACGCGGGTTCTGGTCACCGAGTACGTGCAGGGCAAGGGTTTCGACGAGATCCGGCAGCTGCCCCAGGCGGAGCGCGACCGGATCGGCGAGATCATCTACCGGTTCTACATGGGGTCGCTGTTCACCTTCAACGAATTCTGCGGCGACCCACATCCGGGCAACGTGCTGCTGGCCGCCGACGGCCGGGTCGGGTTCCTGGATTTCGGGCTGTTCAACCGGATGGATCCCGAGCACGTGCAGTTCGAGCTGGTCTGTCTGCGCGCCGCCGCCGAAGACCGCGCGGAAGATCTGCGCGAGTTGATGATCCGGCGCGGCGTCATCGATTCACCGGAGGAGATCGGCGCCGAGGAGTGCCTGGAATACGTGCTCGCCGCCTCGGAATGGTGTCTGGTCGACGAGGAACTGACCATCACCCCGGAGCTGGCCAGCGGCGCCTTCCTGCTCGCGGTGGACCCGAGGGCCAGCGAGTTCACCGGGATGAAGCAGCAGAACCTGCCGCCGGAACATCTCTTCTCCCGCCGCGCCGACTTCCTGACCTTCGGCATGCTCGGCCAGCTCGGCTGCACCGCGAACTGGCATCGCATCGCCCGGGAATGGCTCTACGACGAACCACCGGCCACCGAACTCGGCCGCGTCCATCACGCCTGGCTCGACGGCCGCCCGCAGGCAGCGCCGCAACGGCCGCGCAAGAAGACCACGAAGTAGCCGCCGAACGGCGACACGACCGCAGAACGGAAGACCCATGGCAGACACTCGGGAATACGACCTGGTCCTCTTCGGCGCCACCGGTTTCGTCGGCAAGCTGACCGCGGAGTACCTCACCGGGGCCGCCCCGGAGTCCGCGCGGATCGCGCTGGCGGGACGGTCGCTGGACAAGCTGACCGCCGTGCGCGACGACCTCGGCCCGAAGGCCGCGAGCTGGGGCCTGGTGGTGGCCGACTCGAAAGACCAGGCCGCACTGGACGAGCTGGCGGCGCGCACCAAGGTCGTGGTCACGACGGTCGGTCCGTACCTGCGCTACGGGTTGCCGCTGGTGGCGGCGTGCGCCAAGGCAGGCACCCATTA
Organism: Nocardia gamkensis NBRC 108242; assembly: GCF_001612985.1. Taxonomy (GTDB): domain Bacteria; phylum Actinomycetota; class Actinomycetes; order Mycobacteriales; family Mycobacteriaceae; genus Nocardia; species Nocardia gamkensis. Next base: position 219,981 of record NZ_BDBM01000004.1, on the reverse strand, counting down.
CGCCGACCTCACCGGTGAGCCGCTGTTCATCCGCGAAGCCATCGACGCCTATCACGAACAGGCCGTCGCCACGGGCGCGAAAATCGTCAATTCGTGCGGCTACGATTCGATTCCGTCCGATCTGAGCGTCTACCAGCTCTACCGCCGCACGGTCGAGGACAACGCCGGCGAACTCGTCGACACCACGCTGGTGGCTTCGCTCAAGGGCGGCGTCAGCGGCGGCACCATCGATTCCGGCCGGGCCATGATGGAGGCGGTCGCCGCCGATCCGGCCAAGGGCAAGGTTCTCTCGCACCCGTACTCGCTGAGCCCGGACAAGTCGATGGATCCCGACGTCGGCCGCCAGTCCGATCAGGCGCTGTCCCGGGCGAGTGCCGTCGACCCGAGCCTGGACGGGTGGGTGAGCACGTTCGTCATGGCCGCGCACAACACCAAGGTCGTGCGGCGCACCAACGGCCTGCTCGGCTGGGTGTACGGCAAGAACTTCCGCTACCGCGAAGTGATGAGCGCGGGAAGGTCGCGGATGGCGCCGCTGGTCGCGGCGGGCATGGCGGGCGGCATCGTGGCGGGCCTGACCGCGGGCGCGCTGCTGTCGAGGGCCGCCGCGGGCCGCAAGCTGCTGGACCGCGTGCTGCCCAAGCCGGGCACCGGGCCGGACGAGAAGGCGCGCAAGAGCGGCTGGTTCACCATGAAGACGTTCGCGCACACCACCTCGGGCGCGAAGTACGTGGCCACCTTCTCCGGCACCGGCGATCCCGGCTACCAGGCCACCGCGGTGCTGCTCGGCCAGAGCGGCCTGTGCCTGGCGTTCGACACCGACAACCAACCCGAGCTCGCGGGCATCCTCACACCCGCCGCCGCGATGGGCGACGCGCTCACCGAGCGGCTGCGCGCGGCGGGCATGACCATCACCGTGGACCGCGCCTGAGAGACGCACACCGGTGAACCTCGCACGAAAAACGATGAATGCCCCGGCGCTCGCGGCGGTGTACGAGCGAGCCTGGCGGCCGACGCTGTTCTATCTCGCCAGCGGGCGGACGACCGCGGCGGACCGGCGTGACGCGGTCGCCACCCTGCGGCTCGGCGGCGCGCAGAAGGTGCTCGACATCGCCTGCGGGCCGGGCAATTTCACCCGATATCTGAGCGAGGCGCTGTCCGGCGACGGTTACGCGATCGGCTTGGACTACTCCGAGCCGATGCTGGCGCGCGCCGTCGCCGACAACGCCGGACCGCGCGTCGGATATCTGCGCGGCGACGCGCGCACACTCCCGTTCGCGGACGGCACCTTCGACGCCGTCTGCTGTTTCGGCGCGCTCTACCTCATTCCCGACCCGCTCGTCGCCGCCCGCGAGATGATTCGCGTCCTCGCCCCCGGCGGCCGCATCGCGATCACCACCAGCCACCGGGCCCCCAACCCCATCGGCGAGGTGAGCCGCGTGGTCGGCGGTCTGAGCGGTCTGCGGGTATTCGGCACGCGGACTTTCCCGACCCTCTTCGCCGAAGAGGGCTTGGTGGAGATCGACCAGCGGGTCCATCGCCTGCTCCAGTACGTCAGCGCGACGAAACCCGCTTAGCCGCCCGCGACAGCGTTCGCGTTCGGCCTTTTCAGCTGTGCCTACCCGTCGACGAACAGGTCGGCGGCGAGCGCACCGCCGCCCGGTACGACCCGATACCGGTCCAGGTCGGTGCTCCCATGCGACGCGAGCACATCCTCGTCCAAGAGAAGGTGACCGGTGTAGGTCGACGCGGGACTGGTCACGATCAACAGAGCGGCATCGGCGCAGATCAAGGGAGTGCGGGACGCGGCAACGGCGTCCTCGCCGCCGAGCAGATTGCGTACCGCGGCGGTATCGATTTTGGTCCGGGGCCACAGAGAGTTCACGGCGATGCCATGGGACCGGAATTCGTGCGCCAAGCCGATGGTGGCGATGCTGACACCGTATTTCGAGACGGTGTAGGCGACGCCGTTGCCGACGTGCGCGGGGCTCAGGTTGAGAGGTGGGGAAAGTGTGAGGATGTGCGGGTTGCGCCCGGCTCGTGCCGAGAGACGCAGGTGCGGCAGCGCCAGCTTGGACAGCAGGAAGGGGGCGCGCACGTTGACGGATTGCATGTGGTCGTAGCGCTGCATGCCGATCTGCTCGGCGCCGGTGAGATCGACCGATCCGGCGTTGTTGACCAGGATGTCGATGCCGCCGAAGCGATCGACGATGCGATCGACCGCCTCCTCCAGCGCCTTGTCATCGCGCACATCGGCCACGAGCGGCAGTACGTCACCGCCCGCTGCCGCCACGTCGGCGGCAGCGGTGTGTATCGTGCCGGGCAGCTTCGGATGTGGCTCTTGGGTACGGGCGATCATCGCGACGTTCGCACCCTCCGCCGCGAACCTGATCGCGATCGCCCGGCCGATGCCTCGACTGGCTCCCGTGACGAGAGCGGTCCTGCCCCTGAGCAGATCCCCGGTCGAATCCGCACGAACGGACGCGGGCGTGGGTAGGAGGTTGTTCATGGCGGATGGTCCTCTGCCGAGAATGCACGATCTTGTGGAGTGAGGCTAGCTGGCATTCGCCGGGCTCGTGCGCAATCGTTGTCAAGAGCGCGAAGTACGCGACGAACTCACCACTCCCGCAGCGTGTCACGGCACCGGCGGCCCGGAGCCGAGATCGACCATGCGGTGCAGGATCGCGGGAGCCAGGGCCAATTCGAATTCGGTTCCGCTGCTTTCGAAGACGAACGCGAGGTAGTCGTCGCGCGGTACCGGGGCCAGGCGGACCGAGCATTGCTCCCCCACGATCACCCAGCCGCCGACGGTCAACCGATCGGACATCGCCCCTCCCACCCTTCGACACCTCCGACAAGTGGACTATGCCAGCTGCGGCAGCGGGGTGTCAACGGCGGGAATCGGCCGTTGAGCTGGTGAAATTCTCGTGCGGCATGATCCACCGGCCGGGCGGGTGGACGGTCTCGCGGTACTCGAGCGGAACGCCATGAGCGTCCAGACCGAGACGGCGCACGACCAGCACCGCCGCCGGGTGCCGAAGCGTGAGGTGGCGGCGTTCGTCGTCGGTGGCCAGCCGGGCGCCGATGCTCTCGCGCACGACGGTGAGAGCGCGTCCGGTCGCGTCTTCCAGATACCGTGTGACTCCACCGGGCACGGGCTCGGATTCGAGTAACAGGGCTGCGGTTTCGGCGAAACCTTCCGGATACCAGCAGGTGACCAGGCGGGCGTATCCGGACATGTCCTCATGCAACATCTTTCGCACGATCACCGAACTGGGAGCGGGCAGCCGGAGCTGGTCGGTGGCCGCCCGCGGCCCTTCCACCACTCCGGCTCGTAGCACGGTCACCGACCGGCTCTCGGACGAAGACGGTCCGTACCGGGGCGCACTCTCCCGCAGCAGCACAGGCTGCTCGGCCACATAGGTGCCCGATCCGCGGCGGGACCGCACGATCCCCTGCTGGCGCAACGTATTCAGCGCCTTGGCGGCGGTGGGCCGGGCCACCTTCCAGCGTGCGGCGAGCTCCCGCTCCGAGGGCACCTCGGCGCCGGGCGCCAGCTCACCGCGTTCGATCAGCGCACGGATATGACCCGAGATCTGTAGGTATTTCGGGACTACGTCGTCGTTTTCGGCCACCGGTCGCCTTCCCCTGCGGACACCGCCCTCGGACCGCTGGTCAGTGTAACAACGGCGGAACCGAGTACCGGGTGCTCGGCACAAGCACATACCGAGCCGGTCCGCCGCGCTGAACCGAGCGGTAAAGTGCGGGTCCAGTACAGCGCGGTACGAACAGGACCGAGCGGAAGGGGGCTTCCACGTGGCGGTACCCGATACCGGACAGGGGACGGCGCGAGAGCTGTACGCGGCGGCCATGGGCGCGGGCGGGGGCGAGAAGTTCGAGCTGGATACGGCGGTCGCGGAGAATCTGGCCGCCGCGTGCGACAAGCTGGTCGACGATCTACGTCGTGCGATGGCCGGGGAACACCTCGTCACCGAGGTGACCGGCTTTCCCGACCTGCCCACCGGGCACGGCCTGTCCCGCGGTTTCGCCGCGAAAGGACGGCAGTACCTCGACACGCTGGCGGCGTTCCAGGAGACGGCGCTGCTGTTCAAGGCGGCGTATCTCGCCGCGGCCAACCGGCTGGCCGACGCCGAGGCGGCGAATCAGGCCGCCCTGCGGCTGATCGCCGAATACCTGGAGCCCAGTTGAGCACGCACCCGCGCGCCGGGACCGACTGAGGGGGACGACGGATGGCAGACTCCGCGGCACGCGCCGCCGCCGACGACATCCGGCAGGAGCTGGCCGGATTCGCCGACGGGGCGACCGATCCCGCCTACGCGCCGGATCGGGAACTGTTCGGCGCCTACACCCATCAGCAGATCTGGGAGCTGGTGCACGAAGCGCTCGACCCGGCGGCGCTCGGCCGGATCGCCGAGGCATGGCAGGCCAACGCGGCCGCGGTGGCCGACGCGTTCCAAGCCTTCTCCGATGCCACCAACCGGGAATTCGCGCGCTGGTCCGGCCGCGCAGCCGACGCCGCCGTGGGCGCGACCAGGCAGTTCGTCCGCGCGGGCGGGGACGCGCAGGACGTGTGCCGGGCGGTCGCCCGGCTGATGGAGTTGAATAGCGATGCCGCGCAGACGGTCCGGGGCGCGATCGCGCCGCCGCAGCGGTATCGGCCGCTGGCGGACCCGGCCGCCGAAGCGGTTTACGGTGGAAAACGTAGGATGGAACACGACAGTGCGGCGGCAGACATCGAGGCAGATGTCCGGGACACGATGACCTACGTCTATACCCCGACGATGCCGGCCACCGGCGACTGTGTTCCCCGATTCCCCCGGCCGCACGAAGGTTCGGCGTCCGACAACGCATCCGGCGATCCGAATTCCGTCCGCGGAGGCGGCGCACGGTGAAATGGGTGCTGACCCCGGACGAATTCACGCATGTCTGGACGAACGAAACGAGCTTGGACCGTAGGCCGTACCCGGTCAACATGGTCCCCTCGGCCACGGCGCGGACCGAATCGGAGTACCACGCCCTGCGTTTGCCGCAGCGCTTCGCCCGGCAGGCCGAGCCCGACCTGGCCGCCGCGCTGGTGCTCTGCGCGCGCAACGACGCGACCACCATCACCGTCTCCGGCGAACGCTCCGCCCTCGCGCGCAATGGGACCGAAAGCGAGACCGAACGGATTCTCGCGTTCGCCGCGGTGGTGCACAATCACGCGGGCATCCTGGTCGCCACCCCGGACCGGGTGACCGTACAGATGTGCCATGCCCGTGCCATAGGCGAACGCCTGGTGCAGATCATCGGTTCGGCGCGGCCGGGCAAGCTCGCCCCGATGCGCGAGCCGCAGGACGCCGTGCTCAGCCCCGACCGCACCGAGCCGTTCGTCACCAACGGCCATCGCGGCGCGGCGAAATTCCGTCAGACACTGCGCAAGCCGGTGGACGGACGCGGTTTCATCACCGTCACGGTGGAGCCCGAGAACCCGATGTCCCCGCCCACCCGCCATCGCACCTGGCTGGACTTCACCGGCGACGGTCGCTATCTGCTCACCACCGCGCATGATCTCACCCTCGCTCCCGTGTCGGACGAGGAGTTCGCCACCCAGCTGCTGCGGCTCGCGCAAGTGTGACCGGGGCGAACCACCGCGTGGTTAGGGTGGGGCTATGCCTGAACAGTGGACGGTGTGTCCGGCCGAGGCCATGAAGGCCGACGGCTTGCGAGTAGCCGAGCTGGACACCTCCGGGACGCCGGGGTTCACCGGCGGCAAGAAGGCGGGCGTCGCACTGCTCGCCGAACGCAGCAAGGTGCTGTCGGATCTCCAGGAGAAGCTGTACGCCAACGGCCGTTCCGGCGACCGGCGCAGCGTGCTGCTCGTCTTGCAGGGCATGGACACCGCGGGCAAGGGTGGCATCGTCCGGCACGTCATCGGTTCGGTCGACCCACAGGGCGTCGATCACGCCGCGTTCGGCGTGCCGACGCAAGAGGAGCAGCGCCATCACTATCTGTGGCGCATCCGCGAGGCGCTGCCGCGCGCGGGTCAGCTCGGCGTGTTCGATCGCTCGCACTACGAGGACGTGCTCGTGGTGCGGGTGCACAACCTGGTGCCGCCGACGGTGTGGGAGCCGCGCTACGACGAGATCAACGCGTTCGAGCGGGAACTGGTGGACGAGGGCATCACGCTGGTGAAGGTGGCCATGTTCGTCTCGCTGGACGAACAGAAGAGGCGGCTGGCCGAGCGGCTGGAACGCGCGGACAAGTTCTGGAAGTTCAACCCGGCCGACATCGACGAGCGCGCGTACTGGCCCGCCTATCAGGAGGCCTACCAGGCGATGCTGGACCGCACGTCCACCGAGTACGCGCCCTGGCACGTGGTGCCCGCCGACCGCAAGTGGTTCTCCCGGCTCGCGGTCACCGAACTGCTGATCGCGGCCCTGGAACGGCTCGAACTGGACTGGCCCTTGCCGACGTTCGACGTCGAGCAGCAGAAGCGGCGCCTGGCGCAGGCCTAGGTCATTCGCGCACGTGGTGCTCAGGAGACCAAGGGCCGGACTTCCTCGGCGACGAACCGGAGGTAAGCGGCGGGATCCGGATCGTCGGCGGTGGTCTGGAGTACGACGGTGTCCGCGCCCGCTTCGGCCAGCATGGTCACGGCCGCGGCGATCGCGTGCGCGTCACCCGCCACTCCCGCCCCCGGCGCATGCTCGGGGGTGCGTTCGGCGGCCAAGCGAGCTTCGGCATCCGAGCCGGTGACCGCCAGCAGGTTCGCCACCACGTGGTGGCGGTCGGTGCGCCCGGACGCCGCGCGCCCCTCCTCGATCAGCGTGCGTGCGGCGCGGACGGCGTCGGCGTCGGCGATCGAATCCAGCAGCGTGCCGTCGGCGTGCTCCCCGGACAACCGGATCGAGCGCGGCCCGCGCGCACCCGCGTAGACCTTCGGCGGCGTCTCGGGCGGCCAGTCCAGTGCGACGGCGTCGAGACGCACGTAGCGACCCGAGACCGTGACCTGCTCACCGGACAGTAGCGCGCGCAACGCGGCCAAATGTTCGCTCAGCAAGGTCACCGGCGATTCGACGTGCGCGCCGACCTGCGCCATCCAGCTCTGCACGCCGTGCCCGACACCGAGTATCAGCCGGTCGGGAAACAGCCGGTGCAGCGTCGCCGCTTCCATCGCGGTGAGCGCGACGTTGCGCAGTGGCACGGGTAGCAGCCCGATGCCGACTCGCAGCCGTTCGGTCCAGGCGAGCGCGGCCGCGGCGGCGGCGATCCCACTCTCCAGGAAGCAGTCCTCCCACAACCACAATTCCTCCAGGCCCGTCGCCTCGGCCACGCGGGCCGCCTCGCGCAGCAGTTCGGGCGGGTTTTGCGGGCGGAACACAGCACCGAGAACAGTCATCCCACTATTCCTACCTGTCGCGCGCGGCCTCGGCGGCCTCGAACCGCTCAGGGCAGTTGCCGGACGAATCGGGAGCCCGGTCGATGCGGTGTCCAGTCGGTGTCGGCGATCTGCCCGGTGCGCGCGAATTCGCCCCAGTACCGCCGGGTTCGGACACCGAGCGCGTCGACGTCCGCCGCCGTCAGGGGCAGGAGCATGGGTGCGGCGTGCCAGGTGTCGCCATCGGCGAACAGCAGTGGTAAGTCGATGCAGTGACAGGCGCCGTACGGGTTCGCCGGGTGGAGCTGTCCCACCCGGTAGCAGTAGACGGCGGCCCCGGCATCGGCCAATTCGTCGGCGAATCGAAACATTCCGTCCTCGAACGCCTTTCGAGTGATCAGACGCTGCGCGGCCGAGGTAAGGCGGACGCCCGCCAGCGGCAACCGCCGTACTCTGCCGAAGACCGGGTGCGTGTTGTCGTAGAACGCTCGCGCCTCCTCCGCCGTGCAACCGAGCACCACCGGCAGATCGGCGGCGGTATCCCGCACCGCTTGCCGCCAGGTGTGCTCGCCGGGCAGCGGGCCCGCATCCGCCACCGGCAAGAAAGGCGGCGCCGAGTTCAACGCCGCGGGCCCGGCCATCCGGCGAGCCGTACGCCCCTGCGCGGCGAGTAGTTCGGCCACCGGCGCGGTGAGCGGGTCGGCGCCGAGCTCGGCGAGGAACATTTTGCCGACTCGCTCGGCCTGCCGGTGGCTCTGGAATCCGATGCCGAAGGGCGCGCTCTGCACGATCGCCTGGGCGAACAGCCGCCGCGCCGGCTCGATCCCCAGCAGCGCGACGACCGAGTGCGCGCCCGCCGATTGTCCCGCCACGGTGACGCGCTGTGGATCGCCGCCGAATTCGGCGATGTGCTCCCGCACCCACCGCAGCGCCGCGATCTGGTCGCACAGGCCGAGGTTTCCCGCCGAGATGCCCGGCGCGCGGAGATATCCCAGCACTCCGAGCCGATAACTCACCGACACCACCACCACGCCGGTCTCGCACACGAGCCGGTCCGCGTCGTACAGATTCCATTGCCCGCTGCCCGCGAGATACGCGCCACCGTGCAGCCACACCAGCACCGGGCAGCTGCCCGGTTCGGCGCCCGCGGGCATCGTGACGGTGAGCGCCAGACAGTCCTCGGACTGCGCCAGGGAACCGGCCCGCCCGATCACGCACTCGAGCCGTCCGGGCAGCTGCGGCGCGATGGCGTACCGGCGCGTGGCGTCGTACACCCCCTCGAACACCGCGACTGGCTCCGGCGCGCGGAATCGCTCGGCCCGGGCGTACGGGATCCCACGGAACACCGCGACCCCGGCGCGGGCCGCACCGCGCCAGCGCCCGGACGGCGCCATGACAGTCTCCATAACCCTCTCGCTCTCTATCGCAAGTAGACTTGCGATAGCACCACGCTAAGGCCCGGACCGACGCAACGCAAGAGGACTTGCGATAATCGCCGCATGGGTGACTTCCCCGGACAGCTCCGCGGTGCGCGGCTACGAAAAGCCGTGCTCGACGCGACACTGGCCCGCATCGAGGCGGCTGGGATCGGCGCGGTGCGGATCGCCGATGTCGCCGCGGACGCGGGCGTGCACGAGACATCGATCTATCGACGGTGGAAAACGCTGCCCCGATTGCTCCTGGACGCCCTGCTGTCCCTGGTGGCCGAAGAGATCCCGCTTCCGGATACCGGGTCGTTGCGCGGCGATCTGGAGCGATTCGTGACCGATCTGATCCGTTTCGCGCAGACGCCATCCGGACGGGCCCTGATACGCGGCAGCGTGATCACCGAGGCCGACCCCGAGGTCGATGTGATCCGCCGCGAATTCTGGGTGCGGCGGCTGTCGGCCTCGGAAGAGATCGTCCGGCGCGGCATCGCCCGCGGGGACGCGGTACCGACGGCGGACCCCCGGCTGACCGTGCTGACGCTGGGCGGCCTGATCCATCTGCACGTCACGCAACTCGGCGGAGAACTGCCCGCCGGCCTGGCGCGCGACGCCGTCGATCTCGTCCTCGCCGGCATCACGCCGCGCTAGCGCGATTCCCGGGAGTAGGCGGCACGTTTCGGAATCTCTCAGGAAAGCCGACCATGATGACCACTGTGGGCCGATCACGCGGGTAGGTGGCCTGCGGATCTACGATCGTGGCGGCAGGAACCGTCCGGCGAGCGAAAGGCGTGGTGAGCGCACGGTGAGCAAAAACCAGGGTGGGAAGTCGAACCCGCTGCTGGCGGCGGAACGCGCCGACCGCAACCGCAAGATCTTGATCCAGGTGGCCGTCGCCGCCGTGCTCGTCGCGCTGATCGCGGCGATCGGCATCGGCATCGCGGTGAAGAAGGCCCGCAACGACGATCCCGGCCCCACCCCGTCCATCGCGGCGACCGGCACCACGAACGCGGGCCCCGTGCCCGCCTCGATCACCGACAACGGCGCCATCCGGATCGGCAAGCCGGACGCGAAGGTCACCGTGCGCGTCGTCGCCGACCTCCAGTGCCCCGCCTGCAAGGCATTCGAGGCGGCCAACGGACAGGTGCTCGAGGACGCGGTGGCCAACGGCACCGCGGCCGTCGAATACAACATCATCGCCTTCCTGGACAAGGCCTCCACCACGCGGTACTCCTCGCGCGCGGGCAGCGCCTCCTACTGCGTCGCCGAAGCCGACCCGTCGAAGTACCAGGCTTGGCTGAGGACGATGTTCGCGCAGCAGCCACCGGAGGGCGGCGCGGGTCTGTCCGACGACCAGTTGGTCCAGATCGCCAAGAGCGCGGGCTACACCGACGACGCCGTCGCCCAGTGCATCACCGACCACAAGTACGACAAGTACATCCAGGCCCGCACCAAGGAAGTGCTGGACAGCGGCATCCAGTCGACGCCCTCGGTGTTCGTCGACGGTAAGAAGGTCGAGTCCAGCCAGGAGATCTTCGGTAACGGCGCTCTCGCACCCGTGATCAGCGCCGCCGCGGGCCGATGATCACCGCGGGGCCCCGGGCGGCCTGGGTCCTGTTGATCGGCGGGCTGGCCGGCTGGCTGGCCGCGGTGGCGCTGACCGTGGAACGGTTCAAGCTGTTCACCGATCCCGGTTACACGCCGTCGTGCAGCATCAACCCGATCCTGTCCTGCGGGTCGGTGATGGTGACCGACCAGGCCGCCGTCTTCGGGTTCCCCAACCCCTTGATGGGCATCGTCGGGTTCACGGTCGTCGTCACGCTGGCCGCGCTGTCGGTGGCCGGGGTCGGCTTCCCGCGCTGGGTCTGGGGTGGGCTGTGGCTGGGCAACCTGCTCGGGCTCGCCTTCGTCTGCTGGCTGATCTTCGAGAGCCTGTACCGGATCAACGCGCTGTGCCCGTACTGCATGGTGGTCTGGGCGATCATCACGCCGCTGCTCGCGGTGAGCACCGATCAGCTGTGGGGGCGTTCCCGTGGTCCGCTCGGCGTGCTCGCCGAATGGCGCTGGACGCTCGTCGCGCTGTTCTTCGCGGTCGTGCTGCTGCTGGTGTTCCTGCGCTTCCAGGATTACTGGCTGTCGCTGGTCTGACCCCGATCAGTTGGGCGGGCCTGCGACCAGCGCCACCGGTACCGTGCGCCGGCCACTCGCGCCGGTGATGCCCAAGCGGATGGTGTCGTTGGGCTTGTGTGTGTTCAGCGCACTGCGCAGGGACTGCGCGTTGGTGACGGCGCGGTCGTCGATCGAGGTGATCACGTCACCGGCGGCCAGACCGGCGGCATGGGCCGGCAACCCGTACAGCGCCGCGTCCACCCGGGCTCCGGTACCGACCGGCAGTGCGTTGGAGACCAGCACGCCGAGAGTGGCCGTGGGTCCGATGTGCACGGTGTCGGTCGGGGTGCCGGAGCGGATCTGATCGACCACCCGCATCGCGGCGTCGATCGGCACCGCGTAGCCGTTCGCCGGGTGGTCGGCCGCCCGCGCTCCCTCGCCCGACGCCGCCGCGATGACGCCGACCACGGAGGCCTTCCGATCGACCAGCGCTCCCCCGGACTGTCCCTGCGTCACCGCCGCCGCGACCTCCAGCATCCCGTTGAGCGCTTTGCGCGACAGATCGGCGGCGTTGACCGCCACGATCGCGGTGTCCAGGTCGGTGAGGGGACCGTGCACCGCGGTCGGCGTGCCGCCGGTCCCGCCCGCGTTGCCGATCGCCAAGACCTCCTCGCGCACGCGCAGTCCGGCCGACGTGCCGATGGTCGCGGTGGGCAGTTCGGTTGCCGCGGCCAGGTCGAGCAGCGCGATGTCGGCCTCGGCGTCGTAGCCGAGCACCTCCGCGTCGTAGACCTTGCCGTTGCCCACGTCGGTGACGGTCACGGTGTCGGCGCCCTTGACCACGTGATGACTGGTGAGCACCTCGCCGTCGGCGGTGAGGACGATGCCTGATCCCGCCGCGCCGGGCCCGGACCGCTCGGTCGAGGCATTGATGTTGACCAGCGCCGGGCGCACCGCCGCGGTGACGAGCCCGAGGTCGAGCGGCTCGGGCGGAGCGAACGCGACCGGGGCCGCGGTCCCGGCGGGGCCGGGCCGGTCGCTACCGGGCGGTTCACCGCGATATCCGAGGAACGCGGCGACCGCGAGCACGAGGGTGACGACGAGCACGAACACCCGGCCACCACGCGGCGTGCGCCGCGCTCCGGTCCACTGTTGCCGTTCTTCGTCCATGGCACTCCCGCCTCGGCCGAACCGCTCACCGAATCCATTGTCGCCGGAGAACGCCGCCGAAGATCATCGATCCGGCGGAAAATATGCCGTGAGCGGGTCTTTTCCGTGTCACAGTTGGCAATCGCACCCATGCGACGGTAGGCATGTCCTCATGAGCACAGCCGCCGCCTACGCCCTGTCCACCCCTGATGGCTCGTTCGAGAAGGTCACGATCCAACGCAGGGACCTGGGCCCGCGCGACGTGCTGATCGACATCGAATTCGCGGGCATCTGCCACTCCGACATCCACACCGCCCGTGACGAGTGGGGCAGAACCCGCTACCCCTGCGTGCCGGGCCACGAGATCGCGGGTGTGGTCGCCGCGGTCGGGGCCGCGGTGACCAGGCACAAGGTCGGCGACCGCGTCGGCGTCGGCTGCATGGTCGATTCCTGCGGGGTCTGCGCGCCCTGCCTGGCCGACGAGGAGCAGTACTGCACCGCGGGCGCGACCATGACCTACAACAGCACGGTCGACCCGGCGGTGCAGCCCGGCGGGCACACCCTCGGCGGTTACGCCACGCAGATCGTGGTGACCGAGAACTTCGTCGTCGCCATCCCCGAAGGGATCGGCCTGGATGTGGCCGCGCCGCTGCTGTGCGCTGGCGTCACGCTGTACTCGCCGCTGCGGCACTGGAACGCCGGACCGGGCAAGAAGGTCGCGGTCATCGGCATGGGCGGGCTCGGCCACGTCGGGGTGAAGCTGGCGGCCGCCATGGGCGCCGAGGTGACCGTGCTGAGCCATTCGCTGAGCAAACAGGACGACGGCAAGCTCTTCGGCGCGAGCGCCTACTACGCGACCAGCGACAAGCAGACCTTCCGCGAGCTGCGCGGCCGATTCGACCTGATTCTCAACACCGTGTCGGCGGACCTGCCGATCGATGACTACCTGCGGCTGCTGAACCTGGACGGCACCCTGGTGATCCTCGGTCTCCCCGACAACCCGATGAGCGTCAAGCCGTTCAGCCTCGCCGGGTACCGCCGCTCGCTGGCGGGCTCGATGATCGGCGGCATCGCGCAGACCCAGGAGATGCTGAACTTCTGCGCCGAGCACGGTATCGGCGCCGAGATCGAGCTGATCGCCGCCGACGAGATCGACGGCGCCTACGACCGGGTCGTGGCCAGCGACGTGCGCTACCGCTTCGTCATCGACGTTTCGACCATGTGAGCCTGCTCGCCGTACCGGCGCGGCCACCCGAAGTCCGGCCGCGAACCGGTCGCGGCGTGGGTACCTTAGCGGTGTGTCTGTGCAGGACGACGACGAGACGCCACCCGCCGACGGCGCCCGCGGTATGCCGCCTTGGCTGCCGCGCGCGTTCCTGCTCGCCGCGGCGACGATCACCGGGTTGCTGGCGGCCTTCTGGGTGCTCGAGCGGCTACAGGGCCTGCTGACGGTCCTGCTGGTCTCGCTGTTCCTCGCCTTCGCGATCGAGCCCGCGGTGAACTGGCTGGCACGGCGCGGCATGCGGCGCGGTCCCGCGACCGGGTTGGTGTTCATCGTTCTGGCGGCCCTCGTCTTCGGCTTCCTCTGGACGCTGGGCGCCCTGCTGGTCGAGCAGGTCACCACCTTGGTGAAGAACGCCCCCGAATACGCCGACCGGGGCGTGGAGTGGATCAACCACACCTTCCATCAGGATCTGTCCAGTACCGACATCCAGAAATACGCCACCGACTGGAGCTCGACCCTGGAGGGCTACCTCACCGGGTTGGCGGGCAACGTGTGGGGCATCGGCACCGCCGCGCTCGGCGCGCTCTTCCAGGGTCTCGGCATTCTGCTGTTCACCTACTACTTCGCCGCCGACGGGCCCAGGATCCGCACGGCCGTCTGTTCGCTGCTGCCGCCGCGGCGCCAGCGACACATATTGCGCGCGTGGGACATCGCGGTGGCGAAGACCGGCGGTTACATCTTCTCGCGCGGGCTGCTCGCCCTCGTCTCGACGCTGGCGCACTACGTGATGCTGCGGGTACTCGACGTGCCGTCCGCGTTCGCCCTCGCGCTGTGGGTTGGCGTGGTCTCCCAGTTCATCCCCACGGTCGGCACCTATCTCGCCGGCGCGCTGCCGGTGATCGTCGGCCTCGTGCACGGCCCGAGCACCGCGCTGTGGATTCTCGGGTTCATCGTGCTCTACCAGCAATTCGAGAACTACGTGCTGCAACCGCGCGTCACCGCCTCCACCTTGGACATGCACCCGGCCGTCGCGTTCGGGGCGGTGCTGGCGGGCGCGGCGCTGCGCGGCGCGACCGGCGCACTGCTGGCCATCCCGGTCACCGCGACGGTGCAGGCGTTCGCCGGCGCCTATATCCGCCGCTACGACGTCCCCACGGACGTGGAGGCCGACATCGAGCGCACGAGTCCGCCCAAGCGGCGCCGAAAGTTCGCAAGACAGTTGACCCTCCGCCTGGCGGGCCGTCACAACCCGCCCGCGGAATGAGTCCACGCCTGACCGGCGTATCCCACGCCATGGGTAGCCAGGGATCGCGCGCCGATGTAGAACTTCTCGGAAACGATTCGCACCACTCGGTGCCGAGGCTGGATGGGAACAATGCTGAAGAGGCCGCCGGACCTCGCCTTCGACCTCGGCAAGATGCACCGCAGGCGCAACGACCTGGCGGCCGCGCGCGAGGCGTTCCAGATCGCGATCGCCTCCGGTCATCCGAACTGGGCGCCGCTGGCCGCCGCGGAGCTGGGCGGGCTGCTCAGCGCGTCGGGTGACAAGCCGGCCGCGGAAGGCGCCTACCACGTGGCGGTCGACTCCGGCCACGAAGACGCGGCGCCGCGCGCGGCCTACAATCTCGGCCTGCTGCTGGCCGAACGCGGCGATATCGCGGCGGCCGAAGCGATGTACGAGCGCGCCGCCGCGTCCGGCCATGCCGACGCCGCACCACGGGCCTGGATCAATCTCGGCTACTCGCGGGCCAAGCGCGGCGACTCTGACGCGGCGCGCACGGCCTACCAGCACGCCATCGACGCCGGACCCGGCGATATCGCCCGGCTGGCGCTGTCCAACCTGGCCTACCTCCTGCGCACCGAGGACGACCTCGCCGGCGTGAAAGCCGCCTACCGCTCCGTGATCGACGGCTGGCCCGGGGATCAGGCGCTCATCGTCGCGGGCGATCTGGTGCAGCATCTCGACGAGGCGGGCGATTGGGCGGGAGCCAGGGAAATCAGCCGGTCCATGGCCGAATCGGACGATCCCGCGGTCGCCGCGCGGGCCAGCTTCGAGGTCGGGGTGTTCAGCGAGCGGCTCGGCGAACCGGACGTGGCGCTGGCGGCGTTCCAGCGTGCGCTGGATTCGGCGGATGCCGAAGCCCGCACCCGGGCGGCGGGCGCGCTCGCTCCGACCTACCACGAGCGCGCCGCGACCGTGCTGCGCGAGACGGACTGGGCGGCGCTGGCGCACGCCCACGGGTCCGCGGGCGACGCTGCGGCCATGCTCGCCGATCTGATCGGCACGGATGTCGACGACCAGGTGCGCGGGGTCGTCTTCCTGTTCTCCGCCGTCCTGCATCAAGGGTCGATCTACTCCGTCACCGCGCCCGCCGCCGAAGTCGTGCTCGGCGCCCTGCTGCACGAGCGCACCGAGGTGACCTACGCCCGCGCCTGGCTGCGCGAGCCGCAACCGCTGCGGGTGGAACTGCTCAACTGGCTGCACGAGGTGATCGCCACCGCGGCATGGCAATCCGCCGCCGAGGACGACGCCGATCTCACTCCGGCCGACCGCGCCGCGGCCGCGGACTGCTTGGCACTGCTGCCACGCGTGCGGGCCGCCACGGCGGCCGCGCTGGCCGTCGCCGAGGCCGACGCGGTGGCCGACGCCGCCACCGACCTGCTCGCCACGTTGAGCGCGCTGCCCGCCGTCAGCGGGCGATCGCGCTGAGCACCGCGGCGACCGACTGTTCGGCGAGTTCGTCCGTCAGCGGCAGGTGTCCGAACAACGCGCGGAAGTAGATCGGCGCGGCAACCGAGTCCAGCACGAAATCCACATCTATGCCCGGATCCACTTCGCCGCGCGCGATGGCCGAGCGCAGGGCCGTCGCCGTGGTTTGTCGGCGCGGTTCGAAGACGGTGGCCAGGAAGTGGGCGCGCAACCCGCTCGTCGCCCGCCAGGTCCGCGACCAGCGCGGGCAGCACCCGGTGCAGCGAGGTGTCGCGCAGTGCGATGACGAGATCGCGTATGGCGCGGGTCAGGTCGGCGCGGAGGTCGCCGGTGTCCGGAGTCGGTTGCAGGCCGAGCAGCCCGGCCACCACGTCGACCACCAAGTGCCGCTTCGACGGCCACCTGCGGTAGATCGCGGGCCGGTGCAGGCCTGCCCGCGACCTGACCGATGGACGGGTGAGAAAGACCGAGGGCCTCAGTCGGTGGACTCCACCCGCCTGCGTATGCGGCGCGCCGCGGCGACCAGATTGCGCAACGACGGCTCGAGCTGCCAATAGTGCCGGGTCTTCAGACCGCCGTCCGGATTGGCCCACAGCCGCTGCGGCGTCACCGCTTCGGCTGCCGCGGTGAGCAGTTCGTCCAGCTCATCGATGTCCGGGATGCGCGCGGACCGGCTCTCGTACACGCCGGGGCCGACGCCGTGACTGAGCCCGTGCCCGGAGGCGCAGTCCTCCTTCAGCGCCCGCAGCACCCACTCGATCGAGCGGGTCGCCACGATGGCGGTGACGTCGGCGTCGAGTTCCTCGATCGCCTCCACCACCTCGGCACGGCCGGAATATCCGATGTGCGTGTGGATCTGCGTCTCGGCCCGCACCCCGGAGGTGGCCAACCGGAACGCGCCGATCGCCCAGCGCAGGTATTCGGCGCGGCCCTCCGGGCGCAGCGGCAGCATCTCCCGGATCGCCGGTTCGTCGACCTGGATGATCGCGATGCCCGCCTTCTCCAGGTCCATCACCTCGTCGCGAATGGCCAGCGCCACCTGGTCGGCGGTCTCGTGCAGCGGCTGGTCCTGCCGGACGAAGGATCGGGCGATCATGGTGACCGGCCCGGTGACCATGCCCTTGACCGGCTTGTCGGTCAGCGACTGCGCGTAGCTGATCCACTCCACCGACATCGGCGCCGGGCGCGACACATCGCCGTAGATGATCGGCGGCCGCACACAACGGGATCCGTACACCTGCACCCAGCCGAAGCGGGTGGTCGCGAAGCCGTCGAGCAACTCGGCGAAGTACTGGATCATGTCGTTGCGCTCGTGCTCGCCGTGCACCAGCACATCGAGGCCGATGTCCTCCTGCAACCGGATCGTCGCCTCGATCTCGGCCTCGATCCGCTTGCGGTACTCCTCGTAGGACAACCGGCCCTCACCGAGTTCGTAGCGCGCCTGGCGGATGCGGGCGGTCTGCGGGAAGGAACCGAGCGTGGTCGCGGGCACCGGCGGCAGGTTCAGCTTGCGCTGCTGAGCTTCGCGGCGCACCTCGTAGGGCTCCCGCGAGCGCATGTCCGGGGTGACCGCGTAGACCCGCTGCCGCACCGCGTGCTTCTGCTTGAAGTGCACCTCGGTGGGGCGCTTGCGCCACTTGTCCGACGGGCCTTCGGTGAGCGCCTTCGCGAGCGAGACCACCTCGCCCACCTTCTGTTTCGCGAACGCGAGCCGGTCGGCGACGTGCCCCTCGATGTCGTATTCGATCAGCAGGTCGTAGGGCACGTGCAGCAGCGTGGTCCCGGTCGAGACGACCAGGTCCGGGCACACCTGGGCCAGTTCGTTGAGGTATTCCAGCGTGACGTAGCGGTCCGCGCGCCACACGTTGCGACCGCTGATCACACCCGCGTACAGGCGCTTGCGGCGGATGCCTGGCACCGCGGCGAGATCCTCCGGGCGCATCCGGTAGCTGGCCAGGTCGAGACCGATCGCCTCGATATTGGTGCCCGCCAGGATGGTCAGCGCCTCGCCGAAATCGCCGTACTGTCCGGTGACCAGGATGCGCGGGCGCAGCGGGGCCTTGCCCAAGCGGTGATAGGCGGCCTCGAACGCGGCCAGCTCGGCGGGCGCGCGCTCGCTGGTGAACGCGGGCTCGTCCAGCTGCACGCAGGTGGCGCCACGCTTGGCGAGGATCTCGAACAGTTCCTCGTAGACCGGCAGCAGCTTGTCCAGCAGGCCGAGGGTGTCGAATCCGCCGGACTCACCGGGGATGTGCCCGGCCTTGGACAGCAGCAGCAGCGACACCGGGCCGATGACCACCGGCCGCAGTTCGATGCCGACCGCCTTCGCGCGGTCGAATTCGTCGAGCAGCGCCTCGGGGTGCAGCGAGAACTCGGTGCCCGCGTCCACTTCCGGCTGGCGGTAGTGGTAGTTCGTGCCGAAGAACCGGACCAGCTCGAGCGGCGGCAGATCCGGGCGGCCGCGCGCCATCAGGAAGTAGAAGTCCAGCGGATGCAGTCCGTCGCGGTAGGGCTCGAACCGCCGGGGCACCGCACCGAACAGCAGCGCGTTGTCCAGCACGTGGTCGTAGAAGGAGAAGGTGTTGCCCGGCACCTGGGTCAGTCCGGTGGCGGCCAGCTCGTTGAACTGGGTCTCCTGGATCTCGCGACCCACCGCCAGCAGTTCTTCGCGGTCGAGCGAACCGTGCCAGTAGGCCTCCAGCGCCCGCTTGAGCTCGCGGTGCGGCCCGATCCTGGGATAGCCGAGAATGCTCGACCCGTAGCCGTCGGTCACGTTCACCATGAGCGGGACAACCCCTTTCGATCACCTGCGCGGCCCGCCGAGATCGACGGGACGATCCAGCGCTGCGCTCTGGATACCCAGCCGAGCCGTCGACATGGCCCGGCTGTTGTGCAGCTTATGCCGATTGCCGTCACCGGCTCGGCAACACCAACTTCTGGTCGACTCCGCATCGAGGTGTGCCGGTGTCGTTTCTCACCAGTCCCGTGCCGTTGCGTCGGTCGATCGTTCGGAACTCGCTGGCCTGACCCCGTCGGGCGCGAGTCTTACGAGCGCCGTTCGCGGCCCGTCTCGCGTCCGAGTGTCCGTTGCGCATGCGCCGAAGGCGCGAGCAGCGGACGCTCGGACGCGAGACTTCCAGGGGCCGCGAACACGCAGCGCCGTAGGCGCTGCAAATCAACACAGCAAATCAGGCCCTGTACTGGTAGAAGCCCGCGCCGGTCTTCTTGCCGAGCAGTCCCGCCTCGACCATGCGCATGAGCAGCGGCGGGGCCGAGTACAGCGGCTCCTTGAACTCGCCGTACATGGAGTCGGCGATGGACTTGACCGTGTCCAGGCCGACCAGGTCGGTCAGCGCCAGCGGGCCCATCGGGTGGGCGCAGCCGAGCACCATCGCCTTGTCGACGTCCTCCTTGGTGGCGAAGCCGGACTCGACCATGCGGATCGCCGACAGCAGGTACGGCACCAGCAGCGCGTTGACCACGAAGCCGGAGCGGTCGGCCGAGCGCACGACCTGCTTGCCGAGCACCTCGCCCGCGAAGGCCTCGGCCCGTACGGAGACCGACTCGCTGGTCTTCAGCGTGGTGACCAGCTCGACGAGCGGCAGCACCGGCACCGGGTTGAAGAAGTGCATACCGACCACACGCTCGGGGTTCGCCGTGGCGACCGCGATCTTCATGATCGGGATGGACGAGGTGTTGGAGGCCAGTACGGCCGAGGGGTCGGTGACGACCTTGTCGAGTTCGGCGAAGATGCTGGTCTTGACCTTCTCGTCCTCCAGCACCGCCTCGACCACCAGCTGGCGATCGGCGAAGTCGCCGAGGTCGGAGGTGAACCGCAGACGCCAGGCGGCCTGTTCGCGCTCGCGCTCGGTGATCTTGCCGCTGCTCACGCCGCGATCGAGGGACCGGAGGATGCGCGCGCGACCGGCCGCGGCCAGTTCCCGGGTCTGCTCGAACACCAGCACGTCGACGTGCGCCCTGGCACACACCTCCGCGATTCCTGCGCCCATCTGGCCCGCGCCGATAATGCCGACGCGTTGGATCTTTTCGCTGCTCACGTCCCGCTCCTGCTGGGTTGTCTGGCTCTGGGGTGGCTGGTCTGCGAAGGTGCCGCTCCGGTGTGAGCGCGTCCTTCGATGGTCCAAGGTATAGGGATGCCCTCCCCGCCGGGGCTGTTCAGCGGGGAGGGCAGTACACCCCTACCGGAGTAGAGGATCGGCGGTTTTCACGTCGGGAACCTCACTTCCCTAGCGAGCACCAGTGGTAGGCATCCGTTCGTGAGTTCGGCTGCTTACGCAACCGCTCACGCGCGAGGCCATCGAGCGCCGTTCGCGGCCCGTCTCGTGTCCGAGTGTCCGGTGCGCATGCGCCGCAGGCGCGAGCAGCGCGCGCTCGGACACGAGACTCACAGGGGCCGCGAACACGCCGCGCGGAGGCGCGGCTTAATGAAACTGCCCCTCTTCGGTGGAGCCCTTGAGCGCCGCGGTAGAGGTGTTCGGGTCCACGGTGGTGGCGATGGTGTCGAAGTAGCCCGCGCCGACCTCACGCTGGTGCTTGATCGCGGTGAAGCCACGCTCGGCGGCGGCCTTGAACTCGCGCTCCTGCAGGTCGACGAAGGCGGTCATGCCCTCGCGGGCGTAGCCGTAGGCCAGGTCGAACATGCCGTAGTTGAGCGAGTGGAAGCCGGCCAGGGTGATGAACTGGAACTTGAAGCCCATCGCGCCGAGCTCACGCTGGAACTTCGCGATGGTCGCGTCGTCCAGGTGGGCCTTCCAGTTGAAGGACGGCGAGCAGTTGTAGGCCAGCAGCTGGTCCGGGAACTCGCCACGGACGGCCTCGGCGAACTTGCGCGCGACCTCGAGGTCCGGCACGCCGGTCTCCATCCAGATGAGGTCGGCGTAGGGGGCGTAGGCCTTGGCACGCGCGATGCAGGGCTCGATGCCGTTCTTCACACCGAAGAAGCCCTCGGGGGTGCGGGTGCCGTCCAGGAACTCACGGTCGCGCTCGTCCACGTCGGAGGTGATCAGGGTGGCGGCCTCGGCGTCGGTGCGGGCGATGATCACCGACGGCACGTCGGCGACGTCGGCGGCCAGACGCGCGGAGGTCAGGGTGCGGATGTGCTGCTGGGTCGGGATCAGCACCTTGCCGCCCAGGTGGCCGCACTTCTTCTCGGAGGCCAGCTGGTCTTCCCAGTGCACACCGGCGGCGCCGGCGGCGATCATGGCCTTCTGCAGCTCGTAGGCGTTCAGCGCGCCACCGAAGCCGGCCTCGGCGTCGGCGACGATCGGCGCCAGCCAGTTGGAGACGGAGGTGTCGCCCTCGACCTTGGCGATCTCGTCGGCGCGCAGCAGCGCGTTGTTGATACGGCGGACCACGGACGGAACCGAGTTGGCCGGGTACAGCGACTGGTCGGGGTAGGTGTGGCCGGACAGGTTCGCGTCACCGGCGACCTGCCAACCCGACAGGTAGATGGCCTTCAGGCCGGCGCGGACCTGCTGGACCGCCTGGTTGCCGGTGAGAGCGCCGAGGGAGTTGATGTAGTCCTCGTTATTGACGAGATCCCAGAGGATCTCCGAACCGCGGCGGGCGAGGGTGGCCTCCTCGACGACGGTGCCCTGGAGCTTCGACACCTGCTCCGCGGTGTAGTTACGGGTGACGCCCTTCCAGCGGGGGTTGGTGTCCCAATCCTGCTGGATTTCCGCGGCGGTCCTCGGGGTGCCGGTGGTCGACATCTGTGACTCCACTTCTTCGTTCGGTCCATGCCGCCCGGTCCCGAGCTACGAGGCAGCTCGTACTGCTGGAGCGGCAATTTGCAGGCTTGCTAGGCCTTTGGGGTGTACTTCCACACGATGGCACACGAAGAAATGGGCGTCTACCTGTTGTTAGTGTGAATCTCAGCTAGGTTTTCCGACACCTTTGCTAACTCTGCAAAATTTGCCACTGAATTGCAAAGGTGCAATCTACTGGCCGGTAGCGCTGACGTGCGGTTTTAGCGTAACGCTTGTACTGTTAGCGATCGGCGGGCGGCCCTCCCTCCCCAGGGGTCGGCATTCCGCACTGTGAGCACCTTCACAAGTCCCGGCAGGCGCCTTTCGTGTGGGCCACGCCACCCGTCGGCGAGTGGGCCGAACGGGCGGAGGGCCGCCCGCGAGGGGCGCCGAACCGCCTACTCCGGCACACCGAGGACCTCACACACCTTGGCGGCGTACGCGGCCGGGTGGGTCAGGTTCCCGTTGTGCCCGCCGGGGAATTCCACCGCCGGCTCGCCGCACAGGGTCGCGAGTTCCTGTGCGGCCTTGTAGTCGAAGACCTGCCGGGGTGTGGTGCGCCCGCAGGCAGGAACGATGCGCACCGGCGACTGCCGCAGCGGCGCGACATCGAGATGGTCGGCGCGGATCGCGGTGAAGTCGTGCTCGAGGAAGTACTCGAAGTTCGCGGCGCGCTCCGGTCCGAGCGGAGGCGCGGTGACGCCGGATTCCCGATCCTGGTTCCGCGGATCTATCCCCAGCGTCCGCACCATCGGCGCGAGCGCCGCTTGCCAGCCGTGCTCGGCGAAGACTCGCTGACAGTCTTCGAGTTCAGCGAGCTGAACGGCGCGGTCGGCGGCGGCGAGCAGCCACGGCGTGACGGGCTCGTGTGCGATGAGGGTGTGCAGCCGATCCGGATGCCGAACCGCGAGGTGCAGGCCGATGGCCGCTCCCATGCTGCAACCGAGCATGCGCACCGGCTCGCCGGTCAACGCCGAGAGCAGGCGGAACACGTCCTCGGCGTGCGTCGCCACCGAGGCGGGCCCGAGGGGCTCACGCAGCACACTGCGCGACAGTCCGCGCCGGTCGTAGGTGACGACGGTGAAGCGCCGCTCGAGGTGGGCGACCAGATCCTCGCTGCGCCGCGCGTCCCCCTCCCCGCTCTGCGCGATCAGCAATATCGGACCGCTGCCGCGAACTTCGTAGTACAGGTCGGCTCCGGAGACCTCGAGGGTGCCGGTGGAAATCGTGCTCATGCCACCTACGGTAATCAATCAAAACAGATACATCAAGACTGATGCATCTTTATTGATGTATTGTTCCCCTGTGGACGGAGTCGAACTGTTCCTCTTGGGCCGGACGCTGATGAAGCTCGGCGAGGACGCCTTGCCGACAGCGGGACTCGGCGGTGGCCACCGACCCGTGCTCGTCGTGTCGAGCGACATCCTCGAACACCCCGACAGCACCGTCGGCGAGATCGCCAACCGCACCGGTCTTCCCCAGAGCGCGGTGTCCACCGCGGTGGCCCGCCTCAAAGAGGCCGGCTCGATCACCTCCACCGTCGACCCACGCGACCGCCGACGCACCCTGGTCCGCGCGGCCCAGGAGGCTTCACCACGAGTCGCCGAAGTGCGAGCGACACCCGTGGACGACGCGGTGGCGGCAGCGCTGGCCGACGACGACCCGGCCGCCGTGCGCGAGGTGCTCGACGCACTCGCCACACTCACCCGCCACCTACGCCCCCGCGAACCCCGCCCCCTCGCCTGACGAGTGACACGTCGGCGAGAGCCCCACTCGCGTCTCGCCACAGCCATGTGCCACTCGTCGCGGTAGAAGATCGGGTCAGGGCGAGGCGGGTGGGGGGTGGGTCGCGTGCCAGTGGTCGGCGATGTCGATGCGGCGGGTGATCCAGACCTGGTCGTTGGACTGGATGTGGTCGAGTAGGCGTTCGAGGGCGGCGGTGCGGGCGGGGCGGCCGATGAGGCGGCAGTGCAGGCCGATGGAGAGCATTTTCGGGCTGCCCTCGG
Organism: Nocardia gamkensis NBRC 108242; assembly: GCF_001612985.1. Taxonomy (GTDB): domain Bacteria; phylum Actinomycetota; class Actinomycetes; order Mycobacteriales; family Mycobacteriaceae; genus Nocardia; species Nocardia gamkensis. Next base: position 196,215 of record NZ_BDBM01000004.1, on the reverse strand, counting down.
CGCCTTCGCGGTAGAGGACGTCGAAGGCGTCGCGTACGTGGGCGAAGAACTGCTCGCCGGTGGGGAAGCCCGCGGGTGAGGCGAAGCGCATGTCGTTGGTGTCCAGCGTGTAGGGCACCACCAAGTGGTCGCGGCCGTGTACGCGCACCCAATAGGGCAGGTCGTCGGCGTAGGAGTCCGCGTCGTAGCGGAAACCGCCGTGCTCGACGACCAATTCCCTGGTGTGCGGCGAATCGCGGCCGGTGTACCAGCCCAGCGGCGCCGCGCCGGTCAGGTCGGTCAGGACGCGCACCGCCTCGGCCATCTGCGTCCGTTCGGTGTCGCGATCGGTGAGCTGATAGGACTTCCAGCGCAGACCATGGCAGGCGATCTCGTGGCCCAGTTCCCGGAAGGCCGCCACCGCTTCCGGATTGCGCTGCGCGGCGCGGGCGACCGCGAAGATCGTCAGCGGCAGCCCGCGCCGTTCGAAGACGCGCAGCACCCGCCACAGCCCGGCGCGGGAGCCGTATTCGTAGAGCGACTCCATGCTCATATGGCGGTTCGGGAACGCTTCGGCGGGCGTCATCTCCGATAGGAACGTCTCGGAGTGTTCGTCACCGTCGAGGACGTTGTTCTCCCCGCCCTCTTCGTAGTTGAGCACGAATTGGACCGCGATCCGCGCCGCGCCCGGCCATCGCGGGTCCGGCGGATTCGGGCCGTAACCGACGAAATCCCTCGCGCCCGCGCCTGTCACGCTCCGCCGCCGCCCTCGGTCCTGCTTGCTCACGACTGCGCCTCGTCGGCGCTCGGCTCGCGCCTTCGCACCGGGCCGCGCAGCACCGCGCCCTTGCGACGCTCCGCCACCGAACCTCGGCCCTGCCTCGCGCCCGCGCCCGGACGACGCTCCGCTACGGCGGGCGTGACCCTCGGTATCGACTTCCGCACGCTCATGCGCCGAGCTCGCCGTACAGGCGCAGCCGTGCCAGCCCGCCGTCCGGGTAGATGTCCAGGCGCACCTCTTCCACGGACGCGGCCATCGGCGCGATCGGGAACCGGTGCCTGGTGTCGGGTTGCAATGCGGTGCGTGGCAACAACTCCAGTTCGGTGCCGTCGTTGGTGCGGCCGGTGAGCCGGGCAGCGCCCGGGCTGTTGCCGAGGAAGTAGGAGGTGTCTAGTTCGGCGAGCCGGATCAGTCCCGGTCCGGCCAGGCGGATGCGCACCCAGTCGTTGCCGTCGTCCCGGCGGCGGGCGGTCTCCCAGCCCTCGCCCATGGACCGGGCCCGGCCGGGGTACAGCAGCTGGTTGGGCGAGCTGTAGAAGCGGTTGGAGCAGTCCAGTACCAGCGCGCCGTTCTCCAGCGCGGCCAGATCCAGCGGGCCGAGTCCGAGCAGGCGCGGATCGGGCCGCCCCTCGCCGTGCACCCGCAGCCTGGCCACGCCGCCGTCGGGATGCATGGTGAGTCTCACGTGCGTCCAGCGCTTCTCGTTGTCGACCGCGAACAGGTTGCGGCTGTCGCCCGTCACCGGAGAGCGATCGACCAGCAGCACCCAATCATCCCGCGCGGCAATGGTCTCCGCGGGCGGGTAGTCCTCGATCTCCAGCGCCGACACCGAGACGGCGGGTGGATAGTTGCCCTTGAACCACGCCGTGTCCACGACGATCCCGCGGATCACGCCCGGCACGCCGAGCCGCACGATCGCGGAGTCGTCGCCGGGCCGACCGCGGTGCCTGCGGGTCTCCCAGCCGTCGTAGATCTGGCCTTTGTGGCCGAAGCTGGACGGCCGGTACTGCGCGGGACCGGGGCTGATCAGATTTTCCTTCTCGGCGAAGAACTCGTCGTTCGCCCAGATCACCGAGCCGCCGAGCGGACGGACCGCCAGGTCCGGCAACAGCGTGATCTCTTCGTCGTCGCCCCGCATCGCGTCTCCTGTGTCTTTCGGGACCGCACCGTTCGGATGGCCGATCACGTCGCCTCCGTCGGGATCGGCGCGCGAGCCGCCAGCGCGCGCAGGACCGTCTCGGTGAGTTCCGCGGCCCCCGCGTCCGGGCGAGCGCCGCACTCGATGCCGCGCAGCACGGTGGCGGCCAGCGCTTCCGCGGTGGCGGGCTCGTCGACGATGTCGCCGCCGCGCCGGGCCAGATAGTCGCGCAGGCGCGGCACCGCGACATCGATCGCCTGGCGGAAGAAGTCGTAGGTGGCCAGCCAGCGTGTGATCAGGTGGCCCGGATGCATGTCCCAGCCCTGGTAGTACCCCCGCCGCAACGACCGGGCGACCAGGCGGTGATGGTTGCGCAGCGCGGCCTCCGGGTCGGCGTCGGGCACGACCTGGGTGGAACCGTCGCACACCCACGCCCCGGTCTGCGCGGCCGCGACCTGCATGACCGCCTTGGCGTAATCGGCGGCCGGGTGGTCGAGCGCTTGGTCCGGCGCGGCGACGCCGAGTGCCGCGGTGTAGTCGTAGGTACCGAAGTGCAACGCGGTGCAACGACCTTCGGAGAGTGTGAGCATGGCGGCCACGGGGGCGGTGCCATCTGCCGCCAGGATCGCCTGCGGGCTCTCGATCTGTAGTTCGAAACGCAGGCTGCCCTCGGCGATGCCGTACGCGCGCTCCAGCCCGACACACAGCTGCACCAATGCCGAAACCTGCTGCACCGCACGAATTTTCGGCACCGTGAAGACGAAGCCCGCGGGCACACCCCCCACGCCCTCCAACACGAGATCCAGCGTGCGCAGCGCACGACGACGCTCACCGCCGCCCAAGCCCTTCATCCGGATGCCGCTGTTCGCCGGGCCTCCGGAGCGCCGCGCCCAGGCCGCGAGCACCGCACCCGCCGCCGTGGCCGCGCGGTCCTCCTCGGCGTCGGCGCGCAGGCCGTAGCCGTCCTCGAAGTCGATGCGCAGATCCTGGACCGGGTCCGCTTCCAGTCGTTTGCGCACGTCGGGCAGCGAGCCGGTCGCGTCGAGCGTGGCCAGCAGATCGTGGTGACGGTCGAGCAGTCCGACCGCGGCCGCGCCCCACTCCGCGGGAGTCTCCTCGGTGACCCGGTCGGCCGGGACGTACACGGTGTGGATCGGTTGCGAGCGGCCGTTCGATCCGGGATACCTGCGGCGCAGCTCGGTATCGACCGCGTCGAGCATCGACTCGATCCGCCCGCGTACGTTCTCCGGCACCTTCGTCATCGTGATCCCTTCTCCCGCAGCGCGGCCCATACCCGGTCCGCGGTCATCGGCAGCCGGTACAGCCGCACGCCGACCGCATCGCGGATCGCGTTGGCCAGCGCGGGGGCGACCGGGTTGTACGGCGACTCACTCATCGACTTGGCGCCCAGCGGGCCGAGCGCGTCGGAAGTCCGGGCGAAGTAGACCTCCGTGCGCGGCACGTCGGCGAATTGCGGCACGTGGTAATGCCGCAGGGTCTGGGCGCCAACCACTCCGTCCGCACTGCGCATGTCCTCGTACAGCGCCGTGCCGACGGCCTGCGCCGCACCGCCCTCGACCTGCCCACGGCACTGCACCGGATTGAGCACGGTGCCCGCGTCGGCGGTCTGGATCGACTGGAGGATGCGCACCGCTCCGGTGCCGGGGTGCACGGCGACGCGGAAGGCGTGCACGTTGAAGCTCACCGACCGTGGGCTGCCCCCGTGCTCGGCGTGCGCGGTGAGATCGCCGCCGGTCAGCAGTTCGGCCGCGGTGAGCACCCGGTCCGCGCAGTGCACGCCGCCGGTGCCGAGCACGCAGTCCCGCTCCGGAACTCCCGTCAGTTCGGCCGCCCTGGCCAGCATGAGCCCGCGCAACGCGCACGCCGCCTCGTACACCGCCTTGCCCGCGACCACGATGCCGGTGGAGCCGAACGCGCCGGTGTCGTACTCCACCAGATCGGTGTCGGCCTGCCGGATCACGATGCGGGTGACCTCGGTGTCCAGCTCGGTGGCCGCGAGCTGCGCGTGCACCGTCGTGGTGCCGTTGCCGAATTCCGCCGTGCCGACCCGGATCTCGTAGCGGCCGTCGGGCAGCAGCGAGGCCGTCGCCGTCGACCGGTGGCCCCGGGGCGGGACGGTCGCGATCATCGCGGCGGCCATGCCGGTGCCCACCCGCCACTGCGGGCCGGGCGCTTGCACGTCGTTGCCGCGCAGCAGCGCCCGTTCGGCCAGGTCGAGGCACTGGTCCAGACCGTAGCTGCCGAACATGAGGTCGCTCTCGTTCACCGCGGCGCCGACGAACGGGTCGCCGGGGACCACCACGTTGCGGCGGCGCAGTTCGAACGGGTCCATGCCGAGCGCGTGCGCGAGCTCGTCCAACGCCGACTCCACCGCGAAGATCACCTGGCCGAGACCGTAGCCGCGGAACGCGCCGGAAGGGACATTGTTGGTGTACACCGCTCGCGCGTCGACCCGTTTGTTGGCGCAGCGGTACAGCTCCACCGACTCGCCGACGCCGTGATACATCACCCCGCCGCTGTGATTGCCGTAGGCGCCGGTGTCGGCGAGCACGTCGACGGCCAAGGCGGTGAGCACGCCGTTGGCGTCGGCGCCTGCCGTCACCTCGACTCGCATCGGGTGGCGGCAGGTCGCCGAGGTGAACTCGTCGGCGCGGGTGAACTCGTACTGCACCGGCCTGCCGGTCCGCAGCACGGCCAGCGCGATCAGGTCCTCGGCCAGCATTTCCTGTTTCGCGCCGAATCCGCCGCCCACCCTGGCCGCGAACACCCGCACCCGCGCGGACGACAGCCCGAACAACCGGCACAGTTCATCCCGGACCAGGAACGGGACCTGAGTACTGCACCGGATGACGAGCCGCCCGGCGTCATCCAGCCAGCCGACCCCACCGTGTGTCTCGAGGTGCACGTGCTGCCCACGCGGCGAATGCCAGACGCCGCGCACGACGTGCGCCGCGCCGGCCAGTCCCGCCGCGACGTCGCCCACCTCGCCGTGCAGTTCGGCGACGAGGTTGCGGCCGGGATCGGCGATCCGGGCCGAAGCCGGTTTGTCGCCGTGGAGTTTCGGCGCCTCGGCGCGCAGCGCGTCGCGCGGATCGAACACCGCGGGCAGGACCTCGTAGTCGACCTCCAGCAGACGGCAGGCCTCCCGGGCGATCGCGACGCTGTCGGCCACCACCGCGGCCACCCGCTGCCCCACGAACCGGACGGTCCGGTCGAGCACGTAGGTGTCGTCGGGATCGTCGGTGCGCAGTTCGTGCCGCGCGGTGGAGAACGGCACATCCGGTGCGTCGGCATACGTCAAGACGGCGTGCACACCCGGCAGTGCCTCGGCGGCGGCGGTTTCGATCGAGCGGATGCGCGCGTGGGGATACGGGCTGGTCGAGACGGCGATGTGCAGCGGGGCGGTCGGCGGCGCGGTGGCGGCATCGCTCGTTCGCGGCCGGTCCTCCGCGGGGGAGCCGAACGGCGGCAGATCCAGCGTGAACGGCTCACTCCCGCAGACGATGCGCGGCCCGGCCAACGCGCCGACTCCGGCTCCAGCGCCTGCGGTGGTCGTCGCGGTTCGATCGGAGGCGAAGGAAGGTGGGTCGCCGGGATCGAGCGGCTCGCCCAGCGCGGCGCGGATGGCGCGGTAGCCCGTGCAGCGGCAGAGATTTCCCTTCATCAATTCGGCGAGTTCGTCGCCCGGCACGGCCACCCGCTCGTCGTCCCCGCACCCCAGCCCCGCGGCCGTGACCACCATGCCCGCGGTGCAGAAACCACATTGGAACGCGGCGTTGTCGACGAACCGGCGCTGCACGGGGTGCGGGTGCTCCGGCGTTCCGAGCCCGGCGGCGGTGGTGACGGACCGTCCGGCGGCGCGATAGGCGGGAAAGACGCAGGAGTGCACCGTCATTCCGTCGACGAGCACCGAGCAGGCCCCGCAATCGCCGGTGTCACACCCCTTTTTCACCGCGCGGGTGCCGCTGTCGCGCAGCACCGTCCGCAGGCACTGGCCCGGCCGCGCCGCGATGTCGACGGTCCTGCCGTCCACCTCGAACCGCATCAGTATTCCCGCAATTCCGCGGCGACCTCGCGGACGAGCACCCTCGCGACGTGCCCGCGCCACTCCGGCGAACCGTGCGGATCGTCGAACCACAGCGCGGGATCTATCGTGCCCAGCGCGTCGCGTATCGCACCGTCGGTGGGCGGTGCGGCGAAATCCAGGACGACGGGCCTGGTGGTGGCGGCGGTGATGGTGACCGCGCTGCGGCCGTCCCGCTCCCGCCGCCCCATCACCACGGCGCCGGACCGGCCGAGCGGAGCGAGCGCGATCTTCCGGAAGCTGGTGCGGGCCAGCAGACTCGACCGCGGCAGGCGGATCGAGCGCAGCACCTCACCGGACCGCAGCACCGTGCGTCCCGGACCGAGGACGAACTCGCGCAACGGGATACACCGATCGGCGCCGTCCGTCGTCCACACCACCGCCGTCCCGTCCAGCGCGACCAGCGCGCCGAGCACCGCGCCCGCGGGCAGCGCGAGGCAGACGTTGCCCCCGACGGTGGCGGTGCGCCAGATCTTGTGCGAGGCCAGCAGCGCCCGGCAGGACAGGGCGAACAGCGCGGTTCCCGGCCACGGGTCGTGCAACACCGGCATCCCCAGCTCCCGTCCCGGCGCGGCCCCGGCGAACTCGGCCAGGGTGCAGGTCGCGGCGATCTCCAGCCCGTCGTCCCCGATCTCGAACGCCGGCCAGCCCAGGCCGGTGATGTCGACCAGGCGCACCAGCTGATCCTGCGGCTCGGAGAACAGGAACGTCCCTCCGGCGAGCACCGCGGTCGAAGCGCCGAGCACGGCCAGGTCTTCCCGCTCGCGGGCGATCACCACCTCGCGGATCGTGTCCAGGTCCACGTCTCACCTCGTTCCTGCCTCTCCGTCACCGTAGAGCCAGTCGGTTGCCGCCGTATTGCCTGCGACGCCCGCCAGATTGCGCGGCCGTTACCTCGCCGCACGACGGCCACCCGCGGCCTGCCGAGCGGACGTGCCGTCCACGACACCACGGCTCCACCCGCCTCGACGGCCGCCGGAGCCGACACTGGTTCAGTATTGCTCGTCCCGCCTGACCAGGCACGACACCTCGCCCACATCCGCGCAGCGATCACCCCGCTTTCGCGACCAACGCCGCCTGCGCCCGCGCCACCTCGCCCGCGACCACATCCGTGTCCACCGTGCGCACCTCGCCGTCGCGCACCACCTCGCGTCCGTTCACCAGCAGCGCGACCAGCGGCGGGGCCGAGCCGAGCACCAGCGCGGTCACCGGATCCTCGATTCCGGCGTGCGCGGCCGTGTCCAGGCGCCACAACGCCAGGTCCGCCAGCTTGCCCACCTCGATCGAGCCGATCTCGGCGGCCCGGCCCAGCACTCGCGCGCCGCCCATGGTGGCCAGTTCCAGTGCGGTGCGCACGGTCATCGCACGCGGGCCGCCGCGGTTGCGCGCCCACAGCAACGCGTGGCGCGGCTCCTCGATCATCGAACCGGCCTCGTTGCTCGCCGCCCCGTCGACGCCGAGGCCCACCGGGACGCCCGCGCGCACCAGGTCGGCGGTGCGGGCGACGCCCGCGCCGAGCCGCGCGTTCGACGTGGGGCAATGCGCCACGCCGGTGCCGGTTGCCGCCATGGCGCCGACCGCGTCGTCGTCGAGGTGGACGCCGTGCGCGTACCAGACATCCGAACCGAACCAGCCGAGCTGCTCCATGTACTGCGCGGGCGTGCAGCCGAAAGTCTCGGCGCAGTAGTCCTGTTCGTCGAGGGTCTCGGCGAGGTGAGTGTGCAGCCGGACGCCGGTGGCGCGGGCCAGCGCCGCCGATTCGCGCAGCAGGTCCGCCGTGACCGAGAACGGCGAGCACGGCGCCAGCGCGATCCGCAGCATGGCATCGGACGACGGGTCGTGCCAGCGGGTGATGGCCGCCGCGCTCGCGGTGAGGATGTCGTCGAGACTCTCCACCAAGTGGTCGGGCGGCAACCCGCCCGCGCTCGCCCCTAGGTCCATCGAGCCGCGACAGGGATGGAACCGCAGGCCCACCTGCGCCGCCGCGGTGATCTCGGCCGCGAGCGGGTCACCGCCGTCGCGCGGGAACACGTAGTGGTGATCGGTGGTGGTGGTGCATCCGGTGCGCGCGAGGGCCGCGAGCGCACCCGTGGCCGCCACACGCACCGCGTCCTCGTCGATACCCGCCCAGACGGGGTAGAGCGTGGTCAGCCATTCGAACAGCGTGTGGTCGGTGGCCAGGCCGCGGGTGATCCATTGATAGAGGTGGTGGTGGGTGTTCACCAGCCCGGGGGTCAGCAGGCAGCCGCGCCCGTCGACGCGCCGAGCATCGGGGATTTCCGGCGGGTCCCCTGCGCCGACCGCGTCGATCCGGTTGCCGCGCACGACGACGTGGCCGCGGGCGTGCTCGGTGCCGAGCGCGTCGACCGTCGCGACGGCGCAGTCCGCGATGACGGTCACCTGGTCCACGCGGGCCCCGCTTCCGGGGCGTCGGCGCGCGCCACGGTGGCGTGGATCAGCCCGTAGGGCCGGTCGTCGGCGTGGTACACCTCGCCGCGGTTCTCGATGCCGAAGCGGCCCAGGTCGTAGTCGAAGTGATGCTTGTTCGGCGCCGCGAGCCGGATCTCGGCCAGCACCGGGCACGCGGTCAGCGCGGCCTTGCCCATCTCGAACAGCGTCTGTTGCATGGCCTTCGAGTGCAGCGTCGCGAAGGTCTCCACCAACCGCGCCCGCACGCCGGTGTAGACCTCGTCCCAGTCGACGCCCGCGCTGTCGGCGAACCGCCACTCGGCGACCAGTGCGGTGGCCAGCATCCGATCGTGGGTCGGCGCGAGCACGGTGAAGTCGTCGGTCAGGAAGTCCGCGAACTCCGACCCGGTCGACTTCAGGATGGTCAGGTCCTTCACCCCGCCCACCACCCAGGCCCGCCGCTCGGCGCCGCTTCCGGCCACGGTGACCGCCGCGGTGCGCACTTCGGGGCCTTGCCGCACCCAGGTGTGGTCGTGCTCCACGCCGCCGACCGAGACGCGCTGCCAGGCGTATTCGTCGACCTCGACGCGCGCGCTGCGCACCGGTTCGATCTCGGCGACGAAATGATCGGCCAGCGCGAGCGCGTAGTCCTCGATGGCCCGCAGTCCCGGCTGTTTCGCGAAGGCGTAGGCGGTCTGCTTCTGTGAGTCGGTGGGCAGTACCTTCGCCTGGTCGCCCGCGACGTACGCGTCGGCGAAGTCGCCGCGCAGCACCGTGGACACGTTCACGTCGCGGATCTCATGGCGTGCGGTCTGCCGGTGGATCCGGACGATCCGGTTCTCCGCCTTGCCGTATCGGTGGTCGGTCAGCACGATCGGCCCGGTCAGTTCCATGCTCGGCTCAGCTCCCTCGATAGGTGGAAAACGCGAAGGGCGACAGCAACAATGGGACGTGGTAGTGCCGCTCCTCGGTCACGGCGAACGCGATGCTCACCTCGGGATAGAAGGCTTCGACCTCCTGCCGCGCGAAGTAGGCGCCGGTATCGAACACCAGCCGATAGGTTCCGGGTTCGAGCGCTTCGCCCAGTGCCCCGATCCGTCCATCGACATCCGTTTCGCCCGAATCGAGCTGCCGATCCCCTTGATGCAACGTCACGGTGACGCCCGCGGCGGGTGCGCCGCGCACCGCGTCCAGCACGTGCGTGCTCAGCGTGCTCATGACCGCGTCTCGCGGGCACACGGCTGCGCCATGACCACGACCGTGGCTGTGCCGACCCTTCGCTCGCTACGCCCACTCACGACCGCTCCGCCAGCAGCGTGCGCAGCCGGATCCGGTTGATCTTGCCCAATTCTGTTCGCACGACTCGCCTTTCGGTCTCGGGATCATTGCGCAGCCGGGCGGTGAGCAGCGCGAGCAGCTCCTCGCCCGACCTTCCGCTCGCGCACACCAGATAGATGTGCCCGAAGCGTTCCTCGTAAGCGCGGTTGCCCTCGGCGAGCGCCGCGCGCACCGCGTCGGCGGCTCCCGCCACCCCGGCCTGCTCCCGCGCCGAAGCCTCGGAATGCGGCCGCTCCCCGATCCTCGGATGCCCCGCCAAGGCCAGGTCGAGTTCGGACTCCGGCAGCCCGGCCAGCACCTCGTCCGCCGCGTCGAGCAGCGCCTCGACGCTGCGGTACGGACGGCCCGCGACCAGCGACCGCGCGAAGCCCGGCGACGAGCAGCAGCCGAGCACCGCCCGGTAGGCCGCGTCGCCGGACAGCGCGTCGAATGCCGCGATCCCGGGCCGCCGATCCGTCATCGGACCAGCATCGGATAAGTCCCGGTGAGCCGCCACCGGAAAGGGATGGATCACCTTCGGCGTGTCGCTCGCGGATGCGCGTCCCGGCACCGGCTTCACCTCATGCGGCGCAGACCGCGCGGTATTACCGTTTAGCCATGGCCGACCCTGATCGTCCCGCCGTCGCGCCCTGCGCCGGCGTCGTGCTCGCCGCGGGCGCAGGCACCCGCTACGGAAAACCCAAGGTGCTCGCCGAGGACGGCGCCTGGCTGCGGGCGACCGTCACCGCGCTGCGCGACGGTGGCTGCGACCCGGTCATCGTGGTGCTCGGCGCGACCGGCCCGACGCCGCGAATCGTCGATCTGCCGCCGGGCGTGCGGCACGTGTGGGCCGCGGACTGGGCCACCGGTATGAGCGCATCGCTGCGGGCGGGCCTGATCGCCGCGGCGGGCACCCCCGCCCGCTACGCCGCGATCATGCCGGTGGACACCCCCGATGTGGGCGCCGACGTGGTCGCCCGGGTGCTCGCCGCCGCGCTGGCGTCTCCCAGCGGTCTGGCTCGCGCTGTGTTCCACGACACACCGGGACACCCCGTTGTTATAACCCACAAACATTGGAATGCGATTTGCGGGTCGGCAGCAGGAGATTCCGGTGCCCGCACCTATTTGACCGGCAGAAACGATATGGTGTGCGTCACGTGCGACGATTTGGCGACGGGCGTCGATCGTGACTTCCCGGCCACGACCGCACGGTGATCGGAGCTAGCTGATGCGGGACATCGTCGACGACCTGTTGCGGGTGTGGCACTCGGGCCGGACCGGCGGACTCGGCACCATCGTGCGCACCGTGGGCGCCGCCCCGTTACCCGTGGGCTCGGCGATGCTGGTCGGTCCCGACGGGGGCGTCTACGGGTCGGTGGCCGCGGGCGGGCTGGAGGAGATCGCGTACGAGGCGGTGCTCCAGGCGGCGCGCACCGGCCGTCGCGCGATGCACCGCTTCGGCGTGGCCGGCGGCATGGAGGCGGGCGGGAACGGCGAGGCGATGATGGACGTCTTCACCGAGCCGTTCTCGCGAAGACACTTCCCGGAGTTTCCGGATGTCGCCGCCGAGATCGCGGCGCACCGCAGGGTCACCGTCTTCACGGTGGTCTGGAACTCCGATTCCGACCTGATCGGCCAGCACCTGATCACCGACAAGAAACACGCCACCGAATTGGTCGCGCTACCGGATTCGGACGTCTTCGTCTCCTCGTTCGCCCCGCCGCCGCGCCTGCTCATCTTCGGCGCCAATTCCTTCGCCGCCGCCCTCACCGTACAGGCCGGGTTGCTCGGTTACCGGGTGACGATCTGCGACTCGCGCCCCAATTTCGCTACGCCGGAATCGTTTCCCGGCGCCGAAGTGGTGGTCGACTGGCCGCACCGCTATCTCAACGTGTTGTCCGCGGCCGGCGAGATCGACAGCAGCACAGCCATAGTCGTGCTATCGCACGATCCCACGTTCGACATCCCGCTGCTCACCGTAGCGCTACGACTACCCGAGCTCGGGTATCTCGGCGCGATGGGCTCCCGCCAGGTGCACATCCGGCGGATCGAGGATCTGCAGGCGGGCGGTTTCGGCGCGGAGACGCTCGCACGGCTGCACTCGCCCGCCGGATTGGACATCGGCGCGCGCACCGCCCCCGAGATGGCCGTGGCGATCGCCGCCGAACTGCTGGCCGCCCGCGCCGCCCAACCGGTGCGAGCGGCCGACCCGTACAGCGGCGAGTTCCCTATCCCGTCGAGGACCGCTGTGGGAATCTGATCATTTCAAGCCGGGGTTCTCGGCATACACCTCGCGCAGTACGGACAGGTCGAACAGCTGGGCGGCCTTGATATCTATCTTCGCGGCGCGCAGCGCGGCGATATTCTGCTCGATCAGCGCGTCGGTCATGGAGAGCAGACCATTGGCGGCCGTGTCCGCCGAGACCACCAGCTCGTTCTGAGCGCTCGCCTCCTTCGTCTGCTCGGCGAGATCGAGCTTCTGATCCTTGCCGTACACCTCGACCGCGAGCCGGGCCGATTCGGCCGGGTCGGCCACCGCGTCCTTCCAGCCCTTGATCTCGGCGGCCAGGAACGCCTTCAGCTTGTCGCGCTCCTTGTCGATGGTGGACTGCGCGACCGTGAGCGTCTCCGCGACCAGCGGTAGATCGAAGTCCGCGAACAAGAAGTGCGTGTTCTGGAAGCCCTTCGCCGCCAGCGTGATCGGCTCATTGGTCACATAGCTGACCCATCCGTCGACCTCACCGTTGGCCAGCGGGGTCGGATCGTATTGCGCGGGTACGACGGTGACATCGCCGGGCTTCAGCCCGTTGGCGGTGAGCAGCGCGTTGAAGATCAGCTGGTTGGTGTCCTGCACACCGATCTTGCGGCCCTTCATGTCCTGAGGCGACTTGATCGGTTTCGCGGCGGCGGACACGATCGCGAACGGATTCTTCTGATAGGTGGTGGCGACGATCTTGGCGGGCAGCCCCTCCAGGATCGCCGGTGCGGTGGTCTGCGGCGCGGACAGTCCCAGCCACACCTTCCCGGTGTCCAATCCGGCCTCCACCGACGTGCTGGCCGCGCCGCCCGCGACGAGGTCGACCGAGCCGAAACCGGCTTCCTTGAAATAGCCTTTCGAGTCGGCGAAGTATTCGCCCGCGAATTCGATGTTCTTCAGCCAGGACAGCTGCACCGCGACGCTGCCGTATTTCGAGCCGTCCTCGGTGGTGCCGCCCGACGAGCCGCCGGAATTCCCGCCGCAGGCGGCCAGCGCCCCCGCACCGCCGAGCGCGGCGCCGGCGAACGCGGAGTATCGGAGAAACGAGCGTCGGTTCAGGTGCCCGAACGTGGAGCGTTGCGCGGGTGTCATGGGCCGAATCTAGGTGTAGCGCGTTTCATTTTCTTTACTTTGGCGTTCCGAGCGAGAATTCGCCTGTACTTCGCGGGGGCGGGTCGTTCGGTCAGAGTCGTCCCGCTTCCGGTCCGAACCTCGCGAGCACGAGGTTCTCGATGACGCCGACGATCGCGTAGAGCACCACCGAGACCAGCGTGACGATGACGATCGAGGCCCACAGCTTGCTGTACTGGAACGTCGGGATCGCCCGGATCAGGCCGGCGCCCAGACCGGTGCCGCTGCCGAGCCACTCCCCCAGCAACGCGCCGATCAGCGCGCCCGGCACCGAGATCCGCGCCGCGGCGAACACCGAAGGCAGCGCCGCGGGCACGGCCACCATGCGCAACCCGGTCCAGCGGGAACCGCCGTACGCGGCCACCAGCTCCAGCGCCTGTCGCGGCGCGGCGCGCAACCCCGCCGTGATCATGACCAAGGCGGGGAAGAACACCACGATCGCGGCGAGCACCGCGACCCCGGCGAGGCCACGGCCGAACACCAGCACGATGATCGGCGTGAGCGCCACCAGCGGCACGGAGCGCAGCAACATGGCCACCGGGAGGAAGGTCTGCTCCACCGCGGCGAACGACACGAACAGCGCCGCGACCACCAGCGCGGCGAGCATCCCCGCACCGAACCCGATGGCCGCGTCGCGCAACGTGATCTGCAAGTCGTCCAGGATCGCCTGCCGCGCGGTGGCGGCGTTGGGCGCCGTCACCAAGTAGGTCCAGATATCGCCGGGTGTCTTGCCTACCCGCGGACCGACCTGCGGGAACGCCCTGAGGAAGACGTACCAGATCGCCAGCATCAGCAGCAGCGAGGTGCCCAGCGGGAACAGGAAGATCCCGATCCGTCGCAGGAGGTTCATCGCGCCTCCCGCCCGGTCCACGGCGCGGCCAGCCGGGCGGCCAGCGCCACCAGCGCGTAGCCGAGTCCGGCCAGCGCCGCGGCGGCCAGCGCCATGCCCCAGGTGCGTGGCACGTTGTAGGAGGTCTGCGCCGCAGTCAGCGCCACCCCGATTCCGCTGTCCACGCCGCCGAGGTACTCGCCGATGATCGCGCCGAGCACGGCCGACGGCGCGGCGATCTTCAACGCCGCGAACGTGCTCGGCAGCGCCGAGATCGCCCGCACCCGGTACAGCTGCTGCCAGCGCCCGCCACCGTAGGCGCGCACCAGGTCCAGGCTGGTCCGGTCGGCCGAGCGCAACCCGGAGACGGTGCCGACCATCGTGGTGAAGAAGCAGTACATCGCGGCGAGGAACACCGTCGGGGTGCGTCCGCCGAAGACCACCAGGATGATCGGGCCCAGCGCGAGCAGCGGCGTGCAGTAGCTCAGGATCGCCAGCTGGGTGGCCAGCGACTCGATCGGCGGGACCAGCACGATCAGGACGGCCAGCGCGATGGCCAGGCCGTTGCCCCAGACGAATCCTTGCAGCGCGCCGAGCGCGGTGATCCGGAAATTGGGGCCGTACAGGTCCCAACCGTCGGTGTACATGGTGTGCAGCACCTGCCAGGGGCTGGGTATGGTGCCGCCCGCGACCTCGAACGCGGCGAGAGCCCACCACACCGCGACCAGTCCGAGTACGCCGAGCACGCCTGCGAAGCGCTTCATGCCGCACTACCCGTTCGACGGATGCGGCGCGCGAGCGGTTGCGGTGCGTTCACGCGACTCCTCCCTTTCCCGACTTCCCGAACAGCAGCTCCGACAGATAGTCGTGCAGCTTGTGGAACTCCGGTGTTCGCATCATCTCCGGCAGCCGGGGGCGCGGCAGATCGATCTCGACCAGCTCGAGCACCCGCCCCGGCCGCGGGCTCAGCACGGCCACCACATCGGACAGGAACACCGCTTCCGCGATGCCGTGGGTGACCATCAGCGTCGTCGCGGGCTTCTCGGTCCAGATCCGCAGCAACTCCAGATTGAGCCGCTGCCTGGTCATGTCGTCGAGCGCCCCGAACGGTTCGTCCAGCAGCAGCACGGTCGGCTTCACCACCAGCGCCCGCGCGATCGAGACGCGCTGGCGCATACCGCCCGAGAGCTGCGCGGGCTTGGCCTTCTCGAAGCCGTCCAGTCCGACCAACCGGATCAGGTCATCGATCTGTCCCTGCTCCGGCTTGATCCCCGCGACCTGCAACGGCAGCGCGATATTCGAGGCCACCGACCGCCACGGCAGCAGCGCCGAATCCTGGAACGCGATGCCGAGCCCGTGCCTGCCGCGCAGTTGCGCGGGCGTCATGCCATCGATCAGCGCCGTGCCCGCGGTCGGCGTCTCCAGGCCCGCGAGAATCCGCAGCACCGTCGACTTGCCGCAGCCGGACGGGCCGAGCAGCGACAGGAACGTGCCCTGCTCGGTGTGCAGATCGACGCTCGCCAACGCCTGCACGGTTTTCCGCCCGACCCGGAAGGTCTTGGTCAATCCGCTGAGATGAATTCCGGTCCCCCCGGCGGTACCGCTCTCCGTGCTCATGACGGCCACGATAAGAGCACCTCATTGCACAGACATTGCGAATCGCGTCGCCGGATTGCGCAATCGTTACGGTCCGCACCGGCCGCGCGGGGTGGATTTCGAATCGGGCCGAGCCGATCGGATGAGATACGCCCCGCCGCGGGTTACACGACAGGTGAACCCGATCCCCACGCTGCTCGACGCCAAGCTGCACATCGCGGGCTCGGAGATCCTCTGGCGCGAAGTGATCGGCAACGGCTTCGGCTTGGCCTCCGCGATCGGCGGCATGCGGCGGCGCGTGTGGGCCTGGCCGGTCGGCATCGCCGGGAACGCACTGCTGTTCACCGTGTTCGTGGGCGGGGTTTTCCACACCCCGCAGCACCTGAATATGGCCGGGCAGGCCGGACGTCAGTTGATGTTCGTCGCGGTCAGCGTCTACGGCTGGTGGAGCTGGCACCGGCACGCGGCACGCGAGACCGGGCTGGAGCACCGCGGCGTCGACCCGCGCTGGGCGGGCGGGCGCGAGCGGGTCGCCCTGGTGGCGGCGATGCTCGCGGGCACGGCGGTGTTCGCGCAGCTCTTCGCGTGGCTGGATTCGTACGGCCCGTGGGCCGAGGCGTGGATCTTCACCGGCTCGGTGCTCGCCACCTACGGCATGGCCCGGGGGCTGGCCGAATTCTGGTTGATCTGGATCGCGGTAGACCTGGTCGGCATTCCGCTGCTGGTACGGGCGGGCTACTACCCGTCGGCCGCCCTGTATCTGGTCTACGCGGGCTTCGTGGCCTGGGGGTTCCTGGTCTGGCGGCGCGGCATCCGCCCCGCCGCCGAGGTTTCGCGGCCGCGGGCGCAGGCCACCGCGAACTAGATCCGCCTACACCACGTCGACCCGCACGCCCGCCGCGCGGATCGTCTCCACCGCCGCCGGATTCGCGTCGGTGTCGGTGACCAGCACCTGCACCTGCTCGATGCCGCAGATGCGGGCAAGCGCGGTGCGCTCGAGCTTTTCGCCGGTGGCCACCACCATCACCCGGCCGGAACGCCGCACCATCTCGGTGGTCACCCCGGCCTCGTCGATATGCCTGCACTGGGCGCCGCCCGCGACGGAGATCGCGTTCACGCCGAGCACGAGTTCGTCGAGCCGCAGTTCGGCCAGCGCCCGTTCGGCCAGCGGCCCGTGCAATTCGTAGGACTCCCGCCGGGCCACCCCGCCGAGGACGATCGTGCGCATGTGCGGGCGCAGCACCATCTCCCCCGCGATGTTCAGCGCGTTGGTCACGAGGGTCAGCCGCTCGTCCCCGGCCGACCCGAGATCCGTGCGCCCGGCCAGCGCCCTGGCCACCGCCGTGGTTGTGGTGCCGCCGTTCATCCCCACCACCGCGTGCGGATCGACAAGGGACGCCGCGTGTTCGGCGATGCGCTGCTTGGCCTCGCCCGCACTCTGCCGGTACCGCGCGGGCAGGTCGTAGGCCACCGTGGTCGCCACCACGCCGCCGTGCGTCCTGGTGGCCAGCTGTTGTTCGGCGAGCGCGGTGAAGTCCCGGCGCACCGTCGCGGCGGATACGCCGAGCCGATCGGCGGCCTCCTCCACCGAGAGTCGCCCGGATTCGGCGAGCAACTCCAGCAACCGATTCCACCGTTGCGGACGATCCGTCGGCCCGGTCATCTCATACCGCCCCCGTCGCGCGGGAAACCTGCTGTTTCGGCGAGCACGCGAACAATATGACCACACGCGCGTGCCCGGAGCGATCCCCCCACGACCGAGGCGGACCGGCTCAGGACACATCGGCCTCGACTGTGGGCCGCTCCTGCCGCGCGAGGGGAATCCGTCCTGCTCCGTCTTCCGTCGGCGGATCGACCCGCGTGCCGGAGAGACCGGAATTCACGAAGTAGGCGATCTCCGCGCAGATCTCGTCCAGGTTCACCGTCGCCTCCGGCTCCGTACTCTGCACCAATTCCTGGGCGAGCGAGGTGACCGCGCCGATCACGGCCAGCGCGAAGAGATCGAAACGCCGCGGGCCGGTCTCGCCGCGCCCGACGGCGCGCTCGGCCTCGCTGATCAGCAACGCCGACAGCAAGCGACGCTGCTGCCTGCGCCACTCCTCCACCGCGGCGCTCACGCCGACCACCTCGACATAACACACTCGCGCGCACCGGGCATCGGCACACGTGACGCCCAGGTACGCCCGGAAACTCGCCACCACGCGGACGGGCAAGGGCTCGTTCTCGGTCGCCGCAAGGGCGGCGAGCGCGTATTCCAGCGCACGGGAGGTGATGCGATTCGCCAAGGCGATGAGCAGAGCCTCCCTGCTGCCCATGTCCTCGTAGAAACTGCGCGTGGAGACGTTCGCCAGGGCGCAGAGCCGTTCGATCGAGGTGCCCGCGTAACCCTGGGTGCCGAATAGTTCGAGGGCGGCGTCGATCAGGCGGGTCTGCCGTTGGGCAACCCGCTGTTCCTTGGACAGCCCGCCGTAGCTGCGACCGTCCCTGGGTCCGTGATCCCGCCGTGTCACCGTTAGATGCTACCGCGCGGTTACCTTCCCCCAGCGCGTCGAGCGCTGGTGCCGTGGCGATTCCGTCGTCCGGGCGGTCCTGCGCTCGCACGCTATTTCACGCCGCCCGCGGTCAGGCCCGCCACCAGACGCTTCTCGATGAGCGCGAACAGCAGCACCACCGGAATGATGCCGACGGTGGAGATCGCGAACACGTACTGCCAGGCGGTGTCGTACTGGCCGACGAACTTGGTCAGCGCCACCGACAGCGGCTGGTTCTCCGGCGTGGTCAGCACGACCAGGCTGGCGGCGAATTCGTTCCAGCACGCCACCACCACGAAGATCGTCGCCGTGACGACGCCGGGCCAGACCAGCGGCAGGCTCACCCGCAGCAGCGTCTGCGCGCGGCCGAGTCCGTCGAGCATCGCGGCCTCCTCGATCTCCACCGGGATCGCGGCGAAGAAACTGTGCAGGATCCACACCGCGAACGACAGGTTGAACGCCGCGTTCACCAGGATCATCGCCAGCCAGGTGTCGTTGATGCCGAGCGCGAAGAACTGCCGGATCAACCCGGTGACCAGCACCGTCGGCTGCAACATCTGGGTCACCAGCACCACGCCGAGAAACACCGCGCGCCCCGGAAAGCGGTGCCGCGCTGTGTAGTACCCCGCCGGTATCGCCACGGCCAGCACCAGCGCGGTGGCGCAGACCGCGATGATGATCGTGCTGACCAGGTTGAACGGCAACGGCGTCTCGGGGGTGTCCCACATCGTCGCGTAGTTGTCCGGATGCCAGGACTGCGGCAGATACGTCGGCGGGATGCGCAGGATCTCGGCTCTGCTCTTCAGTGAACCGAGCACCATCACGACGAATGGCAGCAGGAACACCACGGCGAGTATCACCCCGACCGCGGTGAGCTCCCAGCGGCGTCGTCCGGCGCGGGTGTCCGCCGGGCCCGCCTGCTCGATGCCCTCGGCCCGCGCCGTCATCGGTCGATCTCCCGGGTCGGGCGGACCAGCCGGACGTAGATCGCGATGACGGCGATGATCAGCGCGAAGTTCAGCACGCTCATCGCCGCGGCGGTGTCGATCTGCTGGTTCTGCCGGATCAGCTTGAAGGTGAGCGTCGTGGTGGTGTCCGCCGAGAACCCGGCGATGCTGCCGGTGATCACTTGCAGGATCGGCAGCGAGTTGAACACGTTGATGATGTTGATGATGGTCGCCACCGCGATCGCCGGACGCAGCTGCGGCAGGGTGAGGTAGCGGTAGCGCTGCCACGCCCCCGCGCCGTCGACCCGCCCCGCCTCGTCGATCTCCGCCGGGATCGACTGGAGCCCGGCCAGAATCGTGTAGGTCGTGAACGGCACCGAGACGAACACCGCCACGCCCATCGCCACCAGGAACGCCTGCGTCGGCTGCTTGGTGAAACCGTAACCGCGGTCGAGCAGCCCGATGTCGACCAGGAACCGGTTCGCGATGCCGACGTCCGGGTCGAGCATGTAGTAGAAGATCGTCGTCGTCATCACCACCGACGCCGCCCACGGCACCAGGATCGCCATCCGCACCGCGGTGCGTCCGGGGAAATCCTTGTTCAGGAACTGGGCCAGCGCCGCGGACAGCACCAGGGTGATCAGCACGACGCCGACCACCCAGACCACCGTGTGAGCCAGCACCGAGCCGAGTTCGGAGATCCCGAACAGCGTCCGGTAGTTGGTCAGCCCGGCGTTACCGCGGTCCTGGCCGTAGGCGCTGAGGTCCCTGGTGCTGGTCCACACCATGTAGCAGGCGGGGAAGGCGACGACGGCCGCGATCAGGACCAGCGAAGGCCCGATCCACGGCAGCGCCGCCGCTATTCCTCTGCGCCGCACGTCAGTTCGCGGCTTCCTGGATCCGGCGCAGGACCTGAGCCGGGTCCGCGCCCTGCCCGATGGTGCCCATCTGCTGACGGATGGCGCCTTGGGCCGCGGCCCATTTCGGATTGTTGCTGGGATAGAACCGGGCCACCGGAAGCGTGGCGGCGAACGCCTTGGTCACCGGGTCTTCGGCGAGCGCGGTCGCGGCGCTGTGGGTGATCGGGATGAAGCCCTCGTGCTTGACGAAGTCCGCGTACACCGCCGCCGAGTAGAAGAAGTCGAGGAACTTCTTGATCGACTCGGCCTTGGCGCCGTCCTTCTTGAACGCCATCAGGTGATCTGCCACCCCGAGCGTCACCGGCGTGCCGGTCTTGGTCGGCGAGGGCGCGGTCGCGTAGCGCAGGCCGGGGTTCTTCGCGAGGATCTGGCCGATGGTGGGCGGCAGCGCCTCGATCATGCCGATCTTGCCCTGGATGAAGGCGTTGATCACGTCCTTGCGGTCGGTCGCGCCCGGATTGGGCTGGGTCGCACCGGCATCGATGAGGTCGCGCATGGCCCGCACGCCCTCCAGGTTCTCGGGGGTGTCCACGGTGATCCGGTCGCCGTCGGCCCAGGAGCCGCCCGCGCCGAAGGTCCAGATGGACGTCTCGCCCTGCGCCTCCTCGCTGCCCAGCGGAAGCCCGTACCCGGAGACGCCGCCGCCGAGTGCCTGGATCTTCTTCGCCGCGTCGGTCAGCTCGGCCCAGGTCTTCGGCGGCCGGGCGATGGCCGCCTTCTCGAACAATTCGGCGTTGTAGAACAGGGTGCGGGTGGAGGCGAACAGCGGCAGCGCGTACTGCGTGCCGTCGAGTGCCGCGTTCTGGGCGAAAGCCGGTTGGATGTCGGCCAGCACCGGCGCGGAGACGATGTCGGTGGCCGGGTAGAGCAGGCCGTCGCCCGCGAAGCTGGCGTAGGCGTCGATGTTGAGCAGGTCCGGAGTGGTCGACGGCGACTGGAGCTTGGTGCGCACCACGTCGTTGATCGAGTTCCACGACTCCATCTGCAAGTTGACGGTGACGCCCGGGTTCTGCTTCTGGAATTCGGCGATGATGCCGTCCCACAGCGCCTTGGTGCCGGTGGCGCCGTCGCTGTAGGAGGGGGCGAGGAAATTGATCGTGGTGGCGGAGTCCGTGGCGTCTTTGGAACCGAACCCGCAGGACGAGAGGGTCAGCGCGACGCCGGTGACCATCACGACTCCGGCAAGCACGCGACGAAATGGTCTTTTCACGAGCAGAACCTTTCAGATTTACCCACCCGGTGCCAGCCCAGGCGCCGATGATGGGAGGACGCACGGTCCGTGCACGACAATCTAGCCCGGATTGTGATCATATGTGACCGATTCGATCGTAAATTTGACATAAACAATCACAAGGATGAGGCTGTTCTGGTGCCTACGCCTGCCCGCACGCCGCAGCCGCATCTGGCCACCGAGGTGGCAACCCAGCCCGACGACTGGACGCACGCCGCGACCATCGCCGCCGATCATCACGCCGCACTGCCGAGGCCGGGCGAGCGCGTCGCGGTGATCGGTTGCGGCACTTCGTATTTCATGTCACGTGCGTTCGCGGAACTACGCGAGGGGGCGGGCGCCGGCGTCACCGACGCCTGGCCCGCCAGCGCGGTCCGCGCTCGCGACTACGACCGCTACCTGGTGATCTGCCGTTCCGGCACGACCACCGAGGTGGTGCGCGCCATGCGAGAGATCCCGGCGCACATCCCCCGGGCGGTGATCTGCTCCAGCCCCGGCACACCCGTCCTCGAACTGGGTGACCCGATCCTGATCGACCAGGTCGATGAACGGTCGGTGGTGCAGACGCGTTTCGCGACGACCGCTCTCGCCATCCTGCGCAGCCACCTGGGGGAGGATCTGGCGCCGGTGATCGCCCGAGCTCGGGCGGTGCTCGCCGAGGATCCCGCCGAATCGCTGGCCGGGGTGCGCGGCGCCGAGCAGATCAGCTTCGTCGGCATGGGCTTCGCGGCGGCCATCGCCGACGAGGCGGCGCTCAAGCTGCGCGAATCCTGCCAGTCCTGGACGGAGGCGTATCCGGCGACCGAGTACCGCCACGGCCCGATCGCCATCTCCGCTCCCGGTCGCGCGGTCTGGGCCTTCGGAGCGCTGGAGCCCGGTTTCGCCGCCGACGTCACCGCCACCGGCGCCCATCTGGAACACCGCGACATCGACCCGATGGCGGACCTGGTCCGAGTACACCGGCTCTGCCTCCTGCGCTCCGCCGACCTCGGACTCGACCCCGACCACCCACGCGGCCTGAATCGCTCGGTGGTCCTGAAGTCATGATCGAGGGCGAGCGGTGAACGTCGGCCGGGTCCCCTTCGTCGCGCGGGTGTATGACACGACGTCGTCGCAGGCCGCGTGCGCACCGGCGCGGGAGCCGGCACGAACTACTGTGCCGAGAATGGGTACCGATCAGCCGCGGACGTCGGCGGGCGAGTCCATCGTGGGCGCAGCGGCCGACCTGCCCGACGACGCGCTCGTCCTCGGATTGGACGTCGGCGGCACAACCATCAAAGGCGAGGTCACCGATGCCGGGGGCACGGCACTGGCCGTGGGCACGGTCGCCACGCCGCACGGTCCGGCTGCCTTCGACGCGATGGGCGAGCTGGGCGAGCGGTTGCTGTCCGAACTACCGGAAGCCGACCGCCGCCGGGTGCGCCGGGCGGCTGTCGTGCTGCCCGGCCTCGTGGACACCGCCCGATCGGTCGCGGTGTTCAGCAGCAATGTCGGCTGGCGGGACGTGCACGTGGGCGACCGCTTCGCCGAGCGCTGGGGCGTGCCGACACTCATCGAACACGATGTGGCCGTGGCCGGTTGGGCGGAATGGCGGTACGGCGCCGGGCAGGGTTACGAGAACGTGTGCGTCGTCATTCTCGGCACCGGCATCTCCGGGACGCTGTCGGTCGGCGGGCGGCTGGTGCGCAGCGGCTACGGGCAGGTCGGCGAGTACGGGCACGTGCCGGTGCGGCGCGTGGGCGGATTGCCCTGCCCGTGCGGCAACACCGGCTGCGTCGAGACCGTCGCCTCGGGCGCGGCCATCGCGCGGGCCTACACCCGGCGCACCGGGCGCGAGATCGGTGGCGCCGCGCAAGTCTTCGCGCTGATGTCCACCGATCCCGACGCGGCCGCCGTGGTCGAGGACGCGGTCGACGCGCTCGCCGACGGGCTGGTCGGCATCGTGCACGCGGCTTGCCCCGAACTGATCGTCCTCGGCGGCGGGGTCGCCGGAGCCGGCGCGGCGCTCACCGAACCCCTGCACCGGGCGCTGTCCGACCGGCTCCGCTTGGTCCCCGCACCCCGCGTGGTGCTCGGCGAGTTCGGCGCTCGCGCGGGCCTCGCGGGCGCCGCCCTCTTCGCGCGACGCGGAGCATTGACATGACGCCCACCGCAAGCCCGCCACCGGCGAATCCCACAACCCCCTTCCTGGTCGATCGCGGCGCCGAGGCGGCCGGGCCGATGCCGAGCGTGATCTCCGTCCACGTCCAGTCCGTGCTCACGACGGTCCACGAGATGGCGAGTACGGCCGAGGAGGACTGACATGACAGAGCTGATGATCCGGGGCCGCATCGTCTCGGCGAGCGTCGCGCTGGACGACGGCGTGGTGATGATCTCCGGGGACCGGATCGAGGCGGTGCGGTCGTTCGCACAGTGGCGCGCGGCGCATCGCGATTTACCTGAGCCGCCATTTTCCGGCACCGTGCTGCCGGGGCTTGTGGATATTCACAACCACGGTGGATTCGGGTATCGGTTCGACACCGTGGACGGCGCGCAGGCGCGGACGGCGGCGCAATCGCACCATGCGCGCGGCTCGACCACGGTGGTGGCGAGCGTGGTCACCGGTCCTGCCGAGGAGATGGTGGCGCAGACCGCCGCCTTGCGCGAGCTCGCCGAGGAAGGCGTGCTCGGCGGTGTCCACGTCGAGGGGCCGTTCCTGTCCGAGGCGCGCTGCGGAGCCCAGGACCCGCGATTCCTGTGCGACCCCGATCCAGGACTGACCGACCGGCTGCTGACGGCGGGCGGCGGGCATCTGCGCGCGATGACCCTCGCGCCGGAGCGCCCCGGCTACGCGGCCGTCGCACGGCGCCTGGCCGACAGCGGCGTGGTGATCGCACTCGGTCACAGCGACACCGACTACGCGTCCTTCCGGAATGCTCTGCGGCCGAAAGGATCGGCGAGCGTGGTGACCCATCTGGCGAACGGCATGCCGCCGCTGCACCACCGTCACCCGGGCCCGGTCGCCGCGGCACTGGTGGCCGCGGCGGCCGGGGACGCCATCGTGGAATTGATCGGCGACGGCGTGCACGTGGACCCGGGCTTCGCCGCGCTGGTGTTCGCGACCGCGCCGGGACGCGTCGCGCTGGTCACCGATGCCATGCAGGCCGCGGGCCTCGGTGACGGCGAATACCAGCTCGGCCCGCAGCCGGTGACGGTGCGAGACGGGGTGGCGCGCGTCGCGGGCGGATCCATCGCGGGCGGCGTCAGCACCCTGCTGGAATGCCTGGCGCGCGCCGTGCGCGAATCGGGTGTTCCGCTGCGGGACGCGGTACTCGCGGCCACCTCGGTTCCGGCCGCCGCGCTCGGGCTCGCCGACGTCGGTGACCTGCGGCCCGGCCAATTCGCCGACATATTGACAGTCAGTGACAATCTCCACTTGCGCGGGGTGCTCAGACGTGGACAGTGGTTGAGGTGATCCTCACCGTGACAATGAATCCCGCGTACGACATGACCTATCGCGTCGAACGTTTCGAACGCGGGCAGGCCCACCGGGTCCGGTCGGTGGAACAACGCATCGGCGGCAAGGGCATCAACGTGACCCGCGTGCTGAATCAGCTCGGCAAATACGCCAGGGCCACCGGGTTCTCCGATCACGCCTTCGCGGCGGCCGCCGAACTGGAGTTGCCGGTCGACTTCGTGCACGCGCTGCCCTGGGTGCGCCGCACGGTGGTGATCAGCGAGTCCGAGGACGGCACCGCCACCGCGCTCTGGGAGCCGGGCGCCCGGGTCTCCAATCCGCACGCCGCGGAGCAGTTGGCGGTCCGGGTGGCGGGCCTGCTGCCCGATATCGCCGGGTTGGTCATCTCCGGGTCGCTGCCGGGCGGCATCGACCCCTCGTTGCCCGCCGAGATCGCCCGCACCGCCATCGCGGCGGACGTGCCCACCATCTGCGACGTCGATGGCGAGGCGCTGCGCTTGGCCGCGCAGGTGCCCGGCATCGTGCTCACCCCGAACGAGAGCGAACTCCAGCGCCTCACCGGCGCGGAGCCGACGACCGCCGACGACATCGTCGGCGCCGTGCAGCCGCTGATCGCGCACGGCGTGCGCGCCGTGATCGCGACCCGCGGCCCCGAGGGGATCACCGCCGTGACCGCCGACGGCGCGTGGTCGGCGGTGCTGGCCGAACCGCTCGCCGGAAATCCCACCGGCGCGGGCGATGCCGCGGTGGCGGCCGTGATCGCCGCCCTCTCGTCCGCATCGCGCACCGACTGGCCCGCCCTGCTCTCCGACGCGGTCGCGACCTCGGCGGCCGCCGTGGTCGTCCCGGTGGCCGGTGAGATCGACCGCGGTCTGCGCACCCGCCTCACCCCGACCGTCCGGATTCGAGAACTGGATCTACCAGCACCGCAGGAGGCTGCCTCGTGACCGCCCAGCCCACCGATCCGGCCGGCCACCGGCCCTGCGAGCCGAGGCATAGTCCTCGTCACACGGCGACCACGGCGGCGCCCAGTGTGCCGGGTCGTCCGATCCGTTGTCCCGAGACCCGAAAGCCGGCGCTATGCCGCTGACTTCGATCCCCGACCTGATCGCCGCGGTCCGTCCCGGCGGACTCGGCGCGTTCAACGTGATCACCCTCGAGCACGCCGAGGCGATCGCGGCCGCCGCGGAATCGGCGAAACGGCCGGTGGTCCTGCAACTGTCGGAGAACACCGCGCTCTATCACCGTGGCATCGCCCCGCTCGCCCTCGCCTGCCTGCGCATCGCCGCCGACAGCGACGCCGCGATCGCGGTCCATCTCGACCATGCCACCACCGCCGAATTGATCCATACCGCGGTCGATCTCGGCATCCGCTCGGTCATGTACGACGGCTCCGCCCTCGACTACGCCGACAACGTCGCCGCCACCACCGCGATCACCGCGTGGTGCCACCAGCGCGACGTGCACATCGAAGCCGAACTCGGTGCGGTCGGCGGCAAGGACGGCGCCCACGCGCCGGGCGCGCGCACCGATCCAGACGAGGCGGTGGAGTTCGTGCGCGCCACCGGCGTCGACGCACTCGCGGTCGCCGTCGGCTCCGCACATGCGATGCACACTCGCACCGCCGAACTCGACAACGACCTGATCGCCCACCTGGCCGCGAAGGTCCCCGTCCCCTTGGTGCTGCACGGCTCCTCCGGCGTCCCCGATCACGGCCTGCGCGCCGCCGTAGAACACGGCATGACGAAGATCAACATCGCCACCCGCCTCAACATCCGAATGACGTCCGCCATCCGCGATCACCTCGCGAACACCCCCGACCTCTCCGACCCACGCAAGTACCTCACCCCCGCCCGCGCAGCCGTCCAATCGGAAGTCGAACACTTCCTCCATCTCCTCGCCGATGCCCGCCCCGACGACAACGCGCCGCCGGGTGATGAGGTGGAGAGCTGATTCTCCGGCAATGTGACGATCGACTGTTCCGAGCCCCTCGCCCTCGCACATTCTGGAGCGTCGTCACCGGATGGCCGGTAGCGGGCCCACCGATGACTTCCACGAGTGGCACACCATGGTGAGGCCCTCTCGCAGTTTGCCGCAGCCATGTGCCGCTCGCGGCAAGGAAACGGCCGGCGGCGCGTGCGAGGGTTTGCGCGCCGTCGGCCGGTTCGGGTGGCGGGCAGGGCAGTTGCCCACCGGTGGAGCTGTCGATGGATCGCTTCGCATCGACGGGGACACTCTTGCCGGTGGAGCTGAGTGCTCGGTGTCGTGAAGCTGAGAGTCGGCTGGGAGATGTGTCAGGTGAGTTCGGTGCGGATCGCCGTGGTGAACGCCGCCCACTGGGTCACTGTGAACGCCAACGTGGGCGATGCATCCGATGGTCCCCGGAACTTGCTGTCTCTGACCAGGACTCGACCGCCGTCGAAGCACACCTCTACGCAGGCCTGACTATCGCTGGAATAGGACGACTTGAACCAGCCGCCCGCGCCGCCCATAGCGGTCAGGCTCCTGCGCGGATCGCCGTGGTGAACGCCGCCCACTGGGTCGGCGTGAACGCCAGGATGGGCGATGCGTCCGGCGACCCTTGAAACTTGCTGTCTCGAACCAGGACCCGAGCACCGTCGAAACACACCTCTACGCAGGCGGTGCTGTCGTTCGAATGTGATGACTTGAACCAGCCGGCCGCGCTCCCCATGCCGATCAGGCTACAGCGCGGCGAGTCTGCGTTCGATCAACGCTATCGACTCGTTCCGTGCAAGCGCGTGCTCGGCGAGAGTGGTGGCGAACATGGTCGCGAGATGACGCACCGGTTCGTTCTCCTCGATCACTCCGAGATGGACCAGCGTCTCGGTCCACGCCACGTCGGGAAGGAGTGCGCTGTCGAACCCGAGCAGGTGGAACGACGCACCGGTCAGCAGCACACCACCTGGCGCGTCGAAGGGCACGACCCGAACGTCGACTGTGTCGGCGTGCGTCTCGGTAATCGACAGCAGGTGTGAAAGCTGATTTTTCAGGACCGCCACACCCCCGGTGCGCTGGGTCAGCGCGGCCTCGTTGACGATCGCGGTGACCCGAAGCGGCTCCGATCCGGTGAGCCGCTGCTGACGCCGCATGCGAACTTCGACCCAGCGCTCGATTTCCACTTGACGAACCCGCGCCCGGTCGTTGGCGATCACCGCACGCGCGTAGTCCTCGGTCTGCAAAAGACCGGGAATCAAGATGCTCGCGTAACTACGGACGCTCCGCGCCCCGTGCTCCAATCCATAGAGGCGTATCACCTCGTCCGACAGCAACCCCGCGTACTCCGACCACCACCCGCGCTGCTTCGCGATGTCGCGCAGCCGCAACATCTCCTCGCGTTCGGCCGGGTCGAATTCGAGCAGGCTCATCAGATTCCGCAGTTTGTCCTCGGCCAGGACGCGTTCTTTCTCCACCTTCGACCAGTACGACAGCGTGAAGCCCAGTTCC
The DNA here is from genome assembly GCF_001612985.1 of Nocardia gamkensis NBRC 108242. GTDB lineage: Bacteria > Actinomycetota > Actinomycetes > Mycobacteriales > Mycobacteriaceae > Nocardia > Nocardia gamkensis. The sequence continues at coordinate 168,122 of NZ_BDBM01000004.1, read as the reverse complement.
TTGGCGATGACGGACGCGGACACGTCGAACTCGGTGCGGCGGCGTTTGATTCGGAGCATGAGTTCCCAGCGCGCGACCGTGGGCGAAAGTGGTGCCATCGTCCGATGAGTCCTTCCGGCTGTTCGTGCAGATGACCGTACCCGCATCCACAGCGGGGCAAGTTTGTCAAATTGACTAGTCAAGTTGACTTGTCAGCGGTCCCGCACCTACTCTGCTTGTGTTGCGCATCACAGCGGGGCTGGTGGAACAGCCCGCTCGGCGGGGATGAAGGGGGTTCCGATGTCGGTGCATGTCGTCGACCGGATGTGGATCGTGAGTGATCAGACGCCGCATCAGGCGCGGCGGGTCAGTGACGACGCGTGGGTGGTGTCCTATCTGCGTGGCCGGATGGTGTCCACCGAGCAGGCGACCGCGGCTATCCAAGCGGCGGAGATGGTTGCGCTGACGGAGGAGCTGGTGCGCCGCATCGGGCTCACGCCGCTGGAGGCCGTCGGTCTCGTGGTCCTCGAATCGCCGTGGGACACCGGGCCGTTGCGCAAGCGGTACCGATTGCCGCGTCCGGGCGGGCGGCATCGTCGATGATCCTTCGCGTCTCGCGTGACGCCCGCCGCGACCATTCGATCCAGGGGGTTATCGCAGTGGAACCACTGCCGACCAAAGAGCTCATCCTGCAGGCCTGCCGCACCGCGCCCCGCCGCGCACACCCGATTCTGGAATCGGCCCACTTACTCGCGGGATTGCATCAACGCCGCCTGCGCCGTGGCCTGGGCGGGACGAACGACATCGACGGGCACCGCGCCCGCCTCGTCCTCGCGATCGACCGCTGGGTCGCCACCGAGGCGCCGCTGCCACACGGCGGCGCGCACATGCACACCGAAACCGTGGGCATGGTGGTCGACCGGCTCGCCCAGTTCTCCGCCTGCGCCTACGAGATCCTCTCCGGCGCCCCGGAATGGGCCGTGCACGATGCCTGGGAGCGCCTCGCCGAACTCGCGCTCGGCTACGAGGATCTCGCCTACGAGGTCGCGGCGGGCGTGCGCCGCCTGCCCTACCTCAGCGGCCCGCGCGATCAGCCGTGACTCACTCGGCGTCCGGATCCGGCCAGGCATTGGCCTCGACCCTGGCGCGCACCCGGGCCACGTCGGCTTCGGAGGGCATGTCGTTGGTGATCTTGGTGATCATCACCTGGATATCGGTCTGGTCGATGTCCGCCCCGCCGAAGCCGGTCAGCTCGGCGGCGATCCGGGCCACCTCTTCGTCGGACAGGCGACGGCGCAGCAGCGCGAGCAGCGGGATGTAGTCGGACTCCGGCACGCCGTCCGGGTATCCGACCCGCAGCCAGCCGATGATCGCGTGCAGGAAGGGTGGCATCGGCGGCGGCTCGGTCAGTCGGAATCGGCGGGCGGATCGGCCAGCGGCCAGCCGCCCGCGGCCAGATGGGAGGCGACGCGAGAGACGTCGCCTTCGGCCGGTTGCTCCATCGCGAACCGGGCGATGGCCTGCTCGATCTCGGCGTGGGTGATCGTGCTGTCCGGATTCGAAGCGACCAGCTCCTCGGCGATCGCGACCACCTCGTAGTCGGTGAGGTGCCGGTGCAGCACGGCGAACAGGGCCACATAATCCGCCTGCGGGACACCCTGCGGATACCCCGCGCGCAGCCAGCCCACGACTTTGCCGAGCAGCTTCGGCCGGAGCGGAGCTGGTTTCACTGGATCGGTCACGCCGGCACTCCTCACGCCTGCCCGAACAAATGGATGCCGAATCTGGCGGCGATGAACGCTTTCGCCGTATACAGGATGCCACTGACGATCGCCACGACAACCAGCGCGAAGCACGCCAGCGCGACCGCGAGGGCGGGGTAATTGCGCCGCACCGCCCCCGCTCCCGCGTCGGTCGTCACGGTCGTCGACCAGAACCGCACCCCGATCGCGAAGATCATCGGCAGGCCCGCGCCGAGCACCAGGCCTGCCGCGACGACTTTCCACAGCGCGTTCAGATTCGTGACGAGAGTGTGCACGCCTGGTCCTCCTACACCTGGGCCGAACGGTTCTTGTCCGCCGACGTGGCGGGCGGCGCGGCGGTGGGCGGATCGGTCCCGTCGCCCGGCCAGTCGTTGACGTTGCCGGTGTGTACCGGATCACGCCGCGACCGCAGGTACATCAGCGTCGACAGGCCGATCAGGATGCCGAAGACCACGAGCACACCGGCCAGCCCGCCGATGACGTGGGCGATGGCCCAGCAGATCGCTCCCGCGACCGCGGCCAGCGGCAGCGTGAGCAACCATGCGACCACCATCCGCCCCATCACGGCCCAGCGCACCTCGGCGCCCTTGCCGAGACCGGTGCCGAGGATCGCGCCGGTGGCCGTCTGCGTGGTGGACAGCGGCAACCCGAAATGGGCCGAGGTCAGGATGATCGCGGCCGAGGCGGATTCCGCCGCGAGGCCCTGTGGCGAGTCGATCTCGACCAGGCCCTTGCCCAGCGTCCGGATGATCCGCCAGCCGCCGAGGTAGGTGCCGGCCGCGATGGCCACGGCGCACGCGGCCATCACCCAGAGCGGCAGGTCGTCATCCTTGGTGAGCGTCCCGTGCGCGACGAGTGCCAGGAAGATCACGCCCATCGTCTTCTGCGCGTCGTTCGTGCCGTGCGCCAGCGAGACCAGCGAGGCGGAGCCGATCTGCCCCCACCGGAAGCCCTCGGTGACCTTCCCTTCGTCGGCGCCGCGGGTGATCCGGTACACCAGCCAGGTGCCGATCGCCGAGACCAGCGCGGCGACGACGGGCGCGAGCACGGCGGGAAGAATGATCTTGGTGATCACGCCGTCCGATCCGGATGCCCAGATCACCCCGCTCCAGCCCAGCGCGGCCAGCGTCGCCCCGATCAGACCGCCGAACAGCGCGTGCGACGAACTCGATGGCAGGCCGAAAAGCCAGGTGAGCAGGTTCCACAGGATCCCGCCGACCAAACCGGCGAACACGATGACGATCAGGTCCTGGCCGCCGACGGCATCGAGTCGCACGATGCCCTTCGCCACGGTGGCGGCGACGGCCACCGACAGGAACGCGCCGACCAGGTTCAGCACCGCGGAGAGCGCGACCGCCACCCGCGGCCGCAGCGCACCGGTGGCGATCGAGGTCGCCATCGCGTTGGCGGTGTCGTGGAAGCCGTTGGTGAAATCGAATGCGAGCGCCGTGACGATGACGATCAGGAGAACCAGTAATTCGACGGTCACGCCTCCAGTGTGCTGCACCCCCGGATGGCGGAGCCAGGTCGGTCACCGAAAGTTCCGCCCACCGAGATGGACTAGTCTGGTTCGCCCTGCTCAGCCGGATCGAGTGCACCGCGCGGCGACCGGACGGCCTGCGAACCGATCATCGATCCACGAGTTCGCGCCGGGGATGCCGCTGAGGCCGACCAGGAAGTGTTCGCCGAGATAGACCTGGAAGTCCACCGGTGTCCCGGCTCCGCACCAGTCCGCGTACAGCTTCTCCGCCCCGGCCAACGGCACCCATGGGTCGTGCGTCGCGTGATAGAGGAACACCGGCACGGTAGGCGCGCTCGCGCCCAGCCGATTGGCGGCCAGGATCTCCCTGACCATCGGCAGCTCGGTGGGCGCGGCGGCATGGGTGAGCGCCTGCACCGGAATCGGCGCCACGGCACCGCCGAACTCCTCCCCGGTCATGCACATGTCCTTGCCGATCTGGGCCAGTCGCCAGCCGTCGTCGTTCATCAGGTCCAGCAGCTCGGGATACTCCCGCGCCAATCCGAGCGTCGCGGCCAAGAAGACTCCGGACGCGGCGTTGCGGCCGTTCATGGTGGACAGCAGCATGCCGAAGTCGGCGGGAACACCGCCGAACGCCGCACCCACCAGATTGAGCTCGGGCGCATACGCCGGGGCCAACTGGGCGGCCCATCCGCTGGCGATGGCGCCGCCGGAGTATCCGGTGACCAGCGTCGGAGCGTCCGGTCGCAACCCGAGTTCCGGCGTTCGCACCGCGGCCCGGATCGAGTCGAGCACCGCGTGCCCGGCCATCAGTCCCGCCCCGTACGCCTGCCGCGGGCCCTGATGGTCGGGCACGAGCACGGCGTATCCCTTGGACAACGGAATCTGGGCGGCCCACATCTCGGCCCACAACGGGTTCTTCAGCTCGTAGGACGGTGCGCACCGATGCCCGAGCGAGTCGATCGCGTGATTGAGCGACAGCACCGGTCGCGGCCCCGGCCCGGTCCACGGCGTCCGCGGCACGAGCAACGTCGCGACCACGGGGACCGGGCGATCCTTGGAATCGGTGGACCGGATCAGCAGTTCGGTCGAGTGCAACGGGAACGCGGTCAGGCCCGTGCCGCCCGGACGGGACGCCAGAACCGTTCCCGGCGGTGTGTTCTCGAATTCCGGCGGCGGGGTGTAGAACGGGTCGCCCAGCGGCGTGGGCAGGATCCCGGAGTATTCACGCGAAGGCGTGAGGAACTGCTCGATCGGATTCGCCTGCACGGGCGTGCCGACCGCACTCACCGCCAAGACGCCCAGCAACGCCGCCACCAGCCGGACATAGCGTCCGCACAGCACAATTCGCATCGTCCCACCCGCCCGCCGATTCCTTGTCCGGAGGTACGAACCGGCCGGACCATTGCAGTGTGGCGGCCATCCGGAACCTTGCGCTGCCCATACTTACAGTGGCTCGATTCGCCACGCACGCCCGACACGCACCCGGCGCGGGAGCAAGCGCGCTTCACATCGCGGCGACGGTCACGGCAGTAGCGCGCGGACGGTGTCGATGGTGTCCGCGTCGGCGGGTTCTTTGTCGGGGCGATAGCGCACCACCCGAGCGAAACGCAACGCGACCCCGCCGGGATAGCGCGGACTGACCTGCACGCCGTCCAAAGCGATCTCCACAACCAGTCGCGGCCACAGATACACGGTGTGCTGATCACGCGAGCGCTCGTGGCGGGGGAATTCGGTGGTCTGCCATTGCAACAGCGCGTCGGTGAGTCCCTTGAAGGTTTTGCCCACCATGACCGGCTCGCCGCTGTCCGGGTCGCGCGCGCCGAGATGCAGGTTCGACAGGTAGCCCGTGCGACGGCCGTAGCCCCATTCCGCGCCGAGCACTACGAGGTCGAGGGTGTGCGTCGGCTTGATCTTCTGCCAGGCCCTGCCCCGCCTGCCCGCGGCGTACGGCGCGGTCAGCGACTTGATCATGACGCCCTCGTGGCCCGCCGCCAGCGCGCCGTCGAAATATTCGGCGGCCGCTTCGGCATCCGGCCGCAGCAACGCGGGAATGGTGTGCGTGCCCGCCACCTTCGTCAGCGCGGCGCGCCGCTCCGACAGCGGAGCGTCGAGCAGGTCCCGGCCGTCCAAGTGCAGACAGTCGAAGAAGTATGGATGCAGCAGCAACTCCCGGGTGGAGCTCGCCTCGGCGAAGCGGCTCATGGTCTCCTGGAACGGACGTGGCCGTCCCGCGTCGGTGAGCGCCAGCGTCTCCCCGTCCAGGACGACGCTCGTGCAGTCCAGGCCGGCGACCAGCTCGACCAGTTCGGGCACGCCCGCGGTGATATCGCGCAGCGTCCTGGTGAAGATGCGGACCCGGTCGCCGTCCCGGTGCACCTGGATGCGGGCGCCGTCCAGCTTGTGCTCGACGCTCACCTCGCCCTCGAACTCGATCAGCGCCTCGTCCAGCGTCGCGCCGGGCGAGGCGAGCATGGGCTGGATCGGGCGGCCGACTTCGAGCCGGAACTCCGCGAGTGCGGCAACGCCGCCGGTCAGCGCCGCGACGGCGGTGACCGGCAATCGGCCCGACAGCATGTACGCCCGGCGCACCAGATCAGGCGGCACGCCCGCGGCGACGGCCACCGCTTCGGCGACCACGGCGGTGAGCGCTCCTTGGCGCAGTTCCCCGGTGAGCAGGCGCAGCAGGAAACTCTGCTCATCCGCCGTCGCCGCGGACCACAGCGCCCCGAGCAGCTCCTTGCGCCGGGCGGCGGACCCGGCGCCGGAGGTACCGGCCAGCTCGCTCAGCGCGACGTGCACCGCCGCGACGGTCAACGTCGCGACCGGCGCCGGCGGGCTGTCGAGCGTGGTGAGCGTGCGCCAGCCCGTGCCGATCCGCCCCTGCGGTAGCTCGCCGGACGCCCAGGCGACGACGGGCGCGAGCTCGTCGGCGGCGGCCGAGGTCAGCAGCCCGGCCAGCGTGGCGATCTTCGTCTTGCGTGACCTGGTCGCGCGCACGGTCTCCGAGGCCAGGACGACATCCGAGAACAACACCCTGCCGACGGTAGCCGCCGGGTACGACACATGTCTGCGAGGAGTGTTAATCCGTAATTGGCACGGATGCGAACCCGGCCATAAGCTGGACGCATGGCCAAGACTTACGTCGGCGCTCGGCTGCGTCAGCTGCGGACCGAACGCGGGCTGAGCCAGATCGCGCTGGCCCAGCAGCTGGAGATCTCGGCGAGTTACCTCAATCAGATCGAGCACGACGTGCGCCCCCTCACCGTCCCGGTGCTGCTGAAGATCAGCGACGTGTTCGGCGTCGACGCGACCTTCTTCTCCGCGCAGGACGACACCCGGCTCATCGCGGAGCTCCAAGAGGTCGTGATGGACCAGGAGCTGGGCATCGAGGCCGACGCCCAGGAGATCGCGGACATGGTCTCGGCGCATCCGAGCATGGCCCGCGCGCTGGTCAACATGCACAATCGCTACCGCAACACCTCCGCCCAGCTGGCGGCGGCCACCGAGGACCGGTTCGCCGACAGCGCGGGCAGCGGCGCGATCAGCAAGCCGCACGAGGAAGTGCGCGACTACTTCTACCAGCGCCAGAACTACATTCACGAGCTGGACACCGCCGCCGAGGAGCTCACCGCGCGCATCCGTTTCCACGGCGGCGACGTGAACAGCGAGATCGCCAGGATCCTGCGCGCGCACGACGTGCGGATCACCGAGCGCATCGATCTCGGCGAGGGCGTGCTGCACCGCTACGACCCGCAGACCCGCAACCTGGAGATCGCGCCGCATCTCTCCGGTGGGCAGCGCACCTTCAAACTGGCCGCCGAGCTGGCCTACTTCGAATGCGGAGAGTTGCTGGAGAAGCTGGTCGAGGAGGGCAATTTCGCGTCCGAGGACGCCCGCAAGCTGGCCATGCTCGGGCTGGCCAATTATTTCGCCGCGGCGACGGTGCTGCCGTATACGCATTTCCACGAGGTGGCCGAGGACTTCCGCTACGACATCGAGCGGCTGTCGGCGTTCTTCACGCAGAGCTACGAGACCATCTGCCACCGGCTGTCCACATTGCAACGACCATCGCTGCGCGGCGTGCCGTTCTCGTTCGTGCGGGTCGACCGCGCGGGCAATATGTCCAAGCGCCAGTCGGCCACCGGTTTCCACTTCTCCGCCAGCGGCGGGACCTGCCCGCTGTGGAACGTTTACGAGACCTTCGCCTATCCCGGCAAGATCATGACGCAGATCGCCCAGATGCCCGACGGCCGCAAATATCTCTGGGTGGCTCGCACGGTCGAACGCCGCGCCACCCGTTTCGGCCAGCCGAGCAAGACCTTCGCCATCGGGCTCGGCTGCGAACTGCGGCACGCGGCCCGGGTGATCTACGCCGACGGCATCGACCTCGACGAGGTGCAGCCGACGCCGATCGGTGCGGGCTGCCGAGTCTGCGAGCGGGCCAACTGCCCGCAGCGCGCGTTCCCGCCGTTGGGCAAGGTGCTCGACATCAGTGAGCACCGCAGCTCGGTTTCGCCGTATGTGCTGAAGTAGTCGCCCGCCATCTGCGTCCCGGTCGACAGCTGGATTGCCGTCATGGCGCGAAGGGAGATTCGCGCTACCCGCCCGAGCAGGCGCGGGCCGCCGCGGTGACGATGCTGCGAGATGGCGCCCGGGAATTCCACGACATCGAAATCGAGGTCGCCTGGGACGGTCCACCGACCGGAAGAACCCGGACCGGCCGCGTCGTTCCGGTGCGGTGCGGCGAACCTACGAGTGAACGAACATCCGGCCGGTATCGCATTGCGCGATATCGGCCGGGATGTCTTGTTCGATCAAGCGATCTGCGCCCTTCGCTGCATCCGCAGACCGATCACCGTCATCCCCAGTGCGGCGACGAGCAACAGCGCCAGCGTCCAGGCGAGGGTGGCGAAGCCGTGCGGCGCCGCCGCGGCGGCGACCAGCGGGCCGATGGTCGCGCCCACGTAGAAGCTGAACATCGCGACCGACATGGCGGCGGCGCGGGATTCGCCGCCCAGTTCGCCCGCGCTCTGGAGCACGGCCGGAGCGATGATGCCGAGTCCGCCGACCAGCACGGCCAGCAGGACGGCAAGCACGAGCGGATGGGTTCCCTCGAAGGTCGCGACCACCATCGCCGTCGCGGCGATGAGCACGCCGAGCACGATCTGGCCGTGCTTGGACAGCCGGGCAAGCGGCACCGCGAGCAGGGGCAGCGCGATCATCACCGGCAGCGCGCCCGCCCGCAGCGCGAGCAGTTCGCCCGAGCCGCGGACCACCCCGGTCAATTCCAGGCCGGTGTACACCCCGACCATCACCGCCATGCTCATCGCGCCCGCGATCAGCATCGGCACCAGCGCCCGGATGCGCAGCACCGCGGGAATCGCGGCGTAGCTGTGCCGCAGCGGCTTGTCCCGGCCGGTGGGCGCGTCGGCCAGCAACGCCGACCGCAACGCCAGCGCGAGGACGGCGAACCCGATCGCGGAGGCGACGAACACCGTGCGCCACGGGAACGCGCCGACCATCCATTGCGACACGATCTGCGCGACCACCGTCGCCGCGAGGAACGATGTTGCCACGGACATGGTGGCCACGGCACGGTGCGCGGGCGTGATGCGAGTCGCCACATAAGCCATGATCGCGGGCGGAATCGAGCCGACGACCAAGCCCTGCGCCACCCGCAGGGCGACGGCCGGCGGGGCACTGAAGGCCAAGCCGGTCAACAGGGTGACCACCGAGGCCGCCAGCATGCCGGTGACCAGCACCCGGCGGTGACCGTAGCGATCCGACAGCGGCCCGAACAGGACGAAACCGCCCGCGTAGCCGAAGGCGAACGCGCTGATGATCCAGGTCATCGCCGCCGAGCCGACACCCCAGTCGGCCCGCATGGCGGTGAAAAGCGGAATGGGAACGTACATCTGGCCGGTGGCCAGCAGTGCGGCAAGGACGAAGAAAGGCAGGGTGCGCCCGGTGTGGGCTCGCGCCGAGGTGTCTCGGCCGCGCGTCCGGGCCGGAGCCGCGGACTGGAAGGTGGACATTGCCATGGCTCGAAGGTAGGCCCGCGGAAGGCCGTCTGTCAACCAAATAGTTGGTTTAATGAGATGGTAAAGTGTCGGTCATGACGGCCACGATCAAACGCAGTGACGCGACCAGGCAGGCCCTGTTGCGCGCCGCCCGCGAGGAATTCGCGCAGTACGGGCTGGCCGGCGCGCGGGTCGACCGGATCGCCGAGGCGGCGGGCGTCAACAAGGAGCGCATCTACGGACTGTTCGGCAGCAAGGACAAGCTGTTCGACGTCATCCTGATCGACACGCTGCGCGAGTTCATCGACGTGGTCAAGCCGTTGGCCGACACCGAGCCCGGGGCCTACGTCGGCAAGCTGTTCGACTATCACCGGGACAATCCCCAGCTGTTGCGGTTGCTGCTGTGGGAGGCGTTGCATCGCGGCGCCGACGCGCACGACATCGACGGCTGGCGCGCCGCGCACTACGTGCGGAAATTCGATCGCGCCCAGGAACAGTTCGACGTCGACTCCGCGAACGCGGGCCGCCTGCTGCTGGCCCTGTGCGGCCTGGCCAACTGGTCACACGCCGTCCCGCAGACCACCAGACTGCTGCTCGGCGAGGCTGCCGCGGAGGACAAGGACGCCACCCGCGCGTTCCTGATGGAATTCGCCAGGGCGGCGATGCGCCGGGACGCGGCCCCGGGTGAGCGGGAAGCCCGCCTCCCGGAGGTCGAACTGGTCAATGAATTGACCACCAGCGACGAGCAGCCCGACGTGGACCGCGCAGCCCAGCGACTCCGCGACGCCCAAGCCGCCGCCGAAGCCGCCCGCACCGAACTGGCCACCGCCCTGAAGGCCGCCCACGCCGCAGGCACCAGCGCCAACCAGCTCGCCAGACAGGTATCGGGCACACTGTCCCGCCCGGTCGTGCTCAAACTGCTCTCCCAACCCCAGAGCTGAGACAACGCCTACCCGCACCTGGCGCGGCAACGTCACTCGAATCGGCCGCCGACCATCCTGTTACCGCAACATCAACCCGAATAGTCAGCGTTGCACGCGGTCGAGAGCCGACGGCACACGCAGCACGCCCGCGCTCGATACCGATAGAGTCGACCTTCATCCGCCAGGGCACGCGCACTTCATCCGGACCCCGAATGCCGACGCGCCCGGCGCACCTCAACTCCCGGTTTCGAGCGAAGCGAGACCGAGCATGCGCCGTTCGCGGCCACGCGAGCCACAAAGGGGCCGCGAACACCCAGCGCCGCAGGCGCTGGAAAAACCAACACAGCAATCGAACTCAGAACGCGGCTTCGTCCAGGTTCATGATGTCGTCGTCGAGTGCGGCGATTATCCCGCGCACCGCGGCCAGGTTCGGCAGCACGTTCTTCGCGAAGAAGCTCGCGACGGCGACCTTTCCGGCGTAGAAAGCGCGATCCTTCTCCGGCGCGTCGGTGGCCAGCGCGGTGGCCGCGATCTCCGCCTGCACCAGCAGGCGCCAGCCGATGAGCAGGTCGCCGACAGCGAGCAGGAAGCGCACCGAACCGAGGCCGACCTTGTACAACTCGGTGGGCTTCTGCTGGGCGGCCATCAGGAAGCCGGTGAGCGAGGCGGCCATCGCCTGCACGTCCTCCGCGGCCGTGCGCAGCAGGTCGCGCTCGGTGTCGAACCGTCCGGTCTTCGCGTCGAGGAATGCCGCGATCCGCGCGCTGACGTGCCCGAGCGCCGCACCTTTGTCGCGAATGATCTTGCGGAAGAAGAAGTCCTGCGCCTGGATGGCGGTGGTGCCTTCGTAGAGCGAGTCGATCTTCGCGTCGCGGATGTATTGCTCGATCGGGTAGTCCTGGAGATAACCGGAACCGCCCAAGGTCTGCAACGACTCGGTGAGGAACTGGTAGGCGCGCTCGGAACCGACGCCCTTGACGATCGGCAGCAGCAGATCGTCCACCCGGTGCGCCAGATCGGGGTCGGCGCCCGAAACGAGCTGGGCCACATCGGCGTTCTGGTGGGCGGCGGTGTACAGGTACACCGCGCGCAGGCCCTCGGCGTACGCCTTCTGCATCGCCAGTGAACGACGCACATCCGGATGCCGGGTGATGGCCACGCGGGGCGCGGCCTTGTCGGTCATCTGGGTCAGATCCGCGCCCTGGACACGTTCTCTGGCGTAGTCGAGCGCGTTGAGATAACCGGTCGACAAGGTGCCGGAGGATTTGACGCCGACCATCATGCGCGCGTTCTCGATCACCTGGAACATCTGCGCGATGCCGTTGTGCACGTCGCCGACCAGCCAACCCTTGGCCGGTACGCCGTGGCCGCCGAAGGTCAGCTCGCAGGTGGGTGAGGATTTCAGACCCATCTTGTGCTCGACCCCGGTGACGTACACGCCGTTGCGCTCGCCGAGTTCCAAGGTCTCGGGGTCGAAGAGGAACTTCGGCACGTAGAACAGCGACAGGCCCTTGGTGCCCGGTCCGGCGCCCTCCGGCCGGGCCAGCACCAGGTGGAAGACGTTATCGGCGGTGTCGCCGACCTCCGCGCCGGAGATGAACCGCTTGACGCCCTCGATGTGCCAGGTGCCGTCTTCTTGCGGGATCGCCTTGGTGCGTCCCGCGCCGACGTCGGATCCGGCGTCGGGCTCGGTCAGCACCATAGTGCCCTGCCAGCCCTTCTCTAAGCCGAGCGTGGCCCAGTGCCGCTGCCGCTCGGTGCCGACGTTGTACAGCACGGACGCCATGACCGGCCCCATGTTGAAGAACGACGCCGAGGGATTGGCGCAGGTGATCATCTCGGCGACGGCCCAGACCAGCGCCGCGGGCGCCGGGGTGCCGCCCATGCCCTCCGGCATGCCCAGCCTGCTCCAGCCCGCGTCGCGCACGGCGGCGACGGTCCTACGGAGCGGCTCCGGAACAGAGACCGAGAAGGTGGGCGCGTCATAGGCCACCGGATCACGGTCGGCCGCCGCGAAGGAGTCCGCCACCGGCCCCTCGGCCAGTCGCCGAACCTCCGAGAGGATCTCCCGGGCGGTGTCGGAATCGAGGTCGCCGTAGGCGCCGGTATCGAGGAGTTTGTCCAGCTCGAGCACTTCGAACAGGTTGAACTCGATATCCCGCAAGTTCGCCTTGTAGTGGCCCATCTGGTCCTCCTCGACTCGAGTCCGCGGCCCGCCGCCGCGGCTTGGGACGGTTCAGATGTCGTACGAATCGAAGCGTGCCGCATCGCGGCGACGCTACGCAACCGTAGCCACATCCGCCCCGGCCAGCGGGTTTGCCCGGATCTCACAACCGTTCACCGTCCGTTTACGGGAAAGGTTCACACGAGCGAAACAGACGAAACGGACTTGTCATCGAGAGATATTCCGGCGCAACAAGTTCTGTCTACCGTTCGCATCACGAATACAGCCGTTGTATACAGCCCCGTCTACAGCCGTGAGCGGGGCGAAGACGGCGGTATTCGATGCGGCGCCCTGCCGACGCCGCCGCAATACCTGATGAGGAGAGGGTTCGCCCCATGCAAGATTCCCGTGCCACCCATCGCTCCAGGCGTTTGGTCCGAGCGGTGGCGGTGCCCACCGCGGTCGCGCTAGCCGGCCTGTTGCTGACCGCCTGCGGCGCCAAGGACGACGCCTCGACCACCGGCTCCGGCGCCGCCTCCTGCGTCGACACCTCGAAGGACACGATCAAGGTCGGTTCGCTGCACTCGCTGTCCGGCACGATGGCCATCTCCGAGGTCACCGTCGCCAACTCGACCAAGCTGGCCGTCGACCAGATCAACGCCGCGGGCGGCGTGCTCGGCAAGAAGATCGATCTGGTGCTGGAGGACGGCGCCTCGGACCCGAAGACCTTCGCGGAGAAGGCGGAGAAGCTGATCAGCTCCGACTGCGTCGCCGCGGTGTTCGGCGGCTGGACCTCGTCGAGCCGCAAGGCCATGAAGCCGAAATTCGAGAGCCTGAACTCGCTGCTCTACTACCCGGTCCAGTACGAGGGCCTGGAGGACAGCAAGAACATCTTCTACACCGGCGCGACCACCAATCAGCAGATCGTTCCGGCGCTGGACTACCTCAAGCAGAAGGGCATCACGTCCCTGTACCTGGTCGGCAGCGACTACGTCTTCCCGCAGACCGCCAATCGTGAGATCAAGGCGTACGCCGCCGCCAACGGCATCGAGATCAAGGGCGAGGACTACACCCCGCTCGGCTCCACCGACTTCTCCACCATCGTGAACAAGGTCCGCTCCGCCAAGGCGGGCGCGGTGTTCAACACCCTCAACGGCGACTCCAACGTCGCGTTCTTCCGCGAGTACAGCAACGCGGGCCTCAAAGCCGCGGAGATGCCGGTGATCTCGGTGTCCATCGCCGAGGAAGAGGTGGCGGGCATCGGCGCGCAGCACATCGCGGGCCAGCTCACCGCGTGGAACTACTACCAGACCGTGGACACCCCGGTGAACAAGAAGTTCGTCGCCGACTACAAGGCCGCCTTCGGCGCCGACAAGCCGACCTCGGACCCGATGGAAGCCGCCTACGCGTCGGTCTACCTGTGGAAGAACACCGTCGAGAAGGCGCGGTCGTTCAAGGTGGAGGACGTCCAGGCCGCCGCCGACGGCGTCAGCTTCGAGGCACCCGAGGGCCTGGTCACCATCGACGGCTCCAACCACCACATCACCAAGACCGCCCGCATCGGCGAGATCCGTCCCGACGGACTCATCTACACCGTGTGGGACTCCGGCAAGGCCGTGACGCCGGATCCCTACCTGAAGTCCTACGACTGGGCCAAGGGCCTGAAGTAGTCCGCTGCTGTCCGCGGCCCAGCTACCGGTGCCCGCCCGGCGACCCAGTCGCCGCGGCGATCACGCGGGAGCGCGTAATGAGGGGGGCCGCGGACAGCATCGGACATAACACGAACGGCCCCACGAACACCCCACACGGCGTGGATCAGCCACAGCCAGGCTGAACACGAGAAGCACCGGCAGAACATCCACGCCCCACCGCACGCGCCCAGCGCACCTCAACTCCCGGTTTCGAGCGAAGCGAGACCGAGCATCCGCCGTTCGCGGCCCGGCTCGCGTCCGAGTGGCCGCCGCGTAGGCGACGGAGGAGCAAGCGGTGGTCGCTCGGACGCGAGCCACAAGAGGGCCGCGAACACCCAGCGCCGCAGGCGCTGGAAAAACCAACACAGCCGAGAAGGGGCCGCGAACACGCCGCGACGAAGTCGCTGCAAATCAAACACAGGAGCTCGCATGGACGTTGTGATCGGACAGCTCTTCACCGGGCTGAGTCTGGGATCGATTCTCTTGCTCGCCGCGCTCGGCCTCTCGCTGACCTTCGGGCAGATGGGCGTGATCAACATGGCGCACGGCGAGTTCATCATGGCCGGTTGTTACACGACCTACGTTGTGCAGAAGGTCATCTCGTCGGCGGGCGTCTCGCTCGTCGTCTCGCTGCTGATCGGTTTCCTGGTCGGCGGCCTGCTCGGCGCCGCGCTGGAGATGGGCCTGATCCGCTGGATGTACGACCGGCCGCTGGACACGTTGCTGGTCACCTTCGGCGTCGGGCTGGTGCTGCAACAGCTGGCCCGCGACATCTTCGGCGCGCCGGCCAAGAACGTGATCGCGCCGGAGTGGCTCAGCGGCGGCGTCACGATCCTGGGTGCGGTGGTGCCGAAGACGCGCATCTTCATCCTCGTCCTGGCGGTGGTCGCGGTGACCGCGCTGGCCGCGGTGCTCAAGGCGACTCCGCTCGGCCGCCGGATCCGCGCGGTGGTGCAGAACCGCGGATTGGCCGAAACCTCCGGTGTGTCCAGCCGTTTCACCGATATCAGCACGTTCTTCATCGGCTCCGGCCTGGCGGGCGTGGCCGGTGTCGCGCTCACCCTGATCGGCTCGACCAGCCCGACCATCGGCCAGAGCTACTTGATCGATGCGTTCCTCGTGGTGGTCATCGGCGGGCTTGGCCAGATCAAGGGCACCGTGATCGCGGCGTTCGCGCTCGGCCTGCTCAATTCCTACATCGAATACTCGACCACCGCGTCCATCGCGAAAGTCGTCGTCTTCGTCGTCATCG
Source organism: Nocardia gamkensis NBRC 108242 (assembly GCF_001612985.1). GTDB lineage: Bacteria > Actinomycetota > Actinomycetes > Mycobacteriales > Mycobacteriaceae > Nocardia > Nocardia gamkensis. The sequence goes on along the minus strand of NZ_BDBM01000004.1, from coordinate 152,847 downwards.
TGATCTTCCTGCAGGTCCGTCCGCAGGGCCTGTTCACCGTCCGGACAAGGAGTTTGGCATGACCACACTCGTGCAACGGTGGCGCGCGCATTCCTCGCTCACCGCGTTGGCCGGGTTCGCCGTCGCCGCCGTCCTGTTGTTCGCGGTCGCGCCCGCGGTGCTCAGCGATTTCCGGCTCAATCTGCTGGCGAAGTTCTTGTGCTTCGCGATCGTCGCGGTGGGCATCGGGCTGGCCTGGGGGCGCGGCGGAATGCTCACCCTCGGGCAGGGCGTGTTCTTCGGCATCGGCGCCTACATCATGGCCATGCATCTGCAGATGGCCGACGCCGCCCGGCTCGGCAACGACGTGCCGGAGTTCATGGAGATCGCGGGTATCCGCGAATTGCCGTCGTTCTGGACGCCGTTCGCGTCGGGTCCGGTGGCGTTGCTCGGCATTCTCGTGCTGCCCGCGCTGATCGCGGCGGCGCTCGGTTACGGCGTGTTCAAGCGCCGCGTGAAGGGCGCCTACTTCGCCATCCTCAGTCAGGCGCTAGCCGCCGCGCTGGCCATCCTGCTGACCGGCCAGCAGGCCATCGGCGGATTCACCGGTCTGTCTGATTTCCGCGCGTTCTTCGGGTTCAAGCTGTCCGACCCGGTCAACCGGCAGATGCTGTTCTTCATCGCGGCGGGCACGCTGCTGGTGGTGGTCGCGCTGGTGCGGCAACTGATGCACAGCAGGTACGGCGAGTTGCTCGTCGCGGTGCGCGACCAAGAGGAGCGGGTGCGCTTCCTGGGATACGATCCGGCGAACGTGAAGATCGTCGCCTATGTGGTCGCGGCGTTCTTCGCCGGCATCGCCGGTGCGCTGTTCACTCCGATCGTCGGCATCATCTCCCCCGCCGACATCGGCGTCGTTCCGTCCATCGCGTTTCTCATCGGCGTCGCGATCGGCGGCCGGACCACCCTGCTCGGGCCGGTGCTCGGCGCGATCGGCGTGGCATGGGCGCAGACGGCGCTGTCCGAGGAGTTCCCCTCGGGGTGGACGTATCTGCAAGGCGTGCTGTTCATCGTGGTGGTCGGTTTCGTGCCCGCGGGCCTCGCCGGATTGTGGCCCATGCTGAAAGGTGTGCTGGGCAACCGGTTCCAGCGGCCCGCGAACCCGCCTGCCGCCGCGGTGGTCGAGGCGCTGCCGGAACCCGCGACGGAGAAGGTGGAATCGCGATGACCGAGACGACGCACGAACCGAAGCTCGGCGGCAACGCGGGAATGTCCAGCGAGTACCTGGAGATCCGTGGCCTGTCGGTGAGTTTCGACGGTTTCAAGGCCGTCACCGATGTCGATCTGACGGTGTTGCAGGGCGATCTGCGCTTCCTCATCGGTCCCAACGGCGCGGGCAAGACGACGCTGATCGACGCGATCACCGGTCTGGTCCCGGCCACCGGGTCGGCGCAGAAGACCGGCGTGGAACTGCTCGGCAAGAAGGTGCACCGGATCGCCCGGCTCGGCGTCGGAAGGACGTTCCAGACCGCGAGCGTGTTCGAGCAGCTCAGCGTGCTGCAAAATCTCGACATCGCCGCGGGCGCGGGCCGTTCGGCGCTCACCATGCTGCGCCGCCGCAAATCGGTGCTCCCCGTGATCGAGGAGGCGCTGGAGACCACCGGTCTGACCGGCCTGCGCGACAGGCCCGCCGGTGTACTCGCGCACGGGCAGAAGCAATGGCTCGAGATCGGCATGCTCCTGGTGCAGAACGCGTCGGTGCTGCTGCTGGACGAGCCGGTGGCCGGCATGAGCGCCGAGGAACGCGAGGAGACCGGAAACCTGTTGCGCCGCATCGGCGGTGACCGGGTGGTCGTGGTGGTCGAGCACGACATGGATTTCATGCGCGCCTTCGCCACCTCGGTCACCGTTCTCGCGGGCGGCAAGGTGCTCAGCGAGGGGACCGTCGAGCAGGTGCAGGCGGACCCGAAGGTGCAGGAGGTCTACCTCGGCACCGCCGCGGCCGTCGGCACCGAACTGGAGGACGCCTCGACCGCGCCGAGCCCGGAGTCACCCCGGAAAGGGGACAGCGATGCTTGAACTCACCGATATCCACTCCGGCTACGGCCGCACCGAAGTCATCCACGGCGTCTCGGTGACCGTCCCGGACGACAGTGTGGTCGCCGTCATGGGGCACAACGGCGCGGGGAAGACCACGCTGCTGCGCACGGCCGTCGGCCTGATCGGCACGAAGTCGGGCCGGATCGAATTCGACGGGGAGGCCATCACCAAACTGTCGCCGTCGCGGCGGGTGCGTCGCGGGATCGCGTACGTGCCGCAGGGACAGCAGAGTTTCCCGCAACTGACCACCGCGGAGAATCTGCAGGTGGTCGCGGACGGCCGTAAACGCGGCAAGGCGCTGATCGACGAATCGCTCGATCTGTTCCCCGCGCTGCGCGAACTGCTCGCGCGGAAGGCGGGCCTGCTGTCCGGCGGCCAGCGCCAGCAACTGGCCATCGCGCGGGCGCTGATCACCGAGCCGAAGCTGCTCATCCTGGACGAGCCGACCGAGGGCATCCAGCCGTCGGTGGTGGCCGAGATCGAGCGCACCATCATCGATCTCACCCGCCGCGGCGGACTGAGCGTGCTGCTGGTCGAACAGCACATCGGCTTCGCGTTGCAGGCGGCGCAGCGCTACTACGTGCTGCGGTCCGGCCGGGTGACCTCCACGGGCGCGGGTGGCGCGGGCGCCGAGAGCGAAGTCCGCTCGGCGATGGCGATCTGAGCGCCGCCATGACCCGCGACAGGGGTCGGATTCCATTGCGCGAGCAGGTGTACGACTCGTTGCGGCGGGATCTGGCCACCGGAGCGATCGTGCCGACCGAACGGCTCGGCGAGGAACGCCTCGCCGAGGCCTACGGGGTGTCGCGCACCCCGGTGCGCGAGGCGCTGGCCCGGTTGCAGGCCGACGGCCTGGTGGAGCGGCTGGCCGACGGCCTCTACCCGTACCGGCCCCGGCTCGACGAACTCGATCACCTCTACGAGCTGCGGCTGGTGCTGGAAGCCAGGGGGATGCAACGCGTACGGGCGCCCGGTGAGGCGCCCGCGCACGATCTGGCTCTCGTGCGCGCGGAACTCGACGCCTGGCGCGCGCTGCGCGACGACCCGCCCGAACCGGGACCGGCGCTGGTGGCCGCCGACGAACGGTTCCACACCACCTTGCTCGCCGCCGCGGGCAACGCCGCACTCGCCGAGGCGCTCACCGCCGTGCACATCCGGGTGCGCCCGGTGCGCACGCTGGACATGCCGACTCCGGAGCGGATCGCCACCATGACCGCCGAGCACATCGCGATCGCCGAACTCCTGGTGTCGGGTGCGGTGGACGCGGCGGCGCAGACCCTCACCGCCCATATCGACACCTCCCGGACACACGTGCTGGCCCGTGCGCAGCACGCACTGCGCCTGACCAAACTGGGCCGCGCCGTGCGGGATTGAGCGATCAGCAGTTCTGCTGGAAGGGGAAGCATTCGCTGGGCCGGTGCGACGGCGGCGACGGGGTGGTCGTCGTCGTACCGGGCGCCGGAATCGGTTGCGCCGAGTCGTGCGCCAGCGCGGTGGCGATCACGCCGAGCACGAACAGGACCCCGACCACGGCGATCACGACGACCGACCAGCCCGCGTAGGCCTGGCTCTTCGTCGCGGCGCCGGGCTTCGGCTCGACCCGCGGCTTCGGTGTGCGCGGAATGGTCGTGACCGGCTCCGGCGCGTTCTCCTCGAAGCCCGCCTCGAGGAGTTCCGCGCGGGTCGGGGCGATCTCCGCCAGCCCGAGCGCACCGCACGCGCCGATCACCCGGTCCGCGGTCCAGTCACGCGGTCCCGCGGAGAATCCCTCCAGGTAGATGCGCAACTCGGTCGCGTCGGTGACATTGCCGACCACCACGTCCAACCCCGGGCGCAGGTTCGTGCGCGCCGGACGCACCACTGCACCGCGGAACGGGACGAGCACTACGGCGCCGCTGATGTGCCCCGGGTCCTGCAACGCCCGCTGGAGCATGTGCTTGACCGCGTAGATGCCGTGTTCCACTCGCTCGGCGGGGCTCCCGGATTCCGGGTCGTCCAATTCCACCGGCGCGTCGCTGATCTTCCACGGCCCTTCGGCCGGTGTGCTCAGAATGCCGCTCTGCCTGCGCTGGAATCCGTGCACCTCCAGCACGGTCAGGCCCCGCGGGGTGCACACCACCGCGTCGACGCGCCGGTTGTCCGCCTCGAGATCGATCACGGCGAAACCGGTGGTCGGATACGACCGCAGGCACGCGACGAATTCCCGCTCGGCGCCGGAAAGCTCCGCTCCGGGCCTGATCCTCACCAGCATCTGTTCCCCTGCCGACCTGTTGTCCACACCTGACGCCGCGCCAACTCATCGCGGCCGCGGTGACCCGCACCGGTACTGATGATGACGGGGCACCCGGCCGAAAACCACTCCGAAAGCAAAAGAATGGCGGGCGCCGCGCGGGATACTGCCGAGTAGGCTCTCTCTCGGCCGGCACCGACGCCGACCGCACAGACCACGCGGAGGTGGCAACCACGATGGTTTCAGCGCTGCAACCACGCATCTCGCCCGGACGGCTGCGGGAACTCGGCCCGCTCAACTGGGTTGTCTGGCAGGTGCTTTCCCGCGCCGCGGGCACCGGCGACGCCCACTTGTTCAGCACCCTCGGCCGCACCCGCGGACTGTTCCGCGGCTGGCTGCACTACTCGGGCAAACTCATGCCGGGCGGGCGGCTACCGCGCCACGAGTCGGAGCTGGTGATCATCCGGGTCGCGCATCTGCGCGGCTGCGACTACGAAATGGACCATCACATCCGGCTCGGTCGCCGCGCGGGGGTGACGACCGAAATCCTCGAGCGGCTGCGCGAGGGTCCCGAAGCGGCAGGTTGGTCGGACAAGCACCGCGCGTTGCTGGCCGCGGTGGACCAGCTGGTCGAGACGCGCGACCTCGACGACGACACCTGGGCCGAGCTGGCGAAGCACTACGACGAGCGCAGCCTCATCGAAATCGTGCTGTTGATCAACCAATACGACGGATTGGCCGCGACGATCACCGCCCTGCGCATCCAGCGCGACGGCGTCTAGACCCCAGCGGACGGCCCCTCGATGCGGCGCGCCAAGCCGTCGAGCACCAGCGTCAGCCCGAACTCGTAGGCATGGTCGGCGCTGTAGGCGGCGTCGTACGCCTGGCCCGCGGCCGTGCCGACACGGGCGGCGAGCGGGTAGCGCTCCGCGTCGAACACCTGCGCCAGCACGGGCGCGGCCCGTTCCCACCACTGCCCGTCGGACAGCGCGCTGTCCGCCGCCGCCCGCGCGCTGTCGATGGCGATACGGGCGACGGAGGTGACGAACCCGAGCACGAACGTGAGCGCGGCGTCCATCGCGACGTCGTCGAGTCCGAGGTCCGCGAAGGCCCCCAGCTCGTGGTCGTACTTGGCGGCGAGGCCGGGCCCGAGCGGCGGCCGGGTGGTCGGCAGATACGCCACCCAGGGATGGCGGGCCAGCATGGCGCGGTTCTCGGCCGCGATCCGGACGACCCGCTCGCGCCAGGGCAGACCGGTGAGGTCCGCGCGCTCCATCCGTGCGTACACCGTGTCCAGCATCAAGTCGATCAGTTCGGCTTTGCCCGGCACATATGTGTAGGTGGCCATGGGGGTCAGGCCGAGCCGGTTGGCGACCGCGCGCATCGTGAGCGCTCCGATCCCCTCCGCATCGGCGATCTCGATCGCGGCCGCGATCACCGCCTCGACGCTGCTGCGCTGCTTCGGGCCCCGGCCCGCGCCCGACTCCGGCGGAATCCGCCATAGCAGCTCCAGCGTGCGAACCGGGTCGCCCGCGCCGCTGCGTTCCTTCGGCTGTCCCACCGCTGCCTCCTCGACCACCTCGAACCACTGATGGTATCGGCGTGACCCAGGTCATAATGCGGGCCGCCGAAAAATACTGTACAAAGTACAGTGTACTTAGTACAGATTTCCGACGCCGAGGAGAGTTCATGAACATCACCGCTTCCGCCGTCTCACTCAACGTCCCCGACCCGGCCGCCTCGGCGAAATTCCTCATCGACCACCTCGGCTTCGAGGAGAAGATGTCGGCCGACGGGTTCGTCTCCCTCGCCCGCGACGACGCCGGGCTGAACGTCATCTACTTGCGCACCGGGCTGGCGAGTTTCAAACCGAAGAGCAAGGCAGGCAGTGCGGGCGACGGGCTGCTCGTCGCCTTCGTGGTCGACGACATCGATGCCGAATACGCCCGGTTGCAGGACGAGGGGGTGCCGATCGTGACGCCCATCGAAACCGAGGAGTGGGGCGAGCGGTACTTCCAGATGAGCGATCCGAACGGGATCATCATCCAGCTGGTGCAGTGGGTGTAGCACTCGAGCTTCGCTCGAACCGGTAGCCGGGCCGGATGTGGCGGCTTGGAAACAGGCCGCCACATCACGATCAGTGTCAGCCCAGCGCCGCACGGAAGACTTCGACAGCCCGGGTAGCCGGTCGGCCGAGCAATTTCTCCAGGTCCCCGGAGCGCACGTCGAGGATGCCGCGGGCGATGCCCGCGTCGGCGTCGGCGAGCGCCTCGGCGTAGGCCCCCGGCAACCCGGCCTGGATCAGCGCGGCGGCGTAGTCCGCCTCCGGCAGGTTCTCGTAGCGCACCGGCTTACCTGCGGCTTCCGAAATCGCCTGCGCCAGTTCGGCATAGGTGAGGCTTTCGCCACCGCCGAGTTCGTACACCCGGCCCGCGTGACCATCGGTGGTGAGCACCCGGGCGGCCGCTTCGGCGTAGTCGGCGCGCGCCGCGCCCGCCACGCGCCCCTCGCCCGCGGCGCCGTGCAGTACGCCCGACTCCACCGCGTGCGCGAGACCGCCCACGTAGTTCTCCCAATACCAGCCGTTGCGCAGCAGGACGTGCGGCACGGCCGATTCGGCGAGCACCGCCTCGGTGCCCTTGTGTTCTTGCGCGAGGATCAGCGGGTTGTCGGTGGCGCCCGGAATGCTCGTGTAGGCGAGCAGTTCCACGTCGGCGCGCTCGGCCGCGCGAATGACATTGGTGTGCTGCGCTACTCGCGCGCCGAACTCGTTGCCCGAGATGAGCAGCACCCGGTCGACGCCGTGGAGGGCGCGCTCCAGCGCGGCCGGGTCGTCGTAGGCGGCCCCGCGGACGTCCACGCCGCGTTCGGCCAAATCGGCGACCTTCCCCGGATCACGCACGATCGCGACGGGCGTCGATCCCGCGCGCGACAACTCCTCCACCACGAGTCGGCCCAGCTGCCCGCTCGCTCCGGTTACGGCGATGGTCATGACTACCTCCAGGTTCTGCACTGATTTACATGCACTAACTATTCGTAAGTACTATGCATTCCATACCCACTGCGGTCAAGTTGGGTACGATGGCGGTCATGACGACCCAGCACACCGGCTCGGCGGAGGCCGACGACCCGACGCTGGAAGCCGACGTCTTCGCGCGCAACTGCACCTCACGGCCGGTCCTGCAAACCGTGGCCAGCCGCTGGGGCACCCTGGCGCTGGTCGCGCTGCGCGAAGGCCCGTACCGGTTCAGCGCCCTGCGGCGACGGGTCGACGGCGTGAGCGAACGCATGTTGTCGCAGACTCTGCAAGCGCTGGAGCGCGACGGCATGGTGCACCGCGAGGTGCAGGAGACGATTCCGCCGCGCGTCGAATACACCCTCACCGAATTGGGCGCGGAGGTGGCCGCACATCTGGAATCGCTGATCCAGGTGCTGGAGACCAACATGCCCCGCGTACGCGAGGCACAGGCGGCCTACCACCGCGATTGACCGGGGAAGAGACTCCCCGCGCCGCGGGTTACACGGACATGGAACTAGCCGCCGCCGTCGATTTCGCACGCGAACATCGCAGGTCCGTGCTCACCACGATCCGCCGCAACGGGCGCCCACAGCTGTCCAACGTGCTACACGTCATCGGCGCCGACGGCCGGATACGCATCTCCATCACCGCCGACCGCGCGAAGTATCACAACCTCGTGCGCGATCCATGGGCGGCACTGCACGTGACCCGCGAGGATTTCTTCGCGTACGCCGTGCTCGAAGGCACGGTGGAACTCACTCCGGTCGCCGCCGCGCCCGGCGACCCCACCGTCGACGCGCTCGTCGACTACTACCGCACCGCCAACGGCGAGCACCCCGACTGGGACGAGTACCGCGCCGCGATGGTCACCGACCGCCGCGCCTTGGTCCTGTTCACCCCCACCCACGCCTACGGCATGCTCCCGGCCGCCGGTTAGCAGACCGGCCGACGTCCGCGGCGAACCGAGTTCCGCGCCAACACCCGGCACTGCTGAAACCACTGAGCGCTCCCACAGCGTCTTCGTCGATGCGACGCGACTCCGCTCCACCGGTCGACCGGCTCGGCGCACCGCTCGGATCAGCGGGACATCAGGTCCGACACGGTGACGAATTGATAGCCCGCGGCGCGCAATTCGGTGACGATGCGGGGGATGGCGGCGAGCGACGCCTCAGCGTTCCCGTACATGACGTGCAAGAGGATGATCGAGCCGGGACGGACCTTGCCGAGCGTCTCGGCGACGATGTCGTCGGCGGTGACGTCCGCCCGGCCCGAATCGGGCTCGACGTCCCACGTCACGGTGACCCGGTCGTGCTCGGCGAGATAGTGCGGCAGCATCCACAATTTCTTGCCGTAGGGCGGCCGGAAGGTGATCGGGCCCGCGTAACCGGTCTTCGTGATCTCGGCGTCCGTGCCCTCCACCTCGTCCCGGACGGTGCCGGGTGTGACGAACACCATCCGCCGATGCGAATAGGTGTGGTTGCCGATCTCGTGGCCCGCGGCTGCGATCGCCCTGCCGTGCTCCGGATGCGCGGCGAGATCACGCCCGTTCAAGTAGAACGTGGCGGGAACTCGCGCGTCAGCAAGGACTTTCAGCACTTCGGGAGCACGATCGGACGGCCCGTCGTCCAACGTCAGCGCGACGACCCTCGCGTCGGTGTCCACCCTGCTGACCACGTGACCGGCCAACTGGAAGGTGCGCGCGTTCATCAGGTAGAAGGTGCCCGTCCCCAGCAGCACCACCACGACGAGCACCGGCACACTTCCGATCAACCACCTGCGAAGCATGCACGCTGTATAGCAGACCGCCCACGCCCGCGCCGACCTCCAGCGACCCTACCGAGGCGGAAACCATTGGCCGACAAATGAAAAGGGCGTGCGATCTACGACCGCACGCCCTCTCTCCGCGACCGGATCAGAAGTTGATCATGTGGCCGGCCAGGCCGTGGAAGGCTTCCTGGAGGGCCTCGCTGAGCGTCGGGTGGGTGTGCACGTTCCGGGTCAGCTCGTTGACCGTCAGGTCCCACTTCTGCGCCAGGGTGAGCTCGGGCAGCAGCTCGGAGACGTCCGGGCCGATGAGGTGCCCGCCGATCAGCTCGCCGTACTTGGCGTCGGCGATGAGCTTGACGAAACCGGTCGGGTCGCCGAGGCCGTGCGCCTTGCCGTTGGCGGTGAACGGGAAGGTCGCGACCTTCACGTCGTAGCCCTCGTCCCGGGCCTGCTGCTCGGTCAGGCCGAAGCTGGCGACCTGCGGCTGGCAGAAGGTGGCGCGCGGCATCATCCGGTAGTCGCCGAGGGTGACGGTCTCCGCGCCCGCGATGGTCTCGGCCGCGACCACGCCTTGGGCCTCCGCGACGTGCGCGAGTTGCAGCTTGCCGGTGACGTCGCCGATCGCGTAGATGTGCGGCACGTTGGTGCGCATGTAGTCGTCGATCCCGATCGCGCCGCGGTCGGTGACCACCACGCCGGTGGTCTCCAAGCCGTAGCCGTCGACGCGCGGTGCGAAGCCGACGGCCTGCAGCACCTTGTCGACGGTGACGGTCTCGACCGAGCCGGACTTGTTGTCCTTGATCGCGACGGTGACCTTGGCGCCGTCGTCCTCGATGGACTGCACGGCCGCACCGGTGGTGATGGTGATGCCGAGCTTCTTGTACTGCTTGGTGATCTCCTTGGAGACGTCCGCGTCCTCGTTCGGCAGCGCGCGGTCGAGGAACTCGACGATGCGCACGTCGACGCCGTAGTTCTTCAGGACGTAGCCGAACTCCATGCCGATCGCGCCCGCACCGACGATGAGGATCGAGCCGGGCAGGTCACGGGTGAGGATCTGCTCCTCGTAGGTGACCACGTTCGCGCTGAGCTGGGTGCCGGGCAGCAGCTTGGTGACGGTGCCCGCCGCGATGATCGCGTTGTCGAACGTGATCGCCTCGGTGCCGCCCTTGGAGAGCTCGACCGAGAGCGAGTTCGGGCCGGTGAAGGTGCCCTTACCGTCGAACTCGTCGATCTTGTTCTTCTTCATCAGGAAGTGGACGCCCTTGACCCGGCCGTCGGCGACCTTGCGGCTGCGGTCGAAGGCGACCCCGAAGTCGAAGTTCACCTCGCCGGAGATGCCGAAGGTCTTCGCCTCCTTGGTGAAGATGTGGGCGAGTTCGGCGTTTCGCAGGAGCGCCTTGGACGGGATGCAGCCGACGTTCAGGCACACACCGCCCCAGTATTTCTGCTCGACGATCGCTGTTCGCAGGCCGAGTTGAGCGGCGCGGATCGCGGCGACGTATCCGCCGGGACCAGCACCGAGAACGACGACATCGTAGTGGGAAGTCACGAACCGAGCCTAACTCCGCAGCGGTATGTTCACCCACCCATCCCCCACCCTGGTGAGGCGTGGGCCACACCCACCCGCAAACTTTCCGTGCTCGGGAAGAACGCGGTGGTGGCGCCGGGTTAGCATGCCGCCTGAGCAGCCGTATCGAGAACATCCGTGAATGGCGTCCGGCCGCGGTGAAACACGAATAGACCTCTTCTTGGTGCGCCCCTCGCGGGGGTCGCACGCGGTGGCGAGCCGCTGGGTCAGGTTCGCCAGACCTGGCGGGCGACGCGGCGGAAGTTCTCGCCGAAGACCGCTGCCCGGTCCGCCGCGGTGAAACCACGACCGGCCAGCACCTCGTCGAGGCCGGGTACGTCGGCGGCCCCGGTCAGATCCTCGGGCGGCACCCATTGCAGCGCGCCCCATGCGGTGTATGCCTCGGAGAAAGCGTCCGGATTGTTCGCCAGTTCGGCGTTGAAGTCCTCGGCGTCGAAAGAGTAGTCCGAGCCGATTCCGATGTGTTCGATGCCGACCAGTTCGGCGCCGTATTCGATGTGCCGCGCCATCGCCGCGATCCGCTCGGCGCGTTCGTCGGCGGCGTTGCGGCCCAAGAAGATTCCGACGCCGTTGATTCCGATCACACCGCCGGTCGCGGCGCAGGCGCGCGCCTGCTCGTCGGTGATGTTGCGCGGGTGGTCCCACAGGGCGGCGAAGTTCGAGTGGCTGTAGATCATCGGGACGACGCTCGACTCGGCCAGTTCCAGCCCCGTGCGCCGGGAACAATGCGAGCCGTCGGCGAACATGCCGACATCGTTGAGCGCATGGACGAGGTCGCGGCCGTACCCGGTGAGTCCGGTGTCTTCGGTGTCCAGGCATCCGCAGCCCGCGGCGTTGGCGTGGTTGTAGGTGGGCAGCAACGACCGCACGCCGAGGTCGTAGAACCGCGCGACGTTGTCCAGGTCGCCGCCCAGCGGGCCGGAGTCCTCCAGATCGAACGCGAGCGCGATGGCGCCGGGCGCCCCGATGTCATCGATGCCGCGCACCAGGCGAAACCGGCCGTCCGCCGACGCCTCGCGGCGGAATCGGTCCAGCAACGCCAGAGAGTCCGCAGTCGACTGCCGGGAGTAGCCCACGTTCACCGACAAGTACGAGCCGGCCGGGTAGCGCGCGAGGTCGCCGATACGCGCGGCGGGCGAGAGCGGCAGGCAGCAGTGCTGCTCCCAGAGAAACGGTGGCAACCTCGAACCTCCTGTTCGGATCGGCCTCGCCGGCAGCGATCCTACTTGTCCGCGCCGAGCGGGCACCGGCCCCAGCGAACGGCGAGCCGCCGCTACTCGGCTGCGGTGGACGAGTTGTCCCGTTCGCCAACACTTTTCGCCGCAATCGTCGGTAACAGCGCGCTCACCTCGACCGATGCATGAAGTACATCAATCCTCCCGTGCCCCCGAAGGCGGTGCGACCATGCGTCGCTTGCTTCCCCTTTTCTTCTCCGTCCTGACAGTCGCCGGTCTCTGGATCGCACCCGTCCCGGCCTCCGCCGCCCCGGCGTGTGCGTCCGGTTGGGGTTCGATGCCCAAGACGAGCCAGGCCCGCACGCCCACGCCGCTGACCGGGGTCCGCGCCGGGCGGCACGACTGCTTCGACCGCTTGGTGTTCGACGTCGCCGGGCCCGTGACGGGGTACCACGTCGGCTACGTCGAGCGGGTGACCATGGACGGCTCCGGCGCACCCGTCCCGCTGCGCGGCGAGGCGTACCTGAGCATCACCGTCAACGCCCCTGCCTACGACGACTCGTTCACCCCCACCTACAACCCCGCGAACCGGGCCGAGCTCACCGAGGTGCGGGACTACCGGACTTTCCGTCAGGTGGCCTGGGCCGGCTCTTTCGAAGGCCAGACCACGGTCGGTCTCGGCACGCGCGCTCGACTGCCGTTCCAGACCTACACCCTCGACGGACCGGGCAGCGGATCGCGCATCGTGGTCGACGTAGCGCACTCCTGGTAAGCCCGCGCCCGGGCGGCTCGTCCACAATGTGGGGATGAGCGGTGTGGAGAATGTGACCGACCCCTACCTCTGGCTGGAAGAAGTGACCGGTGAGCGGCCCCTGGACTGGGCCCGCGCGCACAACGCCGTCGCGCACTCCCGGTTCGCCGACTCCGATCGCTTCCGGGAGCTGGAGCGGCGCATCCTCGACATGCTCGACACCGATACGAAGATCGCCTACCCGTCTCGCCGCGGCCCCTGGCTCTACAACTTCTGGCGAGACGCCGAGCACCCGCGCGGCCTCTGGCGGCGCACCACGTTCGCCGAGTACGCCGAGGACTCGCCGGACTGGGACGTGCTGATCGATCTCGACGCACTGGCCGCCGCCGAGGACGAGAACTGGGTGTGGGGCGGAGCCGCGGTACTGCGCCCGGAACAGTCCCGCGCGCTGATCAGCCTGTCGCGCGGCGGCGCGGACGCGAAGGTGGTCCGCGAGTTCGACATGGAGCGCAGGGTGTTCCTCGATCCGGCCGATGGCGGGTTCTTCCTGCCCGAGGCCAAGTCGGAGATCCGCTGGATCGATATCGACTCGGTGTACGTGGGCACCGACTTCGGCCCCGGCTCGCTGACCGATTCGGGATATCCGCGGATCGCGAAACGCTGGCGGCGCGGCACCGCTCTGGACGAGGCGATCACCGTTTTCGAGGGAGAGACCGGGGATGTCGCGGTCTCGGCGGGCTACGACCGCACACCGGGTTACGAACGGCACTACGTCGGCCGCGCCACCGACTTCTTCAACGAAGAGGTGTACCTGCTGGCCGACGACGGCACGCTGCGGCATCTCGAGATCCCCAGCGACGCCAGCGAATCCTGGTACAAGGACTGGCTGCTGGTGCGGTTGAAGTCGCCGTGGGAGGTGGGCGGCGCGAGCTATCCCGCGGGTGCGCTGCTGGCCGCCGACTTCGAGAAGTTCCTGGCCGGCGCACGGGATTTCGAGGTCCTCTTCACCCCGGACGCGCACACCGCGCTGCACGGCTACGGCTGGACCGAGAATCACCTGCTGCTGGTCACGCTCGAGGACGTGCAGACCAAGCTGCACGTGCTCACCCCGGCGACGGACGGCTGGCGTCGCAGGCCGCTGACCGACACTCCGCCGATGGCCACCACCAGCGTGCTGAATCTCGACCCGCTGGAGGGCGGCGACGAGTTCATGCTCAGCACCAGCGGGTTCACCACTCCGGCCACGCTGCTGGCCAGTGCGGTCGGCGGGCGCACCGAGCGGCTCAAGCAGGAGCCCGGATTCTTCGACGCCGACGGCGTGGAGACCGAGCAGTTCTTCGCCACGTCCGATGACGGCACGCCGGTGCCGTACTTCGTGATCCGTCATCGCGACCGCAAGGACCAGCCCGGGCCGACGGTGATGTCCGGTTACGGCGGTTTCGAAGTGTCGCGCACTCCGGGTTACAGCGGCGCCTCGGGGATGGGCTGGCTGGAGCGCGGCGGTACCTGGGTGATGACGAACATCCGCGGCGGCGGTGAGTACGGGCCGCAATGGCACACCTCGGTGCAGAAAGCCAACCGGCACAAGGTGTACGAGGACTTCTCCTCGATCGCGAAAAACCTCGTCGGGCGCGGTATCACCACCGCGGATCAGCTCGGCGCGGTCGGCGGCAGCAACGGCGGACTGCTCATGGGCGTGATGCTGACCCGCTACCCCGAATTGTTCGGCGCGATCGTCTGCCAGGTGCCGCTGCTGGACATGAAGCGCTACCACCTGCTGCTGGCGGGCGCCTCGTGGATGGCCGAGTACGGCGACCCCGACAAGCCGGAGGAATGGGAGTACATCGGCAAGTACTCGCCTTACCAGAACGTGCGCGCCGACCGCTCCTACCCGCCGATCCTGCTCACCACCTCGACCAGGGACGACCGGGTGCATCCCGGCCACGCCCGCAAGATGGCCGCGCTGCTGGAGGAGCAGGGCCACGAGTTCTGGTACCACGAGAACATCGAGGGCGGCCACGGCGGCGCCGCCGACAACAAGCAGTCGGCTTTCCAGGCGGCGCTGATCTACGAGTTCTTCACCCAGATGCTGATCGAGCGGCGCGCCTGACGAATGGCCGGGCCGGGCGCGGTCCGTGCTCGGTTCAGCGGTCCCGCAGCCACTTCTCGATCTGGTCGACGGTGCCCGCGCACTGCCGGATCCAGCCGTTGTGGCCCAGCGGTTCCGGCTGTCGCCAGCGCGTCACCTCGGCGTTGGGCAGCTTCTCCAGCAGGTGCTCGGCGGAGCTGGGCGGGGTGAGGTCGTCGCCGGTCATCGTGATGGACAGCACCGGAAGCCGCAGCCGCGCGATGCGCTCCTCGTAGTCGATGTCCGCGCCGACCGGGACGAACCGGCCGGTGCGCGCGAGCCGGGCCCAGTCGGAGATCAGCACTTTGGACTGGCGGCCGAAGCCCATCGACACCCGGTCGCCGGGCCAGAAGCCCGCCAAGTTGGCCGTCAGCGAGATCGCCGCGGTGCCGACCAGCATGCCCGGGCCCGAAAGTCCGCGATAGCCGCGGTAATACGGCGTTCCCGAGGCGACCAGGACGAGTCCGCCGAGCCTGCCGCGGACGCGTGCGGCGTACATGACGCCGAGTTGGCCGCCCATGCTGTGGCCGAGCAGGTACGGCGTGCTGTCCGGGAACTGCTCGCGGACCACCTCGAAGATCGCCGGGAAGTCCACCGAGACCAGTTCGTGGTAGCCGAAGGTGCTGGCGGAGCTGGGCTTCGGCCTGCTGTCGCCGTTGCCGCGCAGCTCACCGATGGCCACGTCGAACCCGCGCGCCGCCAGGCTCGAGGCGAACAGTTCGTAGTAACCCCCCGGAACACCGAGTCCGGGCACGATCACCAGCACCGGACGCGGCGCGTCCGGTGTGACCGGGTGCCGGTGCACGCCCCCGGCGGGGATCAACCGCACCGGAACCGTGGTGCCGTCCGGCATCTGGATCGGAACTGTCTGCATCCCCGCACGCTACCGCGCTCGTCGCCGCCGATCCCGCAGGCCGGGACGCTATGCGCGGACCGCGCCGATGATCACTCTGCTCAGCACCCGGATCACGTCGTCGAGCGGCGGACGCGGCTCCGCACCGCTCCACGAGTCCACCACGTAGTTGACGGCGCCGATGATGGCGAGCATCCGCATCTCGTAGTCGCCCGCGGGTATCTCGCCGTGCAGCGCGGCGTCTTCGGCGGCGCCTGCCAGCAGCGAACCCCACTCCCGGCGCACCGCGAGACGGAACTTCTCCACCTTCGGGCCCGCGCCGACCACTTCGACCAAGGCGACGCGCGCCTTGCGCGGATCGGATCCGATGGATTCGACGTACGCGCGAACCGCGGCATCGATGACGTCCAGCGACTTGGCGCCGGACTTCGCGTCCAACGCCTTCTTCACGGCATCGCGCGACTCCCGGTCGATCTGCTCGTACAGCTCTAGGAGCAGGGACTCGCGACCGGTGAACTCCTCGTAGAACTGTCGCGAGGAGAGTCCGGCGTCCTTACAGATGGCGCCGACCGAACTATTGGCGTAGCCGTCCCGCGCGAAGACCGTCAGGCCTGACTCCAGAAAACGCGCACGCCGCTGACGCTGCCGGTCCTCCACGGGTTGCCCGGCATACATTCGACCCGTATTCGCATCCTGTGACATTGGGGCAGACAATACAGAAGGGCCCGAACTCATCGTCATCGATCGGGCCCTTCGTTACAACCCGCGGCCTACATCGCGTTAGCCGAAAGTTGGCTGAACAGTTGCTACCTCACTGATCGGTCGCCGAGCCGAAGCCCGGCGACCATAGTAGTTTGCGCACAAGCACGCTCATCAGCGAATCGAGCATCCGGCAACTCCGATCTGTCCGTGAGACATTCCTTGTCACTGGCCATTTGCCGGAACAGACGATACCTAGCAGCGTCGCGTTTGCGGGCAATTTTAGAGGGAAACTGTAGAATTTTTTGTTTCATTCCGATTCGTCGGTTACGGCAAGTTCGCCCGACTCCGCCGACCCGGCCAGCAATTCCGGCAGCGCGGCCACGGAATCGATGACGTGATCGGGTGCGCGGTCGGCCGACGCCAGTACGCCGGGACGGAATTTACCGGTGCGTACCAGAACCCCGGTCAACCCGGCGTCCTGCGCCGCGAGCACATCCGAATTCAGATCGTCACCGATCATCAAGACTTCCGAAGGGTCCAGCCGCATCAGCGCGGCGGCGGTCCGGAAACCGGCCGCGGCGGGCTTGCCGACCACCTCGATGCGCGCATTGCCCGCCGCCTCCAGGCCCGGCAGGTAGGCGCCCGCGTCGACGCGGAGCCCTTCCGCTGTCGCCCAGGTCAATCCGCTGTGCATGGCGACGACGGGCACACCGTCCAACATCAGTTCCACCACCCGGCTCAGCGCTGCGTGATCGAATTCCGGTCCCGCTCCGCCGATCACGACCACGTCCGGATGATCGTCGTCGAGCGTCAGACCGGTGAGATCCGCGGTGATATCGCCGTGGTTGAGCACCCAGACGGCGGCATCGGGGTAGCGTCCGCGCACGAACTCGGCGGTGAGCCTTGCGGCGGTGACGATCTCGCCCTGCTCGACCTCGATACCGGCGTCGCACAGGCGCTGCGCGATCTCGGCGCAAGTGCGCGAGGTGGTGTTGGTCAGGAAAGCGCGGCGCAGCCCGCTCTCGCCGATCCGGCGCACCGCGGCGGCGGCGCCCTCGATCTCCTGCCAGGAGGTCACCAGGACGCCGTCGATGTCGTAGAGCACCCCTCGGATCCGACCGCGGTCAGGCATGTGGTTCAGCGTACGGCCGGCCCGCCCGTTCGGCACGCGGACTCAGGGTGATCCCATGCCGAAAGCGCCGCTACGCACTCGAGGAGGGCCGTCACCGCTGATCCTGGGCGCCGCCCGCGCGCACGGTTGCCCCACCCCGCCGCTCGCGCCGACAGACCGTCGCACGGTTACTCGATCTCGACCGGGGGCTGTTCGCTGTGGCCGCCGCCGAGGGCGCCGACACGATGGCCGGGGCGATGTTCTCGAACTCCGCGCGGTGCAGGCGTTCACCAGCAGCGCGACGATCGCGATGACGGACGGCTCGCCGCGGAGGCGCTCGGAATGCCATGGCGGCAGGCTTTCTCGCGGCCTCAGTGCCGGGGGGAGCACGCGCCCGGCGGCCGGTTCAGCGCTGGGCGCCGGTGATGACCGCGTCCAGCAGGCCGGGGAAGCGCTGCTCCAGATCGTCGCGCCGCAGTTCGACCAGCCGGTTGCGGCCGGAGACGAAGGTTGTCGTAATGCCCGCGTCCCGCAGCACCTTCCAGTGGTGCGAGGCGGTCGCCGCCGTGATCTCCACGTCGAACTCCCGGACATTGCAGCTCAGCGGTTCGCGCTCGCCGGCGAGCGCGCGCACCAGTTCGAGCCGGACCGGGTCGGCGAGGGCGCTGAGCACCCGGACCAGGTCGATGTCGGCGGTACTCGGCTGCGGCAGCGGGCGCATCTCCATTCTCCGATCATTTGACAACAATCGAATCATATCCCACTCTCATCCTATGATGCTTCGACAATCATCTAACAATCTGTATCGATCGCTCCTACCGCTCGCCGTGGGCACTTTCGTGCTCGGCACCGACGGCTTCGTGCTCAGCGGACTGCTCCCGCTGATCGCCGCCGACCTGCACATCTCCGTGTCCACCGCGGGCCAGCTGACCACGATGTTCGCCTGGACCTACGCCATCGCCTCTCCCCTTATCGCCGCCGCGACCGGCTCCTGGGATCGCCGACGGCTACTCGGCGGCGGCGCCGCGCTTTTCGTGCTCGGCATGATCGGGCAGGCCGCCGCGGAGAGCTTCGGTGTCATGGCGGCGGCGCGTGTGGTGGCGGCCATCGGAGCGGCGGCCTTCCAGGCCAACGCGTTCGCCGTCGCGGGCGTCGTCGCCGATGACGCGCACCGGGGACGGGCGCTGTCGATCGTCACCGCGGGCATCACGCTGTCCAGCGTCGCGGGCGTGCCGATCGGCATCTTCGCCGAGCGCTGGATCGGCTGGCGCGGTGTGCTGTGGGGAATCGCGGTCGGTGGAGCCGTCGCGGCGGCGCTGGTCCTCCTGCTGCCCCGGGTGACGCTGCCGAGCACCGGCCTGCGCGACCGGATCGGCGTGCTGACCCGTCCGGCGGTGCTGCGCGTGCTGATCGTGACGACCACGCAGATCACCGCCGTCTACACCACCATCGTCTACCTGCCGGTGGTGGTCGCGACCTCGGTGCCGCAGAGCATGCTCGCGTGGTTGCTGCTGGCCATGGGCGTCGGCCAGGTGATCGGCAACGCGCAGGCCGGGCGCGCCGTCGACCGGTACGGCCCGCAGCGCACGCTGACGGTGGGACTGCTCGGCGCACTGGCGGGTCTGGCCCTGCTCGGCGTGGCCGTCCATGCCGCGTGGGCGGTGTTCGTCGTGCTCGCCGTCACCGGGTTGTTCGGTGCGGCGATCCTGGTACCGCAGCAGCATCGCCTGTTCGGCATCGCCCACGACGCGCCCACCGTCGCCCTCGGCCTGAACGGATCGGCCATCTACCTCGGCGCGGGCATCGGGTCCGTCGTCGGTGCGACCGTGCTGGATTCCTCCGGTAGCCAGTGGCTGCCGTGGACATCCGCGCTCATCGCATGCCTGGCGCTCGCACTCGCGCTCCGGAAGGCTCGGCCCGCCGTCCGAACCCCGGTTCCCGCCTAGCCCTGTCCAGCAGCGATGCGACCACGACTCGCGCCGCCGGTGAGTCGATCCGCTTTACTCCCACGGTTCCACCACAGCGGCCGGTCGCCCCATCGCACCACCGAGCGGAGGGCGCCGGACATCGTCGTTCGGTGACTCCGTGGCCGTGAGCGGCCGATCCGGTCGCGGGTGCGTCCGATTTCTGCCCGCGGATGGCTAAGCGGCCGGATCGGGCCGGATCGAGTCGAGCCGATCGGCGCATCGAATCAGCAAGTCCTGCAAGGCAGCTCGTTCGGCGTCGGTGAATTCCTCGGCCAGGGCTCGTTCGACGCGGACCGCGCGGGCGTCCGCGTCGCGCATCACCGCCGCGCCCTTCTCGGTCAGTGTGGTCTCCAGGACGTTCTTGTGCCACGGGTGCTGCGTGCGCTCGATCAGCCCGCGGTCTTGGAGGTTGCTCAGCACGGTGTTCATCGAGGGCGGGGTGACGCCGCAGAGCCGGGCCAGGGCGGCGGCCGAGATGCCGGGATTCTCCGCGAGGAACAGCAGTGCGGCGTACTGCGGCACGGTGACGCCCGCCGGCTTCAACGCGGCGTTCTTCGCCGTATTGAGGGACTGCTCGGCACGTTTGAGATACGAACCGATCCGTTCGGCGGCGGGCAAGGACGTCATGAACGCATGTTATCCGCACAACTTATCGTTCAAGCCTTGACGATCATTAGAGTTCTAACTTAGATTTGTTCTCATTCTCAAGTGTGAACAAATTCGTTAGAGCGAACCCTAAGAGGTAGACCGATGTCCCAAGCCCTGTCCCGCCTGCTGTCGAGCCTGGCCGCAGGAAGCGCCTGCGTCACGCTCATGGCCTGCGGCACCGCCGATACGCCGAGCAGCCCCGTCCACACCGCCTACGAACTGCCGGGCGACCACGTCTACCCGGAGGGAATCGCGGTCGACGCACGCACCGGAGACAGTTACGTCGGGTCGTACACCACCGGCGCCGTCTACCGCGCGACACCGGATGCCCATCGCGCCGAGGTCTTCCTGCCCGAAGGCGCCAACAACCACAAGACCGCCAACGGCTTGAAAGTCGACTCGGCCGGGCGGCTGTGGGTGACCGACTCGACCACTGGCGTCGCGGTGTACGACGTCGCGACCCGCGCGCTGCTCGCCGACTTCACCATGCCCGGAAGCGATCCCCGCTTCGTGAACGATCTCGCCATCACCCCGGACGGCACGGCGTATCTGACCGACAGCACGCGGGCGGTGGTCTATCGAGTCACTCCCGATCAACTGGCCGCCGCCAGAGCACAGGGCGGGCGCGGGGAACTGACTCCGCAGTTCGACCTGCGCTCCGTACTGCCGCCGATCGAGCCGGGCGGCTTCAGCCTCAACGGCATCGTCGCCGATCCGGCGGGCCGTTACCTGCTCACGGTCGATATGCCGCGCGGCGACCTGTACCGCATCGCGTTGACGCCGGAGGCGAATCCGATCAGCAAGGTCGCCCTGCGCGGAGGCGATCTCCGGCAGGGCGACGGACTGGAACTGCGCGAGGGCACCCTGTGGGCCGTCCACAACACGACCAACACGATCAGCCGCTGGACCGTCTCCGACGACGGCGCCACCGTGACGCTGGCACAGCAGCGCACCGACGAGGCGCTGTCCATCCCGACGACCCTGGCCCGCGCCGGTGACCGAACCCTGATCGTCTCCTCCCAATTCGACAAGGGCGGCCCGATGGGGCCCGGCAGCCCGAGGACGCCGTTCGCCGTCGTCACCCTCGACGGAATCTGACGCGCGAAACGCCGGAAACGATGGCCTCCTCGACGGCCGCCTTCGCGTTGCGAACGGCGTCCTCCACCCGCCGCAAAACCTCGGCGGCGGTCGCCGATCCCGGCCCACACTTACGAGCGTTCGTGGTGATCATCCGCAACTCGCGCAGGTCGCGAAGCCACTCATAACCAGCCCAATCGCGCACATCGAACCCGTATACGCGGCTGAATGCCTCGTATTCGTGCGCCGGGTGCCCGAATCGACGGCAGTGTATCTCGATGGTTACCAGGTCCCATTCTGGCGGGCCGATTGCCGCGTTCTCCCAGTCGCACAGAACAGCGCGTCGAGCAACGTTGTCCCACAGCGCGTTTCGATGTTGCGCGTCGCCATGGATAACACCTCGCATGAGCGTGTACTGAATGCCACGTTCTCGGGCCGCAAGTTCGTCAAGGCGCGCATGCAGCAAAGCTTGGTCTTCGGGCATGGAAGCCGGGCCCACCTCTCGGCGGACCGGCTTCCAGATGGATGCAACAAGGAGAAGATCTCCGTTGGTATGGAACCGGGAGCGCACCGCACGCGTCGAATTCAGGTGTAAGGCAATGAGGTCGGTTGTCGTGGGTTGCGCTCCTCCATCTCGCTCGAGGGCTCGGGGGTGCGCCTGGCTGACGATGAAGCCCTCATTGGCGGATGCAGCAAAGTTATAGGTAGAAGCACCAATTGGTGCGCGATATGGGGGTCGAGTTGAAGATATCGGCACTTGTAATAGCTACAGCGGCAGCAGTGGCGCCGGTCATGGGCCTGATGCCGAGTCCGGTGGCTCACGCCTCGTTCCCGTGGGGAGCTTGTGGAATCAGCTCGCCCGAAGACAAGGTAGTCACAACCTTCGGCGAATGGAAGCTGCTGTGCGGGAATAAAGACTACGGGTATCGGCATATCCAGGCCGGTCACATGAGCGAATGGGAAGGGCTCGCCGCAATCGAGGGCCGCAACTGGCGCGACATTGCCGATACGGCAATCGCCAAGGCTCACGACGCACCCGACTGGCACGGCCCGCAGAGCGGCGGCCGGTATTGTTACACGGGGCAGATCTACCTGGTCAACCGCGTTACCGGAGCGATAGCCAAGACCGTCCAGCCCACCGTGATCGTGAGTGAGGGCGGGATAGTGATCACTGCCTTCCCTGGAGGAGGATGTCGTGGAAAAGCATGAGCCCAGTGTGGAAGAACTCACCGAGTCGGTTATTCGTGCCGGGACCGAGTCCGGATACCAGATCAGCCGCGATGACACTGGTCGGTTGCAGATCACGGCAATCGATGAATCGCCTGTGGAACCCCCGCTGACCTTCGCGGTAACCGACCAGGAACTCCATGACTACTACCTACGGCTCGCGGCGAATACCGGAAAACCGGTGGGCGCGGGTACTCCGTGGAAGACATGGATGCTCTTGATGGCGACCCACCTCGATGAAGCCGTCTACAAGGCCGGGGTGCTGAATCAGCCCTGCGTGATCACGATCGGCGAGACTGGTTTCTGGCCTGTGCCAAGGTGAGTCGGCGAGTCACCGCTGCACGAGGGCGCTGGCGGCATCTCCGGCCGACGGTCGTCATAATCGACGGCATCTGACGCCGAAACGCCGGAAGCCGGCCCACCTCGCGGTGGACCGGCTTCCGGTTCGAACTGTATTGCCGGGTGGCGGGACTCAGAAGTCCATGCCGCCCATGCCACCGGTCGGGTCGCCGGCGGGAGCGGCGGACTTCTCCGGCTTGTCGGCGACAACGGCCTCCGTGGTCAGGAACAGGGCCGCGATCGAAGCCGCGTTCTGCAGCGCGGAACGGGTGACCTTGACCGGGTCGGCAACGCCGGCGGCCAGCAGGTCCTCGTACTCGCCCGAGTCGGCGTTCAGGCCGTGACCCGCGGGCAGGTTCGACACCTTCTCGGCGACCACACCGGGCTCGAGGCCCGCGTTGAACGCGATCTGCTTCAGCGGAGCCGACAGCGCGACCCGCACGATGTTCGCGCCGGTCGCCTCGTCACCGGTGAGCTTCAGCTCGTCCAGCGCCGGAGCCGACTGCAGCAGGGCCACGCCACCACCGGCGACGATGCCCTCCTCGACGGCCGCCTTCGCGTTGCGAACGGCGTCCTCGATGCGGTGCTTGCGCTCCTTGAGCTCCACCTCGGTGGCCGCGCCCGCCTTGATCACCGCGACACCGCCGGCCAGCTTGGCCAAGCGCTCCTGCAGCTTCTCGCGGTCGTAGTCCGAGTCGGAGTTCTCGATCTCGGTGCGGATCTGCTGAACCCGGCCCTTGATGGCCTCCGGGTCGCCCGCGCCCTCGACGATGGTGGTCTCGTCCTTGGTGACGACGACCTTGCGCGCCTGGCCGAGCAGCTCCACGCCCGCGCTCTCCAGCGAGAGGCCGACCTCTTCGCTGATGACCTCGCCGCCGGTCAGGATGGCGATGTCGGCCAGCTGCGCCTTACGGCGGTCACCGAAGCCGGGCGCCTTGACGGCGACGGACTTGAAGGTGCCGCGGATCTTGTTCACGACCAGGGTCGACAGGGCCTCGCCCTCGACGTCCTCGGCGATGATCAGCAGCGGCTTGCCCGCCTGGATGACCTTCTCCAGCAGCGGCAGCAGGTCCTTGACGGTCGAGATCTTCGAGCCGACCAGCAGGATGTACGGGTCCTCGAGGACCGCTTCCTGACGCTCCGGGTCGGTGACGAAGTAGCCGGAGATGTAGCCCTTGTCGAAGCGCATACCCTCGGTGAGCTCCAGCTGGAGGCCGAAGGTGTTGCTCTCCTCGACGGTGATGACACCTTCCTTGCCGACCTTGTCCATGGCCTCGGCGATCAGCTCACCGATGGACGAGTCGCCCGCCGAGATGCCCGCGGTAGCAGCGATCTGCTCCTTGGTGTCGATCTCCTTGGCGGTGTCGAGCAGCTTGGCGGTGACGGCCTCGACGGCCTTCTCGATGCCGCGCTTCAGGCCCAGCGGGTTCGCGCCGGCCGCGACGTTGCGCAGACCCTCGCGCACCAGTGCCTGGGCGAGCACGGTCGCGGTGGTGGTGCCGTCGCCCGCGACGTCGTCGGTCTTCTTGGCGACTTCCTTGACCAGCTCGGCGCCGATCTTCTCGTACGGGTCCTCCAGCTCGATCTCCTTGGCGATGGACACACCATCGTTGGTGATCGTGGGAGCGCCCCACTTCTTCTCCAGGACAACGTTGCGACCCTTGGGGCCCAGCGTCACCTTGACCGCGTCGGCGAGGCTGTTGAGGCCCCGCTCGAGGCCGCGGCGGGCCTCTTCGTCATACGCAATTGTCTTGGCCATGGCGTTGTTGAGATCCTCCATGTGGATGGCTGACACACAGGACGACCGCTGGTCGGGTCGCCCCAGTTACGCTGGCCAGGTTCGGTGCCCGCGACGGACGACCGAGGGTGTCTACGGAACCCGGTCTCACCGTCCCGACCTGGCACTCACCGATAGGGAGTGCCAAAAGCATTTTTAGCACTCTAGGGTGGCGAGTGCAAGGTCCGCGCCGGGCTAGCGCCGGTCGTCCACGCGGAAGACCAGCGCGACGAACGCGTCGGTGCGCCGTTCCTCCGGCGTGCGGGGCTCTCCGCCCTCGACCGTGACGAGCTCGGCATCGTGCAGCAGCAACTCCGCCTCCACCCGCATGATGGCGCGAATGAACGGCGGGGCGACGTCCGGCGGAAGGTCGCCGTTCAGCACATAGCTGCCGTCCGGTTGGGACTCGGTGGACACATACGAAAGCGCGCGCAGCAGATCTGCGCGCCGTTCCCCCGCTATTAGGTCGGAATCCGTTTCATCCGCCATTGCTATAGCTTAGCCGCCGACGGTTCACATCTCCGGCCGGACGATTCGCGCCTTCCGCCCCCGTCGGCAGAAGTGCAGGTCACGAGGCCGCTGCCGGGTCATCCGCAGAGTCGCCGCCGCGCCCGCTCGCCACCGGCGGCGTAGATTCCGAGGGGATCATGATCGACCTCATCCCGGAAGGGGACGCGGGTGACCGACCTGCCGTTCGATTCGCTGTACCGGCACGGCTTCGCGCGGGTGGCGGTCGCGGTCCCCCGGGTACGGGTGGCCGACCCCGCCTACAACGTCGAGCAGACCGTGGAGCTGGCCGCGCGGGCCGCGGCGGCCGGTGCCGTGCTGACGGTGTTCCCCGAGCTGGGACTCTCCTCGTACACCGCCGACGACCTGTTCCACCAGGACGCGCTGGACGCCGCGGTCGAGGCGGCGCTGGCCCGGCTCGTCGCGGCGAGTACGGATATCGACACGGTGCTCGTGGTGGGCGCCCCGGTGCGCGCGCACCACCGGTTGTTCAACTGCGCGATCGCGATCTGCCGTGGCATCGTGCTGGGCGTCGCGCCGAAGAGCTACCTGCCGAACTATCGGGAGTTCTACGAGAAACGCCAGTTCGCGGCGGCGCGGGAAGTGCTGGAGGATCATGTCACCGTCGCCGGGCACCGTGCGCCGTTCGGCTCCGATCTGCTGTTCCGGGCGAACAATCTGGACGACTTCGTCTTCCACCTGGAGATCTGCGAGGACGGGTGGGTTCCGTTGCCGCCGAGCGGCTTCGCCGCGCTGGCCGGGGCGACCGTGCTGATCAACCTGTCCGCGAGCAACATCGTGATCGGCAAGGCGGACTACCGGCGATCGCTGTGCACCTCGCATTCGGCGCGCTATCTTGCGGCGTATCTGTACTCCGCCGCAGGAACCGGGGAGTCGACGACCGATCTCGCCTGGGACGGGCAGGCGCTGATCTGCGAGAACGGCGACCTGCTCGCGGAGGGCGAGCGGTTCTGCGATCATCCCCAGCTGGTCACCGCCGACCTGGACCTGCGCCGCCTCGCCGCGGATCGTCTGCGCACCACCAGCTTCGCCGACAACGTGCACGACCACCGCGACCGGCTGGCCGCGCTGCGACGCATCGACGTGCGGCTGCCGATCCCCGAGGACCCGGTCGCGCTGGAGCGTGAGATCGAGCGCTTCCCCTACGTTCCCGCCGACCCGGCGCTGCGCAACGAGCGCTGCGCCGAGGTGCACCACATCCAGGTCGAGGGCCTGAGCACGCGGCTGCGCGCGACCGGCACGCAACGCGTGGTGATCGGGGTGTCCGGCGGCTTGGACTCCACCCAGGCGCTGATCGTCGCGGCCAAGACGATGGACCGGCTCGGCCTGCCGCGGGCGAACGTGCTGGCCTACACCATGCCCGGCTTCGCGACCAGCACCAGGACCAGGACCGACGCGCACCGGCTGATGGCCGCCCTCGGCGTCACGGCGCGCGAGATCGACATCCGCCCCTCGGCCACGCAGATGCTGCGCGACCTCGGCCACCCGGCCGCCGACGGCGCGCCGCAGTACGACATCACCTACGAGAACGTGCAGGCCGGTGAGCGGACCTCGCACCTGTTCCGGCTGGCCAATATGCACGGCGCGCTGGTGGTGGGCACCGGCGACCTCAGCGAACTGGCGCTGGGCTGGTGCACATTCGGCGTCGGGGACCATATGGCGCACTACAGCGTCAACGCGTCGGTGCCCAAGACGCTGATCAAATACCTGATCGCCTGGGCGGTGGACACCGAGCAGCTCGGCGCGGAAGCGGGCGAGGTGCTTTCGTCGATCCTGCGCACCGAGATCTCCCCCGAGCTGATCCCGAACGCCGACTCCTCCGCACCGGGTCAGAGTTCGGAGGCCACCGTCGGCCCGTACGAATTGCAGGACTTCCACCTCTACTACCTGTTGCGATTCGGCTACCGCCCCAGCCGCGTGGCCTATCTGGCCAGGCACGCCTGGTCCGATGCCGCCACCGGCCGCTGGCCCGACCTCGTCCCCGCCGATCAGCGCAACGCCTACGACCTCGCCACGATCAAGCACTGGCTGGGCGAGTTCCTGCTGCGCTTCGTGCAGACCAGCCAGTTCAAGCGCTCGACGCTGCCGAACGCGCCGAAGGTCGGCTCCGGCGGTTCGCTCTCGCCGCGCGGCGACTGGCGCGCGCCCAGCGACGCGTCCGCGGCGGCCTGGCTCGAGGAGCTCGCCCGCAACGTGCCGGATGCCTGAGGCGTCGCAGCGCTCGACACCCCGACTGCGGCCGGATGCGCCCTGCCTATGGTGGCTGCGTGAGTGAACGACCCGGCTGGGATGCGATCGATGATGCGTTGCGGCCGCTGTACGGCGATATCGAGCCCTTCCACTGGGCATCCGACCACCCGTGGTCCCTCGGCGGGTCCGACCCGCTCGACGGGATCAGCGCGTACTCCCGCGCCGACCCGGTGCCGCACTGGCATTACATCAGCTATGGGATGACCGAGCTGCACGAGAAGGAGTGGGACGACCCGGCGGAGTCCGGCTGGGGCTTCGAATTCACCTTCCGGCTGGCGCGCGGGCCCGAGGACACCGAGCCGCCCGCGTGGCCGGCGAATTTCATGCAGAACCTGGCCCATTACGTTTTCCAGTCCGGCAAGTGGTTCGAACCGGGACACACCATCAAAACGAACGGGCCGATCGCGGCCGACCACCCCGACTGCACCTGTCACGCCGTCTGCTTCACGACCGACCCCGAACTGGGCCCCGTCGACAGCCCGAACGGCCGCGTGCGATTCTTGCAGATCGTCGGGCTGACCATGCCGGAATACCGTGCGGCACAAGGGGGACGCGCACTGCCACTGCTCGCCGAGCTGGAACCGCGACTACCCCTCTACGTCACCGACATCTACCGTGCGCCGCTGGTCGCCGAGCCGAAACCGCAGGCCCGCTGGCCACGGTGGGGTGGCGGCCTGGCCGGGCGCGGGTGATCAGGCCGCTCGGGTCGTGTGGTGTTCGACCGCAGCGGCCCGGCGCGGCCCGCGGATACCGGCTCTCCGGGTGCGCAGCGCCCGGCGATGACGCGCCCGCGCGGCACGCGCGCCACGCACTCCGTTGACGAGGTTGCGGATGCCGTACCGGGCCGATCGCCGGGCCACACCGATCACCAGCGAGGACACCGCGAGGGCGAGTGCGATCCGCGCACGGAACTTCCCACCGCCCACGCGGATCAGGATTTCTCGGAGCTGATGGACGCGAGCAGTTCGCCCAGATGCGTTTCGGCCTTCGCCTTGTCGACGCCGAGATCGCTGAGCAGACCGGCGCCGTTCTCCTGCTCGAGCAGCGCGAGCAGGATGTGCTCGGTGCCGATGTAGTTGTGCCCCAGCCGCAGTGCCTCCCGGAAGGTGAGTTCGAGGACCTTCTTGGCCTCCGCGCCGAACGGCACGAGCGCGGGGACGTCCCCCTCACTCGGCGGCAGGGACGCGGAGGCGGCGGCGGAGATCACGTCGACGGCGACGCCTTGGTGGACGAGTTCGTGCACCGCGAGGCCCTGCGGTTCGGTGAGCAGCCCCAGCACCACGTGCCCGACCGAGATCTCGCGGTTGCCCGCCGCGCGCGCCGCCTCCTGCGCCGCCATCACGACCGCCCGTGCCCGCTGGGTGAAGCGCGCGAAGCCCGCGTTCGGGTCCATGGCCGCCGCCGCGGCCGGCTCGGGCACCTTGGGCACGAACCGCTTCTGGGCGGCCTGCTTGGTGACGCCCATGCTGGCGCCGATGTCGGTCCACGAGGCGCCGGAGCGCCGGGCCTGGTCCACGAAGTGGCCGATCAGGTGGTCGGCCACTTCGTCGAGGTGATTCGCCACGACGACGGCATCGGACAGTTGCTCGAGCACGTTGTCGGGACGGGCTTTCTTGATGCCGTCGATCAGGTCGTCGAGGCGGAATTGTGAGGTCATACGTCAACCATAAGTTGACGATGACCTATCGTCAACCGTTAGTTGACGATAGGAATCAGGGGCGCGCCGCCCCGGCCGCGAAGCGCACGATGCGCTCCTTGACCCACGCCGCCGTCCGCCCGGTCAGCACCGTCCGAGCCGGTGCGTCGTCGGCGTGCACGGCCTGCACGACTCCGTCTCCGCGGCCCAGGCTGAGGCAATGGAGCACATAGCGGAACCGGAACTCCTTCGGCTCGCGACCACGCATCCGCGCGACGACGGCATCGGCCGCGTGTTTGCCGGTGGGCAGCGCCGTGGCGCATGCCATGCGCAGATCTCGGCCGTCGGGCCCCGCGATGACGGCGGCGTCACCCGCGGCGAAGATGTCCGGGTGCGACACCGAACGCAGGGTGGCGTCGGTGCGCACCCGGCCGTCGGAATCGACCGCCAGACCGGAGCGGGCGGCCAGGTCGGGCACCCGGAAACCCGTGGTCCACACCGTCGCCGAGGCCTCGACCAGCGAACCGTCGGCCGAGCGCGGCCCCTGGGACGTCACTTCGATCACCTTGGCGCCGGACACGATCTCGACGCCGAGCCGCTCCAACGTCCGCCTGATGTGCGCCTGCGCGCGCGCCGAAAGCCAGGCGCCGGGCTCCTCCGACCCGAGCAGCAGCACCCGGGTTCCCGGCCGGGATTCGGCGAGTTCCGCCGCCAGTTCGATGCCGGTCGCCCCGGCACCGACGATCGCCACCGGCCCGTCGACGACGGACAGGTCGCGCACGTCTTCTTGCGTCGCAATGGAATACGCGTGTTCGGCGACGCCGGGGACGCTCTGGACATCGGCGATACTGCCGAGGGCGTAGATCAACGCGTCGTACTCGACCGCGGGTCCCGCGTCGAGCACCACGCGCTTCGCGACCGTGTCGATCTCCGTCGCCAGGGCGCGCACGAAGCGAATATCTTTGCTTTCCAGCGATTCCCGCAGATCCAACGCGGCGATCCGCTGCCCGGCCGCCCGCTGGTGCAGTCGCACTCGCTCCACGAACGACGCGTGGGCGTCCACCACGGTGATCCGGGCATCCCCCGCCGTGCGAGCGAGCCTGCGTGCCGCCGCCAGCCCCGCGTACCCGGCGCCGAGGACGACGATCCGATGCAGTCCGGTCATGATGTGGCTCCTTTCGATCGGCCATCACCCTTCAGACCGGACAGCCCCCCGATTGCTGACAATCCCGCGCCGTGAAGCGCGTCACAGCGGTCGGCGCGGCAGCGTGCCCACCGACCCACCCGAGCCGGCGAAATAAGCCAGCTTGTCCGGGTTGATGATCAACCGCAGCGCCGTGACCAAGCCGTCGGCCGCATCGATCCCCAGCACGACCAGCGGCGCACCGTTTACCCGCGCGACGACGGCAGGGGCGCCGTTGACCTCTTCCACGAGCAACCGCGTCCCCGGCACCTCCCAGCGCAACAGACCCGCCAGGTACCGCGCCACCTGATTCGCGCCGTGTACCGGCCGCCGCGCCGCGGTGATCTTGCCACCGCCGTCGGCCGTCGCGATCACGTCGGCGGCGAGCATCCGTTCCAGCGACGCGATGTCACCTTCGCGCGCCGCCTTCAGGAATCGCTCGATCAGCTCGCGGGCATGCTCCGGCGGAATGCCGAAGCGGGCCCGGCCTTCTCGCACGCGCTGGACCGCCCGGCGGAAGATCTGCTGCGAGTTCGACTCGGTGACGTCGAGCATGTCGGCGATCTCGCGATGCGCGTATCCGAATGCCTCGCGCAGCACGAAGACGGCGCGCTCGACCGGGGTCAGCCGCTCCAGTGCCGTCAGCAGCGCGAGCGAGACCTGTTCGCGCTCCTCGACGGTCTCCAGCGGGCCGAGTTCGCCGCGCGCCGTCGGCACCGGCTCGGGCAGCCACGGCCCGACATAGCTCTCCCGCCGCGCCCGCGCCGAAACGAGCCAGGTGCGGCAGAGATTCACCAGCGCGGTGGTCAACCACGCCTCGGGGGAGCGGATACCGGCTCGGTCGACGCCGTCCCAGCGCAGGTAGGTCTCCTGCACCGCGTCCTCGGCCTCACTCGCCGAGCCGAGCATCCGGTAGGCGAGCGCGAACAGGCGCGGCCGATGCAGTTCGAATTCCCGCAACCCGTCGGACTCCATCGCTGTCCCGCCTCCCCCGCGCATTCAGGCCATACCAGTCGGTGCCGCGAGATCCGCGTGCAGGTCCTGCGTTCGGCGCCGCTCGGTCTTCGGGCGTACCCGGCGAGTTACCCATGTGCTCACGAGATCGATTGTCCGTCCGGCTAATCGGCGTCCCGCGGCGGATGACCGTTCTCACGTTGCTTCGCCCCGGGTCGGCGCAGGCGCAGGCGCGCCGAGCCGCGGATCGCCGGACGCGGGATGGCCGGACGCCGGATCGCGGGCAGCCGCCGGCTCGCCCGTCGTTGCGCGCGCCGCTCGGCGGGTTTGTGCGTCCACGTCTCCGGACGCGCGGCCACCCAGCGCTGGGAATGCCAGGCGAACGGGATATGTCCCAGGTACAGGACGACCAGCACCAGCAACAGCACGATCGGATAGGTGACCAGTGCCGCCGCGGCGAGCGCGACCAGCACCAGCAGCCCGGCCGCGGCCTGCGGCGCCACCGACACCGATTTCATGGCCAGCGTGGGGATGGTGCTGACCGCCAGCGCGGCGGCGAAGACCGTCCACGCGGCGACCTCGTAGAAGCCGACCCACCAGCCGTCGCCGAACTGCACGAACAGCGCCACCGGAACCATCGCGATGAGCGCGCCCGCCGGGGCGGGCACACCGACGAAGTACTCCCGCGCCCAGTCCGGCCGGTTGTCCTCGTCCATCAGGGTGTTGAACCGCGCCAGGCGCAGCACGATGCTGACCGCGAACAGCAGCGCGACGATCCATCCCACGCTGTTGCTGCTGAGCAGCGTCACATACAGGACGAGCGCGGGAGCGACGCCGAAGGAGATGGCGTCCGACAGCGAGTCCAGCTCGGCGCCCATCTTGGTGGTGGCGTCGAGCATCCTGGCCAGCCTGCCGTCGAGGGTGTCCAGCACGGCCGCCGCGCCGATCATGGCCAGCGCGATACCGAGTTTGCCGTCCAGGCCGAACTTCACCGCGGACAGCCCGGAGCACAGCGCCAGGATGGTGACGATGCTGGGCAGCAGCCGGATGCTCCGCCGCCTGCGCCGCTGGGTGGGTACCGCCGCTTCCATCACGCGCCGGCGGGTGAGCCGAGCACGGCGAGCACGGTCTCGCCGCCGATAGTGCGCTGGCCTGGCTGCACGAGTAGTTCGGTGCCCGCCGGGAAGTAGGTGTCGACCCGCGAGCCGAAGCGGATCAGGCCGTAGGTGTCCGCGATGGTCAGCACGTCGCCGACCTGGGCGTCGCAGACGATCCGGCGCGCGAGCAGTCCGGCGATCTGCACCACCACGACCTGACTGCCCTCCGGCGTCTCCAGCACCATGCTGTTGCGCTCGTTGACCGAACTCGCCTCGGGCAGATCCGCGGAACGGAATCGGCCGGGCTGGTGCAGCACCGTGCGCACGACGCCGGAGACCGGAATGCGCTGCACGTGGACGTCCAGCACGGACAAGAAGATGCTCACCCGCGGCAGCGGCGCGTCACCGAGACCCAGCTCGGCGGGGGGAGCGGCGACGTCGACCAGCGCGATCTCGCCGTCGGCGGGGGCGACCACGACGCCCGGCCGGTTCGGCGGCACGCGATGCGGGTGACGGAAGAAGGTCGCGCAAGCCGCCGCGGCGAATAGACCCGTGCGCCGCACCCATTTGCGCTTGCCGCCGACGACGGCGACCGCGAGGGGTGCGGCGACGAACGGGAGCCCGGCGGGATGCAACGGAGGGATCGCGTTGCGAACCAGATCGACGACATGGCCGACTCCGGTCGTTTCAGGCGTGCCGGGCGGGGTGGGACGGCGGGCCACAGGCTCCTCTTTCGTGCTCGATGCAAACGGGTTGCGCTCACCCAACGATAGGCCGGGCGCAAGCGTTCACACCTTACGGGAAGGAGCCTGTGGCACGCTCGGTCACGACCTGACCCGGGACCCCGTGACCAGTCGCACCAGGAACAGCAGGATGACCGCCCCAGCCAGGCAGGTGAAGAAGCTGAACCAGAGCCCGCCGCCCTCGACGTCGACTCCGAACAACTTCAGAAGGAACCCACCGAGCAGGCCGCCGACCACGCCGACGACGATATTGAGCAGAATGCCCTGCTGGGCGTCCGTCTTCATGATCTTGCTGGCGATCCATCCGGCAAGACCGCCGATGATGATCCATCCGATAATCCCGAGACCGAGCATGGTGTCCTCGCATCCTAGTTGGGCCACGCCTCGTACAGCGGTGGCGTGCGAGGACGAGATACCCACCGATTGTCGGAATACGCGCGGCACATGAGCGACTTTCAAGCTAATATGAGGAAGCCTCATGTCTATCCCGCTGATGGGCAGTGGCTGATGAGGGACCGATTTCGATGCTTCGGGGAATCCCCGGCGGCGCCGCCGCAGGTACATAGGAGACGCAGATGGCTGCTCGAATCGCCCAGACCACCGGGGCAGAGCACACGGCGATCCTCGGGCTCGGCGTTTACCGCCCTGCTCGAGTGGTCACCAACGACGAGGTGGCGGGTCCGATCAACTCGAGCGACGAGTGGATCCGGACCAGGTCGGGCATCAAGACCCGGCGGTTCGCCGACGAATCGGAGACCATTCAGAGCATGAGCGTCGCGGCCGCGCGCGGCGCGCTGGAGTCTTCGGGCATCGCGGTGGACCAAGTCGATTGCGTGATCGTTGCTACGTCGACCCATCTGCTGTTGACGCCGGCCGCCGCCCCGCGCATCGCCACCGAGCTCGGCATGAACGGCGCCGCCGCCTTCGACGTCTCGGCAGGCTGCGCGGGCTTCTGCCATTCGATCGCGCTGGCGTCGGACCTGGTCCGGGCAGGCACCGCCGCCCATGTGCTGGTGATCGGCGTGGAGAAACTGACGAACACGGTCAATCCGACCGATCGCTCCACCGCCTTCCTCTTCGCCGACGGCGCGGGCGCGGTGATCGTCGGCCCCTCCGACGAGCCGGGCATCGGCCCCACCGTCTGGGGCTCGGACGGCACCCAGCACCACGCCATCCGGCAGGACAAGGACTGGATGGAGTACTTCCACGAGATCGACGAGAAGGGCCTGGACGCGGTGCGGCCCTATCTGGCCATGGAGGGCACCGCGGTGTTCCGGTGGGCCGCCCACTCGCTGGAGAAGGTCTGCCGCGACGCCATCGACCGCGCGGGCCTGTCCCCCGAGGACCTGGACGCGATGATCCCGCACCAGGCCAACGGCCGGATCATCGAGATCATGGCCCGGGTGCTGAAGCTGCCGGAGCACTGCGCGCTGGCCAACGACATCGAGGAGGCGGGCAACACCTCGGCCGCCTCGATCCCGCTGGCCATGGAGGCGCTGCTGCGCAAGGGCGAGTCCAAGCCGGGTGACACCGCGCTGCTCATCGCTTTCGGCGCCGGCCTCTCCTACGCGGCTCAGGTCGTGAACCTGCCCAATTGGAAGTAAGCCGCTCGCGGCGCTCGCCGCGGTGACACCACCGCGGCGAGCGCCGCGTGACGCGCATTCGGGTCGTCTGGCGCGACCCGTGCTCAGGCGCCGGCTTCGACCGCCGTCTTGATCTTGCCCAGCGTCTCGTTCATGCCGCGCACCAGCGCTTCCTCGAACGGGGCCTCGCCGCCGAGCGCGGCCTCGATCGCCTTGCGGGAGAACCAGGTGGTGCCGTTGGGCACGTCCCGCCGCTCGATCAGCCGCGTGCCGGACTCGGTCGGTTCCAGGGTGTAACTCCACACCGTCCGGTTCTCGTTGACCCGGAAGGCGAACGCCCGGTTCGGCTCGAATCGCACGATCCGGGAGGTGGTCGGCCAGTACTTCTTGCCGTCACGATTGAAGTTGAGCGTCCAGGCGCCCGCCTTGGGCGAGCCGAGCGTCATCATGCGCACGCACTGCGGGCTGAACTCCGGCATCCGCTTCAGATCGGAGACCACCGCCCACACCCGCTCCGGGGGTGCGGAGATGTCGATGCTGACTTCGAGGTTTTTCGGCAACGCTGCCTCCGGGGATTCGAGCGACGGACCGACGGCCATCCGTCCGACCGCGGTGGGACTGGTCGCGCACATTTTAAAACGGACGGACAGTTGCGTCACATTTCCGCTACTCGCGCCCCGGCCGCTGTAATGAACGGCGCATGATCACAGATACACGAAGCACAGACACTGCCTCCAACATTTCGGCGTACCAACGTGAGGTGATCGGCCGTGAAACTGCGCTCCCTGCTGCATCGGCAACCGGCGGACCGGGTTCCGCTGCTTCCCGCTGTCGAGCCCGAGGACGGGTGGACAGCGCGCGGCGCGTCGGCATTCCCCCGCGGCGTGTGCGCTGCGGCGCGGGAAGAACGCCTGGAGCGTCTGCTAACGCCGAGTGAGCTGGATCTCGTCTTGCGTCATCGGCTCTGAGCCCTGCGCGAACGCCCACGACAGACCGGGCCGAGAGGCTCCATACTCGTCAGGTGACTTCACCCGCTGCTACGAAACCGGCCATCCTGAGCGTCGATGACGACCCGGGGGTTTCCCGGGCGGTCGTCCGCGACCTGCGCCGCCGTTACGGCGCCGATTACCGGATTCTGCGCGCGGAATCGGGAGCCCAGGCGCTCGACGCGCTGCGCGAGATGAAGCTGCGCGGCCAGCCCGTCGCGGTGCTGATCGCCGACTACCGGATGCCCGGCATGGACGGCATCGAATTCTTGGAGCAGGCGATGGACCTGCACCCGTACGCGCGCCGCGTCCTGCTGACCGCCTATGCCGACACCAACGCCGCGATCAACGCGATCAACGTCGTCGACCTGGACCATTACCTGCTCAAGCCGTGGGACCCGCCGGAGGAGAAGCTCTACCCGGTGCTGGACGGCCTGCTGGACGCCTGGCGCAGCAGCGAGCACCGGCCGGTCACCGAGACCAAGGTGATCGGCAATCGCTGGTCGCCGCGATCGTCGCAGGTGCGCGAGTTCCTCGCCCGCAACCAGCTGCCCTACCGGTGGTACCTGGCCGACGAGCCCGAGGGTGCGCGACTGCTGGAAGCGGCGGGGGCCGACCCCGAGCGCTGTCCGGTGGTGATCACTTCGGCGGGCGAGGCGCTCGTGCAGCCCTCCGACAGCGAACTGGCCCAGAACGTCGGCCTGACCGTCGATCCGGCGGGCGAGTTCTACGACCTGATCGTGGTCGGCGGCGGCCCCGCCGGTCTCGGCGCGGCGGTCTACGGCGCGTCCGAGGGTCTGCGCACCGTGCTCGTCGAGCGGACCGCCACCGGCGGGCAGGCGGGGCAGAGTTCGCGCATCGAGAACTACCTCGGATTCCCCGACGGCCTGTCCGGCGCCCAGCTGGCCGATCGGGCCCGGCGGCAGGCGGCGAAGTTCGGCGCCGAGGTGATCACGACGCGCGAGGTGGTCGGGCTGGAGGTCAACGGGTCCGCGCGCACCGTGCGGTTCGCCGACGGCGGCAGCCTGTGCGCGCACACCGTGATCATCGCGACCGGTGTCGACTACCGCCGCCATCCCGCGCCGGGCGTCGACGACTTCACCGGGCGCGGCGTCTACTACGGTTCGGCGATGACCGAGGCGTCCGAGTGCGCCGATCACGAGGTCTACATCGTGGGCGGCGCGAACTCCGCGGGCCAGGCGGCTGTGTTCCTGTCCCGCAACGCGCGCACCGTGCACCTGGTGGTTCGGGCGGGTTCGCTGGAACAGTCCATGTCGCACTACCTCATCCAGCAGATCGCGCAGATCGCGAACATCGAGGTGCACACCAACACCGAGGTGATCGCCGCCGACGGGGACGATCACCTGCAACAGATCGTGCTGCGCGACAACAAGACCGGCGCGGAGGAGAAGGCCGACGCGGAGCGGCTGTTCCTGTTCATCGGCGCCGCGCCGCAGACCGATTGGCTCGACGGAGTGGTCATCCGCGACAGCGCCGGGTACGTGCTCGCCGGGCCGGACCTGATGGTGGACGGCGCGCGCCCCGCGGGCTGGGAACTGCCCCGGTCACCGCATCATCTCGAGACGAGCGTGCCCGGCGTGTTCGTGGCGGGCGACGTGCACGCCGAATCGGCCAAGCGCGTCGCCTCCGCCGTCGGCGAGGGCGCCATGGCTGTCATGCTCGTGCACCGCTATCTCGCGTAACCAGGAGGCCGCAGATGACTTCGAACCAGACCGCGGACCGCAGCAGCCGGTCGGTGTGCGACCCCGCCGAGCTGCGCGGTTTGTTCCTGTTCGAGAAGCTCACCGACGAGCAGCTGGCATGGCTGTGCGCCGATGGGCGGATCGAGACCATCGAACCGGGTCTCGTCTTCCGCGAGGGCGATCCGGCCACCTGCTTGTACGTGCTGATGGACGGCGAGCTGGTGCTCACCAAACAGTCCAGCGGCGCGGAGATCGAGCTGGTCCGCACCGAGCACCGTGGCGCCTACGCGGGCGCCTGGATGTCCTACATCGGCGACAAGGTCGAGCAGACCTACAGCGGGACGATGCAGGTGACGCGGCCGTCGCGGTTCTATGTGCTCGACGCCGAGGTCTTCTCCCGGATGATGCGCGAGTGGTTCCCGATGGCCGTGCACCTGCTGGAGGGCGTGTTCTTCGGCAATCGCAACACCAACGCCCGCATCGGTGAGCGGGAACGGCTGCTTGCGCTCGGTTCGCTGTCGGCGGGCCTCACCCACGAGCTGAACAACCCGGCCGCCGCCGCGGTGCGCGCCACCTCGGGCCTGCGTGAGCGGGTCGCGGGCATGCGGCACAAGCTGGCGATGATGGCGGACGGCAAGTTCGACCCGGCGTCCCTGGGCGCCCTGGTGCGCCTGCAGGAGGAGGCGGCGGCCCAAGTCGCGAAGGCGCCGGAGCTGACGCCGATGGAGGCCGCCGACCGCGAGGACATGCTCGGCGAATGGCTCGAGGAGCACGGGATCATCGACGGCTGGAACCTCGCGCCGAACTTCGTGCAGGCCGGATTCGACACCGACTGGCTCGAGCGGGTGGCCGCCACCCTGGATGGCGCTCCGGAGCAGGTGTTCCAAGGCGCGATCCGCTGGCTGAACTACACCATCGAGACCGAGCTGCTGATGAACGAGATCGCCGACTCGACGACGCGGATCTCCTCGCTGGTCGGCGCCGCGAAGCAGTACTCGCAGATGGACCGTGCGCCGTTCCAGGTGGTCGACATCCACGACCTGCTGGACAGCACGCTGGTGATGCTCAGCCGCAAGATCGGCGACGGCGTGCGCGTGGTCAAGGAATACGACCGGACCCTGCCGCGGGTGCCGTGCTACGCGGCCGAGCTCAACCAGGTGTGGACCAACCTGATCGACAACGCGGTGTACGCGATGAACGGCGCCGGTACGCTGACCATCCGCACCAGGCACGAGAACGACTGCGCGGTCGTGGAGATCGGCGACACCGGGCCCGGCATCGCGCCGGAGGCCCGCAACCGGATCTTCGAACCGTTCTTCACCACCAAGCCGATGGGTGAGGGCACCGGCCTCGGGCTGGACATCTCGTTCCGCATCGTGGTCAACAAGCACAACGGCGACATCCGGGTGGACTCCGAGCCGGGCGACACCAGGTTCACCGTCTGGCTGCCGCTGCGCCGCCCCGAACAAGAGCCTGTCACCGCAACCGATACGGAAGGGCAGTCATGACCGAGCAATTCGCAGGCATCGACCCCGCGGTACCACCCAGCGGCCCTGGTTGCCTGGAGTGCGAGCAGACCTCCGGCTGGTGGGTGCATCTGCGCCGCTGCGCGCAGTGCGGGCACATCGGGTGCTGCGATACCTCGCCCGCGCAGCACGCCTCAGCGCACGCCGAGAGCACCGGCCATCCGTTCATCCAGAGTTTCGAACCGGGCGAGGAGTGGTTCTACAACTTCGAGACCGAAGAGATGTACAGCGGCGGACCGGAATTGGCGCCACCGCGCAGTCATCCCGCGGATCAGGGCGTGCCGGGCCCGCGCGAACGGGTTCCGGCGGATTGGCAGGCACACATCCACTGACCCCGCCGCAACCGGTACGCTGCTGCGAACGCCGGGGCCTCCGGCACCACGATCCACCCGGGAAAGCACGGTATGAAACGAACTTCCGCCATCGTCCTGATCGCCGGGACGGTGGGTTTCCTGCTGGCAGGCTGCGGCGGAGGGGACGAGTCCGCCGACGCGAACGGATTGCGCAAGGGCGCCGCGAGCACGACCACGTCCACCTCGGTCGCGCACACCACGACCGCTCCCGGCACCGCGACGCCGAGTTCCCCGTCGGACACCGACGCCCCGGTCACGACCGAGCAGCGCGACTCCTCCCTCGGTCCCGCGTCGAGCACCACCTGCGGTGAGTTCCGCAAGCTCGACACCGACCAGGAGAAAGCGCTGATCGAGCAGATCCTGGCGGAGAACCCCGGCGGCCCGTTCGACGGCAGCCCGAACGTCGCGCTGGGCACCGCCAAGCTGGTCTGCCTGGCGCCGAGCGTTGCCGACACCTCGGTCGCGGTCGCGGCCGGAATCGTGAAGAAGTAGCCGTCCGCGTATTCGGGGACGACGAACCGTGACCGATCGCGGGCCGCGCGGCAGAATGGCACAGTGGCAGAACTGGCACTCACCGCCCGCCTGAATCCCTCGGCCGCCGATGCCCGCCGCGGGGTGGTCCGGCTGCATCCGGAGGCGCTGACCGCGCTCGGGTTGCGCGAGTGGGACGGAATCATGCTGGTCGGCTCCCGCCGCACGGCCGCGGTGGTCGGCGTCGCCCGGCAGGGAACGCCCGCCGGAGTCGCCCTGCTCGACGACGTGACGCTGTCCAACGCCGGGCTGCGCGAGGACGCGACCGTGGTGGTCTCCCCCGCGACCGTCTACGGCGCGAAACAGATCACGGTGAGCGGCTCGGTGCACGCCACCCGCACGATTCCGGCCGCCACGCTGCGGCAGGCGATGCTCGGGAAGGTCGTCACGGTCGGCGACGCGGTCTCCCTGTTGCCGCGCGACCTCGGCCCCGACATCAGCTCCGCGGCGGCCACCCAGGCGCTGTCGCGCACCTTCGGCATCGCCTGGACCACGGAGCTGCTCACCGTCACCGCCACCGATCCGCGCGGCCCCGTGAGCGTTCAGCCGAATACCGCGGTGACCTGGGGTGCGGGCGCGGTCGCCGCGTGGGACATCCCGGCGTCGGCCGGAGCACCGCTC
Organism: Nocardia gamkensis NBRC 108242; assembly: GCF_001612985.1. Taxonomy (GTDB): domain Bacteria; phylum Actinomycetota; class Actinomycetes; order Mycobacteriales; family Mycobacteriaceae; genus Nocardia; species Nocardia gamkensis. The sequence continues at coordinate 112,718 of NZ_BDBM01000004.1, read as the reverse complement.
ACGGTGGACGAGGGATCCCGCGGCGTCGGGGGAGCCCTCGCCCCCGGTGCGGTCACGGGCCCCGACGGCGTCGCGGTGGCAGGCGATGTCACACCGGGCATCTCGGTCGAAGACCTGGCGGGCGCGCGCACTCAGGCCGCGAAGCTCCAGGAGTGGCTCAGCCTCGCCTTGGACGAGCCCGAACTGTTGCGCACCCTCGGCGCGCGTCCGCATCTCGGCGTGCTGATCACCGGCCCGGCAGGCGTAGGCAAGGCCACGCTGGCCCGCGCGGTCGCGGCGCCGCGGCGCATAGTGGAACTGGACGGCCCCACCATCGGCGCGGCCGAGAGCGGTGCGCGGCTGCGCGAGGTCGCCGAGGCGGTGGCCGACATCGGCTGCGGCAAGGGCGGCGTCCTGCTGATCACCGACATCGACGCGCTGCTGCCCGCCGACGCCGAGCCGGTCGCCACGCTCATCCTGGACCAGTTGCGCGCCGCGATCGCCGAACCCTGCGTCGCGTTCATCGCCACCACCGCGCATCCCGCCGGCATCGATCCGCGGTTGCGGGCGCCGGATCTGTGCGACCGCGAACTCGCGCTGCCGCTGCCCACCGCCGCCGTGCGCAAGGCGCTGCTGGAGCACCTGCTGCGCCGGGTGCCGACCGCGGATCTGAGACTCGAGGAGATCGCGGCGCGTACACCCGGATTCGTGGTGTCCGATCTGGCGGCGCTGTGCCGGGAGGCGGCGCTGCGCGCGGCGTCGCGGGCCAGGGAGCACGGCAATCCACAGCTCACCCAACCCGACCTGGTCGGCGCGCTGGAGGTCATCCGGCCGCTGTCGCGCTCGGGCATGGAGGAACTCGCCATCGGCAGCCTGCACCTCGACGATGTCGGCGACATGGCGGAAACCAAGCAGGCGCTCACCGAGGCGGTGCTGTGGCCGCTGCGGCACCCCGACTCCTTCGCCCGCCTGGGCATCGAGCCACCGCGCGGGGTGCTGCTCTACGGCCCGCCCGGCTGCGGCAAGACCTTCCTGGTGCGCGCGCTGGCCGGTACCGGTCAGCTCAGCGTGCACGCGGTCAAGGGCGCCGAGCTGCTGGACCGGTGGGTCGGCTCGTCGGAGCGCGCGGTGCGGGAACTGTTCCAGCGCGCACGCGATTCCGCGCCGTCGCTGATCTTCCTCGACGAGGTGGACGCGCTGGCCCCACGCCGGGGGCAAAGTGCCGACGCGGGTGTGGGCGACCGGGTGGTCGCGGCACTGCTCACCGAACTCGACGGCGTGGAACCGCTGCGCGACGTAGTGGTGCTGGGCGCGACCAACCGGCCGGAGCTGATCGATCCGGCGCTGCTTCGCCCCGGCAGGCTCGAACGGCTGGTCTTCGTACCGCCGCCGGACGCCGCCGCCCGACGGGAGATCCTGCGCACCGCCGGGCGTGCGGTGCCGCTGGCCGCCGACGTCGATCTCGGCGCCCTCGCGGAGGAACTGGAGGGTTACTCCGCCGCCGACTGCGCCGCGCTGCTGCGCGAATCCGCGCTCACGGCGATGCGCCGGGACCTGCACGCCGCCGATGTCACCGCCGCCGACGTGCTGGCCGCCCAGACGGTGGTGCGGCCCTCGCTGGACCCGTCGCAGATCGATACGTTGCGCCGCTCTGCCGACAGCCGCGGGTAGGCGGCGAGCAGTCATCGCCCTTCAGACAATCTCTGGCAAAACGGTGTGAGCCGCATTTTTCCCATGAGAGACATTTTCTAGCGAATATTCGGCAATCCCTAGATCGCGCGCGGACCACGGGTAAGTTCGACAACCGTGCGCAGGGTCGGCGAGATTGTCGACGCGACGACGGCCTTCACGGGAGCCGCGGTCGCGGGTGTCACGCTGTTCCTGCCGGTCACCGTCAGCACCCGAGGCCAGTCCACGTCGTACCGGATCGCCGGTCTGCTCAACAGCGTGCCGCGCAGCGCGGCGTTGGGAGTGATCGTCGCCGTGGCGGTCGCCGTGCTGGTCGCCACGACCAAGCGGCCGTTGACCGGGTGGGCCACGGCGACGGCCGCCGCGCTGGCCCAGCTGATCAATCACTTCGTCGGACGCCACGTGGCGACGGCCGAGATGCTGACCACGCAGAACTACATCGACTCGATCTGCGCCGCCGTGCTGCTCGGCGGGCTGGGCGCCGTGGTGCTGCGCAGACCGTTGCCGGGCGCCGCGTTCGCGGTGGGCGGCGTCGGATTCTTCGGCTTCGGCGATCTCGCGAACCTGCTCGACATCAACCCGGATCCGTACGCGGTGCTGGAGACTCCGACGCGCTGGATGATTGGCGTCGCCCTGGCCCTGCTGGTGATCAGCACCTTGCACAACTGGAAGCGCACCGAGGAGCCCAAGACGCCGGGGATGGCGATCGCCCTGCCGGTGACGCCGATCCTCGCCGCCATGGTGCTCGCGCTGGTGATACTGGCCGGCACGGAATGGCTGGGCCGCCAGTACAGCAAACTGCCCGCCGAGAGTCACGCGATCGAGATCGCGATCGTCGTCGCCGCGACCATCGTGAGCGCGACCGCGGCGGCCATGCTGCTGCCCGGCCGCGACGGCGCCGGCGTGTACCTGGCCGTGAGCCTCACCGCGGCGGTCGACGCAGTCGGCTACGCCGTCCGGCCCGGCTGGACCTCGGCGGTGCTCATCGCGTTGACCGCCGCCGGACTGTTCATCGGCTCCCGGATGCCCTCGACCGCTCTCGCCATCATGTTCCTCATCGGCATCACGGTCTTCGCCCAGGTCACCTCGACGTCGTCGGGTACCGTCGCCTTCGCCGTGATCAGCGGGATCATCGCGTTGACCGCGGGTTACTGCTGCGGGACGGTGCGGCCGCATTACCCGCCCGGCGGTGTGCTCGCGCTCACCGCGCTCTACCTTCCTTCGGCGGTGTCGGTGATGCCGGACCGGGTCAAGGACTGGCGCGAGGACGTGGCGGTACACGACGCGACGCCGGGGCGCACCGCGCTGGCCATCGTCATCGGCAGCGCGATCGGGCTGATCATGCTGCGGAGATTGCGGCCGCGCTGTAAGTCGCAGCCGAAAGGGCAACCGGAAAGCGAATCGTTAGCGGATATATAGCCCCGATTCGCGGGGATGGCGGACGCCATACTCACCCCTGCCGCGAAAGACGCAGGCTTTCCGTAGGCTTGTCCCGAACACCCCGCCGCCCCGACTCGACGGAGTGAAGTTTGCTCGCAATCCTGCTCGTGCACGCCGCAGCCGCCCTGGTGGCTCCGCTGGGGGTGCGGGCACTGGGGCGCAACGCTTTCTACCTGCTGGCCGCGGTCCCGCTCGGCAGTTCGGCCTGGGTGATCGCGAATTGGTCCGAGCCGCAGCGCGTCCGGCTGACCTGGGCGCCGAGCATCGGCCTGAACATCGATCTGCGTTTCGACACGCTCGCTGCCATCCTGTGCCTGCTCGTGCTGGGCATCGGAGCGCTGGTGCTGGTGTACTGCGCCAGGTACTTCGAGAACGACGAGCCGCGGCTGGGGGTGTTCGCCGCCGAGCTCGTCGCGTTCGCCGGGGCCATGTTCGGGCTGGTCACCAGCGACAACATGGTGCTGCTCTACGTGTTCTGGGAAGCGACAACGGTGCTGTCGTTCCTGCTGATCGGCCACAACGCCGAGCAGGCGGCCAGCAGACGGGCCGCGATCCAGGCGCTGCTGGTTACCGGGGCGGGCGGATTGGCGATGCTGGCCGGCATCGTCGTGCTCGGCACCGCGAACGGCAGCTATCTGCTGTCGGATCTGCTGTCCGGCGCTCCGAGCGGGACGGCCGTCGACGTGGCGGTGGCGCTGCTGCTGGTGGGCGCGCTCACCAAATCCGCCGTGGTGCCCTTGCATTTCTGGCTGCCCGGCGCGATGGCCGCGCCGACGCCGGTGAGCGCGTACCTGCACGCCGCGGCCATGGTGAAGGCCGGTGTGTACTTGATCGCCCGGCTCGCACCCGCGTTCGCGCAGAACCCGGTGTGGCACCCGATGGTGCTCACCCTCGGCCTGGCGTCGATGCTGTTGGCCGGGCTGCGCGCACTACAGGTCGTGGATCTGAAATTGGTGCTGGCCTTCGGCACGGTGAGCCAGCTGGGCTTCCTGATCGTGCTGGTCGGCCTCGGCACGCCCGCCGCAGCGCTGGCCGGAGTGACGATGATCGTCGCGCACGCGCTGTTCAAGGCGAGCCTGTTCCTGGTGGTCGGGATCATCGATCACGGTGCGGGAACCCGCGACCTACGCCGGTTGTCCGGTCTCGGCCGCCGGGCGCCGGTGCTGTGCGCCACCGCGATCCTCGCCGCGCTCAGCATGGCGGGCATTCCGCCGCTGCTCGGCTTCGTCGGTAAGGAGAGCGCACTGAGCGCCGTGCTGGACGCGGACATCCTCGCCGCGCCCGCCCGCGGCGGGGTGTTCGCCGGGGTGGTGCTGGGCTCGATGCTGACCGTCGGCTACAGCATCAGGTTCGTCTGGGGCGCCTTCGCGGACAAGGGTGTCGAGCCGGACCCCGCTCCCGGCGCCGTGCCCCCGGCCCACCATCCGAGCGAAGTGCCCTTCGCCGGGCGGGAATCCGAGGATCGGCTCCGCTGGCACCCGCCGGGCGCGCTTTTCCTGGCGGCACCGGTGATCCTCGCCGCCGCGAGCCTCGCGGCCGGTCTCGCGCCGTCCTGGCTGGACGCACGGTTGCGCCCCTATGCCGAAACGTTTGCCGGACCCCCGCTTTCCCATCTGGCGCTGTGGCACGGCTTCACCCCCGTGCCGGCGTGGACGCTGCTGATCGTCGCGGTCGGTGTCGGGCTGTACCGGCTGCGCGCCCGCTTCACCGAATCGGCGCACCCGCGCCTCGGCAACGCCGACCGCGCCTACGACGCCACGTTGCGCGCGATGGACACCCTCTCGCTGCGAATGACCGGCACCGTGCAACGCGGGTCGCTGCCGCTGAGCCAGGCGGCGATCCTGGTCACCCTGATCATCCTGCCGACCGTCCTGCTCGCCCTCGGCACCCGCACCGGCGTCACGCTGCGCCTGTGGGATTCGCCGCTGCAAGCGGCCGTCGGCGTGATCATGGCGGTGACCGCGATCGCCGCGACGGTGCTGCGCAACCGATTGGCGAGCGTGCTGGTGGTGGGCGTGACCGGATACGGCAGCGGCGTGATCTTCGCGCTGCACGGCGCGCCCGACCTCGCGCTGACCCAATTCCTGGTGGAGACGCTGACACTGGTGATCTTCGTCCTCGTCCTGCGCGCCTTCCCCGCGCGGATCGAGGCCCGCCGCAGGACCGCGTTCAAGATCCGCAGGGCGATTCTGGCCGCGGGGACCGGAACGGTGGTCGCGGTCCTGGCCGGTTTCGCCGTCGCGGCGCGCACCGCCGAACCCGTCTGGCCCCGGATCCCCGAGGCCGCCTACACATTCGGTGGTGGAAAGAACGCCCTGAACGTATTGCTCGTAGACCTGCGGGCGTGGGACACCCTCGGCGAGATCTCGGTACTCGTCGTCGCCGCCACGGGCGTCGCCTCCCTGGTGTTCCGCAGCAGGCGTTTCGGCAGCGCCCCGCGCGCGGCGGACTCCCCCGATTACGACCCGGAACTGGTGAGCTGGCTGCCCGCGGGCCGGTTGGTCGACCGGGCCGATCGGTCGATGGTCCTGCAAATCACCACGCGGCTGGTGTTCCCGACCATCATGGTGCTGTCGGTCTACTTCTTCTTCTCCGGTCACAACGCGCCGGGCGGCGGGTTCGCGGGCGGACTCACCGCGGGGCTCGCGCTGACCCTGCGGTATCTCGCGGGCGGCCGCTACGAACTGGGCGAGGCGCTCCCCGTCGACGCGGGCCATGTTCTCGGCGCGGGCCTCACCTTGGCCGCGGGCACCGCGGTGTCGTCGCTGCTGCTCGGCGCGCCGCCGCTGTCCTCGGCGATCATCGAGGTCTCGCTGCCGGTGGTCGGCCACATCAAGGTGGTCACCGCGCTGCTGTTCGATCTCGGCGTCTATCTCATCGTGGTCGGCCTGGTGCTGGACGTGCTGCGCAGCCTCGGCGCGCGGCTGGACAGCGAGCTGGCCGACGCCGACACCCCGGCCACGAAGGGCGGTTCCGGCGCATGACGGCGAATCTGACCCTGCTGATCGTGATCGGCATCCTGGTCGCGTGCGGGGTGTATCTGCTCCTGGAACGCGCGGTGTCGAAGATGCTGCTCGGGCTGATCCTGTTCGGCAACGCGGTGAACCTGCTGATCCTCACCGCTGGCGGCGCCAACGGCAAGCCGCCCATCCGCGGCGCGGCCGAGACCGAGGAGATGGCCGACCCGCTCGCCCAGGCGATGGTGCTCACCGCCATCGTGATCACCATGGGCATCGCGGCATTCGTGCTCGCCCTCGCCTACCGCGCCTACATGCTCACCACCAGCGACGACGTCGCCAACGACCAGGAAGACGAGGATGTCGCCCGGCGGCGCGCCGGAGAGGATCCGGAGACGTGAACCTCTCGCCCGGCCTGCTGCCGATCCTCGCGCCGCTGCCGGTACTCGTTCCGCTGCTCGGCGCCGCCGCCACCCTCGTGTTCGGCCGCAGGCCCCGCATCCAGAGCGTGGTCATCGTCGGCGCGCTCACCGCCGTCGTGGTGATCTGCGGGTTGCTGCTGTATCTGGCCGACCGGGACGGCACCACCGCGTTGCAGGTCGGCAACTGGGCGGCCCCGATCGGCATCACGCTGGTGGTGGACCGGCTCTCCGCGGCGATGCTGCTCGTCTCGTCCATCGTGCTGCTCTCGGTCGCCCTCTACGGCGCGGGCCAGAACATCCGCGACGGCGACGAACGGCAGCCCACCTCCATCTACCGCCCCACGTATCTGGTGCTGACCGCCGGTGTCTCGGCCGCCTTCCTGGCCGGTGACCTGTTCAACCTCTTCGTGGGCTTCGAGATCCTGCTCGCGGCCTCGTTCGTGCTGCTGACGGTGGGCGCGACCACCGAGCGCATCCGGGCGGGCGTGGCCTACGTGATGGTGTCGATGGTCTCGTCGCTGATCTTCCTCACCGGCATCGGGCTGACCTACGCGGCCACCGGAACGCTGAATCTCGCCCAGCTCGCCGTCCGGTTCGGCGCCGTGCCGGACGGCACCCGCACGGCGATCTTCGCGGTGCTGCTGGTGGCGTTCGGCATCAAGGCGGCCGTCTTCCCGCTGTCGAACTGGCTGCCCGACTCCTACCCGACCGCCCCGGCTCCGGTCACCGCCGTGTTCGCCGGCCTGCTCACCAAAGTGGGTGTGTACGCGATCATCCGGACCCACTCGCTGCTGTTCCCCGACGGCGGCTTCGACTCGGTGCTGCTGGTGTGCGGCCTGCTCACCATGCTCGTCGGCATCCTCGGCGCCATCGCGCAGAGCGACATCCGCCGTCTGCTGTCGTTCACACTGGTCAGCCACATCGGATACATGGTGTTCGGGGTCGGTCTGGCCACCGCGTCCGGGCTGGCGGGCGCGGTGTTCTACGTGGCGCACCACATCCTGGTGCAGACGGCGCTGTTCCTGGTGGCCGGCCTGATCGAGCGGCAAGCCGGATCGACCTCGCTGCGCAGACTGGGCGGGCTCGCCGCGGCCAGCCCGCTGCTCGCGGTGCTGTTCCTGATCCCCGCGCTGAATCTCGGCGGCATACCGCCGTTCTCCGGATTCATCGGCAAGGTGGCGCTCTTGCAGGCGGGCGCCGAGCGCGGCAGCGCGCTGGCCTGGGTGCTGGTCGGCGGCGCCGTGCTCACCAGCCTGCTCACGCTCTATACCGTGGCCAGGGTGTGGAGCAAAGCGTTCTGGCGGCCCCGCGCGGACGCGCCGGAGGGCCATCTCACCGCGGCGAAGCCCCCGACGCTCATCGAGGACGCGACCGATGTGCATTACGACGAGCGCACCGACCCCGGCCGGATGCCGCCGCTGATGGTGTTGTCCACCGCGGCGCTCGTGACGGTCGGGTTGTGCCTGACCGTGCTGGCCGGCCCGATTCTCACGATCGCCGACCGGGCCGCGGCCGACCTGCGCGACCCCGGCGTGTACATCGGTGCGGTACTGGGTGATTCGCGCGGCGATGCGGGAGGCCCGCGATGAGCGTCGAGCAGAGCGGACGCGGCCGGCGGCGCGAGACGGTCGTCCGAATCGGCGTACTCGCGTGGCTCACCATGGTCTGGCTCGCCCTATGGGGCGATCTCAGCGCCGCGAACCTGCTGGGCGGGCTCGTGGTCGCCGCGCTGATCATGCTGGCGCTGCCGCTGCCGCGCGTGCCGGTGTCCGGCCGTTTGAACCCGCTGCCGCTGGTCGCGTTGATCGTGGCCAGCGCGTACTACGCGCTGGAGTCGAGCCTCCAGGTCGCCTGGTTCGCGATCCGCCCTGCTCCGATGCCGGTGTCCGGGGTGCTGCGGGTATACGCCCGCACGAGATCGGATCTGGTGCTGGTGCTGTGGACCGATGTGCTCAACCTGATCCCCGGCACGATGGTGCTGGAGATCGATCGCAGGCGCTGGGTCGTCTACGTCCACGTCCTCGACGTCGGCAGCGACGCCGCCGTGGACAAGTTCTACCGGATCACCCGGCGGCTGGAACGCCTGATGATCGATGCGTTCGAACGTCCGACCGGCTGGCCGCGCTCCCGGACCGCCGCGCTCCCGGAGGTGCCATCGTGACCGTCGTCGCCGTGATCGCCGCCGTCATCCTGACCGCGGCCGGGCTGCTCACCACCTACCGAGTCGTCATGGGGCCGAGCACGCTGGACCGGGTCGTCGGCGTCGACTCGCTGATGGCCATCGCCGCCTCCGGCCTGGCCGTGTGGGCGGCCTACAGCGCCGACACCACCGTGGTGCCCGCGATCGTCGCGCTGGCGCTGGTCGGATTCCTCGGCTCGGCCGCGGTGTCCCGATTCCGGGTGCGGGACGACAAATGAACCTCTGGCACGCGCTCGCGGGCGCCCTGATCCTGTTCGGCTCGACGCTGGCGCTGACCGCGGCGATCGGGATCGTGCGCTTCCCCGACACCCTCACCCGGATGCACGCCGCCACAAAACCGCAGGTCATCGGGCTGATCCTGGTGCTGGCGGGCGCCGCGATCCAGCTGCGCGGGCACGCCAACGTCTGGACGCTGGTGCTGGTCGGGCTGTTCACCCTGCTCACGGCCCCGGTGATCGCCCACCTCATCGGCCGCACCGCCTACCGCGAGCAGCGCTACCGCGACGGTCTGTTGCGTGTCAACGCGTTGCGTGACGACGACGTCGATTAGCCCGACGCGCTCGGCTCAGCAGACGCCACGCTGTGGCTCGTTCAGCAGCTTCCATGCTCGCCTGTTGGCCGCCTGGCGGGCGCCACGATCCAGCTGCGCCGGCACGCCAACGTCTGGACGCTGGTGCTGGCCGGGCTCTTCGCCCTCCTCACGCCGACCGGCTCGGCCGGACCCGCTCAGGGCGTGGCGGGTTCGACCTCTCGTTCGGCCCGCAGCGGTTGCCGCACGGTCACGAACCACGTCGCGTGGAACGCCGCCGCCAGTCCGGCCAGCAGTCCGAGCACCACCGTGCCCGCGAGCACCGGGTACTCGGCCATCGGCACCGCGAGGTAGCGGTAGGCCAGCAGTAGCGCGGCCAGGACGACCACACCGGAGCCGACCAGCCGGAACCGGAACCATCCCCAGCCGCGCTCCGGCTCGCGCAGCGCCGATTCGACGGTGAGGCACAGCACCGCGCCCGCGACCAGGTCGATGCCGTAGTGGTAGCCGAAACCGAGAGTGGCGGTGAGGGTGGCCAGCAGCCAGAACGCGCCGCCCCAGCGCAGCCAGGCCGGGGCCGGCTCGCCGTCGCTGTCGCGGCGGGTGTGCAGGAACACCGACAGCGCCCAGGCCGTGTGCATCGAGGGCATGCAGTTGCGCGGGATCGCCGCGTCGAACGGCAGCGGCTGCGGATTCCGGTCGATCGGCGGCACCACACCCGGCCAGTAGTTGCCCAATTGCAGCCCGTTTCCGTCCGGTCCGAACGCGAACATCGGCCCGACCACCGGGAACAGCACGTACACCAGGGGACCGATCAATCCGAGCACCAGGAAAGTACGCACCAGATAGTGCGACGGCCATCGCCCCGACGACACCACCCCGCGCAGCTGCCACACCGCCACGACGATGGCCGCCACGGGCAGCTCGATGTAGACCCAGTGCAGCACCGCGTAGACCACCGGCCCGAGCGCGTCGACCGCCCGGCCGAGCACCCACGACGGATCGCCCAGCGCGTGGTCGGCCAGGATCACGTATTCGTCGAGCACCGTCGGCCTGCCGATCACGGTGACGTGCAGCCAGACGTCGCCGACCTTGGTGGCCAGGATGAGCAGCGCGCCGAGCGCGGCCGCGTGCAGGGCGTTCCGCCGTTCGGCGCCGGACCAGCGCAGCCAGGCCACCAGCGCCAGGCCGGTCAGCACGATCACCGGTCCGTTCCCGATCACGAACGGCTCTCCGGCCAGCAAGCGGGCGCCCGCCCACACCACGTCGACGGCGACCGCGGCGCCCACCGCGACCAGTCTGCGGCGGGCCGAGATGCCCACCAGCGCGAGGACCAGCCCCGCCCAGGGCACCGACATGGACTTGGGGGTGCCGATGTAGTCCCGCGCCACGCTCTCCAGCGGGCCGTCGAACCCCTGCCAGACAGCGACGACCTGCAACACGATCAGCAGGACCGGCACCGCGGCCACCGCCGCGGTCACCCGGACCCGGGTCCGCGGTACGGGACGGCGCGATACCGCGCTTCCTGCTTTGGCACCCGGGTCTTCGACTAGCATCCGACCATAGTAAACGGGGGATGAACGCCATCCCCCTGGCCAGCTGAACGACAGCCGACCTAGCCGCCCCCGGACGTTACTGTCTCAGCTCGTCGACCAGCGCGTCCACCACCGCGATCAGGTCGCCCTGCGACGCCGCGGCGACGCGGCGCTGCCGTTGATAGGACGCGCCCCGCTTGGGGATCTCGGCGACCATCGCGAGCTCGTCCGCGCAGCCCAGTCGCGCCGCCGTCGGCTCCAGCCGGTTCAGCAGATCGTCCAGGTCGTCGGTGACCAGGCGCTCGTTGCTGTCGGCATCGGTGATGATGATCGCGTCCAGTCCGTACCGGGCGGCCCGCCACTTGTTCTCCTGCACATGCCACGGCGGCAGGGTGGGCAGGGTTTCGCCGTTCTCGACCCGCTGGTCCAGGTCGACGATCAGGCAATGGATGAGCGCGGCCAGCGCGGCGAGTTCGGCGCGCGTGGAGATGCCGTCGCAGACCCGCACCTCGATGGTGCCCCACTTGGGCGCCGGGCGGATGTCCCAGTGCATGCCGCCCAGCTGGGTGAACACACCGGTCTTGACCTCGTCGTGCACGAAATGCTCGAACTGGGTCCAGTTCTCGAACTGGAACGGCAGGCCCGCGGTCGGCAACTGCTGGAACATCAGCGTCCGGTTGCTGGCGTAGCCGGTGTCCGATCCGGACCACATCGGCGAGCCCGCCGACAGCGCGAGCAGATGCGGATACGACAGCAGCAACGAGTTCAGGATCGGAAACACCTTGTCGCGGTGGGACACTCCGACGTGCACGTGCACGCCCCAGATCATCATCTGGCGACCCCACCACTGCGTGCGCTCGATCAGCTCGTCGTAGTGCTCCGACCGGGTGAGCTGCTGGGCCGACCACTGGGCGAACGGATGGGTGCCCGCGCAGAACAGGTCGACGCCGAGCGGGTCGGCCGCGCGCCGCACCGTGTTCATGGTGCCGGTCAGGTCCTCCACCGCCGCCCCCACGGTGTCGTGCACGCCGGTGACGAGCTCGACGGTGTTGCGCAGCAACTCCTTGGTCACCTGCGGTGTGCCGTCGTGGGCCCGCAGCTCACCGAGTGAATCGAACACCGCGGCGGCGGTGTTCGACAGGTCGCGGGTCACCTTGTCCACCAAGGCGATCTCCCATTCGACCCCGATCGTGGGCCGGGGCGAACCTTCGAAGGGAACGTGCTCGATTCCTGCCCCGGCCATATACCACCGCGCTACTGGATCACGCCACAGGCGACACGGCCGCCCGCGTCACCTGTCGCTAGGGTCGACTCGTCGGGGCCTGCGACGCCATCGGCGCGGCTGTAACGATTCGGGATGTTGCCGAAGTTGTCGGCGTCGGCGTGGATGATCAGGGCCTTGCCCTTCACGTCGTCCAGCGTCACCGCGTCGGTGGTGGTGACCAGCTTGGCGACGCCGTCGCCACGCACCTCCAGCGAGGTCAGATCACCGCTGGCCGGATGCGCGTTGGCGCTACCGACCTGCAGATGACCACCGGCGGACAGGAAGTCGCCCGCCGGGCCGCCGGTAGGTGCGACGGAGTTCGGCTCGCACTTGCCCGCCTGGTGCACATGCAGGCCGTGGAAGCCGGGGCGCAGCCCGTGGGCCTCGACGGTGACCTGCAGGTGGTTGCCGTCCTTGGCGAAGTTCGCGGTGCCGACCGAGGCGCCGGAGGGGTCTTTCAACTGCACGTTCACCCCCTGCTCCGTGCTCGGCGTGCCGTGCTCGGTGCTCGACTGCCCGGCCGGGGCGGCGGACCCGGTCCACACCGGCGGGGTGGTTCCCTGGACGTCACTCGACTCCTGGCTGTTCGAGCAGGCGGCGAGGCCGAACACCGCGACCGCGAGCACCGGGGTCACAGTCCGCCAGGACGGGCGGCGAGTTGTGGACGGGGCCATCGGGGAACTCCTTTACGAGTACCGAGTTTACGAGTAAAGCTGGGTGGACACGTTCGTTACCGGACAAGATGATGCCACGCCGCCATGCCGTGTCCCCGACAGGGCGGCGCGCCCTCACCTCACGTTCGCCGGTCCGAGCGTGCGAACAGCGGCCACACGGGTCAGTTACCCGTGACGATCACCGTTACACCCGGTCCGGTGTCCCCGATTCCGTCCGACTTCGGCGCCACCGACGCGCCGAGCTCGTCCGCGACGGCCTGCGCCGCCTCCTTGTCGCCGGGCGAAGTGCCGTAGTACACAGTGGTTTTCGAGATACTCGCGCCGGGGTAGTTGCCCGTTTCCGCGATCGTCCACCCGCTCGCCGAGAGCTGGCCCGCCGTCTTGGCGGCGAGTCCGGGGACCATGCTGTTGTTCAGCACGCGCACCGGGACCGAACGGGCCGCCGCGGAGGTGGTCGGCGCGGCGGTCGTGGTCGGCGTGACCGTCGCCACCGCGGTGGACGAGGACGCGACCGAGGTCGCCGCCTTGGGCGTGGTCGTGCTCGCCGGGATCTGGGGCGCGGCCGTCGCGCTCGAGGTGGGCGATTCGCCGGTCCCCGAGGCGTCGCTGTCGGCGTCGGAACTCGACAACGACATCGCGCCCAGACCGGCGAAGACGATGGCCAACGCGATCAGCACCATCGCAAGGGCGCGCAACGGTGGCCCACCGGAGGTGGGATTCGGGTAGCTCACCCTCGCGAGCCTAGTCGCACGAGGCGGGTCCGGGTCCGCATCGCCGGGTCAGACCTGGAATCCCAGCCGCCGCGCCGCGCGCGCCTTCTGCCTGCTCGCGCGCAGCCTGCGCAGCCGCTTCACCAGCATCGGGTCGGCGGCCAGCGACTCCGGCCGGTCCACCACCGCGTTGAGCACTTGGTAGTAGCGGGTCGGCGACATGGCGAACAGCTCGCGGATCGCCTCCTCCTTGGCCCCCGCGTACTTCCACCACTGCCGCTCGAAAGCCAGGATGTCGAGTTCGCGACGGCTCAACCCGGAGCCGTCCGCCTGGTCGGCCGGAGCCTGCCCTGTCGTGACATCTTCGCTCGCGGAAGGGCCGTCCTGGCTCTCGGAAAGATTCCGTGCCGCTGCGCCGTCCATCTCGCTCCCTCGCCGAGTGACCACCAGACGAAAATGGTGCTTGTACGTCGCGGAACATTCAACCACGCAGCCCGGGAATCGCCCGGGCCACGACGCGGCGTGTTACCTACCTGCCGGTAGCCGCGGTACCCGGAGCGCTGTGACGTGGCACCCACGGCAATAATTGGCCCATGGCAATCCTCCCGATCGTGATCGTCGGCGACCCGGTTCTGCACAACCCGACCGAACGGGTCACCCGATCGCCGGAGGAATTGGCTCCGCTCATCGCGGACATGTACGAGACGCTCGACGCGGCGCACGGCGTCGGCCTCGCGGCCAACCAGGTCGGCGTTCCGCTGCGCCTGTTCGTCTACGACTGCCCCGACCTGGGCGCGGACGGCGCCGCGACCCGGCGCCGCGGCGTGGTGGTCAACCCCGTACTGGAGACCTCGCAGATCCCGGAGTCCATGCCCGACCCGGACGACGACGAGGAGGGCTGTCTGTCGGTGCCCGGCGAGCAGTTCCCCACCGGCCGCGCCGACTGGGCGAAGGTGACCGGCACCGACGAGCGCGGCGAGCCGGTCGAGGTGGAGGGCAAGGGTTTCTTCGCCCGCATGCTCCAGCACGAGGTCGGGCACCTGGACGGGTTCCTCTACGTGGACGTGCTGATCGGCCGCAACGCACGGGCCGCCAAGAAGGCGATCAAACGCAACGGCTGGGGCACACCGGGTTTGAGCTGGCTGCCCGGCACCGATCCGGACCCGTTCGGGCATGACGACTGACCCCGCCGCCAGGCTGCCCGATATTCCGCTCGGCCGCCGCGTGGTGCTGCGCTATCGGTTGCCCGCGGGTTATCCCCAACCGTTGACCGACGTGATCGGCGAACTCGTCGCGCTGGATCCGCCGACCGTGCGCGGCGCCGACGGCACGGTCGTCTCGGTGGCGCCGGAGCGCGTGGTGGCGCTGAAAGCGCTCGGCCCCAGGCCGATTCGCACCAAGGAGATCCGCGCGCTGGAGGCAGCGGCCGCCTACGCCTGGCCGGGCGTGGAACACGCGTGGATCGACGGCTGGCTGGCGCGTGCGGGCCGCGGGTACACCGGGCGCGCGAACTCCGCTGTGCCGCTGGGCAGTTCCGAGGCACCCGCCACCGTGTCCGCGGAGACGCTGCACCGGATCGGCGAGTGGTACACCGCGCACGGCCTGCCCTTGCAGCTCGCGCTGCCCGATCGGCTGGCCCCCGTGCCGCCCGGCTGGCACAGCTGGCGGGAAACGCTCATGCTCGCCATCGACATCGACAATTTCGTTCTGCCCCAGGGTCCTTCGATGGTGCGGATCGCCGCGGCCCCCGACGCCGACTGGCTGGAGATGCACCGTTACGGCGGCGAAGTTCACACCGGGCAGGCGATTCCCGCACCGGATCCCGAGGTGCTGACCGCGGTCCTCGACGGCGAACTCGGCTTCGCCTCGCTCGGCCTGCCGCGCCCCATCGCGATCGGCCGCGGCGCGCTCACCACCGCCCCGGACGGACGCCGCTGGGTCGGCCTCACCTGCGTGGCCGTCGCCGCCGCGCACCGCAGGCACGGGCTCGGCTCGCTGGTCTGCGCCGAGCTGGTGCGCTGGGGCCACGACCGCGGCGCGACCCACGCCTACCTCCAGGTGGAGGCCACCAACGAGGCGGCCCGAGCGATGTATCGCGAACTGGGCTTCGTCGAACACCACGCCTACCGCTACGCCGCGCCGGAGCCACTCGCCGGGCCCGGCGGCCTGCGGTAGAACAGACCTGTCACCCGCGCGAAGGAAGGCCGCCGTGCGTCTCGCCACCTGGAATGTCAACTCGATCCGCTCCCGGCTCGACCGTGTCGCGGACTGGCTCGACCGCCAGGACATCGACGTGCTTGCCCTTCAGGAGACCAAGTGCCGGGACGACCAGTTCCCCTTCGAGCGCTTCGACGAACTGGGCTACGAAGTGGCCCACCTGGGCATCAACCAGTGGAACGGAGTGGCGATCGCCTCCCGGGTCGGCCTCGCCGACGTGGAATTCGCCTTCCCCGACCAACCTGGTTTCGACAAGGACGCGGGCGAGTCGCTGATCAGCACGCCGGTCGTCGAGTCCCGCGCGATCGGGGCCACCTGCGGTGGCGTGCGGGTGTGGAGCCTGTACGTACCCAACGGCCGCACCTTGACCGACCCGCACTACGCCTACAAGCTGGAATGGCTTGCCGCGCTGCGCGACAACGGCGCGCGCTGGCTGGCCGAGGACCCGCAGGCCAAGATCGCGCTGGTGGGCGACTGGAACATCGCGCCGACCGACGACGATGTCTGGTCCGTGGAGTACTTCGCCGACAAGACGCACACGTCGAAACCGGAACGCGATGCCTTCCAGGCCGTCGTGGACGCCGGGTACGCGGACGTCATGCGTCCGTTCGCGCCCGGGCCGGGCGTCTACACCTACTGGGATTACACCCAGCTGCGCTTCCCGCGCAAAGAGGGGATGCGCATCGATTTCATCCTCGCCTCCCCCGCGCTCGCCGCCACCGTGACGGACGGGATGGTCGATCGCGAGGCACGAAAGGGCAAGGGCGCCAGCGACCACGCACCGGTGATCGCCGAATTCGCCGACGGACCCGAGCCCTCGTGACCCGCCCCGCGCAGCCGCCCTTCCCCCGCCGCAGCGGGAACCGGGCAACCGGCGCCCGGCTGGGCGGGGTGAACAGCGACTCGGCCATGGGGCAACGGCAGCGGGCGCAGCACCTCGGCCCGGAGCGCCGCCGCCCGCAGGTACTCGACACCGCGCTCGCCATCGCCGTGGACAACGGCATCGCCGCGGTCACCATGGCCGCGATCGCGGAGCGGATGAACGTCACCCGGCCGGTGGTCTACGCCTGCTTCGCCGATCGGGTCGAGCTGATCGAGGCGCTGATCCAACGCGAGGAGGGCTACCTGGTCAGCGGCGTGCTGGAGGTGGTGAAGCCGCGCGACGTGGACGCGGACGAGACCGTGTTCGTCGAGGGGTTCCGCGCGCTGCTGACGAAGGCCGCCGGCCGCCCCGACGCCTGGCGGCTGGTCTACGGCAACCCCGACCCCGCCGTGGCGAACTCGTTCGGTCGCGGCCGCAAGCTGGTCATCGAGCGCTGCGCCAAGCTTCTGCGACCGACGCTGCGCGCCTGGGGCACCGCCGACGCCGAGCGCAAGCTGCCCGTGCTGGTGGAGCAGTGGGTCTCCGCGGGCGAGGGGGCGGTGCGCGCGCTGCTCGCGGACCAGGACGGCTGGACACCGGCGGATCTCGGCGCGTTCGTCGGGGCCGCGGTCTACCGCGCCCTGCGAAACGCCTGATAGGCGACGCGGCCGCACTACGATGGTGATCAACTATCCGACCACCGGCTGGCGGAGGAACGGTCATGGCGTTCTATCGGCAAGTGGGTGCGGTACCGCCGAAGCGGCACACCCAGCATCGGGATGAGCAGGGCCGGCTCTACTACGAGGAGCTGATGGGCGAGGAGGGCTTCTCCGGCGACTCCTCGCTGCTCTATCACCGCGGCCTGCCGCCTGCGCTGGTCGATTCGACGGTCTGGGAGTTGCCCGATCAGCGGAGCACGCCGAATCATCCACTGCGCCATCGTCATCTGCGGCTGCACAACCTGTTCCCCGGCGACACCCCGTCGGAGACCGATCCGGTCACCGGGCGGCGGTTGCTGCTCGGCAACGCCGACGTGCGCATCTCCTACGTCGTCGCCAAGGGCGGATCGCCGTTGTACCGCAACGCGATCGGCGACGAACTGGTGTACGTGGAGTCCGGCGCGGCGGTGGTCGAGACCGTGTTCGGCGCGCTGCCCGCGCGGCAGGGCGATCAAGTGCTCATTCCGCGAGCCACCACGCATCGCTGGCGGCCCACCGGCCCGGAACCGCTGCGGGCGTATGTGATCGAGGCCGCCGGCCACATCACTCCGCCGAAGCGCTATCTGTCGAAGTTCGGTCAGCTGCTCGAGCACGCCCCGTACTGCGAGCGCGACCTGCACGGACCGGCCGAGACGATCACCGCGACCGGCACCGAGGTGGAAGTGCTGGTCAAGCACCGGGCCGGCGGGCAGGTCGCCGGCACCCGGATGGTCTACGCCACCCACCCGTTCGATGTGGTCGGCTGGGACGGCTGCCTGTATCCGTTCACGTTCAATATCGCCGACTTCGAGCCGATCACCGGGCGCATCCATCAGCCGCCGCCGGTCCATCAGGCATTCGAGGGCGGCAACTTCGTCATCTGCAATTTCGTGCCGCGCAAGGTGGACTATCACCCGCTGTCGATCCCCGTGCCGTACTACCACTCCAACGTCGATTCCGACGAGGTCATGTTCTATTGCGGCGGCAACTACGAGGCGCGCAAGGGTTCCGGGATCACCCAGGGCTCGGTGTCGGTGCACCCCGGCGGTTACGCCCACGGTCCGCAACCCGGCGCCTACGAGAACAGCATCGGCATCGAGTACTTCGACGAGCTGGCCGTCATGGTGGACACCTTCCGCCCGCTCGAACTCGGTGAAGGCGCCCTGGCCTGCGAGGACCCGACCTACGCGTGGACCTGGTCCGGGCGGGGCCCCGCGTGAGGACCAGGGTCGAGGTATCCCCGGAGTCTTTGTTCGGTCCGGACAATCTGCCGTACGGGGTGTTCGCGCCGCGCGGAAGAGGCCACCGGGTGGGTGTACGGCTCGGCGAACACGTCATCGATGTGCTCGCGCTCCTGGATGATCCGGTGTTCGCCGAACCGAGCCTGAACGCCTTCCTGGCGCAGGGGCCCGTGCGCTGGCGCGCGGTCCGCGACCGGATTCGCGAGGCGGTCGAAGGCGAGCTGGACAGCGCCGCCGTCCATCCCCTGTCCGATGTGGAACTGCGGCTGCCCGTACGGATCGGCGACTACGTGGACTTCTACGCCAGCATCGATCACGCGACGAATCTCGGCCGCCTGTTCCGGCCGGACGGTGACCCGCTGCTGCCGAACTGGCGCCACCTGCCGGTGGGTTATCACGGGCGGGCGGGAACCGTGGTGGTGTCGGGCACCGAGGTGGCGCGGCCGTGCGGGCAGCGCCGATCCGAATCCGGCGCGCCGGAGTTCGGCCCCTCGCGGCGGCTGGACATCGAGGCCGAACTCGGCTTCGTGATCGGTGTCGGCTCGCGGCTCGGCGTGCCGGTCGGCATCGACGAGTTCGCCGACCGGGTCTTCGGGGTCGCGCTGGTCAACGATTGGTCCGCACGCGATATCCAGGCCTGGGAATATCAACCGCTCGGACCTTTCCTCGGCAAGTCGTTCGCGACCTCGCTCTCACCGTGGATCACCCCGCTGGCCGCCCTGGAGTCCGCGCGCATACCGCTGCCCCAGCAGTCGCCCGCGCCACTGCCCTACCTGCGGGGTAACGAGGCGTGGGGCCTGGACATCGATCTCACCGTGGCGTGGAACGGGCAACCGGTCGCGCACCCGCCCTATGCCCGGATGTACTGGTCACCGGCGCAGATGCTCGCTCATCTCACCGCGAACGGAGCTTCTACTCGTCCCGGTGACCTGTACGCGTCGGGCACCATCTCCGGCCCCGAACCGGACCAGCGCGGGTCGTTCATCGAGTTGTCCTGGGGTGGGAGTCAACCGATTCCGGTGAACGACGGGCAACGCACCTTTCTCGAAGACGGCGACGAAGTGACGATCACGGCATCGGCTCCCGGTCCCCGCATGTCCCGCATCGGATTGGGCGAGGTCACCGGCCGCATCCGTCCCGCGCATACGCGCTGGGCCCCCGCTACCGAGCGGTAGTGCTGCGGTCTGTCGTCGGCCCTTCGGCATCGGTTCGGCCGTCGCCGAAGGCTCGCCACAGATCCGGGTGGAGCGCGCCGCCGGCGGCGAAAGTCCCCCGCTCCGCCGGAACACCGCAGCAATCTTCCAGCGCTTGAGCTCGCCCCCACCCGGGTACGCCGCGGCTACGGTTGCATCCGCCAGACGAGGAGCGAGGTCATGACCGATCGCCCGGACGAAGCGCACCGCAGGCCCGACGGCGTCGACGACACCACCGTCGCCGCCACCGGCCTCCTCTCGGAGGCCCTGGAGGTCGTCGAACGCGCCCGCGGTCACCTGTACGCCTTCCACCAGCTGACCGGCGGCGCCGACCTGGCGCTCGACGAGGCCGTGGAGCTCTTCCGCGCGGCGGGCCATGCCCGCATCGCCGACCGGATATGCACCGAGTTGATCGGTCGCAACGTGCTGGCCGGACGCTGGACGTTCCAGATCATCGAGGAATACGACGACGGCTACTACGCCCTGTTCCGCGACATCGAACGGGCCGCCCGAGACGAATTGCTCGACGGTCGCCGCCACCTCTACGAAGCCGAGATGAAAGAAGCCCGCCGCACCCGCGGCGCCCCCGGCCATTCGGCCACACCGGAAGACTCGTGATCTCGACGCGACTTTCGACCGCGCCTCGGCACGTCGCCGCCGATGCCGCTGCCTGGGAGTTCGCTCGATCGCGGCGAATCGCCGGGCACGCGGCCGGGCGGTCCGGGTATGGTCGGGCAGGAAAATTTCACAACCAACGGGGGCTCGCACCAGCGGGCTGAGAGGACGGCTAGCCGAGAGGCGTCAGGGCCGTCGACCGTATGAACCTGACCGGGTAATGCCGGCGTAGGGAGGAAACAAATGGCACCCGCCGCTGCGTCCGACGGCGCAACCGCACCAGTCGACAGCGTCACCACCGGCCCCATCGAGGGCAGCGTCAAGCACTATCTCGAAGTCGAAGACCTGCGCATACCGGTTCGCCGGATCAATCTGACCAATGGCGAACACTTCGACGTCTACGACACGTCGGGGCCGTATACCGACGAGACGGCGACGATCGATCTCGAAGGCGGTCTACCGAAGCTGCGCGACACCTGGACCAGATCCGAGGGGGCGGGCCCGCGCACCCAGCTCGCCTGGGCCCGCGAGGGCATCCTCACGCCCGAGATGCGCTTCATCGCCGCGCGCGAAGGCGTCGCGGCGGAGCTGGTGCGCGAAGAGGTCGCCGCGGGCCGCGCGGTGATCCCGGCCAACCATAAGCATCCGGAACTCGAGCCGACCATCATCGGCAAGAAATTCCTGGTCAAGATCAACGCGAACATCGGGAACTCGGCCGTCTCGTCCTCGATCGCCGAGGAGGTGGAGAAGATGGTGTGGGCGACCCGCTGGGGCGCGGACACCATCATGGACCTGTCCACCGGCAAGAACATCCACGAGACGCGCGAGTGGATCCTGCGCAACTCCCCCGTCCCGGTCGGCACCGTGCCGATCTACCAGGCGCTGGAGAAGGTGAACGGCGACCCGACCGCGCTCACCTGGGAGATCTACCGCGACACCGTGATCGAGCAGTGCGAGCAGGGCGTGGACTACATGACCGTGCACGCGGGCGTGCTGCTGCGCTACATCCCGCTGACCGCGAAGCGGGTGACCGGCATCGTCTCGCGCGGCGGGTCGATCATGGCGGCCTGGTGCCTGGCGCATCACCAGGAATCGTTCCTGTACACGCACTTCGAGGAACTCTGCGAGATCTTGGCGCGCTACGACGTCACCTTCTCCCTCGGTGACGGCCTGCGGCCCGGCTCCATCGCCGACGCCAACGACGAGGCGCAATTCGCCGAGCTGCGCACCCTGGGCGAACTGACCAAGATCGCGAAATCCCATGGCGTGCAGGTGATGATCGAGGGTCCCGGTCACGTGCCGATGCACAAGATCGTGGAGAACGTCCGGCTCGAGGAGGAGTGGTGCGAGGAGGCTCCGTTCTACACGCTCGGCCCGCTCGCCACCGACATCGCTCCGGCCTACGACCACATCACCTCGGCCATCGGCGCGGCCATCATCGCGCAGGCGGGCACCGCCATGCTCTGCTACGTGACACCGAAGGAACACCTGGGCCTGCCCAACCGCGACGACGTGAAAGTCGGCGTGATCACCTACAAGATCGCCGCACACGCCGCCGACCTGGCCAAGGGACACCCGCACGCCCAGCAGCGGGACGACGAACTGTCCAAGGCCCGCTTCGAATTCCGCTGGCGTGACCAGTTCGCCCTGTCCCTCGACCCGGACACGGCGCGCGAGTACCACGACGAAACGCTGCCCGCCGAACCCGCCAAGACCGCGCACTTCTGCTCGATGTGCGGCCCGAAGTTCTGCTCGATGCGGATCTCGGCGGACGTGCGCGAATACGCCGAACGCCACGGCCTGAACGAGGTCGAGGCGCTGGAAGCGGGCATGGCGGAGAAGTCCGCCGAGTTCGCGGGCAAAGGCAACGCCGTCTACCTGCCCGTCGTCTCGTAACGACCACCCGCCGCCCGCCGCGATCCGGCGGGCGGCGGGGGTTCTATTCCTGCGTTTCGCAGCAGCGCTGTCACCCGCAGCAATGGCTCGTGCAGCCGGTGGAACACCTCGAGCACGAGTCCCATCCGCATGCTCGGCATCGGGAGGGACGCGCCCGGCGCCATGACCAGAGCGGCCTTGAAGGAGGTGCTCACCATTGTCGAGGAGTACGACTTCAGGAGAGAGACTGTTGGAATTCGATATGTCGAAGCTGACGCCCGCGGAACGCGATTTCGTGGACGGAGCTCTGGCCAGCTGGGTCGGGGTATCGACGAACGCACCGATCCCAGTGCGTGCATTGGGGTTTGCCGACCGTGACCGCTTCGATGACGAAGCCGCCCGGCTCCGTCGCGCGGTCCGCGACGGAGCCATGCTGACCGAGGTCGAGACCGCGAGGGTGCTGTTTCTGAGCGAGTTGGCCTTCGGCAGTGACCTCTTCGGCGCGGGCGTCGAGTTCCAACTCGTCAACGCGATTCGCGATACCGAAGCGATCCAGATCCTGCGCTCCCTGCAACGGAAGCTCCACACCCGCGCCGGCGCCAAAGCACTGTTCGAGCCCGAACTCTACGCACCCGAATAGATCTTTTGCCGACACGGAAGGTACCGCAAGCTCTGCGAAGCTGGCGTGCCGCGCGGAAGCCCACCGAGTCGTGGTGAACCGTCGGCCTTGGCGGTCGGCGGTGGACCGCCATGAGGTAGTCAGTGGCTTTGGGCGGAGCCATCTGGCCGTCGACGCAGACCCGCAGAGGCCACGCCATCTACTTGCTCGTCGTGTCCCAGCGGGACGCCGGGTTCGTCGCCTGGTCAGGGTTCGAGGTAGAGCCGTTCGCAGGGTAAGCGTGGGAGCCCGGTCGGGTCGCCGGGCAGCACAGTCACCGCGTCGGGGCGATGATGGGCGTTCCATTCCTGCACGAACACCAGGGCGGCGGTCAGGCAGGCGGCGAAGTCCATGCGCTGGTCGTGCAGGTACACCGACAGGTGAACGTCGGGCTCCTCCGGGTGCGGAGACCCAGCCGGGCCGGTCACCACCCCCGCACTCCCGCACCGGTGTGGTCACCGGGCTGTGTGGGCGCGGACGTGGGATACATCGCGCGGCCCAGCATCACATGCCCCGGCATGACCACACTGCACACCCGCGCGAACTCGGCCGGAACCGAACCGCCCAGATGCGCCATTCCCGGAACGATCACCGCACCCGCGCGTGCTACGTGCACCATTTCCAGCACAGCCGTCACAACGACCAACGAGACGGTCTGCGGGGCAACCACGTACGTGTGCAGCAACGTATATCCGTGCCGACGCGCCAGCGCCTCAATGGTGGCCTGATCGCTAGCCGCCTCCGCATCCGCGACCGATAGGCACCGCAACCCGATCGCCGAGACACCGGACGCAACCGTCGGCAATCCCCGCAGCGGCGTGGACTTGTCTCTCAGATACGCCGCCATCCGTTCCAGCTCGGCCACACCCGCCGAATACAACCCCTGCTCGCTGCTCGCATCCATACCCCTGCGCCTCCCTGCGATCCGATTGGAAGGCACCCGACGCCGACGGCATCAACACCAGCCAGCGGCCATAGCTGCGCTGGCGCGGCCGAGATGAGGAATCGGCCCGCTCACCCCGGCGTCGGGGCCGCAGCTGACGTTATGAGCAGGGGCACAACGGATTTGTCCCGAAAGGACAGGCGGTGATCGAGGTCAGTTTCTGGGTGCAAGGTCAGGTGCGATCCCCAGACGCCAGGCGAGGCCGCGCAGATTCCGGCCGCCGGCATCCCGTCGAGCAGTACGTAGCTGATCCGCGATCGCTTCGCGAACGAAGAAGTCAGTGCGAACTTGTTGTGGTGCGATGTCTTCCGCTTTCATGAGCAGGGCAAGGCCCATGTCTCGGAACTTCGGCTCGGCAAGGAGCGTCCGCCCGGCTTCGGCGTAGTAGTTGGCCCGACGGGACGGCGACGGAATGGATTCGACCGGCAAATCACGC
Organism: Nocardia gamkensis NBRC 108242; assembly: GCF_001612985.1. GTDB lineage: Bacteria > Actinomycetota > Actinomycetes > Mycobacteriales > Mycobacteriaceae > Nocardia > Nocardia gamkensis. The sequence continues at coordinate 88,581 of NZ_BDBM01000004.1, read as the reverse complement.
GCCACCTCCACAGCACTGGGCCCGTCGCCGAGTTCCATTCCGATAGACGACCGCCACATCCCAACGTTGGTACGGCCGAACCACAGTCGTGCGAAGCTACCGACCTCCTCATTCATCCGTGCCGCGACCGCTCCGGCCTCTGCGAGGTGTGTGTTGGCGGTGTCCCTGTCGGATTGCACCGCTCCCGCCAGCGCTGCGGACAAGTGGAGCATGCCGTACGCCTGCAAAACAGAACGGTCATCGAGATGCGGCCTGAGCCTGTCGGCTGTGCGCACAGCACGGTCGTACTGCTTCGAACGCGATAGCGAGCCCGCGATGCTGCCGCGCAACCACACCGCGAACCCGATCCACGCGGGCGACTCGAGTTCTTCCGCACAGGCGTGCGCGGCCTTGACGATCATGATCGGCAAACCCCGAACTCCGAGCCGCTTGGTCGTCTGCGCCAATGCGTAGTAGCAACGGATGATGCCTACCAAGACTTCACGCCTCCACTCGGGGCGTCGGACATACGCCGAATGCAACTCGGTCAGCAATCCGGGAGCTAGCACGCAGGCAGCCGCGTAGTCGGTGGACTCCCGAACAACCTCCAGCGCAGCCAGATCCGCCGCGATTTCCGCCCATTCGCGTATATCTGTCCCGGGATCCGTGCCGAGTTCACAGATCTCCAGCGCATTCTCGACGGCAATCAGACCGGCATACGCCTCAGCCGCTGGTCCATCGGTGGTCTCCCACGGCTGGCCATTGAACTCCGAGGGCGACACCTTCAGCGCACGTGCGATCGCCTCGAGGGTGGCGCGGTTGGACAGCGGTTGTTCCCCGCGCTCGAGCCGACCCAGGTATCCATAGCTGATACCGGCCAGTCCCGCGACCACCTCGAGGCTCTGCCCGCGCCACGCGCGGATCTCGCGCAGCCTGCGCCCGACTTCGTTCGGTGGAATGTCGTTCATGGCGTACTCCTCCGCCGATGGCTACAACTTGCGACGGTACCTGCTGCTCCCAGCGTGCGCGTGGCAGGCAGGCTGAAGGATTTCAAGGCCGCTGGCATGGCTCCCGAGATAGTCGGGGATTGTTTACACACGGCCGCAAACCAGAGTGACGCGCACTCATGGCCGAGGGCGCGGAATCCGAGAAAGGCACGACGAAGTGAGCAGCTACGTGGTGATCCAACTGTATTGCACCCCGGCGGAGGCAGACGCTATCCGATCGGCGCTGACAACGAAGGTCGCCGAGTTCGCTGAATTCACCAACGCCCGAATTGAACTCGAGCGGAAGACAGAGGCCGACTACGAGATGCATCTGGACTGGGCTGCCCAGCACGCAGGCCAAGACGCCGCCGATCGCGCGTACTTCCTGCTGGAGGTCACTTCCGCGACCGATATCCCGGAGCCCATACTGCGGGAGGTAGAGGACGCGGTCATCGATTCGATCAATTCAACCTACAACGACAACCCCGACGACATCATCGAGGTCCCTTGGGGAAGCTACGCCGGGACCACCCTCCCTAGCTGAGCAACCAGTCCGGTTCATGCCCGTGTTGTCGCCCATCCTCATCTCGTAGTCGCGGGACTCCGCAAGCGCGGCATCGTATCCGCTTCCTCACCGGCCTACGGTGTCCCAGTGACACCGGTCACCACGGTAGATGGAACCTGTTGTGCCGCAGTGTCGTCTAAGACCAGTGAAGGAGATACCTTCAACAGACGGAGGGGACGACATGCGAACCATTTCGGTCGGGCGGCGACTTGTCACTACAATCGCGCTGACTGCCGCGTGCATCGCAGGCGCATCAACAGCTGGGGTCGCCATCGCACAGGCGGAGACACCGACCATTGCGGCCGAACCCGTCAACCCGGCACACCCGCACTGGCAGTTCGAGTTCACCGCCAAGTGGACCGTGACGTTGTCCTGCTACTTCGAGAATCTGGACCGGACAGACGCCACCGGCCCGGAGAAGTACACCGGGACGGGAAAGACGAAGGACGCGGCCGAGAAGGACGCCTGGAACAAGGCACAAGCGGCTGCACCCAAGGGGCGGAAGGTCAAGCACTGCCGCGTCGAGAGCTCATCGAAGAAATAACAGAAAGGTTGTACGTGGACGACGAACACCAAGTGTGGGAGTTCGCGGTAGGACTCGGGCTGCCCGACGCGACCGGCCCCGGCGCCCACGGCGGCGAGGGAATCCACCCCGTCGCGCTGGCGCTCGAAGAGAGCGTTCATCGGATCCGCGGGGTGAACCGTATCCCGTGCTTTACCAGCTTCGGACCGGTCACCGCGGTCGATGAGTTCGCGCAGCGCGCGTGGGGGGACGCCTACGACCCCGCGCGCATCCCGGTCGAATGCCGTCTCGCCGTCTACGTGACCGATGACGAGCTAGATGAACTGGTACCAGCGGTCGCAGAGGATCTCGGCATCGACGAAAACGGATACTCGACGGCAATTGGCCGGAAGGTCACCCTCGGCCTGCGGGCCATCTCGCTGGAATCGCCAGAGAACCGCTTCTACCAGCACCTCGTCGACCAGTATCAGGATCAATCCACCACGGATTGACTCCGTCGCACTGAAGGCAGAATTACCAGTCGGCGGATCGTCCAGGCAACACAGGACTCCTGACCGGTTCGCCCCGTCTTGTCACAGCGCGGGGCGAACCTGTGGTCAGCACCACCATCCAGCAGCACGGGCCGGCTCGGGCATTGGCCGCGCCGATACGATCGTGCGTATTCATGTAGCCGATGGTGCGTCACGACACCGACCGGTGCGCGCGATCCGTCTGGCATATGAGGATCTCTTCCCGATGCCGATAAGCGAGATCAGAGCACCGTCTGCTCGATCAGTCGGCGGGCCGCGCGATCGGTGCGCTCGACATCGCCGGTGATCATCCGGTCCTGCAAAATCCCTCGCAAGCCCGACACAAGCAGGGTCGCAACGACTTCGGGGTCGTCGATGGACGGGAGGTTGCGCAGCCCGTCGGCCAGGGCCGACACGAACGCGGAGATCGCCGAGATGGCGTAGTCGGCGTACGGACTCTGTGGAGCACATGCTGCGCCGACGACTTGCAGCATCACTCGGACGCTCGTGCGGCCTTCACCCGAGGTATTGGCGGTCCAGAAGTCCCACAGCCGGTCGCGCAGTTGGGACGCGTCGGCGATATCGGCGAAGACGGCCGCGATGTCGGGGCGCTGCGTCGCCAGCGCTTGGACCAGCAACTCCTCTTTGGTCGTGAAGTAGTAGATCAGCATGCGCGAGCTGGTGCCGAGTTCGGCGGCCAGTGGGCGCAGCGACAGGTCCGCGAGGCCGTGGTCGGCGATGTAGCGCACCACGGCGGCGAGCAGTTCGGCGCGTTTGGCGTGGTCTAGGGGGCGGGCCATGGGTTGACTGTAGCGATTGGTACAGGTATTCATGACATCGTGACTGTAACAATCGCTTCAGAAACTCGGGATTCGGTGGTGGTCACCGGGTACGCGGCAACCACGTCGCTGGCCGACGACATGGACACGACCTGGTCCGAATTGCTGGCGGGCCACAGCGGAATCGGTGCGCTCGAGGACGCTTTCGTGGCCGAGTACGACCTGCCGGTCCGCATCGGCGGCAAGCTGAAGTCACAGCCCGGCGCCGATCTCACCCGGATCGAACAGCGCAGGCATTCCTACGTCGAGCAGATGGCGCTGGTGCTCGGCCGCCGGGTGTGGCGTTCCGCCGGCGCGCCCGAGGTGGACGGTGACCGATTGGCGGTGGCCATCGGCACCGGGCTCGGGGGCGGCGACGCGCTGATTTCGGCGGTCGACGCGATGCGCGCGGGCGGCTATCGCAAGGTGTCGCCGATGTCGGTGCCGATGGTGATGCCGAACGGTCCCGCCGCCACCGTCGGGCTCGAGATCGGAGCGAGGGCCGGTGTTTTCGCTCCGGTGTCGGCCTGCTCCTCGGGTTCGGAGGCGATCGCGCACGCGTGGCGGCTGATCACCACCGGCGAGGCGGACGTGGTGGTGGCGGGTGGCGTCGAAGGGCATATCGACGCCGTGCCCATCGCGAGCTTCGCCATGATGCGTGCCATGAGCACCCGCAACGACGACCCAGAACGCGCGTCGCGCCCGTTCGACCGGGATCGCGACGGATTCGTCTTCGGCGAGGCGGGTGCGCTGCTGGTGCTCGAGTCCGAGCGGCACGCTCGCGCGCGCGGGGCCGCCGTGCACGGGCGGGTTCTCGGCGCGGGCATCACCTCTGACGCCTATCACATCGTCGCGTCCGAGCCGGAGGGCATCGGCGCGGCCCGCGCGATGCGCAAGGCCATCGAGACCGCAGGGCTGCGGGCTTCGGATATCCAGCATGTGAACGCGCACGCCACGTCGACGTCCATCGGCGACGCCTCCGAGGCCAACGCGATCGCCTCCGTCGTGCCCGATGCCTCGGTCTACGCGCCGAAATCCGCGCTCGGGCATTCGATCGGGGCGGTCGGCGCGTTGGAGTCGCTGGTCACCATGCTCACCCTGCGGGATCAGGTCGTCCCGCCCACCTTGAACCTCGATAATCTCGACCCGGCGATCGACCTGGACATCGTCGCAGGCGCGCCGCGCATCCAGCGCATCAATTTCGCGCTGAACAATTCGTTCGGCTTCGGGGGGCACAACGTCGCGCTGGCGTTCGGCCGGGTCTGATTCCGCGGTCACCACGTCGCACCGGCGCCCGGCCGGGGGTGTGACGGCGGAGGGCATCACCTCGCGGGCTAACGTCGTGAGACAACCGACCACTTGGCCCGAGGGACGGACATCGACGTGAGCGAGAGAACCGAGAACACAGCGTGCGGCCGCGCGCGAGGTCATCGAGGCGGGCGCGGTCATGAGTGACGCGTTCTACCTGCCCGACCCTGATCAACCAGGTCGTTTCCTCTCGACCGAGCTGACCCGCGGCCCCTGGTCGCCGGATGCCCAACACGCCGGTCCGCCCTCGGCGCTGCTCGGGCACGTGATCGAGCGGTGCGAACCACGCCCGGGGTTCCAGGTCGGCCGGGTCGCGGTCGAGATTCTCGGCCCGGTGCCGCTGGAACCGCTGACGGCGGAAGCGCGGGTCGTCCGCCCCGGCCGCAGCGTCGAACTCATCGAGGCGACGCTGTCCACCGAGCGCGGGCCGGTGATGCGCGCGAATGCCTGGCGGTTCAAGCTGTCCGAACCGGAACTGTCGCTGCCGGAACGTTTCTTGCCCACCGGCACGCGCCCCGGTCCCGAACATGCGGACGTGCCCGCGCCGTTCCCCTCCACCCAGCCGGTGGGCTTCCACACCGCCATCGAATACCGCTTCGTCAGTGGCTCCTTCACCGAGCCCGGACCTGCCGTGTGCTGGATCCGGATCAAATACCCGATCGTCGCGGGCACCGACCCGAGCCCGCTGGAACGCACCCTCGCGGCGGCGGATTCCGGAAACGGCGTCAGCGCGGTCATGGACTGGTCGAAGTACCTGTTCATCAACACCGACCTGACGGTCACCCTGCACCGCCGGCCCGCAGGTGAATGGGTCTGCCTCGACGCCGTCACCTACCCCCAACCCCATGGCATAGGTATGGCCGAATCGGCGCTCTACGACGAAAAGGGTCCCTTGGGCCGCAGCACGCAAACCCTCTTCCTCGGCAACCGATAGCCGAGGCAGACCCACTCGGCGTTCGTCGCCGAGACACTGACGGACGGGTCCAGCGCTCAGGAGGTTTCGTCGGTATGACAGTGAGTCGAGACGAGTTGCTCGGAGTCGCCCGTTCGGCTGTTGATGCTGGAGCCGGACTGCTCCGCAGGGCCGATCGAGGAAGCATCCACACCAAGAGCGACCGTGACTACGCAACCGATTTGGACCATCGGATTCAAGGCCACATCAGGCGGTACCTGGCCGAAACGACACCCGAGTTCGGCTTCCTGGGGGAGGAATCCGACGATATGTCGCTCGATAGCACTGCCCGGTCCATGTGGGTTCTCGATCCGATCGACGGGACGTCCAACTTCATCCACGGACTGCCGCTCTGCGCGGTCTCGCTGGCTCTGGTACAGGACGGCGAACCGGTAATCGGAGTTGTCAACGCACCATTTCTGGGTCTGGAATACTACGCGGTCGCCGACCAGGGTGCGATCGGCAACGACAAGCCGATCAAAGCGAGCAACATCGAAGCACTAGGCCGGGCAATTGTTTCCATCGGTGACTACGCGGTCGGCCTAGAGGCGGAATCGAAGAACAAGCGTCGCATAGCCCTCACTGCGGCACTGGCGGCAACCGTCGAGCGCGTACGAATGTTCGGATCCGCCGCCCTCGATCTCGTGTGGGTCGCCGAAGGCCGAACCGACGCCTGCGTCATGCTGTCCAACAAGCCATGGGACACCATCGCGGGTGTACTCATAGCCCGTGAGGCGGGCGCTCTCGTTCTCGACTCGACCTCTCGGCGGCACAGCCTCGACTCCCCCGACACGATCGCGGCGTCACCCGCCATCGCCGACCAACTCATGGCTTTGGTCGAGGCATCGATCTGCTGACCGAAGCCGATGCGCGCACCGGCTTCGCTCACGGACGGGTGGAGATCTGCTGGACGCCCCAGCCGTTCCCGTCCGGGTCGGTGAAGAAGAAGAATCCGACGTTGTCGAGTGGGTCGGGCATGGGGGTGGGGTTCTCGCCGAGGACTTGGATTTCGGTGACCTCGACGCCTCGGGCGGTGAGCTCATCATGGGCCTTGCGCAGGTCGTTGACCACGAGTTGCAGGCCCTGCTGGGAACCGGGTGTCATGTCGGGCACCGCGCCCTTGCCGATGACGATCGAACAACCCGAGCCGGGTGGGGTCAGTTGCACGAGGCGGACGTTGTCGTCGATCCTGGTGTCGTGGTCGACGGCGAAGCCGAGTTGCTCCGCGTAGAACTTCTTGGCTCGGTCGATATCCGACACGGGCACGATGACGACCTCGAGTGTCCAGTTCACGGCGCATCCTTTCGGGGCGGACAGCGGTATTCCTACCAGTGCGGACCGCTCGGCGCGGGAGAAATCATCGCCGAGCCCAGCGCCAGTTGAACTCGTCCGGCGCGGGCGGGGGGCCGGGAAGTTCGCCGTCCGCGCTCAGCCCGGCCAGGAGCATCGCGAGTACGCGGCGGCGCAATTGGATCGTGCGCTGCGGATCGGGCACCCCGACGGCCGCGCAGGACTCCAGGATCAGGCCGAGATCCTGCGGGGTGACGTCCGAACGCAGTTCGCCGGTGTCGTGGGCACGGCGCACCAGATCCTCCGTGACCTTCGCGGAGTGCTGCACATCGGGCAGCATCGAATCGTCGGGGGTGAAAGTGCCCGCGAGATGCACGGCCAGTGAGTGCACGTCGGCGTCCACCACTCGCTCGAGAAAACCGACCAAGCCGTGCCAGCCGTCCGGATCTTCCAGCGCCGCATCGGCTTCCGCGTTGTACCGGCGCAGACCCTCGTGGCAGAGCGTGCGCAGCAGCACCTCCTTGCTCGGATAACGGCGATACAGCGCACTGATCCCGACGCCCGCGCGTTCCGCGACGGCGGAGATCGGAGCTGTGGCGTCGGCGAGGAACACGGCCCGGGCGGCCTCCAGAATCAAGCCGTCGTTGCGGGCGGCCTGCGCCTTGCGGCCGGGTAGACCCTTCTGAGCCGGGGCGTCGGATGTCTTCGGCATGACAACAGGATAGCACTTGAACGGAATGATCCGTTCTGCTACCGTTCAATCAGAACAGAGCATTCCGTTTCAAAAGGAGCAGGACATGTCCGCGATCACCCCCTTCCGCATCGACGTCGACCAGGCCGACCTGGACGACCTGCGCGATCGCCTCGCCCGCACCCGCTGGGCCGAGCAGATCCCCGGCTCGGGCGATACCTACGGGGTGAGCGTCGAGCGGGTGCGCCACCTGGTCGGTTACTGGCGCGACGGGTTCGACTGGCGCGGGGTGGAGAACTCGTTGAACGCCTACCCGCAGTTCACCACCGAGATCGACGGCCAGAACATCCATTTCCTGCACGTGAAGTCCACCCGGGAGGACGCGTTTCCGCTGATCCTCACGCACGGCTGGCCCGGTACCTTCGTCGAGTTCGTCGGCGTCATCGAGCCGCTCACCGCCGCCGGGTTCGACCTGGTGATCCCCTCCGTGCCCGGTTACGGCTTCTCCGGCCCCACCACCGAAGCGGGCTGGAACGACAGCCGGATCGCACACGCCTGGGCGGAGCTGATGCGGCGGCTCGGCTACACCCGCTACGGCGCGGTGGGCAACGACGGCGGTTCGCAGATCTCGCCGGAACTCGGGCGAGTGGCGCCGGACCAGGTGGCCGGCGTGCACGTGACGCAGGTGTACTCGTTCCCGTCCGGCGATCCGGCGGAGCTGGCCGATCTCGATGAGGACGAGCAGCGGTCGCTGGCCACCCTGGACTGGTTCGTGAAGAACAAGATGGGCTTCAACGTGCTGCAATCGCAGCAACCGCAGACGCTGGCGCACGCGATCACGGACTCGCCCGCCGGGCTGGTCGGCTGGAACGGCCAGTTGCTCGGTCCGGACCTCGACGACGACTTCGTGCTGACCAACATCGCGATCCACTGGCTCACCGGCACCGCGGGTTCGGCGATCCGGCACTACTTCGAGAAGGACAAGGCCGAGCACCCCGCGGCGCCGACCACGGTTCCGCTCGCGCTGTGCGGCTCCACCGGGGACTTCCACGGCATCCGCCGCTTCGCCGAGCGCGACCACAACATCGTGTCCTGGCGCACGCACGACGTGTTCACCCACTACCTGCACCACGTGGCGCCCGCGTTGATGGCGGAGGAGATCACGGAGTTCTTCGCGAGGCTGCGCTGAGACTGTCTCTTATGGCATCGAGACTTGTGGCCATGGTTCGTCTCGCTTCCCGCTGATGTACTGGATTCATCAACGGCACAGCAGCTTTCGAAACAGGAGAGAAAACCATGAAAATCGCAGTCTTCGGAGCCACCGGAACCGTCGGCCGTCTCGTCGTCGAGCAGGCGCTGCGGGAGGGCCACGAGGTGACGGCCTTCACCCGCAGCGCCGCGAGCGTCACGCAGCGGCACGACCGGCTGCGCGTGGTGGAAGGCGATGTGCTGGACACGAATTCGGTGCAGCGAGCGGTGCAGGGGCAGGACGCGGTGCTGATCTCGCTCGGCAACGGGCGCAAGGGCGTGGTCCGGGCGGGCGGCACCGCGGCGATCATCGACGCGATGAATCGCACGGGCGTCAAGCGCCTGATCTGCCAGACGACGCTCGGCGTCGGCGACAGCCGGGGCAACCTGAACTTCCTGTGGAAGTACGTGATGTTCGGGCTGCTGCTGCGCCCCGCCTATGCCGATCACGTCCGGCAGGAGGAATACGTCCTGGCCAGCGACCTGGACTGGACGATAGTGCGGCCGAGCGCGTTCACCGACGGACCGGCCACCGGCAGCTACCGGCGCGGATTCCCGGCGGGCGAGCGCGGCCTGAGCCTGAAGATCGCCCGTGCCGACATCGCCGACTTCATGATCGAGCAACTGACCGACACGACTTACCTCCGCCAAGCGCCCGGCATCTCGAACTGAGCGCGCCATGCGGTGGCACGGCAGCGGCCCATGCCCCGGAGCCGAGAGCATGGGCCGCGATCTTCAGGCGTGCTCGTGCAGTTCGCCCCACGCCGGGAAGGGATCGGGATACTCGGCCCACGCGCCCGGCCCCTCGGCGAACTCCGCGTCGGTGAGCAGGGCGCCATCCAGTAGCGAGCGCACCTTGTCGCAATCCAGCTTTATCCCGATGAAGACGATCTCCTGCCCCGGCGGCACTTCCAGTGAAGACCACCAGGCGGCGGGTTCGAAGACCAGGTTCGGCCCCGCTTGCGACCACACCGCGGCCAGCGTCGACCGGCTCGCGATCCAGCAGAATCCTTTGCTGCGCAGCAGACCTCGCAACTGTTCCAGCGCGTCCGAGAGGCGCAGCGGATGGAACGGCCGATCGGCGGTGTAGGTGAGACTGCGAATGCCGTACTCCTCGGTTTCCGGGGTGTGCCCGCCGGCGAGTTCCTCCGCCCAGCCTTCAGCCTCCGCGGCGACCACCGGGTCGTAGCGGCCGGTGTCCAGGACCTCGGCCAGATCGACCACGCCGTTGCTGGTGCGCAACACGTGGGCGCGCGGGTTCATGCGGCGCACCGTCGCCTCCACCGCCCCCACCGCGGCCGCGCCGACCAGGTCGGTCTTGTTGACCAGCAGGACGTCGGCGAACTCGACCTGATCCACCAGCAGGTCGGCGATGGTGCGCGCGTCGCCGTCGCCCGCTTGCAGGTTCCGCTCGGACAGCGCCTGCCCGCGCGCCACCTCCGCGAGGAAGGTCGAAGCGTCGACCACGGTCACCATGGTGTCCAGCCGGGCGACGTCACCGAGCCGGAAACCGTCCTCGAATTCCCAGTCGAACGTCGCGGCCACCGGCATCGGCTCGGAGATGCCGGTCGATTCGATCACCAATTGATCGAAGCGGCCTTCGCGAGCGAGCCGGGCCACGGCTTCGATCAGGTCCTCGCGCAGGGTGCAGCAGATGCAGCCGTTGGTCAGTTCGACCAGCTTCTCCTCGGTGCGGTCCAGGTGGCCCTGGCCGGCGACCAGCGCGGCGTCGATGTTGACCTCGCTCATGTCGTTGACGATGACCGCCACCCGGCGGCCCTCCCGATTGGCCAGGATGTGGTTGAGCAGCGTCGTCTTGCCCGCACCGAGGAAGCCGGACAGCACGGTGACGGGAAGCAGGTCGGAGTCCATGACATTAATGATAACGATTTTCATTTGCCAGCGGGTTCCGGTTGCCGGTGGACACCGGACCGGGTCGCCGTAGGGTTTGTGTCGTGAAACTGCTGCCATTGCCCGCCGAGGGGCAGACCCCCGTCCGGGCGCTCACCATCGCCGGTACCGATTCCGGCGGAGGCGCCGGAATCCAAGCCGATACCCGCACCATGGCGCTGTGCGGTGTGCACGCACTGGTGGCCGTCGCGGCGGTGACCGTGCAGAACACGGTGGGCGTCAGCGGCTTTCACGAGATCCCGCCGCAGGTCGTCGCCGATCAGGTGCGCTCGGTGACCACGGACATCGGCGTCGGCGCCGCGAAGACCGGCATGCTCGCCTCCACCGCGATCATCGAGGCGGTGGCGGCGGTGTGCCAGGAGGTCGGCATCGGGCGCGACGGCGAGATTCCGCTGGTCGTCGATCCGGTCGCGGCCTCGATGCACGGCGATCCGCTGCTGCACGCCGAGGCGCTCGACGCGCTGCGCAGCACCCTGATCCCGCTCGCCACCGTGGTGACACCGAACCTGGACGAGGTCCGCCTGCTCACGGGTATCGACGTCGACGACGAGGATTCGGCGCGGCGCGCGGCCGAGGCGCTGCACAAGCTCGGGCCGCGGTGGGCGATCGTGAAGGGTGGGCACCTGCGTTCCTCCGAGTACAGCACCGACCTGCTGTTCGACGGCGAGCGGTTCCTCGAGTTCACCGCCCCGCGCATCGCGACCGGCAACGACCACGGCGGCGGCGACACGCTGGCCGCCGCGACCGCCTGCGCGCTGGCCCACGGCTATTCGGTGCCCGAAGCGATCGAGTTCGCCAAGGAGTGGACCTACCGCTGCCTGGCCGCGTCCTACGAGCTGGGCGCGGGCCACGGGCCTGTGTCCCCGCTGTGGCGATTGCATGGAAACTGAGCGGGGCAACCGCTCGGCGCACCCCATTTCTTGTCGGTGGGCGCTGCGATACTGAGGACGTCGCCGACACGGATGGCTTCAACGGCGAGGCGATCGGAACAACGACGTTCGGCGTGGATGCGGCGAAGACCTCGGCGCCCGGCCCGGGGGGCGCTGGCGGTCACAGAGCGGAAAAGGCGCGGTGCAGCGGAAGATCGGCTGCGATCGCGATGCCGTGCAGCCGAGCGCTGGCCGCCACGAGCGCGAAGATGATCTCGCTCAGATAGGCGGCGAACTGCTCGACCGGCATGGCGGGCGGCTCCACCCGGTTCACCCCCAGCCACCAATCGGTGGCCGAGGCCACCGCGCCGAAGATCGAATAGATCACCAGTTCCGCGCTCGCGACCTGCACCGACTCCTCGTCCACGGCACCGGCGAACAGTTCGGCGGCGCGGTGGGCGGACTGCCGGGCCGATTGCAGCGCGCGATCGGCGTCGTCGGAACGTTGCGTGAAGTGGCTGTGCAGCATGAACCGGAAGACGTTCGGCTGCCGCGACACCACCTGCGCGTATTCGGACGCGGCGCGGCGCACCAGGTCGGCCGCCGAGTCGCCGGTCAGGTCGAAACTGGTCATGATCTGTTCCCAGAGCATGTCGCGCACCCGGTCGACGATCGCGTTGTAGAGGTCGGTCTTGTCTTCGAAATGGCGATACAGCTTCGGTTTGGCCGCGCCCGCCTCCTTGGCGATATCGCCCATGCTGACCGCGGGGCCGAATTTGTCGAGCGCGCGGAAAGCCGCGTCGACGAATTCTTCGCGCACCTTCCTGCGATGCTCGCGCCAACGCTCGGTGCGCGCGTCCACACGTTTGCGCGGCGGGTCCTCTTCCATCCGGCCGCTGAGCATCACGAATCCGGATGCTACCTGTCGACCCGGGTACGGAGACCCGGCCGTCGGCCGGGTCCCATCCCACCGGTCAGTGTTTGCTGGAACCAGCGCCGCTGTCACCCGCGGTCTTGGCCTTCTTCTCCGCTCGCTTTTCCTTCAGGGACTTCGCGGATTTCTTGGACATCGAACTGCGCGGAGATTTGTCGGACAAACGTGGTCCTTTGCTCGGAGAACCTGAATGGTCCCGCTGTGATCGACCGTACGCTATGTGGCCTGCCCGCGGCGTGATCCGGCTCGGGCGGCACCCCCAGGAACCTCACAGCTGAGGCCCAGCAGCGTGGCAGCGTAGCCGTCGAATGTAGTTCGCATGACCGAGACCTTGACCGTCGCGGCGGCGGAACGGACCGAGACCACGGGTGCGCCCGTGCTGGACGTGGTGATACCCGTTTACAACGAAGAGGCCGACCTCGGCGTGTGCGTCCGCAGACTGCACGCCTACCTGCGCGACGGGTTCCCCTTCCCGGCGCGCATCACGGTCGCCGACAACGCGAGCACCGACGACACGCTACAGGTCGCCCAGTTGCTCGCCGAAGAACTGGACGACGTACGGGTGGTGCACCTGTCCGCCAAGGGACGCGGGCGGGCGCTGCGAGCGGTGTGGGAACGCTCCGACGCGCAGGTGGTCGCCTATATGGACGTCGACCTGTCCACCGACTTGAACGCGCTGCTGCCCCTGGTCGCACCACTGATCACCGGGCATTCCGACCTGGCCATCGGCACCCGGCTCGACGCCGCGTCCAGGGTGGTGCGCGGGCCAAAGCGCGAGATCATCTCGCGCTGCTACAACCTGCTGCTGAAAGCCTCGCTGCGCGCGCACTTCTCCGACGCCCAGTGCGGCTTCAAGGCCATGCGCACCGACGTGGCGCGCCGCCTGCTGCCGCTGGTGCACGACGGCGAGTGGTTCTTCGACACCGAATTGCTGGTGCTTGCCGAGCGGGCGGGGCTGCGCATCCACGAGGTTCCGGTGGACTGGATCGATGATCCGGACAGCCGCGTCGACATCATCGACACCGCGCGCAAGGACCTGCTCGGCATCTGGCGGCTCGGGCGCGCGCTGGCCACCGGCACGCTGCCGCTCGAGGAACTGCGCCGGTCGGTGGGCCGGGAACCGCTGGTGCCCGGGGTGCCGCTGGGCATGGTCGGGCAACTCGTGCGATTCGCGATCGTCGGTGTGCTGAGCACGCTGGCCTATCTGCTGCTCTACGTGCTGTTGCAGCCGCTCGCCGGCGCGCAGGTGGCGAACTTCGCCGCGCTGCTGATCACGGCGGTGGGCAATACCGCCGCCAACCGGGCCTTCACCTTCGGCGTGCGCGGCTCGAACGGAGCCGTGTCGCATCAGTTCCAAGGGCTGGTGATCTTCGGCATGGGGTTGGCGCTCACCAGCGGATCGTTGTTCGCGCTGCATCGGTGGGCGCCGGACGCCTCGGTGCACCTGGAGCTGTTCGTCCTGGTGGTGGCCAATCTGGTGGCGACGCTGTTGCGGTTCGTCGGGCTGCGCTGGGTGTTCCGCGACAGCGGAGGCGACGGCGCGCCGAGCGCACCGGCTCTCGCCGCCGCCGGAAGCGCCGCCGAGGGAGACCGTTGATGACCGCGACGCTCACCGCGCAACCGGCCGCGACCGAACCGCGGCCGAGGCCGCGCCGGAACTGGGAGTATCCGGCGCTGGCGGCGCTACTGATCGGCACGGCGGTGGCGTATCTGTGCAACCTGAGCGCCAACGGCTGGGCGAATTCGTTCTACTCGGCTGCGGTACAGGCGGGTTCGGTCTCGTGGAAGGCGTTCTTCTTCGGGTCCTCCGACGCGGCGAACTCGATCACCGTGGACAAACCACCCGCCTCACTGTGGCTGATGGAGCTGTCGGTGCGGGCCTTCGGGCTGAACAGCTGGAGCATCCTGGTGCCGGAGGTACTGCTCGGGGTGGCCGGTGTGGCACTGCTGTGGGCGACGGTGCGCAGGCCGTTCGGGCCCGCGGCCGGATTGCTCGCCGGGTTGGCGCTGGCGGTGACGCCCGTCGCGGCGCTCATGTTCCGGTTCAACAATCCCGAGGCGCTGCTGGTGTTCCTGATGGTCGCGGCCGCCTGGGCGATGACGCGGGCGGTGGAGGACGGCCGCTGGCGCTGGCTGATCCTGACCGGCGCGTTGATCGGCTTCGGTTTCCTCACCAAGCAATTGCAGGTGCTGCTGGTGGTTCCGGCGCTCGCGCTGACCTACTCGATCGCGGGCCCGCCGAAACTCGGCAAGCGCATCCTGCAACTCTTCGCCGCCGCAGCCGCGATGGTGGTGGCCGCGGGCTGGTGGTTGCTGGCGGTCGAACTGTGGCCCGCCTCGTCACGTCCGTGGATCGGCGGCTCGCACGACAACTCGATCCTGGAACTCACCCTCGGCTACAACGGGCTCGGCAGGCTCAACGGCAACGAGCGCGGCAGCGTCGGACCGGGCGGCGACCTTCCGTCGGGCGGCAACGGCATGTGGGGAAGCACCGGCATCACGCGGATGTTCGAACCGGCGCAAGGCGGTCAGATCGCGTGGCTGATCCCCGCCGCGCTGGTCGCGCTCGTCGTGGGAATCCTGCTACGCGGCAAAGCGGCTCGCACCGATCCGCAGCGCGCCTCGCTCGTCCTCTGGGGCGGATGGCTGCTGGGGACCGGGCTGGTCTTCAGCTTCATGGCCGGCATCTTCCACCAGTACTACACCGTGGCCCTGGCTCCCGCCATCGCCGCGCTCGTCGGCGCGGGTGCGGTGCTGTCGTGGCGGGGACGGCACCGGCTGTGGGTGCGGCTCGCGTCGGCGCTCGCGGTGGGTCTCACCACGGCGACCGCCTGGATGCTGTTGTCCCGCAGTCCGGAATGGCAGTCGTGGCTGCGCTGGACGGTGCTGGTCGTCGGCGTGATCGCGACGCTGGCCGTGCTCTTGCCCGCGCCGCGCAAGCTCGCCGTGGCGTCGGCGCTGGCCGTCGCGTTCACCTTCCTCGCCGGACCGGTCGCCTACGCCGTCGACACGATCGCGACGCCGCACGCGGGTTCGATTCCTTCGGCCGGGCCGAACGTCGCGATGCGTGGTCGGCCACCGTGGGGTGAGGGAATGCCGGGGATGAATCGCCGCATGCCGGACGGAACCGGGACCACCGGCCGTGACGGAGCCGGACAGGTTCCGGGCGGTACGCCGCCGGATGGGCGTTCGCCGGGAGCAAGCCCGCAGGGCACGACACCGGACGGCGGCATTCCTCGAGCGGGCAACGCACCCGGCGGCCGGATGCCGGGCGACGGGCAGCTCCCGGACGGCGCGGGCACGCCGCCCGGTACCGCACCGCAGGGCAACCCCCCCGGCGACGGCACGATGTTCCCACCAGGAACGCTGCCCGATGGGCAGGCCCCGCAAGGCACCGCCGCGACGCAGGGCGCGCCCGGAGACGGCGGTCCCGGACCCAACGGCGGCGGAATCGGCGGTCTGCTCGGGGCGAGCGAACCCAGCACCCAGGTCGTGTCCCTGCTCGAGCAGAACGGCGGCGACTACACCTGGGTGGCGGCGGCCATCGGCTCGAACAGCGCCGCGGGCTTGCAGTTGGCCACCGAACTGCCCGTGATGCCCATCGGCGGCTTCAACGGCAGCGACCCCTCGCCGACGCTGGAGCAGTTCAAGCAATATGTCGCCGAGGGGAAGATCCATTACTTCGTCGGCGGCGGACGCGGCGGGCCGGGTTCGTCCGACTCCTCCCCCAGCGCCCAGATCACGCAGTGGGTCCAGGAGAACTTCACCGCCACCCAGGTGGACGGGGTCACTTTGTACGACCTGACCGCCGCCCACTGAAACCGCGCGATGCGGTCCTGCCGCCCTGCATTCCCCAGGGCCGCATCGCCTCCCGGTGTTCAGCGCGACCCCCTGCGCCCGCTGAACACCGCATCCGCACCGGCGCCATACCTCGGCGCCGGTGCGGATCGCGCTGTGCGGCAGTCACCTTCCCTGGTCACAATCCCGCGAATGCTCGCGGGCGCACGGCGGTGGAACGTCGAACATGCGACCGGCGCCGATGATTCGAGCGCCCGCTCTTGGCATCCCGCAAAACTCCAGCGATGATGATCGGACGCGTGACGGCTCCGGGCCGGTAGCCGGACCATCAGCTGACGTGTCCACCGCGAACTTTCAGGGAAACAGTTGAACGCTTTCATGAAGCTGGCCGTGACGGTGGTCAGCGCACTCGTCGCAACCGCGCTCACCGTCGGATTCGCCGCCACCGCGTCGGCGGCCCCCGCCGACCGAGCCGAATCGATAGCCGCGGCGACCGGCGAACCCCCGCAGGTGACCTACATCAAGGCATGCCTGCCGCCCGGCGACACCATCGAACTGCGCACGGGAATCGGCGCGGCGATCGGCGCCGCGATCGGCGCGCTCGTCGGCCTGCCCGTCTTCTTCGTCGGCGCGATTCCCGGCGCGATCATCGTCGGCCTGATCGGCGCCGCGATCGGAGCCTCCTCCTACGCCATTGATTCGGGAAGGCTCGAGCAGCAAGGTCTGTGCTGAGCAGCGCGGCGTTCGGCGCGCCGCGATGCGCAGGCCGCTCGGCGAGCGCCGCAGGTCAATCGCTCCCGGCGGCCAGCGCGCGCGCCAGCCGGTCCAACGTGGGGCGTGGATCGAAGTCCGCTGCCGGGTTCACCAGCTGATGCAGGATGATCCCGTCCAGTTGGTCGACCAGGATCCGCGCCACCGCCTGATCCACGCCGATACCCGCCAGCAGCGACGCGGTCCATTCGGTCAGCCGCAGATGTCCTCGGCGGATGGTCTCGCGTAGCGCGGGAACGCACTGCGCCTCCAGGAGCAGGGCGTAGCGGGCCAGGGTGCGCACCCGGTCGGCGCGCACCGCGTGCACGACGAAAGCGGCCATGCCCTCGACGAGTTCGTCCATCGTGCCGGGCGCGGGCTGCCGGGTGAGCACCTCCCAATCCGCGTAGTCGCGCGCCTCGAGGCGCTCGGTGATACCGATCAGCAGCGCTTCCCGGGTACGGAAGTAATTGGACGCCGATCCCGCGGGCATGCCTGCGGCCTCGTCGACCGCGCGGTGCGTGAGCGCACGGGTGCCGCGGGATCCCAGCAGATCGATCGCCGCGTCCAAGACGAGGTCGCGTTTGGTGGACACCCTTCGAATACTACGTTGGTAGTGATACAGGTTACAGTTCCGCGCCCGGCCCGGCCGCGGGCTCCGGTTCAGCGGGAGGCGTGCAAGGCGGCGTGCAGCGTGGCCGCCCACTGCTCGACTATCCGCTTACGGCGGGCCGAATCGTCGGTGAGAACGTCGGCGAGGCCGAGACCGCGGGCCATGTCCAGGGTCGCCTGCACCAAATGGTGGGTGACCGGGTCCGAGTCGTCCACCCCCAGGGCTTCGACCGCGCGGCGGTGCGAGGCGCGCCCGAAGCGGGCCTCCAGCGGGACGATTCGCTCCCGCAACACCGGGTCGGCGGCGGCGTGCGTCCAGACTTGCAGGGCCGCCTTGAACAACGGGCTGGTGTAGGACTCGACCAGCCCCGCAACCACCGCCTCGGTGCGGGCCGGCCCGTCACCCAGCTCCGTCAGCGTCGCGGCCTCCTGCACCGCCTGCCCGCTGCGCGTGTCGAACATGTACTCCAGCGCGGCGGTGATCAGATCCTCCCTGGTGGGAAAGTGATGCTGCGCCGCGCCACGCGACACCCCGGCCCGTTCGGCGACCACGGCGACCGTCGCGGCCGCCCAGCCCATCTCGGCCAGGCAGTCGATGGTCGCCTCGAGCAGGCGCTGCCGGGTGGCGCGGCTGCGGTCCTGCTTGGGTTCGTGGGGTGTCGCCATGGTCGTCATTCTGCCCAGCTCGGCGGGCGGCGCTGCAAAAAGGCCAGCATGCCCTCGTGTACCTCGGGGGTGCCGAAGAAGCTCGCCGAGCGCCGCGCGAGTTCTTCGGCGGAGGTGTCGAACTCGGCGAGGATGCCCGCGTTGACCAGTCGCTTGGCCTCCGCCAGCCCCTGCGGGGAGCCTTTGCGCACCTCCGCGCACAGCCGCGCCACCTCGGCCGCCGGATCGTCGGCGGTGACGGTGACCAGGCCGATCTGCTCGGCCTCGGCGGCGTCGAACTTCTCGCCGGTCAGGTAGTACCGGCCGGCCGCACGCGGGCTGAGCCTGGGCAGCAGGGTCAGCGAGATCATGAACGGCGCCAGCCCGATGCGCACCTCGGTGAGCGCGAAACTGCTGGCCGGTCCGGCCACGACGAGGTCGCAGCCCGCCACGATGCCCATGCCGCCTGCCCGCACGTTGCCGTCGATCCGCGCGATCACCGGCTTCGGAATCTCCACCAGCCTGCGCAGCACGCCGATCATGACCCGGGTGCGTTCGTCGGCGGCCACGGCCGGATCGGCGTCACTGGCCTCGCTCAGATCCGCGCCCGCGCAGAAGGTGTTGCCGGTGTGCGCGAGCACGACGACGCGCACCGCGTCGTCGGCGGCCGCGTCGTCGAGCCCGCGCAGCAGCTCGGCGACCAGCTTGGACGACAGCGCGTTGCGGTTGTGCGGCGAATCGAAGGTGAGCGTCGCGACGCCGTCGCTCACCTCGTAGCGGACGAACGGAGCCGTCTCGGTCATGCGGCGTCCTCTCAGTACGACTTCGGCAGGCCCAGCGAGTACTGGGCGACGAAGTTGAGGATCATTTCCCGGCTGACCGGCGCGATGCGGCCGATGCGCGCGGCGGCGAGCATCGCGGCCAGCCCCACGTCCCTGGTCAGGCCGGAGCCGCCGTGGGTCTGGATGGCCTGATCGAGCGCCTTGATGCTGGCCTCCGCCGCCGCGTATTTCGCCATGTTGGCGGCCTCGGCGGCGCCCATCTCGTCGCCCGTGTCGTACAGGGTGGCGGCCTTCTGCATCATCAGCTTCGCCAGCTCCAGTTCGACCTTCACCTGGGCGAGCGGATGCGAGATGCCCTGGTGCGCACCGATCGGCGTCTTCCACACTGTGCGCTCCTTGGCGTATTCCACGGCGCGATCGATGGCGTAGCGGGCCAGGCCGATCGCCATGGCCGCGCCCATGATGCGCTCCGGGTTGAGGCCCGCGAACAGCTGCATCAACGCCGCGTCCTCCTTGCCGACCAGCGCGGAGGAGGGCAGCCGGACATCGTCGAGGAACAGGCTGTACTGGTGGTCGGGCTCGATGATGTCCATCTCCTGCGCCGTCTTGGTGAAGCCTTCGGCGTCGGTCGGCACGATGAACAGGGCGGGCTTGAGCTTGCCGGTCTTGTGGTCTTCGGTGCGGGACACGATCAGCACGGCCTCGGCCTGGTCGACGCCGGAGATGAAGATCTTGCGGCCGTTGAGGATCCAGTCGTCGCCGTCGCGGCGCGCGGTGGTGGTGATCTGGTGGGAGTTGGAGCCGGCGTCCGGCTCGGTGATGCCGAAGACCATCTTGCCGGAGCCGTCGGCGAGCTTGGGCAGCCACTCCTGCTTCTGCTCGTCGGTGCCGTACTTGGTGATGATGGTGCCGCAGATGGCCGGGGACACCACCATGAGCAGCAGGCCCGCTCCCTGCGCGGACAGCTCCTCCATCACCAGCGACAGCTCGTACATGCCCGCGCCGCCGCCACCGTACTCCTCGGGCAGGTTCACTCCGAGGAAGCCGAGTTTGCCTGCCTCCTGCCACAATTCGTCCAGCGGCTCGTTCTTGCGCGCCTTCGGCAGCACGTAGTCGCGGTAGTTGTATTTCGCGGCCAGCGCGGCGACGGCGGCCCGCAGCGCCTTCTGCTCGTCGGTTTCGATGAACGACATCAGTTCTCCTGTATCTTGCGGGGGCTCCCGCACCCCGTCGGCTCGATGAGCGCTGCGCGATTGTGGCTCATCGGTCCTCCTGCGTTTCTACGGGTTCGACGACCGCGAGCACGGCGCCGACGTCGACCTGCTGGCCGACGGTGACGTTCACGGCGCTGAGCACGCCCGCGGCGGGCGCGGCGATGGTGTGCTCCATCTTCATCGCCTCCAGCCACAGAATCGGCTGACCTTGTTCGACCCGGCTGCCGACCTCGGCGCCGAGCCGGATCACGCTGCCCGGCATGGGCGCCAGCAGCGAGCCGGTGGCCACCTGGTCGGCGGGGTCGCTGAAGCGCGGCACCCGGCGCAGCGCCACCGGGCCGAGCGGCGAGTCGACGTAGACCTGGTCGCCGTAGCGGGCGACCTCGAATCGCCTGCGCACCGGGCCGCGTTCGCCCGGAACCGACAGCACGACACGATCGGGAGCCGACTCGACGAGTTCCAGGCCGTCGTGACCCTCCACGGTGACGCCGGTCCGGCCGAAGCGGTAACCCACCTCGTGCGTCCCGGTCGCGCGGCTCTCGTACGACTTGCGCTGCGATTGCGACGGCAGGTTCCGCCACCCGCTGGGCAGCCCGCCGCCCACCCGCGCGCGGCCACGGTTGGCGGCGGCCTCGGCGAGTGCCGCCGCCACGACGGACAACGCCTCGTCGGACGCCGACACCAGCGGCGCGGCGAGGACGTCCAGCCCGTGCGTGGCGAAGAACGCGGTGTCGGTGTCACCGGCCAGGAACGCCGGATGACGCAGCACGCGCACCAGCAGGTCGCGGTTGGTGACCAGGCCGTGGATCTTGGCGCGGTGCAGGGCCGCGGCCAGCAAGCGGGCCGCCTCGCCGCGCGTCTCGGCGTAGGAGATGACCTTGGCCAGCATCGGGTCGTAATGCACGCCGACCACCGAACCGTCTACGACGCCCGTGTCCAGGCGCACGCCCGGCCGGTCCAACAGATCGAATTCGGTGCGCACCGAGGGTATGTCGATCTTGTGCACGGTTCCGCTCTGCGGCTGCCAGTCCTGCGCCGGGTCCTCGGCGTAGAGCCGCACCTCGATGGAGTGTCCGCGCATCGCGGGCGGTTCGGCGGGCAGCGCGCCGCCCGCGGCGACGTCCAGTTGCAGCCGGACCAGGTCCAGGCCGGTGGTGCACTCGGTGACCGGATGCTCCACTTGCAAGCGGGTGTTCATCTCCAGGAAGAAGAACTCGCCCTGCTCGTCGGCGAGGAACTCCACGGTGCCCGCGCCGGTGTAGCCGATCGCGCCCGCCGCGAGGCGCGCCGCCTCGAACAGCCGCTCCCGCATGCCTTCGGTGCGTACCACCAGCGGCGACGGCGCCTCCTCTATCACCTTCTGGTGGCGGCGCTGGATGGAGCATTCGCGCTCGCCCACCGCCCAGATGACGCCGTGCGTGTCGGCCATCACCTGGACCTCGATGTGCCTGCCGGTCTCCAGGTAGCGCTCGCAGAAGACCGTCGGATCGCCGAAGGCGGATTCCGCCTCGCGTCGTGCGGCCTCGATCTGCGGGGTCAGGTCGGCCAGCTCGCGCACCACCCGCATGCCGCGCCCGCCGCCGCCCGCGGACGCCTTGATCAGCACCGGGAGGTGGGACTCGGTGACCTCGGCCGGGTCCAGCTCGGCCAGCACCGGCACTCCGGCGGCGTCCATCATCTTCTTCGAGGCGACCTTCGAGCCCATCTGCTCGATCGCCTCGACCGGCGGGCCGATCCAGACCAGCCCGGCGTCGAGCACGGCCTTGGCGAAATCGGCGTTCTCGGACAGGAACCCGTAGCCGGGGTGGATGGCGTCGGCGCCCGCGGCCAGCGCGGCCTCGATGATCAGTTCACCGCGCAGATAGGTTTCGGCCGGCGTGTTGCCGGGCAGCCGCACCGCGGCGTCCGCCTCGGTGACGTGCGGCGCGGCGGCATCCGCGTCGGAGTACACCGCGACGCTGCCCAGACCCATCCTGCGGCAGGTGGCGAAGACCCGGCGGGCGATCTCGCCGCGGTTGGCGACGAGAACGTTCGTGATCTGCCCACTTGTCTTCGAATCGCCCTGCGATGCGGTCATATCCGGCCTCACATTCGGAAGACGCCGAAGCCGTCGGCGCCTTTGATCGGGGCATTGTGAATGGCCGACAGGGACATTCCCAACACGGTGCGGGTGTCGCGCGGGTCGATGACGCCGTCGTCGTAGAGCCGCCCGGACATGAACATCGCCAGCGATTCGGCCTCGATCTGCGCCTCCACCATGGCGCGCATCCCGGCGTCGGCCTCCTCGTCGAACGGCAGGCCTTTGGCCTCGGCGGCGGCCCTGCCGACGATCGAGATGACGCCCGCCAGCTGCGCGCCGCCCATCACGGCGGATTTCGCGCTGGGCCAGGCGAAGACGAAACGCGGGTCGTAGGCCCGGCCGCACATGCCGTAGTGGCCCGCGCCGTAGGACGAACCCATCAGCACCGAGATGTGCGGCACCTTCGAATTGGAGACCGCGTTGATCATCATCGCGCCGTGCTTGATGATGCCCTTCTGCTCGTACTCCTTGCCCACCATGTAACCGGTGGTGTTGTGCAGGAACAGCAGTGGCGTGTTCGTCTTGTTGGCGAGCTGGATGAACTGGGTGGCCTTCTGCGATTCCTCGGAGAACAGCACGCCGCGCGCGTTGGCCAGGATGCCCACCGGATAGCCGTGCAGTTCGGCCCATCCGGTGACCAGGCTGCTGCCGTAGAGTGGCTTGAACTCGTCGAAGTCCGATCCGTCCACGATGCGGGCGATCACCTCGCGCGGGTCGAACGGGATCTTCAGGTCCGACGGCACGATGCCGAGCAGATCCTCCGGGTCGTGCAGCGGCTCGATCACCTCGGCGCGCGGAGCCGGGCCCTGCTTGCGCCAGTTCAGCCGCCTGACGATGGAGCGGCCGATGCGGATCGCGTCCTGCTCGTCCAGCGCGTAGTAATCCGCGAGGCCGGAGACCCGCGCGTGCATGTCGGCGCCGCCGAGGGATTCGTCGTCGGACTCCTCGCCGGTGGCCATCTTGACCAGCGGCGGACCGCCGAGGAACACCTTGGAGCGCTCCTTGATCATCACCACGTGGTCGGACATGCCGGGAATGTAGGCGCCGCCCGCGGTGGAGTTGCCGAAAACCAGCGCGATGGTCGGGATGCCCGCCGCCGACGCCTGGGTGAGGTCGCGGAACATCCGGCCGCCGGGGACGAACACCTCCTTCTGCGTGGGCAGGTCGGCGCCGCCGGATTCCACCAGCGAGATCACCGGCAGCCGGTTCTCCCGAACGATGTCGTTGATGCGCAACGTCTTGCGAAGCGTCCACGGGTTGGAGGTGCCGCCGCGCACGGTCGGGTCGGGCGCGACGATCATGCACTCGACGCCCTCCACGATGCCGATCCCGGCGATGGTGCTGGCGCCGACGTGGAATTCACTGCCCCAGCCCGCCAGCGGGCACAGTTCCAGGAACGGCGAGTCCTCGTCGACGAGCAGTTCGATGCGCTCACGCGCGGTGAGCTTGCCGCGCTTGCGGTGCCGGGCCAGCTTGTCCGGTCCGCCGCCCGCGATGGCCTTGGCGAACTCGGCCTCCACCTCCGCGAGCTTGGCCGTCATCGCGTCGGCGGCGGCTTCGTACTCGGGCGCCGCGGTGTCCAGGGCGCTGCGCAGAATGGTCATTTCTGGTACCCCAATCGCTTCGCCGCCAGTCCGGTGAGGATTTCGGTCGTGCCGCCGCCGATGCCGAGGATGCGCATATCCCGGTACTGGCGTTCGATCTCCGATTCGCGCATGTAGCCGAGACCGCCGAACAGCTGGACGGCCTGGTTGGCCACCCACTCGCCCGCCTCGACGGCGGTGTTCTTCGCGAAGCACACCTCGGCGATCAGGTCGGTCTCGCCTTCGGCGCTGCGCTGCACCACATCACGGGTGTAGACGCGGGCGACGTCGATGCGCCGCGCCATCTCGGTGACCGTGTTCTGCACCGCCTGCCTGCTGATCAGCGGACGCCCGAAGGTCTCCCGGTTGCGCACCCACTCCAGGGTCAGGTCCAGGCATCGCTGCGCGCTGGAGTACGCCTGCACCGCGAGGCCGACGCGCTCGCTGACGAACGCGCCCGCGATCTGGAAGAAGCCGGAGTTCTCCGGGCCGACCAGGTTCTCCACCGGCACCCGGACATCGACGTAGGACAACTCGGCGGTGTCGGAGGCCAGCCAGCCCATCTTGTCCAGCTTGCGGCTGACCGTGAAGCCCGGCGTGTTCTTGTCGACGATGAGCAACGAGATGCCGCCAGAGCCCGGCCCGCCGGTGCGCACCGCGGTGACCACGAAGTCGGCGCGGACGCCGGAGGTGATGTAGGTCTTGGCGCCGTTGACGATGTAGTGATCGCCGTCGCGGCGCGCGGTGGTGGTGAGGTGCCCGACATCCGATCCGCCGCCGGGTTCGGTGATCGCGAGCGAACCGATCTTCTCGCCCGCCAGCGTCGGCCGCACCCAGCGCTCGATCTGCTCGGCGTTGCCGGAGGCGATGATGTGCGGAACGGAGATGCCGCAGGTGAACAGCGAGGCGAACAGTCCGCCGGACGCACCGGCCTGATGCATCTCCTCGCAGACGATCATCGCGTCCACGCCGTCGCCGCCGGAACCGCCCGCGGTTTCCGGGAACTGCACGCCGAGCAGGCCGAGCGCGCCCGCCTTCTTGTGCAGCTCGCGCGGGATCTCCCCGGCGCGCTCCCAGCCGTCCAGGTAGGGCAGGATGTCGCGTTCCACGAAGCCACGGACCGTGGCTCGCAATTCGCGTCGTTCCGGCGTTTCCCAGAGTTTCGTCATGACAGCAGCTCCACTGGAATGTCGAGGTGACGAGACCGCAGCCATTCGCCGAGTCCCTTGGCCTGCGGGTCGAAGCGGGCCTGATAGGCCACACCCTGACCGAGCAGGCCTTCGATGATGAAGTTCAGCGCCCGCAGATTGGGCAGCACATGCCGGGTGACGGTCAGCGAAGCCGTCTCCGGCAGAAGTTCTTTCACGCGCGCCACGGTGAGGGTGTGCACCAGCCAGCGCCATTGTTCGTCGGTGCGGACCCACACGCCGATATTCGCGTCACCGCCTTTGTCGCCGCTGCGGGCCAGCGCGATCGTCCCCAGCGGCGCGCGGCGGGTCTCCCCGGCGGGCAGCGCTTCCGGGGCGGGCGGCTCGGCGACCGCGGTGAGTTCGGCCGTTTCGGCGGACGGCGGCACGCCGACGCGGGTGCCATCGGGCAGCACCGCCGTGTGCGGAACCTCCGCGGCGTCGACGAACCCGGGCGTGAACACGCCGTAGGGCGATCCGTTGCCGGGCAGGGTCGTGAAGCTGCATCCGGGATAGCTGGCCAGCGCCAGCTCCACCGCGACGTTGGAGAAGGCGCGCCCGACCTTGTTCGGGTCCGGGTCGCGGACCACGCAGCGCAGCAGCGCGCTGGCCTGCTCCTCGGTCCGCGCGTCCGGCCGGTCCAGGCGGGCCAGCGTCCAGGTCAGCTCGGCGGGCCGGGTGGGCAGCCAGGATTCCAGCTGTCGTCGCGCCAGTTCGGCTTTCGCCTCGATGTCCAGCCCGGTGAGCACGAACTCCATCTCGTTGCGGAAGCCGCCGAGCGTGTTGAGCGAGACCTTGAGCCGGGGCGGCGGGACCTCGCCGGTGACGCCGCTGATCAGCACCCGGTCCGGGCCGTCCTGGTCGAGCCGGATGGTGTCCAGTCGGGAGGTCACGTCGGGTCCGGCGTAGCGGGGCCCCTGGATCTCGTACATCAACTGGGCCTCGACGGTGTCGACCGTGACCGCCCCACCGGTGCCCGCGTGCTTGGTGATGACGCTGCTGCCGTCGGCGCGGATCTCCGCGATCGGGAAGCCCGGCCTGCCCAGATCGGCGAGTTCGGTGAAGAAGGCGTAGTTGCCGCCGGTGGCCTGGGTGCCGCACTCGATCACGTGCCCGGCCACCACCGCGCCGGCCAGCCGGTCGTAATCGGTTCGGCCCCAGCCGAAGTGCGCGGCGGCCGGGCCGACGATCACCGACGCGTCGGTGACCCGGCCGGTGACCACGATGTCCGCGCCCGCGTTCAGGCATTCGACGATGCCCCAGGCGCCGAGGTAGGCGTTGGCGGTCAGCGGCGCGCCGAAACCGAGGTCACCGGCGCGGGCGAGGAGATCGTCGCCCTCCACGTGCGCGATCTTCGCGTCCAGTCCGAGGTCGGCGGCCACCTTGCGCAGTTTCGCCGCCAAGCCGGCCGGGTTCAGGCCGCCCGCGTTGGTCACGATGCGCACGTGGCGTTCCAGCGCGAGCCCGAGGCAGTCCTCGATCTGCTTGACGAAGGTCTTGGCGTAGCCGAGGTCCGGGTCCTTCACGCGGTCCCGGCCGAGGATCAGCATGGTCAGCTCGGCGAGATAGTCGCCGGTGAGCACGTCGATCGGGCCGCCGTCCAGCATCTCGCGCATGGCGCCGAGCCGATCACCGTAGAAGCCGGAACAGTTGCCGATCCGGAGCACGTCCGGGTCGGCGGCCAGCATACTCATCAGCGGGAATGCCTCCTGTACGGCGAACCGTCAGGATGGGCCGCATGCCGCACCCGTGAAGTCCGCGTTCCGCGACCAGCATCACACCCGGGCCAGAAAAAAGCAAGCATGCGTGCTTGTTAATTGCACCCTGAACGATCCCACCCGCACGGCGGTGGTCGAGCGGGCCGGAGCAAGATGGGCACGGTGTCCAGCGACGTCACCGTGATCGTTCTGTTCGCCCTGGCCGGGTTCCTGCTCGGCGGCGCCTACACCACCTGGAAGACGGCCCGGCCGCTGTCGATCGCGCTGGCCGTCTGCGCCGTTCTCGCGGCGGGCGGCGCGCTGGCCTGGTGGCTCGGTTAGCCCTTGGACAGCCGGAAGATCCGCAGGTCGTCGGGGACGCCGCTGAGGGGAGCCGCGAACAGGCCGCGGCGATACTGCTTGACCGTCAAACCCAGCTCCGCCAGCGTCTCCGGCCGCAACCCCAGCAGCGTGGCCTCCGACAGCATGGTGTTGCCGTTGCCACCCGCCTCCATCACCCGGGCCGCGATCGTGACGTCCACCCCGAGCCAGTCACCCCCTATCTCGCGCGGGGAACCGGTGTGCAAACCGATCCGCATGTTCGGGGTGTAGCCGCGCACCTGCACGTCGGCCAGGTTGCGCTTGGCGGTCACCGCGGCGCGTATCGCCCGGTCCGCCGAGGGGAACACCGCCATCACGCCGTCGCCCATGCGCTTGACCACCTGACCGCCGCGTTCGGCGATCGGCGGCTCGATGGCCTTGGCCACCTTGCGCAGCAGTTCGAGGGTGGCCTCGTCACCGGCCGACAGCGACCAGCGGGAGAAGGCCACCAGGTCGGTGAACATGACAGTTATTTCTTGGCTACCTCGACCACGTCCCATTCGCTCCAGCGCGGCCTGCCAGACCTGCAAGGCCCCGAAACCGATTTCGCGCGCCGCGCTGGGGGCGTCGCCGACCAGCTTGTCCGCCGCGCGCGCGACCGCCCGCGCGCCACCGGGCCCGGAAACCGACAGCGGATCGCCGAAAGCCGGGTCCCCCGGCAGCTGCTGGCGCGCCTTGCGCAGCGCGCCGATCAGATCAGCCCGCTGATTCGCGGAGTTCACCAGGGCGGATAACTGCCCGCGACGGAATCTACCGGAACGGCGGGAAGGATCGATCCCATCGGACGGCTCCAACGGAATGACCACCTCGGGCGGCACGCCTCCATCGGCCTCCGGCCCCGGCCCCGACTCGGGGCCGCCGGAAGGTGTTTCATTCACGCCCCGAGAGTATCTCAGCCGATCTGACGTCGGCAGATTACCGATCATCGCCATCTCTCACCTCCGCGACGAACACAGCGAGCACGTCGGCGGGCTCCGCGTTGGATAACGAGCTGGTTGCTGAACCGAGGCTACTCGGCCGAGAAGGGGTCTCGGAAGCGGCATGCGGCATTGTTTCCGCGATGTTCACACGCACGATCGGCCCGGCGCGAGCATTCGCGCCGGGCCGATCGACGCACCGTCCGCCGGGCAGTGGCGGGCGGTGGACGGAGCGCCGGACCTCCCGACAAGGTCGGCGCCCCGCCGACCCGAGTGGCGAGGGATGGCGACTCGGGTGGTCGAGCGGCCTCGCCCGCGTGCGTCACGCGTCGCGCTGGTTCACCACGACCAAGGCCGCGCCGAAGACGATCGCGACGAAGACGGTGAAGTACAGCAGGCTGCCCCACGGCCCCCAGTGCCAGTTCGCCGTGGACGCGGAGGCGCTGAAGAAGCGGTTCGCGTTCGCGAACGGCAGGAACGGGGTGACATTGCGGCCGAAGCTGCCGAACGCTCCGAGCAGGCCCTCGATGAGCAGCGGCCACAGCACGATCAGCGAGATCGCGGCGGCGGACTGCCGCACCAGCACGCCGACGCCGATCGCGAGCAGGACGCACAGGAACGCGTAGATCGGGATGCCGTAGACCTCGCGCCAGTCCTCCGGGCTGGACAGCGTGAGGGCCGCGCCCGCGTCCGGTCCGCTCAGCGCCTTGGCCACCAGGTAGGCGAGGAACACCAGGACGAGGGTCAGCACCGCGCCGTACCCGCCGACCAACCCGGCCTTTGTCGCGACGACCTTGGCCCGATGCGGCGTCGCCTGGAACGTCGTCCGGATGAGGCCGAAGCGATATTCGCTGGTCACGGTCAAGGTCGCCATGATCATCAGGACCATCACGCCGAAGCCGCTGATCCCGGCCACCGCGGTGGAGACGGTCAGGTCGATCGCGCCCTCCTTGCCGTAGGACGCGCGCGCCACCGAGGCGAGCAGCGCGGCCATCCCGAGCGCGAGGGCGACGACGATCGCCGAACACCACCAGGGCGACCTGGTGGAGGTGAGCTTGATTCGTTCCGCTGCCAGCACGCCCATCAGAGCGCACCTCCCATCGCTGTGTAGGAGCCGCCGTCCGCGGTTGGGCGAGCTGCCGCCTCCGGGCCCGTCGGGTCGAAGCCTTCGCCGTGGTACTGCACGGCGCCACCGGTCATCCGCATGAACGCCTCTTCCAGCGACGCGCGCTGCGGGGCCAGCTCGAACAGCGTGATGTTGTGCTCGCCGGCCAGCTTGCCGACCGCGTCACTGGCCACGCCCGCCACCATCAGCGCGGGGCCGTCGGCTCCCGCGCCGTCCTCGCGGACGGTCATCCCGTTCGAGGTGAGCACGCTGCGCAGCTGATCGAGCTGCGGGCTGCGCACCCGCACCGACTGCTCGGAGGCGCGTTCGATGAACTCCTGGGTGGTCGAGTCCGAGATGAGCTTGCCGCGCCCGATGACCACCAGGTGCTCTGCGGTCTGGGCCATCTCCGACAGCAGGTGGCTGGAGACCAGTACCGTGCGTCCTTCGGCGGCCAGCCGCTGCATGAACCGGCGGATCCACAGGATGCCCTCCGGGTCGAGGCCGTTGACCGGCTCGTCGAACAGCAGCACCTCCGGGTCGCCCAGCAGCGCGCCGGCCAGGCCGAGGCGCTGCGACATGCCCAGCGAGAAACCGCCCGCGGTCTTGCCCGCCACTTCCGACAGGCCGACCAGCCGCAGCACCTCCTCCACCCGGGACTTGGCGATGTCGTTGGACGCGGCCATCCACTCCAGATGGGCGCGCGCCGAGCGGTTCGGGTGCACCCACTTGGCGTCCAGCAGCGCGCCGACGGTGCGCAGCGGATGGTCCAGTTCGTGGTACGGCTTGCCCTTGATCAGCGCGGTGCCCGCGGTGGGCTTGTCCAACCCGAGGATCATCCGCATGGTGGTCGACTTACCCGCACCGTTGGGCCCCAGGAATCCCGTCACTTGGCCGGGTCGAACGGTGAAGGACAGATCCTGCACCGCTACGGTCTGCCCGTAGTGCTTGGTCAGGCCTCTCAGTTCGATCATGCGCCCAGCATTCCGCAAATCGCGGCCGCGCGCGTCGGTAAATAGTGCCGAGTTGGATCATCCTCGAGGATGAGGGAGAGACGTCCGGGTGGGTGCAAGCCCGTACGTGGTGTTGATCGGTCCACGTCCGGTGGTCGGTCGTAGGCGTCGATCAAGTCAGATCTTGATGTCGGCCCACTTGGCGAACCGGGCGAGTTGGTCGGTGCCGCGCCGTGCGTTGGCGAGCACCCGCACTGTCTCGTGCACCTGGGGGTGGTTGCGCGTCAGCTCGGGCGCGATCCGTCGCGCCTGGTCCAGACCGGCGAGCGCGCGGTCCTTGTCCCCATGCAGCAGCCAGGCGCGGGACACGTCGATCCAGTGATGCCCGGCGCGCGACGGCGCCACCGACGCGGGCAGGCGGATCTGCTCGGCGCGAGCCACGGCCGTGGTTCCATCGGATAGTTCAACGGGTACGGCAACGGAGTGGATGTCGACGTTCGATGGTCGGAACCCGGTTCCATAGTTGCGGTACTTGTCCGCACCGATCGCCGCGGCGATACCGCGAGCCTCCTGTATGTGCGAGTCCGCGGCGTCGCTATCGAGTGCTCGAGCCGAGAGGATGGCCCCGCGCAGGTGCAGTGCGCCGCGCACCGCGAGCAGATCAGGCGTCGTAGCCAATTGCTCGCTGGCGGTGTGGGCGCGTTCAATCGTCCGCAATCCTCCGACATAGGCACCGGAGGACAGCAAGACCAGGGCCCGGTTGTACTCGGCAGCGATCGGCCAAATCGGGTCGCCGCTGCGTTCGGCCGCCCACCCGCAGCGTTCCGCGGCCAGCCCTGCCAGGTCGAGGTAGCCATATTGATAGGCGAACAGCATGGCCTTGCTGTAGGCGTAGGCGAGGGTGGAGTGGATTGCTTCCCGATGGCGGCTGGAGTGCTCGTCGTCGGCGAGCATGTGCAGGCCCCGGATGGCGTCGGGAAGGTCGGCGGTCAGCTCCGAGTAGTGAGCCCGGCGCATCCCCTCCCGTACGCGGTCGACAGCGTCGGTCAGTTCCTCGAATGTGGTTGGCCCGGCGAGGGGTTCGTCGTTGAACGCGACGATGGCGCGCCGAAGTTCGGGAATCGCGGCGTGCGCCGCGGTGTCGGTGCGGTCCTGGATGTAGGGCTGTCCGGTCAGATCGGCGACATTCAGCCCCAGTACGCGAGCGACGGCAGCAATGAACGCGGGCGAGGCCGGGCGGTCACCCTGTTCGACCTTGCGTAGCAGGGACAGCGACACGTTTGCCTTGTGCGCAAGCTGAGTTTGTGTGAGCCGCGCCAGCTTGCGCGCCCTGGCGGTCCGTCCTCCGACCCCCATCTCATCCATGCTTCAACGCTGCCACATGTTGTGGCGATTCGCAGCGGTCCCCGCAGAACACACTTTCTGTAGCACCCAGCGCCGGGTCGAGCCCCGAACTCCTCGGCGCCGGGTGCCCACCAACCACACCACAATGCAAGGGGGTTCCGGAGTGACCGAACTCGCTGTCGCCTTGATCGTCATGGCCGCTGTAGGCGGCTTGCTGATCCTGCTGTTCTGGGTGCTGCCGTGGCTACTCGAGTTGAATGGCGATCAGGACGAGCGGGTTCCGTTCCGCGAGGTGATGGACCGCATCGAGCGCGAGGAACAGCGATGACGCCGCGGCGCAGCTGGATCCAGGACTATTGCGAGGACAGCAACTGGCCCGTCGATGAGAAGCACGCGCAAGGCTTGCTGAAGCTCCATGCCACATGTACCCCACCGTGCCCGCGCAAGTTGTCCGCTGAGCGCTGGCTCCGTGAGCGCGGCACAGGCGATGGAGCGATCAGGAGGCCGCGTCCGCCGCGTGGGCGATGACGGCGGTGAGCGCGGCCGCCGCGTCGAGGAGGGCGTGGGAGCGAGCCGTGATGCTCGCGTCCCTAGCCGCGAGGGCGGCATCGACATCCTCGGATCGGTGTCCGCGCGGCAGGTCGGGCATCAAGGCCCGAAGCGTGTCGACGCGGTATCCGGCGCTGCGGAGCTGGTGGACGATCCGGGCATCGCGTACCTGAGCAGGTGAGTACCGCCGCGTCCCGTGTGTGGTGGCGCGGTCCGGAACCACGAGTCCCTCGGCGTCCCAATGCCGCAGTGTCGAGGGGCGCACGCCCAGAGCGGCGGCGAGTTCGGAGACGCTCATCGAATCCGATGCGCGAACGTCATCGATCGGCTCGGCCGAGATCGCCGCGGCCGCCCGCTTCGCCAGCGCGAGGTCCGTCCGCTCCCGGTGGAGCCGCGCGTGGGCCGCGTCGAGAAGCGCGAGCGCTTCGGAGATCGGCCGCTCGTGCACGGTGCGAACGATCCGCTTGGCCTCGACCGGCCCGACACCCGCCGCCAGCGCCCGGTACGCCAGCGCGGAGCGCACGTGCTCCTCCCCATACCGGCGATAGCCCGCTGCCGTGCGCAGCACCGGTGGCAGCACCCCGTCCCGCTCGAGATTGCGAATCTGCTGCACCGAGTAACCGGCGCGCCGCGCCACATCGACCGTGCGCATCCACGAGTTGAGAGTTTCCACGCTATCGATCCTCGATATCCCGGCCGAAGTCTCCACAAGCACCTTAATGAAACGCTGGAGCACATGACCATCGACGAGATCATCGACTTCGTCTCCGCCCTCGAGGGAGTGCTGATCCTTCGCCCCGGCCCCGGCGACGGCTCACCGGAGATCAGCTGGGGCGACACGTTCTTCTACTACTCACCCGACGGCGTCGTGCCGAAGGCGACCCAGCCTTTCGCGACAATCGTCACGAAGAACTACCCCGGTGACGAGGAGTCCCGCCTGGACCGCCCGAATACCTTCCGCGTCAACATCGCAGCCGGAAAAGAAGCCTTCATCCACCGGACCGGCCACACCCCCCGTGAACCCTCCCCGCACGATCCGAGCGCGACGGACACGGTGATCCCCCACCCCGTCTACGGCTCCGCCGGTTGGCTCGCGGTGGTGAACCCCGGCCCGCAGACCACCGAACCAACCCGCGAACTTCTCCGAACCGCATACGAACTCGCCCGCTCCCGCCACAAACGACGCACCCACTGACGCACGCCACGAGGCACATGGCCGCGGCGAAACGCGAGAAGGCCCCCCACCATGCGCCACTCGCGCGTTACTGCCGCGCTGTTGACATGGAGCGCGCTCCAGGACCTAGCGTCGAGACGACGGATTCGAACGCAGGAGGTAGCAGCATGATCGACGTTTCCACTCGGCAGCTCGGTGAACTCACGGTCTCCGCGCAGGGTTTGGGGTGCATGGGCATGAGTCATGCTTACGGCGCCGCGGACGACGCGCAATCGATCGCGACGCTGCACCACGCCCTCGACCTCGGTGTGACCCTGTTGGACACCGCCGATTTCTACGGCGCGGGGCACAACGAGGAATTGATCGGGCGGGCCATCGCGGAGCGCCGCGACGAGGTGGTGCTGGCCACGAAATTCGGCTTCGCCAACCGCTTGGGCGAGCCCACCCACATCCGCGGCGACGCCGCCTACGTGCGGCAGGCGTGCGAGGCGTCTTTGCGCAGGCTCGGGGTGGACCACATCGACCTCTACTACCTGCACCGGGTGGACCCGAAGGTGCCGATCGAGGAGACGGTCGGAGCGATGGCCGAGCTGGTACAGGCGGGGAAGGTGCGCCACCTGGGGCTGTCGGAGGCGGGCGCGCAGACCATCCGGCGCGCGCACGCCGTGCATCCGATCGCCGCGTTGCAGAGCGAGTGGTCGCTGTGGACCCGGGACCTGGAAGCGGAAATCGCGCCGGTCTGCCGGGAACTCGGCATCGGCCTCGTCCCGTTCTCCCCGCTCGGGCGCGGTTTCCTGACCGGCCGCTACAACTCGGTCGAGGGTTTGGCGGAGACCGACGTGCGGCGCAGCCAGCCGCGTTTCGCCGAGGGCAACCTCGAACGGAACCTCGCGATCGTCGCGAAGCTGAACGAACTCGCCGCGGCGAAGGGGGTCACGGCGGGCCAGCTCGCGCTGGCCTGGGTGCAGCACCGCGGCGAGGACGTCGTGCCGATCCCCGGCACCCGGCGCCAGCGCTATCTGGAGGAGAACCTCGCGGCCCTGGCCATCGAGCTGTCCCCCGAGGACCTCGCCGCCATCGAGGCCGCCGCGCCACCCGAGCAGATCGCGGGTACGCGCTACGACGCGACGAACCTCACCTTCGTCAACGGCTGAGGTCGCGACAACGGCCTCGGGGAACTGACCGGAAAGAGCCGGAAGCGAGCGTTCCCGTCAGAGTGCGGGGGACGAGGCCTGAGCCCAGAACCGCTTCGGGATGCGCCCGGCCAGCCGGGCCGCATGCCCGGCGCGGACGGCGTCCGCCATCGCCGCGGCCATCAGTTCGGGGCGCTTCGCCCTGGTCACGGCCGTGGCGAGAAGTACCGCCGAGCACCCGAGTTCCATGGCGAGGGCGGCGTCGCTTGCGGTGCCGATGCCCGCGTCCAGGATGACCGGGACCTCGGCGTCCGCGACGATCATCTCGATGTTGTGCGGGTTGCCGATGCCGAGGCCGGTGCCGATGGGCGCGCCGAGCGGCATCACGGCCGCGCAGCCCGCGTCCTGCAAGCGGCGGGCCAGCACCGGGTCGTCGTTGGTGTAGGGCAGCACCACGAACCCGTCATCGACGAGTTGTTCGGCGGCGGTGAGCAGTTCGATCGGGTCGGGCAGCAGGGTGCGCTCGTCGGCGACCACCTCGAGCTTCACCCAGTCGGTGTCCAGCGCCTCGCGCGCCAGCTGCGCGGTGAGCACCGCTTCGGCGGCGGTGCGACAGCCCGCCGTGTTCGGCAGCGGCGCGATGTCGAGTCGTTTCAGCAGGTCGAGCACGCCGGTGCCGCCCGCGGCGTCGATGCGCCGCATGGCCACGGTGGTCAACTCGGTGCCGGAGGCGATCAGCGCCTCCTCGAGGACGGCGAGGTTCTCCGCGCCGCCGGTGCCCATGATCAGGCGGGAACCGAACTCGCGGTCCGCGATCCGCAGCGGGGCGTCGGCCTTCCCGGATTCCGCCGCCGCCTCAGCCACCTTGGACCGCCGTCAGCACCTCGATCTGCCAGCCGCGCCCGACCGGTTCGTCCCAGCGCGACTTGGGGAACACCGCGCCGTCCACCGCCAGCGCGACGCCCCGGCACGGCAGGTCGAGGCGCTCCAGCAGCTCGCGTATGGTCAGCGGCTCGGCGAACTCGTGCTCGTCGCCGTTCACCGTCACACCGATGGGGACGGATGACAGCGTCATCTGTTTCCTCCTACAGTCGTCGAAAAGCGTTGCGGGTCGGCAACTTCCGCTTCGGGCAGCACCGCCCCGCCGAGCAGGCCGGTCACCGCGTCCACGGTGAGCGGCACGGTCAGCATGCCGTTGCGGCCGTGCCCGGTGGCCACCACGATCCGGTCGGTGAGCCGGCCGATCAGCGGCAGGTTGTCCGGGCTGCCCGGCCGGGAACCGGCGCCTGCCTCGGCGAGTTCGTATTCGCCGATGCCGGGGAACACCGCTTCCGCGTCGGCGATCAGATCGCGAACGCCCGCTACGGTGACGGCGGTGTCGAAACCCGCTTCGTACTGCGTGGCGCCGACGACGATGCCCTCGGCGCGCGGCACCAGGTATACCGCCCGCCCGTGCACCCGGGCCCGGATCACCCGGCGCGGCGCGGGGGCGACGCCCGGCCGTTGCCGCAGGCGCAGGATCTCGCCCTTGACCGGGCGGACCGGCAATTCCGGCCACAACGCCGCCGACGCGGCTCCCGCAGCGAGCACGACTTGGTCGTGTGGAAGTTCCGTCAGCGAGTCTACGGACTCGGCGCGCACCACGACGCCCGCCGTCTCGGCCGCCTGCCGCAGTGCGGCGAGCAGCTTGCGGTTGTCGATCGCGGGTTCGGCGGGCGCGAGTAGCGCGGCGCGCACCGTTCGGGCCAGGCCGGGCTCCCGCTCGCGAACTCCGGCGCGGTCCAGCATCCGCAGCTCGTGCCCGCGGCTGCCGACCCAGTCGGCCACGGTGCGCAGGTCGGCCGCGTCGGCCGCGTCCAGCGCGACGGTCATGGTCTCGTCCGCCACGAAGACCGACACGCCGGTCGCGGCTTCGAGCCGGGCGGCGAAGCCGGGCCAGCGGGCCAGCGACGCCGCGCCGAATTCGAGCACCCGGTCCTCGCCGGGCCAGCCTTCCGACAGCGGTGCGAGCATTCCTCCGGCCACCCAGGAGGCCCCGGTCGCGACCGCCGGATCGAGCAGCGTGACCGACCAACCGGCCTCGGCGGCCCGCCAGGCCACGGCGAGCCCGATGGCGCCGCCACCGACGACGGCCAGAGTCCGCATCCCGATCCACCTGCCTCCTGTTTCGCATCCCCACGGTAGCGCGGCTACGGTCGAAGGCGTGCAACCCTCCCACCCGAATCGACCCGCCTCGCCGCGGGAGCGTCTGGCGAACGCGCGGCTGTATCTCTGCACCGACGCACGCCGGGAGAAGGGCGATCTGGCGAAGTTCGCCGAGGCCGCTTTCGCAGGCGGAGTCGACATCATCCAGATCAGAGACAAAGGATCACCGGGCGAAGCGAAGTTCGGTCCGCTCGAGGCCAGGGCCGAGATCGGCGCGCTGGCCGAACTGAAATCCGCCGCGCGCAGGCACGGCGGCCTGGTCGCGGTGAACGATCGCGCCGACATCGCCCTCGCCTCCAGCGCCGACGTGCTGCACCTCGGGCAGGGCGACCTGCCGCCCTGGTACGCGCGCCGGATTCTCGGGCCCGAGGTGGTGATCGGACGATCCACGCACAATCGCGCGCAGGCCGGTCTCGCCGCGATCGACGAGCACATCGATTACTTCTGCACCGGACCGATCTGGGCCACCCCGACCAAACCGGGCAGGCAGGCGGCGGGCCCGGAACTGATCCGCTCCACCGCGGAAGCCCATCCCACCCGTCCCTGGTTCGCGATCGGCGGGATCAACGCCGAGAACCTCGCGCAAGTGCTGGAAGCCGGGGCGACGCGGGTCGTGGTGGTGCGCGCGATCACCGAAGCGCGCGATCCGGAAGCCGCCGCGCGCGAGCTGAAAACGGCGCTGCTGGCGAACGCGTGAGCGGCGCGGTCAGGAAAGCACCTGTCCGCGGGTGAACGAAAGCGCGGTCTCCACCGCCGTGCTTCCGGCCGAGGCAGGCTCCGTGACCTGCGCGCCCGGCTCGTCGACGATCCTGGCGTAATCGCCAGGCCCGGCCGGATCCGAATGCAGCCAGACGAAACCGAGGTCGGCGAGGTCGAGCGTGCGCGGAAGCGCGGCGGCGACCGCTCGGTCGCCCGCGATCTCGGCGAGCAGCACCCGCGCGGGCGCGGCGCGCAGGGTGGGCCAGGACGCCGCGAAGCCCGGATGCAGCGGGCGGGCATCGACCTCGTCCTCGGGGACCCAGGCCAACTCGGTGCTCTCGCGATTACCGGTGGTCGGGAGCGTCATCACCGCGTCGGCGACGACCGTCGTGTAGGTCCAGCCGCTCAGGGCCGACGCCGTCACCCGCTCGCCGCGCACCCGGACGTCGGCGGGGTCGATGCCCGTCTCCTCCCAAGCCTCGCGGACCGCCGCGTGCACGGGCGTCTCGTGGCTGTCGCGCGCCCCGCCGGGCAATGCCCAGGTGCCGCCTTGATGACTCCACGGAGCGCGGTGTTGCAGCAGCACCGCCGAACCGCCCTCGGCCAGCGGAGCGCGCAGGAGGAGTCCGGCGGCGCCGAAGCGACCCCAGTGCCGCAGCCCGTCCGGGCCCAGCGACCAACCGTCACCGTCACCACGCATCTCGTACCCATCCTCGTCCAGCCGCGGCAGCGCCCACCATCGTTTCCTCCCAACCGAGGGTGTTTCACACGCAACGGCTCCCGTACGACCACAATAAACTCCGCACCAACACGCACGGGTCGATCGGATCTTCGGTCCAACCGTCGAGAAATCCGCGTACGCGGCCCAAACTGGGGAGGTGGACATGGCTAGCTCCGAGCCGACGACGGCCGAACTCCGGCCATCGTCCGTGCCCGAGGCCGCCGGTCGGGACGATCCGGGCGGGCTGAGCGTCGCGGTGGTGCGCGAACGTCTCGACCTGGCCAACCTGCGCTCGTTCGCCAATTCCTCACCCGGACGGCTGATCGCGCTCGGGCTGCTGCTGATCGGATTGTGCCTGGCCGCGGGTTCGATGACCGCCGCGACGGTAGGTGACCGGCAGCAGAGCCTGGACGTACTGCTCTACGACACCGAACCGGACGCCGATTCCGCGCATCGGCTCTACACCTCGCTGTCGATCGCCGACGCCGCGGCGAGCACCGCCTTCATCGCGGGCGGGCTGGAGCCGCAGGCGGTGCGGGATCGCTACACGCAGGCACTGGGCGAAGCGGCCGCGGAATTGGTGACCCAATCCGACCGGGCGGGGCCGGGCGCGGCGATCGATCCGGATGCCCGGCTGCGCACCGGCATAGTCACCGGCCTGCCGGTGTACTCAGGTCTGGTGGAAACCGCACGGACGAACAATCGCAGCGGATATCCGGTCGGCGCCGCGTATTTGAGCGAGGCGTCCAACCAGATGCAGACGACGCTGCTACCGATGGCCGAGGAGCTGCACAACCATCGCTCGGCGGCGGTGACCGACGCGCAGCGCAACCACGTGCGCCCGCCGTGGACCGCGATCGGACTGCTGATCCTCGCCCTCGGCGTGCTGGTCTGGGTGCAGCGAGATCTGGCGCGACGCTGGCAGCGGGTGTTCAATCCGGGCCTGCTGCTCGCGTCGGCGGCCATGCTGATCCTGCTGGCGTGGACGGTGATCGCGGGCTCGGTGTCGGCGGCGTCGATGATCAGCGCCCGCGACGACGGCGCGGTACCTTCCTCGCGTCTGACCGAGAGCCGGATCCTGGCGCAGCAGGCGCGCGCCGCGGAGACGTTGAAGCTGGTGCGCCGGGACGCGACCGGCGACTACGACCGCACCTACGACGCGGACATCGAACGGCTGGCCGATCTGATCGGCAACTATCCCGGCTCCGCGCCCGCGGCGGGCGAGGTGCGCAACGCCGTTCCGGCGCTGGCGCGCTGGCGGGTGGCGCATCAGCGGATGAACGACGCGCTGGCCAAGGGCGATTTCAACAGCGCGGCCGTGGTGGCTACCGGTCCCGGCTCCGCCGACGCCACCGTGCAGGTGGAGGCACTGGACCGTTCACTCGAGCAAGGTATCGCCGCGACCAGGAACACGCTGCGCGACGAGATCTCCCAGGCCGCACGCGTCCTGGACTTCCTGGGGGCGGGTGCGATGGTGCTCGGCGTCCTGGCGGCAGGCTATGTCGGACTGGGCATATGGCCCCGGCTTCGGGAGTACCGATGAGATCCGCCCGCGGCATTCTGGTGGCCGCCGTCCTCGTGGTCGCGCTGACGGGCGGCTGTGCGAGCGATTCCAGCGCGCCGGTGTCGACCAAGACGCCGAAGTACACCGATTCCCCGTTTCCCGCCAGAGCCGTTCCGGTGCTGACCGATTCGCCGGTCCCGCCGCCGCCGGGCACACCGCGATGCGGAGACCCGACCGCCAGTCTGCGCCCGAGCGGCGCGGGGGCGGGCGCGCGCGGACCGACGATCGATGCGATCCGGGCGCGCGGCAGGCTGCTCGTCGGCCTGGACACCGGCAGCAATCTTTTCAGCTACCGTGACCCGATCTCCGGCGCCATCGTCGGTTTCGACGCCGACATCGCCAGGGAGGTGGCCCGCGACCTGCTCGGCAGCCCGGATCTGATCGAATTCCGCAGTCTCGGCTCCGCCGAGCGCGAGACCGCGTTGCAGAACCGCACCGTGGACCTGGTCGCCAAAACCATGACGATCACCTGTGAGCGGCGCGAGAAGGTCGCGTTCTCCACCGTCTACCTGCACGCCAACCAACGGGTGCTCGCGGTGAAGAACTCCGGCATCCGGAGTCTGGCCGATCTGGCGGGCCGACGGGTGTGCATCGTCTCCGGCACCACGTCGCTGGAGCACATGCGCCGCGACCAACCCGCCGCGACCATCCTCACCGTACCGAGCTGGGCCGATTGCCTGGTCGTCCTGCAACAGCGCCAGGTGGACGCGGTGAGCACCGACGACGCCGTCCTCGCGGGCCTGGCCGCGCAGGACCCGTACACCGAGCTGGTCGGCGGCAGCATCAGCGAAGAGCCGTACGGCATCGGCATCACCAAAGGCAACGACGATCTCGTGCGATTCGTCAACGGCACGCTGGAACGCGTCCGTAACGACGGCACGTGGGTCGGGTTGTACCAGAAATATCTCACCGTCCTCGGTCCCGTTCCCGCCCCGCCCGCCCCTACCTATCAGGACTGACCGGCCGATGAGCACACGGCCCGACCCCGAGCCCGACCCGGACGAAACCGCCCCGGGGCGGCCCGGCCCGGCCGAGGTGTTCGAGGACGGGTGCACCGGAGCGGCCGGGCGTCATCCGGGCGCGTCGGCGAAACCGCCGCGTGGAGATCACCCGGGCACACGACACCTGGATGCTCACCCGGCGGCAACCGGCAGGCGGGTGGGCTCGGTCGATCCGGAATCGCCTGTGGCCGAGGAGCTTCAGCACACGGTCCACACGCCGATCGACGCAACCCGCATGCAGGTCAACCGTCCGGACACGCCATCGGTCACGACGGAACAAACAGCCGCCGACCAAGACTCTGACTCGACCCGGATACCGGTCGACCATCCGGACACGCCGTCGGGCACTGTCGCGTGGATGCGCGACTCCGGATCGGAGACGCCCCCGACGTTCACGCCGGACGAAATCCCCGGCACGGAAAAGGCGGGCGACCAGCCGTTGACCGCGGCGGCGGGACCCGACGAAACGCGCCGCACCGCGTCCGAACCCACGTCGTCGCCGCTGCGCACCTCCGGACGCAGCGTGCGCAGCGCGCGCACCCGTCCGGCGGTGCGGCGGCTCGGCGCGGGACTGGTGCCGATCCCGACGGTGACGCCCGCCGATCCCCGCGACGCCGTCCTCACCGACGCGGTGGTCTCCGAGGGCAGGCGATTCTGCTGGCGCTGCGGTAAACCGGTCGGCCGGGCAACGGCGACCCGGCCCGCGACCACAGCGGGCACGTGCGCGACCTGCGAGGCGCCCTTCGACTTCCGCCCCACGCTGCACGCGGGCGACATGGTGGCGGGGCAGTACGAGGTGCAGGGCTGCATCGCCCACGGCGGACTCGGCTGGATCTACCTGGCGATCGACCGCAATGTCAGCGATCGCTGGGTCGTGCTGAAGGGCCTGCTGCACAGCGGTGACGGCGAAGCGCAGGCGGTGGCCATGGCCGAACGCCAATTCCTGGCCGAGGTGGCGCACCCGAGCATCGTCAAGATCTACAACTTCGTCGAGCACACCGGCGCCGACGGCACACCGGTCGGCTACATCGTCATGGAGTACGTGGGCGGCCGGTCGCTGCGCGACATCCTCGACTCCTACGAACGCCCGAAGCGCATGCCGGTCGCCGAGGCGATCGCCTATCTGCTGGAGATCCTGCCCGCGCTGGAGTACCTGCACTCGACCGGCCTGACCTACAACGATCTCAAGCCCGACAACGTCATGGTCACCGAGGACCAGGTCAAACTGATCGACCTCGGCGCCGTCGCCACCATCGAGGCATACGGAAACCTCTATGGCACCAGGGGTTTCCAGGCGCCGGAGGTCGCGCGAACCGGCCCGACCGTCACCTCCGACATCTACACCGTGGGGCGCACGCTGGCCGTGCTGACCCTGCGCATGCCTTCGGAGCACGGACGCTACCTCGACGGGCTCCCCGATCCCGCCGACGAGCCGGTGCTGGCGCGCTACGAGTTCTTCCATCGACTGCTGCTGTGTGCCACCGACCCGGACCCGCGGCGGCGCTTCCCCTCCGCCCGCGCGATGTCCGCGCAGCTGTCCGGCGTGCTGCGGGAGATCCTCGCGTTGGAGACCGACACCGAACACCCGCAGTTGTCCACCGTCTTCGCGCCGCCGCGGGCCAGTTTCGGCACCGAGGAGCTGATCAGCCAGACCGACGCCTACACCGACGGCCGTCCGCGCAGCAGCATGCTCGACGCCCGCGACGTGGTGGGCGGGTTGCCGATCCCGCTGCTCGATCCGGCCGATCCGTCCGCATCCCTGCTCTCGGCGGCGGTGCATCCCGAGCCGGACCAGGCGCTGGAGGCGCTGCGCACCGTCCGCGAACGAGCCGAGGCCGACCCCGGCAACGCCCCGGAGACACTCGATCTGGAACTTTCCCTCGCCGAGGCGCGCGTGCGGCTCGATATGCGGGAGTCGGCCACCGTCCTGGACCTGCTCGCGCGGTTGCCCGAGCGGGAGTGGCGGGTGAGCTGGTATCGCGGTATGGCCGAGTTGCTCGATCGGGAGTACGAGCGCGCCTTCTCGAATTTCGACGAGGTCCTCCGTGTACTACCCGGCGAGCTGGCTCCTCAGCTAGCCCTCGCCGCCACGGCCGAACTCATTCTCCAGCATTGGGATTCGCCGGATCCCGAGCAATGGCGCGCGTACGCCGAGAAGGCGTACGAGACCGTGTGGCGCACCGACCGCACCGTGGTGAGCGCTGCATTCGGGCTGGCCAGGCAGCTGGCCGCGGACGGCAGGGTGGACGAGGCCGTGCGGGCGCTGGACGCCGTGCCCGCCGCGTCGCGCCATTTCACCACCGCGCGGATGACCGCCGTGCTGTTCCTGCTCACCGCCGCGCCGGTGGCCGATCTCGACGAGGCAACCCTGCACATCTCGGCGTCCCGGGTGCTGAGCCTGCCCACGGGCGAGAGTCGGGCGGTGCAGATGCGGGTGCTGGTGCTCGGTGCGGCCTTGGCCTGGCTGCAAGCGGGCAACACGCCGAAACGTCCCGATGCCACGCTGTTCGGCGCGCCGTTCACCGAACGCGAACTGCGGATCGGCACCGAGGCCGGGCTGCGCTCGCTGGCCCGCGGAGCGCCCGATCGCAAGCATCGCTACGCGCTCGTCGACCTGGCGAACGCTATTCGCGCGAAGACCTGGATCTAGCCGCGCCGCTCGACCAGTTGCCGTGCGGCGCGGGCGATGGCCAGCTCCTCGTTGGTCGGCACCACGAGCACCGCGACCGGCGCGCCGGACGGGGAGATGAATCGCGCGGCACGGCTTTCCGCGGTGTTGGCCACCGGATCGACTTCGATGCCGAACCGGCTGAGCCCGGCCAGGGCGTCGGCGCGCACCTGCGGACTGTTCTCCCCGACTCCGGCGGTGAAGGTGATCGCGTCGACCCCGCCGAGTTCGATCAGATACGCCCCGAGGTAACGCCGCAGCCGATGGATGTACACGTCGTAGGCCAGCCGCGCGGCCTCGTCCCCGCTCGCGATGAGGCGCCGCAGTTCGCGGAAATCGTTCACGCCGGACAGGCCCTTGATGCCGGAATCCCGGTTGAGCAGGGCGTCGATCCGGTCGATGTCCAGGTGTGCCGAACGCGCCAGATGCGCGACGATGCCGGGATCGAGGTCGCCGGATCTGGTGCCCATCACCAGCCCTTCCAGCGGGGTGAGGCCCATGCTGGTGTCGACCGGCCGACCGCCCCGGATGGCCGACGCCGACGCGCCGTTGCCGAGATGGAAGACGATCTGGTTCAGCTCGGCGGGGTCGCGGCCGAGCAGCTCGGCCGCGCGGCCGGACACGTACTCGTGCGAGGTGCCGTGGAAGCCGTACTTCCGGATGCCGTGCGCGGCGGCCACCTTGGCGTCGATGGCGTAGGTCTTGGCGGCGGCGGGCAAGCCGTGGAAGAACGCCGTGTCGAACACGGCGACCTGCGGTACTCCCGGCAACAGCGCCCGCGCGCTCTCGATCCCGGCGACGTTGGCCGGATTGTGCAGCGGCGCCAGCGCGGCGAGTTCGGAGATCGAGGCCACCACATCGTCGTCGATCAGGGTGGGCCGGTAGAACACCTCGCCGCCGTGCACCACCCGGTGCCCGACCGCCCGCACGCCCTCGCGAACCAGATCATGGCCCGTCGCGGCGAAGGTGTCGAAGACCAGCCGCAACCCGGCGGCATGGTCGGCGATCGGCTCGCGGCGCTCGGTGGTCTCGCCGTCGACGCGATGCTCGAGCCCGCCCTCGTCCTCACCGATCCGCTCGACCATGCCGGAGGCCGCGACCACACCCGAATCGGGGTCCAGCAGTTGATATTTGATGGACGAGGAGCCGGAGTTGATCACCAGCACCATGTTCTCGGCCGTCTCGCTCATCGAACCTCCCGCATCCCGCGCGCCCGCATCAACTCTCCTGCGCCTGAATGGCGGTGATCGCCACGGTGTTGACGATGTCGGCCACCAGTGCGCCGCGCGACAGGTCGTTGACCGGCTTGCGCAGACCTTGCAGCACCGGTCCGATGGCGATCGCTCCGGCGCTGCGCTGCACCGCCTTGTAGGTGTTGTTGCCGGTATTGAGGTCGGGAAACACGAACACCGTCGCGCGGCCTGCCACTTCGGAATCGGGCAGCTTGGCGTCGGCGACGGTCGGTTCGATCGCCGCGTCGTATTGGATCGGGCCCTCCACCGGCAGCTCCGGCGCGCGTTCACGCGCCAGCTCGGTCGCCACGCGCACCTTGTCCACGTCGGCCCCGCTGCCCGATTCGCCCGT
The DNA here is from genome assembly GCF_001612985.1 of Nocardia gamkensis NBRC 108242. Taxonomy (GTDB): domain Bacteria; phylum Actinomycetota; class Actinomycetes; order Mycobacteriales; family Mycobacteriaceae; genus Nocardia; species Nocardia gamkensis. Next base: position 43,652 of record NZ_BDBM01000004.1, on the reverse strand, counting down.
CGAATACGACAGCATCGCGACCCGGGGTTCGATGCCGAAGCGTTCGGCGGTCGCCGCTGAGGAGATCGCGATATCGGCCAGCTGTTGTGCCGTCGGGTCCGGCACGACCGCGCAGTCACCGTAGGCGAGCACCCGGTCGGCCAGGCACATGAGGAACACGCTGGAGACGGTGGAGACCCCTTCCACCGTCTTGATGATCTCCAGCGAGGGCCGGATGGTGTGCGCCGTGGTGTGCGCCGCGCCGGAGACCATGCCGTCGGCGATCCCCTTGTACACCATCATGGTGCCGAAATACGAGATGTCGGCGACGGTTTCGCGGGCCCGCTCCACCGTCATGCCCTTGTGTCTGCGCAGTTCGGTGTACTCGGCGGCGAACTCGTCCAGGCGACCGGAGGTGCGCGGGTCGAGCACCTGCGCGGCGGAGATGTCCACCCCGAGTTCGGCGGCACGCGCGCGCACCGTCGTCTCGTCGCCCAGGATGACCAGGTCGGCGATCTTGCGCTGCAACACCCGGCCCGCGGCGCGCAGGATACGGTCGTCGTCGCCTTCGGGCAGCACGATGCGCTTGCGATCGGCTCGTGCGCGCTCGATGAGCTGGTATTCGAACATCTGCGGCGTGACCACCGGACTCGGCGGAACATCGATGCGCCGCAACAGTTCCACGGCGTCCACGCGTTCTTCCATCAGCGCCAGGGCGGTGTCCACCTTGCGCGGGTTGCCCGCGGACATCCGGCCCCGGGTGCGGTAGGCGGCCCCTGCCGTGTCGTAGGTGCCGAGTTCGGTGGTGAGGATCGGCAGTTTGGGCTTGAGCCCGGTCATCAGCCGCGCCACCGCGGGATGCGGCAGCAGGCCACCGTTCATGATGATGCCCGACAGCGACGGAAAACCCTCCGCCTCGTGCGCGTTCACGACGCTGAGCAGCACGTCCGACCGATCGCCCGGCGCGATCACCACCACGCCCTCGACCAGCCGTTCCAGGATGTGTTCCGCCGTCATGCCGCCGACCATGATCTTCAGCGCCTCGCGGTGCAGCAACTCCGGATCGCCGCTGTACATCTCGCCGCCGATGGCGGTGCACAGCTCGGCCATCGTCGGCGCGATCAACAGCGGGACCTCGGGCAGCGTCCAGGAGGGGACGCCGAAGCCGTGCAGCGCCGCGGCCACCTCGTCCAGCCGCTGCGGGTCGCAGCGATTGGCGATGACGGCGACCAGCTGCGCGTGCTCGTGGGCCAGCTCGGCCGCGCACAGGTCGGCCAGCTGCTTCACCTCGTCCGGGGTGCGTCCGGCGCCGCGCACCACCAGCAGCACCGGTGCGCCCAGATTGACCGCGATCCTGGCGTTGAAGCGCAACTCGCTCGGGCTCGCCACGTCGGTGTAGTCGCTGCCGACCACGACCACCGCGTCGCACATCTTGGCGACCTCGTGGAAGCGCAGCACGATCTCGCTGATCGCCGCGTCCGGGTCGGCGTGCACCTGCTCGTAGGTGGTGCCGATCGCCTGCGCGTAGTCGATGTCCGCCGTGCTGTGCTCGAGCAGCAGTTCGAGGATGTAGTCGGGCTCGGTGGTCGAGCGCGTGATCGGCCGGAACACGCCGACCCGCGCGGTCGTCGCGCACAGCATCTGCAGCACCCCGAGGGCCACCGTCGACTTGCCGGTGTCGCCCTCGGGAGAGGCGATGTACACGGCGGATAGAGCGTTGTCGGCCATGCCGCAGAGCTTAGTGAACCGAGGGCAACCGGGCCGCGCCGCGCGACGGTGATCACTCGCCGGGCAAGCGAGCGCGAGCCGCCGCAGGGCCGTCCCGGAACGCTCCGGGCCGCGAGGCCGAGCGGTACCGAAGGGCTCAGCGGTATCCGGCGGCGCCTCGCATGCCGAGCGGTGTCACCATGCCTGGCGGTGTCAGCATGCCTCGCGGTATCAGCGGCGCCTCGGTGTCAGCACCTCGCGGTGTCAAGGGCCGCCATGGCCGGCTTCCGCCCCGCTATAGTCCGGGCATGGCTGAGCAATTTCCGGATCGGCAGTGGGGTTCGCGCACTAACCTGTTCGCCCGCGCGGCAAGCAGATTCGCGGCCACCAAGCCGGGCTCCCGGCTGGTCCGCGCCCTCACCCCGCTGGACCGGGCGGTCCTGGAGCGCACCGGCGCCAAGTACACCGTGCTCGGCCCGATCGGCGCGCCGGTCATCCTGCTCACCACCATCGGACGCAAATCCGGGCAGCCGCGCACCCAGCCGTTGCTCTACGTGCACGACGGCGACACGCTCTACGTGATCGGCAGCAACTTCGGCCAGGCACACCACCCCGCCTGGACCGCCAACCTCCTGGCGAACCCCACCGCCACGGTAGCGATAGCCGGCGAACGCATCCCCGTAACCGCCACCCCCGTCGAAGACCCCGACAAAACCCCCATCTTCCAACGCTTCGTCGACATCACCGGCGCCTACGCCGCCTACCGTTCCCGCACCACCCGCGACCTCCGCATCTTCGCGCTCCGCCGGGCATGACGCCGCGAGTGGCACACCACCGCGGCATCGGCCGAAAGGGCCTCTGGCGTGGTGTGCCACCCGTGAACGTCAGGCCAGTGCGCGCAGGCGGGGGGCCAGGTCGCGCTGGAAGAGGTCGAGGAAGCGGCGCTGGTCGTGGCCGGGGGCGTGGAAGACCAGGTGGTTGAGGCCGGCGTCGAGGTAGGGCTTGATCTGGGCGACCGCCTCGTCGGGATCGCTCGCGACGATCCAGCGCTTGGCGATCTGTTCGATGGGCAGCGCGTCGGCGGCGGCCTCCATCTCGATCGGGTCGGTGATGCTGTGCTTCTGCTCCGCGGTGAGCGAGAGCGGGGCCCAGAACCGGGTGTTCTCCCTGGCCAGTTCGGGATCGGTGTCGTAGGACAGCTTGATCTCGATCATCCGATCGATGACCTCCACGCTGCGCCCGGCCTTCGCGGCGCCCTCGGCGACGGCGGGCATCAACTTCTCGGTGTAGAGGTCCATGCCCTTGCCCGATGTGCAGATGAAGCCGTCGCCCGCGCGTCCGGCGTACCGCGCGACCAACGGGCCGCCCGCGGCGATGTAGATCGGGATGCCGCCTTTGGGCACGTCGTAGATGGAGGCGCCGACGGTCTTGTAGTACTCGCCGTCGTAATCGACGCGGTCGCCGGTCCACAGTGCGCGCATCAGGTCGACCGCCTCGCGCAGCCGCGCGAAACGCTCCTTGAACTCGGGCCATTCGCCGGTGTATCCGGTGGCGATCTCGTTGAGCGCCTCACCGGTGCCGACCCCCAGCATGACGCGATCCGGGTACAGGCAGCCCAAGGTGGCGAAGGACTGCGCGATCACCGCGGGATTGTAGCGGAAGGTAGGGGTGAGCACCGAGGTGCCGAGCTGGATGCGCTGGGTGCGCTCGCCGACCGCGGCCAACCAGGCCAGCGAGAAGGGCGCGTGCCCGCCTTTGTGCCGCCAGGGCTGGAAATGGTCGCTCACCGTGGCGCTGTCCAAGCCGTGTTGCTCGGCCAGCACCGCGATCTCGACGAGTTCACGGGGGCCGAACTGCTCCGCCGATGCCTTGTATCCGAGCTTGAGTCCGCTCATCTGCCACGCTCCTCGCGTTTCGTTTCGCCGCCATCGCGATCCGTTCTCGACAGTAGTCAACGCTGCCGCCTCCGCGCCGACGGCCTGGCACGGATGATCTTCACAGCCTCCCGCTCGTGGCCGTTCCGGTCGCGGGGCGATAGCGGATAATGGCCCGCGTGACCGCAGACGAGCCGATCCTGTCCTACTTGACCGATATGGACGGCGTGCTGGTGCACGAGGACCATCTCATCCCGGGCGCCGACAAGTTCCTCGCCGAACTGCGCGCCAACGACACACCGTTCCTGGTGCTGACCAACAACTCGATCCGCACGCCGCGCGATCTCCAAGCGCGGCTGCGGCACACCGGGCTCGACATCCCGGAAGAAGCGATCTGGACCTCCGCGCTGGCCACCGCCACCTTCCTGGACGAACAGCGACCGAACGGCACCGCGTACGTGGTGGGCGAATCCGGGCTCACCACCGCCTTGCACGAGATCGGCTACGTGCTGACCGACAGCGATCCCGATTACGTCGTGCTCGGCGAGACCCGCACGTACTCCTTCGAGGCGATCACCACCGCGATCCGGCTGGTCGAGCGAGGCGCCCGCTTCATCGCGACCAATCCGGACCCGACCGGTCCGTCCCGGGACGGCTCGCTGCCCGCGACCGGCTCGGTGGCCGCGCTGATCACCCGCGCCACCGGCCGCGACCCGTACTACGTCGGCAAGCCGAACCCGCTGATGATGCGCTCCGCGCTGCGTCGCATCGGCGCCCATTCCCAGTCGACGGTGATGATCGGCGACCGGATGGACACCGACGTCATCTCCGGCCTGGAGGCGGGCATGCGCACCATCCTGGTCACTTCCGGCATCTCCACCCGCGCGTCCTTCGAGGCCTTCCCCTACCGCCCCACGATGGTGGTGGATTCCGTCGCCGACCTGATCGGGAAGACCGGGTCCCCGTTCACCGAATGAGAGGGTGCGTCCGGCCGGGGCAGGCGACGCGACCCCGCTGGAGGGCGCGCCGGGCGTCGGCAGGCAGACCCCCGGACATCGCCGCGAGCGCGGCCGAACGCAATCGCCGATGACTGCCGCGGTCAGTCGCCGTCCGTGGTGAGCGCCTCTACCGCGGCGGACAACGAGGTGAGCGCCTCGACCGCGCGCGCGAGCTTCTCCCGGCCGAGTTCGGTCACGAGCCGTTCGGCCAACACCTTGTGTTGTGGGTTGATACGGCGTACCGCGGCCAGGCCCGCGTCGGTGATGGCGACGAGTTTCGCGCGCCGGTGCGCGGGATTGGGTCGGTATTCGGCGAGTCCCTTGTCCACCAACAGATCCGCGATGCGCTGGACGCTCTGCCGGGTGATGCCCATCTCGCGGGCGATGCCCGCGACAGGCAGCGGCGCGCGCGTCACCGCACCGAGCACCTGCCACCAAGCGGCGGTCAGACCCGCCGGTCGGGCCAGTTCCTCGGCCACCGAGAGGAATTGACCGTTCAGGCGGAACGACGTGATCGCCGCCGTGGCGAACAACTCCTGTTCAGGGGTCATGCGGCACCTCCCGATGTCGGTGATCCGGCCGGATCACCGGCAATTCTCGCTTACGCGTGCTGCGCGTCGTACTCCGCGAGCACCGCCCAGCCAGCCGGATCGGCGTGTGCGAACAACCGGTACCAGCCGTCCAGCACGTGCGGCTCGTACACGCCGAGCCTGCCGAGCACCTCGCGCGCGAATTCGAACGGCGCGCTCGCACCGGCGGTGATCACGTCACCGTCGGTGACGGCCGGGGCCTCGACATAGTGGTCCGCGCCCGAATAGCCGCTGTAGCGCAGGAATTCCGCGACATTGCTGGTGTGCCTGCGGTCGTCGAGCAGGCCGGCCTTGGCCAGGCCGAACGTCGCGCCGCAGATCGCGGCGACCGGCACGCCCGCGCCGACGAATTCGCGCGCCTTATGCGTGAACGGGTCCAGCTCCGGCCCTTCCCAGGTCTCCGCCCCCGGCAGGATCAGCATCGCGCTGTCGGCGGGCGTGAGATCGGCGAGCACGACGTCCGGCACGATGCGCATGCCGCCCATGGTGGTGATCGGCTCCGCGCTCGGGCCGACCGTCTGCACCTGCCATGTTCCCGGCTCCCGGTGCCAGCTCGGCTTGTTGATGTGCGCGGTGGCCGCGCCCACCTCCCAATCGGCGAGCGTGTCGTAAACGGCCACGTGCACTGTCTTCATAGGCATGACAGTATGCTGTCATTTTTGACAGCATACTGTCAATAGCGAAGGGCGACTCTCTCGATGAACCGGCAACTACGCTGGGAGCATGCGAATCTCGGTGGCGGCGGACGAGCGGGTCGGAGTGGCCCGGGAACTGATCGACGAGCTGGGCAAGCGCGGCCACGAGATCGTGCCGCACGGCGCGCTGTGCGACACCGAACGCGACGACTGGGCATGGGCCAGCGAGGCGGCAGCCCGTGACGTCGCCTCCGGCGAGGCGGACCAGGCGATCGTCTGCTGCTGGACCGGCACCGGCGCCTCGATCGCGGCCAACAAGGTCCCCGGCGTGCGCGCCGCGCTCTGCGCCGACGCTTCGACCGCGGCGGGCGCCCGCACCTGGAACGACGCCAACGTCCTCGCCCTGAGCCTGCGTTCGACCTCCAGCGCCGAGCTCCGGGAAATCCTCGACGCCTGGTTCACCACCGAACCGAGCTCTTCCCTGGACGACCAGGCGAACATCGCCCATCTCGCCGACATCGAACGCGCCGCCGACGCCTGACGAAGCCTCCGGACACGCCGGATGGTCCCGCACGGGCACCGTCGTCACCCGGCATCACCGTGCCGATCGGCTGACCGATCGCACCATGGTTCCGGGGTCAGGACAGAGCGCGGTCGAGGTCGTCGAGGAGGTCTTCGACGTCTTCCAGACCCACCGAGATACGCACGACACCGTCGGTCAGGCCGATGGTGGCACGGCCTTCGGGCCCCATGGCGCGGTGGGTCGTGGTAGCCGGGTGCGTGATCAGGGTCTTCGCGTCACCGAGGTTGTTGGAGATGTCGACGATGCGCAACCGGTTGAGGACTTCGAAAGCGCGCTTCTTCGCCTCGTTCTCGGGTGCGCTCAGCTCGAAGGTGATCACGGTGCCGCCCGCGCTCATCTGACCGGTGGCCAGCGCGTACTGCGGATGAGATTCCAGGAACGGGTACCGCACCCAGCTGACGGCCGGGTTGCCCTCCAGGAAGCGGGCGATGCGCAGGGCGGATTCCGCCGAGTGGCGCACCCGCAGCGGCATCGTCTCCAGGCCCTTGAGCAGGGTCCACGCGTTGAACGGGCTCAGCGCCGGGCCGGTATGGCGCATCAGCGTTTTCACCGGGCCGTCGATGTAGTCCCTGGCGCCGAGGATCGCGCCGCCGAGCACGCGGCCCTGCCCATCGATGTGCTTGGTGCCCGAGTAGACCACCACGTCGGCGCCGAGCTCGAAGCCACGTTGCAGCAGCGGAGTGGCGAACACGTTGTCCAGCACCACTTTCGCGCCCGCCGCGTGTGCCAGCTCGGTCACCCGGCGCACGTCGACCAAGGTCTGCATCGGATTGGCGGGCGTCTCGAAGAACACCGCCTGGGTGGGCACCGACAGCGCCTGCTCCCACTGGTCGAGATCCTCGCCGTCGACGAAGACGGTCTCCACGCCCCAGCGCGGCAGGATCTCGTTGCACACCACGAAGCACGAGCCGAACAGGCTGCGCGCGGCGACGAGCCGGTCGCCCGCCTTCAGCAGCGCGCCCAGCGCGGTGAACACCGCGGACATGCCGCTGGCGGTGGCGAAGCACGCCTCGGCGCCGTCGATCAGGCGCATCCGCTCCTCGAACATGGCCACCGTGGGGTTGCCGTAGCGGGAGTACACGAAGTGCTCGGCTTCGCCGGTGAACGCGGCCTCGGCGGCCTCGGCGCTCTCGTAGACGAAGCCGGAGGTCAGATAGAGCGCCTCGGCAGTCTCCTCGAAACCGGAGCGCCGCAGCCCGCCGCGCACGCCCAGCGTCGCGGGACCGACGCCGTCGGGCAGCGGCTTGTCGAACGCGCCGCCGGTGATCACGACTGCCGCCAGGGCAATCCGAGGGCACGCCAGCCCGCGCCGCCGCGATGCCCGAATTCGTCGAGCGGCCCTTCGAAGCCCTCGAGCACGTTGTAAGAGGTGCGGTAGCCCGCCGAGGTCGCGGCGATCGCCGCACCGATCGAACGCTGACCGGAGCGACAGAGGAAGACGACGGGAGCCTCGGGATCGTGGCCGTCGAGCGCCTGCTTCAACTGCTCGACGAACGTCTCGTTGCGCGCGCCCGTGGAATCGACCCACTCGATCAGCACGGTCGGCCGTTCGATCGAACTGGTGTCGGGGACGCCGACGAACTTCCATTCCGCTTCCGTCCGCACGTCCACGAGGACGGCCTCCGGATCGTCCCGCAGCAACTCCCAAGCCTGCTGTGGGGTGATGTCACCGGCATAACTCATGTGCACCTCCTGCGAATCCGCACTTGCCGCGCCCGGGACCAGGGCGCCGCCAGGTCGTCACCCGGAGCACCCCACCGCGGAGGAGGGTTGCCGACCAGTAATGCCGGGGCTTGACACTGGTTCTCATGACCTTCGACTGAGATTGCACCGACCCGGGTCACCCTGTCAAACGGTCGCGCACACTGCGTGAACGCTCAGGTGCAGACCAGCCACTTACCGCCGGATCGGGTGAGATTCCAGGTCGAGGTCCGCTCCTGCCCGTCCACCTTCGTGGTCACGGTCGCCTTCCCCCGGTCGCCGTCCATGATCGGACTGTCGATTTTCGTGATCTCGACCGGCTTTCCGGCCCCGTCCTGGCCCGCCAGCGGCGAGCGGGTCGCGTCGAACCCCTGGCACGCGGTGCCGGGCGGCGGCACGGCGTCGCTGCGGTTGGAGCCGTCGACGAAGTTGCGGACGGCCGCCGCGATGCGGTCGGCTTCTGTGACATTTTTCTCAGCGGGCGACAGCACGCCGCCGAGCACGATCGCGATCAGCACGATCGCCGCGACCACCGCGGCCGCGATGAACGGGGCCGCCGAGCGCTTGTCGGTCTGATCCACCCGGATGATCTCGTCCTCGCCCGGGGTCGGCTGCTGTTCGGTCATGGCTCGATGATCCCTGGTCGGCGCCGGTATCGAGCGCTCGGCCCCCGGCTGCGGACCGGAGCGGCGCAGGCCGGGTCCGGGCGTCCGCGATAGGCCGCGCGCGAGCGGGTAAGCGACGATTGTGGCTTTCGACGGCATCCGCCGAGTTCACGCACCGACGCGGGGTGGCATCGGCCATCCCGATAGAATCGCGGGACGGCGGCCTGCTGTCATAGCGAATCGGCAGCTCCACGCCGCGGCGAACGGAGCACCGTGCAGCCACGAACCGGCAACGCAGGCGTGCGCCCCGAGGGCGCGACCGAGCCGGTGCGTCAACTTAGCCTAAGCTAAGCCAGACGTCATTAATTGTTTCGACCGTAAGGTGCGCGTAAAGAGATGACCGAACAGAGTGCAGTAGAGGATGGCGGTGTTCGCGAGCCCTCCGTGGTGACGCAGGCTTCCTCCACCGGGCCTGACGCGCACACCGCGAGGACCCGCCCGCTCCGCATCGCGATCGTGGGCGCCGGACCGGCCGGGATCTACGCCGCCGACGCATTGATGAAGTCCGATGCCGATGTGAGCATCGACCTGTTCGAGCGCATGCCCGCGCCGTTCGGGTTGATCCGCTACGGCGTCGCGCCGGACCACCCGCGGATCAAGGGCATCATCACCGCCCTGCACAAGGTGCTGGACAAGCCGCAGGTGCGCCTGCTGGGCAATATCGACTACGGCACCGACATCACGCTGGACGACCTGCGGGCCTTCTACGACGCGGTGATCTTCTCCACCGGCGCCAACGCCGACCGCGCCCTGCCCATCCCCGGCATCGATCTCGACGGATCCTTCGGCGCCGCCGACTTCGTCTCCTGGTACGACGGCCACCCCGACGTCCCCCGCACCTGGCCGCTGGACGCGGAGAAGGTCGCCGTCCTCGGCGTCGGCAACGTCGCTCTCGACGTGGCTCGCGTGCTCGCCAAGACCGGCGACGAGCTGCTGCCCACCGAGATCCCGCCGAACGTCTACAAGGGCCTCAAGGCCAACAAGGCCGTCGAGGTGCACGTCTTCGGCCGGCGCGGGCCCGCCCAGGCCAAGTTCACCCCGCTGGAACTGCGCGAACTCGACCACTCCCCCACCATCGAGGTCATCGTCGACCCCGAGGACATCGACTACGACGAAGGCTCCGAAGCCGCGCGCAGGCATTCCAAGCAGGTCGACATGGTCGCCAACACACTCGAGCAGTGGGCCATCCGCGACGCCGGTGACCGGCCGCACAAGTTGTTCCTGCACTTCTTCGAATCCCCCGCCGAAGTGCTCGGCGAGAACGGCAAGGTCGTCGGCCTGCGCACCGAACGCACCCAGCTCGACGGCACCGGCAACGTCAAGGGCACCGGCGTGTTCAAGGACTGGGACGTGCAGGCGATCTATCGCGCCGTCGGCTACCTGTCGCAGAACCTGACCCAGCTGCCGTTCGACGACCAGGCGGGCACCGTGCCGAACGAAGCGGGTCGCGTGATCGCCGACGAGAACGCCGACGGCGCCGCGCGCTACATGCCCGCGACCTACGTCACCGGCTGGATCAAGCGCGGCCCGGTCGGCCTGATCGGCCACACCAAGGGCGACGCCAACGAGACCATCGCCTGCCTGCTGGACGATGCTCCCGGCTTCACCCCCGCGCAGCGCCCCGAACCCGAGGCCGTCACCGAGTTCTTGGAGAGCAAGGGCATCCCGTTCACCACCTGGGCCGGCTGGTACCGCCTCGACGCGCACGAACGCTCCCTCGGCGAGCCGGAGGGCCGCGAGCGCGTCAAGGTCGTCGAGCGCGAGGACATGCTGCGCGCCAGCGAACCGCACAAGGTCTGATCACCCCGGCTGCGACCGACTCCGCTGCCACGACGACACCCCCCAGCTGTGGCAGCGGAAAATTCGACCCTGAGGCATTCTGTACAAGTGTTCGATGCCCACCTGCACATCTTCGACCCGCGATTTCCGCTGGCCGAGAACGAGGGCTACCTGCCCGACCCGTTCACCATCGCCGATTACCGCAAGCGCATGTCGCGCTTCGACGTCGCGGGCGGCGCGGTGGTCAGCGGGTCGTTCCAGGGCACGGACCAGACCTATCTGAAGGCCGCCCTCGCCGAACTCGGCGAGGGCTGGGTCGGCGTCACCCGGCTCGACTTGGACGCCACCGACGAGGAAATCCTCGAACTGGACCGCATCGGCGTGCGCGCGCTGCGGTTCAACCTCAAGCGGGCGGCGGCCGACATCACCGGAATGACGTTGCAGGCGTTGCGCGCGCACGAACTGGCCGGCTGGCACGTCGAGGTCTACATCGACGGCACGATGCTGGCATCGCTGCAACCGGTCATCTCCAAGCTGCCCGCGCTGTCGGTCGACCATCTGGGCATGTCCGCGGAGGGGCTGCCCTTCCTGCTGGATCTCGTCGACCGGGGAGCCAAGGTCAAGGCGACCGGTTTCGGCCGGGTCGCGATGAACGTGGCCGACACGCTGCGCCGCGTCCACGCGGTGAATCCCGAAGCCCTCATGTTCGGCACCGACCTGCCCGGCACCAGGGCCGGACGCCCGTTCCGTGATTCGGACGTGGATCTGCTGTGCGACGTGGTGGGCACCGACATGTACGCGGTGCTGGAGGACAACGCGCGCGCGTTCTACCGCCTCCCGGCCCGCGAGCGCGTGGTCCGCGACGATCCGGCCCCCACACTGCCGCTGTACCGCCCGGAACCGCCGACCCTCCGGCTGCGCCGCGACGAACTCCCGGAAAACCGGGCGGGCGACACGATTCCGTTCCCCGCCATCGATCGGTAGCGCTCAGACGGCGAAGACGCCGACGAGCCAGACCCCGGTGGCCAGCAATGCGCCGAAGAGTTCGATCAGGATGGACAGGCCGACGCCCTTCAACGCGTGCACCGTCGCCTGCCACGCCTCCCGGTTGACCCGCAGCCGCTGGAGTTCCGAAAGATACACGCCGAGAACGAAACCCACGAACAAGCCGATCACCGGGATCACGAAGAAACCGACGATGCCGAGGACCGCGCCGAGGAAGACCGCCCGGCCCGCCACGCCCGCGTCCTTCATTTTGCGTCCGGGCCAGGTGTATTTGACGACGCCGGAAAGCACGAGCAACAACGCGCTGATCGCGAAAACCGTCCACGCCGTCGCCCCACCGGTGAGGAAGGCCCAGACGGCGATGGCCGCGAAGATCAGGATGACGCCCGGCAGGATCGGCACGACGACCCCGACGAGGCCGACCAGAATCGCGAAGCCGGCGAGAAGGTTGTACCACCCCTGATCAGACAGCGCTTCCACACGTGCAGCCTAGAGCGGCGCACAGCCGCGGGCGAGCCGTAGCAGCGCGGCGTTATTGTCATACTGTCAATACACCCCTCCCGGTCGCGTCCGGGAGGACGCACCGGTCACCGGTGTGCTGGATCAACGACGAACCGAGGTAGGGCGTGAGCACTCCATCCACCGCCAAGCAGGGCCCGCTCGCGGGCATCAAGGTCATCGAGCTGGCCGGCATCGGCCCCGGTCCGCACGCCGCGCTGCTGCTCGCCGATCTGGGCGCCGACGTGGTGCGAGTGCAGCGCGCGGGTCAGCTGCCGGGCGGATTCGACCGTCCGCAGCTGCGCGGCCGGACCATCGTCGAGGCCAACCTCAAGGATCCCGCCGACATCGAGAAGGTACTCGGCCTCGTCGAGAAGGCGGATGTGCTGATCGAGGGCTTCCGCCCCGGCGTCACCGAGCGGATGGGCCTGGGTCCGGACGACGCGCTGGCCCGCAACCCGCGCCTGGTCTACGGACGGATGACCGGCTGGGGCCAGGAGGGCCCGCTGGCCGACCGCGCGGGACACGACATCAACTACATCTCCATCACCGGCGTGCTGCACGCCATCGGCCGCAAGGGCGAACGCCCGGTCCCGCCGCTGAACATGGTGGGCGATTTCGGCGGCGGCTCGATGTTCCTGGTGTTCGGCATCCTCGCCGCACTGGTCGAGCGGCAGCGGTCCGGTAAGGGCCAGGTGATCGACGCGGCCATGGTCGATGGCGCCCTTGCCCTTTCGCACATGATCTGGGGCATGCGCGGCGCGGGCGCCTGGTCCGACGAGCGCGGCGTCAACCTGCTCGACACCGGAATGTCGTTCTACGACACCTACGAGACCTCCGACGGCAAGTACATGGCGGTCGGCGCGATCGAACCGCAGTTCTACGCCCAGTTGCTCGCCGGCCTGGAGATCGACGCGGACGGCCTGCCCTTCCAGCTCGACCCCGCCGGGCAGGACACGCTGAAAAAGCTGTTCACCGAACGTTTCCGGACCAAGACCCGGGACGAGTGGTCCGAGATCTTCACCGGCACCGACGCGTGCGTCTCGCCCGTGCTCACCTTCGAGGAGGCGACGCGCAACGAGCACATCGCGGCCCGCGGCTCGTTGCTGGAGCTGGACGCCATCACCCAGCACGCCCCCGCCCCGCGATTCTCCCGCACTCCCAACGGGATTCCGACCCCGCCGCCCACCACCGCGACGCCGATCGAGTCGGTCTGGGCAGACTGAACACCCGACGGGGTGCCGTGGCGCGTCGCCCGGCACTCCGTCCTGCGGCGGGTAATTGAAAATTTCAACATACCAACCGGTTCGACAGTTCGGCACCGGGCCTGCCATACTGTCCGCGAGCAGGTGGCTTTCGAGGACAGCGAACTTCCCCGGGCATCGTCCGGTCCGCTCCTTGACCACCGCTCGAGTTGGAGGCCGAGGCACCGTGCGAGCTTCCGCACGCCGCCCGAGCACGACCAGGGCCAGTCCCGAGGGGTGACCGGCCACTCGTGCCCGGCGGCGCTCGGAGGGGAGTGCCGCCGGCGGAGGCCTCCTCCCCGGGCCAGAACAGCGAAATCCCCTCAGTAGCAGGTCAACGGCGTCAGTGGGTCCGCGGCGCGGGGCGTCAGCGCGGCATAGGCGGACGCGATGGCCTTGACCGCCAAGCGCAATTCGGGCTCCCGGTGGGTGAACGGCAGCCGCAGGAACCGCTCGAACGCGCCCTGTACGCCGAATCGAGGCCCGGCCGCGAGCAATACGCCGTGGTTGGGCGCCGTGGCGGCGAGCGCGGTGGAGACCGAGGTCGGCAGCTGCGCCCATACCGACATGCCGCCCGCGCCGACGGTGACGCGCCAGTCCGGTAGTTCCTCGGCGAGCGTGTCGAGCAGAGCGGCACGCTGCGAACGCAACTGGTCGCGGCGGCGGTCGAGAATCACGTCCGCGTGCTCGAGCAGGTGCACGGTGGCCAGCTGGTCCATGACGGGGGTACCGAGGTCGACGGTGGAGCGGATGCCGAGGAGCTTGGTGATCAGCGTCTGATTGGTCCGTATCCAGCCGACCCGCAGACCGCCCCAGAACGATTTCGAGGCCGAGCCGATGGTGATGATCTCGGAGCCTTTGGCGAAGGCGGCGACCGGCGGCGGTGCGATGTCCGCGCCGAGGCCGAGATCGGCCATGGATTCGTCGATCACGACGGTCATCCTGGTATCCCTGGCGATGGTGGCCAGTTCGGCGCGGCCGTCGGCGTCCAGCAGCAAGCCGGTCGGGTTGTTGTAGTCCGGCACCAGGTAGGCCAGGCTCGCCGCGGTCTGCCGGGCGGCACTGCGAATTCCGTCGAGATCCCAGCCACCCGCCGGATCCTCCGGCCGCAGCGGCACCGGCACCGGCCGGGCGCCGACATCGCGGATCGCCTCGATGGCGTTCGGATAGGTCGGGTGATCGATGAGCACACGGGCGGCGGGCGCGGTCAGCACGTTCAGCAGCAGGCGCAGGCCGTGCTGGGCGCCGAGGGTGACCAGGATCTGGTCGGGTTCGGTCGGTAGCCCACGCGCGGTGTAGCGGCGGGCGATCGCCTCCCGCAGCGCCAGCACGCCGACCGGATCCATGCCGTGCGTGCCGAGGTAGGCCGGAATTCCTTCCAGGGCAGCGGAATACGCGTCCTGCATCTCCAGCGGGGCGGCCATCGCGGCATAGGTCATGTCGATGGTCGGCAGTTCGGGCGAGGCCATCATCGCCAGGATGCTCCTGGCCGGTTTGACGCCGTCGTGCTGCACGTCCCGGGGCAGGGCCACCGTGCTGCGCGAGCCCTGGCGGCTGATCAGGTAGCCGTGTTCGCGCAGCAGCGCGTAGGTGGAGGTGATGGTGGTGCGGCTGACCCCGAGCGTGGCGGCGAGATCGCGTTCGCTGGGCAAGGCGACACCCAGCGGTGCGCGACCGTCGTGGATCAGCAGCCGGATGCCTTCGGCGAGGGCCAGGTAGGCCGGACGGGTGGAGCGCCGCCCGGCCGGATCCGGATCACCGTCGTGCGCGTGCCGCCAGCGGCCCAGATCGCGGGCCAGGCTGCCCGCGCCGATCACTCTCGTAGCCATGCGGTCCAGTATCGGCCGATTGGATATTCCTTGGCAAGGCCAGTAGCGCGCACGCTGGCGGACATGACCGCCCTCGCCACCCTGTTCCTGGTCGCCCTGTCCGGCTATCTGATCCACCGCTTCGCGCCGAAACGCGACGAGCGCGCCTTCCGTCTCGAGCGCTTCCACCCGGGCACGCCGATGTCCGACCACATCCCTTCGCAGTACGATTACCAGCGTCGATACTCTGATCTCGCCGCGATATACGGCAGGTTGGACGTGCCGGATCCGGGCTTGTCCAGCGGCGCGTAATACTCGCGAACAGCGCTACGAAAAGCCATGGCGCCCGCACCAGGCCAGTGCGGCGGCCGCCCGCGGTCTTTTCATCGCGCGCACCCGGCTCGGCCGTGGCACAGCAAAGGCCAGTTCTGAACAACTGGACTGCTAGTTGCGTATTTGTCGGTCCCACGGTGCACACTTGGCCCATGAGTGACGCCACGAGCCTCGCCGCCGATCGTCCGGCGGCCGAGGCCATCGGTTCGGCAACGGAGCCCCTGATCTCGGGCAGTCCCGCGCCGGCCGGCCGGGCCGCGGCGGCGCTGTTCGACACCGCGATCGGCTGCTGCGCGATCGCGTGGAGCGCTGCGGGTGTGATCCGATTCCAGCTCCCGGAGGCGAGCCCGGCGGCCACCCGGGCGCGCATCACCCGCGCTCGCGCGGGCGAGAAGCTCCACGAGGAGCCGCCCACCGGCGCGATCGCCGAGGCCATCGCGGGTATCCGCGCCCACCTCTCGGGCGAACTCGACGACCTGCGTTGGATCGCCGTGGACATCAGTGGGATTCCGCAGTTCCATCGCGCCGTCTACGCTGTCACGCGCGCCATCGACCCCGGCCGCACCCTCAGCTACGGCCGGGTCGCCGACCGCGTCGGCGCGCCCGGCGGCGCCCAGGCGGTCGGACAGGCGTTGGGCCGCAACCCGATCCCGCTGATCATCCCGTGCCACCGCGTGCTCGCCGCCGACCACGCCCTGCACGGCTTCTCCGCCCCCGGCGGCATCGACACCAAGCAGCGCCTGCTGAGCATCGAGCGCACACCGGGATTCGGCGAACCCACACTGTTTTGAGCCGGTCCCGCCCGTCTCCTTCCTTCACGGCCCTTCCGGCCGACGTGCTCGGCATGCCGCTCTGTCCGCGCGGTAATCCGCTTCGGCATGCCTGATTCGGCTACGGCCGAAGCCGAGGCTCGATGGAATCGGGCGTCCCCACCGGCGCACGCGACCACACCGGCTCGATCACGTCTTTCGATCGGAGCGAGTCCGAGCATCCGACGTTCGCGCCGCGGGCGCTGCGAAACTACAGCACCGGGTGCGCGCGAAAGAATTCGCAGGCGTCGCCGGTGATGTAGCCGTCCTCGCAGCCGAAATAGGTTTGGATACAGGCGTTCGTCGTGCAACCGAGTTCGATCAGCTTCTGCCGGATCCGGGCGTTGCGCTCCTGAGGCGTCTCGGTCTTCGGCGCCACCGTCGCCGAGGAGCGCGCCGAACTGGTGACCGGTTGCGGTTGCCCGTCCGAGCACCCGGCGGCCAGGACGATTCCGGCGGCCAGCGCGCAGCTCGCCGCGGCCGGTCCCCAGGTCATCCTCCGCTCCCTGACTCGCCGCGCATCAACGCCCCGAGGGACTCGCGATCGGTGACGTCCATCTTGATGCAGGCACGGTAGAGGTGGCCCTCCACGGTGCGCACCGATACCGTGAGCCGGTCGGCGATCTGCCGGTTGGACAGACCCGCGGCGACGAGGTTCGCGATCTCGCGTTCCCGCGCGGTCAAGGGCAAGGGCTGCGCCGCCTGCCGCAGCGCCGGGGTGCTCGCTCCGCCGCAGGCGGCGGCCAGCGTTGGCCATGGCGGCGGACTCCAGCAACCTGCGCCGATCCCCGGAACGCTCATGGGCCGACGCGGCCTGCGCCGCGGCGTCGGCGGCCGACAGCAGCACGCCGAGACGCTCGAATTCGGCTGCCGCCGCGTCCAGCCCGGGTCCGTCGTGGGCGGCGAGCGCCACCGCGTGCCGCGCCTGCGTCTGCACCAGCCGCCCTTCCACCCGGACGGCCAGCTCCGCCAGTCGTCCGGACACCGAATGGTCGCCGAAGCGGGCCGCGGCGTGCAGTGCCATGGCCTCGATCGCGTGCTGATGCGAGTGTGCGGCCGCGTCGGCGGCGCCCACCGCGATCCGGATGGCCGGGGTCACGGTTCCTTCGGCGGCGGCCAGCCAAGCGCGGGCCAGTTCCAGCTGCGGTTCGTACACCGCGCTGTGCCTTCCGCCCCGGGCGGTCGCGTGCGCGATCGACTCGGCGGCCTCGGCGGCGCGCCCGAGCGCCGAGTACGCCTCCGCCAGACGAATTCGCGCGGGGAACATCCACGCGGCGGCGCCCTCCGCGGCCAGTGCGGCCAGCGCCTGTTCCAGATTGTCGATGCCGTCCAGGAACCGCCCCTGCGCCACATCGACGGTGCCCTGCAGGATCTTCGACATACCCCAGGCCAGATACTGTCCCGGCGAGGAGTAGCCGACGAACGACCCGGCGCGGCGTCGCGCGGCGTCCAGATCGCCGGTGAAGGTCAGGGCGAGCACCTCGGCGTGCGTGGACATGAAGCGGTTGAGCCCGTCGATGTGCTCTTCCACCTCGTGCCCACGGGCCGCGTACTGCCTGGCCTCTTCCCCCCTGCCCATCAACGCCAGCGCCAGGCCGCCGCCGAACGCCGCCCACCACACCGCCCACGGCGGCGCGCCGTCGGCGGAAATCACCGTTTCCGCCTCGGCGATCGCGTCGTCGACCCGGTTCTCGTTGACCAGGCTCGCGGAGGCCAGCCCGGTGAAGATGGCCGCGATCTTCGGGTGCCGCACCTTCCCGCGCACCAGCTTCAGCACCTCGTCGGCGCGATCGGCATCGCCCATGGCCCACAACAGGTTCGCCACCCGGGTGCTGCCCCAGCGTGCCAGCTGCACCTCGTCGAGCTGGTCGGGGTCGAAGCTGGCCAGGGTTCGCTCGGCCTCGATCCGATGTCCCTGCCAGAGCAGGGCGCGCGCCAGCAGGTCGGCGGCCTCCACACCGCCGCGCCGCTCCACCGCGGCGCGGGCGAAGCGCTCGCCCAGCGGCAGATTCGCCAACCCGATCGCGTCGGCCGCGGCCGCCTCGAACAATTCCAGATCCGCGGATTTGTCACTGTCCAGCGCCAATTCGGCCAGCCGGATGCGGTCGGCGGCGGAATTGATCCGGCGCTCCTTCAGCGACGAATACAACCTGCCGCGCAGCCGTCGCGCCGAGGCGATGCCCAGCCTGCGCCGGATCACCTCGCCGAACAGCGGGTGGTTGTAGCGGACCATCAGATCCCGGGAATTCTCCACGACCCGGATCACCCCGCGCGTTTCGGCGGCTTCCACCGCGTCCTCGCCCGCCAATTCGGCGAGGACGTCGAGATCGATCGGCTCACAGAAGGTCAGCAGTTCCAGCACCCGCAGCACCGGCTCGGGCAGTTGCTCGACCCGATCCTCCAGCAGCGCGGCCAGCTCCGAGGTCACCGCGGCTCGACCGCGTAACTGCCACACCCCGTTGACCTGGCGCAGCGTGCCCGCCTCCAGCGCGCCCTCGACCAGATGCCGCAGGAACAGCGCGTTTCCGGCGGAGGACTCCCACATCAGATTGGCGGTGAACCCCTCGAGCTGCCCGCCGAGCATCGACTCCACCAGCTCGACGCTCTGGCGCTGGGTGAACGGACGCAGGTCGATGCGCGTCAGGTGACCGTCTTTCCACAGCGAGGTGACCGCGTCCGGCACCGGAACGCCGCTGCGCACGGTCACCACGATGTGCGCGGCTTTGTCGATGGCCAGCTGGAGCAGCAGGGTGGCGGAGAGTTGATCGAGCAGATGCGCGTCGTCCACGCCGATCACGGTGTCCCCGTCGGCGAGCAACGCCTCGCGCGCCGCCGACATGAAGGTGACCGGATCGTGCGCCGTATAGACGCCCACCATGTGCGCGAAGACCCCCAGGGGGATGCTGCGCGCCGATTCGGTGCCCGCCACCCAGCGAACATTGCCGCCGATCGCGGATGTGGCATGCCTGGCCAGGGTGGTCTTGCCCACCCCCGCGTCGCCGGTCAGCACCACACCGACGTGCTCCGAACCGGTCAGCGCCGCGCGGATCGCCTCGAATTCGCTTTCGCGCTCGATCATCGGCCAATTCCGAGCCATGCTCTAACTGTAGTTCTTCACCGATCATGATCGAAGCCGAGCGACCACGATAGATGGGGTGAATTTCTGGTGATCTCGCCGAATTTCCGCTGGACCACGCGGAATTCGAACAGGTTCTAGCCGAGCACGTCGTGCCGGACGATGGTTTGATCACGCCCGGGACCCACGCCGATGCAGGAAATCCTGGCGCCGGACAGCTCCTCCAAACGCAACACGTACGCCTGGGCGTTGGCGGGCAACTCCTCGAAGGTGCGCGCGTCGGAGATATCCTCCCACCAACCGGGCATTTGCTCGAAAATGGGCTTCGCGTGATGGAATTCGGTCTGCGTGGTCGGCATCTGCTCGACCCGCTCGCCGTCGACCTCGTAGGCGACACAGATCGGCACCGTCTCCAGACTGGATAGAACGTCCAGTTTGGTGAGGAAGTAGTCGGTGATCCCGTTGACCCGGGTGGCGTAGCGCGCGATCACGGCGTCGAACCAACCGCAGCGGCGGGCACGTCCGGTGGTGACACCGACCTCGCCGCCGGTCTTGGCCAGGTAGGCGCCGAACTCGTCGAACAGCTCGGTCGGGAACGGGCCGGAACCGACCCGGGTGGTGTAGCACTTCAGGATGCCGAGCACCGTGTTGATCTTGTTGGGGCCGATGCCCGCGCCGACCGCCGCGCCGCCCGAGGTGGGGTTCGACGACGTGACGTACGGGTAGGTGCCGTGGTCGACGTCCAGCAGGGTGCCCTGCGAGCCCTCCAGCAGCACCGTCTCACCGCGCTCGAGCGCCAGGTTCAGCTTCAGGCGCGTGTCGGCGATCCGGTGGGAGAAGCTCTCGGCCTGCGTGAGCACCTCGTCGACCACCTGCTGCGGGTCCAGCGCGCGGCGGTTGTAGATCTTGACCAGCACCTGGTTCTTGAACTCCAGCGCCGCCTCGACCTTCTGGGTGAGGATCTTCTCGTCCAGCACGTCGGCGACGCGCACGCCGACGCGGGCGACCTTGTCCTGGTAGCACGGGCCGATACCGCGGCCGGTGGTGCCGATCTTCTTGTTGCCGAGGAAACGCTCGGTGACCTTATCGATGGCCACGTGATACGGCATGATCAGGTGCGCGTCGGCCGAGAGCAGCAGGCCGGAGGTGTCCACGCCGCGCTCTTCCAGCCCTGCCAGCTCGTCCAGCAGCACGCCCGGATCCACGACGACGCCGTTGCCGATGACATTTGTCACGCCGGGGGTCAGGATGCCGGAGGGGATGAGGTGCAGCGCGAAGTTGTCACCGTTGGGCAACACCACGGTGTGACCGGCGTTGTTGCCACCTTGGTACCGGACCACCCAGTCCACCCGACCACCGAGAAGATCGGTTGCTTTGCCCTTCCCCTCGTCGCCCCACTGGGCGCCGATCAGGACGATTGCCGGCATGGTCGTGTCTCCTACGGTTCGACAGGCAACACTGGTGTGTTGCAGCTACCTGCCGTACTGAGGCGGTGGCCGGAAGGACAGTCTAGCCGACCCGTCCGCGGCGGCATCGAAGCGGATCTCGTCGTAGGCTCGACACCCGTGTGGTCACGGCCGGGCAGGGCTATGGTTGCACGGCACGCCGAGCGGAAGCGCGGCGTGCACGGGCGAGCCGCAGCTTGGTTCGGCCGCAATGCGAGGGGCCCGACGGTGTCGGCTCGAACCGAGGAGGGTGTACGGCAGCTTGAGTACCCATGTTCTCCGCTGCGACGGCGCCCCCGTACCCATCGCGCTCGCGGCGCTGCCGACCACCCAGACGGCCGCCGTCCCCGATACCGCGGTGATCGATGAGCTGCTTCCCGTGCTGGCCGCCGACAGCCTCCCGCGGCTGATCGTGCTCGGTGAGGACCCCGCGCTGGCCGCGGTGCTCACCCATCTGATGCGCACCGAGCGCTTGCACGTGGAGATCGGATACGTGCCGGTCGAGAAGACCTACGGTTCCCGTGCCTACCAGACCGGCACCGGCAACGCCGCCGCCAAACGCGCCATCGACGGCCGCGCGGTCGAGACGCCGCTGGTTCGCGACGACACCGGCAAGGTGCTCGTGGGCCGAGCGGTGATCGCGGGCATCGGCGGCGAGAAACTGGAGGGCGAAGCCTATGTCGACGACACGCTGCTGTTCTCCGGACGGGTGACCGCCATGCTCGTCTCGCCGTGCCTCGAACCACCCGGTGTGCGGGCCACCGTGCGCAAACGCTTCCGCAAGCGGCGGTGGGTGGAGGGGCGAGCCGCACAGCTCGGCACGCCCGGCGCGATCGTGACCAGGGACGGCGTCCGCGCCGATCGCCCGGTGCCGCGCTCGACTTTCTACCGCCACCACGAATCCTGGCTGCTGGTGCGATGAACGCCCCGTTCCCGATCGGCCGCAGGTCGCGCGCGGTCCGGCCGAGCCCGGTGTTCCTGCTCGTGATCGCCATGACCGCGGTGGGCGGCGCGCTGGCCTGGGATGCCGCACTCGACTCGACCAGAGCCAAGGCCGGTGTCTTCGTCTTCGTGGTGTCCGGCTGGGTGGTATCGCTGTGCCTGCACGAGTTCGCGCACGCCTACACCGCTTGGCGCGCGGGTGACCGCGAGGTCGAGTTGCGCGGCTATCTGACGCTCAATCCGCTGAAGTACAGCCATCCCCTGCTGTCGATCGTGCTGCCGATCGTGTTCATCGCGCTCGGCGGGATCGGCTTGCCGGGCGGCGCGGTGTACGTGCACACGCACAATGTCGCGCCGCGCACGCAGCGGATCATCAGCGGCGCCGGGCCCGCCGTGAACGCGCTGTGCGCGGTGCTGCTCCTGGTGACCGTGCGGATCTGGGGCAGCTCCAGCAGCCATCCCGCGTTCTGGTTCGGCGTGAGTTTCCTTGCCTTCTTGCAGATCACGGCGGCGCTGCTGAACCTGATACCGCTGCCCGGACTGGACGGCTACGGCATCGTCGAGCCGTCGCTGAGCTACCAGACCAGACGCTCGCTCGATCAGTTCAAGCCGTTCGGCATGCTGATCCTGTTCGCGCTGCTGTTCACCCCCGCCATCAACCAGGTGTTCTTCGACGCGGTGTACGCGCTGTTCGAACTGTCCGGCGTCCCGTCGAATTGGTCGCGCTACGGCGGCTACCTGACGCGATTCTGGACCTGATCGCCGGCGCGCCCGCTCGGCGACGCCGGTGCGGCGCAGGGCCGCCCGGTCAGGTCGGCCGGACGGCCCCGCTTCTTCGCCCGCTTTCGATCCGCCCCGCCTCTCGGCCATCACACCCCTTGGCCGAGAGGTCCTTTCGTCCACGTGCGAAGCGGTCGACCGCGATACCCCTCGACTCGCGGTCACATCGCAAAGCTACGGCGGGACAACGCACAGAACGCGAGTAGCGGACTACTCGAAGATCGAACTCTCGCCGCGCCGCGCCGGACGCGGAGCACGGTGCCCGGCACTAATGTCCGAATACCGCTGAGTAGTACGGGTTCAGACCTCGGGCCGCACGTAGGGATTTTCGACCGTCGGCGGCAGCAGAGCAATCGCCGAGATACGTTGCACGCCGCACACCTCCATCAGGTCTACCAGCGTGGAACGCACCTGCGCGAAGACGACGTGCGCCGAAAGCCCCGCGCCCGCTACCAGTTCCGGGCGCGCGCCTTTCGCGACCGAGCGCAGTACCCGGGCCGCCTCGGCGCGGTCGGGCTGCTCGCCGGGGTCGGCCAGCATCATGCGGCGCACTACGTCGACGGCTTGGCCGAGGCGCTCCACCTCGTCGATCAAGCCGGGATCGAGGATTTCGTCGTCGCGCACCAGGGTCAGCGAGCGCCGCAACAGGACTCGGGTGTTGCGGATCGCGTTGTCCAGCGGGTCCGCGGTGGCCCTGATGCGTTCGAGACGGTCACGGGAGTTCCAGTACAGCGGCGAGATCCGGCTGATCTCCCTGCCGCCTTCCAAGGTGGCGCGCAAGGAGTCGATCTGCGGCTGCGTGGCGCGCATCGCAGACAGCGCGTGGTGCAGCTTCTCCGGATCCTGTTCGAGCAGTCCGTCGGCGCAGCTGCTGAGCGATCTGCCCATCACGGCGAGGATGTCCGCGGCGAGCGTCCGCGCTCTGCGCACCGGGTGCAGCGGGATCGCGGCGACCACCACCACGCCGACCAGACCACCCACCAAGGCGTCGATCATGCGGGAGAGGCCCCCGCCCGCCGAGGGCGGGAGCAACGTCGCGACGAGCACCGCGGAACCGGCCGCCTGCACGGTGATGACCGAACCGCCGTCCAGGAACACCGCCGCGGCCATGGCGACCGCGACCACCAGCGCGATCTGCCACACGCCGGTGCCGACGCGGGAGATGAACAGATCGCCGATGCCGATGCCGACCGCGACGCCGACCACCAGTTCCACCGAGCGACGCAGCCGCGCGCCGAAGGAGATGCCCATAGACACCACGGCGGCGGTCGGCGCGAAGAACGGCAGCGCGTGACCGATCACGTGATGGGCGAGGAACCAGGCCAGCGCGGCGCCGACCGAACACTGGATGATCGGCAGCACCGACCGGCGCAGCCGCGACCAGGAGGTGCGCAGCCTCGCCATGCTGTTCGCGCGGGCCACGCCGACCCGGGACATCGGGTCGAACGCGCCCCTCGCCCGGCCGCCACCCCTGCTCGAATCGCTACGCGGTACTCCGATCACTACGACTCAGTCGAGGCCGAGCTCCGCGGCCGCCCGAGGGTCGCAGTCTTCCAGCAGATCGAGGCAGCGGGCGTACTCGTCGGTCTCGCCGATCAGCTTGGCGGCCCGGGCCAGCGCGCCGACGCTGCGCAGGAAGCCCCGATTGGGCTCGTGGCTCCACGGCACGGGACCGAAGCCCTTCCAGCCGTTGCGGCGCAGCAGGTCCAGGCCGCGGTGGTAGCCGGTGCGGGCGAACGCGTACGCGGCGACGATGTCGTGATTGATCGCCTCGTCCTGGGCTTCGCCACGGCTCAGCGCCGCCTCGGCGAGGTACGCCCAGGCGATCGAGGCGGCCGGGTGCTCGGCCGCGACCCGCACCGGGTCGGCGTTGTCGAGCAGCGCGTCCTCGGCGTCGGGGATTTCGGGTAGCAGTACCGGTTGCGGTCCGAGCAGGTCACCGAACGAGGTCATGCGGTTCATTGTGCACGGCACGACGGTTTGCTCGACAGGCGGCTTCGCCCGCCGGGCGCAGGTCCGAGGACGAACCTCGGGCGGCTCGGCGTTCGTTCGGCTGGACGTGGGCTGATGCCGGACCTCGTCGGGCCGCGACCATTAGGCTGGCCGTCGAGTTCAAACAGTTCCGCTTTGACGAGGGGTGTGCGTGTCCGACCCGAACGACGAGAAGAATCCGGCGCGGGACAGCGCCGAACCGGCCGACGCCGCCGGAGCCGACGCACGCCCCGGTGCCGCTGCGGAACGTAACCCGGACGCGTCGGCTGCGCCCACCGAGCGCATCGCCAAGGGACAGCGGCCGAATGCCTCGCCGTCGGGTACGGACCGATCCCCTTCCGGCGCGGACACGGGCAACCGCGGTCCGGCCCCCAGCGCGCCGCGAGCCGGAGACCCCGGACAAGCACCCGCCAACCCGGGCAGCGGTCCGGCCTCGTCGAGGAACACCGACGCGACGTCGAACACGGCGGGCGCGAAACCGGCGAACAGCCCCGCAAGCACTCCGAACTCACCGGCCCCCGCTTCGAACACGCCAGGTGGGAAACCGGCGAATGGTCCCGCGGCTGGTGCTGACGCACCGTCGTCCGCCACGACTTCGAGCACCTCCGCGGCGGCGGGCGGCCCCGCGCGGGGCGCGGGCTCCACGCAGCAGCCCGGTCCATCCGGCGGCGCGAAGCCCCCGACACCGGACAACCGAACTGGTTCTGCCTCCCGACCTGCTCCCTCGAACTCCTCGGCAGCCGGATCAAACGCACCCGCGCCCGGTGGCACGAGCGCCAAGGGCGGCCCTGCCTCCGGCCCCGCCGCCGAGTCGAACGCTCCGTCCCCGGGTTCAGCGCCGAGGCCCGCGGGCGGTACACCCGGCGCGGCACCGAGCGGCACCGGTAAACCGAACGCACCCGCTTCCCAAACTTCCGCGGCGGGCCAACGATCAGCGCAACCATCTGCCGCACAGTCCAGCGGCCAGAACACCCCGCCCGCATCCGCGCCCGGAATCAAGAGCACCGCACCTTCCGGACCGGCAGGTCCCGGCGCGGGCCAGCGCCCCACGCGACCTCCTGTCCAGGGCAACCAGAACACACCGCCCGCATCCGGCACCCCCGGCACAGCACCATCCAGCCCATCGGGTCCCGGCCGGGCGAACACCCCAGCGGGCCAACGCCCCGCGCAACCGCCTACTTCCCAGTCCAGCGGCCACAACGCCCCGCCCGCCGCCGGGTCGGCCACTTCGAGCGCGCCCAGCACCCCGGGCACAGCACCTTCCGGCCCAGCAGGTCCCGGCCGGGCGAACACCCCGGCGGCGCAACGACCTTCGCAACCGCCCATCCAGGGCAACCAGAACACACCGCCCGCATCCAACGCCCCCGGCCCAGCACCATCCGGCCCATCGGGACCCGGCCGGGCGAACACCCCAGCGGGCCAGCGCCCCGCGCAACCGCCTACCGCCCAATCCAGCGGCCAAAACGCGCCGTCCGCCGCCGGGTCGGCCACTTCGAGCGCACCCGGCACCAAGGGCACGACACCTTCCGGCCCAGCAGGTCCCGGCCGGGCGAACACCCCAGCGGGCCAGCGCCCCGCGCAACCGCCTACTTCCCAGTCCAGCGGCCACAACGCCCCGGCCTCCGCCGGGTCGGCTATTTCGAGCGCACCCGGCACCAAGGGCACATCACCTTCCGGACCGGCGGGTCCCGGCCGGGCGAACGTCCCGGTGAAGGACGGGGGCGAACCAGCGCGCTCCGGCACGGGCGCGTCTGCCTCGGCTCCGACGCAAGGAGCCGATGCGGAGACGACCGCGATCGATCGGACGGCCGCCCCGAGGCAATCGGAGCCCGGTGGCGCGTCGAAGTCCGGTTCCGCACCGAACCAGTCGGCCGAAGCGCGCACCGTGGTGATCAAACGGGACCAGACGCCGTCCGGTCCGACGCGCGGTTCCGCGCCGGGCACGGCCCCCGCCGGGGAGTCGGCTTCCAAAGACGCTGCGGCGCAATCGCAGCAGGGCACAGCGGCGCCCGAATCCGGACAGGCCGCCACGGAGAAACCCGCCCGAGGGGCCTCGCCCGAGACCGCGGCGAGTGACTCCACCGGCCCCGAGGCGAAGACCGGCTCGATCCCGCAGGGCACTGAAGGCGCGACCGTTGTGATGCGCAGGCCGCAGCCTCCGGCCGGCCCGGCGACTCCCGCCGCGCAGACGGCCGACGAGTCCACATCGGGTGATGATCAGAAGAACCCGCCCGGTTCGGATGACGTCACGATGGCGATGCCGGTGATCGGCGTAGACGACGCGAAAACCGTCGCGCTCCCCATCCAGCGCCCGGCTGACGGCGGCAGGCCGGGGACCGATCGTGTGGTCGCGTCACCGGCGGGGCCGGTCCCGATCACGAAGCCCCCGAGCACGCCGCGCCCGGCGTCCGGTCCGAAGCAGCCCGGCCCGCACGGCCCGTCCGCGCCGCCGCAGCACGGCCCGGGAGTGGAGGAGACGCGCCCGTCGCCGCAGCGCCCACAGGGCAGGCCGCGACAGGTGGCGACCGCCCCGTCACCCGCGGACGTCCAGCAGACCGTGCCCGCTCAGTCGATGACGGGCCCGCGCGCGCCGCACACCCGGCCCGTCGCGCCGCCGCAGCGGATCCCCCCGGCCGCGCAAGGCGCCGGGGCGTCCGCCACCAAGCCCGCCCGGAACAACCGCTTGCTGCTCATCGCGGGCGGGGCGGTCGTGCTGGTGGTCGCGCTAGTGGCGGTGATCGTGTCGCTGGTCACGATGTCCGGCGACGACTCCCCCGAGGCTCAGGTGCGCAGCGCGATCACCAGCTACACCGAGGCGCTGAAGACCGGCGACCTGGAGGCGCTTCGCTCCACGACGTGCGGTCCACTGCACGACTTCTATCAGAGCATCCCGAGCGACCAGTTCGCCGGTGTGCACAAGCTATCGATGGAGCGGAAGAACATTCCGGTGGTGGACAGCATCGACGCCATCCGCATCACCGACGCCACCGCCATCGCGCAGGCGACGGTGTACACCGAAGCCGACCCGGCGAAGCGGTCCGCGCGCACCTTCGACCTGCAACGCACCGACGACGGATGGAAGGTCTGCGACCCGCCCGGCAGCACGCAGTAACCGCTCGGCGGCGTGATAGCCGACACGCATCGATGCCGGTCGCGCGCGTCACACACACCTGGTCAATGGTCCGGTTCGGCAGTAGCATGGCCCGGATCATGAGCAGGGAACAGACGATGGCGCGGCCGGATGTCGATGTCGTTCCGGCGACGCCGACCGGACAGCGATTCCGGGTGCGGGACCATTACGAGGTCGGCCGCGAGAAGGTCCGGGAGTTCGCCCGCGGGGTCCAGAACCACCACGCGGCGCATCAGCGCGAAGCCGACGCACGCGCGCTCGGGTATCCCGGGATCATCGCGCCGCCGACCTTCGCGTCGGTGATCGGCATGTCCGCGACCAGGGCGCTGCTCGACTCCGTGCTCACCCAGTACGACCTCTCCCAGTTCCTGCAGACCGACCAGGTCTTCGAGATCTACCGGCCGATCCTGGCCGGTGACCGGGTTCGCAGCGAGATCGTCATCGAGTCGATCCGCCGGTTCGGGGACAACGACTTCATCGTGGTGCGCTTCTCGCTGAGCAATCAGCACGGTGAGGTCGCCATCGTCGGCTCGACCACGATCGTCGCCCGCCGCGGCGCCGAGGTCGACGCCGCCCTGGACGACGTGGTCGAGAACATCATGATGCACGGGCGCCCGGTCGACTCCGGAGCCGATCTCGCCCCCGACGACATGCTGGTGCCGCTGGGTGTCGGCCCGCTGGTCGAGCCGGCCGAACACGAGCGCACGACCGTGCACACGATGCCCTCGTTCGACGAACTCGCCCCGGGCGATCAGCTTCCCGAAGGCGCCTTCCGGCTCACCCGCGGTGACCTGGCGAACTACGCGGGCGTGTCCGGCGACGCCAACCCGATCCACTTCAGCGACCACGCCGCGCAACTGGCCGGGCTGCCGACCGTGGTCGCGCACGGCATGCTGACCATGGGCTTGGCCGGTGGCTATCTCACCGCGTGGCTGGGCGATCCGACCGCCATCCAGAAGTTCAGCGTGCGGTTCTCCGGCTTCGTTCCGGTCGCCGCCGACGCGGCGAGCACGGTCGATTTCACCGGCCGGATCAAGTCGCTCGACCCGGCCGCGCGCACCGCGACCATCCTGCTCGGCGGCTCCTCCGAAGGGCGCAAGCTGTTCGGTCGCGCGGTGGCCGAGGTGCGGCTGCGCTAGCCCGGATCACTCGTTCACGACCGAGTGCATCAGATACACGTTGTAGTCACTCCAGGTCGAGATGGTGAAGTAGAGGTCCGATCCGGAGGACCACGGGTGGATGAACCCGCCGTACAGCTCCGGATAGGTCAGCGCCGAGACCGTCGGCGTGCTCTCCGACCACACGCCCTGCGGCGTGTCCGCCTCCCGGACGACGATGGCGGCCTTGGTCGTGTCCAGATAGCTCATCTGCCAGACGTCGCGGGCGGCGTCGTAGCGGACGGACAGCTCGCCGACGGTGCCGTCCACGATCGGCGTGGCCGAGGCGAAGCCGCCGACGGGCGTCCAGACGCCGTCCTGCCAATACTGGTAGGCGGTGGTGTTGAGCAGTTGGTCCTCCGGTACCCGGGCCAGGCCGACCGCGCCGAGGCGGGTGTTGGGCGTGCCGAAAATGTAGACGTAACCGCCGTGCGGAACCATCGCGCTCACCTGGAAATTCGCCAGGCCGAAGATGTTGTCCCAGCGGGCGTGCGGATCCTTCGTCCAGGTCTCACCGTGATCGTCGGAGTAGGCGATGCCGCCGTAGTTGGTGAAGAACGTGCCGGGCAGGCTGTTCCAGGTCCGAATCGACATGTAGCTCAGGTACTGTCGCCCGCCAAGCGCGAAACCCGAGGTGGGAATGGTGGTGACCTCGACGTTGTCGAGTTTGCGGCTGGAGAGCACCTCGGCCGCGTGGCAGCGGTCGTCGGTGACCATCCGGTCGAAGGTCACCCCGTCGGCGAGATCGCGATCGGTGCTGAAGGCGAGCACGTTGCTGCGCCAATCCAGCCCCATGCCGCCCGGCGGATGGAAGCCGCGTCCGACGGTGTCGCCGAACGCGGTCGCGATCTCGCCCGGTGCGCTCTCCCACATGATGCCGAGGTCGGTACCGTCCACCTGCCACCGCTTGTCGGTGCGGTTCACCGAGTTCGCGCCGGTCAGCTTCGCCACTTCGCGGGCGGGGCCGATGCGCGGGGCGGGCCGGGCGGGTGACTGCGCCGCGGGTTCGACCGGCGGCCGCACCGGCGCGGGCCGCGGCGGCACCTGACCGGGGTCGGGACCGGGCCCGGGAATCGCGAAGTGGAACGGCTTGGGATTCAGCAGGATCTCCGGAATTCCCAGCTGTCCGGCGAGGCTCGGTGGCGCGCCGGGCAGATCGGTGAGGTCGGGGCAAGGATTGGCGCACGGATCGGGCGGAAGCTCCATCCGCGTTCGTTTCGGCGCGGGGTCCGGCGCCTGCGGCGGGAGCACGGTGACCACCGGATAGGGAATCGGCACCTCCACCGTTTTCGGCACCAGCGGCTCATGGGTCGCCACCGGATCGGTCGCGCACGGCCCCACCCCCGCCGGGCCTTCTGCCGCTTCCGGCGCCGCGGCGGCAGACCCGTCGGCGTAGACGAGCAACCCCGCACCGACCACGATCGCACCGACGGCGGCCAGCATTCGCATCGCCATAGCAAACCCCTCGAAATCCATTGCGGACACGAACCTTGCGAAGACGAACCAGCGGAACGACCCTACCCCGTTCGACTTTCGAAAACCGGCCGTCCGACACGCCCATTTAAAAGGATGAAATTACTTCATTTACAAGGCGTAACGCCGGAACTTTGCTAGCGTCCACTCCGCGACGGCTCCTGTCGGGGAGAGCGGCCGTCCGGAGCACCGCTCCGGGTCATTGTTCGAACCTGTTGCCGCCGAGCGTGTTCCGCCGCGCCCGGCGCTGACCGAGAACGGATCACATGAAGAACACGCTCTTGCGCACCATGCTCGGCATCGGCTCCGCCTGTCTGCTCACCACCGCCGCGCTCGTCATCGGCTCGCCCGTCGCGGCGGCCGACCCACTCACCGACCTGCTGTGCAGCTCAGGATCCGCACAATTCTGCGCACCGCCCGCGGCGCCGCCGCAAGCTACCCCGCCCCCACCGAACAACCCGCCGCAGCCGAACAACCCGCCGCACTCGAACCCACCCCAACAAGCGCCCCCGGGCGGCCCCTCCTACAAGAACTGCACCGAGGTTCGCAACGCGGGTAAGGCTCCGCTGTTGCGCGGACAGCCGGGTTACGCCCCGCACCTGGACCGCGACAACGACGGAATCGCCTGCGAGTGAATCGCACCGGCGCACCGGCCGCCGCGGGCGCAGTATGGAAGGCGTGACCGAGTCAGTTCTCCGCATCGCGCCCGCGATCGGGGCGGCGCTGCTGACGGCCGGAGCGAGTGTGCTCGTGCCGTCGGCGGCGTCCGCCGTCCCGCCTCCGGCCGTAGCGATCGCCGGACCGCACGATGACCATCCGATACCGCACAATCGGTCCGGGCCGAAGGGCGACAGCGAGCGCCCCGAGGAATCCGATGGGCGGTCGCCGAAGATCTACACCGATTGCGACCAGGTGCGCGCGGAGGGCGCCGGACCGCTCTTGCGCGGGCAGCCCGGTTTCAACGCGCATCTGGACCGGGACGGCAACGGAATCGCCTGCGACTAGCCCAGCGCTTGGAAGGTGATGATCGTCCCGCCGATTCGGATCTGGTCACCGTCGGCGAGCAGCACTCCGCTGTCGATCGGATCCTCGTTGACGAAGACGCCGTTGGCCGAATGCAGGTCCTTGATGAGCAGACCGGAGCGGCTCGGCATGATGTGCGCGTGGTAGCGGCTGGCCCGCGGGTCCTCCAGCACCAAGTCGTTGTCGGTCATCCGGCCGATGCGCAGACCGCCCTGGGCGATCGCCACCATCCGGCCGTCCGGCATCCGCAGCCGGCCGCTGCGCACCGCGCCCGGCGCCTCGGTGACCGTCTCGGTCATGGCCGCGGCAAGGCGCTCGACCTGCCGGAGTTCGACCGTGCTGAGCGGCTCCTGCCGCAGGACGCGCTGCTCCAGATCGACCAGCGCCGGTCCCGGGTCGATGCCGAGCTCGTCGGCGAGCACGCCGCGCACCTTCCGGCACGCCTCCAGCGCGTCCGCCTGACGCCCGGACAGATACAGCGCGGTGATCAACTGACCCCACAGCGGTTCGCGCAGCGGGTGCTCGTTGGTCATCGCGACCAGCTCGCCGATCACCGAGGACGCGCGCCCGCAGGCGATCTCGGCGTCGATCCGGGCCGAGGCGGCCAGCAGCCGCTCCTCGTCCATGGCGGTGGCGAAGCCGTCGGCGAACTGCAAACCGGCCAGATCGGCCAGCGCCCGGCCGCTCCACTCGCGCAGGGCGGAGCCGAACAATTGCGCCGCCCCGGCGTGATCGCCCAGTTCCGCGGCGCGCGAGCCGGCCTCCCGCGCCGCCTCGAAACGCCCGAGATCGCAGGCGGTCTCGTCGATCTCCAGCCGATAGCCCGACGACTCGGTGCGCAGCACCGTCGCCGGGTCGACACCGGAGTTCCGCAGCGCCTTGCGGATGTTCGAGACGAAGACCTGCAGGCTCGCGGCATAGGAGTCGGGTGGTTCCTCGTTCCACACCAGATCGGCGAGCGCGGCCGAGGACACCGCGCGCCGCCGATTCACCGTGAGCGCGGCGAGCAGAGCTCGCGGTTTGGGCCCGCCGACGGCCACCGGTTCACCACCGACGAGCAGTCGCACGGGCCCGAGCACGCGCACATCCAGACTCATGTGCACCAAGCCCCTGACGGGTGAATCAGGGTCAGGCGCTGATCGAGCGTCCGGCGGAATGCAGGTCGTTGCACGCCTCGACGACGCGGGCCGCCATCGACGCCTCGGCCTTCTTCAGGTAGCTGCGCGGGTCGTAGGACTTCTTGTTGCCCACTTCGCCGTCGATCTTCAGCACGCCGTCGTAATTGGCGAACATGTGCCCGGCCACCGGCCGCGTGAACGCGTACTGGGTGTCGGTGTCGACGTTCATCTTCACCACGCCGAAGCGCAGCGAGTCCTCGATCTCGGACTTCAGCGAGCCGGAACCGCCGTGGAAGACGAAGTCGAACGGCTGCGCGTCGGCGCCGAGGCCGAGCTTGGCCGCCGCGACGCGCTGGCCCTCGGCGAGCACCTCGGGCTTGAGCACGACGTTGCCCGGCTTGTACACGCCGTGCACGTTGCCGAAGGTGGCCGCGAGCAGGTATTTGCCGTTCTCGCCCGAGCCGAGGGCGTCGATGGTCTTCTCGAAGTCCTCCGGCGAGGTGTAGAGCTTCTCGTTGATCTCCGCCTCGACGCCGTCCTCTTCACCGCCGACGACACCGATCTCGACCTCGAGAATGATGTTCGCGGCGTGCGTGGCCTTCAGCAGTTCCTTGGCGATCTCGAGGTTCTCGTCGATCGGAATCGCGGAGCCGTCCCACATGTGCGACTGGAACAGCGGGTTCTTGCCCGCGTTGACCCGCTCCTGGGAGATCGCCAGCAGCGGCCGGACGAAGGTGTCCAGCTTGTCCTTGGGGCAGTGGTCGGTGTGCAGCGCGATGGTCACGTCGTACCTGGCCGCGACCACGTGCGCGAACTCGGCCAGCGCCACCGCGCCGGTGACCATGTCCTTCACACCCTGGCCGGAGCCGAATTCGGCGCCGCCGGTGGAGAACTGGATGATGCCGTCGCTGCCCGCGTCCGCGAAACCCTTGATGGCCGCGTTGACCGTCTCCGACGACGTGCAGTTGATGGCCGGGAAGGCGAAGGAATTGGCTTTGGCCCGACCGAGCATCTCGGCGTAGACCTCCGGAGTCGCGATGGGCACAGTAAGACCTCCGTGTTGTGCGGCAAAGACCTATTTTGTCAGCCCTTACCCTAAGGCAGCTGTGTTTCGCCTGGTATGCAGGGAGGGAGTGGACAGGTGACCCACCGGTAATTTCGCGCACCGCGCGAGCATTCTCAGGCGGAGCCGGTACTGTGGGGCCGGTAATTTGCGCTGGCAGCTTCCGACGCGGTGGCAAGCGATGCACGCCAGCCGTATCGGGACAGGAGGCCACGTGATTCTGCAGGCAGCGACAGAATCGGTGACGAGCAACCTCGCGCTTACCGAGTTGCTCGACCCGATGCACCTGCTCACGGAGACGTGGCTGAAGAACGCGGTGCTGCCCGCCATCCTGGTCATCGTCTTCATCGAGACCGGCTTGCTGTTCCCGATCCTGCCCGGCGATTCGCTGCTGTTCACCGGCGGCCTGCTGTCCGCGCAGCCGAATCCGCCGGTGTCGATCTGGGTTCTGGTGCCCGCCGTCGTCCTGGTCGCGTTCGCGGGCGACCAGTGTGCCTACTGGATCGGACGAGCGATCGGACCGGCGCTGTTCCAGAAAGAGGACACCCGGTTCTTCAAGAAGCATTACGTCACGGAGACCCACGAATTCTTCGAGAAGCACGGCCCGAAGACGATCGTTCTGGCCCGGTTCGTGCCGATCGTGCGCACCTTTATGCCGGTCCTGGCCGGAGTCTCCAAAATGGACTATCGCAAGTACGTCGCGTTCGACATCGTCGGCGCGGTGCTGTGGGGCGGCGGCGTCACGGTGCTCGGCTACTTCCTGGGCAACGTCGCGTTCATCCGTGACCACGTCGAGGCGATCTTCCTGCTCATCGTCTTCGTGTCGATCCTGCCCGGCATCACCGCCGTGGTGAAGAAGATTCGCCGCGGTACACCCGTGTCCGAGGCGGTCGAGAGCGAGCTGACCGCTTCGACCAGCGAGCGCACCCGCTGAAGCCGGTGACGACGGACTCGTCGCCCCTAGCCGTGGGCAGTTTCGATCCGCTACTCTCCGCGGGCCCCGCGCTCGTCTGGGCAGTGGTGTTGACCTTCGTCTTCCTCGAGTGCGCGGTGATCCTCGGGCTGTTCCTGCCCGGTGACTCGATGCTCATCACCGCGGGCATCGTGATGGCATCGCACGCTTCTGGCGAGGCGCACGTATGGGCGCTGTCGCTGGGCGCGATGGTGGCGGCCATCGCGGGCAACCAGGTCGGTTACGTCATCGGGCATCGGACCGGACGGCATCTGGTCGCCCGCAAGAACGGCAGATACATCAACGTCCGCAATCTGCAGCGCGTCGCCGAACTGCTGCACCGGCACGGATTCGTCGCGGTGCTGATCGCCCGGTGGATCCCCTGGGTGCGCACCCTGTGCCCCTCGGTCGCGGGCGCGGCGCGAATGGACCACCGCAAATTCACCGTGGCCAGTACCGTCGGGGCGATCGTCTGGGCGCCGGTGCTGTTGCTCATCGGCTACTACGCGGGCAACTTCCTGGGGCGGGTGCCGTGGCTGATGCCGATCGTGATCGGCACGCTGGTGGTGGGCTTGATCATCGGGACGGTACTCGGCGTGCGGCACTACCGGCAGGAGATGTCCCAGCCCGCAGAGGACTTCGCGCTGGAGACGGCCCCGGGCGCGGTACTGGAATCCGAGAGCTGATCCGCGCTCACAGCCCCGCGGCGCTGACCTGGTAGGCCGCCTCCATGAGCAGCCAGCCGGACAACTGCACCGACATGTCGCGTCCCGGCACCTTCGACGAGGTCACCGAGCCGCCTGCGGTGAAGTAACCGGCTCCCGCGCTGCCGCCGGGCAGTTGCGCGGGCTTGCTCCAGTCGTGCCCGAACAGTGGCTCGCCCTCCACTTGCAGCCGGTTCGCCCACGCCGCCTCGGCGGAGGCGGTGACGATCGCGGCGGCCGCGCGGCGGTCGGCGACCTGTTCGGAATCCTCCCCGGGCAACATCACCGCGACCAGCGCCAGGTATCGGGCCAGGATGCCGTTGAACAGTCCGCCGTCGCCCCCGCCGCCGCCGTTGACGACACCGTCGGTGGTCATGTGTTCCTCGACGGCCGCGAGCAGCCGGTGCACGCGTTCGGTGTGTTTCGGATCGCCCGTCTGCACGGCCAGTTCGGTCTCCAAGCCGAGCGCCACGCCCTGGCAGTAGGTGAACACGGGGCGCTCGATCTCGCCGGAGGGCAGATGGATTCCGTCGAGGATCAAACCGGTCTCCGGATCGCGCAGCGTCGCGTCCAGCCAGTCGGCCATCTCCTGAGCGCGCTGGATGCGCCCGAGCCGTAACAGCGCGATCGCGGCGGGGCCGTTC
The DNA here is from genome assembly GCF_001612985.1 of Nocardia gamkensis NBRC 108242. Taxonomy (GTDB): domain Bacteria; phylum Actinomycetota; class Actinomycetes; order Mycobacteriales; family Mycobacteriaceae; genus Nocardia; species Nocardia gamkensis. Next base: position 7,945 of record NZ_BDBM01000004.1, on the reverse strand, counting down.
GCGGGCGCGTTGAAATAGTCGGAACCGGTGCGCCAGGGCAGGCCGCCGCCGATCTGCGGCTGCCAGCTGTCGTGCAGTTGCTTCTCCAGCGCGGCCAGCGCGCTGCGCACGTCGGTGCCCTGGGTGCGCTCGGCGCGTTCCAGCGCGATGGCCAGCCACGCCATGTCGTCGTAGTACCGGTTCGTCCAGCCGGTGATGTTGCGGATGCGATGCGAGCGCGCCAGAGCGGCGATCCGCCTGCGGCGCAGCGGAGTCGGCGCCCGGTTCGCGGCGTCGATCGCGCATTCGATCAGATGCGCCTGCCACCAGTAGTGCCACCCGCCGAAGACCCGCTCGCGCTTGGTGGCGGGCCAGCCGACCACGCCGAGTTCGGTGCCGGGCAGCGCCCACAGCGCGCGCAGGTGCCGCGAGATGATCGCCGATTCGGCCATGTCGGCCCGTTCGGACCACAGCGTCGCGGGCGCGACGGCCTCCCGGCCCGTCCGTGCCCGGACAGCTGGCGGACGCGGTACCGCGGAGCCCTTTTCGGCGTGCTCCACGCGCGGCACCTCGATGTCGTCGCTCCGCGAGGTCATGGATCAATGGTGCCAGGCCCGAACGGATTTATGCGCCCGATTTGTTACGAAAGCGATGTGCAATCGTGCCGGTGCGCCCCGAGACCGGAAGATCTCCTGCTCACACGGCCGAACACGCGGAACGCACTCACCAGGCGGTCGTCAGATCGGCGTGTTGCCGCACCCACGCGTGCATGGCGATCCCCGCGGCCACGCCGGCGTTGATACTGCGGGTGGAACCGAACTGCGCGATCGACACCGTCATCACGGCGGCCTGCTTGGCGTGGTCGGTGACACCGGGCCCCTCCTGGCCGAACAGCAGCAGGCACGCGCGCGGCAGGGTGACCGTCTCCAGCGGGACCGATCCCGGCACGTTGTCGACGGCGACCACCGTCAACCCGGCGCGCTCGCTGAACGCGAGCAGCTCGCCGATGTCGGTGTGGTGCCGGATGTGCTGGTAGCGGTCGGTCACCATGGCGCCGCGCCGATTCCAGCGCCGCCTGCCGACGATGTGCACGGCCGCCGCGGCGAAGGCGTTGGCCGTGCGGACCACCGTGCCGATGTTCGCGTCGTGCCCGAAGTTCTCGATCGCGACGTGGAACGGATGCCTGCGCCGGTCGATGTCGGCGACGATGGCCTCCCGCCTCCAGTATCGGTAGGCGTCGACCACGTTGCGGCGGTCGCCCGCGGCCAGCAGCTCAGGGTCCAGGCGCGGGTCGTCCGGCGGCGGCTCGGCGTGCTCGCTCGCCCACGGGCCGACGCCGTTGGGGTGCTCGCCCCACTCCGTCGGCCCTGGTAGATCCTGCTCCGCCGCATCCGGCACCGGGTGACTCACCCAGACGATGCTAATTCCGGTCACCGCGCCCGCGACGGGTGGCCGGGTACCGGCTCAGTAGCCGGACGAGCTGCCCGCGAACGCGCCGACCAGGCCGAGCACCAGCAGCAACAGCAGGAACAACAAGGTCAGGCACATCAGTGCGGTGGCGATGATGCCGCAGATGTATCCCGCGTTGACGTTCCCTCGTCCACCGATGGTGCCGCCGGAGGCGTCGATCTCGTTGAGCGCCCGCTTGCCCATCACCCAGGCGACGGGTCCGATGAACTGGCACAGCACGAGGCTCAGAATGCCCAGGATCAGGATCGTGGTGGCTCTCGGATGGTCCGGGGGTCCGTAGGCCCCATAGGCTGGGTAGCCGTACGGCTGCTGCGGCGGATAGCTCATCAGCAGGATCGTAGTAGGTGTGGCGGGCTACACCACATCTTCGGCGGACCGCTCCATCGAACCCCGAAAGCACCGCGACAACCATGGATTCCATGACCGCGCGGTGGAAGAAAAGCACATCGGCGACGTCTTCATCGAGCTCGACCTACCGCCCTCCGACACCCATCGCCGTGTGCCGGCGGTTTTGCGACTCCAGGGCTGACGACGCTGTGGATTGTCGGCCTGCTGTGCCAGACTGGCCCCAACGCGGTATCCGTGCGGGGAGGGGAGGAAGCGATGACCGTCGACGTGAACTGGCCTGATCATCTGCTGACCCTGGAGGACTGGATCGCGCTGCCGGAGGACAGCAGCCGGAATTACGAGCTCGTCGAGGGGGTTCTGGTCGTGTCACCGAGGCCGGTCTTGCGTCATCAATTCGCGGTCTGGCAACTGGCGGCTCAAATTCACCCTCAATTACCGAAAGAGCTTGCCGCGGTGGCGGAGGCCGAGTTGGTGGTCGATTCGGCACAACCCCCCACAGTGCGCGTACCCGACACCTTGGTCATCCGACGCAAAGCGCTCACGGATGATCTCGCGCGTGTGCATCCCGAGGATGTGAAGTTGGCCGTCGAGATTCTGTCGGCCGGTTCCCGGCGGACCGATCGTGTCACCAAGTTCTTCGAGTACGCCGAAGTCGGAATCGAACACTACTGGCTCGTCGATCTCGATGAACCGATCAGCCTCAGCGCCTACCGACTGATCGACAGTGACTACGAGCTCGTCACCGAGCGGTCGGGCTCGGTGACAGTCGACCTGGCCGGAACTCCGGTCACGATCGACCTTGCCGCCCTGTCCAGCGATTACTCGGGCGGATAGCGCCGCACCCCGCATGCGCCCGGCCTATCCTGGAGGTCTGGCACTCGGGGTGGAGGCTGGCATGGATCACGAGCGGATATTGCGCACGGTGCTCGGGGTGACCGCCGGGTATCTGATCCTGCTGGCGCTGTGGCTGGGATGGGTGGTGCATCGGACGCCGCCGGGGACCGTGCCCTATCAGATCGTGGCGCTGGTCGGGCTGTTCGGCTCGTGTGTCGGGATCGGGATGATGCTGGCCGCGCGGCCGTCCAAGGCGGATCGCCAGTTGTGGCGGCACGGCTTGGAGGGCTGGGCGACCGTGGAGGGCGTGCATCCCTTGGAACGCACCGATCATCACACCGAACTCACCGAGCTGGATCTCGAACTGACCGTGCCGGGCTCGGAAAGTTACCGGGGCACTGTCGTTTTCGACGCCACCCCGGCGGACAAACCGCGGCTCGCGGTCGGCGAGATCCTGTCCATCCGCGTCGACCCGGCGAACCGCGATCGCATCATTCTGCTGCTGTGATCACCGGTTCGACGTGTGCTTTCGGATCGGCGAGCAGATACTGCGCGGCCGTGTAGGTCGCCAGAATCACGCCTTCGGTCGCCCGGCGGGCTCGCTGACCGCGTGCGAACAATCGCCGCAGCACGATGAGCCCATCGGAGACGGTGAACAGCAGTGCCCCGAGGCCGAGGCGACTGCGCGGATCGGCGCCGGGAACATTCACGCCCGCAACGTTTTTCGCGGCGGGCGCGAGCGCCGGGTCGGATGCCAGCACGGCCGCGGCGCCCAGGGTGACGCCGTAGGCCGTCAGTGGTGTGGCCACCGAGGGCGCCTTCTTCCGCAGCAATCCGGCGGCGCCCAGCCACGCGGCCACTCGCGGCACGGCCACCCCGGCGGCGGGCCTGCCGCCCATCCGCCACCACAGGGTGGCGTATCCGGCCTGCATCACCGCGAACGACGACGCGCCTGCGATCAGCCTGCGGTCGTCATCCGGATCGATGAGCAGGATGTCGCCGATGGTCGCCGCCCCCAGCGACCCGATCAGCATGGTGCGCTCGGTGGACGGCAGCTCTCTGCCGTCGGTCACCACATCGGCCGCGAGCAGCGGCATCAACAGCGGCTTCGCGATCCACTGCGCCTTCTCGCGCCCGGTGACGGCGCCGTAGACGGTGACCGCCGCCGCGACGAGATACCCGGCTCGGAACGGGCGCACGACTAGAAGCTCGGTTCGGCCGGGGCGGGCGGCAACGTGACGACCTGGCCCGCGTAGCTCAGACCGGCGCCGAAACCGAGCAGCAACGCCGTCTGTCCGCCCTTCGCCTTGCCGGTGACCAGCATCTCCTCGATCGCGAGCGGAATGGACGCGGCCGAGGTGTTGCCGGTGTTCTCGATGTCGTTGGCCATCGGGATCTCGTCGGCCAGTCCGAGGTTCTTCTTCATCAGCTCGTTGATCCGGGCGTTGGCCTGGTGCGGCACGAAGACCTCGATGTCCTCCTTGGCCACGCCGGAGATCTCGAGCGCGGTGGACAGCGCACGCGGCAGGGTGACCGCCGCCCAGCGGAAGACCCGCGGTCCCTCCATCCGCAGCGACATCCGGCCGACCGGATCGACGGCCGGGTCCATACCCTGCATGGACTGGGCGCGGTGCATGTACTCCAGGAAGTCGATGTCCTGCATGATCGCGGCCGCGTTCTCGCCGTCGCTGCCCCAGACCGTGGGCGAGATGCCGTTCTCGTCGCTCGGGCCGACCACTACCGCGCCCGCGCCGTCCCCGAAGATCATCGCGGTGCCGCGGTCGGTGGGATCGAGCCCGACGGTCATCGTCTCGGCGCCGATGAGCAGCACGTACTCGGCGGAGCCGGACCGGATCATGTCGGCGGCCACACCGAGTCCGTAGCCGAAGCCGCCGCAGCCGGAGGTCAGGTCGAAGGCGGCGACTCCGTTCATCCCCATGTCGTAGGCCACCTGCGGCGCGCCGTGCGGAGTCAGGGTCAGCCAGCTGGAGGTGGCCAGGATCACGGCGCCGATCTTCGACCGATCGACGCCGCTGTTGACGATCGCGCGCTCGCCCGCCGCCGCGGCGATCGACCGGAGCGTCTCCTCGCCGCTGATCCAGCGCCGGTTGCGGACACCGGTGCGCTCGTAGATCCACTCGTCGGTGGAGTCCAGGACCTCGCAGACCTCGGCGTTGCTGACCAGGCGCTTGGGTCGGTAAGCGCCGATTCCGAGCATCGCAACGTTTTCGCGACTTTTGTTGACTGCAATGCTCACCACTGGGGACTCACACGACCCTTCACCTTCGAAGACTTAGACCGTCGTCCAGGCTATCCCAGGGCGAGATCCTTGAGGCCGAGGATCGACCGGTACTCCAGTCCTTCCGCGGCGATCACCTGGTCAGCGCCGGTTTCCCGGTCGACGACGGTGGCGACTCCGACCACGGTAGCGCCCGCCGCGCGCAGCGCCCGCACCGCGGTCAGCGGCGAGTTGCCGGTCGTGGTGGTGTCCTCGACGACCAGCACCCGCTTGCCCACGATGTCCGGGCCTTCGATCTGCCGCTGCATGCCGTGCGACTTCGCCGCCTTACGCACCACGAACGCATCGATCGGGCGACCGGGCGCGTGCATCACGGCCAGCGCCACCGGGTCCGCACCCATGGTGAGGCCGCCGACGGCGTCGAAATCCCAGTCCGCGACGAGTTCGCGTAGCAGCTTGCCGATCAGCGGGCCCGCGCCGTGGTGCAGGGTCGCGCGGCGCAGGTCGACGTAGTAGTCGGCCTCCTTGCCGGAGGACAAGGTCACCCGGCCGTGCACCACGGCGAGTTCGCGTACCAGCGCGGCCAACCTGTCCCTGTCGTTGGTAATCACGTCGATCATCTCAAGTCCTTCCGCGTGCGTTGAACAGCCCGCGATTGAGCCGGGCCCCCAGGGTTCGCGGGATAGCTCCGGCGAGGGTGGTGAGCGCTTTGTACTGCATTCCGGGCACGCTGAGCACCCGGCCCTTCTCCAGATCACGCAGTGAGCCGGCGACTACCTGCTCGACGCTCAGCCACAACGCTTCGGGCAGCGAGGACATCTCGATGCCTGCTCGCCGATGGAATTCCGTGCGCACGAATCCCGGGCACAGGGCTTGGACCCGGACTCCGGTCCCGGCCAGTCCCCCTGCCAACCCTTCCGTGAAGGATACGACGTAGGCCTTGGACGCCGAATACGTCGACCCTCGTCCGGGGATCAGGCCCGCCACGCTGGCCACGTTGACGACGCAACCGTTCGCCGCCGCGATCATCGACGGCAGCGCGGCCCTGGTGAGCAGCACCACGGCGGTGACGTTGACGTCCAGTTGCGCTTGCAACTGCTCGGGCGGCAGCGTCCAGAACTCGCCGGAGTGCGCGAAACCTGCGTTGTTGACCAGGAATTCGACGCCCTCGGTCAGTCGCGCCGCGACCTGTTCGCGGTCCTCGGCCCTGGCCAGATCGGCGACGAGGATCTGCGAGCGGGTGCCGAAGCGGTGCTCCACCTCGGTCGCGAGGGCCGTGAGACGCCGCTCGTCCCGGGCGGCCAGCACCAGGTCGTAACCGAGCGAGGCCAGGCGGGTCGCGTAGCCGCGGCCGATACCCGAGGTCGGTCCGGTGATCAAGGCCACCGGGCGGGTGGCGCCGGGCAGCCTGGGGTGTGGATGCTCGGTCATGTGGGCGCGTGGCCGGTCACTTCGGCACGGGTCCCTGGTAGGGCCGGAATCCGGGATGGAACGGTCCGCCGGGCGGGTCGGCGGGCCGCTGCCGCGACTCGGGATCGGCCCGGCCCTCGGCGTCGCGCTCCTCGCGTGGCCGCGCCTTCTCGTCCTCGCGCCCGCGGGCGCGGGTATTCGGCACCACGGCGAGCGAGGGGCGGCGCGCCGGTTCCTGCCCCGGCTCGTCCGCGGGCTCGTCGGCGTAGGAGTCGTCGTCGGACAGCTCGTCGTCCTCGGCCTCGGCGCGCGGCCGGTCGTCGGCGTCGTCCTCGCGCCGGCGTTCACGGGGGCGCGGGCGGCCCGGATCGTGTCCGCCGCCGTCGAAGCGCGGCTCGCTGACCGGCGGCAGTACGTGCAGCAGGCCGGACAGGCGCAGCACCGCGTCGATCGCGCCTTCCCAGTCCTTCGGAGTGGTGCCCACCAGCAGCATGCCCAGCGTCCAGTTGCCCTCGCTCCAGAGCATCTGCACGGTGTCCGGCAGATTCTCGATGAAGGCGACCATGCGCTGATCGACAGCGTGCCTGGCGATTTCGGGATTGGTGGCGAAGACCACGCGGTCGCCGATCGCGCCGAGCAGCTCCAGATCGTGGTCCTTGGGCGGTGCGGCCGTCTTCAACCGCATGTCCACGTCGATGTCCGAGCCGATCTGGCGGCGCACCGCGACCAGCGTCGCGGAATCCTCCAGATCGAACAGCACGAACTTCTCGCCCTTACGGATGCCGGAGACCACGTCGACCGCGGAGAGATAGCCCAATTTGGCCAGCGCGCCGCGGCGCCACGTGGACGGCAGCGCGGGTTCCACGGACACGTAGGTATAGCCCTGCGACTTCGCCCAGACCTGTCGCGCGTGACCGGTCCGCTGCCGCTGGAGCCGATCGAAATACAGCAGCACGATCGCGCCCACGAGCGCGATCGCCGCCAACCCGAACCACATTGCCGTCATCGACGCCTAGCCTAATAGTCCCGGCCGGACATGGTCCGTCATTACCCCCGCGCCGGGCCGAGCGAAAGCGGAGCGGGAGCCGATCCGCGGGTTGACGCGCGGCGCCGCGCACCGGAGGCGGCCGGGGCGGTTCATCGTCCGCCGCCGGGCAGCGAGGTACCGATGATGATCTTGGCCTGGATCGATCCGTCCGGGCCCTTGTCGCCCTGGATCATGACGAGCTCACCGGGGGCCAGATCGGATACCGCGGTGCCCGACAACGCGATCACCTGGGTACTCGCGTCCGTGCGCACCGTGATGGTGTTTCCCATCACCGAACTGACCGTCAGGGTGCCCCCGTCGTTGGCGGTGATGGTGCCCACCGTCGCGCCGAGGCCGTCGACATCGCCGAGACCGGGCACGCTGGGCAGCCCGCTCGGCGGGGTCGGCTGCGCGTTCCTGGTCCCCGGTGCCGGCTTCGTCGTGACGCGCGCCGTCGTGGCCGCCGCCGTGTCGGCCGAACCGGAATCGCTGCTGCCCAGCAGCACACCCGCGACGACCCCGATGGCTCCGATCAGCAACACCACGCCGAGGCCGAGGGCGATCCACAGGCCGGTGTTGCGCCGCGGCGGCTGCGGCGGCCCCGGCGGCGGTCCGCCACCGGGCGGCATCGCGCCACC
>NZ_BDBM01000003.1 GCF_001612985.1 Nocardia gamkensis NBRC 108242 | reverse complement strand
GTCCCCGCGCGCCGCGTTCGCAGCGGCCACCCGCGGCGCTTGGCGCGCGGGAGGCGTCCGCGATGGGGTGGCGGGCACCCTGGTACCCGGCGCGCCCGCTTCCTACGCGATCTGGGATACCGGTGAACTCGTCGTCGCCGCGGCCGCCGATTCGGTACAGCGCTGGTCCACCGACCCGCGGTCGCGCGTGCCGGGGTTGCCCGCGCTCGAACCGGACGCACCGCTGCCCACGTGCCTGCGTACCGTGCACCGGGGAGTGACGATCTATGCGCGATGAGCGGGCGGTCGCGGAGCCCGCGACGGCTCCCGGCCATTCGGGGCCCGGCCTTCGAGTACGTGAACTCGGCCGGACATTCCCGTCTTGCTTTCCCTCTACCGGCTCGAGGTCGGCCGAACGGCGGACGCCGTCTCTCCAGCCGACGACCGCCGGGCAGCCGGCGTCCAACCCGGAGCATGCGTGGAGGACAGTCACGGAAGATGGAGTCCGCCGTGCGGAGTGCGTTCGCTCGGGCCGCCACCTGTCCGCCGCGGTGCGATACCGCACGAGGGCCGGCATGGCACTGAGTGCCAGATTGATGGGGTCGCGCAAGAGCGGCGGTGCGAGCGCGGACGGGACTGCGCGGCAGCGGCCTCGTTCGTTCGAGTGGAGAATTCACCCGACGCGAATTCGGGCTACCGATCCGCTGGTTCCGGCCGGAAAATGCCGGTTTGTCGGGCGGAGTGCGACCAGGAAGCCGACATCGTGGCAGCGGCGGTTAACGATTCGGTGGCGGGTGACGATTCTCAGGTGGACGCCCGACTACCCGGATACGGTCGTGGCTCGCGTAGTTCTGCGCCGCGCTCGGGTCGAGCCGGTCGTGCGGCGTGAGATCGCCGCCGGTCCGACTCGGTCCGACCGGTGCGCCGAGGGGAGCCCGGCCGGGCTGCTTGTGGCGGCCTTGACTTTTCGTGTGACGAACGCCACATCATCTCGTCGGTCGGAGTTTGCCGAGCGGCGATCCTTCGGTGGGGTGCGTCCGGCTTCGTGCCGGTCGGTCCAACGGCGGTCGGCGGCTGACCGGCGCTCGCCGGTCCGATGGCGGGCAGTGGCCGCGTGATGGTGCGAGAGCGAGCGCTCGGGACGGGGCGGCAGATGTCCGCGGTGTTACGCGGGCATCCGGTGACGGCGCGCTCGGTGGCGGCGATCGTCGCGGGACTGCTGCTGTTCGGCAGTTTTCCGCCCAGGCCGTGGTGGTTTCTCGCGCCGCTCGGCGTCGCGATACTCACCTTCGCCGTACGCGGCGACGGTCGGCTGCGGGCGGGCTTCGGCTACGGATTCCTGGCCGGACTGGCGTTTTTCGTGCCGCTGCTGCCGTGGACCGGCATTTACGTCGGGCCGCTGCCGTGGCTGGCGCTGTCCCTCGCCTGCGCGCTGTACCTGGGCGTCTTCGGCCTGCTCGGCCGGCTCGTCGGTACGTTGCCCGGCTGGCCGCTGTGGGTGGCATCGGCATGGACGGCGGCCGAATGGGGTAGATCCAGCTTCCCGTTCGGCGGGTTCCCGTGGGGGCGTTTGGCGTTCGGTCAGGCCGACGGTTGGTTCCTGTCGCTGGCAGCGGTCGGTGGCGCCCCGCTGGTCGGGTTCGCGGTGGCGCTCACCGGAACCGCTACGGCGGCGTCGGTCGCGCTGCTCCAGTCCTCGCTTACCCCCGCAGGCAGGCGCGAAACCGGCGCTGACGAGACCGGTCCGCTCGGACCGGGCGCCGCGCGTTGGCCCGCGACGCGACTCGGATACGCCGCGGTTATTTTCGCCTTGCTCGTCATGCCGCTCACCGGTTTGCTGCTGCGATCCGCGCTGCCCGATCCGGACGTCGGCGTCCGAACGGTCACCGTAGCGGCGATCCAGGGCAGCGTGCCGCGCCTGGGGCTGGACTTCAACGCGCAACGGCGGGCCGTGCTGGACAACCACGTCCGGCGCACCGAAGAACTGGCCGACGAGGTGGCGGCAGGCCGCGCGCCACGCCCCGATGTGGTGATCTGGCCGGAGAACTCCTCCGACATCGATCCGCTGCGCAATACCGACGCCGCCGCCCTGATCACCGCGGCCTCCGAGCGGATCGGCGCGCCCATCCTGGTCGGTGCCGTGCTGATCAACCAGGACCGGACGACGACCAACTCGGTGATGGTCTGGAACGGTGCGGCCGGCCCGGGTGAGCGCCACGACAAGAAGATCATCCAGCCCTTCGGGGAATACCTGCCGATGCGGAGTTTTTTCCGGCTTTTCTCCGAATACGCCGATCGGGCCGGATATTTCGTTCCGGGAAATGGTGACGGAGTTGTGCACGCGGCGGGTATCGACATCGGTGTCGCGACGTGCTATGAAGTGGCCTTCGACCGGTCGTTCGAGGACGCGCTGCGCGCGGGTGCGCAGTTGCTCACCGTGCCGACGAACAACGCGACCTTCGGCGACAGCGAGATGACTTATCAGCAACTGGCCATGTCTCGCATCCGTGCCGTCGAGCACGGCCGAGCGCTGGTCGTCGCGGCCACTTCGGGGGTGAGCGCCATTATCAGCGCCGACGGCACTATCCGGCAGGAAACCGCGTTATTCGTGCCCGCCGCTTTGGTCGCGGAGCTTCCGTTGCGTGGCGACACCACTCTCGCAACGCGAATAGGGCCTGCGCCGGAGCGGATTTTCGTTATTCTGACCGCTGCCGCCGCGCTGGCCGCGGTCGCTCGGCGGCGAGCTGCGCGCAGGGCCCGGCCGACGCCCGGTCTTGTCGGCGAACGCTAAATTTTTCCCCGCCGACCGGACGTTAACCGAACATTCGGTATGTTCTTGCCCCCATTGTCCCGGAAGTGAAGGTGCGTAATTAAGTTGCGCACTGTTCGCCAGACAACGTAGGCGCTCCTCGGGGTACCATCGAATGGTCTGGTCAGGGCCCGTTTTGCTTCGGATCGACCTAGTTGAGTCGCAATGTTTGCGGAAATGTAACCAACCAAAGTGGCCTTCTGCCAAGGACGTTGGATGTGACACAAATCCAAAACGTCGGCAATCCGGTTGATGCGACGCTCCGAATCATAGGGCGTGGATCACGTCCTACAGCTGGCGCGCGCGCTTGCTGGGGTGGTGCTCGGGGAGTTGCGTCAACAGCGGCAGAACGGAGTGATTGATGAGTTCATTGGCCACGGATCGCGTCGACCAATGTTCATCCGGCGAATTCTCTGCACAACCGTTTGCTCTGTCACCCGCACAGACTGCCCTCTGGTACGCGCAGCGCATTCGCCCCGACGTACCGTTGACGATCTCCCAGTACGTCGAGATACACGGCGACTTGGACGAGGGTCGGCTGCTGTACGCGATCGAGCGATTCGGTGCGGAGACCCAGGTGGGTCAAGTTCGCATGGTGGAGATAGATGGCACTCCGTATCAGATCGTGGACCCGGTGCACCGGCCGGGCTGGGTCCGCATCGACCTGCGTGGCGAGGCCGATCCGTACGCGGCGGCGCTGCGCTGGATGCACGAGCACACGAGTTCGCCCATCGATCTGGAACGCGACCCGCTGACCTCCAACGCGGTTCTGCGGATCGGAGACTCCGACTACCTCTGGTACTCGTTCGCCCATCACATCGTCATCGACGGCTACGGCGCGATGAACGCGCTCACCCGCACGGCGGAGATCTACACCGCGCTGGAGAATCGGACCGAGCCGGTCGCCTCCAGGGCGACCTCCCTGGCCGAGATCTACGCCGACGAGGCGCGCTACCACGACTCCAGCCGTTTCCAGAACGATCGCGAGTACTGGCTCGGGCAGCTGTCGGGCGTGGGCGAGCCGGTGAGCCTGGGTGGCGCCCGCCTCGGCACCATCACCCATGACGCGGGCCGCAGGCTGGCCACCGCCGTGCTGGGCGAGGACCACCATGCCGCGATCGAGGCGGCGACCAGCGCGTGGAACACCACCGACTCGGCGGTGTTCGTCGCCGCGCTGGCCGCGTACGTGCGGTCGGTGACGGGCAACTCGGACGTGGTCCTGAGCCTGCCGGTGTCGGCGCGCACCACGGTGTCGCTGCGCCGCTCGGCGGGCGTGATCTCCAACGTCGTGCCGATCCGGCTGCGATTCGACGAGGCGACCACGATCGGTGACCTGGTGAAGGCGGCCGAGTTGCAGATCACCGGCGCCTTACGTCATCAGCGCTACCGCCACGACGACATCCGGCGCGACAGCGGCTACTCCCGTGACGCGCGCGGATTCTTCGGCCCGATGGTCAACCTGATGCTGTTCCACGACGAACTGCGTTTCGGCAGCCTGGTCGGTTCCATGCACGTGCTGGCCACCGGCCCGGTGGAGGATCTCTCGGTCAACGTCTACAACGGCGCGGGCGGCCGCCTGCACGTCGACTTCGAAGCCAACCCCCGCCTCTACGGCGAGGCGGAAGTGAGCGTGCACCATGCGCGCTACCTGGACTTCCTCGGCCGGTTCCTGGCCGCCGATCCGCTGTCGGCCGCCGAGTCCCTCGGCGCGATCACGCATGCCGAGCGGGAACAGGTCCTGCACGGCTGGAACGCCACCACGGCGCCCCGGCAAGACGGCACGCTCGCGAGCCTCTTCGCCGAGCGCGTCGCGTCGGATCCGGACGCGGTCGCGCTCGAATTCGGTGCCGAGGCGCTGACCTACGCCGAACTCGACGCCCGCGCCAACCGCCTGGCCAGACTGCTGATCGCGCGCGGCGCCGGACCCGATACGACGGTCGGTCTGTGCCTGCGCCGCAGCCTCGACCTGGTGGTCGGCATGTACGCCATCGTCAAGGCGGGTGCGGCGTACCTGCCGCTGGACACCGAGCATCCGGCCGAGCGGATCGGGCAGATCGTGCGTCAGGCCGAACCGCTGTGCGTGCTCACGGCGGCCCGCGACGATGTCGAACTGCCCGCGACCGTCACCCGGCTGGAGATCGACACCGCCCGGGTCTCCGGATTCGACGACGCGCCGATCACCGACGCCGACCGCAGGGGCACACTGCGTCCCGATCACCTCGCCTACGTCATCTTCACCTCGGGATCCACCGGAAAACCCAAGGGTGTCGGCGTAACTCATGCCGCGATCGTCAACCGGCTGCGCTGGATGCAGCACGAGTATCCGCTCACCCCCGGTGACGCGGTGCTACAGAAGACCCCCGCCACCTTCGACGTCTCGGTGTGGGAGTTCTTCTGGCCCTTGCAGATCGGCGCTCGATTGGTGATTGCCGCCCCGGACGGGCACCGCGACCCGGCGTACCTCGCCCGGATGATCTCCGAAAAAAGAATCACGACAGCGCATTTCGTGCCGTCCATGCTATCGGTGTTCGTCACCGAGGCCGATCTGAGCGGCTGCGCCTGCCTGCACCGGGTGTTCTGCAGCGGTGAAGCGCTGCCCGCCGCCACCGTGCGGGAGTTCTACGCGGCGTTACCGGCCGCCGAACTGCACAATCTGTACGGCCCGACCGAGGCCGCCGTGGACGTCACCTACTGGGCGTGCCCGCCCGACGCGAGCGTCGTGCCGATCGGCTCGCCGGTGTGGAACACCGAGACCTATGTGCTGGACGACCGGTTGCAGCCCGTCCCGCCCGGCGTGGTCGGCGAACTGTATCTCGCCGGCGTCCAGCTGGCCCGCGGCTACCTGAGGCAACCGTGGCTGACCGCGGACCGCTTCGTGGCCGATCCGTTCACCCCGGGTGCCAGGATGTACCGCACCGGTGACCTGGCGCGCTGGCAGATCGGCCGCTCCGGCGGCGAGCCCGGTGTGCTGGAATACCTGGGCCGCAGCGACTTCCAGGTCAAGATCCGTGGCCTGCGCATCGAGCTCGGCGAGATCGAGGCCGCACTGCTCGACGACCCGAAGGTGGCTCGCGCGGTGTGCGTGGCGCACACCGGACGCACCGGTGACGAGCTGGTCGCCTATGTGGTCGCGGCGAAGCACGAGGACGACGACGCTCCGCTGGACACGGCGGCGCTGCTGACCGCGCTGCGGCACACACTGCCCGGGTACATGGTGCCCTCCGCGCTGATGGAACTCGACGAGCTGCCGCTGAGCGCCAACGGCAAGATCGATCGCAAAGCGCTGCCCGCTCCCGCGCCGAGCGTGCGGTCGATCCGGCCGATCGCCGAGCCGCGTACCGAGGTGGAGCGGGTCCTCGCGGGCATCTTCGCCGAGGTGCTCGGCACCGAGGTCGGCGTCGAGGACAACTTCTTCGATCTGGGCGGCAACTCGCTCATCGCCGCGCGGGCGGTGTCCAGGATCAACGCCGCGCTCGGCACCGCGCTGACCATCCGGGATCTGTTCGAGGCCGCGACGATCGACGCGCTCACCCGTCGCTTCGCCACGCAGACCGCCGACGTCTCCTCGCCGCGGCTGGCGCCCGCCGAACGACCGGAGCGGATCCCGCTGTCGCAGGCGCAGCAGCGGCTGTGGATCCTGAACCGGTTCTCCGAGCATGCCGCCGCGTACAACATGCCGCTGGCGGTGGCGGTGGAGGGACCGCTGGATGTGGCCGCACTGCGGGCGGGCCTGGTGGACGTCATCGAACGGCACGAGAGCCTGCGCACCACCTTCCCGGAGTCGCCGGACGGGCCCTACCAGCTGATCCACCAGGCCGAGGCGATCCCGCTGACGCTCGACCCGATCGATGCGGCCGAATCCGATGTGGCGGAGCTGGCGACCGAATTCGCCGGGTACGGCTTCGATCTGCGCCGCCAGGCCCCGATCCGGGTGGCGCTCTACCGCACCGGTCCGCAGCGGCACGTCTTCCTCATCGTGCTGCATCACATCTGCGGTGACGGGTGGTCCATCGCACCGCTGGCCAAGGACCTGATGACGGCGGTGGCCGCGCGCGCGAACGGTGTCGCGCCGCAGTGGACCCAACTGCCGGTGCAGTATGCCGATTTCGCGCTCTGGCAGCGCGAACTGCTCGGCGACGAGTCGGACCCGGGCAGCGCGCTCAGCAGGCAGCTCACCCACTGGCGCTCGGCGCTGGCCGGCCTGCCCGAGCAGCTCGACCTGCCGCTGGATCGCCCGCGCCCGCTACGCAGATCGACCGTCGGCGGCCGGGTCGAGTTCGCCATCCCGGCCGAGATCCGCCGGGGCGCGATCGAACTCGCGGCCAGCCGGGGCGTGAGCATGTTCATGGTGCTGCACGCGGCGCTGGCGACGTTGCTGTCGCGGCTGTGCGCGAGCGAGGACATCGCGATCGGCACCCCGATCGCGGGCCGCTCCGATCCGGCGCTCGACGACCTGGTCGGCATGTTCGTCAACACCCTCGTCCTGCGCACCGCGGTCGACCCGGCGGTCGGATTCGACCGCATGCTCGACGTGGTGCGCGAGACCGATCTCAACGCCTTCGCCAACGCCGACGTGCCGTTCGAGCGGCTTGTCGAGGTGGTCAACCCGGAGCGTTCCCCGTCGCGGCACCCGTTGTTCCAGGTGATGCTGTCCTACGACCACGCGCCGGACCTGCGGATCGATCTGCCCGGGGTGCGCGCCGAAGTGCTGCCGATCGCTTCGGACGTCGCCAAGTTCGATCTGCAACTGGTCGTCCACGACGACTCGGGCGACGGCCCGCTGTCGGCCGAATTCGGCTACACCATCGATGTTTTCGACCAATCCACGGTGCAGTCGTTCGCCCGCCGGTTCATCGCGGTGCTGGCGGGCGGCGTGGCGGCCCCGGAGCTTCCGGTGGGCGACCTGCCGATCCTGGACCGCAGGGAAACCGAGAACCTCGTGCCCATCGCGGGCGCGCCGGCCGAGCCGCCGATCACCTTGGCCACCTTGCTCACCGCCACCGCGCGCCGGCTGCCGGACGCGGTGGCGGTGCGCTACCTCGGCGCCGACACCACCTACCGCGAACTCGACGAGCGCTCGAACACGCTGGCGCGCGCCCTCATCCAGCACGGCGCCGGGCCCGAGACGGTCGTCGCGATCGCGCTGCCGCGCGGTCTCGACGCGATCACCGCGATCTGGGCCGTCGCCAAAACCGGTGCGGCCTATGTGCCCGTCGACCCGAACTACCCGAGTGAGCGCATCGCGCACATGATCGGTGACTCCGGCGCGATGCTCGGCCTGACCGACCCCGATTGCCTGGCGGCCCTGCCCGCCTGGCCCTCACGGGGCAAGCACCGCAAGGGTCAGGCCGACTGGCTGGTCCTGGGCTCCGGCGAACTGACCGCGGAGTCGTCGGGCCGCCCGGCGGACCCGATCACCGACGACGAGCGCCACCACCCGATGCGGGTGAGCCACCCGGCCTACCTCATCTACACCTCCGGGTCCACCGGCATGCCGAAAGCGGTCGTGGTGACCCACGCGGGCATCGCGTCCCTCGCCGCCGAGCAGAACTACCTGTTCGGCATCTCGGACGCGGCGCGTACGCTGCACTTCTCCTCGCCCAGTTTCGACGCCTCGGTGCTGGAGATGCTGCTCGGCTTCGCCGCGGGCGCCACTATGGTGATCGCCCCCTCGGGCATGTACGGCGGCGCCGAGCTGGCCACACTGCTGCGCGATGAGCGGGTCACCCACGCCTTCGTCACACCCGCCGCGCTGGCCACCGTGCCGAACGAGGGCCTCGACGAGCTGGAGACGGTCATCGTCGGCGGTGACGCCTGCTCGGAGGAGCTCGTCGAGACCTGGACCGCCGGGCATCGCATGCACAACATGTACGGTCCCTCGGAGGCCACCGTCGCGGCGACCGCGAGTGGGCCGATGGAGCCGGGCCGCCCGGTGCCGCTCGGTTCGCCCGTCCGCGGCATGCGACTGTTCGTGCTGGACAACCGTTTGCACCCGGTGCCGCCGGGCACGCCGGGCGAGTTGTACGTGTCGGGCCCCGGCGTCGCCCGCGGCTACCACGGACGTTTCGCCCTGACCGCGCAGCGGTTCGTGGCCAACCCGCACGGCAGGCGCGGGGAGCGGATGTACCGCACCGGCGATCTGGTCGTCGTGGAGCGGACGGGGCAGCTGCGGTTCCTCGGACGCGCGGACGACCAGATCAAGATCCGCGGCTTCCGCATCGAACTGCGCGAGATCGACAACGTGCTGCGCCTGCATCCCGGCATCCGGTTCGCGCTCACCGTGGTGCACACCGACGAGCAAGGTCAGGTACGGCTGGCGTCGTATGTCACGGCCGACCGGCCGGTCGAGACGCGGGCCGTGCTGGAGACCGCGCGCAGGCAGCTGCCCGGCTACATGGTGCCCGCCTCGGTGGCGGTGCTCGACGAGATCCCGGTCACCCCCGCGGGCAAGCTGGATCGAAAGGCGTTGCCCGCGCCGGTGTTCGCGGCCGCGGGAACCTCCCGGCCCCCGAGCACCGCGCTGGAGCTGGGCGTGGCAGGGGTGTTCGGCGGGGTGCTCGGACGCCCGGTCCTCGGAGCCGAGGACAGCTTCTTCGATCTCGGCGGCAACTCGCTGCTGGCCACCCGGCTCGCCGCCGCGCTGCACGCGGAGTTCGGTGTGGAGCTGCCGGTGCGGTCGATCTTCGAGGCGCCCACGGTCGCCGGGATCGCCGGGCAACTGGACCGAGCGCCCCGGACGCAGCGGCCGGCGCTGGCGGTGCGGACACCGCGTCCGGGACGTATTCCATTGTCGCTGCCGCAGCAGCGTTTGTGGTTCCTCAACCGATTCGCGCCCGAATCGAGTGCCTACAACATCGCTTTCGTGATCCGCGTCGCCGGTGATCTCGACGTGCCCGCACTGCGCGAAGCGCTCGCCGATGTGCTGCGGCGGCACGAGGTGCTGCGCACCGTCTTCCCGGAGGACGCCGAAGGCGCCCAGCAGGTGGTTCTGCCGGTCGAGCGCGCACTGCCGGAGGTGGCGGTCACCGACATCGACGACTCCGGCGCGAAGGCCGCGCTGGAAGCGCTGGCGCACACCGGGTTCGACCTCACCGGTGAGCCGCCCCTGCGGCTGTCGCTGCTGCGCACCTCGCCCGAGCGCTACCTGCTCGGTGTCGTGCTGCACCACATCGCGGCCGACGGCTGGTCGCTCGGCCCGCTGACCGGGGACCTGGCCGCCGCCTACGCGGCACGGCACGAGGGCGAGGCGCCGTCGTGGACGCCGCTTCCGGTGCAGTACGCCGACTTCGGACTCTGGCAGCGTGCCTGCCTCGGTGAGGAGAGCGATCCGGACAGCGCCGCGGCGACCCAACTGGAGTACTGGCGCACCGCGCTGGCCGACCTCCCCGATCAGCTGCCGCTGCCCTATGACCGGCCGCGGCCCGCCGAACCGACCCAGCAGGCCGGGACGGTGCGTTTCACGGTGCCGGAACAGGTGCAGCGCGAGCTCGCCGCGCTGGCCCGCGAGCGCGGCGTCAGCAAGTTCATGGTGCTGCGTTCGGCCTTCGCGGTGCTGTTGCGCTGCGTCACCGGTGGTCGCGACATCGTGATCGGCACCCCCGTGGCGGGGCGCACCGACACCAAGCTCGACCGATTGGTCGGCATGTTCGTGAACACGTTGGTGCTGCGCTCCGACGTGGATCCGGACCGCAGCTTCACCGACCTGCTGCGCGCGGATCGGGACACCGAGCTGGCCGCGCTGGCGCATGCCGACATCCCGTTCGAGCGCATCGTGGACGAATTCGGCGCCGAAGCCCGCTCCTCGGGCAGGCACCCGCTGTTCCAGGTCGCGCTGAGCGTGCAGGACGGTCCGGCGCCGACGCTGGAACTGCCCGGTCTCGCACTGCGCGCGGAGCCGCTGGACATCGCGTCCGCGAAGTTCGATCTGGAGCTGCGCGTCGCGAACGACACCGGCCGACCGGGGTCCATCGCGGGCGAGGCGGACAGCGTTTTCGAATTCGTCTACGCCGCAGAGCTTTTCGACGCGATGACGATCGAGACGCTGGCGGACCGATTCTTGCGCGTGCTCACCGCCGTCACCGACGACCCGCGCGTGCTGATCCGCGACGTCGACGCGCGCACCGACCACGAGCGCCGCACCCTCGCCCCCGCGCGGGGCGGCCCGGCGGTCCCGCCGTGCACGCTGGCCGAGTACTTCACCGCGACCGCGCAGCGGTATCCACACCACACTGCGCTGTGCGCGGGCACGACGTCACTCACCTATGCCGAGCTCGACCGGCGCTCGAATCGCCTGGCGCGCGCGCTGATCGCGCGCGGTCTCGGGCCGGGGACGCGGGTGGCGCTCGGGCTCATCCGCTCGATCGACTCGGTGGTGACGATGCTGGCGGCGGCGAAGTCCGGCGCGGCGTTCGTCCCGGTCGACCCGAAGTACCCCGCCGACCGCATCCGGCACATGCTCGCCGACTCCGGTTGCGCGACCGGCGTCGCGATCACCGCGCATGTGGAGCACCTGCGCGAGGGCGCCCCGGCGGGGCGCGGCATCGAGTGGTTGCTGCTGGACCGCCCCGAGTTCGCCGCCGAACTCGAAGGCCACGACGACGCGCCGATCCACGACCACGAGCGTTCGCGCACCATCCAGGTGGCCGATCTGGCCTATCTGATCTACACCTCGGGGTCGACCGGAACGCCGAAGGGCGTCGCGGTGACCCACAGCGGCCTGGCCAACCTGGCCGACGAGATCCGCGACCGCATCGGCATCGACGAGCATTCCCGCACACTGCACTTCGCGACGCCGAGTTTCGACGCGGCGATCCTGGACCTGCTGATCGCACTGGGGGCGGGCGCGGCGATGGTGATCTGCCCGACCGACATCTACGGCGGTGACGAGCTGGCCGCGCTGATGGAACGCGAGCGCGTCTCGCACGGCTTCATGACCCCGGCCGCACTGGCCACGATCGACCACGAACGCTGGCCGCTGCCGCATATGCGGGCGCTCATGGTCGGCGGCGAGGCGGTGGCGCCGGACCTGGTGTCGCGGTGGGCGCCGGGGCGGGTGATGTGCGATGTGTACGGGCCCACCGAGACCACGGTGGTCATCACCATCTCCGGCCCGATGCGCGTCGGTGATCCGATCACCATCGGCACCCTGGTGCGGGGCGCCCGGGCATCGGTGCTCGACGAACGGCTGCGCCCGGTACCGGTCGGCGTCCCCGGCGAGTTGTACCTCTCGGGGCATGGCGTCGCGCGCGGGTACTTCGACCGATTCGGCCTCACCGCGACGCGTTTCGTGGCCGATCCGCACGGCCCCGCCGGCGCCAGGATGTACCGGACCGGCGACGTAGTGCGCTGGAACGCCTCGGGCGAGCTGGTCTACCTCGGGCGAAGCGACCACCAGGTGAAGCTGCGCGGTTTCCGTGTCGAACTCGGCGAGATCACCGCCGCGCTCGGCGAACACCCGTCGGTGCGATTCGCGCACACCGAGGTGCGCCGCATCGCGGGCGCCGACCGGATCATCGCCTTCGTCCAGCCCGCCGACCGCGCGGCCGGGGTGGACACCGAAGCGCTGCGCGCCTTCGTCGCGCGCAGGCTGCCCACGCACATGGTGCCCTCCGGTGTCACCGTGCTGGACACCATCCCGCTCACCCCCGTCGGGAAGCTGGACGTCAGCGCACTGCCCGAGCCGCAGTCCGTCGGCGATTCGACCGGTCGTGCGCCCCGGACCGACGCGGAGCGCTTGGTCGCCGCTGTGATGGGCGAGTTGATCGGGGCCGAGGGCGTGCACGCCGACGACAACTTCTTCGACATCGGCGGTAACTCGTTGCTGGCGACCCAGCTCGTCGCGCGGCTGGCCGCCGCGACGAACGTGCGGCTCGCCGTGCGCGCCGTGTTCGCCACGCCGACGGTCGCCGAACTCGCCGAGCTGCTGGACACGGGTGCCGCGTCCGACGCGGACCGCCCCGCGCTGGTGCGCAGGGAACGCCCGGAGCGCATACCGCTGTCGGCCGCGCAGCGGCGGCTGTGGTTCCTCAACCGGTTCAACGCGGGCGGATCGAGCGGGGGACAGTCGGCGGGCGCCTACAACATCCCGCTCGTGCTGCGCATGACCGGCGATCTGGATGTCGGCGCGCTGGTCTCGGCGCTGCGTGGGGTACAGATCAGGCACGAAACCCTGCGCACGGTGTTCCCGGAGACCGACGGCGCACCCGCCCAGGTCGTGCTCGACCCGGCCGAGGCGGCGATCCCGCTGGCGCGGATGACCGCGCATCCGGAGGAGATCGAGACCGCCGTACGGCGTTTCGTCGCACCGGGCTTCGATCTGGCCACCACCGTGCCGATCCGCGCGGCGCTGATCTCGGTGCCGACCGGCGCCGACGAACCGGCGCAGCATGTTCTCGTCGTGGTCGTGCACCACATCGCGATGGACGGCTGGTCGCTCGAGCCGATGGCCGCCGACGTCGCGGTGGCCTATCGCGCGTCCTGCGGCGGCGGCGCGCCGGACTTGCCGGAGCCGGAGGTGCAGTACGCCGACTACACACTGTGGCAGCAGGACGTGCTCGGCAGCGAGGACGACCCGGACTCGGCGGTCAACGCGCAGCTGGCCTACTGGCGGGAGGCCCTGGACGGCATCCCCGAGTTGCTGACCGTGCCCGCCGACCGCCCGCGACCGCCCGCTCCGTCCTACCGGGGCGGCACGGTGGAGTGCGCGGTGGACCCGGTCACCCACCGCGAGTTGCAGACGATCGCGGGGAGCAACAACGTCAGCCTGTTCATGGTCCTGCACGCCGCGCTCGCGGTGCTGCTGCACCGGATGACCACCACCGACGACATCACCGTCGGCACCCCGATCGCGGGCCGCGGTCATCCCGCGCTGGACCGGCTGGTCGGCATGTT
This sequence comes from Nocardia gamkensis NBRC 108242, assembly GCF_001612985.1. Taxonomy (GTDB): domain Bacteria; phylum Actinomycetota; class Actinomycetes; order Mycobacteriales; family Mycobacteriaceae; genus Nocardia; species Nocardia gamkensis. The sequence continues at coordinate 326,121 of NZ_BDBM01000003.1, read as the reverse complement.
CGTCAACACGCTCGTGCTGCGCACACGGATCGACCCGGGCGCCCGGTTCACCGACTTGCTGCACGCGGTGCGCGAAACCGACCTGGACGCCTTCGCCCACGCGGACCTGCCGTTCGAGCGTCTGGTGGAGGTGCTCAATCCGGCCAGGTCCCAGGCACACCATCCGATGTTCCAGGTGATGCTCTCGGTCCGCAACGAGCCGGTCGGCGGACTGGACCTGCCGGGGATGCGCATCGAGGCCGCCGACATCGACACCGGGATCGCGAAGTTCGATCTCCAGTTCACCCTGACCGAAACGCAGACCGCGCACCGCGATCCGGCCGGCATCACGGTGTCGGTGAACTACGCGCGGGATCTGTTCGACGAGCCGACCGCCCAGCGGCTCGGCAAGCGCCTCGCCCGGCTGCTCGCCGCGATCGCCGCGAACCCGACCACCCCGGTGGGCGATCTGGAGCTGCTCGACCCCGCCGAGTGGTCGGGGCTGGCTCCGGTACGCGGAGGGAAACCGGACCGGCCGATCACCTTCCCCGAGGTCTTCGAGCAGGCCGCGAGCGTCGATCGCGCCGCCGTCGCCCTGGTCTCCGACGGTACCGAGGTGACCTACGACGCCCTGGATCGCTGGACCAACCGGCTGGCGCGGGTGCTCATCGCCCGTGGCGTCGGCCCGGAAACCCTGGTGGCACTCGGTATCCCGCGATCGATCGAATCGGTGGCGACGGTGCTCGCGGTGGCCAAGGCCGGGGCGGCGTTCGTACCGGTCGACCCGTTGTACCCGCAGCAGCGCATCACGCACATGCTGTCGGATTCCGGTGCTGCGCTGGGTATCACGCTGGCGGGTTACCGCGGCGAGCTGCCCGAGGGCACGGAGTGGATCGTGCTCGACGATCCGGCCTTCCGCGCGCGGGTGCTCGACGCGCCGGACGCGCCGATCGCCGACACCGAGCGCCTCGCTCCCCTGCGAATCGACAACCCGGCGTACGTGATCTACACCTCCGGCTCCACCGGCACACCGAAGGGCGTGATGGTCACGCACGGCGGATTGTCGAACTTCGCCGCCGAGACCGCCCACCGGTTCGACGTCCAGCCGGGATGCCGCGTACTGCACTTCGCCACCCCGAGCTTCGACGCCGCGATGCTCGATCTGCTGCTGTCCCTCGGCGGCGCGGCGGCCCTGGTGATCACGCCCGGCGGCGTGGTCGGCGGCGACGATCTGCGGCAGGTGTTCGCCGCGGAACGGATCACCCACGCGTTCATCACCACCTCCGCTCTCGGCACGGTCGACCCCACTGGGCTGCCCGAGTTGCAGCACGTGCTGGTCGGCGGTGAAGCGCTGCCGCCGGACCTGGTGACCAGGTGGGCGCCCGGCCGCAGCCTGTACAACGTCTACGGCCCCACCGAGACCACCATCGTCACGGTCATCTCCCAGCCGATGACACCCGGCGAGCCGATCACCATAGGCGGGCCCATCCGTGGCGTGAACGCGGCGATCCTGGACGCGCGGCTGCATCCGGCTCCGCTCGGGGTGACCGGTGAACTGCACCTGGCCGGTGACGCGCTGGCCCGCGGCTACCTGAACCGTCCGGGATTGACCGCACAGCGGTTCGTCGCCAATCCGTTCGGCAAGCCGGGGGAGCGGATGTACCGTACCGGCGATCTGGTGCGCTGGTGGGCAGGGTCGCGCGACCACGGGGCGGCGGTGGATGCCGCGCCGGAGATCGAGTACGTCGGCCGCACCGACCATCAGGTCAAGATCCGCGGCTTCCGCATCGAACTCGGGGAGGTCGACGCCGCGCTCGCCCGCCATGGCGAGGTGGCGTTCTCGACCACCATCGGGCATCGCACCCCGGCCGGCGCGACCGCGCTGGTGTCGTATGTGAAGCCACGCGACGGGGTGACGCTCACCGCGGCCGAGTTGACCGCGCACCTGACCGGATTGGTGCCGAACTACATGGTCCCGCAGTCGATCATGTTGCTCGACGAGGTGCCGCTCAGCCCGGTGGGCAAGCTGGATCGCGCGAAGCTGCCGGAGCCGGTGTTCACCGCGGGCGAGGGCTACCGCGCACCGTCCACCCCCGCGGAGGAGGCGCTGTGCGCGGCCTTCGCCGAGGTACTCGGTGTGGAGTCGGTGGGCGTCGACGACGGCTTCTTCGAACTCGGCGGCAACTCGCTGCTGGCCACGAAAGTGGTCGCGCATGTGCGGGAGACGGGCATCGATCTGCCGGTGCAGTTGATGTTCGGCGACGCGACGCCCGCGGCGATCGCGGCGCGGCTGGACGGGGCGGACGCGTCCTCGGGCAGCGCCGTGGCGGCGATGCTCGCGCCGGTGCTGCCGATCCGGCCGAGCACCGCGGCGAGTCAGGCGCCGCTGTTCTGCGTGCATCCGGCGATCGGATTGGCATGGTGCTACTCGGGGTTGCTCGCGCACCTGCCTGCGGACCGGCCGGTCTACGGCTTGCAGGCTCCGCACGTCGCGGGGGAGGACAGCTACGAGTCGATCTCCGAGGCCGCCGGTCACTACGTGGCCGCGATCAAGCAGATCCAACCGGAGGGCCCCTACCACTTGCTCGGCTGGTCGCTCGGCGGGCTGATCGCCCACGAGATGGCGGTGCAGCTGCAAGAGGCGGGCGAGGAGGTCGCCTTGCTGTCGATGATGGACAGCTACCGGCTGTCGGACGAATTGCTCGCGCACGCGACCCCGAGCGTCGCCGAGATCGTCGGAGAATTCGGCAACGACGACCTCGATGGCGAGATCGATCCGGACATGAGTCTGCGGGACGCGGCCGAATTGCTGCGCGCCCGGTCCGGGCCGTTCGCGGCGCTGACCGTGGAACATCTGGAGCGGCTCTACGCGGGCTACGAGAACGGCACCGTGCTCGCGCACAGTTTCCGGCCCCGGCCGTTCGACGGCGATTTGCTGTTCTTCACCGCGGGCGACGACCCGGTCAACCGGAACGACCCCGACCGGCGCGCCGACGCCTGGCAGCCGCACGTCACCGGTGCCGTCCATGACCACGAGCTGCGCTGCGCGCACTCCGCGATGACCACCCCGGACGCGCTGGCGGTGATCGGGCCGGTGCTGCGGAGGTGGCTGGAGACGAAGGAGGCGCCCAGGTGAGCTTCGCGGTGGAGGTAACCGGTCTGGTGAAGAACTACGGCCGGGTCCGCGTGCTGGACGAGGTCGACCTACGAATCCCCACCGGTACCGTCATGGGCCTGCTCGGCCCGAACGGCGCGGGTAAGACGACGACCGTGCGGATCGTCACCACGCTGCTGAAACCGTCCGCCGGGTCGGTGCGGGTAGCGGGGATCGACGTGCTGCGCGATCCCGCGGCGGCGCGCAAACGGATCGGCCTGTCCGGCCAGTACGCCGCCGTCGACGGCAACCTGTCCGGCTACGAGAACCTGCGCATGGTGGCCCGGCTGTACGGGATGTCCCAGCGCCAGGCGTCGGCGCGGGCCACCGAACTGCTCGGCGTCCTCGGGCTCGACTACGCCGCGCACCGCAGGGCCGGAACCTACTCCGGTGGCATGGCCCGGCGGCTCGACCTCGCCGGTGCGCTGGTCGCCCGGCCCGCCGTGGTGGTGCTGGACGAGCCGACCACCGGTCTGGACCCGCGCGGCAGGCTGGACATGTGGCGGGTGATCGGCGAGCTCGTCGACGACGGGACCACGGTGCTGCTCACCACGCAGTATCTCGAAGAGGCCGACCTGCTGGCCGACCGCATCACCGTCATCGACCACGGGCGGGTCATCGCCCGCGGCTCGGCCGACGAGCTGAAGACCTCGATCGGTGGCGACCGCCTCACCGTCACTCTGGCCGCCGGGCAGGCCGCCGAGCCCGCGCTGGTCGTACTGGCGCAGATCGGCGTCGGCGAGCCCGGCCACGAGGCGGGCTCCGACGAGGTGTCGGTGGTGGTCGGCGACGGTTCGCGCACCATGGTGGAGGCACTGCGCAGGCTCGACGACGCGGGTGTCTGCGTGGTCGACGCGAATGTGCACCGGCCGAGCCTCGACGACGTATTCCTTTCCCTCACCGGCAAACCGGGAAGCGCGCCCGCCACGGAACCGGAGACCGACGACGTACAAGAGGAGATCATGTCGTGAGCACGGCAATGGTGGGGGAGGCCAACCCGAAGGCGGAGCCGGAGCCGAGAAAAGCCGCCGCGCAGCCGAATTCCGCTCCGCGCCTGCGGCTGTTCCGGGACAGCGCGATCGTGGCCCACCGCAATCTGCTGACCATCCTGCGCGTGCCCACGCTGCTGGTGACCGCGACGATCCAGCCGCTGATGTTCGTGTTCCTGTTCGCCTACATCTTCGGCGCCTCACTGGGCGGGGGCCAGTACCGGGAATTTCTGCTCGCGGGCATCTTCACCCAGACGGTCGCGTTCAACGCCGCGTTCACCACGGTCGGACTGGCCGGGGACCTACAGAAGGGCATCATCGACCGGATGCGGGCGCTGCCGATGTCGCGGCTGGCCGTGCTGATGGGCCGCACGCTGTCGGACCTCGTGGTGAACATCCTGAGCCTAGCGGTGATGGTCGGATGCGGGTACGTGGTGGGCTGGCGCATCCACGGCAGCGTCGCCGATGCCGTGCTGGCGTTCGCGGTGATCCTGCTGTTCGCGTTCGCGATGTCCTGGATCGGCGCGCTGACCGGCTTGCTGTCACCGACCGTCGAGGTGGCACAGAGCGCCGGGCTGATCTGGCTGTTCCCGCTGACGTTCATCTCCTCGGCGTTCATCTCGGCCGAGACGCTGCCCGGCCCGCTGCGCACGATCGCCGAGTGGAATCCGATCACCGCGGTCTCGGCGGCGGGACGCAAGCTGTTCGACAACGACTCGCCGCCCACGTTCGTCCCGCCCACCGGCTGGGCCGCCGACCACTGCGTCGAATACGCGGTGGCCTGCTCGGTGGCGATCCTCGTGGTCGCCGTGCCGCTGGCGCTGCTGCGCTACCGCAAGGTGGCCAGTCGCTGACCGGCGTGCGAGACACGAACGGCCGCCGCATCCGACGATGCGGCGGCCGTTTTCCGTGAAGCGCGGACCGTCAGGCGCGGCGGCGGGTCTTGAGCAGTTCGAGGCGCTCCTTGAGCAACTCCTCGAGCTCCTCCTTGCTGCGGCGCTCCAGCAGCATGTCCCAGTGCGTGCGCGGCGGCTTGACCTTCTTGGCCTCCTGGCTGGTGCCCTCGATCAGCACGCCCTCCTGGCCGTTGCGGCACAGCCAGGTCGGCGGGATCTCGGCGTCGTCGGCGAAGGGAACGTCGAATTCCTCGCCGTTGTCGGTCCGGTACCGGGCGATCCGACGCGGAGCCAGGTCGTGGTCGCGATCGGTCTCGTAGCTCACCGCTCCGAGCCGACTGCCTCGGAGTACGCGATCTGCCATGGTGTGCCTCTCCCTGTGTGCTCGAGTCTTCGTGCGCTGCGACCGTGTCCGCACGAGTGCGCGGGGGCACCCGCCGGACCTTACGTACAACGATCGGGCCTGCGCCGATAGTTCCCGACGCGGCCGCGGTGAACCGTTCCATTGTAGTGCCCGCGTCGCGCAGGCCTCGCCACGCCCGATGCCGGGTGATTCGCGGCGGGGGTCGCTGAGCGGATCGCGGGTGGCGAGCGATTAGTGTTCTGCGTCATGTCGCGCCGCTTGTCCTGCCAGTGGTGTGGGCGGGAGATCGTGGAATCGGAGGCCGGCCGTCGTCGCCGGTACTGCCGCCAGTCCTGTCGCCAACGCGCCTACGAACACCGCAACAGCTTGAAGGGAACCGGAATTCCCGACGACGCGGTTGTGCTCAGTGCCCAGGAGGCCGCCGACCTGGCCGATCGCTGGTTCGCGGCCCGCTGCGCCGCCGAGGACGTCGCCACCGCCATCGGGGAGGGTGCGACGCCCGAGGAGCTGGCCGTGCTCGGCCGGACTCTGGTCGCGCTCACCCGTGAGGCGGAACGTCTGCGCTGACCGGTCCCGCTGTCGTGCGGCGGTGCGCGGCTCCGGGGTCACGGTGGCGGAGGTACACCGCACCGAGCAGTGCTCCGACGGTCGCGACGAGCCCGCCTGCCGCGAGCCAGGTGGCCAGGTCCGGGTGGGCCAGGGACTGAGCGCGCATCGCCTGCCAGAAGACCAGGGCCAGCAGACCGGCGTATCCGGCCGCGAGCACACCCACGACGGCCGCGCGGGCGCGTTCCGTACGCAGCCAGCGGTAGCGCGGCGCGAGCCAGGCGAGGGTGACGGCCACCACCAGCAGCACCTGGATGCCGTGCAGCCCGACGAAGTGCGGAACGCGCAGGTCACCACCGACGGTGCTCCAGTGCGTGATCGGCATGCCGCCCATGGCGTCGCGCGGCGCGAGAGCGCCCGGATCGGCGACGACCGTGTGCCCGGCGGCCAATTCGACGATCCGCCCGGCACTGTCGCGCACGAGCTGCTTTCCGGTGAAACCCATCAGGTAGCCCAGCGCCATGCCGACGACGGCCAGCGCCAGGCCTGCGTGGATGGCCCGTGCCGTCGGGCGGTCCACCAACCGCTGCCAGGCCAGGATCAGCACGATGAGCAGGTTGGCGAGGAACAGGCCGGGCACGCCGGAGGCGAAGACCACCTGACCGATCGAGTTCACCGGGTCGTCCTCGGTGTTGAAGTGGCTGAATGTGCCGCGGGCCGCCTGCAATACGATGAAGCCGACGTCGATGAACCCGGTCACCGCGAACACCGTGCCGAGCCACCAGGTGGCGCGGCTCCCCTTGTGCGGCAACGACAGCAGCCACGCCAGGGTGAGGCTGTAGAGGAAGAACGCGAGGCCGAACTTCATCGGCTTGAGCCAGACCGACTCGCCGAGCAGTTCGCGGTCGTCGACCGCCATCGCCGCGAGGGAGAACAGGACGAGCGCGGCCATCGCGGCCACCGTGCCGAGCAGTGGTCGATGCAGCCGCGCGCCCATCGCCGCCTTCGTGCTCGGGACCGACCGCGGCGCTGGCGACCCGTCCTGGGCCACGGCGACGAAACGTGTTGTGGACATGGACCGAAAGTAGGAATCGCGCACGCTGTGTGGCGTCCCGCCGCGGCGCTATTCGCGTCTAGTACTTCGGTACCGGGTCGCTCTCGCGGTCGCTACCGCAGGGGCGGCGGAACCAAGTGCCGCAGCGGGTCTCGAGGGCGAGAGAAAAAAGTCGGGCCGCGAACGCGTCGTTGCGTTCGCGGCCCGTCGCGGGCGACGGCACTGTCGCCGAGTTCATTCGCGAGCCCTCATGTCCCGCGAGAAGGATCGGGATCAGTCCTCGGGTGCATGCCCGACGTTGATGCCGCGCTCGGCCAGCCAGGGCTGCGGATCGATCTTCACGCCGTCGGGCAGATGGACTTCGTAGTGCAGGTGCGGGCCGGTGGAGTTGCCCCGGTTGCCGACCGTCGCGATGACGTCGCCCGCGCGGACCGGCTGGCCGACGTCGACGAGGATGTCGTTGACGTGGCCGTAGACGCCGACGGTGCCGTCGTCCTGTTGCACGCGCACCCACAGACCGAAGCCGGAAGCGGGGCCTGCCTCGATCACGACGCCGTCGGTGACCGTGGCGATCGGCGCGCCGAGCGGGTCACCGAAATCCAGGCCGGCGTGCATCGCGCCCCAGCGAGCGCCGAAATTCGAGGTGAGCACACCGGCGACCGGGCGGACGGTCTTCGGGCGGGTGAACTCCTGCGCGGCGCGGTTCGGATCCCAGGGCACGGGCGCAGCCTGCGGCGCGGGGTTGTCGGGCGGGGTGAAGAGGGCGAACTGCGCTGTGCCCTCGGCCGGCCGGATCTCGCCCGACGCGATCTTCCCGGCGACGAGCCGGGCGGACGCGTCGGTGTCCGAGTCCTGCTGTGCAGCGGCGATGATGCCGAAGGAGGCGGTGACGACCGCGGAGGCGGCGACCACTCGGGTGAGGGTGCGGTCGCGGCGTAATCGGGTCACGCCGCGACGGATCGGTAACGGAAAGGTCACGGGCATGGAGTCGAACGTACGGTAGCTGGCGCACCGGTCCGCTATCTTGTGGCAACCATCACCGGCGGTAAAAGCCCAGCTCGACGGTCACGGCGAGGTAACGACATGCGGTCGTTACTCGCGCGAGCTGGGGATATGACGCCTTTCCCAGGAGTTGACCGGTGAAACGCCGGACGCCCACACTGTGTGAGTGGCGACTAATGGAGTTCAGGCCTTGACCGCGCTCGCGGACCCGACCCGCCGCGCGATCTTCGAGGCCTTGCCGCAGGCCGCGCGCTCGGTCGGTGAACTCGCGCACGAAGTCGGTGTGACCAGTTCGGCGGTCTCCCAGCATCTGCGTGTGCTGCGCGACGCGCGGTTGGTCATGATGCGGCCGGAAGGCAACCGGCGGCTGTATTCGCTGGATCCACGCGGCCTCGCCGACGCCCGCGACTACCTGGAGCAGTTCTGGCCGAGTGCGCTCGCTTCCTATTCCGCGGCGCTCAGAACCGCCGCGACGGCGGAAGCCTGACCGCGGAGGAACCGGGCGCCGCGATCGGCTCCCCGAATGGCGTCGGGGCGGCGGCGGTCAGCCGACGCGCCGATAGGCCGCCTTACGGCGGTCGGAGCCCGTGCCGGGCCAGTTGCGCTTGCTCAACTGCTTGTCGACGGCATTGATCACTTCGGTGACCCCGATCTGCAGCAGACCCGGGTCGGGGGTGTCGGCGTCCGGGTCGCCGACGTGGCCGGTCCACAGCACCGCGTGCCGGCCGAGCAGGTGCGCGGGCGGACCGGCCCGCCGGGGCGGGGTGGGGCCGAACAGCAGCACGGTGCGGGTGCCGAACGCCGTGGCCAGGCCTACGACCCCGGTGTCCCCGCAGATCACCAGGGCGGCCTCGGCGACGGTGGCGGCCAGATCGATGAGGTTCTGCTCTCCGGCGAGTACCCGGCCGACGGGCAGCCCCGCCCGGGCGGCGATGCCCAGCGCGAGCTGGCGTTCGTACTCGTCGCCGGTGATGACCACTTCGCGCCCGAGCATCAACAGGTGCCGGACCACCGCGGCGAAACGATCAGGCGGCCAGCGGCGGGCCGGTGCGCCCGCGCCGACGTGCACGACCACGCAGTCGCGGCGGCTGGTCGTCGACACCGGTGGAACCAGTCCGAGATTGCGGCGATCCGCTCCGATGCCGCCGTATTCCAGCAGATGACACCAGCGGTCCACCTCGTGCATGTCGGGCTCCCATTCCGGGCCGGACAGCTCGGGGAACGCGGCGTTGCGAAAGGAGAGGATGCGTCCGGGCCGGGTCTTGGACAGCGCGACGATGCTTTCGGCGCTCGCGCCGTGCAGGTTGACCGCCAACTCGGGGGGAGGCGCGTCCCAGCGAAGGTTGCCCGGATCGGTGGTGGGCGCCAGCGCGTCGACCGAGGCGATCAGATCGACGATCGGCTTCAGTCGCTGCGGGGCCGCCAAAACGATGCGATCGTGCGGTTTGGCCCGGCGCAGTGCGCGTAGAGCCGGGACCGCGGTGAGTAGGTCACCCAGCCCACGCGCCTGCAACACGAGCAGAACCGCCACCCTCTTCTCCTAGCCACCCGAGTCTCACCGAACCCCGACCCACCCGTTCACCCCCGGGGGCGCCAACGAAGAGTCACTTAGGGATGACTACCCGACCGCCAGGGCGGCGAAACGTGAACTCCGGGCAACGCCGCGGTACCGGCCTATCCAGCATGTTGCGGCCCCCTCGGCAAATAGCCAGGAAACGTAGGGAGCGAGCTATAGCATCAAGGTATGACGACAAACAGCGTGGTAGAGGGTCCCCTGCAGTCTCTTGCCCGCCGTGCGTGGCAAACCATTCTGCTCACCGGCATTCTGGCGGTGATCCTCGGCATCCTGATCCTGGCCTGGCCGGACATCACTCTGCTGGCGGCAGGCATCATTTTCGGCGTCTACCTCGTGGTCACCGGTTTCCTGCAGCTGATCGCGGCTTTCGGAGCGCCGGGCGGCGCCGGCCTGCGGGTGCTGTCGTTCGTCATCGGGGTGCTGTCCATCGTGGTCGGCGTCTTCTGCTTCCGCGACGAACTGGCCTCGATCCTGCTGCTCGGGTTGTGGATCGGCATCGGCTGGCTGTTCCGCGGGATCGCGCTGCTGGTAGCCGCGATCTCCGAACCCGGGATGCCGGGGCGCTGGTGGCAGGTGTTCTTCGGCGTCGTGACCGCGGCCGCCGGCGTCGTGCTGATCGTCTGGCCGGTGCGGTCGGTGGCCACGCTCGCCGTTCTGGCGGGGGTGTGGCTGATCATTCTCGGCATCATGGAGATCATCGTGGCGTTCGGGGTTCGCAAGGACACCGCGGCGGTCGGCGCCGCGCACGCCGCCGCCTGATCGCGGAAACGCTCGGCCGGGTGCTACCTGCGCCCGCCCGGGCGATGTCGTGTCTCCCGGCGTCTCGACCAGCACGGTTCCGTCCCGCTGGAACTCGTGACAGAATCACAGGCGCATTTTCACGAGACGTCGGCTTCGGGGTTGGTCGACATCGAAAAGAACTGGAGGCACGAATGATTCGTACTGCTGGGTTTGTCGGTGCGCTGGCCCTGGCGGGGGCCGCGGCCATGCTGTCGGCGGGGACGGCGCAGGCCGCGGTCGGAACGCTGTCGATCAACGGTGAGCTGCACGCGGATCCGGTGGGCTGCTTGAACACCGACGGCACCTTCTACACCACGTTCCAGATCACCGTCGTCAACAGCACCGATCGTGCCGTCACGCTGTACTCCGGCCGGGACTGCACCGGCTCCGTGGTCGGCGAGCTGCCGGTGGAGAAGATCGGCTACCTGCCCAAGGGCGGCAGCGTCTCCGTCAGCTGACGGGTGACCGAGGTGGCGGCCGAGGCGGGACACCGCCTCGGCCGCTTCCTGCTGTTGTGACCCGGCCGCGTGAACACCGCTTCGCCGCCTGATCGCCCGAACGCGCGGACGGCGCCGATCCGGTGTTCCGGATCAGCGCCGTGTTCCGTTCAGCGCGTGCGCGGCCAATCTCCCGCGCTCGGCACCGCGGACTCCGCGGTCGCCCGCGCCGGAATCGGCGCGGTGACGGCCGCGCGGCGACGGCCGCGCGGATCCCACACCATCGCCGTTGCCGCTGTGCCCAACAGGACGGCGACGATCATCGCCACAACGCACCACACCAACACTGCCATGCCTCCCGGGCATCACCCATCCGGCTGACAGACTGCGTTGGCTTACCAAGGCGGACAGTTGTTTTCGAGTCGTGCACAGTATCGCCCGAGCGAGTGGCCTACGCGAGTCGACGGTGACCGCCGCGCGCCGCGACCGAAGGCGCCATCGACGTCTGCCCGGCCCATCGCACCAGCGCGGACGCCGGTTCCTCCGTGCGGCACGCCTCCGGTGTAGTCGGCACAGGAGACGAGGATCACGGCGCGCCAATGGTGGCCTGGTATGTGGGCCGGGTCTCGGTCACCCGGCGTCGCACCCGTTCGGTGCGCGGCGCGGATGTCCACCATCGGCGCGGCGACCTGGTGCCGCCACGTCGTCGGGGCCGTCGACCACCACGTGCGCCGGCAAGCGTGCAGCCTGCCTGTTTGCCCACTCACCGCTGGGGTAGCACGGGGACGAAGGTGCCCACTACCAGCGGAAAGGGTCGGCTCGGCGATGTCTGCTACTTCCCCACCAGGCGCGACAACGGATCGGCGGTCTCCTCTTCAGGTCGCCGCCATGGCCGTAGGAGCGGTATTCCTCCTGGTCGGCATCCTCGGATTCATTCCGGGGATCACCACCGACTACAGCGAACTCGACTGGGCGGGACATCACTCCCAGGCTCAGTTGCTCGGTTTGTTCCGCGTGTCCGTGCTGCACAACGTGGTCCATCTGGCTTTCGGGGCCGCCGGAGTGCTGGCCGCACGCACCGCCGCATCGGCGCGCGCGTACCTCATCGGCGGCGGTGTGGTCTATCTGATCCTGTGGCTGTACGGACTCGTCGTGAACCCCGACAGCGACGCCAACTTCGTGCCGCTCGACACGGCGGACAACTGGCTGCACTTCGCGCTGGGCGCCGGCATGATCGCGCTGGGGGTGATCTCGGCGCGGCGGCCCGTGACCCAAGCGCCCGGAGCGGGCAGGCAGTCCGGGATTCTGGAATAGAGCGCGCCCCGACCCAGCCGATCGAGCCGCCCGCGTCGGGATGACCGAAGGCGGTGGAGCGGGAGGCCTCCGGTAGCAGGAAGTTGGCGCAGGAGCGCTTCGCCGGTGTCTTGCCGCTCGGAGATTGCCGCCGAGCCAATGGATCTCGGCGTCCGTCCACGAGCCCGGCAATGCCGGAGGGGTGGCGATACGCTCGGCGGGAGGCCGTGTCCGGCCCGGGAAAAAGTTGCATTTGTCGCACGCCGCACATGTTGACATCAGCTGCTGTAGACAACATATGATGTCAATACCTTGCTCAGCCCGTTCCTCGATGCGCCGACGCCGCTCGAGCTGTGGGAGTGCAGGCGCTTCGACCACTTCAGCAACGACCGCGCCGAGGGAGTACCGATGAGGGCCAAACCACCCGCGCTGGGATATCTCCGCAAGGACGTCTCGGGTGTGTCCCAGGATTGGGACGAAGCGCAGATGCGGAGTTTGGCCAAGCGGCTGGGTTACGAGCTGTGCAAGACCGTGACCTTCGGCGCCGGTACCGACGCACCGGTCGATCGCCTGGTCGAAGCCGCACGCACCTTCGGTGTCGATGCGGTCATCGCACCGGGGCTGCAGCACTTCGGCAACGCGGTTCCGGCCGAACTCGTCGAGGTGTGCGACCTGATCACGGTCACGCCCCAGCAGACGTACTCCCGCTCGGCGCTGTCGCGCATCTGGGCATAGTTCACCCGGTGGTGAGCGTTCTCAGCCGACGGCCGTGCCTGCGCGGATAGCGATGCGGGTCGCGCTCGCCGTGGTCGCAGATCGGTGGTGTCGATGATCCGGGCTTCCCGGCTATGGCTGGATGGGGCCGCGTCGTCGTAGAGGTGGCCCAGGCGCCAGGGTGAATACGGTATGCCGCTAGCGGACAACGGGACAGGCACCGGATACGTGAATCAGGGTCCCGGTCTCGTCGGGGTCGTCACCGACGCCCACGTGGAGGCCTATCACCGCTGGTAGCGAAGGGCGGCCGATCGAGCGTGGCGATTGTCGCGACCGGGGTGGATAGGCTGGCGGTATGTCGGAAACGGTGTCACCCAACGGACTCTCGGTCGCCCTCGTGCTCGGTGGAGGTGGTCCGGTCGGCCTCGCGTGGTTGGCGGGACTGGCTACCGGGCTGCGCGACAGTGGCATCGATTTGTCCCTGGCGGACCGGTTCGTCGGTACCTCGGCCGGGGCGGTGGTCGGCGCGGTCCTGGCCGACGGCGGTGATCCGGCGCGTTTGCTGCGGCCGCGGTCGACATCGGCGCCGGTGCAGGCGGATCCGGCGCGGATGGCGGAGATATTCGCGGTCCTGCGCGGCCCCGGACAGGATCCCGCCCAGGCGCGCCGCCGGGCGGGTGAACTGGCGCTGGCCGCGCAGGTGGGCGATCCGGACGAGCACATCGCGCGCATGGGTGGGCTGGCCGGTGTGGCGCAGTGGCCCGCGCGGGATCTGGTCGTCACGGCGATCGATATCACCACCGGCGAGTTGCGCGCGTGGACCAGGGACGGCGCGGCGTCGTTGCCCGCCGCGCTGGCGTCGAGCACCGCGGTGCCGGGTGTCTTCCCGCCGATTCCGATCGACGGCCGCCACTACATCGACGGCGGATTGCGCTCACCGGTCAACGCGGACCTGGCCGCGGGCGCGGACGTCGTGGTGATCGTCGAACCCTTGGCGCACATGTTCCCCCGCATCGCCAGCGATCGTGAATTGGGTTCGGCCACAGAGATTTCCATAGTGCCCGACGACCACGCCATCACCGCGTTCGGACTCGACGTGTTCGACCCGGCCGCGCTGACCCCCGCCCATGCGGCCGGTGTGCGCCAGTCCGCCGAGGCGGCGTTGCTACTGAAGGACGTCTGGCCGACCCCCTGACCAGGGGTGTGCCCCGCCGCCCCACATGCGCGCTCCGCTACGACCCGGCTTCTTCCGGTGCGTACCCGAGGATTCCCTTGATCTCCAGGTAGTCGTGAAAGCCGAATTCGCCCCACTCGCGGCCGTTTCCGCTCTTGCGATAGCCGCCGAAGGGGGCGTGGAAGTCGAAGGCGTCGTTGATGGTGATCCAGCCCGACCGGATGCGGCGGGCTACGGAGCGGGCCTGGTCCAGATCGGAGCCCGCGACATTGCCCGCGAGTCCGTACTCGGTGTCGTTGGCGATCTCGACGGCGTGGTCGACGCTGTCGTAGCCGAGGATGGCCAGCACCGGGCCGAAGATCTCCTCGCGGGCTATGGTCATGTCGTTGGTGACGTTCGCGAACACGGTGGGCCGCACGTAGTAGCCCTTGGTGAGTCCGTCGGGGCGGCCGATGCCGCCCACCACCAGCGTGGCTCCCTCGTCGATACCCTTCTGGATGAAGGCCTGGATCTTGTCGAACTGCGAACCGGAGACGACGGGGCCCAGCGCCGCATCCCCGGTGGGGTCGCCCACGCTGAGCTGGGCAGCGGCTCGACGCGCGGTGTCGATGGCCTCGTCCATGCGGGCACGGGGAACCAGCATGCGCGACAGCGCGCTGCAGGTCTGGCCGGAGTTCATCATCATCGGGCCGATCGCGGCGGCGACATTGGTGGTGAAGTCGGCGTCGTCGAGCACGATGTTCGCGCTTTTGCCGCCCAGCTCCTGGGTGACCCGCTTGACGCTGGGCGCGGCATTGCGCGCGATCTCGATGCCCGCACGGGTGGAGCCGGTGAAGGAGATCAGATCCACGTCCGGATGCGCCGACAGCGGCACTCCGACGCTGGGACCGTTGCCTTGCACCAGATTGAAGACGCCGGCGGGAACGCCTGCGGCATCGAGGATCTCGGCGAAGATCTGCCCGGTGAACGGCGACCGTTCCGACGGCTTGAGCACCGTCGTGCAACCCGTGGCGAGGGCGGGGAACACTTTCACGGCGATCAGGCTCATCGGCCAGTTCCAGGGCGTGATGAGGCCGCACACGCCGATGGGCTCCTTGACGACCAGGGTGGCGCCGCGCCGCTGCTCGAAGGCGAAATTCTCCAGGACCTCGATGGCGGTCGACAGGTGCCCGGCCCCGAGATCCACCTGGAATCCGCAGGCCAGCGCGCTCGGTGCGCCCATCTCCTCGGTCAGCGCAGCGGCGAGGTCGCCCGCGCGTTTGCCGTACTCCGCGCCGATGGCGCGCAGCAACGCGATCCGTTCCGGCACCGAGGACGCCGACCAGGCGGGAAACGCCTCGCGGGCGGCCGAGACGGCCCGGTCGACATCCGCGGCCGAGCCGTTGGCGACCATGCCACACACCGCTTCGGTCGCCGGGTTCACGACTTCGAAGGACCGCGCCTCGGCCGGGTCGACCCAGGCGCCGTCGATGTAGAACTGGGAATACTCGCGCATGACTACTGTGTCCCTTCCGCGTACCAGGTGCGGAACTCGTCGTAACTCGGCATCTCCTCGGAGTTCGCCTTCGGATCGACGGCCACGTGGATGACGCCCGGTTTGCCGCTGGCGTACGCCCGTTTGATGGCGGGGGCGATGTCCTGGTCGTGGTCGACGAATTCGCCGTAGCAGCCGAAGCCCTCGGCGACCTTGTCCAGGCGGGTGTCGGTGCTCCAGTGCGTACCGGTCTCCAGCGAGCCGGGCCCGAAAAGCCCCTTGTAGACCCCGACTTCGAGGCCCCACGCGTAGTCCACGGCCACCACGCAGACCAGCGGAAGGTTCAGCCGTGCCGCGGTCTCCAGTTCACCGATGTGGAACAGGAACGACGAGTCGCCGGTGACCAGCATGACCGGCCGCTTCCCGCCCTCGGCCACCGAGGCGCCGATGGCGTAGGGCAGCCCGGTGCCGAGGTGCCCGAAGTTCTGGTTCCAGATCACGTCGTGCGGCTTGGCCTGCGAATAGGTCCAGCCGAAGATCGTGGTGGCGCCACCGTCGCGGACCATGATGCCGTCGGAGGGGAACACTTCGGTCGCCTCGACGACGAGTCGCGCCGGGTGTACCGGCGACCGGCCCGACGGTGCCGTCTCGGACAGTTCGGCGAGCCTGGCGGCGTCCTGCTCGATCCAGCCCGCGAGCTCGGGCGACGGCGTGCGAGGCGTGTCCTTCAGCGCCTCGACCAGCTGCGGGACGATCGCGCGCAGGTCACCGACGAGCGGAACATCGATGGGGCGGTTGACCCCGATGGCCTCGGGATTCTGTTCCACCAGAATCCATTTCCGGTTCGCCTCGTTGGCCACCCAGTGCCGGCCCACCCCGTAGTGGACGGGCTCACCGAGTTCGGTGCCGACGGCCAGGCACAGATCCGATCGCACCACCGCATCGATGGACGACGGCGAGAAGCCGTAAGCGAAGGTGCGGTCCTCGAGTCCCTCGATATACGAGGTACCGCCGGAGGTCTGGATAACCGGGCAAGCCATCAGCTCGGCGAGCGCGCGTACCGAGTCCCCGGCACGCGTGGTGTGCACGCCGTGCCCGACGAGCAGGACCGGCTGTCGCGCCGCGCGGATCAGCCGCGCCGCCTCCTCGATCCGGTCCTGGCCCGCGGTCTGGCCGACGAGCCGATACCGGCTGGGCGGCAGGGGTTCCGGAACGTCGAGTTCCTCTTGGATGATGTGCTTGGGCCACTCGATGTAGACCGGCCCGGGTGTTCCGGTGAGTGCCCGGCGCAAGCCCTCGCGAATGATCTCGTCGGTCTGGTCGGCGTATTCGATGCTGGCGTGGTACTTCACCGACGGTGCGAAGAGTTCGGCCTGCTTGACGAATTGGATCCGCCCGCGCCGCACCCGCTGCTCGGTGATCCGGGCGCGCTGCCCGCCGAGGAAGATCACCGGCGAATTCTCGACCTTCGCGCACATCATCGCCCCTGCCAGATTGGCGACGCCCGGCCCGAGGGTGCCGATGCACACCGCGGCCTTACCGGTCATCCGCGACACCGCCTCGGCCATGAAACCGGCCGATTCCTCGTGATGCGGCGCGACGACATTCCAGCCGCGTTCCTCGGCGAGGTGGAACATGTGCACGAAATTGGGGTCGGGAATACCGAATATCGTGTTGATGCCCTCGGCTTCGAAGAGCTGAAGAATACGTTCGTAGACCTTAACGGGCATGCTGTCCTGCTTCCGTGGCTAGCTCGAAACTCTTCCTGATGTGATCGCTGTGCCCCGAGGGAACGGCAGGCAGAATCCAGGAGCCGGTCGTATCGCGGATCGCGTCGATCTGCTCGCCGATCTCTTCGACCGTCCACGAGGGGCGGTAGACCCCGGGGGTCTCGGCGATGTACGCCCTTGCCACCCGTCCGGCGACCGACACCAGCATCTCGCCGGTGATCGAGCAGGACTCGTGGGCGAGCCAGCCGACGGCCGGCGCCGTCAGTTCCGGTCCCATGGGCGGATAGGACGAGGTGTCGAGTCCGTCGGCCAGTCGTGTCACCGCGGCGGGCACGATGACGTTGCCGAGAATGCCGAATTCGGCTCCCTCCAGGGCGATCACATTCGACAGGCCGATCATGCCCGCCTTCGACATGGCGTAGTTGGCCACGCCCTTGTTCCCGTACAGCCCGCCGATGGACGAGGTCAGCACCACGCGGCCGTAACCCGCCTCGGCCATGACCGGGAACGCGGGCCGGACGACGTGGAACGCGCCGCGCAGGTGCACGTCGAGCACCGCGTCGAAATCCTCGTAGCTCAGTTGCCGCAGCGAACCGTAGCGGACGTTGCCCGCGTTGTGCACGAGGATGTCCAGGCGGCCGTACCGGTCGAGCGCCGTGTCGATGATCGCGCGCCCGCCTTCGGGGGTGGCCACCGACTCGGTACAGACGACAGCGGTGCCGCCCGCTGCTTCGATCTCGGCGACCACCTCCGCGGCCGGGTTCGCCTCCACGCTGTCGCCGCGCACGCTGCTGCCCAGGTCGTTGACCACCACCTCGGCTCCCTTCGAGGCGAGCAGCAGTGCATAGGCGCGGCCCAACCCCCTTCCGGCGCCGGTGATCACGGCTACGCGATTGTCGAATCTGAGTTCTGGCAAGGTGGTCGGTCCTCTCACAGGTGCGTCGTGATGGCGGGGGACTCGTCATTCGCTCAGGACGAGACCCTCCAACCGGCCGTTGTCGCGCCAGTCCCGCAGCAGGTCCTCGAGCACGTAGAAGCCACCCCAGAAGGGATCACCGAGGAACGACCGCCCGTTCGGTTCGCCCTCGCTGTTGTAGTAGCCCGGCGTGCATTCCCGGACGAAGTTGCTGTTGTCGAACGAATTGGCCCGGATGGTCGCGATCCACGCCTCCTCGGCCTCCGCGCTGGGCTCCACCGTGGTGGCCCCCCGGGCCAGGGCTTCGGTGATGATGTAGGCGATGTGATCGGCCTGCTGCTCGAACATCCGCGTGGTGGACGCGGTCACCCCGCCCTGGACGAACCCGGTCGCGAAGTGGTTCGGGAACCCGTGCGACATGATCCCGTGCAGGGTGCGGAATCCCGCGCTCCAGTGCTCGTAGAGCGACCGGCCGCCTCGCCCGGCGAAGGGCTGGATGGCGAGCCTGCGGTCGATGTCGCTGCTGATCTCGAAACCGCTGGCGAAGACGATGCAGTCGACCTCGTATTCGACACCGTGCGCGACGATGCCCTTCGCCGTGATGCGCTCCACCCCTTTGGTGTCCGAGACATCGATGAGCGTGACGTTCGGGCGGTTGAACGCAGGCAGGTAGTTGTCGCTGAAGCCCGGCCGTTTGCACAGGTGCCGGTAGTACGGCTTGAGCGCCTCGGCCGTCGCCTCGTCCGTCACGATCTCCTCGACGCGGCGGCGCACACGCTCCATCGCGCGGTAGTCCTCGGCCTCCTTGAGCTCCATGACCTTCAGCGGATTCGTCGCCAGTTCGGCCCAGCCGCCGGTGGCATCCAGGTGGGCGGCCACGTTGCGGGCGACCTCGGTCCAGCCGTCGCAGATCAGGTCCGGCTCGCCCGGGGAGTAGAACGCGTAGGCGGCGTTGTGGAAGTTGCGCTGCCGCTCCTCCCGCCAGCCCGGCCGCAGCGAGTGCACCCAGTCGGGGTCGGTCGCGGTGTTGCCGCGCTCGAAGATGTAGGACGGCGTCCGCTGGAACACGTACAGGTGTCCGGCGCCTTCGGCCAGATGTGGGATCGTCCCGATACCACTGGCGCCGGTGCCGATGATGGCCACCTTCTTGTCGCCGAGCTTGTCCAGGCCGCCCTTCAGCGTGCCGCCGGTGTACGCGTAGTCCCAGCGCGCGGTGTGGAACGTGTGACCCTGGAACTGCGTGATGCCGGGGATGCCGGGCAGTTTCGGCCGGTTGTACGGACCCTGGCACATCACGATGAACCGGGCGCGGATGTCGTCGCCCCGGTTGGTCGCGATCCGCCACCGTCCGATCTGCTCGTCCCATTCCAGCGATCGGATCAGCGTGTGGAAGATCGCCTTCTCGTACAGGCCGAAGTGCTCGCCGATGCGCTGGGCGTGTTCGTAGCACTCGTCGCCGAAGGAGAACTTCTCTTTCGGCATGTAGCCGGTCTCCTCGAGCAACGGCAGATAGCAGTAGCTGTCCGAGTCGACCTGGATGCCCGGGTAGCGATTCCAGTACCAGACCCCGCCGAAGTCGCCGCCCAATTCGATGATCCGGAAATCGTCCACACCGGCCTGCCGCAACCGGTGCGCGGCGATGAGACCCGCGAAACCGCCACCGAGAATCGCCACCTCGATCTCGTCGGTGATCTCGTCTCGCGGCTCGACCGGCGTGTACGGATCCTCTTCGTAGTAATCCGCGAATTCGCCCTCGGTCAGCAGATATTGCTTCTGTCCCTCGGGCCGCAGGCGCTTGTCGCGTTCGGCGAGATATTTCGCGCGGAGGGCATCCCGATCGACATCGGGCGTAACCGTGGGCTTGCACTCTTGCATTCGGATTCCTGGATCTCTGTCTCGGTCATCGGTGGCGGACCGGCGGGTCCCGCTCGTCAGGTCAGATCGCGTGGCTCGCCGGTACCCATGTACTCGGCGAGGTTGTGGTGCAGATTCACCACGCTGCGTTCGCGATAGGGGTTGGGTTTCGACCCGGAGAAGCCGCGGCTCTTCATGCCCTGCTGGACCGCGGCCATATTGGCGAAGTCCTGCGGTAGGACGGTCCGCCAGCCGGGGTCGCCGACGGGGGTGTACTCCCACTCGGTCAGCGGTTCCCGGCCGGGCGGGAAGAGTTCGAACACAGCGGCTTCGAAGATGCACTTGTCCGGGTCGTAGCCGTAGGGCCGGAACCGGTAGCACAGCATGTTGTTCAGTGCGTGGCCGATCTGGAAGTTGGGGAAGATCTGCCACGCGGTGCCCGCCTTGGCGACGATGTCGGGGTCGACCTTCGGCCAGACCACGCCGCGTGCCTCGTCCTCCGACCGCGCGGTGTCGAGCCAGTAGCGCAGCACTTCGCCGGCCGGGGTGCCCTCGGGCAGTTCGTCGACCAGCCGATTGGCGACGTCGACCAGCGTGCGGGTGGTGTTGGTATTGGCGTTCTCCCAGGTGAAGTTCTGTAGCGTTGCGGTGGAGACGCGCGCGTCCGGACCGCTGCCGACGCGCACCTTGGCCTGGTTCTCCTCCATGCCCTTGGGAGCGTCGTAGCCGATGTTGCTGTGCTTGCCCTGCGCCCGCGACCATCCGAGGAAAGTGCCGAAGTTCATGAACTCCGGGTGGGTGTAGGGCACGTGGTAGGTCTCCATGAACGCCTCGAAGGCGACCTTCCAGTTGCAGTCGAAGGTCAGCCACCGCCGCCAGCGGTAGCGCATGTTCTCCAGTTCGAAGTGTTCGAGCAGACCGGCCGCGGGCTCGAGGTACTCCCGCAGCGGTTCCGCGTCGGGGTCCATGTTGATCCAGATCCAACCGCCCCAGGTGTCGACCCGCACCCGGTTCAGCCCGTCGTTGCGCTCGGTGAGACCGCAGGACCAATCCTCGCGCTCGGCCGCGAAGGTGTTGCGGCCCTCCAGGTCGTAACGCCACCCGTGGAAACCGCACACGAACTGTTTGCGACTGCCGCGGGCGTCGTGCGCGCCATCCGGGGTGTCGATCAGTTTGCGGCCGCGGTGCGCGCACACGTTGTGGTAGGCCCGGATGGTGTCCGGTGCGGTGCGCACGACGATGATCGAATCGTCGAGGATCTCGTAGGTGAGGAAGTCGCCGACCCGGGGAATCTCCTCGACCCGTTCGACCTGCTGCCACACCTTGGCCCAGAGCTTGTCGCCCTCGGCGCGTGCGTATTCCTCCGAGATGTACGCCTCGACGCCGATCGTCATCGGCGTCGACAACGGTTCGGCGGTCGCGGAAGTCGTTGCCCCGTTTGTCGTTTCGCTCATGACATGCTCCTGGTGATAACTCGGGTGCGTCAGCGGGTGATGGATGCGCGGAAGTTTTCGTCCTTGAGGAACAGCGAGGTGTGGTCATCCCCGAGATGGGTCCACCTGAGGTTCAGGCCGCCGTCCACCAGCAGGGTCTGGCCCGTGACGTAGGTCGACAGATCCGACAGCAGGAACAGGATCGGGCCCGCCTGCTCCTCCGGCCGCCCGCGTCTGCCCATGGCGATGGCCCGGCGGTCACGCTGGGGATCGTCGTCGACGTAGGTGCCGGAGGCCGGTGTCTCGGTGACGCCCGGCGCGACGGCGTTCACCCGGATGCCGTCCTGGGCCAGCTCCACCGCCAAGGTCCGGGTTGCCGCGACCAGCGCCGCCTTCGCGGTGCCGTAGGCGATATGGAACGGTGCGGTGTTCATGCCGCTGATCGAGGAGAGCGATACCAGCGAACCGGGCCGGCCTTGTGATTTGAGCTCCGCGGCCACCGCCTGGCTCATGAAGAACATCGTCTCCAGATTCTGGGCGAACAACGCCCGCCAGTCTTCCCTGGTCACCCGGGTGGCGGGCATCCAGGTGCGCACCGCGGCGCCGCCCGCCACATTGACCAGTCCGTGCAACTCGCCGGGCGCCGAGCGGGCGCGCTCGAGCACGGTCGCGACACCCTCCTCGGTGCCGACGTCGGCCGCGACGGACAACACGGAAAGGCCCTCCGCGGCAAGGGGTTCGACATGCTCGGCGAGGTTCTCCTTCGAGCGGCTCACCCCGATCACGGTGGCGCCCGCTCTGGCGATCAGGCGCGTGACGGCGGTGCCGATACCGCCACCGCCCGCGCCTGCGACGATGACGACGCGCCCGGTCAGTCCGAAGAAGTTTTGTGTGAGGCCGTCATCGGTCATGGCCGGGTCATGCCTTCCCGCGCAGTGCCAGCACACTGCCCTCGGCGTCGGCGGAGAGATAGATCGTGCCGTCGGGTCCGGCGGCGAGCCCCGCGAACGGGCCCATGGGTCCGGAGAACGGGGGAGTGCCGCGCAAGGGTTTGGCGACGACGCCGGGCGGCGCGCCGACCGGAAGGTTCGCGGCGAGCGTCTGCCGCGCCTTGGTCTCGAGATCGACGCAGACCAAGGCTTGCGAACCGGCGTCGAGGATCAGTAATTGTCTGCCGCGCACCAGAATTCCCTGCGGCGTCTCCAGTCCGTCCACCACGGTGTCGACTCCGGCGCCGCTGATCGAGACAATCCGCCCGGCTCCGGATTCGGAGATCAGGGGCGTGCCGTCCGGGCCGAACGTGACACCCATCGGGGAGTTCAACCCGGAGGCCAGCACGTCGACCTGGCCGGAGCGGATCGACAGCACACGGCCCGCGCCGAGTTCCGCGGCCACGATCATCCCGTTCCCGGTTGCCGCGACCCCGTAGAGCTGATCGAACCCGTCGGCGACGATCTCGGGTTCCTCGTCCGTGCCCGGGCGGTAGTACGCGATCTGCCCGGTGGAGGTGGCGCACAGGAACTCGCCCGATCCGACGGCGCTGACGCCGCGAACATAGCCGGGGTTGCCCGCGCTGAAAAGGGAGGCGACCGTGTGCAATCTGCCGTCGCGCAACACATAGAAGAAGGTGCCGTCGGCGACGTAGAGATTGCCGTCGTGGCCGACGGTCAGGTCCAGCGGCCACAGCAGGCCGCCTTCCAGGACCGGCCGGGTCCGGCCGCCGGTGAGAATCTCGGTGAGCTCGCCGGAGAAGTTCGAGACGAACAGCCGGTCGCCGACGAAGGTGCAGTTGTCCAATCCAGGATCCAGGCTCGCCAGTACCTGACGGTCCCCGGTGCGTGGGTTGATTCGCAGCACCTCGCCGGTCTGCACCTGGGTGGAGAGGATGAAGCCGGCGGAGTCGAACTTGACCGAGTCGGGCACGCCGAGGTCACCGGCGACTCGTTCGGGCGCACCTCCGTCGGGATCGATCCGCCAGATGTCGTTGGTGCCCATGACCGGGTAGTAGAGGAGACCATCGGGGCCGACCTCCATGGCATTGGGCATCGGCAGGTTGTCTTGTAGGATGCGCGGCGCGCTGCCGTCCAGCGGCAGTTCCATGAGGCGGCCGCCGATCCGGCACTCGTTGACGAACAACCGGCCGTTGTGCACCGTGATGCCGTTGGCGCCCGGCAGATCGTCGCGGATCACGCGGGTGCGGCCGTCGGTACCGCGCACACTGACCCGCGCGTCCATGTACTCGGTGGCGATGAGATTGCCCTCGGGATCGAAGGCCAGGTCGTCGGGGGCGATGATGTCGCTGCCCTTGGCGCTGATGGTCTCGAGGTCGCCGGTGGCGACGTCGAGTGCGCTGATCTGGCTGCCCGCCACCTGGGCGACGTAGATCCGGCCGTCGGCACCCGTCCGCAGGCCGTTCGCACCGAACAGTCGGCTCGGCGGGGTGAGTCGGCGAACGCTCCACCCCTCGGCGAGGGTTATCGGTGTGGTGGTGCTGTAGCGCGCCCCTCGAGTCAAGGCGGGGCCTCCCATGCGATGAGAAAGTCGATATCCACTGACACAGCCCGGCCCGGCGGTCCGGGCGACGGGAATCCGGCATCCACGTGTGGTGGGCCGTGTGTCGTGGGCCACGCTACTTCAATCCTCGTAAGGATAGCAATACTTGATTGGTTGGCTACCTCTGAGTAGGTTCGCCTCAGGGGCTATCGGGCGTCATCGGAGCGTCGCCGCCGAGCGCCTCGCTACGACCATGTCAGGACTGATGGCACTGTGCGTCACGATTTTCCGCTCGAGAGACAGCGCCGGCGGCGGGTTCGGCCGGCGGATGGACGCTGTGTGGCCGGCCGGACAGGGCGCTACCTGGCTATAGCCGGAATTGTGCAACCCAATTTCACACTGTGAAAACGCCATTATCGTACAGCGGGCGGGGTGATGCGCAACCGACTTGCTCTTGCCCGGGCGGAGGCGGGGTGGCGTGCGCGAGACGGCGGCTCGGCGAACTCAGATCTGCGAGCGCAGACCCGACTGGATCGCCAGCCGCGCACCGGCGGACGAAGCGTTCACCACTCCGTCGTCGAACCGCTGCAACACGATTGTCTGGGTGGCGGCGAGGTGGGTGCGGTACAGGCGTTCGGCTTCGGCGGCCCGTCCCTCCGCGATCTCACGGGTGATGCGGCGATGAGTGCGCACGGCTTCGGTCGACTCGGCCTCGGACGGGTATTCCCCGCGCCGGGTCAGCGCCTCCGCCCACGCCTCCTCCTGTGCCGACCACAGGGTGACCAGTGTGCTCACAACGTAGCGAATGGTGAGGTTCGGGGTGAACGAGACGATGAGGTCGTGGAATTCGCGAGCGGTGTGGGTGAAGGCGACGCCGTCGTCGATGAGCTCGGCCGACTTCTCGACGTTCTCCGTGAGCGCGGGGACGACGGTCTCGGCGCGGTCGGGCCGCTCGGCGCAGGCGGCCGCGCACTGCGGTTCCAGCGTGCGCAGGCCCGCGGCGAGGTCGCCGAGGGTGACGCGCGCACCTTGCAGGGCCAGGCCGAGGTGATACGCCGCCGACGTCTCGTCGGGCCGGTGCACTTCGGCGCCGCCCACATTGCCCCGGCGGACGGTGACGAGGCCCTCGGTTTCCAGGATGCGCAGCGCCTCGCGGATCGAGGGGTAGCTCACCCCGAAGTCCTGGACCAGCTGATCCTGGGTGGGAAGCCGAAAGTTCTCGTCGCCGGCCAGGATCCGGGTGCGCAGCTCAGCGGCGACGGTCTCCGCGATACGACGCTGCGGGACCCGGCCGCGTTTGGCGGCCGTCATGCGGTCCACCTCTGGTCGGTCCTCACCGGGCACGCCTTTCCGTCATGGCGGCAGTGTAGTCACCGCGAGATGACCGTACAAATATTGCTATCCTTATGAGGATTGAAGTACTGTGCGCCACATGGACTTCACTATGGGTGAGGCCGCCACCCGCCTCCGGGGTGAACTACGGCGGCTGATTGCCGAGGAGGTCCCTGCTGACTACCTCGGCGCGTTCACCGACGATCCGGCCGATCTGGCTGTCGCTCAGCGTTTCTGCCGGGTACTGGCCGAGCGGGGCCTGCTGTGCGCGGCCTGGCCTGCGGAGTTCGGTGGCCGCGGCGCCTCGGTGTGGGAGCAGACCGTGGTCCGCGAGGAGATGTGGGCGCACCACGAACCTCGGGGGGCGCAGTATATGGGCGTCAACTGGGTGGGCCCGACGATCATGCGGCACGGCACGGCGGAACAGCAGCACACGCACCTGCCGCCGATCGCGCGCGGTGAGACGATCTGGTGCCAGGGCTTCAGCGAACCGGACTCCGGGTCCGACCTGGCCTCCTTGCGGACCACCGCTCGCCGCGACGGCGAGGGCTGGCGTATCTCCGGCCAGAAGATCTGGACCTCCTACGCCACCATGGCGCAGTGGTGTTTCCTGCTCGCGCGCACCGCGACCAGGGCGCGGAAACAGCAAGGGCTCACCGTCTTCCTGGTGCCGATGTCCGATCCGGGGATCGAGGTCCGGCCGATCCGGTCCATGCTCGGCCCGCACCACCTCAACGAGGTCTTCTTCGACGGGGTGCGCGTGACGGAAGCCGACGTGCTCGGTCGGGTCGACGAGGGCTGGTCGGTGGTGCAGGAGGTGCTCGCGTTCGAACGCGTCGGCATCGCCCGCTACGCGCGCTGTGAGCGGCTGTTGCAGGCCGCGCCCGATGTTCTCGGCCCGAGGTGGGAGACGGTTCCGGCCGAATTGCGCGGCCGCTGGGCCCGCATGCTCACCCGGGCGCGGCGGGCGCGGCTGCTGGCGTATCAGGTGGTCGCGATGCAGAGCGCCGGGCGGGTCGCACCGGGTGACGCCGCGGCCTATCGCATCGCGGTGACCCGGCTCGATCAGGAAAGCGCGAGTGTTCTGGCCGAACTCGCCGCGTTCGCGGGCTCGGAAGACGAGCGCGGGCACCGGTTCCGGCGCGCGGTGGACGACCATTGGCGATACGCGAATGCCGCCACGGTCGCCTCCGGCAGTATCGAGATGCAGAAGATCCTGCTGGCGCGCTCGTTGCTGAGCGGTCCGCGCCGGACGGGGGAGGCCGCATGACCGCCGCGTCGTTCCCGCCGGGCGGGCGGGCGATGACCATCGAACTATGCGCCGAGGCAACGGAATACGGTAGAGAAGCCGTGCGCGCGTTGCGCGCGGCAGGCGGCGACGAGCTGGTGCGGTGGGCCGAGCGCGAGCCCGCGCGCCGCGCGCTCGTCGCGCCGGTGCTCGGCGAACTCGGCGCGTGGGAGCTGGAGCCGCGGCGCGACCCGGTCGAACTGGAAGCCGCCGCGGCGCTGTGCCGCAGCGCCGGTTACTGGGCCACGCCCTATCCGGTCGCGGAGCGGCTGGCCCGCCCCGTCGACTCGGACGTCGACGGGCTGGTGGTGGTGTCGGATGACGAGCCCGCCGCAGCGGTCGCGCATCTCGACCTGCGGTGGGCGGCGGCGACCTTGGACGGTTCCCGGGGCTCGGTGGTGGTGCGACCACCCCGTGCGTCCGCGCGTGAGTCGGCGTTCGTGACGGCGCTGGAGGTGTCGCCGGTGGACACCGGCGGCGGCGCCGACCTGGCGTTGGCGCTGGTGCTGCCGTGCTGGACCCTGCTCGGCATGCTCGACCGTGCCCTCGAACTCACCCGTGCCCACGTGCTGGTCCGGGAGCAGTTCGGCAAACCGCTGGCCGAATTCCAGTCGGTGCAGTTCCAGTTGACCGACGCCGAGGTGGAACGGCGCGGCGTGGACATGCTCGCCCGCTACGCGTTGTGGAGCATTCGAGCCGAGCGCGGCGATGCGCTGATCGACGCGTTGGCTCTGCGTTCCGCGACCCTCGAGGCGGCCGAGGCCGTGTTCCGCGTCGCCCACCAATTGCACGGCGCCCTCGGCTTCTGCGACGAGTCGCCGCTGTCCTGGCTGTCGCGTTACAGCCTGCCGTTGCGCCGACTTCCGCTCGGCTCGGTCGCCACCGAGGAACTGCTGGCCCGGTTGGCCGGCCGCCGCGGTCTGACCGGTTTGTTCTCCGATCCGGGGGAAGGGTGACGCCATGCGCTACGACCTGCCCGATGTGCTGACCGTGGACGCCGAAGGGCCCGTCCGTATCGTCGTCATCGACCGCCCCGACGAGCTCAACGCGGTGAACGCCGAGATGCACCGAGCGCTGGCCGGGGTGTGGCGGCAGCTGGCCGCGGACCAGGAGGCCGCAGTCGTGATCCTCACCGGTTCCGGCCGGGCCTTCAGCGCGGGTGGCGATCTGGACTGGATCAGCTCCTTCTCGGACGACCCGGTCGCGCGGGACGAGAGCATTCGCGAAGGCGCCCAGATCATCGAGGAGATGCTGCGCTTCCCGCTGCCGGTGATCGCCGCGGTGAACGGCGCGGCGATGGGGCTCGGCGCCAGCCTGGCGGTGCTGTGCGACGTCGTGCTGATGTCGGATCGCGCCTACCTGGCCGACCCGCACGTGGCGGTCGGGCTGGTCGCCGGGGACGGCGGCGCCGCGTTCTGGCCGCTGCTCACCCCGATCCTGCGGACGCGGGAATTCCTGTACACCGGCGACCGGATCGATGCCGCCACCGCCGTCGAGGTCGGACTGGCGTCGCGGGTCGTCGCCGCGGACGAATTGCTCGACGAGGCCAGGAAACTGGCCGTCCGGTTGGCCGCCCTGCCGCCGGAGGCGCTGCGCAGCACGAAACGGGTGGTGAACATGTACCTGTCCCAGGCGCTCGCTGGTCCGATGCAAGCCGGTTTCGCCGCCGAGGTGGTCACCATGCGGTCACCGGAGCACCGGGACCGGCTGCTGGCGTTGCGACAGCGGGCGCGGGCACGGTGACCGGGCACGACCTCGACGGGTTCCGCGGCGAGGTCCGGGACTGGTGCCGCGCGCACGTGCCTGCCGATTGGCGGCGGTCGCAGACCGGCCCCACGGACGCGGAATTCGTCCGTTTCCAGCATGAGTGGTTCCAGCGGCTCCGCCGTGCGGGATACGCGGTGCCGCATTGGCCGCGCGAATACGGCGGCGGTATGTCCCTCCCGGAACAGATCGTGCTGTATCAGGAACTCGCCGCCCACGACGCGCCGCGACTGGTGCTGGCCTTCGTGGCTGTTCATCACGCGGCCGCGACGTTGCTGGCGGCGGGGACCGAGGAGCAGCGGCGGCGGCATCTCCCCGCGATCCTGGACGGCGAGATCTGGGTACAGGGCTTCTCCGAACCCGGCGCCGGATCCGATCTGGCGGCATTGCGGACCAGCGCCCGTCGAGACGGTGACGGCTATGTCGTGACCGGGCAGAAAGTGTGGGCCAGCGGTGCGCAATACGCGGACTGGTGCCTGCTGCTGGCCCGTACCGACCCGGGCGCCCCGAAGCGGCGCGGGATCTCCTACTTCCTGCTGGACATGCGCAGCCCCGGCATCCAGGTGCGCCCGATCCGGCAGGCCACCGGGGAATCGCACTTCTGCGAGATCTTCCTGGACGAGGTGCGGATCCCGGCGGACGGGCTGGTCGGCGCGGAACACGCGGGTTGGCAGGTGGCGCAGCAGACGCTCGGCGCCGAGCGTGGCCTGACCATGCTGGAGCTGGCCGAACGGCTCGGCAACGCCGGATTCCGATGGCTCGTCGAAGCGTGCGAGCGAGCCGATCCCGGTGGGCGGCGCGCGGTCGACGACGCGGTGGTGGCCGATCGGCTGGCCGCGCTGGAGATCGAGATCTTCGGATTGCGCGCATTGTGCCGTGACCTGGTGGAGCGGCACGAGGCGGGCGTCGCGGGCCCGGCCGACGCTTCGGTGGTGAAGCTGTACTACAGCGAATTGTTGCAGCGGATGACGGATTTCGGCACGGAGGTCGGGGGACTGGCCGCGCACACGATACTGCGCAAACCGATGTCCAGCGGCTGGGAGTCGGGCGCATGGGTGCTCGACTTCGTCGGCTCCTGGGAGTGGACGATTCCGGGTGGGACCAGCGAGATCCAGCGCACCATCATCGCGGAGCGCGGCCTGGGCCTGCCCCGGGAACCGACGGGAACATGATGAGCGACGAATTCGCCGAGATCCACGACGATCTGCGCGCGGTGGCGCGCGACCTGCTCGGCGAAGCCGATTCCGAGTCGGCGGCCGACTGGTCGCTGATCGCTCGATCGGGGTGGCTCGGTCTGGAGGCGCCCGACGAATTCGACGGTGCCGGAGCAACGTTCGCCGAGGTCGCCGTGGTGCTCCGAGAAGTGGGCCGAGCGGTCGCCCGTGGCGCCTACCCGTCGGTGGCGGTGCTCGCCGTCGGCGCGCTCGCCTTGCTGGAGCGGAATCCGCAACGGGACGAACTGTTCCGCGGCACCGTCGCCGGTGCGGTGGTCCCGGTTCTCGCGCTCGCGGGGGAGCAGCGGGCCGGCACCGCCTCGTCAGGTGCGGTCTCCGCGCGCGCCGATCGCGCGCCGGTCGAATCGCCGTTCCGGCTCGTGACCGGTACCGGCGGCCTGCGTCTGCACGGTTGCGCCGACTTCGTGCTCGACGCGCCCGGGGCGGACCGGCTGCTCGTTCCTGCCCGCGATCCCGGCGGCGAGATCGTGCTCGCGGCAGTCGAATCCGGTGCGCCAGGGGCGGTCGTCACCACGCGACCGGTGGTCGACGCGACCCGCAGCCTCGGGCGCGTCACCGCCGACGACGTCGCGGTGGCGCCGGTGGCGGTGTGGCGATTCCGTGGCGACGGAGAGCGCGCCCTGCGGCGGTTGTACGACCGGGCGGCGGTCGCGATGGCCTGCGACAGCCTCGGGCTGAGCGAGGCCATGCTCGAGGCCACCGTCGGCTATGCCGGGGTGCGCGAGCAGTTCGGCCGTCCGATCGGTTCCTTCCAGGCCGTCAAACACGCCTGTGCGGACATCCTGGTGCAGGTCACGGTGGCCCGTCAGGTGGTAGCGGCTGCGGTCCGGGCCGAGGCGACGTCGGCGCCGGACGCGGGCGACGTGGCATCGATGGCCAAGGCGTTGAGCACCGAGACGGCGGTGCGGGTGGCGGGGAAGGCCATGCAACTGCACGGCGGCATGGGCTACACCTGGGAAAGCGGGATCCACGCGTACCTGAAGCGGGCCACGCTCGATCGTTCCCTCTTCGGTACGCCCGCCGAGCATCGGAAACGACTGGCCCGGCGGTACGCCTCGGCGTAGTGCCGGGGCGTTTCGCCGGGCAGCCGTTCGCAGGCGCCCCGGAAACCGGGTCAGTCCTCCGGGGTCTCGGTGAAGCGCTGGAGGTACAGCGGCTCGCCCAGCTTCTCCACCAGGTCGAGTTCGGTCTCTAAATAGTCGACGTGCTGCTCTTCGTCTTCGAGGATGTGCTCGAAGATGCGAGCCGAGGTCACGTCGCCGCGTGACCGCATCAACTCGATGCCCCGGCGAAGCCGTTCGACCGCTTCCAGCTCGATCTGCAGGTCGGCCCGCAATTGCTCCGGCACGCTCTGCCCGATGCGCAACGGATTGAGCTTCTGGTAGTTCGGCAGGCCGTCCAGGAAGAGGATCCGGTCGGTGAGGAGTTCGGCATGCTTCATCTCATCGATGGACTCGTGCCGAGTGTGCCGCGCCAGCTTGGTAAAGCCCCAGTTCTCCTGCATCTTGGCGTGCAGGAAGTACTGGTTGATCGCCGTGAGTTCGGCCGTCAGTTGCTCGTTGAGCAACGCCACGATGTCCTTGTCGCCGTCCATAGCTGCGATCGTGGCACAGATTGTGCGCAGCGGCAGGCAGACCGCCTGGTGTGTCGGCTCAGGCGGCCGAGGGTTGCGCTTCGGTCGTCGCGCGGGCGCGGCCGATGACCTCGGCCAATCGCGCCGTGCAACTGCCGCAGCCGGGCTTCCAGCCGCAGGCGTTCTTCACTTGGCGGACACTGTCGGCCCCGGCCGCGACGCAGGTGTGCACGTCACCTTCGGACAGCGCGTTACAGATGCACACGTACATGAAGCCTCACAGCCAGGGTCACCGTTCCAATGAGGTTAGCCTCGACTAACGAGGTAAGCCTCCCCTAATGTATAGCATCCGGGACCGGCCGTGTGAAGCCCGGTGGGTGCGGTGCCGCCGTGTCAGGTGTCGCCCGGCGGAGCGACCTCGGGACCGTCGGCGCGGGGTTGGACGCGCTGGACGGGAGAAGCGTCGGCAGGGCCCGTGGCGCTAGCTGTCGGCCAGCCGTTTCACCGCGAGCTGCCGCAGGTCACTGGACTTGATCTTCGCACTGCCGGTGAGCGCGATGTCCTCCTCGGCGAACAACAGCACCTGTCGGGGCACCTTGTAGCTGGCCAGCCGCTCCCGCAGGAACGCGCGGACCGCGGCGGCGTCCACGGTCGCGTCCGCGTGCGGCACCACACACGCCACCACGACCTCGCCGAGCGTCTCGTGCGGGACGCCGACGGTGCGCGCGACCTTGACACCCGGGAAGCCGGCCAACGCCTCGTCGACCTCCAGCGGGGAGACATTCGCGCCGCCGGTCTTGATGATGTCGGTCAACCGCCCCTCCCAGTACAGCCGGTCCGCGTCATCGAGGTAGCCGCCGTCGCCGGTGTGGAAGTAACCGTCGACGTCGAGCGTCTCGTCCAATGCGGTGCCGAGATAGCCGAGCATGAGCGTCGGCCCTTTGACGCAGATCTCGCCGCGCTCGCCGCGCGCCGCGACCGCGCCGGTGAGCGGGTCGACGATCTTGACGGTGTTGCCGGGCAACGGCTTGCCGCTGCTGCCCGCGATCTCGTCCTCGGCTGTATCGGCCGGAAAACAGGTGGTGATGGTGAAGGTTTCGGTGTTGCCGTAGGCGTGCCCGGGCTCGGTCCAGGTGGTCGACACGCGAGGGTGCCGCGCCGCGGGCGTCTTCACGTCCACGAATCGCAGGCTGCTCAGGTCGGTCGTCGACCAGTTGGGCGCGCCTTCCAGTTGCGCCCACTGGTGCGGCCACGCCACCGGGAAGTTCACTCGCTCGGCCCGCATCAACTCCAGCGCCTCGTCGGCGTCGAAGGTCGATTGCAGCACCAGGCTGCCGCCCGCTGCCAGGGTGGCGCCGAGCGCTTGGCCGAAGTTGCCGGACCAGAAGAAACCGTTGGCGGTCCAGCAGCGCACGTGGTCGTCCGGGCCGAACCCGAACATGCGCCGGAACCGCCACATCTGGATGGCGACGCCGCGGTGCGCGCTGCGGATGCCTTTCGGCTTGCTGGTGGTTCCCGACGAGAAGAACAGCACAGCGGTATCCGCGGGCCGCACCGTGGCGGCCGTCGCCTCGATCAGTTCCTGTGCTTCGGAATGCCCGCGAGCCAGGAACGTGTGCCAGGAGTCGATCGCCGCATCGGGCACCGGTTCGCCGACCATCGCGAGATGACGTAGGAACGGATAGTCCGTCGAGCGCAGAGCGCCCGGCGCGGCGGTGCCGACGGCGGGTTCCAGTCCGGTCAGCACGTCGGCGAAATCCTTGTTCGCCACCGACCTTTCGAACAGCAGCACCGACACACCGGACAGCCTTAGCAGATGGTCGAGTTCCGCGGGGCTGGAAAAGGTGCTGAGGGCGACGGCCACCCCGCCGGCCAGCGACACGCCGAACACGGCCGAGAGCCACTCCGGCCGGTTCGTCATCAGCACGCCGACCCGGCTGTCCTTGCCGATCCCGCAGGCGCGCAGAGCGCGCGCCACTTCGGTGGCGCGCTCCCACAACTCGGCATAGCTCCAGCGGACGACGCCGGTGCCGGTGTGCGCGACGAGCGCCTCGCGGTCGCCGTACCCGCGGGTGACTTCGCGCAGGAAGCCGGGCAGGGTGAGCGGTCCGAGACCCGGCTCTTCGGACAGCGGCGGCCCGGAGGCGATCGCCACGGCAGGCGCGAGGACGTCGTTTGTGTCGGTGGGCATCGCCTCTCCCGTTTCTCTCCGGTGGCCGTCAATAGGGAAGCTCGACCTCGGCCGTGCAGTCCACCAGCACGCCGAAATCCTGATTGGTCAGCCGCAGTTTCACCTGCACCAGCGGTACGCCCCAGACCGAATCCGCTTCCTTGCCGATGATCTCGGCGTCGAAGTAGGTCACGTCGCCTTCGAAAGCGGGCAGGCGGAAGTCCGCCTTGCTGTGGCGGAGGATGCCGTCGTGCCCGGCCCAGTAGGAGAGGTAGTCGGTGCACCAGGCGCCCATGGTGGCGCCGTAGCCGTAGGCCCGCGCCATCCCGACCTCGCCCGCCTTGTCGGCGTCGATGTGCCCGCGGGAGGGGCCGACGTACAGGCCGTCGCGCTTGCGCGGGTCGATGCGCGCGCCCTCTTCGTCGAAGGCGAACCCTTCGGTCCAGCCCGGATCCTGGTTGACCCAGGGGTCGTCGATGTCCGCCGGCGCGGTCCAGTGGAATGTGCCCCAGATGTTGAACAAGAAGGCGCGGTACTCGGTGGTGAAGCTGGCGATGGTGTGCGGGCCGATCACCCTGCGCGGCAGCCGGTCCCCGATCTTCACTTCGTCGAAGTGCGGCGAGACCCCGGCGCGGTTGGTCAGGATCCACTCGTGCCGCAGCGACTCGATCTCGGCCAGTTCGGCGGCGGTCCAGCTCCGCACCGCGCCGAGCTGGTTGTCGTACATGCCCCGCTTGTTGGCCTCCGCCGCCAGATAGCGGATGGCGGTGGACCTTTCGCGGGCGACCAGAACGCCGTGCTGATTGCGGTGGACGGTGTCGCCGCGGGAGAACATCGTCGGCCCGGCGAACTTCGTCTCCACCACCTTGTAGTCGTGGAATCGCCGGTCCTGGAACAGGGTGTCGCCGGGGCGCACCGGGCAGCCGTAGAACCACCATTCCTCGCCGCCGAAGATCAGGTGGCTGCCGGGGATGTGGCCGACGCAGGCGGGCTGTGCGCCGTGCCCGTAATCCAATGCGACCGCGATGGATTGGGGCGCCACGATTCCGCCGTATCGCGATTCGCGAGCGAATTCCTGGTCCCAATGCAGCGGATTCGGATAATCCATCGCCATCACCCAGCGGCGGATGTCGGAGGAACTGCACGGGTCCCACAGTTGGCCGCCGCCCACCGGCTTGCCGACCCGGTGGTCGACGTCGGACAGATCGAGTTCCACAGTCGATTTCATCGATTTCCTGGTCACGGGATGCTCCTGATCAACGATTGACGTCGACGACGATCCGGCCGCGCACGGCGCCGTCGATGAGCCGGCCGGCCGCGGTGGCGGCTTCGCCGAGGGGGATCTCTTGGGCGATGCTGTCCAAGGCGGCCGGGTCCAGGTCACGGGCGAGCCGCGCCCAGGCGTCGAGGCGCCGCTGCTTGGGCGCCATCACGCTGTCGATGCCGAACAACGTGACCCCGCGCAGGATGAACGGGGCGACCGTCGCGGGGAAGTCCATCCCCTGGGCCAGGCCGCAGGCGGCCACCGCGCCGCCGTACCGGGTCTGGGCGCACACATTGGCCAGCGTGTGACTGCCGACGGTGTCGACCACACCTGCCCAGCGCTCCTTCTGTAGCGGCTTGCCGCGCTCGGCCAGTTCGGCGCGATCCACCACGGTGCCCGCGCCCAGTTGCTGGAGGTAGGCGGTCTCGGCGGTCTTGCCGGTGGCGGCCGCGACGGTGAACCCGGCTCTGCTCAGCAGCGCGATCGCGATGCTGCCCACGCCGCCGGTCGCGCCGGTCACCAGGATCTCGCCTCGGTCGGGCCGAACGCCGTGGCGCAGCAGCGCTTCGACGCACAGGCTCGCGGTGTATCCGGCGGTGCCGATCGCCATCGCTTGTCGCGCGGTGAACTCGGCTGGGCGGGGCACCAGCCAGTCGCCGTTCACGCGGGCCCGCTCGGCGAGGCCGCCCCAGTGCGATTCTCCGACGCCCCAGCCGTTGAGGATCACGTCGTCGCCCACCGACCAATCCGCGTGGCTGCTCTCGGTGACGACGCCGGCGAAGTCGATGCCGGGCACCATCGGGAACGCGCGCACGACGGGAGATTTTCCGGTGATCGCCAGGGCGTCTTTGTAATTGAGGGTGGAGTAGGCGACCTCGACGGTGACATTCCCCTCGGGCAGCGTCGCTTCGTCCACGTTCGTCAGCGTGACCTTCGGTCCCGCCTCGCCCTTCTCGATCAGAACTGCGGCAAACATGCGGAAGAATTCCCTTCCTAGAACGGGTGGGCCATCTGAGCGTATAGACGTTTTCGATTTGGAGAATTAGATTCTCGTACGCGTTGTCATGCTTTCACCGTGAGATTCGGGTGTCAACGTGGAATCACCGCGCCGTTCGCTCACCGAGCGGTCCAGCCGCCGTCGACGACGACGGTCTGGCCGGTGACGTACCGGGCGGCGTCACCGGCCAGCCAGACGACGGCTCCGACGATGTCCTCGGCCTCCGCCTCGGTCGGCAGGGGAGTGTTGCGGCGCAGGTAAGCGGCGCCGCGCTCGTCGTCATAGAGGGTGTCGGTGATCTCGCTGCGGAAGAAGCCGGGCGCGACGGTGTTCACCCGGATCGAATACCGCGCCCATTGCACGGCGAGTTCGGCGGTGAGTCCGGACAGCCCCGCCTTGCTCGCGGCGTAGGACGCCTGCGGGATGCCGGGCACGCCGACCCGGCCGCTGATGGAGGAGACGTTGACGATCGAGCCGCGACCCACCGCGCGCATGTGCGGGAACACCGCTCGAGCGAGCAGGAACGGCGCCACCAGGTTGAGTTCCAGGGTCCGGTACACGGCGTCGAGCGGCTCGGATTCGGCGCGCTCGGTGGTGAACCGGTTCCCCGCCGCGTTGACCAGGATCTCCGGCGGCCCCAAGCCGTCGGCCACCGCGGTGACCACGGCGCCGATGCCCTGCGGCCGGCTCAGATCGCACACCACGGGGAGCCCGTCGATGCGCCCGGCGAGCTCGGTCAGCCGGTCGGCGCGCCGGGCCGCGACCGCGACGCGGGCCCCGAGCGAGGCCAGCGTTTCCGCGACCGCGGCGCCGAGCCCGGAGGACGCTCCGGTCACGATCGCCACCCGGCCGTCGAGGTCGAACAGGCGCGGGGCGCGCGCGGACCGGGCGGTCACGGCCGCTCCCGCGTCGTGTGCCGCGCGGCGGTCGCCAGTTCGGTGAGCCGTGTTCGCTCGATCTTGCCCATGGCGTTCACCGGCAGTGCGTCCACCCGTGCCCAGAACTCCGGCACCTTGTATCCGGCCAGCTCGCGTCGGCATAATCGCGCCAGGGCGTCGAGATCCACCGCGGGATCGGCGCTTTCGATCACCGCCGCGACCCTCTGGCCGAGCCGCTCGTCCGGCACCGGGCACACCGCCACCTTGGCCACGCCGGGGTGCGTCGCGATGACCCGCTCCACCTCCTGCGGGTAGACGTTCGCTCCGCCCCGGATGATGACCATCTTCTTGCGGTCCAGGATCGACAGCCTGCCTTCGGCGTTCACGGTGCCGACGTCGCCGGTGGGGATCGGTCCGGGTCGCGGCGGTCGCACGCCCTCGCGCTCCCGGTAGCCCAGCATCGGCGTCCACCATCGGGCCCACGGGCCGTCGGTGGCCGCCTTCAGCCGCAGCTCGCCGAGCGAACCGGGCGGTAGCCTGCGGCCATCGTCGTCGTAGGCGGCGACGTCGTACTGTGGCAGCACCCGGCCGCTGGTACCCGGGAACCATTCGTCGCCGGGTGGGTCGATCGAGACCACAGTCGGCGCCTCGGTGAGGCCGTAGGTGGCGCGGGGCACCGGCCCGTGCGCGTCGGCGAAGGCCGCGCGAACCGAGTCGGGCGTATCGCTGCCGCCGCTCCAGACTTCGCGCAACGAGCCGAGATCGAGCCCCGGCCTGCGCGCGAGGTCGTAGAGCTGCGCGGGTGCGCCGTTCCAGACCGTGACGCGATGCTCGGCGATCCATTCGGCGACCCCGTCGGCATCGCGGCGGTCCATGACGACCGAGCAGCCGCGGGCCTGCGCGGTGAGCAGGGTGGAAAGAACCATCAGATTGAGGATCGTCAGCGGGAAGCTGTCGCCCTTGCGCAGATCGGGCCCCCAGCCTCGAGTGGCCGTCAGCACGGCGCCGGGCAGCAGGAGGTTGCGCTGGCTGTGCACCACGGCCTTCGGCTGTCCGGAGGTGCCGCTGGTGAAGGCGATTGCGGCCGGGGCATCGATGTCGTGCTCCACCCGTGGCGCGGGTGCCGCGCGATCCAGCAGTGTCGCCCAATGATCGGGGTCGACCGTACCGGGCGAGTCCACCCGGCAGCGGGATCCGGCGAGTACGACTGCCGGTTCGCACAGGTCGTGCAGGTGCTGCTGTTCGGTCGCGGTCAGCGCCTCGCCGATGCCCGCCCACACCGCACCGATGCGTTGCGCGCCGTGGAAGGCGGCGACGATGTCCAGATCGTTGGGGAGGCAGGCCGCGACGCGATCGCCGGGGCGCACGCCGAGCGCCCAGAGGGCACCGGCAGCGCGGTGGGCGTGATCGTCGAGTTCGACGTAGGTCCACGCACCGGAAACGGCCTCCACCGACGTGGCGTCGGGGTGGGAGCCGAGCGCGGCGTCCAGTACCTCGGCGATCGGGCGGAGGGCATGCCGAGGGGGTGGGGCGTCAGCGTTGAAATCGTCCACAGCATCCTTGATATCACTATCCTTGCAAAGATTCATCAGATAGGCTCACGGCCGCTGGTCGGATGGTGATCCGGCGGCGGTGGAGGGTGGTGAAAGAGGCGTGGCGATGGAATATCGTGGTCCGCTGGTGGGGGTCCGGGTCGTCGATCTGACGGCGATGGTCATGGGCCCGTACTGCACGCAGATCATGGCCGACATGGGCGCGGACGTGATCAAGATCGAGCCGCCGGACGGGGACAACACCCGCTACATCTCGGTGGGCCCGGAGCGGGGGATGGGCGGCGTCTTCATCAATGTCAACCGGGGCAAGCGCAGCGTGGTGCTGGACCTGCGATCCGAGGACGGCAAGCGATCGTTGCGCGAACTCGTCGCACAGGCCGACGTGTTCATCCACTCGATGCGCGCCTCCGCGATCGCCCGGTTGGGCTTCGCTTACGACGAGGTTGCCGCGCTCAATCCTTCGGTCGTCTACACCAATTGCTACGGTTACGGCCGCCGTGGCCGGGACGCCGGCCGTACCGCGTACGACGACACGATTCAGGCCGAGTGCGGACTGCCCTTCGTGCAGGAGCGGCTCACCGGCGCCGCCGGGTACGTCGGCACCATCATGGCCGACAAGATCGCCGGGATGACCGCGCTGTACGCGACCACGATGGCGCTGTTCCACCGGGAACGCACCGGGGAGGGACAAGAAGTCGAGGTCGCGATGTTCGAGACGATGGCCGCGTTCATGCTGGTCGAGCACGCCAACGGGGCCATGTTCGATCCCCCGCTGGGCCCCGCGGCCTACCCGCGCGCGGTGACGCCGAACCGCAAGCCCTATCGCACCGTGGATGGTTACCTGTCCGCGCTGGTCTACAACGACAAGCAGTGGACGGCATTCGTCGAGGCGGTGCGGCCGCCGTGGGCCGGGCCGGAGTTCGCCACGCTGGAGCAGCGCGCGGCCAGGATCGACACCGTCTACGCCCATCTCGCCGAAACGTTCCGTGAGCGGACCACGGCCGAATGGCTGGAACTGCTGCGTTCGCTGGACATTCCGGCCGCACCGGTGCGGTCGCTGGACGAACTCTTCGACAATCCGCATCTCGCCGACACGGACTTCTTCGAAACAGTTGATTCACCATATGGATCGGTCCGTTTTCCTGGGCCGCCAACATGGTTCTCCCGAACTCCCGGCCACGTCGCGGGACCAGCACCCAGGCTCGGCGCCGACACCGCCGAGGTGCTCAGCCGGTTGCGGCCCGCCGCCGACGACCTTCCGAACGGCCGGGTCCAGCGGTGACCGCGCTGCTCGAGGCCGCCGACCTGGACCTGAGCACGATCCTGCGGGCCGGTGACCGCATCGTGGTCGGGCAGGCGTGCGGCGAGCCGGCCACCTTGATCGAGGTGCTCATCGCACAGGGCGGTGCGATCGGCGGGGTGTCGGCGTTCATCGCGACGAGCTTCTCCGGTCTGTTCACCCCGGCGGCGACCGAAGCCTTCACCTTGTCCAGCATGGGCGCGATCGGCGCGCTGCGATCGCTGACCGAGGAGCATCGGCTCGGCATCGTCCCCTGCCATGTCAGCCGGGTGGGACCGATGATCGAAGCCGGAATCCTCGGCTGCGACGTGGCTTTCGTGCAGGTGAGCCCAGCCGACGAACACGGCGACCACAGCTTCGGCCTGGTCAGCGACCATGTGCGCGCGGCGGTGGCGGCGGCGCGCGTCGTGGTCGCCGAGGTCAACGACCAAGTGCCCTTCACGCTGGGCGAGCGGCTGCCCGGCGCTCGAATCGACTACGCGGTGCGAGTTTCCCGGCCGCCGGTTCAGGTGCCGCCCGCCCGGATCGGTCCGGTCGATGAAGCGATCGCCGCGCACGCGGCGGCCTATATCGAGGACGGCGCGGTGCTGCAGATCGGGGTCGGCGCCGTACCCGACGCCGTGCTGCGGATGCTGCACGACCGCACCGATCTCGGTGTGCATTCGGGGATGATCGGTGACGGGTTGGTCGATCTGGTCGAGTCGGGCGCGATCACGAACGCGTGCAAAGCCATTGATCGCGGGGTATCGGTCACCGGCGCGCTCATCGGCACCGAGCGCCTGTACCGGTTCGCCGACCGCAATGCGGCGATCCGGATGTGCGCGACCGACTACACCCACGACGCGGGCGTGCTCGCGCGACTGGAACGGCTGGTCACCATCAACTCTGCCATGGAGGTCGATCTGACCGGACAGGTGAACGCCGAACAGAGCGGTGGGTCCTATCTCGGCGGCACAGGGGGCCAAGTGGACTTCGTCCGGGCAGGCGCTCGCTCGCCCGGCGGTCACGCGATCATCGCGCTGCCCTCCACCGCCAAAGGCGGGACGGTCAGCCGGATCACCGCGGCACTGTCCGGGCCGGTCACTACGGCGCGTAGCGACGTGGACGTGATCGTCACCGAGTTCGGCGCCGCCGAACTCGCCGGGCGGACGCTGGCCGAGCGCACCCGCAGACTGATCGCCGTGGCGCATCCCGATTTTCGCGACGAACTGGAGCGGGCGGCGCGCGTCGTCCAGCGGAGAGGTTTCTGATGTCCGACGCCGTTGTCTTCGACGCCCGCTCCGACGGGATCGCGATCATCACCCTCAATCGGCCGGAACGGCGCAATTGCCTGGCCCGGGACGTGCGGGAGGGGCTGTTCGACGCCTGGGACCGATTCGAGCGCGATCCCGCGTTGCGCGTCGCGATCCTGACCGGCGCGGGACCGAAAGCGTTCTGCGCGGGAGGGGATCTCGAGGAGATGGTGGCCACCGGCATGACGGTGCCGCCGCGCGAGATGTACCCGCTGCCGTACGACACCATCGAGCTGTCCAAGCCCACCATCGCGGCGGTCAACGGCGCGGCGTTCGCCGGGGGCTGGATGATCGCCCAGGCATGCGATCTGTGTGTCGCGAGCACTTCGGCGACCTTCGCGGTCACCGAGGTCAAGGTGGGTCGCAGTTCGCCGTGGGCCGCGCCGCTGATCCACATGATCCCGCAGCGGATCATGATGGAACTGCTGCTGACCGGAAAGCCGATCGATGCGCGACGGGCCTACGAGATCGGACTGGTGAACCGGCTGGCCGAACCCGAGGTTCTCTTGGACACGGCGCTCGAGCTGGCCGCCGAGATCCTCGCGGGCGCCCCGCTGTCGGTGCGGGCCGCGCAGGAGACGGTCATGCTCGCGACCGAGATGGGCCGCTCGGCCGCGTTGCAAGCCGCCCGGCACGCCTCGGTGCGCTGCTACACGAGCGAGGACGCGCAAGAGGGTCCCCGCGCGTTCGCCGAGAAGCGCAGCCCGCGCTGGACGGGCCGCTGACCGCGCCCCCGGCGCGGTCCCTCTTGACCCAGCCGGAAGAACCATGCTACGCATGTGCACAGCATGCTGAGCGAGTGCTCAATCTACGCCCCGGCGGCGCCGGCCGGCGCGACATCGGCGTTGTGCGATCCCCATTGATCAGGAGTGTGCGTCATGGCCGTATCCCCACTGTCCGAGTCGCCGAAGACGGCCACCTGCGTGGCGACCGTCCTGGTGGACGGCGCGCAGTCCACCATCGACGTGCGCCCCGACGAGACGGTGCTGGAAGCCGCGAAGCGAGCCGGGCTCAACCCGCCGTTCGCCTGTGAGGAGGGCAATTGCGGCACCTGTATGGCGCGGCTCGTCGCGGGCCGCGTCGAGATGCGGGTGAACGACGCGTTGACCGACGAGGACGTGGCCGATGGATATGTGCTCACCTGTCAGTCCGTTCCGCAGACCCCGTCGGTGACAGTCGATTACGCATGATCCGTGCCGCGGCGCGACTTCTACCGCAGCGCAACGATTACGGTCGGTCCCGCCGAATCCGGCGCCCGTCCACCGGCTGACCGTCCTACAGGTCTGGACAGACCGCGGCCGCGACACCCGCCGTCCTCTGGAACGCCGCCGGGCCCGGACCGGCGCCCGCGGCGGGACCGGCATGGTGGACGCCGCGCCGGCCGTCCTGTTGCGCGACACGCTCGCGGAGTTGGGCAGTGGTGCGTGATCGCACCAGCCTTCCCGGGGCCGGGGAGGTCTCGCCGGCGGGGTGATCGTCGCCGACGCACCCCGCCGGTATCGCCTCGCGCGGGTTATCGGCCGTGCTTGACCTGGTTGAACGGGACGTCGCGATCGGCGGCGA
This sequence comes from Nocardia gamkensis NBRC 108242, assembly GCF_001612985.1. GTDB lineage: Bacteria > Actinomycetota > Actinomycetes > Mycobacteriales > Mycobacteriaceae > Nocardia > Nocardia gamkensis. Next base: position 284,054 of record NZ_BDBM01000003.1, on the reverse strand, counting down.
ACTCGCGGGGCATACCGAGTACGCGCTCGCTGATGACGTTGCGCGCCATCTCGGTGCTGCCGCCCGCCAGGCTCCACGCCGAGCGGAACAGGTAGTCGAGGCCGACCTCGGTCGTGTCGGGCGCGTCGCCTGGGCTGTGGGTGGCCGCGGTGGGCCCGGCGATGCGTACCGCGAGATCCGTTTGCAGCCAGGCATTCTCGGCGGTGAACAGCCGGGTGATGGCGCCGGCGGAGGGTGGCAGCTCGCCCCAGGCGATCGCCCGCGAGATATGCGCGATGAGCTGGTCGCGTACCACGTTCATGGCCCGCGCCTCGCCGATGTCCTCCCTGGTGCGCGGGTCGTTCCACTGGCCGGTCGCGCGGGCGAGCTCGAGCAGCCGGTCGGCCTCGCCGCCCAGATGCGGGCGGGCGCCGCTGGTGTACGGCGAGGTGCCGCCCAGCGCGGCCCGCTCGTGGTAGAGCAGCCGGGACGCGGCGTCCCAGCCACCGTCCACCTGGCCGAGCACCGCCTCCTCGGGCAGCGCGACGTCGTCGAAGAACTCCTGGCAGAACTCGGTCGAGCCGGTCACCTGTTTGATCCGCTGCACCGTCACGCCTTCGGCGCCCACCGGCACCAGGAACATGGTGAGCCCGCGGTGCTTGGTGACCTCCCAGTTGGTTCGAGCCAGGCACAGGCCGTAGTCGGCGGCGTAGGCGCCGGAACTCCAGATCTTGGATCCGTTGAGGATCCATCGGTCGCCGTCGCGCTCCGCGCGGGTGGTGAGCCCGGCCAGATCCGACCCGCCGCGCGGCTCGGACAGGAACTGCGCCAGGATCTCCTCGCCGCGCAGCACGGCGGGCAGGTGCGCGCGCTTCTGCTCCTCGGTGCCGAGATCGAGCAGGCTCGCCGCGCAGATGGCCAGCGTCGGCACGTTCAGCAGCAGCGGCATCTCGTAGGGAAGCGATTCCTCGGTGAACACCCGCTGGTGGGCGGTGGTGAGGCCGAGGCCGCCGTACTCCGCGGGGAAGCAGATCCCGGCGAAGCCGCCGTCGTGGAGAATCCGTTGCAGTTGCCGGGCGCGGTCCCACGCCTCCTCGGTGTCGGATTTGTATTCCGCGGCGGAAGCCGGGGGCAGGTTGTCGCGCAACCAGGTCCGCGCACGTGCGCGGAAGTCTTCGACGGGCTCCAGATCCGTGGTCATAGCGTCGGTGCCTTCCAAGCGAGTTCGATTCGGTTCACGCGGCTGCCGTGTCGAGCAGATCGGTGATGTGGCGCCGGTGCTCTTCGGGAGTGCCGTAGAGCGCGCGGCCCAGGGTGATGCGGCGCAGATACAGGTGCAGGTCGTGTTCCCAGGTGACGCCGATGCCGCCGTGCAGTTGCACACAGTCCTGGGCGATCACGGGGGCCTTCGCTCCCACATACGACTTCGCGATGCTGATCGCCTCCTCCGCGCACGCCGGGTCGTCGTCCCAGGCCGCCGCGGCCGCGGTCGCGGTGGCCCGGCACGCTTCCAGCCACGTCTTGTTGTCGGCCATCCGGTGCTTGAGCGCCTGGTAGGAGGCCAGTTGCCTGCCGAAGGTGTAGCGGTCGAACAACCAGGTCAACGTCGCGGCCAGCGCGGTGTCGGTGGCGCCGACCATTTCGGCGGCGGTGAGCGCAGCCGCCGTGCGCGCCTGCGCTCGGATCGCCTCGGCGGCGCCCGCGCCCACCTGCACGGCGTCGGCGGGCACCGCGACGTCGTCGAATGTCACACGCGCGGTGCGGCGGACGAGATCCAGGGTCCACGCCGGTGTGACGTTCACGCCCGGGGTGTCGGCGGGCACCAGCAGCTGAACCGGGCCGTCGGCGCTCTCGGCGGTTACCAGGTACAGGTCCGCCTGATCGGCCGACTCCACGCGGTCTTTCACACCGTTGAGCCGGTATCCGCGGCCGTCGGGTTCGGCCCTGGTGCGCGCGGCCCGGCCGGGGGCGCCGGAGCCGGGGGAGAGCGCGTCGAAGCCTCGGCCCGGTTCGTAGACCGCCCACGTGGCGATCGTCTCGCCTGCGGCGATGGCGGTGAGGGCCTCGGCGAAACGACTCGCCTCCGAGGTGAGCCCGGCCAGGACCGCGTTGGTCGTGACGAACGGCCCGGGCGCGCAGGCGCGACCCAGTTCTTCGGCCACCAAGGCGAGCTCGGTCATCGGCCGCCCGGAAACCGTTCCGCCGCCGAATTCTTCGGGCACCAGCATGGCCGTCCATCCCAGTTCCGCGCCGCGCCGCCACCAGGTCCGGTCGAATCCCGTTCCGGACGCGCCGAGCGCTCGCACGGTACCCACCGGGACGGTGCCCGCGAGGAAATCACGGGTGGTCGACTGGAAAAACCGCTGATCGGCGACGGGTTCGAGGCTCATGGTTCGGGTCCTTCGGTTGACGCGCGGCGCTGGATATGGAAATCTCATACTCACAGATGAGAGGCATATTCTCAATCACGGAAGTCGACCGGCAAAATCACGCCGTTGGCGATGCCGGCCGGGCGTCGAAGGGATCGTCGAGTGGTGAAAAACTTCCAGGATCTGGACTTCTTCCTCGGGCAGGAGCTGGTCGCCGATCCGTATCCATACTTCGACGCGCTGCGCGAGCAGTGCCCGGTGACGCGCGAGAAGCACCACGACGTGATGATGGTGACCGGATACGAGGAGGCGCTCGAGGTCTACAACGACGTCGAACGGTTCTCCTCCTGCATCTCGGTCACCGGCCCGTTCCCCGGATTCCCGGTACCGCTGGAGGGGGCGACCGACGTCGACGCCCTCATCGCCCAGCATCGGGACACGCTGCCGATGAGCGACCAGCTGCCGACCCTCGACCCGCCGGTGCACACCGATCACCGCGCCTTGCTGATGCGGTTGATCACCCCGAAACGCCTGAAGGAGAACGAGCAGGCGATGTGGGCGATCGCCGACCGGATGCTCGATCAGTACCTGGCCGGGGGCAAGGGGGACTGCATGCGCGAATTCGCGGGTCCCTTCACGCTCTACGTGATCGCCGACCTGCTCGGTGTCCCCGAGGACGATCAGGAGGCGTTCCTGCAGGCGCTGCAACGCGATCCACACCGCGAGGGCTCCAGCGTCGGCAGCACCGCGGGGGAGAACATGTCGCACAACCCCATCGAATTCCTCTACGCCAAGTTCTCCGACTACGTCGCCGACCGCAGGACCAACCCGCGGGACGACGTGCTGACCAGCATGGCCACCGCGACGTTCCCGGACGGGCGCGAGCCCGAGGTGCTCGATGTGGTCCGGGTGGCGGCGAACCTCTTCTCGGCGGGACAGGAGACCACCGTCCGGCTGCTCAGTTCGGCGCTGAAGATACTGGCCGAGCGCCCCGACATCCAGCAGTACCTGCGCGAGGACCGTAGCCGCATCCAGAACTTCATCGAGGAGTGCCTCCGGATGGAGAGCCCGGTCAAGGGCGATTTCCGGCTGGCCAAGGTATCCACCACGGTCGGCGGGACCGAGGTACCCGCGGGCACGGTCCTGATGGTGGTCAACGGCGCCGCGAACCGGGACCCGCGCCGATTCGACGACCCCACCACCTTCGCGGCGGAACGCTCGAATGCCCGCTCGCACTTGGCTTTCGGGCGTGGAGTGCACACCTGCCCCGGTGCGCCGCTGGCGCGGGCCGAAGCGCGGGTCGCCATCGAACGGCTGCTCGAGCGCACCACCGGCTTCCGGATCGACGAGAGCGTGCACGGCCCCGAGGGCGCGCGCGACTACCGCTATCTGCCGACGTTCATCCTGCGCGGGCTCACCTCGCTGCATCTGGAGTTCGACATCGCGGAGGGCGGGGCCCGATGAAGGTCACCGTCGACGAGGATCGTTGCCGGGGGCACGGCGTGTGTCTCGGCCTGTGCCCGGAGGTGTTCTCCTTGACCGACGACGGCTACGCCGAAGCCACCGTCGCCGACGTACCCGCGCACCTCGAGGCGCAGGTGCACGAAGCGGTGCAGTCCTGTCCCGAACAGGCGATCGTCATCGAGTGAGCGTGGCGCGCACGCGGATCCCGCACCCTGAGATATCGGCGGCGCGCAGCGGCTGAGACGAGCTGCCCGGCCCGAGAGGCCTGTTCGGCACGTGAGAGATAGGCGGGCGTTGCGGGATCAGAGGTCGCGGCCTGCGATCACACCGCGGAATCCGGCGTACGGGCCGACGGGAGTGCAGCGCGCAGTGGTGCCGCCGCCGCGGCAAGGTAGCCCCCTGGCATCGATGTTTCCGCCGCACCGCCTTCTCGGCACCGCACTGCGGGGGTATCGGCTCGCTGATCAGTTGCGGTCGGTCGCGGGTATGCCCGCGTCGATGGCGGCGTCCAATATGCCCAGTGCACCGCCCAATTCGGCGACGAGCGCGCGAGCCACTGCCACATCCTTGCGGAGGAACTCGCCCACCGAGGCGCGGAATACCTCGACCGCGCCCTTCCCCGCGACGCTGCTGACGGCGCGGCCACCGCTGCTGGCGTGCGGCAGGGCGCCGAGCAGGGTGGCCTCGTCTACGCCGAGCTGGCCGCCGAGCCGGACCGCGTCGGCGACCAGCCCGATCTGCGCCGCGAACAGCGCGTTGTTCACCAGCTTCACCCGCTGCCCCGCGCCGAGCGGCCCGACGTGCAGGACCGGGTCGGCGTAAGCCGCCACCACGGGCCGCGCACGGCGCACCGCCTCGTCGCTACCGCCGAGAAAGACGGTGAGCTCACCGGTCGCGATGTTGTGCGATCCACCGCTCACCGGCGCGTCCACCACCTCGACAGTCGGGGCCGCCGCGGCGATTTCGGTCACCGTCGCCGGACTGCCGGTCGTGTGCACGATCAGCACGGCCGCGCGCGGCAGCTCGCGCAGCAGGCTGCCGCCGAGGCATACCTCGCGGACCTGGTCGTCGGTGAATACGCACACCACCACGGCCTCCACGGCGTCGGCTGCCTCGGCGACGGTCGCGACCGGCTCGGCCCCGATCTCGGCGAGGGCCGCGCGCGATTCGGCGGATCGCCCGACCGCCCGGACGGTGTGCCCGGCCGACACCAGCCGCCCGATCATCGGGCGTCCCATCCGCCCGGCTCCCACGAAACCTATGCGCACGTCAGCGCTGCCGGTCCATCAGCGCGAGGGTCGCGTCGGCAGCGCCGAGCACGATCCCCGGAGCCGCTCCCGCCGCGTCGGCCAGACCGGCGACCAAGCCGACGTCCTTGCGGAGCAGATCACCGGCATGTGCGGCCAGCCGATCCAACGTGCCACCCGCCGAGACGATGCGGCCCAGCGCGAAACTGTTCGCGGTGCCGTGCGTGATCACTTCGCCCAGCTTCTCCGGGCTGATGCCGAGCTCCCTGCCGAGCGCGAGCGTGCTGGCGGCGGTGGCGAGATTGGCGGTGAACAACAGGTTGTTCAGCAGCTTGGTGGCCTGGCCGGAGCCCAGCTCGCCCAGGTGGACGATCGGGTTCGCGTAGGTCTCGAACACCGGGCGGCTGCGCTCGACGGCCTCGGTGGCGCCGCCTGCCATGACCAGCAGCCTGCCCTCCGCCGCGGCGGGCCCACCGCCGCTGACCGGCGCGTCGATCACCGTGACCCGCTGCGGCGCAGCGAGATCGGCCAGCTCCCGGCAGGTGTCGGGGTGCACGGTGGAGTGCACGGCGATGATCGACCCCGACGTGAGGCCTGCCAGGACGCCGTCGTGCCCGGTGACCACCTCGCGCACGTCTGCGTCGCCGACCACGCACAGACAGACCAGATCGCTGCGCGCGGCCAGGGCGGCGGGGGATTCGGCCGTCGCGGCCGCCGTGCCCGCGAAAGGCTCCAGCGAGGCGGGGCGGCGCGCCCACAAGGTGGTCGGGTAGCCGCCTTCGATGATGCGGCGCGCCATCGGCGCGCCCTGACTGCCCAGTCCGATGAACCCGACCCGCATCAGCGCACCTCCTCGGTGACGATCCCCGGCGCGGGAGCGGGCCGGTAGAAGGCGGTCAGCAGTCCCGCCGTCGCGAGCACCGCCACACCGAGTGCGACGGCGCCACCGGCCCAGCCGGTGATCTCGACGCCCGCCGCGTGGTCCAGCGACAGCCATCCGGGCCCGAGCAGGCCCAGCGCCAGCGCGACCACGGCCAGCACCAGGACGTACTCGTAGCCTTCCTCGAAGACGAAGAATCCGTTGGCGCGGTGCGCCAGCAGTCCGGCGACGAGCATGACCGAGATGATCGCCGCGGCGGCGAACGGCGTGAGCAGCCCGAGCACGAGCAGTGCGCCCGCGCCGATCTCGGTGACCACGCTCAGCCAGGCCTGCAGGACGCCGTTGCGGAGCCCCAGCCCGCTGAACCACCGCGCCGTCCCGGCGATCCGGCCGCCGCCGATCCAGTGATTGACGCCGTGCGCGATCATGGTGACTCCCACCACCAGACGCAACAGCAGCAGCGCGACATCGGTGACCTCCATGGCCTCACCTTTCTGGTCGCGCGTGCGCGCGTCCGTCCAATTGGATTGCGGGACCGGTGAATTCACCGGTGCGGGCCGCGACGACGCACTCTTCGGCGAAGGCGAGCGCCTTGAGGTGGTATGCCGCCGCCGTGTAGCCCAGGCTGGTGTTGTGCCCGGTGTTGGGTTGCTGATTGAGCACCACCCGCGGCGCCGCGCCGAACAGCGCCGCGATGGCCGTGAGTTCCTCGATGTCGTTGCGCCACACCGTTTCGTGATCGCCCGCGGTGAATCGCACCGGGACCCGCACCTGCCCGGCCAAGCGCGGGAAATCCCGATCGGCCCAGTTGGTGACGATGGTGGCCTCCAGCCGCGGGCCTGGGACGGCGATCGAGGCGCCGCTCAGGTCGGGGGGATACAACCGTCGCGGTCGCCACAGCAGTGCGCCGAGTCCGGCGGGCCGGGTGCCTTCCGGCCGCGGACCCCACAGCACCTTCTGGGCTTCCGGATGGTGTGTGCGGCCGGTGCCCGCCAACTCGAGGCCGAGCAGCTCGCGGCCGCGTTCGTCACCGGCCATGCGCAGGGCCAGTTCGCATCCCGCCGAGTGCGCCAGCAGGAAGACGCCCGCACCGCGTGGACGGCCGGCGAGCTGCGCTTCGACGGCCCCGAACATCAGATCGACGCGGCGCTGCGGCGGGAGGAGTTCGTCGGCGAACGGACCCGAGGCGCCGTATCCGGGCCGGTCCAGCGCCAGCACGGTGTAACCCAGCCGCAGGCCGAGCCGCAGGAGGGAAAGCTCGGGATGCCCAGGGCAGTCGAAGTACGCCGAGGTGGTGGCGCCACCGTGCAGGGCGACCACCACCGCGCGGGGCGCGGGCGCCTCGGCCAGCAACCCCGACACCGGGATGCCGTCGACGTCGGCGACCACGGGCAGCGGTGCGGTGTCGTCGAGGCGGCCGAGGTCGGATTCGGTGAGTGTCATGGCGTGCCCATCACGATCAGGGCTCGGAGCGCAGCAGCATGGCGCCGCCGGGCGTCAGTCCGCCGCTGGAGACGACCGCGACCCGGGCGCCCGCCACCTGCCGCTGCCCGCCCGCGCCGCGCAGCTGCACGACCGCCTCGTGCAGCAGGCCCATGCCGTGCGTGCGGCCGTGGGAGAGCTGGCCGCCGTGCGTGTTGACCGGGATCATGCCGTCGCGGGCGATGTTCTTGCCCCCGTCGAGGAAGTCCTTGGCCTCGCCGATCCCGCAGAAACCGAGCGCCTCGATCCAGGACAGGCAGTTGAAGCTGAACCCGTCGTAGAGCTCGGCGACGTCCACGTCCTCGGGACGCAGCGTGGTGCGCGTCCACAGGTGCGCGGCCGGGCCGAGCACCTGGGGTTCGTGGGTGAGCGTGCTCTGGTCCCACTCGACGCGCTCGACGATCTGGGTGCCGACCGCCTCCACCAGCACCGGCGGACCGGGCAGATCGCGTGCGGCGTCGAGCGCCGAGACGATCACCGCCACCGCGCCGTCGCAGGGCACGTCACAGTCGTAGAGCCCGAACGGGGAGGTGATCGGCCGTGCGGAGAGGTAGTCGTCCATGGTCATCGGGTCGCGGTAGACCGCCGTCGGCTCGAGTTCGGCGTTGGCGCGCTGGTTGAGCGCGATCCAGCCCAGCGTCTCGCGGGTGGTGCCGTAGCGGTGGAAGTGACGCTGGGCGTTCTGGGCCAGCGTGTGCGCGGCGGAGATCGCGCCGAACGGCGTCAGCCAGCTCGTGGTGCGGCCGCCGGACGGCGGGATCCGGCCCGCCTTGGTCAACTCGTTGAAGGTCGACTCCCACACGGTGCGGAAGCACAGCACGTGCCGCGCCAGCCCGGCGGCCACCGCCGTCATGGCCGCGATCACCGACCCGCCCGGCCCGAAGGTCTCGACCCCGCCGTTGTGCCAGCTCGGGCGCAGGCCGAGCGCGGCTTCCAGGGCGGTGACCCCGCCCTCGCCGAAGCCGCCGAGATTCCCGCCGCCCGGATAGGACGCCAGGCCGTCGATGTCGTCGAGCGTCAGGCCCGCGTCGGCGACCGCGCGTTCGCACGCCTCGATCGTCAGCGCCAGCGGCGGCACCATGAGCCTGCGACCGATCCGGGACATCCCGATCCCGGTGAGGGCGACCTTCTCCTCGAACTTCTCCTGCCGCAGCATCGGCCGCACGTGTTCGGCGAAACGCTCCGGCTCGATCTCGTCCACCGGCAGCGGCGCGGGCTCGGATTGCTCGGCGGCGGGCCGGAACAGCGGCAGCCACACGTCGGCGTCCTGCTGGAAGACCACCTCCATCCGCATGCCGAGGGTCAGATCGTCCGGATCGGCGTCGACGATGTTGGTGGTCAACCGGACGCGCGGATCCTCCACCAGCGCCACCTGCGCCACCACGTACGGCGGCCGCAGGCCGGGCACGGCGAACCGGTGGTTCACCGTGAAGCTCGCCAGGGTGGCCGCACCGGAGACTTCCCGCACGCCGAGATCGTGCCCGCGGCAGTATCGGCACACCGGCTGCGGCGGGTGGATCAACGCCGCGCAGGATCGGCACTCCTGGACGCGCAGCGTGCCGTCGGCGCCCGAGGTCCAGAAGAACTCGGTGTCCAGGCCGAGCAGCGGCAGTGGCCGTCCCGACGGCTCGGCCGTCGCGGGGGTCTGCTCCGTGTCTGCCACAGCGCCTCCTCGTAGTCGTCGCAGCCGGTAGCCGCGTGTGTCCGGTCGGCCACACGCGGCGGGGTCGGTCCGGTTCCGGTCAGATCTGTGCCGCGCCTCTGCGGACGGTCACCGGCTCGGCGAGCCGCTGCTCGTCGCAGACTCGCTGCAGCTTCGCCAGGGTCTCCTCGAGCCCGGGACCGAGCCGGGGGCCCGGGGTGAACTCGGTGGGCAGGTGGCGCATGCCCTGGATCACCGCGATCGTGTCGTAGTGCACGGTCTCCTCCGGGATGCACCGGAAGTCCGGCATCCGGTCCAGCACGGCCACCAGCATCCGCTTGAACACCGTGCGGGCGACATTGGAACCGATGCAGCGGTGGATGCCGAGGCCGAAGCTGTAGTGCCGGTTGCCTTTCCGATCCAGGATCAGCCGCTCCGGATTCTCGAACACCGCCGGGTCGCGGTTGGCCATCGCCCACGACAACCAGAGGCGATCGCCTTCTCGGAAGGAGGCTCCCGCCACCTCGCAGTCCTCCGCGACGGTGCGCGCGTCGCCGGGAGCCGGGGTGTAGTAGCGCAGGAACTCCTCGGTGGCCGAGTCGAGCATCAGATCCCTTTCCCGGCTGAGGGTTTCGCGTTCACCCGGATTCTGCGACAACCATTCCAGAGCGTGCGCGGTGAGCGCGGTGGTGGTGTCGAAACCGCCGCCGATGAGCAGGCTGAGCATGCCCAGGATCTCCATGTCCGGCAGCGGACCCCCGTTTACCTGCGCCGAGGCGACGGCGTGGATCAGCCCGGGCCGGGGATTCTCCCGGATCTCGGCGAGATTGGTGAGCAGGTCCAGTCCCATCGTGCGGTGCATCTCCGCGACGCGCGGGTAATCCGGCGAGTCCGGCGGCGTGTAGACCGCGGCGTGCACCGGTTCGTTGTAGATGGTCCACTTCCGCAGGGGAACGCCCAGCATGCCGAGGGTCAGCACGGCGGGAACGACATTCGCCAGGTCGTCGACGAAATCGATGCGGCCGCTCTCGATCTTCTCGTCGATGGCCGCACGCACCACCTCGTCCACGAACGGCACCCAGCGTTGAACCGCGGCGGGGGAGAGGTACGGGTTGAGCGCCGAACGCAGTTCCCGGTGCTCGGGCTCGTCCATCTCCAGGATGCCGCCGCGGATGCCGCGTGCGCGCGGCGCGGGCGGAATGGAGATTCCCCGGTAGCCCTTGCGAACGCTCTGCGGGTCGTGATCGTTGGATATGTGCGGGCAGCGCGCGAGTTCGAACACCTCCCTGTTGCCCGCGGCCACCCAGTGACCGTCGTAGGTGTCGGTCCAAGCGAGCGGGCACTCGCTCTGCATCGCCTCGGTGATCGCCTGGAAGTTCTCCCGGTATTCGGGAGCGTAGCGGTCGAAATGGAACCGGGGTTGCTTGCGTTCGGTATCGGTGACGTTCTCCACGGTCATGGCGCGGCTCCTACTCGGCGATCGAGATCGCGCGTTCCGGGCAGGAATGCACCGCCTCGCGGACCTGATCGAGCTGGTCCGCGGGAACCGATTCGCCGATCGGGGAGGAGTGGCCGTCGATCTCACTGAGTTCGAACGATTGCGGGGCGATCATCGCGCACAGCGTGTGCCCTTGGCAGCGCTGCTGATCGACTCGGACCTTCACGGTTTGTCTTCCTCTCAGACGTGGTAGTCGTACCACTTCAGGTAGCCGCCCGCGTCGACGCGCAACTGCGTGCCGGTGATGTAGCGCGCCTCGTCGGAGGCCAGGAACAGCACCGCGTCGCTGATGTCCTCCGGCTCGACGTAGGGGGTCGGCATGGCCTGCTGCACATGGAAGGCGGGCTCGGCGTCCGCGCGGGTGGGATGCTCCAGGTCGGGGCGGAAGGACCGGTACATCGGTTCGCTCTGCAGCATCGGGGTGTTGCAGTTGGTGGGGTGGATGACGTTGGCGCGGATGTTCTGCGGCGCGATGTGCAACGCGAGCGCGTGAACATACTGCGCGAGGCCGCGTTTGGCGACCACGTAGGCGATCCCGCCGGGATCCTTGCCCGGCTGGTCCACTTTGGACACGTCCATCAGCGCGGCCACCGAGCCGGTGGCGATGATCGACCCGCCCGCGCTCAGATGGGGCAGCGCGACCTGGATGGTATTGATGACGCCGACCAGGTTGGTGTCGATCACGTCGGACCAGGCCTGCCACTGCGGCGTGCCCTTCATGCCCGCGATGCCCGCCTGGGCGATGACGATGTCCAGCCGGCCGAACTCGGCGATACCGCGTTCCAGCACGGCGCGCAGTTGTCCGGCCTCGCGCACGTCGGCCGGTTCGGCGACGATGCGGCGGCCGGTCTTCTCGACCAGCCGGGCGGTCTCGTCCAGATCCTCCTGGCGCGACAGCGCGTACCCGATCGTATCGATGTCACGGCAGATGTCCACCGCGATGATGTCGGCACCTTCCTGCGCCAGCCGTACCGCATGACTGCGGCCTTGGCCACGAGCGGCTCCGGTGACGAAGGCGACCTTGCCCTCTACGCGTCCCACGGCAATCCTTTCGTTCTTGCTTTTCGTGCTGACCCGATGTGCCTGCTGCGCAACGGATCTCAGGTATTGCGGCCGCCGTTGACGCCGATGATCTGGCCGGTGATGTAACCGGCCTCCTCGGAGATGAGGAACGCGCAGGCGGCGGCGATGTCGTCGGGTGTGCCGACCCGGCGAACCGGGGTCCGCTGGATGTGGTCCTCGACGGAGCCGCCGAGCCGGCGCGCCTCCTCGTTCTTGCGCAGCATCGGGGTGTCGATGAACCCCGGCGGCACCGCGTTCACGGTGATGCCGGACGGGCCCAGCTCCAGCGCCAGCGCTTTGGTCAGGCCGTTGACCGCCGACTTGGCCGAGACGTAGTGCGTCATGAACGGCTGGCCCGAATGCGTGCTCGAGGAGGAGATATTGACGATGCGCCCCCACCCGGCCGCCAGCATGTCCGGCAGCACCGCTTGGACGCAGTGGAAGACGCCGTTGAGATTGACGTCGATCACCCGCTGCCATTCGGCGAACGAGATGTTCTGGAAGCGCTTGAAGCCGTCGATGCCCGCGGCGTTCACCAGCACGGTGACCGGGCCCAGCTTCGCCCGGATGGCGGTCAGCGCGTCGGCGATCTGCTCCGGTTCGGTGACGTCGGCCCGGTAGGCGAAGTCGTCGTCGGCGGGCGGATTGAGGTCGAGGGACGCGACGTGGAATCCGGTGCTGCGCAACCGCTGTGCGATGCCCAGCCCGATGCCGGACGCCCCTCCGGTGACCACGGCCGTCTTCACGCGTGCGACCCCTCTCCGGTGATCGCGCCGATCGGCGACCGGCGTGCGCGCGGCCGCGTCGAGACCGGGATCCGTGTTGTCGTGTCCACCACAAGAATCTCCCTTCCGATTGCGAGAACCGTACTCTCGTTCGGTTCTCGGACGCAAGAGTCGCAGCGCAGCCGGTGCTTTCGCGTCCTCCTCGGGTCGGAGGTGGGATTTCCGAGCCTGCGCAGCTTGGCGATTGTTGCTGCATTCCGCTATCGCGAGTGTTAAATTCTCCGTTATAGAGAATCTAATTTCCACATCCGGCGAGGAGACAGGATGTCAACGCAGGAACAGGCGACAGCGGTGGCGCGGCGGCTGCTGATCGACGGGCAGCTGGTCGAGACCGGGCGCACGCTCGCGTCGCTCGATCCCGCGACCGGCGCGGTGTACGGCTACGCGCCGGAAGCCGGTGTGGCCGAGGTGGACGCGGCCGTCGCGGCGGCGCGGCGGGCCTTCGACACCACCGACTGGGCGGCGAACCACGAGTTCCGGGCGCACTGTCTGAACCAGCTCTACCAGGCGTTGCGCGACAACGTGGAGGAGCTGCGGGAACTGACCATCGCCGAAGTCGGGGCGACGCGCACGCTGACCCACGGCAACCAGCTCGAGGTCCCGTTCGAGATCGTGCGCTACTACGCCGGACTCCTGGCGGACTACGCCTGGAGCGAAGATCTCGGCGTGGTCGAGATCCGCGGTCAGCAGCACCGGCGCTGGGTCGAGCTGGAAGCCGCGGGCGTGGTGGCCGCCATCGCCGCCTACAACTACCCGCATCAGCTGGCGCTGGCCAAGCTCGCGCCCTCCCTCGCCGCCGGATGCACCGTGGTGCTCAAGGGCGCGCCCGATACTCCGCTGGCCACCTTGGCGCTGGGCGAGATCATCGCCCGGCACACCGACATCCCGCCCGGCGTGGTCAACGTCCTGGCCTCCTCCGATATCGAGGTCGGTAAGCGGATGACCACCCACCCGGACGTCGACGTAGTCACCTTCACCGGGTCCACGCCGGTGGGGCGCCAGATCATGGCCGCCGCCAGCGGCACCCTGAAAAAGGTGTTCCTGGAGCTGGGCGGCAAATCGGCGATGATCCTGCTCGACGACGCCGATTACACCAAAGCCGCGCTGTTCGCGGCGTTCAGCGTGGTCACCCATGCCGGGCAGGGCTGCGCGCTGACCACGCGCGTGCTGGTGCCGCGCCAGGACCACGACAAGGTCGCCGAGCTGATCGCGGCCAATTTCGCCCACGTCACCTGGGGCGACCCCGGTGATCCCAAAACCTATATGGGCCCGTTGATCAGCGAACGCCAGCGGGACAAGGTGCACGGCATGGTGCAGCGGGCGGTCGAGGGCGGCGCCACGCTCGTGACCGGCGGCGAGAAACTGAATCCGGGCTACTTCTACAAGCCCACCCTGCTGGCGAACGTCGACCCGGACAGCGAGATCGCGCAGGAGGAGGTGTTCGGCCCGGTGCTGACCCTCATCCCCTACACCGACGACCAGGACGCGATAAGGATCGCGAACAACTCCATCTACGGCCTGTCCGGCGCGGTGTTCGGCGCCGACGCCGAACGGGCCAAGGCGGTGGCGCGGCGGGTCCGCACCGGCACGTTGAGCATCAACGGCGGCAACTACTTCCATCCCGACGCGCCCTTCGGCGGATACAAGCAGTCCGGCATCGGCCGTGAGATGGGTCGCGTCGGCCTGGAGGAGTTCCTGGAGCGCAAGACCCTCGCGGAGGTGGTCGCGTGAGCGAGCCCGAGCGAGGTGACGCGGTGAGCAAGCCGCTGGAGGGCATCCGGGTGCTCGAGGTCGCGATGTACGGTTTCGTCCCGTCGGCGGGCGCGGTGCTCTCCGACTGGGGGGCCGACGTCGTCAAGGTCGAGCACGCCGTCACCGGTGACCCGCAGCGCGGACTGCGGCAGGTGGGGGCGTTCAAGATCGAGGGCGACCCCAATCCCAATGTGGAGCATGCCAACCGGGGCAAGCGCAGCATCGGGGTGGACATGTCGGTGGCCGAGGGCCGGGAGGTGATCTACGACCTGGCCCGGCGGGCGGACGTGTTCCTGACCAGCTTCCTGCCGCAGGCGCGCACCAAGTTCGGCATCGACGTGGAGGACATCCGCGCGGTGAACCCGGATATCGTCTACGCGCGGGGCAGCGCGCTGGGCCCGCGCGGCGTCGAATCCGGCCGCGGCGGCTACGACATGACCGCGTTCTGGTGCCGTGGCGGTATCGCGGCCACCATCACCCCGCCGGGCTCGGAGGGCATGATCCAACCGCCCGGCCCGGCGTTCGGCGACACCATCTCCGGCACCAATCTCGCCGGCGGGATCGCCGCCGCCCTGCTGAAACGCGAACGGACCGGGCAACCTTCGGTGGTCGACGTCTCGCTGCTCGGTAGCGGGCTGTGGGCGATGGGGCACACCGTCGCGTTGTCGGCCAGCCAGGACAAACCGCTGGTGGCGCCGGTGCCCGGCGCCCACGGCGCGCCGACCAATCCGCTGTCGGGGCTCTACGCCACCGCCGACGATCGCTATCTGTCGTTCGTCATGCTGCAACCGGCCAAGTTCTGGGCGGACGTCTGCAGGCATATCGACCGCCCGGAACTGGCCGATGACCCGCGCTTCGCCGACGCGGCGCAGATCGCGGCGCACACCGCCGAGGCGGTGCAGATCCTGCGCGAGGTGATCGAGCAACGCACGCTGGCCGAGTGGAGCGAGCGCTTCGCCACCCTGGCCGGGCCGTGGGCTCCGGTGCAGGACTCGTGGCAGGTGACGCAGGACGCGCAGATCAGGGCGAACGAATATCTGCTTCCGGCAGGGGAGTTGGAACTGGTGTCCAGTCCGGTGCAGTTCGACGTCGGCGCACCGGAACTGCGGCCCGGCCCCGAATTCGCCGCCCAGACCGA
The DNA here is from genome assembly GCF_001612985.1 of Nocardia gamkensis NBRC 108242. Lineage (GTDB taxonomy): Bacteria > Actinomycetota > Actinomycetes > Mycobacteriales > Mycobacteriaceae > Nocardia > Nocardia gamkensis. The sequence continues at coordinate 268,756 of NZ_BDBM01000003.1, read as the reverse complement.
GGAGATCCTGCTCGAACTCGGCCTGGATTGGGATCGCATCATCGCGCTCAAGGCCGCCGGCGCGGTGGCCTAGGCGCGGGAAAGAGGGACCGATGCCGTACATCGCATCGCTGGGCACGTACCTGCCCTGCTGGGGTAGCCAGCGCAGCCGGATCGCCGGCGACGACGAGGACGCCGTCACCCTGGCGGTGGAGGCCGGGCGATCCGCCGTCGCGTCCGGCGAACCGGTGGAACGCGTCGTGCTGGTCAGCCGCGATCTGCCGCTGGTGGAGAGCAGCAACGCCGCCGTCCTGCTGGCCGGTCTGGGATTGGATCCCGAACTGGAGGTCATCGAGCGGCTCGGCGGCGCCCCGGCGGCGCTGGACGCCTCGAGTTCGGCGCGCCCGCGCACGCTGGTCATCGGTGTCGACATGGAACCGGCGGGCGCGGTCGCGGCCTGGGTGTCCGACCGCGAAGGCCTGCAGGTGCGCACCGCGGCGCGCGTCACGCGCAGCCTGCCGGTGCGTACCCGCAACGCCCTCGGCGCGGTGCACGACTACGGCGATCCCCGCTTGCTGCACGAAAGGGGTCTGGTCGCCTCACTTTCGGCGGCGTGGCTGGACACACCGGTGGCGGTGGCGGGCGTCGATCACAAGCAGGCGGCGGAGCTGTGCCTGGCCGCACCGCCGCGATTGCCGACGCTGGGCGCCAGCGCAGGGCTGTTCGCGCTCGCCGCGATGGCCGACTGGGGCGGAGCAGGCTTGCTGGTCGGCGTGGAGCAGGCCGACCTGAGCGGGGTCATGGTGGTGCCGGGCGCTGCCCGGGTGCGGCGCAACGAACCGCCCGCGCGGGCGGTTCCGGAGGTCGTCGCCCTGCCCGGCGCGGACCTGCCGATGTCGCTGGCCGCCTACGAGCGCGCGTTCGAGGCCAAGGTCCGCTGGGAGGCGGGCAGGCACGGTGACAGCGCGGAGCTGGACTTCCCGCCCCGCTACCGGATGGGCCGGGACGGCAGTCTCAGTACCGGCTACACCCTGGTGCCGCTGCCGCGGACCGGCAGCGTCTACGCCGAGACGACGGTGCGTATCCCGGTGCCCGGGCTGAAGAGCCCGTACTCGCTGGTGATCGTGGAACTCGACGACGTCGGCGTCCGGGCGCTGGCCAAGGTCACCGGAGCCGACCCGGGCACGGTGTCCATCGGTGATCGCGGGCGCATGGTCCTGCGGCGGGTGGCGGTGCGCTCCGGCGTGCCGGATTACGGATACGCGTTCGAACCGGAACCGGAGGCGGTATGAGGAAAGTGGCCATCGTCGGCGCGGGGATGACGCCCTTCGCCGAACATTTCGCGCTCGGCATCCAAGACCTGCTGCTCATGGCGTTCGCCGACTGCGCGGCCTCGGTCGACAAGGGCCTGCGCACGACGGATCTGCAGGCCGCCTGGTTGGGCGCCATAGGCACCACCGGCGGCTTCCCCGCAGGTGTGCTGGCCGATGCGCTGGACCTGCCGGACCTGCCCGTGACGCACATCGACAACTCCTGCGCCACCGGTCACGACGCGGTCCGCAACGCGCTGTTCGCAATCTCCTCCGGCGCGGTCGACGTCGCGCTCGTGATCGGCGCCGACAAGTTGCGCGAGACGGCGCAGAAGGACCTGCTGCGCGAGTGGGAGAACTCGACCAGGGACAACGCCTGGGACTACCAGCTCGGCCTGTTCGCACCGGCGGGTTTCGCGTTGCACGTCAACCGGTACCTGTACGAGTCGTCCGCGACCCGGGAGCACTTGGCGATGGTCGCGGTGAAGAACCATCGGCACGGCGCACGCAACCCCAAGGCGCGCCTGCGGTTCGAGATCACGCTGGAGCAGGCGCTGACCGCGCCGATCGTGGCCGATCCATTCGGCGTGTACGACTGCGTGCCGCAGAGCGACGGCGCCGCGGCTGTGGTGCTCGCCGCCGAGAACGTCGTGGACCGCTACACCGACAGCCCGGTGTGGATCCGCGGCGTCGGCCTCGGCCTCGACTCGGTGATGCACCAGCACAAGCGGGACATGACCACCTTCCCCGCGACGGTGCGGGCGGCGCGCGCCGCGTTCGCGATGGCCGGGCTCGCCCCGGCCGACATCGACGTCGCCGAGGTGCACGATTTCTTCACCGGCATCGAGCTGATCAGCTACGAGGACCTCGGTTTCGCCGAGCGGTTCGAGGCGCACAAGCTGGTCGAGGCCGGAGCGACGACGGTCGGCGGCGTCCTGCCGGTCAATCCCAGTGGCGGACTGAAGACGAAGGGGCACCCGCCCGGCGCGACCGGCGTCGCGCAGTGCGTGGAGCTGTTCGAGCAATTGCGCGGCACCGCCGTCAACCAGGTGGACGGCGCGCGAATCGGTCTGGCGCACAACCTCGGCGGGCCGACCGCGGTGTCGGCGGTGACGATCCTGGAGGGGCCGCGCTGAGGCCCGGCCCTGGCTGTCCCCGTTCAGATCTGTTCCCAGACGGTGATTCTCGTCTGGGCGGGGTCGGCCGCCGGAGTGAGCGCCATGCGTCCGTCGGCGGCGCGCTCGCCGAGTTCGGCCAGCACGGTGCGGACATCGCCGTCGATGTCGTACACGGCGAGGTAGCGGGCCTCACCGGCGTCGCCACGAATCAAGCGGTGGCGAGTGCAGGAGAGGACGCCGGGGACGGCGAGCATCTCGGGGATGTGCGTCCCGGCGTACCACTCGTTGTATTCGGCGTCCATTCCGTCCCGCGGAGTGGAGAAGACCAGCAGCCGCACTCCGCCGCCTCAGCTCGCGCGCTGGGCATAGGCCGCGGCGTACTCCTTGCGCGACCTGGTCGAGGTGTCGACGTCGGTCGCGTTCGCCCGCAACGCCCCCACGGTCGCCCGCTCCCTCGGGATGTGCGCGAACGGATCCCAGTCGAAGTGACGGGTGGCGTTCTGCCAGGTGATCTTGTGGATGTCGGTGTCGTCGGCGCCCGCGGCCCGCAGCTCACCCAGCACGAACTCGGGCGCGTCCGGCCAGATCGAGTCCGAGTGCGGGTAGTCACATTCCCAGGCGATGTTGTCGATGCCGATGTCGTGGCGGAACTTCAGCGCGGTCTTGTCGGTCACGTAGCAGGCGAGCACGTGCTCCCGGAACACCTCGCTGGGCAGCTTGCCGCCGAAGTCGCGGCGCAGCCAGCGCTGGTTGGTGTAGTGCCGGTCGGAGCGGTCCAGGAAGAACGGGATCCAGCCGACGCCGCCTTCGGACAGCGCGACCTTCAGTTTCGGATAGCTGCGGAAGGCGGGGCCCCACAACAGATCCTGGGCGGCGATCAGCGAGATGCTCGGAGCCAGCACCATCAGGTTGTCGATGGGGGCGTCCTGCGCCAGCCGCAGCACACCGAAGCCTTGGCCGATGTGCAGGTTCATCACCGTCTCGTTGTCCGACAGCGCCTGGAACACCGGCGCCCAGTAGTCGAGATCGTGGTAGCTGGGCAGGCCGTCGATGTGCGGCAGCTCCGGCATGGTCACCGAGTGGCAGCCCCTCGCCGCCAGCCGCTCGATCTCGGCCACCGCCAAGGCCGGATCCCACATGGGCAGGATGCCGATCGGAATGAACCGGCCCGGGTAGGCGCCCGCCCAGTCCTCGATGTGCCAGTCGTTGTACGCCGAGATCATCGCGACGGTGATCTCGTCCTGTCCGCCGCGGCTGAGGTGACCCGCGCTGAAGCCGGTGAACGTGGGGAAACACATGGAGGCGAGGACGCCGTTGGCGTCCATGTCGCGCACACGGTCGTGCACGTCGTAGACCGCGGGCCGCATCTCGGCGTATCCGGCCGGGTCCTTGCCCCACTCCTCGGCAGGCCAGGTGACGACGGCGTTGAGACCGGCCACGCCGGTGGGCCGGTCCCGGTACACCCACCGGTCGATGCCGTTCTCGTCGACGACGACCTTCGGGGCGAATTCGGCCCACTTCTTCGGAACGTGGTTGTCGAACATCTCGAGCGGCTCGACCACATGGTCGTCGATGCTCACCAGGATCATGTCGTCGATGTTCACGTGACTCCTCGCTGTTCGCGCGCTGCGCCGGGCTGCGCTCCGGCAGTTCGAGACGATAGATCTTCTAAGAAGAGAATGTCACTCTCGTATCTCTAGTAGACGATACACCTCGCGTCGGGCCGGGTCGACAGGACGGGGACGTCATCCCGGTGTTTCGTCGACCATCGACGGCTCCGTAGGCTGGGGAGCGCATTATCCATGAGTGAGAATCATGTTTTCACACGAATCGGAGGACACGCTGGGCATCGGCACGGTGACCCCGGCACCGCTGGAGCGGACTAATCGATCGCCACATACACCGCTGTGCCGTCCACAACGGTGGCCGCGACGAGTTCCCGGTCCGGCACACCGATCTCCCGCGGCGGCACACGCAGCAGGGTCAGATCCGCGACCGCCCCGGCGGCGACGGCGCGCGGCAGGGTGGGCCGCGCGGGATGCCCGGAGAACAAGGCGAGCGCGGCGGGCAGCGAGATCCGCTCGGCCGGCTCGCGTTCGACGGCCGCGCGCACCACCCGCCACGGGTCGGCGTCACCGAACGGGGCATCGGTTCCGGCCGCCACCGGGACTCCGGCGGTCAGCAGGGAGGCCAGCCGCCACAGGTCGCACCGGTCCTCGGCCGCCACCTCGCGGGCGTACTGCTCGGCGCGCTCGACCGGGAAATGCGGTTGCGTCACCACCGGAACGTGCTTGCGGCGCAACCATTCCATGAGATCGGCGGGCACCATGGCGCCGTGCTCGATCCGGTCACCGGCGAGCAGCCCCGCCTCGTCGAGGGCGGCGATGGTCAAGATCAGCTGCACTCGGGTCACGCAGTGCACCGCGACGGGCCTGGCGGCCGCGTGTGCTGCCCGGATGCGCTCTACGAATTCCGGCAACGAGGGGAGTGCGGTGTCGTCGAGCAGGATCTTGGTCGGCCCCAACGAGAATCGCTGCTGCCCGGGATCGGTCACGCCGGGCGGTGCCATGCAGTGCACCCGCTGCCGGATCGCTCCGGCCGCCACCGCCTCGGCCAAGGCGGTGACGTCCTGCTGCGACAGTCCCGGAGTGGCATCGGTATAACCGGTGACGCCCGCGGCCGCGGCCTGGGCGCTGATCAGCGCGGGATCGGCGGAGGTGGGCGGGACCCGGGCGCCGAGCCAGGAATCCAGTCGCCACAGGCGCCCGTTCGCCTCGCCCCGCCGGTCGCGCTCCATCCCCGGCAGCGCGCAGCCGAGCGCCCCGGTCTCCCGGCAGCCGCGGGAGTTCAGCACCCACAGCGCGCCGGATCGGTGCTGGATCCGCACCGGCCGATCCGGGACCAGGCGGTCGAGCACCGTCCGGTCGAGCGGCCCCGCGACACTGTCGTGGTAGCCGACGCCGCGAATCCACTGTCCCGCCGGTAGTTCGGCGTCCGCCCGGCTCAGCGCCGCGGCGAACGCGACGGCATCCCGGACGTGCGGCGGCCCGACCGGCACCGACCCGGCCTGCGCGGCGAGCGCCCGCAGATGGAGGTGATGATCGTGCAGTCCGGGCAGCAACCAGCCGCCGCGGGCGTCCAGATCGTCCTCGCCGGGCAGCGGCCGCAATCCGGTGCCGCACTCGACGATGCGCCCACCGCGCCAGCGCACGTCGGTGTGCGGGCTGGCGGACAGCGTGGCGTTGCGAATCAGCACGGGCGGCTCAGGCCAGGTACCGGACCAGGTGCTCGGCGACGCAGGCAGGCTTGTCCGCGCCCTCGGCGATGATCGTCACGGTGCGTTCGGCCTGCACCCCGCCGGGCACATCGGTGACGGCGGTGAGCGTGACGGTGCCGCGCACCCGGCTGCCGACCCGGACCGGGCTGATGAAGCGCACCTTGTTCAGCCCGTAGTTGATCGCCATCCGGGCCGAGCGCACCGACATCAGCTGCTGGCTGATCGGCGCGAGCAGAGCGAGGGTGAGGAACCCGTGGGCGATGGTGGCCCCGTACGGGCCGTCCGCGGCGCGGCCGGGATCGACGTGAATCCACTGGTGGTCGCCGGTGGCCTCGGCGAACAGGTCGATGCGCCGCTGGTCGATCTCGAGCCACTCGCCGGGCCCGAGCACGGAGCCCACCGCGGCGCGTAGGGCGTCGAAATCATGGAACTCGGTCATGCGGGATCCTCTCTGCGGTCGGCGCCTGCACGATATCCGTCGCGCAGGCCGCCGGGTCGGCTGCTACCGCAGTTGGTCCTTCATCACCTTGCCGGTCGCGTTCAGCGGCAGGGCGCGCAGGAAACGCACCGAGCGCGGAACCTTGTAGCCCGCCATCCGGTCCCGGCTCCAGGCGATCAACTCGTCCTCGGTGACGGGGTTTCTCGTCACCACGAAGGCTCGGCCGACCTGCCCGAGCCGTTCGTCCGGCACGCCGACGACGGCGGCCTGCGCGACCGCGGGATGTTCCAGCAGGAATCCCTCGATCTCGGCGGGATAGGCGTTGAACCCACCGACGATGAACATGTCCTTCTTGCGGCCGACGATGCGCAACCTGCCGTCGGTGTCGAGGCTGCCCAGATCGCCGGTGTGCAACCAGCCCTCGGCGTCGATCGCCTGGGCCGTCGCCTCCGGGTCGTCGAGGTAGCCCTGCATCACGCTGTAACCGCGGACGAGGATCTCTCCGTCTTCGGCGATGCGGATCCGCACGCCGTCGCAGGGTTTCCCGACCGTCGTCGCGATCTGCTCGAAGGTGTCCCCGGGCCGGGAGGCGGTCGCGGTGCCCGCCTCGGTCAGCCCGTATCCGGTCATGATCGACTGGAATGGGAGTTCCTCGCGCACCCGGCGGATGAGTTCGACCGGAATGTCGGCCGCCCCGGTGACGGCCGCGCGCAGCGAGGACAGATCGTGCTCGCCCGCGGCCTCCAGCAGGGAGTGGTAGAGAGTCGGCGGTCCGGGCAGCATCGTGATCCGCTCCCGGGCCACCAATTCCAGCACCCGATCGACATCGAACACCGGCACCGGAAGGATCGTCGCGCCGCGGATGAGCGAGGCGACCAGACCCGCTTTGTATCCGAAGGTGTGGAAGAACGGGTTGACGATGAGATAACGGTCGCCCTCCCGCAGATCGGCGAGATCGCACCACTCCGCGTACAAGCGCAACGTCTGGGCGTGATTCATCATCACTCCCTTGGGACGCCCGGTGGTACCGGAGGTGTAGACGACGTCGGCGATGTCGGTGCCGGCGACGTTCCGCTCGAACGGTGCGCCCCCGTCCAGGAAATCCGACTTCACGTCGATCACGGGCACATCGGTGGCGCCGGTGTAGTCGACGCCGAGGAACCCCTGCTGGACCAGCACCGCCTTGGCGCCGCTGCGGCGGATGATGTCGCCCGCCTCCGCGGCCTTGAGACGCGTGCTCACCGGCACCACGACGCCGCCGGCGGTGAGCAGGCCGAACGCGGCGACGATCCATTCCGCCGAGTTCGGCGCCCAGATCGCCGCGCGGTCGCCCTTCTCGATCCCCGCCGCGGCGAAGGCGCCCGCGGCCCGGCGCACCCGCTCGGCGAGTTCGGTGAAGCTCCACCGCAGGTCCCCGTCGACGACCGCTTCGGCGTCGCCGAAGCGGTCCGCCGCGTCGAGGACCAGCTCGGGGAGGGTCTGCCAGGTCATACCTTCAGCAGCCGCGCCAGGTTGCCGCCCATGATCTTCGCCTGATCCGCCAGCGGCATGTCCTTGATCTCGTTGATGTAGCGCGCCGGCTCGGCCAGGCCCTCCGGGTGCGGCCAATCGGAGCCGAAGAGCACGTGATCGGCGCCGATCGTGTTCGACAGCCTTTGCAGGTCCTCCTCCCAGAACGGGCTGACATAGAGGCTGCGCTTGAGGGTCTCCACCGGATCCTGGAAGCCGAAGCCCTCCGGCGCCTTCTTGTAGACGTCCGACAGCTGTTGCAGCAGCGGCTCCAGCCACGACGAACCGTTCTCGATGACGGCGACCTTCAGTTCCGGGAAGCGGTTCAGCGCGCCGTGGCACACCCAGGACGCGACGGCGTCGGTGACCGGCCGCCACTGGTTGGTCATCGCGAAGGTGTTGGTCTTGAACGGCAGCATCTCCAGGCTGTTGCCGTCCCACTCGGCGTCGAAGCGCGAATAGCCGCTGTCCGAAGAGTGCATGGTGACCAGCACGTCGTGCTCGACGACCCGCTTCCAGAACGGGTCGAACTCGGGCAGCGCGAACGACCGCATGCCGCGCAGGCCGGGGACCGGGGCCGGGCGCACCAGGATCGCCTTGGCGCCGTGCTCGACGACCCAGTCCAGTTCCGCGATCGCCTTCTCGACGATCGGCAGGCTGACCACGGGGACGGTGAAGATGCGGCCGGAGTGCACGTAATTGCCGTCCTGGCCCCAGGTTTCGAGCATCCACTGGTTCAGCGAGTGGATCACCGCGTGGATCAGGTCCGGATGGTGGCGCATCCGCTCCTCGACCAGGCTGGCCAGGGTCGGGAACATCAGCGCGCGCTGCAATTGCAGGTTGTCCATGACCTTCAGGCGCTCCACCGGATCGCGGAAGGCCTCGATCGCGCGCATTGGCTCACCGAAGATCTCGCGCCTGCTCTTGCCCTCGGGGTTGCCGTGCTTGAAGTACTCCTCCATGGCGCCGGGCCGGGCCACGACGTCGAAGGTGGGATTGGGGATGTACTCGCTGATCTGGCCGAGCACCGCGATCTTGGTGCGGCCCTTGATCTCGACGTACTGGATGGTGCCCTCGTACTCCTTGGGCAGGTACCTGGTGAGGGCGTCTTTGGTCTCGTACAGGTGGTTGTCGGCGTCGAAGAGCTGGTAGGGCAGCTCGACTTCAGTCATGGAAGCCTCCTTTTCAATTAATGAGAATGTTATTCTCTTCAGAGTTGTACCGCAACGCCCTCGACCCGTGCGGCCGCCAGGTTCGCGCGGACCACGAACTTCTGGATCTTTCCGCTCGCGGTACGGGGGAAGTCGTCGACGACGTGCACTTCCTCCGGCCACTTCTGCTTGGCCAGCCCGGCGCCGCCGAAGTGCGCGCGCAATTCGTCCAGGTGCGGCGCGGCCCGCCCCGGCTGCAGGCGCAGCACCGCGGCGGTGCGCTCGCCGAGCCGGGCGTCGGGCACGGCGACCGCCACCGCCTCGGTCACGCCGGGCAGGGTCAGCAGCACCTCTTCGACCTCGAGCGCGCTGATGTTCTCGCCGCCGCGGATGATCATGTCGGACTTGCGATCGGTGATCGTCAGGTAACCGTCCGCGTCCAGCACGCCGATGTCACCGGTGTGGTACCAGCCGTCGTCGTCGAAGGCCGCCCGGGTGAGCTCCGGATCGGTGTAGCCGAGGCACAGATCCGGTCCTCGACTGAGGATTTCGCCGTCCTCGGCCAGTCGCACCTCCGCGCCCGCCAGCGGGGCGCCGTCGGTGAACAGCCGTTTTGCCTCGGGGGCAGTCGGGTGCGATCCGGTGATCGAGGGGTGTTCGGTGCTGCCGTAGGAGCGGTACACGGTGATACCGGTCCGCGCCAGACGGGTGGTGATCGCGGCGGGCACCGCCGCGCCGCCCAGTCCCGCGTAGCGCAGCTGGGGCAGATGCTCGGGCGTGTAGTCCGGATGATCGAGCAGGCTGGTGACGTAGTAGGGCACGCCGCCGCCCACCGTGAGGTGTTCGGTGCGCATCAACTCGAGCACTCTGCCCGGATCCCAGACATCGATCAGGTTGATCGGCACCCGGTCGAGCACCGGGATGAGGAAGGCGTTCACCATGCCGATGAAGTGGCCGACCGGCGCCCCGGTGAGCTGGTCGCCTCGGTCGGCCGGGTACATCCCGGCCAGTTGCCTGGTCTCGTGGCCCAGCGTCCGGTGGCTGTGCACCACGCCTTTCGGGGCGCGGGTGGTGCCGGAGGTGAACGCGATCAGCGCGGGCCCCGAGGGGTCGGCCGGAAGGGTCCCCGGCATGGGCGCCGGGTCGAGCAGCTCCTCGAAATCCTCGCCCACCACGCCGACGATCGGGACCGCGTCGCGCAGGCCGGGGGCGAACTCGGTGTTGCCGAACCGATCGGTGGTCACGAAGACCTTCGGCCGGACCGTCGCCAGGATGTAGCCGACTTCCTTGCGCCCGTAGAAGTGGACGATCGGCACCACCGTCGTGCCGAGGAAGGCCGACGCCCAGAACACCGCCGCCGCCTCCATCCAGTTCGGCAGCTGGAAGGCGACCATGTCGCCGGGACCTACGCCGCGGCGGCGCAACCCGGCGGCCAGCCTGCGGGCGATCTGCTCGACGTCGCCGAACGTCCCCGACCACGGCCGCACCGCGGAGTGGATGCGAAACGCGGTGCCGGGCGCGGCGGCCAGCCCGCCTGCCAAGAGATCACCGATCGTCTCGGAGGTCCACCAACCCTCCTCCTGGTAGCGATGGACCAGGTCGAGGGGGATCTTGCGCATCGTCGAACTCCTGTCTCGTGGCGGAGCGCCGCGCGAGATACGTCTATAGTTCTCTCGATAAGAGAATCACATTTCCCTATAGGAGAACAAGCAATGGTCGAGTTCGAGCTGGACGCGGGATTGGCGGTCGTCACCATCAATCGCCCGCACGCCCGCAACGCCATCGCGCCCGCCACGATGGACGAACTGGAGAAGGCGATCGACGCCGCCGCCGATGCCCGCGCACTGGTCATCACCGGGGCGGGGGATCGCGCTTTCGTCTCCGGCGGGGATCTGAAGGAACTCGCCGCGCTGCGCACCGAAGAGCAGGCGGCGGCCATGGCCCGGCGGATGCGCGGCATCTGCGACCGGCTGGCCGCGTTCCCCGGCCCGGTGATCGCCGCACTCAACGGGCACGCGCTCGGGGGCGGCGCCGAGGTGGCGGTGGCGGCGGACATCCGGATCGCGGCCGACGACATCAAGATCGGGTTCAACCAGGTGTCGCTGGCGATCATGCCCGCGTGGGGTGGCGCCGAGCGGCTGTCCCGGCTGGTCGGGCCGGGGCGAGCGCTGCTGCTCGCCGGTGCGGGCACCATTCTCGACGCCGCGTCCGCCGAGCGAGTCGGCCTGGTGGACAAGGTGCTGCCGCGTGCCGAATTCGACAAGGACTGGCGGGCCGTGGCCCGGTCCCTGGCGAGCGAGCCTGCCGCTGCGATCAAGCGGGTGATCGGCGGTGTCCCCGCGGAGGAGGCTGTCACGGAGTTCGCCCGGCTCTGGGTAGCCGACGAGCACTGGCGCGCTGCCGATCGAGTGATGAATCGCGCCAAGTGATTTCAGGTCATGCGCCGGTGTGTGACGCACGGGTGCGGGCTCGCTTCGGCACGGATGTGATGTAAATCACATAATGCAAATCTGGAAGGTCATTATCACAGTGGGAAGAACCGATTTACGGTGTGTTCGGTAGGTTCCGGTGGAGTGGCACGGGCTCCGTCATCAGCCCTGGCGCGCCGTCTGCTCCGGCTTCGACCGTTCGGCTCGACGTGCGGGCGCCGCCGAGCACGGCTTCGCCGATTCCAGTTTCGGCGAGACCGCGTGCGCTCGCGCGAGTTTCGCGGTCGGACCTGCCCTGAACTGCACGTTCGATTACGGGATGGGTAACCATGGTCAGACGATCCGTCGATTCCATCGACCGAGGTGTTCGGGAACTCCACTCCGTCGCACGCTGGCGAGCCCATGCGCGGCGGCATCCGCTGCGCTACCGCTTGGCGGTCGTCGCGCCGAGCGCGACCGAGGTGATCCGTCACGCGGGCGGCTGGCTGTTCGACCGCACCACCGCCGGGTGGGAGGTGACAGTTCTGGTCGCCGACCACGCGAACGTGCGTCCGCTGCGGATTCTCGGCGCCACGGTGCTCGACCTGGAACAGTCGCTGACCACGCCGGTGCACGACACCTGGCCGACGGCCGTCGCCGTGGCCGCGCAGACCTACCGGTCCGACGACCGGGTGCGCGCCGGGGTGCTCGACTGCCTCGATCGCGGCCTCACCGAAGTCGCGTTGTGGGGCGTGGACCTGCCCGCCGAACTGGAGCACCGGGTCGATCACGCGCAGCATCGGATGAGTCTGGCGGCACGGGCTTTCAAGTCGTGCGCCCTCACCGCGGCGGGGCTGCCCGCCGAGGCCGTGGGCGCGAGCGAGGCGTTCCGGACCGGTGAACTCCGGCCGCCGGCCTACCGCTGCGAGGTGGATCTGGTTCCGGCACGCTGAGCCCGGCCGGTCGCCGCCGGTCAGGCGATGCCCGGCCCGGCGTCGCCGCGCTCGCCCTCGAGCCTGTCGATCTCACGCTCGACCAGCTCGAAGGCTTCGGCGTGGCCGCCGGACATGCCGAGCGCCCGCTCCAGCACGACCACGCGGGAAACGCTCGTCATCAGCACCGCCATGGCCGCGGGCGGAAAGCGCGTGGTATCGAATTCGTATTCGTTCAGAATTCGCCGCAAAACCTCGGTCTGGATGCTGCGGAAACGCTCCGCGTAGCCGGCCACCGCCTCTCGTATCGCGGGCCGGTGATTGGACAGTCCGACGAATTCCATGGTGAAGCGCACCGCCGTCGCGTCGGTACTGAAATCCCACAGCGCGCGTAGTGGTTTTTCCGTTTTCATCATCTCTGCCTGGAGTTCGAGTCCTTGCTCCGCGCGGCGCCGGAAGATTTCGAGCAGCAGTTCGTCCATGGATCGGAAGTAGTAGTGCACCAGTTGCGGTTTGAGTCCGGCGCGCTCGGCCACCCGGCGGGAGGTCACCGCCGCCCATCCCTCTTCCAGCAGCAGCCGTTCGGCGGCGTCGATCAGGACGCCGCGATTCTTGGCGTCGGGTGCTCCGATCCTGCGGGACGATGGCATCCACCGGCCTCCTTCGGAAATATTCGGTCATCGGATCAATTCGTATCGTAGTACCGGGAGCCGGTTCTATTGACGCATTGTCCCCGCCCGTGCTATGCATGTGCACAGCAGGGTGCTGAGCGCCCGCTCGGCACCGGGAATCCGGGCCGGTCGATCCGGCTGCGGTGTACCGATGCCGTGTTGTGCGAGACAGGTGGACGCAGGGTAGTCAGGAGGCTCGTAACGGGGTCCACGGTGAGCGGCGGTCGATCGGGGCGCCGATTCCGTGGCATGCGCGCATATCGTCGCGCGTCGGCTCGAGTAAAACAATACGTTTTCGGAAACAAATTGCCGTTTCCGCGAAACTTCGACGATTCGAGTGGTGGGGACGCTCCGCCACTCCATTTGTGCTTTCATCATCCTGCCGTTCATCGGTTTTTCGTGCTCGATCGGGTCGCCACAGTCCGTTCGTCCCGCTATTGACTCGCGATGTAACGGCACGCACAATAGCGATGTGACGCTTCGTCGCCGGAGTGAGCTCGGGGCGAAATTCGAGTCGGACAGCCGAGCCGATATCCCGGGAGCATATTCTCGACGCTCCGGAAGCGTGGCAGTCACTGGACCGTTCTAATGTCCGGCCATTCCTCGTACCGCAGTGCGGGGAGCTCGCGTGGAATGAACCTGTTCCGGATTGTTCTCGCGCGCTCGTCCATGGATGCCGGCCCGAAGAGTTTCGAGATCGATGATGATTTCCCGCGAGACCGACGCGCGCGAGAACACGCGTGCGGCCGCCGACAGCGGCGCCTCGTCGGCGACCCGGGAGATCACCGCATGGTTCCGGGGCTATCTGCGCCGTCATCCCGTCACCGCCCTGGAAACCGTCGGCGGCCAGTTCGTACTGGGCGTGCGCGCACTGCAATACCTGTGCGTGGACATCGTGACCGGACGGTTCGCGTTCGCCGAGTTCGTCCGGCAAGCCGCGTTCATGTCCTCGGCGGCCGTACTGCCGACGATCTTCGTGTCGCTGCCGATCGGGGTGACGCTGTCGATCCAGTTCGGCCTGCTGGCCGGGCAGGTCGGGGCCACCTCGCTGGCGGGGGCGGCGAGCGGCCTGGCGGTCATCCGGCAAGGGGCGCCGATGGTGGCCGCGCTGCTCATGGCCGCCGCCGTCGGTTCGGCGATCTGCGCGGATCTCGGCTCCCGGAAGATCCGGGACGAACTGGACGCCATGGAGGTGATGGGGGTGTCGGTGGTGCGGCGGCTGGTCGTACCGCGCCTGGCCGCCGCGGTGGTCGTCGGCGTGTCGCTGACCGGTGTCGTCTGCTTCGTCGGCTTCCTGGCCGGATACCTGTTCAACGTCTTCGTCCAGAGCGGGGCGCCCGGTAGTTTCGTGACCACCTTCGCGTCCTTCGCCACAGTGAGCGACCTGGTGCTGACGCTGTTCAAAGCCGTCGTCTACGGCGCCATCGTGGCCATCGTCGCGTGCGAGAAGGGACTGTCCACCAAGGGCGGCCCCGCGGGCGTGGCCAACTCGGTCAACTCGACCGTGGTCGCCTCGATCCTGCTGTTGATGACCGTGAATGTCGGCGTCACCCAGCTGTCGATGATCCTGCTGCCCCGGCAGGGGTTGTGATGGCCGCGCCGTACCGCCCGCCGGGGACCCGCGTCGCGCTGCGCGGGCTCGCTCGGCTGGGTACCGCTGTCATGCGGCTCGGGCACATGATGACGTTCTTCCTGCGGGCACTGTTCTCTATACCGGTCATGCTGCGCCACTACCGAACCGAGTTCGTGCGCATCCTCTCCGATGTCACGTGGGGCAACGGTTCGATCGTCGTCGGTGGCGGCACGGCAGGCGTCATCATCGTGCTGGGCGCCGCCGGTGGGGCCATCGTGGGCCTGGAAGGCTACAACGCCTTGCATCTGCTCGGAATGGAGCCGACGGTCGGGTTGATCGCCTCGACCGCCTCCACGCGGGAACTGGCTCCGATCATGGCCTCGCTGGCGTTCGCGGCCCAGGCGGGTTGCCGGTTCACCGCGCAGTTGGGCGCCATGGGCATCGCCGAGGAGATCGAGGCGATGGAGTCGATGGGCATTCGCTCGATCCCGTATCTGGTCAGCACCCGGATCCTGGCCTCGGTACTGGCGATGATCCCGCTGTATGTGGTGTGCCTCGCGGTGAATTATCTCGCGGTGCGCGTGGTGGTCGGGCTGTCCGGAGGGCTGTCCGCGGGGACCTACGAGCACTACTTCCAACTGGTGCTCAACGGACCGGACCTCGTCTACTCGCTGCTCAAGGCGGTCGTCTTCGTGATCCTCACCTCGACCGTCCAGTGCTACTACGGCTTCTACGCCGCCGGTGGCCCGCAAGGTGTCGGCATCGCCGCCGGGCGGGCGATGCGCGCGGCGATCTCGCTGATGATCGTCGTCAATCTGCTGCTCACCGTTGCGCTCTGGGGCATCGGGGCCAGCGCGAGGCTCGGAGGATGACCATGTCGATCCTGTTCGAGAAAGACGGGCGCGGCCCCTCGGTGATCTCGCTGCTCGTGCGCGGGCTGATCCTCGTCGTGGTCACCGTGGCGGTCGTGGCGGTGCTGCTGATGAAATCCACCGGCCGCTTCGACGACAAGGTGGAAGTGACCGCCCTGCTGGAACAACTCGGCGACGGGCTGCCCGCCCGGTCGGACGTGAAGTTCCGCGGCATGCTGGTCGGCACCGTGGCCGAGGTCGCGCCCGCCGCCGGCGGTCCCAACCGGGTGCGGCTGCTTCTGGATCCCGCCGCCGCGGCCGGGATCCCGCGAACGGTGACCGCGCGGGTGGTCCCGAGCAATGTCTTCGCCGTGTCGTCGGTCCAGTTGGTGGACAACGGTCCCGGCTCCGCGCTGCCCCCGCATGCCGAAATCCGCCAGGATCGCAGTCTGTCGACAGTGCAGTTGCAGACCGCCCTCACCAAACTGCGCGAGATCATCGCGAGCGCGGCGCGGGTCGGTGCGAGCAACACCGTGGGCGTGCTGGCCGCGGTGGCGACGGCGACCGACCGCCGTGGCGCCGACATCGTCGCGGCCGGCGCGCAACTCGAGCGCATCACCAGGGAATTCGACGCGCTGCTCACCGCGGACGGTGGTCCGCCGACGCTGACCGTGTTGGCCGGCGCCGTGCGCGCACTGAATGCCTCCGCGCCCGATCTGCTGGACGCGCTGCACCACGCTGTCCTGCCCATGCGAACCTTCGCCGAGCAGAATCAGCAACTGGTCGGGCTGCTGTCGGCAGGTGGCACGACCCTGTCCTCGGTAGGTGACACGCTGGACCGGCGCACCGATCAGCTCGTCACCGTGGCGAATCAGATGGGTCCGGTGCTCGACGTCTTCGCCGACGGCTCACCGGCTTTCGGGCCGATCGTGGTCCGGATCAAGAAACTGTCCGACCTGTGGTTCACCGAGTTCTGGAACCAGGACAGCCCGCGCGGGCGCGGCAAGTTCCAGTTCCGGTTCACCCCGCACACGCCCTACACCAGGGCCGACTGCCCCCGCTACGGCGAACTGGCCGGAGCAAGTTGCAGCACCGCCCCCACCGCCGCCCCTGCCCAGGAACTGCCACCGGCCATGGATCCACGCACCTACCCGTCCCCACCGGACCTGCCCCCGGACCTCCAGGAGCTGATCCGCCGCGTCCTGAGCGGAGAAGCCGACGGCGCGGAATCGCTGCTCGCGCCGTTGCTGGGTGACGGTCCCTTCCCCGGCGGAGGTGCCCGATGAGCTATCGTCGCTCCCTGATCGGCGTCAGCCTTTTCGTGGCCGCCGCCGTCGCCCTGCTGTGGGTCACCTTCGTGACGTTGGACCGCGGAATCGACGGCGGGACCAATCCGTACTCGGCGGTGTTCAGCGACGTCAGCGGCTTACGGGTGGGCGACGACGTCCGCATGGCCGGGGTCAGGGTCGGTCGCGTCGACAAGATCGAGCTGGACGGCACGCGAGCCCGGGTGCGGTTCCGGGTCGAGGACGCCCAGAGGCTGTCCGGCAACACCAAAGCGTCGATCACGTACCAGAACGTCATCGGCCAGCGGTACCTCGGCCTCTCGCCTGCCGATTTCGGTGACCCGTCTCCGCTGCGGCCGGGCGGGGAGATCCGGCTCGAGCACACCGAACCCTCCTTCGACATCTCCGCGCTGCTCAACGGATTCGAGCCGCTGTTCGGCGGACTCGACCCCGCCCAGGTCGACAATGTGACCGGTGCCCTGATCAGGGCGTTGCAGGGGGACAACACGTCGGTGGTGCTGCTGATCGAGCAGGTCTCGACACTGGCCCGGTCGCTCGCCGGGCCGGATCAGGTGCTGGGCGCGGTCATCACCAACCTGAACCAGGTGGTGGGTGATCTCGCGGTGCACAGCGGGGAGGTGAGTGCGCTCATCACGCGATCGCGCGCGGTCATCGATGGCCTGGCACTGCATCGCGACGAACTGCTCGGCACGCTGAGCACCGCGGCGACCCTGACCGACCGGATGGCGGGCGTGGTCGCGGGCGTGCAACCGGAACTCGACGAAATGCTCTATCGCGAACCGGGTTTCACCCGGCACTTCATGGACAACAAGGAAAACTTCGCCTACCTGGGCTTCAACCTGCCCGCCCTGATGAAGGGCCTGGCCAGGGTGAGCCAAGAAGGCGCTTACCTCGACACCTATCTGTGCAATTTCGGCGTCGACCTGATCCCGAGCCTCGCCACGCTCGTGCCCACAATCGTGGGGCTCGCGTCCGCGACCGGGCAGCCCCAGCAATCACCGATCTGCAGGTGACAGTATGAAATCGAAAGAGTTCGCCGCACAAACCATTCGGACGTTACGACAGCCGATCGAGTCGCACCGGCGCAGTGTGCTCGGCGTGCTGGCGCTCGCGGTGCTGCTGGCCGTCCTGGCCGCCGCGCTGGGGTTCAACGCGCTCGGCGTCGGCCGGGTCTCCTACGAGCTGGAATTCGCCCAGGCGGCGGGCATCCGCCCAGGCGACTCGGTCACCATCGCCGGTGTGCCGGTCGGGACCGTCGAGGCGCAACGACTGGCCGGCGACCACGTGGTGGTCACGGTGGCAGTCGACGAGAACGTCGCGCTCGGGGCGGAGACCGGCGCCGCGATCAAGCTGACCACCTTGCTCGGCGCCCGTTACGTGGAACTGCGGCCCGCCGGGCAGGGCGTACTGCCCGGACGCCGGATAGCGCTGCGCCACACCGCTGTTCCCTATGACCTGCAGCAGGCCCTGGAGAGCGCCACGGTCACCTTCGAGCAGATCGACGCGCAGCAGATCAGCAAGTCACTCGACAGTCTCGCCACCCAGTTGGACGGGGTGCCCGCGGTGCTGCCCGGACTGCTGGAGAACATACGCGCGCTGGCCACGATCATCGGCGATCGCCGCGGCGAGCTGGGCGCGCTGCTCGCGGGGACGCAGCGGTTGACCACGGTGATCACCGAGCAGCGCGCCGACCTGGCCGCGATCACGGCGCAGGGCCGTGACCTGCTCGGCGAGATCGTCGCCCGCCGCGACGCGATCGAGCGGCTGATGGACGGCACCCGCCGCCTCGCCGACCAGCTGCGCGCGCTGGTCGTCGACGACCGGCCGAAGCTCGAGGAACTGATCACCGGCTTGAACGGACTGCTGGGCAGCTTGGCCCGCAACGACCAACTGCTGCGGAGCACCTTGGAAATCCTGCCCGTCCCGGTGCGCAACTTCGCCAACGCCTCCGGCACCGCGAACGAAGTCGACTTCACCGCACCGGCAGGCCCGCTGATCGACTCCTGGATGTGCGCCATCAGCAGTCGTGCCCCCGGAATCGACCTCCCGCCCTATTTCGAGGACTGCCGATGAGAGCGCTATCAGTCTTGGTCCGGCTCGGCGCGGTGCTGCTGGTCGGCGCGTCGGCCGGATGTGCCGGTGACGCGGTTGGCGACACCGGCACGACCGTGACCGCCGCGTTCGACAACGGGGCCGGCCTGTACGTCGGCAACGCAGTGGCCGTACTCGGCATGCCGGTCGGTGAGGTCACCGCGGTGCGGCCGCACGGCTCGCACGTGGAGGTGACCATGCGGATCGACGCCGACGTCGACATCCCGGCCGACGCGAGGGCCGTCACGTTGTCGACCTCGGTCCTCACCGACCGCCACGTCGAGTTCACGCCGGCCTACCAGGGCGGTCCCACCCTGGCCGACGGCGCTCGCATCGGATTGGATCGCACCAGGACGCCGGTCGAGTTCGACCGCCTGCTGGGGGCCGCCGACCGAATGGGCGGTCAATTGCAGGGCGCGCGGCCCGGCGACGGTCCGATCGCCGAGCTGCTGGGCGTGTCCGCGGCGATCACCACCGGCAGCGGCCCGCAACTGCGCCGGACCATGGACGAACTGGCCGACGCGGTGCGCCTGGGTGACGACGGCGGCGCGCAGGTCCGCGACGCGATCACCGGGATCGTGGACCAACTGGCCGTCCTGGCGCGCGCCGCCGCCGA
This sequence comes from Nocardia gamkensis NBRC 108242, assembly GCF_001612985.1. Taxonomy (GTDB): domain Bacteria; phylum Actinomycetota; class Actinomycetes; order Mycobacteriales; family Mycobacteriaceae; genus Nocardia; species Nocardia gamkensis. The sequence continues at coordinate 249,524 of NZ_BDBM01000003.1, read as the reverse complement.
CAACGAAGGTGTGATCCGTGAATTCGGCGGCGCCACCGCGCAATTGGGCGATGCGCTGGCCGATCTGAACATCGGCGCGGGGGATACGGGCGCGCAGATCAACCAGATCCTGCTGCAAGCGAACGATCTGCTCACACATAACGCGGACAGCATCCGGTCCACGGTGGCCGACGCGAACACCGTGACGCGCGCGCTCGCCGATTACCGGCGTGAGCTGGCCGAGTTCATCGATGTGACGCCGCTGCTGCTGAACAACGCGTACAACGCGGTCGATTTCCCGTATCGCGGAGTGCGGGTGCACGCGCTGCTGGACAAGGTGTTCTTCGACGGTCAGCTCGTCAAAGAGGTGTGCAACATCTTGGGCTTGCGCCAACTCGGCTGTGCGACCGGAACTTTGCAGGACTTCGGTCCGGACTTCGGGATCACCGACATGCTCGACGCGATGTCGAGGTTGCCGCGATGACGAACTGGAGACTCGGGATGCGCGCCGTGGCGCTCGGCGCGGTGCTGGTGACGACGACGGCGTGCTCGGTGGGGCTGGAGGACCTCCCGTTGCCCGCGCCCGGCGTCGGCGGCGCGAAGTACACCGTCCACGCCGACTTCGCCAACGCGCTGAACCTGCCCGCCAAGGCGAAAGTCCGGCTCTCCGGGGCAGACGTCGGCGAGGTGACCGGCATGGCGGTGCGCGACTTCACCGCCGTCGTCACGATGGGCATCGACCATGGCGTGGTCCTGCCGCTCGGGACGCGCGCGGAGCTGCGCACCGCCACCCCGCTCGGCGATGTCTTCGTCTCGCTGACGCCGCCGCCGGACGCCACACCCGCGACCCCCGCCCTGCGTGACGGGGACAGCATCGCCCGGGATGCCACGGCTGCCGCCGCGACCATCGAGGAGTTGCTGACCACGGCCGCGCTGCTGGTGAACGGTGGCGCGATCCGCAATCTCACCACGCTCGTCAACGGACTCGGGCAAGCGGTCGGCGACCGCGGCGAGCGGGTCGGCGCCTTGATCGAGCAGTCCACCCGAGTGGTGCGGGCACTGGCCGCCCGCTCGGAGGACATCCGCACCACCCTCGCCCAGATCGACGAGCTCACCCGGCAGGTGCACGCCCAGCGTCGCACCATCGACGACGTGGTCTTCGCGGCGGGCCCCGCGCTGACCACGCTGCAGGACAACGCGCGGCAAGCGCTGGCACTGGTCCGGAGGGTGGATCAGATCAGCGGCCAGCTGGAGAAGTTGCCGGGGCTGAACGGCGCCGCCACCACCGGCATGGTCGCCGACATCAACCGGATCGCCGCGGAACTCAACGCCGCCGCGACCGACCCGAACGCGAGCGTGGCGGCGATGAACGCGATGCTCGGACCGGTCATCGCCGTGACCAGCAGCACCTCGGCGAGCGTCGACGCCGACATGCGGGATCTGGCGCTCGGCGTCCTGCCGGACCCGAACCATCCCGGTGATCCGGCCAGTCGCCTGCCGGACGCGCGGGATTGGGAAGCGTTCGTGGGCACCCTCACCTACACACTGCTGAAGCTCCAGCAACGGGTGACGGGAACCGGCCGATGAGCACACCGGCCCGGCTGCGCGCGGCGGCGCTGGACCTGCCGGCGCGCGTGCTGGTGACGGTCGTGCGGGCGGGACGAGCCAGGCGTTCGGGCCTTTCCGCGGGCGCGCTGGTGCTCACCCTGGTGGTGGGCGTCGGCTATCTGGTGTTCGGCGCGCTCGGCGTGGATCCGGCGGCAGCGACGATCACCGTGCGGGTGCACCTCGCCGATTCCGGCGGACTGCTGGCCGGTCGGCAGGTGACCTTGCGCGGAGTACCGATCGGCCGGGTGGAATCGGTGGAGCTGACCGGCACCGGGCTGGTCGCGGTCGCCGCCGTTGACGCGGACGTCCGGGTGCCCGCCGACGGGGAGGTGCGCGTGGCGAGCCTGTCCCTGGCCGGCGAGCAATACCTGGACTTCCGCCCCACCCGCGACGACGGGCCGTACCTCACCGACGGCGCGGAGATCGCCGTCGAGGCCACCACGACGCCGACGCCGCTGTGGAAGACGCTCTCCGAACTGGATTCGGCACTGGCCCAGGTGGATCCCGCCCAGCTGGCGGCCATCGTGGACGAACTCGGCGTGAGCCCGGCGGGGCCGGGCAAGCTCGCCGATATCGTCGACGGCGGCGTATTCCTGGTCTCCACACTGGATTCGGTGCTCCCGCAGACGGTGAGCCTGCTGCGGGACAGCCGGTCGGTGCTCGCGACCGTTCGTGATTTCGGTCCGGGTCTGATCGAGTTCGCGGGCAACACGAACGCCTTGCTGAGCGGCGTCGAGAAGAAGTCCGGTGGCTACGCCGAATTGCTCGGCGCCGCACCGGGAACCCTGCGTGCGCTCGACGCGGTGCTCGCGGAGAATTCGGGCGCGGGCGCCGCGCTGCTGGAGAACTTGGCGGTGGTGGCGGACACGACATCAAAGCGAGTGCCCGCTCTGCAGGAGTTCTTCTTCCCGACCGAGCGCGCCGGTTCCACGCTGGACGCGATAGGCGTGGCGTTCCACGACGGCGGCGTCTGGGGATTGGTGAATCTGTACCCGCGTCGCAGCTGTGATTACGACCTGCCGCGCCGTCCGCCGTCCTTGCCGGACTTCCCGGAGCCCTATCTGTACACGTCGTGTCCGGACCACGATCCCTCGGTGCTGATCCGCGGCGCGCGCAATGCGCCACGTCCACCGGGAGAGGAGATCCCGGACGGCCCGCCGCCGGGCGTGCGTGCCGACCAGCAGGCCACCCCCACCCCGATCGGGCCGCTGTCGCTTCCACTCACGTTCGCGGGGCCGCCGCTGCCGCCCCCGCCGCCCGCGCCGCGGCGATGACCGGCCGCGGCCATGGTCGGCCTGACAGTGCACACCCACCACAAGCGAGGAGTCATCATGAGCCACAGTGATACCGCGACCTCGGTAGCGACCGAGCAGAAGCTATCGACCGCCCCGGACGAGGCCGAGGAGGCGGCCGAGGAGACGGCCGCCGGGACGGATGCGGCCCCGGCCGAGGAGTCTGCCGACGGCGACGCCGCCGAACGGCAGCCGAGCGCGTCCGCGCGACCGGGCCTACTGTCGCGCGTGACCCCGCTGATCCGCCGAGCCCTGCTGCCCGTCACCGCGGCCGTCGCGGTCGCCGCCATAGCGGCGGCGGCCGTCCTGGGCTGGCAGCTGAAGAAGGAGCGCGACGTGGACGCCGCGGCGGCGGCCGGGCTTTCCGCGGCCCGCTCGTATGCCATGACGCTGACCAGCGTGGACTCGGGCACCCTCGACCGTGATTTCGCCGCCGTACTGGACGGTGCGACGGGCGAGTTCCGGGATATGTACACCCGCTCGAGCGGCCAGTTGCGCCAGCTGCTGCTGGAGAACAAGGCGACCGGTAAGGGAACGGTGCTCGACGCCGCGGTCAAGTCGGCGACGGAGACGAAAGTCGAAGTCCTGCTGTTCATCGATCAGACGGTGACCAATTCCGCCTCGGCGGATCCGCGAGTGGATCGCAGCCGGGTCGAGATGACCATGGAACTCGTCGGAGGCCGCTGGCTGGCGAGCCGGGTCTACCTGCCCTGATCCCCGCTCCACCGGGCGAGCGAATCTCTCCGTGGCCGCGTGAGAATGATCTTCGCTCTAGAAGAGAATAATGTTATCCTTTCGCTAAGTAGCTTCTATCACTCAGGAGTGCGCTCGATGACTGACTTCGATTCGGTCGACTACTTCACCGATCCGGCCGTCGTACCGGATCCGCATCCGTACTTCGATCACCTGCGGGCCAAGTGCCCGGTGACGCGGGAATCGCGGTACGGGGTGTACGCGGTGACCGGATACGAGGAGTCGACGGAGGTGCTGAAGAACTCGGAAGTCTTCTCCTCAGCGATCGCCGTGGGTGGTCCGTTCCCGCCGTTGCCGTTCGAAGTCCAGGGCGACGACCTCACCGAGTTGCTCGAACAGCACCGCAGCCAGTTGCCGATGTTCGAGCACATGGTGACGATGGATCCGCCGCAGCACACCTACGCGCGGTCGTTGCTGAACCGGTTGCTGACGCCGGCGCGGCTGAAGGAGAACGAGGACTTCATGTGGCGGTTGGCCGACCGCCAGCTCGATGAATTCCTGGAGCGCGGGCGGTGTGAATTCCTCGCCGAATACGCCAAGCCGTTCTCGTTGCTGGTCGTGGCCGACATGCTGGGCGTGCCGGAGGAGGACCACGAGGACTTCCGCATCGCCTTGGGCGCCGAGCGTCCGGGGTCGCGGGTCGGCGCGCTGGACAAAGAGGTGGTGTCGAGCAATCCGCTGGAGTGGCTGGACGAGAAATTCAGTTCGTACATCAGCGATCGGCGGCGCGAGCCGCGCGACGACGTCCTGACGTCGCTGGCGCTGGCGAAGTACCCGGACGGCTCCACACCCGAGGTCATCGATGTGGTGCGCTCGGCGACTTTCTTGTTCGCCGCCGGGCAGGAGACCACCGCGAAGTTGCTCGGCGCGTCACTGCGGGTGCTGGGCGATCATCCCGAGGTGCAGGAGCGGCTGCGCGCGGATCGCAGCCTGATTCCGGTGTTCATCGAGGAGTCGCTGCGGATGGATTCGCCGGTCAAGAGCGGTTTCCGCCTGGCGAAGCGCGCGACGACCATCGGCGATGCCGACATCCCGGTGGGCTCGACGGTGATGTTCTGCCCCGGCGCGGCCAACCGGGACCCGCGGCGGTTCGAGAATCCGCACGAATTCCGTTTGGACCGGCCGAATTTCCGCGAACACATGGCCTTCGGGCGCGGGGTGCACTCCTGCCCCGGCGGCCCGCTGGCTCGGGTCGAAGGGCGCGTGTCGATCGAACGCATCCTGGACCGGATGCTGGACATCACCATCGACGAGGAACACCATGGCCCCGCGGGGGAGCGGCGCTACAGCTACGAGCCCACCTACATCCTGCGCGGGCTCACCGACCTCCACATCACCTTCACGCCCAACTCCTGATCAGGGGTGAGTCCCCGCTCTCGGGCGATCTCACGAACCAGCCGTTTCGGCGGAACAACGAATAGAGGTAACCATGACCGGACGGGTCGAAGGAAAGGTCGCGTTCATCACCGGTGCTGCGCGTGGCCAAGGCCGCAGCCACGCGGTGCGGCTGGCGCAGGAAGGCGCCGACATCATCGCCGTCGACGTCTGCAAGCAGCTCGACAACGTGCCCTTCCCGATGTCCACCCCCGAGGATCTGGCGACCACCGCCGATCTGGTCAAAGCCGAAGGCAGGCGAGTGTTCACCGCCGAGGTGGACGTGCGCGACTTCGCCGCGCTGAAGACCGCCGTCGACAGCGGCGTCGAGCAGCTCGGACGGCTGGACGTCATCGTCGCGAACGCGGGTATCGGCAACGAGGGCGGGCAACTGCTCGACCTCGAGGAGAACCTGTGGGACGACATGATCGACGTCAACCTGGGCGGCGTGTGGAAGACCGTGAAAGCCGGTGCGCCGCATCTGATCGCGGGCGGCCGCGGCGGCTCGATCGTGCTCACCAGCTCCGTGGGCGGCCTCAAGGCGTACCCGAACGTGGGTCACTACGTCGCCGCGAAGCACGGCGTCGTCGGTCTCATGCGAACCTTCGCCGTGGAACTCGGCCACCACTCGATCCGGGTCAACTCGGTGCATCCGACGCACGTGAACACGCCGATGGTGATGAACGATGGCACCTACAAGCTGTTCCGCCCCGATCTGGAGAACCCGGGCCCCGCCGATCTCGAGCCGATCTGCCGGATGTTCCACACTTTGCCGATCCCGTGGGTGGAGCCGGTCGACATCAGCAACGCGGTGCTCTATCTCGCTTCGGACGAGTCCCGTTTCGTCACCGGTGTTCCGTTGCCGATCGACGCGGGCAGCATGCTCAAGTGAAAGGCGGCTGGCCGTCACACGGCTACGCCCGGGGGTGAGAACGGTTCGCGGTACGGCACCTGGGGTGAACCGGCCGAGCCACGCGCGGTCGCCGAGTGGTTGGACGAAGGGCTGGCTCTGCTCACCGCGCTGTGGTCCGGTGCGGAGGTCGACGTCCACGGCACACACCTGTCGGCCGATGGCGCCACGATTCTGCCGACCCCGGTGCAACGACCTCGCCCGCCGATCTGGATCGGCGGCAACTGGCCCAATCGCTCGCCGCTACGGCGTTCCGGCCCGCTGGGACGGTGTCGCCCCGATGATCATCGGTTCCGACGGGTCGTTCGGACCGACGCCGCGGATCGTCACCGAACTGGTCGGCGCGGTCGCCGAACATCGCACCTACGGGTCGACGTCGTCATCACCGGCCGGACGCCCGCCGACCGCCCCGAGGCGGCCTGTGCCACGGTCGAAGCCATCGCGGCGGCGGGGGCGACCTGGCGGCTGGAAGGCTTTCCTCCCGGAAGGAACCAGATGACTCATACCCGGTCCGGGACCGGCCCGGGCGAAGACGCGGCGAACGCCATCGAGGACACGGCCGCGCCCGGCGAGTCCTCGGTGACGCGGATGCTCGAGATCTTCGATGTCGTTCCCGTCGGCGTGAACACCTTCACCGGCGCCAGTGACGGCGGATCGCGCAAGGTGGTCGACGGCACCCAGCTCCTCGCGCAATCCCTCGTCGCGGTCGCGAAACGGTTGCCCGGCAGATCGATCCGGTCGGCGCACGCCATCTTCACCCGTGTCGTCGATCCGGACGAGCCCCTCGAGTTCGTGGTCGACGTGACCCACGAGGGACGTTCGATGGCCGCGGCGGCGGTGGCGGTGCAGCAGAACGGTCGCCGCTGCGCATCGGTCGCCGTCCTGGCCGACACACCGGCAGCCGACGTCATCCGGCATCACGCGCCACGCCCGCGAGTCGCCGGGCCGGAGGAGGCGATCGTGGCCGAGATGCCGATGGCGGGCCGCGAGCTGCGGATCGTCGGCGTCGCCGATGTGAACGACCCCGCGGAGGTCGGCCCGCCCGAGTTGTCCGCCTGGCTGCGCTACGAACCGATTCCGGTTCGCGACGACCTCGCCAAGGCCCTGCTCGCCCACTTCACCGGTCACCTCTCGGTCTCGGCGACCATGCGCGCGCACGCGGGTGTCGGCACCAGCCAGGCGCACCACACCATCTCGACCGCGGTCATGACCGTGACGGTGAGTTTCCACGAGCCGGTCGGGTGGGACGGCTGGCTGCTGTACTCCCACGAGAGCACGCAGGTGGGCGGGGGCATGTCGTATGTGCGCGGCCAGGTGCACACCGAGGACGGTCGCTTGATCGCCTCGTTCACGCAGGAGGCGATGATCCGCCCGCTGCGCCGGGAACACGCCGCGATCCCGTCGGCCGCGCGGCTGTGACCGGTCGGGCTTCGGAAAGGAATCCTCGGATGGACGAACAGCGGACCGCCGCGGAGGTCGAGCACTCCGGTTTCGCGGACAGACCCGACTATCGCGTCGACATCCACCGACGCCGCAACCTCGTCACGGCCCGGCTCGGTGACCGGCTCGTCGCCGAGACGACGCGGCCCCTGCTCGTCGACGAGCAGGACCACGGTCTGGTGTTCTATTTCCCCCGCGAGGACGTGCGGGTCGCGCTCCGGCGCGACGACGCGCGCAGCAGCCGATGCCCGTTCAAAGGGCAGGCGACCTACTGGCGTTTCGACGGCGACGGCGACACCGCCGTGTGCTGGAGCTACGACGACCCGATCGGCCAAGTGGCGCGCCTGCGCGGGCACGTCGCCTTCTATCAGGACCGGGTGCAGGTCTGCGTCGGTGTGGCGACTCCGGCGGTCCTGGGAGTGTCCGCCCGGGCCTGAGCGCTCCACGGGCCCGGTGCCCAGCCCAGTATGAGAGCAAAGTTCTCGAATATGAGAATTAGACTTCGAAACGGCGCTGTCGGCTTCTATGCTGAGCGCGTGTCAAACACGCCTGCTTATAAGGTCGTCCAGTGGACCACGGGGAATGTCGGGAAGAGTTCGGTGCGGGCCATCGCGGCCAATCCGCTGTTCGAACTCGTCGGCTGCTACGCCTGGTCGCCGGACAAGGTGGGGCGCGATGCCGGCGAGTTGTGCGGTATCGAGCCCCTGGGAGTCACGGCCACCGACGACATCGAGGCGCTGCTGGCGCTGAAGCCGGATTGCGTGGTCTACAACCCCATGTGGATCGACGTGGACGAACTGGTCCGCATCCTGTCGGCGGGGGTCGATGTCGTCGCGACCGCTTCGTTCATCACCGGCCACAACCAGGGAGACGGCCGCGACCGGATCGCCGAGGCATGCCGCCGCGGCGGTTCCACCATGTTCGGTTCCGGTATCAGTCCGGGGTACATCAACCTGCTGGCGGTGGTGGCCGCGGGCATCTGCGACCGGGTCGACAAGGTGACCATCGACGAGGCTGCCGACACCACCTTCTACGACTCGCCGGAAACCGAGAAGCCGGTGGGGTTCGGCAGGCCGATCGAGGATCCCGCCCTGCCCGCGATGACCGCGCACGGCACCGGCGTGTTCGGTGAGGCGGTACGACTGATCGGCGACGCTCTCGGTGTCGAACTCGACGAAGTGCGCTGTGACGCGCAGTACGCGCAGACCACCGCCGATCTCGATCTGGGGTCCTGGACCATCCGGGCGGGCTGTGTCGCCGGCGTCCACGCGAGCTGGAAAGGGCGAGCGGGCGACCGGACCCTCGTCGAGATCAACGTCCGCTGGCGCAAGGGGCAGACGCTCGAGCCCGATTGGCGGATCGAGCAGGACGGGTGGGTGCTGAGAGTCGACGGCCGTCCGACGGTGCAGAACGTCGTCAGCTTTCTGCCGCCCCCGGATTTCCAGGCCGAGACGATCGCCGATTTCATGACCCTCGGGCACATCATGACCGCCATGCCGGTCATCAACGCCGTTCCCGCCGTTGTCGCCGCACCCCCGGGCATCGTGACCTACAACGACTTGGCGCTTATCCTGCCTCGCGGCGTGGTACCGCAGGGCTGAGATCGTTCACCTGCCGAAAACGCGGGCGGTGGCCAGCGTGGTGAGCCGATTGTCGTTGCCGGTGTCGCGCACTTCGACCCGGCCCAGTCCCTCGTGCAACCGCGCGTCGGCCACCACCGGGCCCACCCGGGCGCCGAGCACATAGCGCAGGCCGAGGAAACCGAGGCTGTCGCCGGGGGCGAGCGAGAGCACCGCCTCCTCCGCGGCCAAAGCGAGCAGGCCACCGTTGATGGTGTCGGAGGCATTGAGCCCATCGGCCGACCGAGGCAGTACCACCGTTCCGGGGGCGACCCGCAGGCAGCCGGCGCGCTCGGCCAACGGCATCGGCAGCCGCTCCGTCGTGGGCGGCAGTTCGACGCTCAGTCGCGGCGGCAATTGCACGTCCGGATCGGGCGCCACCATGAAGGAAGCGGCCCCGAGGGCAATCGGCTCGGCGTCGACGCTGAATTCGAACTCCGCCACGAAGACCGAGCGACCCGCCTTCACCGTTCGTCCGACGGCCCTGACCTCGCCCGTACCGGGGGCGGGACGGTAGAGGTTGACGTCGAGTTCCAGCGTGACCGGTACCCGCGGGCCCATCGCCAGGGAGGCCAGCAGGCCGGAAACGGTGTCGGCCCAGGTCGCGAGGACGGACGTGCGCAGCACGGCGGTGCCCGGTACGTGCATCTCGGGCGTGATCTCGGCGCGACCGTGCAATTCGTCGCCGACCCGGCGGGTCACGAACCCCAGTTCCCGCAGAATGCGGCCGCGTTCTTCCAGGCTGCTCGGGACGCCCGGGTAGGCCATCGGGGGTGTCGCCGGAGGCGATGGCGGCATGCGGCTCGCCGCAGCCGAGGGGGCGTGCTGGCGAAAGCCGGAGTTATGCCGGTTGAGGGCTGGCGTCCGAGGCTCGCGCCTCACGGTTGACCGCGAACACCGGAAATCTGTCCCCGCGGGAACGTGCCCGGAACCGCACACGGACCGGCCCGGGGGAAGTGGGCGGCAGTTCGCCATGGATCGTCGTGTATAGCCACGGACCTTCATCGAGTTCCACGATGGCGATCGTGGAGCGCTCGACCTCGGCGCGTGGATTCGCGGCGCACTGCAACACCCGCCACGACACGACCGATCCGGCGCCGGAGCACGGAACCCATGCCAGATCAGCGGATCGGCAGGACGAACACACGTCGAACAGTGGTGCCAGCAGACGGCCGCAGCATTCGCAACGCCTGATCATCAGCGTTGCCTCTCGTCGAGCGGAGGGAGGGTCACCGACGTTTCCGGTGTGCTTGGGATCGCGCTGGTACATAGAGCCTCGAAATCATCGTGCTGATGTCACCGACCATGTCAGCCTCTCGCACTCGTAGTTCGCCGCACGACGGCCGATCGGCCGGGGGTATACCTGTTTTTCGCTGCCCCGGCCTCTGATACCCCCTGCGGTCGAACGCGGCAAGTCGCGACGAGCAGCAGGTCGGCGCCCGGAAGCGCCCGGTTTCGGAGGCGCGGGAACGCCGTGGCAGCGGCGATGGCCCCGCGCGCTGCCGCCGCAGGTGTCCGGCTCACAGCTGGGGCATGACCTCGGCGGCGAAGAGCTCCATCGTCGCCGCGGCGTGTTTCGCCCCGACCATGAACACGAACGAGGAGATGCCCTGCTGGGCTCGTTCGCCCAGTCGATCCACCAGCATGGCGGGCGTCCCGATGTAGCCGTCGTCGACGCCGAACGCTGCGGCGGCGAAGCGGCGGCCGACGCGCGCCCGCAACTCGGGGAGCTCGCGCTCGTGCGCGGCCACCGCCAAGACGGCCTGGTGCGATCTGCGGATCAGGCCCGGGTCCCGGTCGATCCGTGCGCATTCCTTCTCCAGCACACCGGTGAGCGCGGGCCAATCGCGCAGTCCGTAGGTGGGCACGTTCCAGACGTCGGCGTAACGAGCGACCAGGGGCATGGTGTACTTCGGCCCCGCGCCTCCGATGTGGATCGGTGGCCGCGGCTGCTGGACGGGTCGCGGCCGATTGGGCATCTCGGTCACCTGGTAGTGCCGGCCCTGGAACGACGTGCGCTCGGAGGCGAACATCCGGGTGATGATCTCGAGCGCTTCGCCGAGCCGTTCGGCTCGGTCCGCGGCCGACCCCCATGGCAGGCCCGCCTGCCGGTGCTCCTCGCGCACCGAACCGCTGCCGAGTCCGAACTCGAGCCGCCCTCCGGAGATCAGATCGAGGGTGGTGGCCATGCGGGCGAGTAGCACCGGATGCCGGAAGTTGTTGCACAGCACCAAGGCGCCGACCCGCAGAGTCGTGGTGTCGGCGAGCAGCGCGGTGGCGGTTGTCCACGCCTCGAGCGCCGGATGGTCGGGGAGCCCGGGCGCGTAGAGGTGGTCGAACAACCACAGCGTGTCGAAGCCCGTCCGCTCGGTGGTTCGCGCGAGGTCCAGCAGCGTCTCGTACTCCGGGACGATCTGCGGAACGTAGATCCCGAACTCCATTCCGGCGGGAGTTCCGGCCCTCCGGTGCGGCGGAACCGGCTCGGGGCGCGGCGGGTCCGGCGTCACGCGACCACCTTCCACAAGTGCGACCTGCGCTCCGGCCCATGACATCTCCGGACACGTATGTCCGGTTATATCACTGTCCCGGTGTGGCCGCGCGAGTGTCGCGCGGATCACGCGGTCGTCGTGACGCTGCGGGCATCACGACGGTCCCGATCATCGAGACCGCGGCCGAGCGTCCGGAAGCAGCGGACGCACCGCCGTGGCTTCGGGGCCGCGCTTGCGCATGGTGGCGGTGAAAAGGACGGGCTGGCCGGCGTACAACGACTTGTATCCGGTCGTCTCGATGCTGGTGTACTCGACGAAGACCTGCGTGGGATCGTCCGCGGGCTGAAGGAATCCGAAACCCTTCTCGATGTTGAACCAGACCACCGTGCCGCGGCGCCAGAAATCCGCCGCGGTCCGGTGGTGGGGCAGGCCGGTCACGAAAGGATGGTCCGGGTCACGCGGCGTCGGGCAACGGATCGGTGTGCATGATCCGCTGCCACCAGGCGTCCAGCGGGCTGGGGTGGGGCCAGACGACCGCGGCTTCGGGGGAAACGTCGGTTCCGGAGTCGGCCGTTGCGAGCAGCGGGACGTGCCGTTCGGTCGATGTCATGATCGGGTGCTCCATCAGGTGTTCCGTTCGCAAGAATAACCTCTGTGCGGTAACGCCTTTCGCGTTCCCGCCGGGTGCGGGCCCGGGATCCCGGACCCGCATTCTCCGCGGCCGGCTCAGGCGTCGATCGCCTTGTGCCCGTTGCCGCGGCCGATCTCGATCTTGCGCGGCTTGGCCTTCTCCGCGACCGGAATCGTCAGCCGCAGTACGCCGTCGGTGTAATCGGCGCGAATCTTGTCGGTGTCGAGGTTCTCGCCCAGGAACAGTTGACGGCTGAACACGCCGCGGGCGCGTTCAGCGGCGATCATCTCACGGCCCGAGTCGAGTTCGGGACGGCGGGCGCGCACCGTCACCACATTGCGCTCGATATCCAGGTCCAGGGATTCGGGGTCGATGCCGGGCAGGTCGAACTCGACGACGAACTCCTCGCCCGCGCGCCAGGCATCCATCGGCATCACCGCGGGATGCGCCTTCGTGCCGAACACCTGCTGCGTCAGACGGTCCAGATCGCGGAACGGATCGGTGCGCATCAGCATGGTCGCCACCTCCACTCACTCCATTCTCCGTAGTAGGGGCCAGATAACCTCTGCTATCTGACATAGATTTTTTATAGCATTGAGAGAAGTTGAGCGCAAGGCGCTAAACTAGGAAATCTGTTGGGCAACTCGAAGTGAGGATGGATGACGCGGGAGAGGGGCGACTCGGGGCATCTGCCGGATCCGGGCCAAGCGGTGTACGGGATCTCGGTCGCTGCCGGCTTGGCCGGAATCGGCGTGCAGACGCTCAGGCTCTACGAGCGTCATGGGTTGCTGACTCCAGCGCGCAGCGACGGGGGCACCCGCCGCTACAGCGGAAACGACCTCGCCCGGTTGCGGCGGATCACCGACCTGGTTGCCACGGGCGTGAACCTGGCGGGCATCCGCCGCATTCTCGACCTCGAGGACGCGAACGCCGACCTGCACGCGGACAACGACCGGCTGCACGCCGACAACGTCCGATTGCGGGACGCGCAGGACAACGCGCCCGGCCGGGCATAGGCGCGGAAGCTATTCCGAGAAGTGGGTGCGCAGATCGACCACCGTGCCGGAATCGCCGGTGGTCACGGTGACGTCCGGAATGAGCGCGCGGATCAGCGGCATGCCGCGCCCGCGCAGCGGATCCGCCTGGGGGTCGGGTTGTTTCCATCGGCCGCTGTCGGCGATGGTCACCCGGAGTTCGTCGCCCTCGATCGATGCGCGCAAGCGCACCACGCCGCCGTCGCCGTGATGGCCGTGTTCTACGGCGTTGGTACACGCTTCACCGACGGCCAGCAGCACGTCGTAGGCCGGGGCGGCCGCCATCCCGCACTCGCCGAGCCATTCCTGGAGGGTATGCCGGACGGTCGCCAAGTGCACCGCCTCGGCAGCGAAATCCAACTCCAGGGGTGTCACGGCGTCGGGTAGCGGGACCCGCTCGCCCGCGCTCACGAGCGTGCACCAGCCGCCGGGATCGGAGTGCGTCTGTCGCGGTCCGGTCGTCCCGGTCGTCCCGTCGTCGTGCCGTGCCAAGGGCGTCGATGCGCCGTCACCTCGTTACCTCCCTGTCGGGGATCGGTGCGCTGTACCCGTCACGCCGAGCACGTGGACCGTCATCGGGCTCGGCGGCCGTGTTCGCCGTGCGTGTGCCATGCTCCCCGAGGCTATACCCAGTTGATCATTCCCCATTCATCCCGGGTGGCGGCCGGGAAGATCCGGCCCCCGGCCATCGCGCGGCATCCGTAAAACGCTGTGCCACAGCCCGGCAGAGCCGGCGCGGTATCGCGAGGGAACGCCGCTACGGGTTTTGGCGCGGCAGCCGGACGACCTGGACGAAGAAATCGTCGATCTGCTTGATGGCGGCCACGAACTGATCGAGGTCGACCGGCTTGGTGACGTACGCGTTCGCGTGCAGCCGGTAGCTGCGCAGGATGTCCTCCTCGGCTGCGGAGGTGGTCAGCACGACCACCGGAATGTGCGCCAGATCGGGGTCGGCTTTGATCTTCTCCAGCACCTGCCTGCCGTCGTACTTGGGCAGGTTCAGGTCGAGCAGGATCAGGTCCGGCCGCGGCGCGTCCGGGTACCGGCCCTGGCGGTAGAGGAACTCGAGCGCCTCCTCGCCGTCCCTGGCGACATGCAGGGTGTTACCGATCTTGTTGTCCTCGAAGGCCTCTCGCGTCATCAGCTCGTCGCCGGGATCGTCCTCGACGAGCAGGATGTCGATCGGCTGGCCGGGGGAGGTCATGCGGTGGCTCCTTCGGGGGCGGGAATGTCGGCGGTACGGGCGGTGGTGTCGGCGTCGGCGGTACGCAGCGTGAAGCAGAAGCGGGTGCCCGCGGTGTGATCGGTATCGATCCAGATCCGGCCGCCGTGATACTCCACGATCTTCTTGCACACGGCCAGTCCGATGCCGGTTCCGCTGTACTCCTCACGATTGTGCAGCCGCTGGAAGATGACGAACACCTTCTCGGCGAATTCGGGTGCGATCCCGATGCCGTTGTCGGAGACCGACAGCAGCCAGCCGCTACCGTTCTCACCCGGCTCGCAGGTGATCTCGATCTCCGGTGGGTGATCGGGCCGACGGAACTTGATGGCGTTGGCGATCAGGTTCTGCCACAGCATCGTCAGCAGCGTCGGATCGCCGATGATCTCGGGCAGCTCCTCCGGGCGCCGGATCCGGGTGTCGGTGTCATCGATCGCCGCGGAGAGATTGGTCAGCGCCTTGTCCAGGGACTGGCCGAGTCCGGTGGGTTCCGTGCGGTCGGTGATGCGGCCCACGCGGGAGAAGGTGAGCAGGTCGTTGATGAGCCCCTGCATCCGCTTGGCGCCGTCGACGGCGAAGTCGATGTACTGCTTGCCGCGTTCGTCGAGTTCGTCGCCGTAGCGCTTCTCCAGCAGCTGGCAGAACGACGCCACCTTGCGCAGCGGCTCCTGCAGATCGTGTGAGGCGACGTAGGCGAACTGCTCCAGCTCGGCGTTGGAACGGCGCAGTTCCACGGCCTGCAGGTCGAGATCGGTCTTCTGCTCGGCGAGCACGGCTTCCTGGGCGCGCGAGGATTCCAGCTCGGCGACGATCCTGCGGCGCATGCTCTCCACCGCCTGCGCGACGGTCGCCAAGTCGGCCGGACCGTGCACGTCGATGTGATGATCGAAGTCGCCGCCCGCCACCCGCAGCGACGCGTCCGTCAAGGAGCCGAGGGGACGGGCGATCAAGCGCCGGACCAACACGGTCAGCAACACCCCGGTGAGCAGGAACGCGATGACCATTCCGGCCAGCACGGCGTCCCGGACGGTTCGGGTGTGCACGAGCTCCTCTTCGTCGTGGGCGATGGCCGCCTCGAGACCCTTGTTCTGGGCCTCGAAGCGCGTCCGGAGTTCGTCGAACAGCGGCTTACCCCGAGTAGGGGTGGAAGGCTCGAGTCCGCGGGTCGTCCCGGAGGTCAATCCCGCCACCAGCGGCTCGGCGTACTCGGTGCGCCAACGCTGCGCGGACTGCTCCACGGCGTCGAGCTCGTCGAGCAACGGTCGGCGGTCGGCCAGCAGCTCCCGCAAGCGGGCGACCGACTGCGCCTCGTCCAGGGCGCCGTCCCGGTAGGGCTGCAGGAACTGCGGGTCGGCGGTGATGCCGTAGCCGCGCAGGCCGGTCTCCTGGTCTACCAGGGCACTCTGCAACTTGTAGGCCTCGGCCGCCGCTGGCAACGACTTGTCGAGCAGCCGATCGGCCCCCCGGTTGGTCTGGGCGATCACCTGGGCGCCCGCCACGGTGCCGATGATCACCACCAACACCATCGAGGCGAGCACCAGTTGAAACCAGGCCTGGGCGGTCAGTCGCGTGCTCAGGGGCGGCCGCTCGGTCTTCGTCGTCATCGGTTCTGGTCCTGTCCTCGCCCGTCGCCGTGCCATCCCAGATACAGGATGGCGACATCGTCGTCCAAACCGCCCGACGCCCCCGCCAGTGCCTCGACGCGGCCGATCAGCTCGTCGACGAACCAGTCGGGATCCGCGGCCCGGACGGCGCGGGCGACTTCCATCAGTCCTTCCTCGCCGAGACGTTCCTGGTCGGTCCCGACCCTGCCCTCGAACAATCCGTCGGTGAACACCATCAGCCCGGAGCCCAGTGGCAGGTCCACATCGTGCACGGGCCACTCGGCGCGACCGGGCAGAAAGCCGAGGGCAGGCCCGCCGGGCACCTCGACCCAGGTCAATCCGGAGGCCGAGCGCTGCACCATCCCGGGGTGCCCGGCCCGCAGCACCTGAGCACGGCGCTCACCCGGATGCAACATCAGGCTGGTCACCGTCGCGAAGGTCTGCCTGCCGGTGCGTTCGGCCAGCAGGACCTGTTCGAGCAACCGCAGCTGCCGCGCCCCGGTCACCCCGCTCAGCACAAGCGTGCGCCACGCCAGGCGCAACGCCACACCGGTCGCCGCCTCGTCCGGACCGTGCCCGGACACATCACCGATGACGGCGTGCACCGTGCCGTCCGAGTCCTGCACCACGTCGTAGAAATCGCCGCCGAGCAGCGCGTGGGCCCGGCCGGGACGGTAGCGCGCCACCACGTCGACGACCTGCTTCCCGCGCAGCAGCGGAGTGGGCAGCAAGCCGCGTTCCAGCCGGGCGTTCTCCTGCGCGCGCATATTGATCGCCTGCAAGGCCGCGCTGGTGCGCTCGGCTTGCTTGCGCTGGATCGCATAACGCACGGCACGCCCGAACAGTTCGGGCTCGACCCGGCCTTTGACCAGGTAGTCCTGGGCTCCCGCCGCGACCGCGGCCAAACCGGTCTGCTCCTGATCCAGACCGGTCATCACCACGATCGCGACCTGGTCGGTGTGCCGGCGGATGCGTTCTACCGCCTCCAGCCCTTGGGCATCGGGCAGATGCAGGTCCAGCAGCACACAGTCGGGCTCGGCGGTGGCCAGATGCTCGGCGGCCTCCGCCAGTGACCGGACCCAGTGCAACTGCAACCCGGGCGCGCCGTCCACGACCAGTTCCTCCACCAGCAGCGCATCCCCCGGATCGTCCTCGATCAGCAGCACGGAAGGTTGCTGCCACGGCCAATCCGCGTCCACGATCACCTCGGGATCGTCGTCTGTCCCGTCACGCCGCACGGACACCACCGGTCGCGGGTCCGATTGTGGCAGAACGAATGACAGCACGATTGCCGTCGTCGGCGAACACCGACAACCCGGCCTCCGATCACCATGGGGCGGCACCAGCGCACGCCGACTGTCTCCGCGGCCGTTTGCTGGACCGAGAAACAGTCAAGATCGTATCCGATCCGACATCCGACCGAGACATGACAGTGCCGACCTGCGCGGATGGAGAGCTGCCGAAAGGATGGCGCGGATGGCGCGGGCGGTCAGACCGTGGTGCCGGTGAGCCGCGCGGTGTCCCGCTCGGCCTCCCGGACCGCGCCATCGCGGCGCGGGGAACGGAGCTCCGCCAAGCTGCGGGCGACGACCGTGGCATGAACCGCGATGACGGCAAGGGAGGCCGAGCCGATCACAGCAAGAAGCACAACCACGACAGATACCGGTCCTTTCGGGTGCGAGCGGGCCGGTTGCCCGCTCGATCGGGTGCCGAGTTCGCGTCGCCGACACCGGCGGGCGCGCGCTCCGCCTCCAACGTGCCCCGGCTGCTCCGGGCCAAACCCATCGATTCCGGCGGCGCGGACGGGGCGTGCGGTCACGCGAGGACGACCTCGGCCGTCGCGCGACCGAAGATCTTGCGTCCGTCGTGCTCGGCGGTGATCGCGATGGTGGCGGTACGGGTGTCCGCGTCCAGGTGTTTCACCCGGCCCGCGAACTCGATCCGGCCGCCGGTCACGCCGACGTGGACGGGATTGGTCAGGCGCACGTTGTAGGAGCGCAGTGCGCCGGGGTCGCCCAGCCAGGAGGTGAGCAAGTCCACACTGAGCCCGATGGTGAACATGCCCTGCGCGACGACGGTCTCCAGCCCCATCAGCGCGGCGGCCGCGGTGCTCCAATGGATGGGATTCGGATCTCCCGCGACTCCGGCGTAGTTGACCAGATCGCCCCGGGTGACCGTGAGGGCGCGCGGCGGCAGCTCGGCTCCGAGGCTCACGGTGCCGAAGGGCCGGACATGGGGACCGGCGGGTGCGGGCGGCGTCCGGCGTACGGGCTCGCTGCCGTCGCCGACATATCGCGGGTGGGATGCGCGGCGCTGTTTCCGTGCCTCCGGGCGGGCGCCGTGCATCACGACCGCGTCGAACCACGTCGGAAGAGCCTCGTCGGCTCGCCCGACCAAACTGGTGCGGGACGTGACGACAGGCCGGTCGTCCTGATCCAGAATGGTCTGACGCAGGCCGATGAGGTCGCCGCCGAACGCGTGCCGGAACGAGTCCAGGCACATCTCGAAGTCGATCCGGTCGCCGGCCTGGAGCGGGCGGTGGAATTCGATCATCTGATCGGTCTGGATGGTCCGGCTCAGGTCGTAGCCGGGCAGGATCGTCTCGAACGCTTCGGCGTAGGCGAGGTACCCCGGCACCGCGCCGAAGGTCGGGGGAGCGAGCAGGCGGTCGTAGCCGAGATCCGCCGCCGCCTCCTCCGACCGATGCGCGGGGTGGTGGTTGCGCACCGCGCGGGCGTACTCACGGATCTTCTCGCGCCCGACTTCGTAGTAATCGCTGCTGCGATACCGGCGCCCGACCATCGAGGCGGGAAGCGCGGCATCGGTCACGTCGTTCGCACCGGATGGGGTAGGGAGTCTGGACATCGCGGGGGAATCTACCCAACGCGCGGCGGAATTCCGGTCAGCCCGCATCGCACGCCGTTTCGCCGCCCTTCTCGCGCGCGGCCGCCCCGGTCGGCAGCGGTTTGAGCAGCGGACCCCTGGGAAGTCGATCGACAGGACCGACGGGATGGGGTCGGCATTCGGCCCCGTCGTGGCCGCGCTCCTCGGCAGGCAGGTCGGTTGTAACGCCGATCGGAGAACTTCGGCCGAACCGCCGCAGCCACTTCGCAGCCGGGTATCGCGATCTCGCGCCCCTCGTCCCGACGGTTCCGTCGCCGGCCCTCCGCCCGCGGCTCGTAGGAGAGGAGAGAGATGTCTGTTCCGAACCACACCACCGACGACGCCGGTATCCCGGTTCCCAGCGACGAACACTCGCTGACCGTCGGGCCGGATGGACCGATCCTGCTGCAGGACTGGTATCTGATCGAGAAGATGGCGGCGTTCAATCGGGAACGCGTGCCCGAACGCCAGCCGCACGCGAAGGGCGGCGGTGCGTTCGGCGTCTTCGAGGTCACCAACGACGTGAGCGCCTACACCATGGCCGAGGTGTTCCAGCCAGGGAAGAAGACGGAGATGCTGGCCCGCTTCTCCACCGTCGCCGGTGAGCGTGGCAGCCCCGACACCTGGCGGGATCCGCGCGGGTTCGCCCTGAAGTTCTATACCGAGCAGGGCAACTTCGACATGGTCGCCAACAACACGCCGATCTTCTTCGTTCGCGATCCGATGAAGTTCCAGGACTTCATCCGTTCCCAGAAGCGCCGCGCCGACAACAATCTGCGCGACCACGACATGCAATGGGACTTCTGGACGCTGTCGCCGGAATCCGCGCACCAGGTGACCTGGCTGATGGGCGATCGCGGCATCCCGCGCACGTGGCGGCACATGAACGGTTACTCCAGCCACACCTATATGTGGGTGAACGCCTCGGGCGAACGCTTCTGGGTCAAGTACCACTTCAAGTCCGATCAAGGCATCGAGTTCTTCACCCAGGACGAAGGTGATCAGATGGCGGCGATGGACACCGACTATCACACCCGCGACCTGTGGGAATCGATCGAAGGCGGCGATTTCCCGAGCTGGACGCTGAAGATGCAGATCATGCCGTTCGACGAGGCGCGCGACTACCGGTTCAACCCCTTCGATCTCACCAAGGTGTGGCCGCACGGTGACTATCCGCTGATCGACGTCGGCAAGATGACCCTCGACCGCAATCCGGCGGATTACCACACCGAGATCGAACAGGCGGCATTCGAGCCGAGCAATTCGGTGCCGGGCACCGGCCCGAGCCCGGACAAGATGCTGATGGCACGCTGGTTCTCCTACCCCGACGCGCACCGGTACCGCATCGGCGTCAACTACAAGGAGTTGCCGGTCAATACACCGCACGCCACCACTGTCCGGTCGTACAGCAAGGATGGCGCGCTGCGCCACCACAACCCCGGCGACCCGGTCTACGTGCCGAATTCCAAAGGCGGCCCGCATGCCGACCCCGCGGCGGCGGGTCCGCCGGCGACCTGGCACACCGACGGCGACCTCGTGCGCTCGGCCTACACGCTGCACCGGGACGACGACGATTGGGGTCAGGCCGGAACCTTGGTCCGCGACGTGCTCGACGACGCGGCGCGCCAGCGGCTGGTCGACAACATCGTCGGGCACCTGCTGAACGGTGTCACCGCACCGGTGCTGGAACGCGCCTTCGAGTACTGGCGCAATGTCGACAAGAACCTCGGCGACCGGGTCGAGGCCGGGGTGCGCGCGAAACAGGACGAACGCGACCCCAAGGCAGCCGGCCAAGCCAACCCGGCTCGCTCGTCGGCGCAGGTCAAAGCCTGACGGACACCGCAGGCGGCCGGCTCACGACCGGCCGCTTCTGCCCGCGCCGCGTTATTGTTTCGTTACTTGGTTCGGGAGTGTCCGAGGCGCGCCCTTCGATCGAGTGCGGGAGCATGAGTCCCGGATCCAGTGGACCCAAGCACCGTGGTGTTTCGAATCAATTCGAGGCTCGGTGACATCCCCGTGGCATCGGATGGATCGTACCGGGCCTACCGACGTAGATCGGAGGACCGCAGCATGGCGTTCGAAGCCGATGTTCGACCTGTTCGACGCCCGTCACATCGTTCGTGGCAGGTCATGACAGCCGGGGTTGTCGCCGCCACCGCAGTACTCGCCGCCGCGCCCGCCATCGCGCAGCCATCCCTTCGCGGCGCACCCGATGTCCCGGTAGAAGTCCCCATTCCCGGTGGATTTCGGGGTTTTCCCGAGATTCTGCGATTCACCCCGCCCGCACCCCCGATTCCCCAGATGCCGTTCGGTCGAGCGGTTCCACACCAAGCCTCGATCGCTCCGACGGTTTAGAACTCCATTGCACGCGCTCATGGCGAGTCGCCGATGTTCTCGGCATCCCGCCCCGCTACAGCGGCGGTATCTCCCGCCTCGGCGGCCGGAACGCGAAGATCCGCAGCCGCTTTGCCTTTGGGGAAAGCACGGAGTACGAGTCCGATCCCGCAGCCGACCACGATGGCGAACCCGGCCCATGCCGAACCCGAGACCACGGTGATGGGGCCCCGGTCGCCGAGATGGTGCGGCGAGACCATCGTCCAGTCGAATGATTCGGTGCGAATGGGCGCCACGGTCGACGGCCGCCACAGGATGGCGATCGCCAGGATGCTGCCCGCTGTTCGGGGTTGGATGTAAGCGCAGCAGTACCCCGCGACGACGGCCAGCACGGCCGTGGCGAGGTTGCGCATGCCACCGGCCGGAGCAACGGCGGCCAGCAACGCGACAGCGGCGAGCAATCCGGCGCCGGCCAGCGGGTTCGACCATCGGATTCCGCCGAGGTAGCCCAGCAGGATCAGACCGAGCAGCACCGGCACGCTCCATGCCGGGCGCGGCCCGCTGCCCACCGCGCTGCCGGTGGCGCTGAGCGCGACCGCGAGAAAGATCGTGATCCCGTCCCGGCGCGGCAGCAGCCACGCGGCGACGGTCGTGGCCAGCACGGTGCACACCGCCGTCACGATGAGCCCGATGCTGCCGTCGCCGTGGCGGAAGCGCCACTCCGCGACGGCCAATTCGGTCATCACCAGCACGATCGCGGCGACGACGGGGCTGAGTGGCAATTCCGGGTAGATGGGTTCCGGCGTGAACCGCTGCCGGGTGACCAGCTGGCACGCCAGGATGAGCACGGCGACCGCCGGGAGCAGCCAGAGCGGCTGCGTTCCGAACACCGACCACACGCGCGGTTCGGACGTCGCCCGGTGCGGATTGCCCAGCAGTCCCGACGCCTGCGAGAGCGTGATGACCACGAAGGACCCGGCGCCGCCCACGACGAACCCCATCCCCGGTACGCGGCGGCCGAGCACCGCCACGCCCGTCGCGCCGAGCAGGATCCCGCTGCTGATCGCGTCGAGGTATGCGGTGGTCGTCAGGATGTCGGGCGAGGAGCTGTGCGCTTCGAGGGTGTGCGTGATGAACAGCAGCAGCGTCCCCGCCAGCGCGATCCACCACGCGGTGCGCGGCCGGGCCAGGCTGACCGCGACCACCGCCGTGACCGCAGCGACCAACACCCCGATCGCCGCCTCCCGCGGCACGCTGAGGACCAGCCGGTTCACCTGGTAAGGCGTACAACGGCAGGTTCGCCCGAAGCTGAGCGGCACGACCAGCAGCAGCCCGGCAACCGCCGTGGCCAGGAACGCCGTGACGCCTTCGAGCACCTCACTCCGCCGCACCACTCCACAGGCGTACCCAGCGAAATCGAACCGAACATCGCCGCCCGGCCCGCCTCCGAAACTGGTATTACCAGCACCTGGATACCTGTGGCACGGTACGGGAGGATCTCAGGATGACCGATGTTGTCGACGTCCAGGCGGTCCGCAAGGCCCGGCGTGCCGAACTCGGGGCTTTCCTGAAGTCCCGTCGAGCCCGGATCTCGCCCGAAGACGTAGGACTACCGCCTGGACCGCGCAGACGTACCCCGGGCCTCCGCCGGGAAGAAGTCGCTCAATTGGCCGGGATAGGGATCACGTGGTACACGTGGCTCGAGCAGGGCCGCAGCATCAATGTGAGTGTTCAGGTGTTGAATGCGGTGGCGCGGACGTTGTCGTTGGATGCGGCGGAGAAGGCGCATTTGTATCGGTTGGCGGATGTGCCGACGGTGCCTTCGGTGTCTTCGGGGTCGGCGTTGCCGGAGGAGTTGCAGGTTATTTTGGATCATTTGGAGCCGTTGCCGGGGGTGGTGTTGAGTGCCAGGTATGACGTGTTGGCGCACAACTCTTCGTATGAGGCGTTGTGTCCGGGGTTTGTGGCGGGGGAGCGGAATGTGGCGCGGCGGGTGTTTCTGACTCCGGAGTGCTGCAACGCCTACCGGCATAATTGGGATGATTTGCGCCGGATGGTGGGGTATCTGCGGGGTGCGTATGCGAAGAACCTGGGGGATCCGCAGTGGGAGGGGTTCATTGCGGAGTTGTGTGCGGAGAGTGAGAGTTTCGCGTCGTTGTGGGCGTTGAATGATGTGGCGGTGCCGGTGAGTCGGACGAAGGCGGTGCGGAATTTGGCGGTGGGGGAGTTGGAGATGTTTTTGACGAGTATGTCGTTGCCGTCGGTGCCGCATGCGTGGATGCAGGTGTATACGCCGGTCGATGAGGTGGCGTGGGGGAAGTTGCGGGAGTTGTTGGCGATGAGTCCGGAGGAGCGGTCGCGTCCGTGGGCGGAGCATCGCGAGTTGTACCACGCTGCGGCGGGGTGAGGGCCATGGTTGATTTGGTGCCGTGAGCGATGATTGCGGCGCATGGGTGCATCGAACGCATGCTCGGTCAGTGGAAAGTAGCGTCTGTAGAAGTGCGGTGGGGTTGTAGCTCGGTAGCCGGAGACTTCAGGGATCCGGCTCGTCGGTGTGGTCTGCCTGGAGTTGCTGGTGAGAGGTTTGGACCGCGGGAAATGGCTCAACCGTGCACGCGACTTGTCTCGGAACGGTGGAGGCGGATACCGGGTACGAAC
The DNA here is from genome assembly GCF_001612985.1 of Nocardia gamkensis NBRC 108242. Taxonomy (GTDB): domain Bacteria; phylum Actinomycetota; class Actinomycetes; order Mycobacteriales; family Mycobacteriaceae; genus Nocardia; species Nocardia gamkensis. The sequence goes on along the minus strand of NZ_BDBM01000003.1, from coordinate 225,694 downwards.
CACCAGCTACCGCGATACGGGTATGAAACAGCATGGAGCCACCTCTTTTTCGTGACCTTTCTGCTGATTCTCCTGACATCTATTGAAGCGCACCTTTGTTGCTTCGCGCCACCCTGCGTGTTCGCAGGCAACAGAAGTCGTGCCGGTTGTCACCTACTTCAGGAGACGTTGGCACTCGGTGTGCCGGTGGCAGGAGCAGGGCGGATGTCCTGTGATCGGTAGGGTTGTCGCGTCCGGCTGAATACTGACCCTCTGGTTCCGCTTGGGTTCAAGATCTTGTCGCAACACTCCTGCTAGAAGATGGGTGTGCGAGTGGTTAGGACGCGTGGCGCGAAGCGACGATTGGTGTTGGAGGCGCAGTACTGGGAGTTGATCCTTTCCGGTGTCGGTCCGGTCGAGGCAGCGAAGCGCGTCGGGATCGGTCGCAAAACCGGTTACCGGTGGTGGCAGGAGAACGGCGGACTACCTCCCTCGCGGATCTCCGGCGAGGTTCGCTCGGACCGGTACCTGAGCTTGCTCGAACGTCAACGCATCGCCACTCTGCGAGAACGTGGACTCTCGATCCGTGAGGTCGCGCGCCGGCTCGGCAGGGCCGCTTCAACGGTCAGCCGCGAAGTACGCCGCAACACCTACGGTCACGACCGCGGCCGTTACGACGCCGACCTCGCGCACGCCAGGGCCGCCCACCGTGCTCGCCGGCGCCGCCCGGGCCGGCTGCTGACCGATCCTCAGTTGCGGGCCGTCGTCCAGGCCAAGCTGGAACTGGACTGGAGCCCCCAGCAGATCAGCGTCTGGCTGCGCCGCGAATACCCGGCGCAGCCGGGCTGGCATGTCAGCCACGAAACGATCTACCAAGCTCTCTACAACGCCGAAAAGTCCGGGTTGTCCAGGGCTTTGACCAAGCGTGTGCGGACTCGGCGCTCCCTGCGACGCAGGCGTCGCCGCGCAGAGGTCCGGTCGGTTCGTTTCATCACCCCGTCGAACCTGATCGAGGCCCGCCCCACCATCGTCGATCAACGCACCCGCATCGGCGACTGGGAAGGCGATCTCATCGTCGGCGCCCGGAACGGCTCGGCCATCGCCACGTTGGTCGATCGCCGCAGCCGATTCGTGCGGCTGGTCCACCTACCCGACGGACGCAACGCAGAAGCCTTCGCAGCCGCAGCTCTCGGAATGCTGACCACAGTCCCCGCGCAAGCCAGACTGACCTTGACCTGGGACCAAGGCTCCGAGATGGCCCGCCATGATCTACTGGCCGACCTCTTCGCAGAGGGAATCTACTTCGCTCATCCCGGATCGCCATGGATGCGCGCCACCAACGAGAACACGAACGGGCTCCTGCGTCAGTACTTTCCGAAGACCACCGATCTGTCCCTGCACAGCGTCGAAGACCTCCGGCAGGCCGAGCATCGAATCAATACCCGACCGCGCAGAGTCCTTGGGTGGCGAACCGCAGCAGAACTCTTCGAGTCTGAACTGGCAGGATGAAATCCGTTCACGTGTTGCGACGATGACTCGAAACCGCCCTTGAACCCAAGCGAACAAGCCGGGTCACGATTCGACCGACGTTGACAGGCCACCTCGAGGCGACCCAGCGTTCGTGGGCACAATCAAGGCACACCCCTCCTGGCCAGCTCGGCCGTGGTGTCGGGAGTCAGGGGGCGCTGAGTTGGTAGGGGATAGGGATCACCTCATGTGCAGGTCCTTGTATAGCGGCGATGTGCGCGTTGGGCGTCCGGTACTCCCGCGTTATCGACGAGGATCGTTGGTAGACAGAGAGCCTCGGTCACCTGGTCGATGCAGTGCACGGTCGCGTCGTGGTCGGTGACATCCAGAGAAATCCCGACGGTGCGACCGCCGCGCGTCTCGATTTGGCTCACCACCTCGTTGATGCGATCCAGTCGACGCCCCGTCACCGCAACGCCGGCACTGGCTCCTGCGAGGAAACGCTCCGTTGCTGCGTCGATCGTGAACGGTCGGCTGTAGCAGTCGGTCGAGGTTAGTGTGCAGATATGAACGCCCAAGAGCCGGCTCACAGTGCGGCGGTCGGAAGGGATATCGCTGCGTCTCTGCTGGCGAATGTGTCCAGCCTGGCTGACGACATGCTGAGGTATTTGGTCGAGCGGATACCGGAGGTCGGTGGGGATGCCGAGCTTCGCGGCCTGACGTTGGGATCGTGCTCGTCGAATCTCGAAGCGGTACTTTCGATGGTTCGTCATGGGATTGATGTCGCGGCTGCGGAGGCGCCGGTAACGGCGCTCGAACACGCGCGAGCAATGGCATCACGGGGGCACAGCGTGGATGTGATGCTGCGGTTCTATCGGTTGGGTCATGAGTACTTCACCGAAAAGCTTTCCGAATCGCTCACCGAATGGATCGACGATCCCGCTGTCGCGTTGAGGACGTTCATCGATCTCGAGCGGTACGGATTTCGATACATCGACCGCATCTCCAGTCTGGTGGCTGCTGAGTACGTCGCTGAACTCGACCGACGCCAGAACCAGGCACGAGCCGAGCGCGCCGATGTCGTGCGGGCACTGCTCGCTGGTGAACGTGTCGACATCGCTCGGGCCGAACGTGTGCTCGGCCACCGGCTCACCGGTCGGCAGATCGGTTTCGTGTGCTGGGTCGACGACCGCGGCGTCGACCTCGAGGGATTCGCCAGGAAGGTTGGCAGGTTTCTCGGGGCTGGTCACTCGCTCGTCGTGGCGGCCGGCCCACTCGTGGTGTGGGGATGGGCATCGATCACGGGGGAGGCGAGGACTTCGCTCACGGGCATGGCGACCTGGTCCGGCGAACGCGAAAACGTTCACATCGCGGTGGGCTCGCCCCATCCGGGAGCCGCCGGCTTCCGCACCTCCCACCTCGAGGCGCTCCGCACACGCCGGGTCATCGAACTGTCCGGGCGCGGGGCGCCATCGATCACCCAGTTCAGCGATGTCGCGCTGGTGGATGCCATCTCGCGCGACCTGGATGCGGCGAGGGCCTTCGTCGCCGCTCAGCTCGGCGCACTCGCACGGGACGGCGAGAAAGAGCGCGGCGAGCGTGCCGCACTCCTGGCTGTGCTCGACGCGCAGGGGAGTCTGGCGACCGCAGCACGCACGTTGGGAATCCACCGGAACACGGTCCTGCAAAGGGTGCGTCGTGCCGAAGAGCGCAGGGGCCGGCCAGCGACCGTCAAGATCGCCGAACTGCATGCCGCCCTCCTCGTCTGCGACGTGCTGGGGGCCTCGGTGCTGCGCGAGTCTTAGCCGCACTGACGGAGCCCAAGCGCGTCGGAATGTGCTTGCAGCACACCGGAGAGGGCTGAGATGGCCTTGTTGACCGATAGCGGCCGTTTATAGGTTGTGAGGCATCTCATCCCGAAGCGCGAAGGAGGAGTCCGATGTCGACGGCGACTCGAGACCCCCAACCCCCAGCAGCCGCCTCGCAGCACGCCTTGCCTGATCCGGGCGAGCGGGTTCCTACGCTGTCCTGGCCGATAGTCGGCATCTTCACAGGTGCTCTTGCGGTTTTCGGCGCGTCGACCTGGGCCGCGCTCACCGACGTTTTGCCTGCGATCGCCACCATCGCCGCGAGCTCCGCGGCAATCTTCGTCCTGTTCACCGTGTTGCACGACGCCTCGCATTACTCGATCAGCTCCCGTCGCTGGGTGAACGTCGCCTTCGGTCGCGTGGCAATGTTTTTCGTCTCGCCTCTGATCTCATTCAAGTCGTTCGCGTTCATCCATATCGAGCACCACCGCAACACCAATGACGGTGAGTTCGATCCCGATCACTTCGTCAGCGCCGCGCCCTGGTGGCAGCTGCCTATCCGCTTCCCGGCAATGGACCTGCCATATATCGGTTTCTTGGTGCGTAACCTGCGCCGGCGACCACGCGCCGAGGTTTTCGAAACGGCGGCGTTGATGACCTTCTCCCTGACGGTCATCGTGGCGGCCGCGCTCACCGGACATCTGTGGACGCTCGCGGTGATCTACCTGGTTCCCGGGCGGGTGGCGATGTTCGTGCTCGCGTGGTGGTTCGACTGGCTACCCCATCACGACCTGGAGGACACGCAACGCGAGAACCGCTATCGCGCAACCCGCAACCGCGTCGGCTCGGAGTGGATCCTGACTCCCCTGCTGTTGTCGCAGAACTACCATCTTGTCCACCACTTGCACCCCTCCATCCCCTTCTACCGCTATGTCGCGGCTTGGCGACGCAATGAGGAGGCGTACCTCGAGCGCGACTCGGCGGTAAGCACCGTCTTCGGGCAGCAGCTCGACGCCGCGCAGTACCGCGAGTGGAAACGCCTCAACGGCAAACTAGCCGCACTGCTCCCGGTCCGAATGCCGCGTTCCTCCGCCGCTCGCCATGCCAGCACCCACCCGATCCCTGTCAAAAGCGTCGAGCCCCTGACTCCCGACAGCGTCAAAGTGACTTTCGACGTTCCCGATTACCTTCGCGACCAGTTCCAATTCCAGGCGGGCCAACATCTGACCGTTCGACACCGCATCGGTGGGCAGGAGGTGCGGCGAAACTACTCGATCTGCACCTCGGCCACCTCGGGAGATCTGGCGATCGGGGTGCGGCACATCGCGGGTGGGATTTTCTCGAGTTTCGCGGTCGAAACGCTGCGAGCCGGTGACGTCCTGGAGCTGATGACACCCACGGGTAGCTTCGGCGCACCCCTCGATCCACTCGCCCGGCGCGATTATGTCGCGGTAGCGGCAGGCAGCGGCATCACGCCCATCCTGTCGATCATGCGCACCACGATGGACATCGAGACCGAGAGCCGCTTCACCCTCTTCTACGGCAACCGAACCGCAGAGTCGACCATGTTCGCCACCGAACTCGATGAGCTCGAATCTCGATATGCCGACCGGTTACGCATCGTCCACATCCGCTCCGCCGAGGCGCGCCACCCCGTCTCTCTTCGTGGCCGTATCGACTCGACGATGGTTCAGCGGCTGCTCGCCAGCGACCTCACTTCGATCGACCGGTGGTTCCTGTGCGGCCCGCACGATCTCGTCACGATAATGCGCGATGACCTCGCATCCGTAGGGGTGCCGACCGAGCGGATAAACCTCGAGCTGTTCCGCGCCACGAACCGGCACACACACGTCGATGACTTCCGCAACTCCGAAGTGACCATCACCCTGTCCGGCGCGGATCACACCGTGGAACTCGGCGCGGGTGAGACCGTTCTCGAATCCGCGCTGAAGAACAACATCGATGCGCCGTATGCCTGTCTCGGCGGCGCGTGTGGCACGTGCAAAGCCAGAATCACCGCAGGATCGGTATCGATGGAGCAGAATTTCGCACTCGCCACAGCCGAGGTCGAGGCCGGTTTCATCCTGACCTGTCAATCCCATCCCACCACCCCAACGGTCGCAGTCGACTACGACAGCTGAGGGACCTCACTCATTCCGGTCAACGACGCACTTTGCACGACAAACACTTTCGTGCCAGCGCCGCAGGCACGGAACTCCTACTTGAACACGGCCTGATTCCGTCGCCGGAGACGCGACGGAACTTCTCAGAGGTAATGAGATGTCTACACCGACTACCGCACCAGCGGTCTCCAATTTGCCCGACATCCCCGATGTGGTGATACGGGTTCGCCGCGAGTTCGCCTCGGGCCGGACTCGAGACCGCGCTTGGCGTGAGGAGCAACTCCGGAACGTGATCCGGCTGCTGGATGAGCAGGAGGATCAGATCGCGGCCGCGCTGGCTGATGATCTCGGACGCAGCAGGGCCGAAACCTGGTTCGGCGATATATCGACAACCAGGGGTGAGGCCGTGTTCGCTCTGAAACACTTGCGCCGGTGGATGCGTCGGCGTCGGCAGCCGTTGCCGCTGGTGCAGCGTCCGGGTTCGGCCTGGGTGCAGTACGAGCCGCTCGGCGTCGTTCTGGTCATCGGCGCGTGGAATTATCCGGTTTACCTGACTCTTTCGCCGCTGGTGGCGGCACTCGCCGCAGGCAACTGCGCGGTGCTCAAGCCGTCCGAGCTGGCGCCGGTCACGTCGGCCCTGCTGGCTCGGCTGGTTCCGGAGTATCTGGACTCCGAGGCGGTCGTCGTGGTTGAGGGCGACGCCCCGGTCACCCAAGAGTTGCTGGCGCAGGGTTTCGACCACGTACTGTTCACCGGCGGCACCGAAATCGGAAAGAAGATCATGGCTGCGGCCGCGCCGACGCTGACACCGGTGACCCTGGAACTCGGCGGTAAAAGCCCGGTGATCGTGACCGCCGACGCCGACCTGGATGTCGCGGCCCGCCGGATCGCCTGGATCAAGTGCGGGAACTCGGGGCAGACGTGCATCGCGCCCGACTACGTGCTGGCCGATCACCGTATCCGGGATCGGCTGGTGGACAAGGTTGTCTCGGCGATCGAGCTGTTCGAGCGGGAGGGCAACGCAGACGGCCGCCGGATCGTCAACGAGCGCCAATTCGCTCGACTGGTGGCCTATCTCGCGCAGACGCGTGGCACGATCGTGCTGGGTGGACGGGTCAGCGAGGCGTCGTTGTCGATCGAGCCGACCGTGATCGTCGATCCGGATCCCGCTGATGCGGTTATGCAGGAGGAGATCTTCGGACCTATCCTGCCGGTGCTGTCGTACGAAAGCCTCGACGGTGCGATCTCGTTCGTGAACTCGCGACCGAAACCGCTTGCGGGGTACTACTTTACGAAATCGACGGTGGTGGGCGAGCGCCTGGTGGACGAGATCCCGTCCGGCGGTGCGGTGATCAACCATGTCGCCATGCACTGCCTGGTGCCGCAGTTGCCGTTCGGCGGTGTCGGCGCCAGTGGTATGGGCGCGTACCACGGCCAGTGGGGCTTCGAAGCGCTCAGTCACCGGAAAGCGGTGTTGCGCAGGACCTTCCATCCGGATCTGCAGTTGATATATCCCCCGTACAGCGAGCGGACGCTGCAAATACTGCGCAAGATCTTCTAGTTACTTGCCTTGAAAATTCGCAGCTGGGAAGGATTGTCCGAGATTCCGACACGACTTCGACGTTGTTCATCAACGAGATCGGACAGTCGGTACAGGCGCTTACGACAGTTCAATCAGTTTCGTCTTCGGAGCATGTGATCGTGCGTGTTGATTACGTCAGTATGGTCGGGCCGACAGCGGTGGCCCTGGAACCGGGGGTTCGTTCGTGCTCGAACTGGTGAAAATCCTCGCGCCGCTGTTCGGGCTGGTGCTGTCTCCGCTCCTGATACCCGCAGCGGTAGAAGTCGCTGGGCGTGTGCGGAACAGGCGACAAAAGTGAAAGCACGATGACCGCCTACCGTCGCGAGACCCATCGGTTCGATCCCGCCGACGACCGGATGACCTCGGTCGACCGAACGCGGTCCTGAAAGAAAAGGTTTCCATGAGTTTCGATTACGACGTGAAAGGACACACTGATGATGTCAGCATGCGACGAGTTGTTGCTCAATCCGGTGAAGTATGATCCGGAGCATTTCGATCCGCAGACGCGGCGGCTGCTGCGTGCGACGATCGACTGGTTCGAACACCGCGGCAAGCAGCGGCTGATCCAGGACTATCACGGCAAGGTCTTCTACGCGGATTTTCTGACGTTCGTCGCGAAGGAGGGCCTGTTCGCGAAGTTCCTGACCCCGGCGCGGGACGGCGCCGGCGATCCGGACAAGCGGTGGGACACCGCGCGGGTGGCGGCGCTTTCGGAGATTCTGGGCTTCTACGGTTTCAACTATTGGTATCCGTGGCAGGTCACCGTGCTCGGGCTGGGCCCGGTGTGGCAGAGCGACAACGACGCCGCTCGCGCCCGGGCGGCGCGCGCCCTTGCCGATGGCGGTGTCGCGGCGTTCGGCCTCTCGGAGAAGGAACACGGCGCCGACATCTACTCCACCGACATGGTCTTGACCCCCGACGGTGCCGGTGGGTTTCGCGCGAGTGGGTCGAAGTACTACATCGGCAACGGCAACTGTGCCAGCACCGTGTCGGTGTTCGGGCGCGTGGCCGGAATCGAGGGCCCCGAACAGTACGTGTTCTTCTACGCTGACTCCGGGCACCCGAACTTCCACGTGGTCAAGAACATCGTCCCGTCGCAGATATTCGTCGCCGAGTTCACCCTGCAGGATTACCCGGTCACCGCGCGGGACATCCTGCACACCGGCCAGGATGCGTTCAATGCGGCGCTGAACACGGTCAACATCGGCAAGTTCAACCTGTGCTTCGGTGGGATCGGCGCGGCGACCCACGCCCTGTACGAAACGATCACCCACGCGCACAACCGGATTCTATACGGGCACCGCGTCACCGACTTCCCGCACGTGCGCCGCGAGTTCGTCGACGCCTACGCCCGACTCATCGGGATGCGGCTGTTCGCCGACCGTGCGGTGGACTACTTCCGCTCCGCAAACCCCGGCGACCGCCGGTATCTGCTGTTCAACCCGATCACCAAGATGAAAGTGACCACCGAGGCGCAGAAGGTGATCGGGCTGCTGTCGGATGTCGTGGCCGCCAAGGGGTTCGAGAAGGACCAGTATCTGCTGCTCGCGAAGATGGACATCGACGGGCTGCCTAAACTCGAGGGCACGGTCGCGGTGAACCTGGCGCTGATCGCGAAATTCATGCCTGCCTACCTGTTCGACCCCCAGCCCTATCCGTCAGTGCCGACCCGGCTCGATGCCGCCGACGACGAGTTCCTGTTTCGCCAGGGACCCGCCCGCGGACTGGCGACGGTCCGGTTCCACGACTGGCGCGCGGTATACGCCGCATCGGCCGCCATCCCGAACGTGTCCCGCTTCACTGCACAGGCCGAAGCCCTGGTCACTTTGCTCAGCGAGGCCGCCCCGAATGCCGACCAGCAGGGCGATCTCGACTTCGGGCTCGCCCTGACCGAACTGTTCACGCTGGTCGTGTACGGGCAGCTGATCCTGGAACAAGCCGAGATCGCCGGCGTCGACGCCGACCTGGTGGACCAGATTTTCGACGTACTGGTCCGCGACTTCAACGCTGCGGCAGTCGGATTGCACGACAAACCCTCCACCACCGAGGCTCAGCAGCAGCTCACTCTGGCAGCAATCGGCAGACCCGTCGCTGACGTGGAGCGGTTCGACCGCATCTGGCAGCGTGTCGCCGCGCTGTCCGGCACCTACGAGATGAACCAAGGACCCCACCAAGGCTGACACGCGTCTCGCGGCGCCGCGCACCCAGCCGAAGGTTATGGCAGAAGTCCGAGGAATGACCGGAACCGTGCGAACCAATTGGTCCCGGCCGGCGCCCTCACCCCATTCCCTAGCCGCTCGGCATACAGCCAACCCACCAGCCCGTAGGGGGTACATATGCCTGCTCCGTCCACCGCCACGTTCATGCGGCTCGCCGACCTGATCGCCATCCCGGACGCAGTCACTCGTCCGACCCGACCGGTGATAGAAGCGTTCACCGGAAAGCGGTGCTGACTACGAATTCGGCATCGAGATGGGTAGCCTCATATCGGAGGAGCAGGTCAAAGCCGTGGCTCGTCACGTCGACGACGCCGTGGCCAAGGGTGCCACCGTGATCGTCGGCGGCAAGGTCCGCCCCGACCTCGGCCCGTTGTTCTACGAGCCGACCGTGCTCACCGACGTTCCCGCCGACGCCGAATGCTACCGCGACGAGACCTTCGGACCGCTCGTCTCGGTCTACCCGGTCGCAGGCGTCGACGAGGTCGTCGAGCGGGCCAACGACACCGAGTATGGCCTAAATGCCAGCGTATGGGCGGCCACCCCCCGGGCATCTCGCCGACAAGTGCGGAGGATCTCGTGCCCTGCGTGCTGCTGCCGTGCCGCACGCCATTCTCACCACCGTCGACTGATTGTTAGGAAAGCCGCCATGACGCCTGACTATGACGTGCTCATTATCGGTTCGGGATTCGGAGGTAGCGTCAGCGCCCTCCGGCTCACCGAGAAAGGTTACCGGGTCGGAGTCTTGGAGGCCGGCCCGCGGTATTCCGACGCCGACTTCGCCAAGACCTCGTGGGACTTGCGACGGTTCTTATGGGCGCCCAAATTCGGCATGTACGGCATCCAGCGGATCCACCTGCTGCGCAACGTGATGATCCTGGCCGGCGCCGGCGTCGGCGGCGGTTCCCTGAATTACGCCAACACGCTGTACATTCCGCCGGACCCCTTCTTCAACGACCCACAGTGGAAGAACATCACCGACTGGCGAGCCGAACTGATGCCGCACTATGAGCAGGCACAGCGCATGCTCGGTGTGGTCAGGAACCCGACGTTCACCGACGCCGACCGGATCGTCAAGGAGGTCGCGGACGACATGGGCTGCGGCGACACCTTCGTCGCGACGCCGGTCGGCGTGTTCTTCGGGCCCGACGGCGAGAAGACTCCGGGCAAGACCGTGCCGGACCCCTACTTCGGTGGTGCAGGCCCGGCGCGTACCGGCTGCATCGAATGCGGCGAGTGCATGACCGGCTGCCGGCACGGCGCCAAGAACACCCTGGTGAAGAACTACCTGGCTCTGGCCGAACACGCTGGGGCCCATGTACTTCCATTGACCACGGTGACCAGCTTCCAGCAGCGCGGCGACGGTCTGTGGGAGGTGGCCACCCGTCGCACCAACGGTCGGATGCGGCGCGGCAAGCGTACCTTCACCGCCAAGTACCTGATCCTCGCGGCGGGCACGTACAACACCCAGCGGCTGCTGTTCAAGATGCGTGACACCGGGAGGCTCCGTGACGTGTCCGCGCGGCTGGGCATGTTGACCCGCACCAACTCCGAGTCGATCGTAGGCGCTCAAACCCTCACGGTGTCAACAAATCTGGATCTCACTCGCGGGGTGTCCATCACCTCGTCGATCCACCCGACGCCGGATACCCACATTGAACCGGTCCGGTATGGCAAGGGCTCCAACGCGATGGGCATGCTGCAGACGCTGATGACCGATGGCGCAGGCCCGCAGGGCACTGACGTACCGCGGTGGCGCCAATTTCTGGGCCAGAGCCGCGCCCGGCCGGCTCTGCTGCTGAATACGCTCATCCCGAAACGGTGGAGCGAGCGCACGGTGATCACCCTGGTGATGCAGCACCTGGACAACTCGATCACCACGTTCACCAAGCGCGGGCCAGGTGGCATCCGGATCATGTCCTCGAAGCGGGGCCACGGCGAGCCCAACCCGACCTGGATTCCGGTCGGCAACGAGGCGACCCGGCGGATGGCCGAGAAAGTCGGCGGCATCGCCGTTGGCAGCTGGGGCGAGCTGTTCAACGTCCCGCTGACCGCACACTTCCTCGGCGGTGCGGTGATCGGCGACAGTGCCGAGACCGGCGTCATCGATCCGTACCACCGGGTGTACGACTACCCGACCCTCTACGTCACCGACGGTGCCGCCATTTCCGCGAATCTCGGTGTGAATCCCGCGCTTTCGATCGCGGCGCAGGCCGAGCGAGCGGCGTCGCTATGGCCCAACAAGGGGCAGGAAGACGTGCGGCCAGCCCAAGGACAGCCTTACAAACAGCTCGCACCGATTCAGCCAGAACACCCCGCGGTACCCGCCATTGCTCCAGGTGCACTGACATCACATCAATTTGGACGTCGGGCTCAGCTGCCCCGTAGCGTGCCGCAGGAGACCGGGACGGTTGACTCGTGAACCGTCTGCCGCCTTGCGGTTGACTTGCCCGTGATGTGTCCACCTGCTCGGTCTCCGTTCACGGTCTGACTCGACAGAGGTGTGACGACAAGCTGCTGCGAGAGGTTCTTGAAGTCGACATGTCGGCCGGGGATTCCCCACCCGGCAAAGACGAGGAACCGAGATGATGCTGATCGGCGTCGATCCGCACAAGTCCACCCACACCGCCACCACTGTCGACCCCGCGACGAACTCCGACCGGCTCGATCCATATCGATGCCAGCTTCCCTGGCTATCGGAAGCTGCTGGCCTGGGCCCGGCAGTGGCCCAAACGCACCTGGGCGGTGGAGAACGCCGAAGGTTCGACCTGTGGACGGCCAACCGGCGCGTGTACGGGATGCGCAAACTCTGGCGCGCTGCCTGCCGCGCCGGCCACAACTTGGGCCGCGACCAGGTCGCGCGGCTGATGCGGCTGGCCGGGATCGACGGGGTCGTGCGTGGGCGGCGCACTACGATCACCACCGAACGCGACCGCGACCGGCCCGCGCGGCACCCGGACCTGGCGGGCGCAGCTTGCCGCATCGCGCACAGGGTTCGTTGCGGCCGGGATCGTGGTTGTAGCAGCTGCGACAGATCGGGCCTACGGGCCGGGTGGCGGTCGGGAAACCGGGTTCACCGCAGCGGCAGCACACCACGCGACGGTCCCGATCCGAGCACCACTTGCACAGCCGCCCTTCGGCAGTGAACCCGTCGAACTTGCGGGCCGTCTTCCCGCCCCCGACGCAACGCAGGAGTACAACGTGATAGCCGCGGTCGGCGAGCTTGTGGGCGACGCGGTTGAACACGGTGGGAAACGCAGGATCGGGCGCGTGGAAGGCGCCGGGATGAGCCGCGAGGTGCTCATCGAGCACACGACCACCCTGTGGAGACCACCCCAGACCGGCCCGCAGAACCTGTTCGGTCTCGTCATCGTCGATGCGGGATCGACTCGTGTGCGCAAGTGCTGCGCCAGCCGGGCCATGCGCTCGCGCAGATGCCACCGGTACCCCAGTGCTCTTGCCATGCACGACCACCCTGCCCGCCGCTGGGAACCGGAAACCCTGCGCCTGCAGCTGTTCTCACTCCCAGCCCCATCACCAGCCACGCCCGAGGCGTTTGGCTGCGCCTGCCACGGCACGCCCCGCACACCCACCTGGCCACCACCACGATCGGTCGCCTGCAACCCGGCTGACCAGCCTCAACCGCCCCCACAAGACGAAAGGACGAATCACTCCGGGCCCGTGGAACCCGGCAGCCAACCCGCTGACCGGGCCATCCCCGGTTGCCCGCCCCCTGCCGGTGGGCAGCAAAAACCCAATCCGAACCCGATCACGCCGGACCGAAAGCCCGGCGAAAGATCGAGGTTAATACCGACCGCTTTGTACTGTGTGTTCTCACTATCGTACGGCTACATCTTTGTTCGATCGAGGTAAACGTAAGTTCCACTTTTGGGATGTGGGCACTGCTTCGCTAGACTAATTTTCGCCAGCGCCCCGTCGATGCGGCCGGTAATTTGTCACATCATTGGATGATAGCAAACAACTCCTATCGCAGATGATCGGCGTAAGGAGTGGTCAGAATGGCAATATGGAGTGCGGATGCAACGACGTCGATCGAACGAAAGTGTGCGTGACGAGACAGTCGCATTCTTGACGAAGAATGGCACTACGACTATCGAGCAATCTCTGTCCGGCGCTGATGCAGAGGTTGAGTCGCACGCACTATTGCCAGTGGAATTACGCAAGGCCAGCGGCGAATGTCTACGCGCCATATTTTTTGGAGCCATTTCCACATTCGAACGAGGGGCAAAATTCGAAGAGTGTGACCTTGCGCCATTACGCGAGGTCGCCGGCATGTACGCGAACTCCGGATTCTCGAGCGCGGAAGTGCTGAGAGCGCCGAGCGCCGGCATCAGGCGCGGAATGCAATACATATTTTCGGAGTGTAACACCCATCTGGTTGCCGGTATCATAGAATTCAATGCTTTTTCACGCAAAGCGGTCCCGAGCTTCAACCACATGATGATCGCCTCGTATCATGAGACGTTGCTAGCCAGTGGAAAGATGTGTTCTCCGCATGAACTAGCAGGTCAAGCACTGACGCAAGGCGGCATAGCCGACTCCATCTTGGCGAGTTTAGGCATGTCCGACTGCCGTTTCTACACCGTCCTGGTTTGCGCACCTTATGACAGCAATGCAATACGCGGGAATGGGCTGAGTTTACGCCGTGTCGGGAATGTACTGGAACGAGCCGGAATTCTATGGACACTGACCGAAGAGCGTCTGATACTACTTGTACCGAACACTATCGACAAATCAGCGGCCGATGCACTACATCGGCAGGTAGCCGACGGAAGCAATTTCCCACTGGCATCCGCTTTAGCGTCACCAGTGTCGATGAATGATATTCCTGACGCAGTGAAGGATTGCGTGGACACGATTTCAACTATACTCCGCCTGAAGCATCCCCCCGGATGTTACGATACAAGGCACCTATTATTCGACAGGCTAATTCTCAGTGCCGACCCGGGAATGCGCAGGAAAGCAGCGGACTTGATGCAAGAAGTTGTCTCTAAAACTAAGCTTGCCGACACTCTCGCGGGATGGATCGAGCACGGCGGGAATCGTGCCAAGACAGCCAGAATACTGGATATTCACCCGAGAACCCTGGATTACCGACTCCGCAGCATTCGCTCTCTTACCGGCCTCGACCCTACCGATCCTTCCTACATGCCGCTGTACCGTTGTGCATCAATCTCTTGGCTGGCGGGTTGAGGCACGATGGTTTCGTTGCATTGTTGGATCGTCAGCGGTCGTAGCGCGGCACGCGACGACGTGCCGACTGAGCTGTTCGCTGCGAAACCATGGTTGCTGGGCGAGAACTGGCGCCATGACACGTCTAAAGCCATGTCAGGCAACGTTCGGTAGGTAGTCCGGGTGTCGGATCTTGGATTCGACGGCGAAGTCGCGGACGAGGCCTTGCGTGCGGGCCGCGCCCGCCGACGTAGGTGTCGATCGCGTCGACCTTGTCGCCGTGACGCAGGTTCAAGGCACCGAACACGTGCCGGACGCCCTGAGTGCACTGGTAGATCGGCGCGTAGTCGGCGCGGTCGGTGGGTGGTGAACCAGCCACGGCCGGCTGATGCTGCGTCGACCATCGCCACCATCCGCCCGCTGCATCCGGATCGGCTGCTTGCTCCGGCCAGCGATCTGCGCCAGCGCGCGACCCTCCTCCGCGGTCATTGCCCTGACGAAGACATCCGGCTTCCGAGCCACCGCCAGGAGCATCACCGGACACCGGCCTATGATCAACCCGCCACCCGGGTGGCTCATCTATCCTGGCCCACACCTTCTCCTCGCGCTTCGGCCGCGGCATGTCTCGGTCGTCGGAAATTGCCTTGTCAGCGGCTCGGACCTGGGTTGGCCGTTATGGTTACTGTAGGTCTGAGAGTAGGGCTGGTCGGTCGGTTCGTGTTCACCGATCACGACAACTCGGGTACATGATTTTGCCTCGATAGAGCATTCGAATTCACTCGAACGTGAACTACTGTTGGATACAGTGAATTTCCGATTCTAGCCACGCCCGGGATCGGACTAATAGTAGCGGATTCGATAACTGAGATATCGGAGATGTGGTTATGAAAAGCGATGCAATAGGAGATATTCGTACAGGTGTGTGTGCGAACCTCTACAATGCCTATTTGACTGCGAACGCAATCTCTGCCGCTTGGGAGCTAGGCCTGCTGGATGCCATCCGTGAGGGCCCGGTTGGACTCGACGAGTTCTGCGGCCAACAGTCGCTCGATGCTGGTATTGTTGAAGAGATCGCCCGTGCGTTGCTGGTCAGCGATATCGTGACTGTCACGATGGACCCGACGACTATATCCGCCGGTCCCAACTTTGCGGAAATATACCAGGTAAAGGGAATATTCTTTTGGGCGACCAAGGGCAGCAGTTCAGTGTTCGTGCACGCCGCGACAATTGCCAGAAGTGGCTGGTCCGAAGAACCCGCCCTGGCGCGCGATCCGTCCGCGATTGCGAAGGGTTGCGCAGATATCGGGCGCCTGTTCATCGATCCTGCCTTCCACCGAATCGTTGGTCGTGCGAATCCGCGCAATATTGTTGATCTGGGCTGTGGTCGCGCTACCCGACTCATTGACCTGCTGATCTTGGACAGCACACGGCGGGGCCTTGGCATAGAATTATCCGCAGGTGCGTTAGCCGACGCTCGAGTAGCTGTCCAGGACGCCGGCCTTGCAGACCGCATCGATCTTCTCCAGGGCGATGCACGTAGTTTGGACCCAGATCCGCGGTTGGCCGATGCCGATACCATCATTTCTTATCTGACCGGCCACGACCTCTGGCCGTTTCAGAATTGCATCGGCGCACTGGATCGGTTGCGTGAACTCGCGCCCCGAGCGCGCAACTTCTACCTTGTGGACACTTATCGCACAGCGAATCCGTGGACCGACCGACCGCCCCTGTTCACGCTCGGCTTCGAACTGGCCCACCAGCTGATGGATACGTACATACCGACCCGCGAGGAGTGGCTGGCGGCGTTCGACGCTAGTGCATGGAGGTGCGTAGGCACGCATGAACTCGCCATGCCGCCCAACACCGCTCTGTTCAACCTCGTGCCGCGATGAATATGACTTGGGAAATTAGCCCGTGTGCTCGATTGGGGGCGGGCCGCCTCGGCCGGCGGAGCAGGAGAAACCATGTCGGATAGCCCCGCACCCAAGACACTCGTGGAAGCCTTCCAGGCAAGCGCGTTGCAGGACCCGGATGCGATCGCGGTGCGCACGCTAGGGGGAGAGCTCAGCATCAGCTGGCGCGAATACGCCGCCAGGATTGGTGCCATCGCCGGTGGGTTCGCTGCGCTGGGTGTGCGCCGTGGTGACACGGTTGCCCTGATGATGACCAACCGACCGGAATTCCATCTCGTGGATACGGCCGCCTACCATCTCGGCGCCATCCCGTTCTCGATCTACAACACCTCGTCGGCCGACCAGATCGCGTTCGTGCTGAGCAGCGCCGAGCCGCGTGTCGTTGTTTGCGAAGCACAATTCGTCCCGGTGCTGCGGCGCGCCGCGCGGGGCAGCAGCGTCGAGCACGTGATCTGTGTCGATGGCAATCCGCCGAACACGTCCGCCCTCGCGCTCCTCGAGTCGGAGCAACCGGCCGACTTCGATTTCGACGCAGCGTGGCGAGCAGTTCGCCCCGACGACGTGCTCACGCTCATCTATACCTCCGGAACCACCGGTGATCCCAAGGCCGTGCAGATCACACACGCGAACATGCTCGCCGAGCTGACCGCAACCAATCGGATCATGCAGGCGAAGTTCGGCGACTCGGTGGTCTCGTTCCTGCCATCGGCGCATATCGCCGACCGATATGGCTGCCACTATCTCAACGCTTATGTCGGTGTCGAGATCACTACCATCGCCGACCGCCAACAGCTCCTGCCCGCGTTGGTCGAGGTGCAACCCACGCTGTTCAGCGCGGTACCGCAGATGTGGACCAAGATGCGGGCCGGGATCGAAGCGATGATCTCAGCGGAGCCGGATGAGGGCCGGCGGCAGGGAATTCGTAACGCGATCATGCTGGGCGAGAACTACGTGCGCGCCAAGCAAGCGGCTAGCGTGACCACTGAGCAGGAGCAGACGTACAAGGCGCTGGATGAGAAGGTGTTCGCGCCGATGCGAGCCAGGCTGGGTCTGGCACGGGCCCGGTTCGTACAGACCGGAGCTGCACCAGCACCCGAGGACCTCATCGTGTTCTTCAATGCCATCGGCGTGCCGCTCGTCGACGTCTGGGGAATGTCGGAGTTGAGCTGTTTCGCGACGATGACTCCGGAAGGTGAGTTGCGGCTCGGCACCATAGGCAAGGCGCTACCAGGGGTCGAGATCACAACGGCCGACGATGGCGAGCTGTGGGTCCGCGGTCCGATCGTCATGAAGGGGTACCTGGGCCGTCCGGACCTCACCAGCGAGACGATCGATGCCGATGGCTGGTTGCATACCGGTGATATCGGAACCATCGATCCCAACGGTTATGTTCGGATCATCGATCGAAAGAAAGAACTGATCATCAATGCCTATGGCAAGAACATGTCGCCGGCGAATATCGAGAAGGCGGTCAAGGCGGGCAGCGCGCTGATCGGTCAAGCCGTCGCGATCGGCAACGACCGGTCCTACAACGTGGCGCTGGTGGTCTTGGACCAGGACGCGGCCGCCCAGTACGCCGCCGCGCGCGGAATCCCGGCCGACCCCGCGGTATTGGCCGAAGACGACCAGGTGCAAGCGCTCGTCCGGTCGTCGGTCGAGAACGGCAACGCCAAATTGAGCCGCACCGAGCAGATCAAGAAATTCCGAGTCCTGCCCACGTTCTGGGAGCCGGGTTCGGACGTGCTGACCCACACGCTGAAACTGCGCCGCCGACCGATCGAAGCTCGGTACGAGGCCGAGATCGAGGCGCTCTACGCATCGGCCGCGCAGGTATCGGCGTAGCAGTCGGCCGGTCCGGGGCAGTGGCCATGCAGTCGCCGACCGGCTACCGAATCAGCGACTCCGGCATCGCCTACGCTCGGAGCGGGAGTGGGGGACCACTGCTGCTCATCCCTGGGATCGGTAGCAGTCGGCGCGCGTGGGACGACCTGTTGGTGGACGCCGCCCGGCATCGAGAGACCATAGCTGTGGATCTGCCCGGATTCGGGCTTTCACCCGTCCGCGACGGCACGGTGTCGGTCGAGGACTACGCGACGTGCTCTCGGGCCTCCTGGTTCAACTCGGCATCGAATGCGCGCATATCGCAGGGGGCATTCGTTCGGCGGTGCGCTTGCCTTGGAACTCGGTCGCGTGGCATGGCTCGGTCCGTTGTCGCGTTCGCGCCGATCGGCTTCTGGGGAGCGGCCGGTGCGGTGTGGTCACAGTCCGCGTTGCGGCCGGAGAACGCCGCGAGTCGCCTCTTGTTGCCGGCGCTCGTTGCCATCTCGGCGGGACGGCTCGCGCCAGGGGCGCTGTTCTACGGGCCGGCGCAACTGGAGCCGCGGCAGATCATCGAGGATGCCGAGACCTTTCGCAGCGCACGGGCGTTCGACCAGCTATGCGACAGATTCGGCGACTACGTGTTTACCGCGGCTTAGCGACTGGAGGGCCGGAAGGGTGGCGGGCAACCGTACGGCGGCCGGAAATCGTCCCCGCAGGTGGCCGGCTATTTCCCCACCGAGGTCAGCGCAGTGGCTTCTCCGCTGCCCGGTGGTGGCTTGGGCGAGTCGGTAGCTGTCGCGGTCGGTGACGACGACGTGCGGGTGGTGCAGGAGCCGGTCGACCGTGGCGGCGGCGAGGGTTTTCGGTGTGATCTCGTAGAATCCGGAGGGGTGCAGGTTCGAAGTGACGGCCAAGGCGCGTCGTTCGTAGGCCGGGTCGACGAGCCGGAATAACCCCTCGGCGGCATCTGGTGAGACAGGGAGCAGGCCGATGTCGTCGACGACACCGGCTCGTAGAGTGGCAGATGCTGCGGTCACCTGCATCACGAACCGACGTGGGGGAACGCAGGCCTGGTCGACCACGGACCGGGAGCAGATCGGTGTGTTCACGAGTCGGTGTAGCCTCGCCGCTGCTTGGACTGTGTCAGGGCAGCGGTTCGAGATCGAGTGGGAATGGCAGGCTGCTGCAAGCCGAGGCTTCGGCGGTGACGATGGGGTAGAAACCCTGTTTCGCGGGATTCGTAGGCGGGCGAGCCATCGGTCGGACCGCACGCCTATGCGCGGCGGTCGACAGGCTTGACGTGCTACTCCGGCGCCAGCGTGAGCGTCGTGCGTTCGAGTCATGGAGGGCGCGCATAGTGCGCGCGACCACTGCCGAGCGGACGTACCTCAGCGCGGGGGCGAGGGAGGTGGCGCCCCTCTCGGACGAACTTCACTTCGTCGTCGTAGGCGATGCCGTGGGACGCATGACCGACCGCAGGACAGCCTGTAGCGGATCGGTTTTCGTGGCAGCTATCGTCGCAACACCCGCTCGGGGGCCTTCCGGGCACCAGCCGGTTCCCAGTCGACGACCTGCTCGGTCCGCCGCGCCGGATCGACCGGACAGCCCAGAACCAGGCTGCCGGCATTATCGACCGGCTCCGATCCGACTCCGGTCGCCTCAATACCTCCCGAGGCGCAGAGCTTCCTGATGCGGCTGCCCTGTCCCACGACAACAGCGGCGTGGCGGGCGCGGTCATGCGGATCGGTCCGGTCACTGTGACGCTGTCGATGTCGCCCCTTCGTCGACGCGAACGGCGTTTGTAGGGCCCGAGCAGAACCGGCGGACCGTGGCGAACCGCCCGGCCGGCTCCTCCATCGGCTGCCCGTCCAGCTCGGCATCCCGGGCCGCGACGAGTTCGATTTCCAGCCGCACCCGCACCGCTTCGGCGAGCCGGCCCGCGTTGCGTGAGTCCCGCGGATAGCGGTGCAGTGCCGGAAGCGCCGACTGCTTGCCGCACGTCCAGGCGTTCATTTTCCGTGGAGCTTTCGCAGATATGCGTGCGTGGAGGGTAGGGTATCCAGCAAGTGTATTTTTGCGCCGTCGATTTCGGCAAAAATTCTTTCCGACAGTTCGAAGTCGGCAGCGCGTGCCACCATTGATGGAAGCGGACGCTCCGGAAGATAGTCGAGGCCGGCGAATATACAATAGTAACTTCCATTCGTCCAGTAGTTTCGGAATTCGGCCTCGAAGTTGCCGTAGTAGGTGTCCTCATCCGCGATAGGCATGTTCACCGCCAAGCCGGCCCGATACATCGCCATCTTCTCGGTGATGTCATGGGCGAGAACCAGATCCTTGCACGCCCGCCAGAACGGGGTATCATTTCGTGGCGCAAGCGAGAAATGCGCTTGGATGAAGTCGCGTGAATCATCGAACATCGTCTCTATCTCGGCATTGAATCGATCCCTGAGGATCGGTGCGAAACGCTTGTCTGGAAAATGTTTGGCCAGCTGATACAGGGCAGCATAGATGAAGTAGATGCCGGTGGACTCCAACGGTTCCAAGAAGCATGATGACAGCCCGATGCTGACCACGTTATTCACCCATGCACGCCTATTGCGTCCTACTCGGAAATTGATGTGGTTCAGTTGCTGGACCTCCGGGTCCAGACCCCACATCCGGCAGAATTCCTGGGTGGCATCGTCACGGGATTGGAAACGGCTGGAGTACACGTATCCGGTACCGAAGCGGCCACGCATCGGAATCTTCCACGTCCAGCCGGAAGACATGGCGATTGCCGAGGTATAGGGCTCGACACCATCGGCCTCGTCGTCGTGCGGCACCTGGGCGGCCACGGCACTGTCGTTCAGGAGATAGTCGCCCATATGCACGAATGGTTCCTGCAGCGCTTGGTTGATGAGAAGACCGCGGGCCCCGGAGCAGTCGATGAACAGATCGCCTTCGATCGTCGCGCCGGACTCCGTGCGCAGTGCCGTGACGTAGCCGTTCTCGTCGAGAACAGCCTCGGTCATGACATCCTGGACGTGCGCGACGCCGAGCTTGTTCACCGCAAACTTGCATAGAAAATCAGCGACCAGATTGGCATCGAAATGCCATGCATAGTTCGTCCACTTCGTTCCATCGATAAATCGGGGGGCGAGATTTTTATCCATTATCGCCGGCTCCCGGAAGCAGGCGTAGTCGAACGGCTCACCGGTTTGGCCGGCCAACCGCTTGAGAGCCCAGTAATGCGAGAGGGGAAGTTTATCGCAGTGAGGTAGTATCCCAAATAGATGGTAGAAATGGTCATCCCTACCATTAATCTTCCTCGTGGTCGATTCACCTCTGCCGGATGTGCGCCAGTTGATAAATTTCACACCCATTTTGTAGCTGGCGTTGCATTCGCGCATCCATTCTTCCTCTTCGAATCCGAGAAATTCGAAGAAGTTCCTGTGCAAGTTGGGGACGGTGGCCTCTCCGACACCGATTTTGGGAATCGAAGGCGCTTCGAGAACGGTGATTTTAACGCTTTTCCCAAAATCCTTACCGAGGTACGCGGCGGTCATCCAGCCTGCAGTACCGCCGCCCAGGACAACAACACTTTCGATACGATCATCGTTCATTTATGAAATCTTCTCTCATGAGTTTCTTCACTGGGAGTTCAATCTCGAGACAGCTGCGTCTCAAGCCTGTTAGGTGGACAGAATTCTTCCCCGCGAATACTCGAGTGTCGGCGCCGTCGGCGTCGTGATACCTGGCCGCTGTTCTCTTCGGTGTCAAGGACTTCGATGAGCGCGTACACGGGCCCAGTCATCGCTGTGGTCACCAACGCCATCGCTATGAGCGCCAATAAAACCGTGGGGGTGAGAATTCCAGCGTTATATCCGACCTGGACTACGACTAGTTCGGTCAGGCCCCTGGTGTTGAGCAGTATGCCCAGCCGCAAAGCAGCGGACGGTCTTTGCCCTCCGATCCTGGCTCCGAGATAAGAGCCGCCCAACTTCCCGACCGTGGAGAGCAGCGTCGCCAGAGCAGCCGGCATCCAGGGGAAATATGTCCCTGACGTAAAAATCGAGGTTCCCGTCGCAACAAAGAAGACCGGGACCAGGTGTCGGCCGAGACAGGTAATCATGCCAACGGGGAGGTGCCATGGCATGGAGTGGGCACCCGAAGGGATCATAAAACCAACCAGCAGCTCACCGGAAATCTCGGTAAATCCGTATTGCTGTAATACGCTCGAGGCAGCCAGGGCGGCGCACGCAATAGCGACAGCTATATATCTAGGGAAGCGTCGGCACAGCATTTCGGATGTTTCTGTGCGCAGTATCCGCCCGACGACGAGTGCCACAGTAATCACGGAAAGTCCCACGATTGCCCGGAGCGCGGGTGCACCACCCATGGAATGCCCCGAGAGCCCCACTGCGAGCGCCACGAGCAGCCAGGCGACGATATCTATGGCGATCGCAGAGGACATGGCCAGCCCGCCCACGGCCGTGCCGATCAACCCCTTCTCGGCCAATATGCGGGCAAGAACCGGAACAGCGGTAACCGACAGGCTCACCGCAATGAGTAGCACCACAGCAGGTGCAGGGGCGTTGCCGCGGACGGTTGGACTTCCGCATGCCAGCAGCACCCCGCCCAGTACGCTGCCGGCGGCGAGAGGGAGTAGCAGCGCACCGAGGGTCGTAAACACGACCGCACGGCCAGGCGCGGCGAGCGTTGCAGTCCTCAGGTGATGGGCTATCCCAACGAGAAAGAGCACCAATCCGACATGACCGACAACACGCATCGACACGACCAGCTCACTGGGCATGAGAATCTGCACCGCGTGGGTCCCGGCGACAGCGGTTGCAGCAGGCACCATGCCGATGCCGATGGCGATCTCCGCAAGGACGGAGGGCTGGCGGAGCCACCGGGCGACCGGACGGCCCAACGCCGCTACAAGTAGCACCACCAGCAGCGCTCCCCCTATACGACCGGAGGTAGCAGCCATCGCCGCCAGCCTCATCGGTGGCTCGATTGCGTCACCGCGAGCAACGCAGTGTAGAACTGTTGCACTTGCTCTGTAGTGCCGACCGTGACGCGAATCCAGCCAGAGGCACCGAATAGGGCTAGGTCACGTACCAGTACGCCGTGTTCTTCGGCGAGTCTCCGGGTGACTTCGGTGCTATCGGCATCTCCAGTTGAAATCATGACGAAGTTGGTGACGGAGTCCACGAAATCGACTCCGGCCTTTATCAGCGAAGCTAACAGTGTTTCGCGCGCCTCGGCAGTTTGCACTCGTACCGAGTCGAGGAATCCTTGATGCTGCAGAGCCAGCGGCACAGCTCGCTGAGCCAGACGGTTGACATTGAATGGCAAAGAACGCCTCGCGTGCCACATCTGTTTGATAAGTGCTGCCGAACCGACGGCGTAACCAGCTCGCAGAGAAGCCAAAGACCACGCTTTGGAGAAAGTACGCAGAACCACCACCTGTCGTCCAGCTCGCACCAGTTCGATCGAGGATTCTCCCTGCGCGAACTCAATGTACGCCTCGTCTATCACCAGGACGCTTCCTGCGGACTCCGCCGCGCTCACTATCTCCTCGACTTCGTCGACCGTGAGCAGAGTTCCGGTCGGGTTGTGCGGGTTACACAGGAAGGCCAGCCCCGCGCCCTGTCTGATCGCATCTGCCAGTGCGGTCGCATCGACACGGTAATTCGCGATCGGCACGCTACATATTTCCGCTCCAGCTGTCATCGAGGAAAATCGGTAGCCCAGAAATGTGGTGTCGGTCAGTGCGACCCGGGTTCCGTAGCCCGCATAAGCAAGCGCAGCCAGCAGTACCAACTCATCGACGCCGTTGCCGGTAGCTATCATGCTGTCGGGCAGGTCATGGTATTCGGCGATCGCCCGGCGAATTTCTGTGCATTCACTGTCGGGATACCGGTGGGAGTTTCGGACCGTCTCACTCCAGATCGCCTCGCGCACGGCCCGTGGCGGATCATATGGAGACTCGTTGAGGTGCAGTCGCAGGAGCGCATCGGTTTCGACAGCGGTGGTTTGAATTTTCATTTTCGATCCCAATTCGAGACGGCGTCGGCACGATACCGTCCCCGGACTCACAGTTGTACGGTCTGTTCGGAATTCTCAAGCCCCGGGCGCAATCCGCTCATCCGGCCAGCGTGCGTAGCTACGCAAGCCATACAGCAGCGGAGCCGGCGTGGCATCAGCGAACGTGCGCACCCGGAACACCTCACCGAAAACGACAACATGATCGCGAACCGGGAGCGTCATGCTCACCCGGCAGTCCGCGACCGCGTGGGCGGCATCGACGAGATGCGGCCCTGCGGTACGTCCGTCGCTTTCCCATCGAACGCGGTCGAACCGCTCGTCGTTGCCGGAGGAGAAGAGTTCGGCGACGGCCGAGCCGCGATCGTGCAACAAGTTCAATGCGAAGCCGGACGTCCGCAGAATTGCTGCCAAGGTCGGACTTTCATTCCGTAGACAGATCAGTAGGGTCGGCGGCTCCACGGTGACGCTGCACACCGATGAGCAGGTCATCCCCCACGGCTTTCGGTTCACATCATCGGCAGTTACCACCGTCACGCCACTGGGAAAGGTAGCCATCAAGGCCCGGAACTCGGACGAGTCGATTGTCGGTGATGTGGTCGCTCTATCGGTCATCGCAAACACGCACCTTCCCCTATTGCGGCGGCAGCCCGCGGAGGCCGGCGAAATAGTTATAGTGAGTGGGCAATTTCGCGACAAGATCTTCCGCTTGCTGGGAAATCGACCGTAGTTCCTGCACAGCGACTGTATCGTCCATCAACTGCAGAGCAGGCGACGCTTGCACCGGTATACCCCCCAGACCGAGAATCATCGCGGTGTAGGAGTAAGCCTCGAACCCGTGGTAGTAGGGGAAGATCGAATCCGTGTCGGGAAGCCTGACCTGCCAGGTTGCGATACGCTCGGCAAGCCCGTCGGGAATAGGCCTGGTCTTGGTGTCCTTCCAGTACTCGTTGTCCTGACGTTTTGCACCATGGTAGTGCAATACGAGAAATTCACGCACCCCGTCCATCACGCCCGCCACCTGCCGATTGTACGAATCGCGGAGCCGCTCGTCGAAGCCGGTGGCGGGAAAATGCTTGACCAATTGCTCGACGGCATTGTGGATGAAGAAAATGCCCGTGGATTCCAGGGGTTCGACAAATCCGCTGGACAGCCCGACCGCAACACAGTTGTTGACCCATGAGCGGCGGTTTCGGCCGATGCGCATGCGAATGTGATTGGCGTCGAGTCCTTCCGCATCCGGCCCGACAAAATCTCGTAGCGATTGCTCTGCCTGGTCGGGCGAGCAATAATCGGATGCGTATACGTAGCCGGTTCCTATCCTGTCGAAAAGGGGAATATTCCAGATCCAGCCTGCGTCGTGGGCGGTCGCGGTGGTGTATGGACGGATACCGCGCACGCGTGCGTCGACCGGAACTCTAAAAGCCACCGCACTGTCGTTGGGCAATGTGTCCTGATACGATATGAATGGCTCACCGAGAGTGCTATTCAAAAGCAATGAACGGAATCCGGTGCAGTCGATGAACAGATCACCGTGCAGTTCACCATTATTCCTCGTTACCAGCCAGTCTATCCAACCTCGTTCGTCGGTTTCGACATGCACCACGTCATCGAGAACGTGTATGACACCGCGGGCCGTGCCGTACTGTGTGAGATAGCGCGCCAGCAGGGCTGCATCGATGTGGTAGGCATACGGAAATTGAGAATTTTGTTCGGCCAGCGTCGTCCGATACAAACGTTCGACACCGCCCTCTATGAAGTCCTGTTCGAACAAAAGGTTGTCGAGATACCGCGGCGAACGGTTCGCATCGCACAGTGATGCGACTACAAAGCAGTCCTCATCGAAACGGCTGCCGGGCTTGTTGTGCAACCACCATTCGGTGATCGGAAAGCCGTCCGCCACCCGCAACCTCTCGAACGGATGGTAGAAGTAGTGCCCCGGCTCACGCCAATTCTCGAATCGACCCGCCAGCTTGTACGTGGCGTGACACGGTGGCATCCATTCGGTTTCTTCCAGACCTAGATATTCGAAAAAATGCCGGATTGTACTGAATGTAGCCTCACCGACTCCGATCGTGGGCACGTCCTCTGATTCCACCAGTGTCACATGCACCCGGTCGCTGAACGCCGCCTTGAGATAGCACGCTGTCATCCAGCCCGCTGTTCCTCCACCCGCTATGACTACCCTCTGTACATCGTGCATGGGGTTTACGCCTCTTTCTCAGTTTGTGTACTCGAGTACGGTGGATTTACCGGCCAAAATCGCGCCGAGCATTCGCGATGAAGGGTTCACATAGTCGGGCGTGATTTGGATATCGATAACGACCACGCCCTGCGCGGGGTTCAAGGCTTGTTCAAGGTCGGATAGTTGGTTCGGTCCTGCGATGCGGTGCCCCCGAGCGCCCAAAGCGGTGGCGAGGGAGGCGAAATCCGGGGACCTGTAGTCGGCATAGCAGGTTGGTTGACCATGGGTTTGCAGGTCGTGCCGCTCTTGCCCGAAACCGTTGTCGTTGAGCACAATCACGGTCAGGGCGAGTTGGTGACGGACGGCGGTATCGAGTTCGGCCACGCTCATCATCAGATCCCCGTCTCCGGTGATCAGAAAGATCCTCAGGTCGGGCCGGGCGAAACAGGCACCAATGGCTATTGGCAACGACTGACCGATGGCACCGAAGTCGATCGAAGCGCACGTCCACTCGTCGTGCCGGGTCGGTGTAATCATTTGGCATGCGGTCATCGCGCAGTGGCCGCCGCCGATCACGACTCCACGTCGGTTCGGCAGCAGCGCCGCGAGATCGGCGAGTGCGTGGCGGGGGTCGACCGCGTCTTCCCTATCGAGCCATGGCCGGTCGTCGATCGGCGACCGACGGGTGAGGATCCGACGGATCCAGGGCGACGCCTCCTCGCGCGGTTTGTCGCTCAGCATTTCATTCAGGAGGGTGGTCGCGTGAAGTACCGTCGTTTCGAGGACCGAGTGGGTCGGCGGGGCTGAGATCGCCACAACAGCGTCCGTATCGACCCGGACGATTCGAACCTGCTCGGGCAGGTCTGGAACCGCCAATCTGTGCAAGCTGGTTCCTACGGCAAGGATTACGTCACACCGCATGAGTGCTTGCAGCGCACGCCCGTCGCCCAACGCGCCGAGGACGCCGGCATCCATCGAATGCCCCGCAAACAGCCCGGCTGCCCGGATAGTGGTGGTCAGCACAGCACCGAGCCGGTCCGCCAGTCTGCACAGCTCATCGCTCGCGTCCACCGCCCCGGCACCAGCAACGATTCCCACTTGGCCTGACCCGACCAGCAACCCAGCAGCTGCGGCAAGGCCTGGGACAACCTCATCTGTGGGGGTTGGCATATCCTCTGCAGGTAACACATCTGGTCCGAGCGATTCCTGAACGTCGACCGGCAGACTCAGCACGTACGGCAACTCCTCCCTCAAGGTGGCAATCGCTCTGGCCCACTCGATGTGCCAGCAGTCCGAGCACGCGATTTTCCCGGCGCCACCGGCTAGGACCCGGCCGAAGGCCAGCTGATCCAGGCACTGGGGATTGTTCGTGTCCTGCATTGGAACATCACCTGCAAGCACCAGGACCGGGGAGCGGTGAGACCGGGCAACCGCCAGCGCCGTCGCGGTATTGGTCAGGCCCGGTCCTGCGCTCACCAGCGCCACCCCGACCTGTCTGTTGAACCGCGCGTATCCGTCGGCCATGCTGACGACAGCAGCTTCGTGCCGGCCTTGGACCACCCTCGCTCTGTCGGGCATCCCCAGGTCACACATCAGATTCCGATTCGCCGCGCCCATCAATGCGAATATTGTGTCGATACCCTCGCCGACAAGGGCCTTGACCAATAACTCCCGCACCCTCATGTAATCTCCCGAAAATATAAATCGGCTACGACCGGCCGAAGAATTGAATGCAGAAGTCCTGGAATGTGTAGGCCCGATGTGTCAGGTTAACTGCGCGGAAGGAGATCGGCCTTTGCGTCAGTCTCGCAACACCTTCATGTGGCTTGCAATTCCGAGATGACACGATCGAATGGCAGAGACGTCTCGCGTAAATGCGCGATCAGCTTTTCCAGGTGCTCATATTCCTGGCCTGTGATCTCGTTCAGCGGATGCAACCGGACTTCCCCGCGACAAACCCGAAGAAGTTCTGCCACAGCCGCGATGTGGAAGTCGAGGTCGAATCGATTCGTGTAGGAGAACGGCAGGAAGCCGGAAAGCGCCAGAGAAAATTCGCCATCTTCGAAGGGCAACTCCGGCAGGCTGGCGGCGACATAGTCGCCCCGCTCGTCTGACGCAGATCGCTCGTAATCGGCCAAGAACTGTTCGGCTCCGTGACGCCAGTGTCGCCAAGGACTGGCGCTGTCGTGTTGCAAGAACCGGAATCTGTTCGGCTGCGCGGACGCCCAGGCGCGCAGCTTGGGAAACTCCGCATCGAACAGCTTTTCAAAGTCTTTCGGCGGAATTTCGTATAGCGGATCTACACTGATGCACCGGCCGCCGTCTGCCCGTACCGTGAGCCCGAAATTGCTGGCCCCGCCAGGGCAATCCAGGATTGTGCCCGACGAAAGGTCGTCTTCGCTCACTCCGAATAAATCTCGATATTCTTCATATGTGCGCGCTGTCACAAGTATATGGTCGATATTTGGGTCGTACTGAAGTCTTCCTTTTTTCATATCAGCCCTTCTTGCGACGAGAGGCAGGGGCCCCTCGCTGCACATGAAGAGCCTCGTCCACCTCGTCCGGACAGGGAAAGTGATTTATTCGCGACGAGCAGTGGACCGCGGACATAGCATGCATCCCACTGCACCTACCCAGAATGCATCTACGCGATTCAGGAAAACAAGATACAATATATAATTCCACACAGCACCTGCCGTGGAGAGTTGAGCTGTGACCATCGGGAAGCTTCTGATATTCAAGCTTAGCGCACGCCGAAGTCGGTGCGAATGCCCATTCGGGTCAAAACATACACCAAGGATTATCACAAGCGGTGAACCG
Source organism: Nocardia gamkensis NBRC 108242 (assembly GCF_001612985.1). Taxonomy (GTDB): domain Bacteria; phylum Actinomycetota; class Actinomycetes; order Mycobacteriales; family Mycobacteriaceae; genus Nocardia; species Nocardia gamkensis. The sequence continues at coordinate 196,557 of NZ_BDBM01000003.1, read as the reverse complement.
CTTGCCGACTACGCAGCTCCATGGTAGGACCGCACTCGGCAGATTTGCTTGACGACCGCGTGCCATGCTCGTCCTCGCCGGGCGCGACCCCCGATCACCGCCCTCACCGACGCCGTCACCGCCCGGGAACTCGACACCGCCGAAGACAAAGCCGTCGTACTGATGTGGCGGTATCGGCCATCGAACCATACACGGCGGCTCGCTGGGATGGATGCCGGTGATCCCGCCGGTGGTGCGCTACGACGCCGACTTCGGCGAACACCTGCGGGTACGCGCGGCCCAGTCCAGAACCTAGCCCCCAAATCGGCGCCACCACCCACACCTGGACACCCGAAAACTCACCAGTGGGCCCGGCAGCCGAACATGACCCGAACCTCACGGCCTCACTCGCCATGTGGCGGACAGCACAGGCGGTCCACGACCACGACCGCCGTCCGACCGGCTCGGTGCAGTACCCAGTCGACGAACGCCGCACCCAGCTCTAACTGGATGCCGCAGCGCGGAGGATTACGACGAGCTCATCCTGGTCGGGGGTGAACAACTCGGCGTAGCCGTGCGCCATGCGCCGGGGCGTGTCACGCGGGCTTTCCGAGTCCATACCCAATGTGCACGGTGCCGACGAACGGCAGCAGATGATGCTCGCACACCGACCGCAGCGGTACATCGCGGTGGCAGACATCCGGACCGTGCCCAAAGTCCAGGCACAATCCGCAGTTTCACATCGACCGGCTGGCGGGATCGCTTGCTGCGACCGGTATCGACTGCCAGCAGCTGCCGGGGCTGGGCGGATTACGTAAGCCGGCGGAGGATTCGATCAACACCGGAAGGCACAACACATCGTGCCGCGGGTACGCCGACTACATGCAGACGGCCTCGTTCGAGGAGGCGATCGATGAACTCATCGCGCTGGCCGCGGAACATGTCACCGTCATCATGTGCGCTGAAGCCGTCTTCTGGCGATGTCATCGGCGCCTCCTCGCCGACGCGCTCCTCGTGCGCGGCATCGATGTGCAGCACATCATGGGCGCGACGAGGCTCATACCCGCGGCGATGACAAGCTTCGCAACGGTCCACCGAAGACGAGTCACCTATCCTCTGATGGAGGTGTGATCGGCCGGGCCACTCCACTGTGCGCATGGCATGTCCACAACTGTGGCCGCGCCGCCGCCGCCGCCAAACGTTCCAGGAGTTCCGGCGAACCGGCATTACTACATCGCCGAGTAGCGGTCGCGCTGGGGGATCGGATCGTATCTGCCGGAGTCCTGAACTGCCGGCCGTGATCGCTGCCGCGCGGCTCGGGATCCCCGACGAGATGGAGGCCGCGCCCAAACAGCGGCGGTGATGGCCGTGCTGGAACGGCCTTGTCGGCGAAGGTGCCGCTCGGGTGGTTCACCGCGGATGCGTGCGCTGGATCGCAGCAGCGAGTTGACGGGGGATCGAACGTGTTGGCCACCGCCCTGGGTCGTGATGTCGAGCCAGCGCCAATGCGCTCCGACCGCACCAGATCTCCGTGCACGATCGCAGCTGGATGCTGGCGCGGTGGTTCACTTCCTGCCCACGGTGTAGGAGGCGTACGCGAGTGTGGCCGGTGTCGAGGACGTCGTCTCGGGGATCGGTTTCGGGTGTCGCCCGACTGCGTGCACGGCTCGCGGCAGGCGGGTTCGGTGGAGTCCGTCGAGATCGGGGCAGAAGCGCCACGCCTGTCCGGTCAGGGCAGGATCGGATAGTTGAGGGGAAGGCCGGTCTTGTTGGTCGGGAGATCCATGATCGCGAAGTGCCCGGGGTCGAGGCTGTTGTTGGCGTGGTTAGTGATGAGCAGGTGATTTCCGCTGAAAGCGACCGATGCCGGTGCATCGAGGGGGACAGGAACTTCTTGAGAGTTCGGCGGCGCGACGGTAGCGAGGCGTTTCCCAGCGGGACTGTAGATCTCGATGGCGTCTGCGATCAAAGCGGGGCCGCCCTGCACGGGCAACTGGTTGGTGACCGGCACATACAGGTTGCCCACAGAGTCGATGGCCAGGCCATCCGCGGCGATGCCGGTGGTGGTCACCTCGGTCAGGACGCCGGGGTTTCCGTCGGGGGTGACGGTGAGTCGATAGATGGCGCCGCGGGCCAGGTTGTCGAGTTCGGTGGACAGCGTGTGCACGAAGGTCAGCCGGCCCTCGGCGTCGAATTGCATACCGTTGAGGGAGTACCAGGATGCGAATTGCGCATTCTGGTACCAGATTTCAGCGAGGCCCCCACCGGCGGGGACCTTCCAGATCGTCGCTTGATCGAGGTCGGAGACGTACATGTTGCCGGCCGGGTCGAAAGTCGCCCAATTGGGCCAGGCCGGGCGGTCTCCGCCCGGTGACCGTGGTTCGCATTCGGTGATCCGCCCGGCACCACACTCCGGCAGGTCGGGGAAGGTTGCGTAGAGGCTCTGGGACCCGGTGAGCGGGTCGAGTCGGACAGCGCGCGAACCAGAGTAGTCGAGGGCGTAGACGTATCCGCTGCCGTCGAGGGTGACACCGTTGACGCCGTACGGCGAGGCCTCACTATGGTCGAGGACGGTGTAGGTTCGCAGTAGGTTGCCGTCTCGGTCGAAATGCCAGAGCACCGCCTCGGAGTTGGCCCGATTGGAGCCGGTCCAGATGCTGCCGTCATGCGGGTCTACGGCGATACCTTCCGGTTTTCCGGGCTGTGGCACGTGGGCGAGGACTTTCAGCGGCCCGGCAGGCTGGAGGTCGTCCGTTGCCCGGGCGGTGGACGAAAGCATTGCCGCGGCGAGTGTGCAGCCGACGAGAACGCCCGCCAGAATTGCGCGTGACACTATCCGACCCGCTTCCAGTCGAGATACAACGGCGCCAGCGATCCGGGAGGCATGGGCAGGCTCGTATCGTCGACCAAAGTGACGACAGGACCGTTGATTCGATAGGCTCGACGGAGGTCTGCGTTTTCCCGCGACGCCAGATTGGCGTGGCGGACATGGTGACTGACGACCTTTGATACTTGATTGAGATCGTATGTCCCCGTGTACCAGACCGATAATGGGTACGGCGGCGTGGCGATGCCCTTTTGGTCGAGGACGACGAACATGGTGCCGTCGGGCATGTATGTTATCGCTCCATCGTTGTACACGCCGGGCAACGTGATCGATTCCCCGACACGAAAGAATGCGGAGCGGAGTTCGTAGGTTCCGGCCCAGTCGGCGGGAGCTGTGGTTTCATGTGGCGCGATCCTCGCGAACGTCATCCTGATCGTGCTCCAGCTGTTGCGCTCTGTGAGAGTGAGATCGTTCCCAGCAATACTCACCACGTGCTCGACCCTCGTGTTGATCAAGGGCTGGAGATTGGACCGCTCGATTCGCTCGGCGAGCTTTCCATCGGAGATCTCGTAGGTTCCGGCGGTCCAGATCGTGTCCGGCGCACTGGCAGAACCGATACCTCCCGTCATTCGGTACAGGTGTCCGTTGTCGGTCAGCACCAGCGTTCCAGTTGCCCAAGGACCCGGGTGGGTGATTCCGTCATCGCCAATTGTTGCTGTAGCCACGAGCTCGTAGGACCCGAAGATGGACTGTGCGTCCACAGGTTGGGCAAAGGCCACCGTCCTGTCTGTCGGCACCATCATGAGCACTAGCGTCGTGGCCGCAAGCGTCGCGACCGCTCCGCCGACCCGCGACCGGATCTGCATCGAGACGAATCTGCTTGCGGGGCAGAGTGTTTGCATCAACACCGTGGTCTTCTCCGATGAAGTTCGTTCGGTCGCCTCGCCGCACGCCCGAGTACCAGAATTTACCTACCCTCCGGTAACACGATAGCGCTCGTCTCAAATGATCTGCCGGGCGTGCCTCACCCCTCGGCGCCGCCCCGATGATCATGCGCTGGCGGATTTGGTAGTGAGGGGCGCGGTCGAACAGCTCGGTGACCACGCCGCCCGGGCTTGTCGGTCGTGCGCACCCGGTTGACCGAGCCGACAGGCAGGTCCGCGGCGGTGTCGATTGATGAACCGGGTTCTGGATCTCTACGACCACCAGCCCACCAGCGGGCGGGTGGTGTGTGTGGACGAGTTCGGACCGCTCAACATGCACCCCCCTGGGCCGCGGTCAACGACGTGGAAATGGTGTTCCTGCCGACCTATTCATCGTGGTTGAACTGGATCGAAGCTGAATTCGCGGCTCTGCGCTACTTCGCGTTGAACGGAACCGACCACCGCGGCCATGACGAACAGGACGCCGCGATCGGCGCCTACATCCGCTGGTACAACCAGCACGCAAAACCAAAGCGCGACTTCGCCGTCAACTCCAAGATCCGGCGACCCGATTACCTACCCAAGGTTGCTTGACGAGGCACTAGGTGGATCCTCGTAGTCGGCCCGACACTGGGTCGACCGATCGCGTGGTCAGCGGGCTCGGCGCCTGCCTCGGTATACAACCGGTCCTCGCCGGTGTGGACCACCCTGCCGCGGCAAGCGCCAGCGGCATTCTGATGCGCGCGCACGATCGAGGAATCCACCGACACATCTCGATCGAGTTCGGCGACCGCCTCGGCGATATCCGTACTTGGCGGACCAGCCGTGTGAGGGCACAGTTACGCGACCAGCGCCAGAACCGGTTGTCATGTGCGATTCCTTCGAGCTCTACCGCGGGATGGGCGACTGGTTGTTCTCGTTGGCCGGATCGCGTAGCGCGCGGATGATCACGTCCGCGTAGGCGTCGAAGGCCCGGCCCTCGGGTAGTAGCAGGCGAGGGATGGCCAGTTCGCATTCCAGCAGCCGCAGGGTTCCGCTCTCGTCTCGGATGCCGTCGATTCGCCCGAATAGCAGGCGGCCGTAGCACCGTTCGATCGCTTGGTAGACCCGGTGGCCCCAGGCGTGCTCCTCTTCGGTGGGCTGCACGGGGTGGTTGATGCCACCGTGCCGTTCGTGGGCCCACCAGCCGCCATCGTGTCCGACAGTCTTGCGGACGGCGTGGTTGAATCGGCCGCCGAGGAAGATCATGGAGAGTTCTCCCTGGTCGAGTACCGATGGCAGGAAGCGCTGCGCGAACAGATTGCGGGTAGCGAGCAGTTCGCGCACCCGAGCCTCGTAGGGTGGTGTGCAGTTCCGGGCGGATCGCAGTACGAAGTGGCTGTCGGAGGTGCTGGGGCCGGTGCGGGAGACCCGGATGGTTCGCCACGAGCCGGCCGATACCGTCGGTTTGATGACCAGGTCGTCCCATCCTGTGTCTTCCATGAGGTCCTCGATCCGCAGATCGGTGCCACTTGGTAGCCAGCGGGTGGGGATAAGGGTGATTCCTTCTTTGTCGGCTAGGGCCCGTAGGTAGCGGCCCTTGTCGATAGCGTCCCTGAGCAGCGGCAGATGGTTGACCAGGGGTACTGGTCCCTGCGGAAGCTCTTGGAGCAGGGTGTGTAGCCGCTCCAATCTGGCCAGGAAGCCGGGGGTGGTGTGGTAGCCCCTGCACATGCGGACGTTCACCAGGCCGACGCCGGACCAATCCATATCGTCCAGGTCGTCCAAGTGCACCAGCCGGGCTTTCACGCCCCGCTCCGCCAGGGTCTCGGCGACACCGCTGTACTCCTGGTGCGGCGATCCCGTGCGGAGATACACCACCTGCGTCCGGTGCCGCGCCGTTGTGTTCATCATGCCTCCGCGACATTGGACCGCGGAGGCCGGACCCTCAGCTTCTGCACAGCTGTGTCCGCGCAGTCCCAGGCATACCCGGCAGCGAAGGCTCCCATCAGCGCGAGCGGGCGCAGCCGCAGTACCCAGTCCAGGCGGGTGTTGGCGGAGATCGGTAGCCGGTCGAACCAGGTCGCGGTGCCCGGCGGTCGCTGAGCGGCTGGCTGCACGAGGTCGCGTCCGCTGATGTCCAGGTGAGCAGCGTCCCCGGCGAAGGGAAGCTTCCAAATTTTCGGCACTGGCGAGGTCACGCTGAGCCAGCTGGTGAGTGTGGGCGGTCGAATCCCGTGTTGCAACCGCCAGCGGGCGCGCTCGGCTAGCCGGGTTTGCAGATGCCGCTGAAGACGCTGGACGGCCTCCGGAGGCAGCTTCGCCCAGTAGGGGGCGCGTGTGTAGAACAGCTGCTTCTGCATTAGCGCGCGCGCTCGCCGCAGTTCGGAGGTCTCGCGGCTTGTGTCGCCCTCGGTTTGCACCAGCCAGTGGGCAAGTTTGGCGCGGGTACTGCCCATTCCCCAGAAGAACAACATGTCCAGGATGTGTGAGAGGAGGAAGAAGCGGGGGTCTTCGATCGCTGGTGTGTACTTCTCGCGGACCATGTTGCGAAGGACGTGCCAATCCTGGCGGGTCGCCCGGTTGATTCGCTGGATGTACGGCCGGTCCAGTTCACCATCCTGGACGTCACGCTGGATAACGTTGGCCAGATGCCAGCTGGTCACCAGGGCCAGCGCGATACCCTGGCTGTAATATGCGTCGATGATGCTGGCCGAATCGCCCACCATCGCGTAGCGGCGTTCGCTGGCGAAGGTGTCGGTCCAGTGCTGAACATTGCGGAATGTCTGAAACTCGAGCAGGGTGTCTTCGCTGATCACCTTGTCCAGCACGGGGTAGCGCCGGATGAGTTCCCAGAACTGCTCGCGCGGGGTGTTGCCGGATGGGGGTGTCCGCTTGTCGAACGTGGCCCCGATGCTGATCCGGTCCTTCGACAGTCGGATCACCCAGATCCAGTAGCCGCGGCCCCACAGATGAACCGTATAGAGGTCACGGCGGACAGCCGCACCGTGCGGAAGTAGATGCGTCCAGCAATCCTCGAAGCTCGCGTCGGTGACGCCCTTGAACTGGGCCCACACTGCGGTCGTCTCGAATCCGTCGCGGCCTTCCGTGACCTCCGCTCGGTGCCCGAACTTCCGAGCCAGCAGACGGCGGCGTCCGGAGCAGTCGATCACCCACTTGGCTCGCACGGTTCCGGCTCGCCCGTTGGGTCCGCCCTCACTCCAGGTCAGGCTGTGTGGCCGTGACTGATCTGTGTCAGCGAGCCGTATCTCCTGGACCCGCGCCGAGTCCAGGAACGTGACGTTCGGATGAGCGTGAACTGCTGCACGCATCACATCCTCGGCCTCCGGCCGGACAATTTGCATATCCAGGAACATGCAGCGGAACCATTTCTTGTCCGTCGCCAGCTCGTAGAGGTAGTGTGGCGGGTGCGGATCGGCATTTATCGCCCATTCCGTGGTTCCTCGGAAGTCCTTTCGATGCTCGGCTCCGCTGGTAAACCAGACTCCCATTTTGACGAATGACTCGTCACTGACAAAATCGTCGAGATCGCCTACGGTGCGCAGAAATGTGCTGGTGAAAACCAGAAACGATTCACCCACCTTATAGCTACGCTTCCGGTCGCGCACATTATCCAGCAGGACGATCCGCATGCCCCTCTTGGCCAGTTGCAACGCATTGGTCAAGCCGACGATACCCGCCCCGATTACAGCCGTGTCGAACACGTCGTCGGTTTCACCGTATTCGGGCCGCTCAGCTGCTCTGATCGCCGTAAGATCTTTCGGGTTACCCATGAAAACTCCACTTGGTCTTGGGTCACGAAAAGAGGGATGACATTTTTGGTATGGAAGTGGCTGGAGAGACGAAAATGGCTCCCCGGGCACGGATCCTCCGCCGATAGTGAGAAGTGGACCGCATGTGAATTCGTCGTAGTCTGAGCACGTCACCTTGGACTGGGCAACACTTGAATCTTCAGTTCCGATATTCGACATCGCGACTGCGGCTCGCAACTTGCCAACGGGCGAACTTCACGAACAAAGATGGCGCGAACATCGGCGGCTCGCTGTCTCAACTCCTATCGAGGGTGGCAGGAGACGGGGTTCGCGTCAATGGGTTACCCCGGCGCGGTCCGCGCTTTGTCAACGGTTACAACAACAGTCGTCTGTGTTGAGTAACTATCACTGCCGCCGCATGACTGGCGAGTCCCCGTCCGACAATATATCGCGCAGATCATGGCCGATAGCGGTTGGGTTGCAAGGAAAGTCAAACGTAGACACAGCCCGACCAGGCCGGGGAAACGGCCGGTGGCGCCGGATCTGGTGCGCCGGCAATTCACCGCCGTCGCGCCGAACGTGCTGTGGTGCGGTGATGTGTCCGAAATACCGACCGAGGAGGGAAAACTGTATCTGGCGTCGGTGGAAGAACGGTTCTCCGGCCGCCTGCTCGGCTACGCAACCAGCGCCCATCACGATGCCGGATCTACGACAGCGACCCGGCCGCCACTGCAACCCGACCGCTGGCCACACCTCCCGATGTAAATGCCCCCGTCCGCGGCGACAGCGCCGTAGAACCGTTGCTTGGCGTTGGATCATGCTGTGGCCGAGCTGGTTTCGTTGATGGTGATGGTCGGGGAACGGTTCATCCGCGCCGAGCCGCGGGGGCGGCGCGTGAGTATGTGTCGGGGCTGGTCGCCGGTCTGGAACGTAAGAACGGGTGAACACTCGCGGAACGTGCTGGTGAGGGCGGTCCGATGGGATGCAGCGACTGCTGCGTGCCGCCGACTGGGACGTCGATGCCGTCCGTGACGATGTGCGTGATTACGTGGTCGAACACCTCGGCGACTCCGAGGCCGTCCTGGCCGGTGACGAGACCGGGTTTCTGAAGAAGGGCGTCAAATCCGCAGGGGTGCAACGTCAGTACTCCGGCACGGCCGGTCGTACGGAGAACTGCCAGATCGGAGTGTTCCTGGCGCATAGTCCCGGCGCGGGCGCGCGGCGGGTCGACAACACCGGCCACGACCCGGTGAGGCTGCCGTCTGCGTCGCGAGCGTCCAGGTTCTCCGCTCGGAAGGGCTGATCGAGTGCTGACATGACACCCGATCGTTCGGCTCGGATTGACATCTCGGATGAACTTCCGGCCCAGATCTTCACATTGTGAGCATTGTGTGTGCCTGTACCTCAAGGATAGGTTCGATGCCGGAAACGTTATTTTCCGCGCAGCGAACCATGGATTTCTCTCGGCAATATTCCTGCTAGCTTCATGGAAGGTTTGGCACACGCGTGGGAAGGTTGTGTCGACGCACTCCGCCGTGCGGGGGATTCGATATCTGGGCCGACGGCTACGCCCCTCGGAATCTGACGTATCAAAGTGGGTGTACAGCGGTGCCGCTCGCCGCGCAAGCTGTGCAGCCGAACTAGTGAATCGGTGATTTATGTTCGAGCGTGATCAATATGGCAACAACTCGAGTCAGCAGGGCGCATCACTCGTCGAGGACTCGATGTCCCCCTTCCGCCCGGGGATGAAATCGGCGGAAAGTGGGATGTACCCGAAGGCGGCGGACGTGCTGCTGATAGCAGGCCCCACCGGTTCGGGCAAGACCGAGGTGGCGATGGAACTTGCCGATGCGCGGCAAGCGCCGGTGGTGGTCGCCGACCGCATCCAGTGCTATGTGGATCTTCCGTCGACGAGCGCCCGATTCACCGGAGCCGCGAACAGATTTCACCTGAGTGACCGAGTCGTACCGGACGGCGACTATCCGGCAGCCGAGGCCGCCCAGTCGCTCTCGGCCTACGTCCACAGACTGGTCCGACACCACCAGCACGTAGTCGTGGAGGGCGGCTCGATCTCGGTGCTCCGCCACTTCGCGCAGTACCGGGGACGGTCTGACTTTCGGCTCTCCGCCTGCGTGCTCGGCCTGCGTGATGCGTCGACGTACCTCGACCGGCTTCGGGACCGAGCGTGGCGGATGCTCGGAGATGGAATGCTGGACGAGTTCGCCGCGGCATGGCGGCACACGGGACAACGGCGATTCGTCGCATCCATCAATGGATTCGAGGCGCTCGTCCAGTGGTGTCGGGAAACCTCGACGGACCCGCGTGACCTGGCAGGGATCACCCCTGACGAACCCGCCGCAGCCGAACTCGCCGAACGCATCGCGCAAGTTCACGCCGAGCACGGTCGCGAACAGTACGCGGCGTTCACCCGCTTGTTCGGTTGAGGAGTTCAAGCCATCTTTCTCACAGGGAGTGACCGGCACATGCGTGAAGTCTCGGCTGATACTCGGAGCACCCGGTGAGCGGGCCCGCGCGGCGGTATTCGGTGTGCGTATACTGCTCGGCGAGCACGGTCGACACCGCGTACTTGGCGCTGGCCACCGCGGTCGGTACCGAGATCGCCAATCAGAGTTGGCAATTGGTCTCCGGTGGTGGTCGTGTCGCCATGATGGGCGCTGTCGCCACCGCCGCACGCGCCGGCGGTGCGCACACCGTCGGCGTCATCCCGAAACAGCTGATCCAGCACGAGGTGGCCGATATTCACGCCGATGAGCTACTCGTCACCGACACCATGCGAGAACGCAAGCAAATTATGGCCGATCGCTCCGACGCTTTTCTGGCCCTACCCGGCGGCATCGGAACGCTCGAGGAGTTTCTCGAGATCTGGACCAGCGCTGACCTCGGCATGCACGACAAGCCCGTAGTGGTGTTGGATCCGCACGGACACTACCGGGGATTCTTCGAATGGATCGGCGAATTGTGCAGTCGCGGTTTCGTCGGAAAGGCCGCGCTGGACCGATTGACGGTGGTCGCGGACTTGTCCGATGCGTTCGCCGCGCTGAAGGTCGATCACATAAGCTGATCAGCTGCCCGCTACGAGCGCAAGAGTGTTTGTCGATGATCGAACAAATCGACCGGCGGCTGTCGATGTGATGGCCGAGACGATGCCGCTGCTCGAAATCCTCGTCGCGGCGGTCGCGCTTTCATCATCGATCGCCTTTGCGGGCTTTCAGGTCGCGCTCGCGAGCGCGGCCATCGCCATCCGAGCGAGCCGTTCGACAACATCTTCGCGCGATGCGAGGTTCTCGTCGAGGGTCCAACGCTCTAGCCAGTACTACAGCATCAATTCGTGATGTTGTTGGTTAGTAGATGGTTTCGTGGTGGTTGATGAGGATTGGGTGGCGCGGTCGGCGGGGTCGGAGGAGGCGTTCGAACGGGTGGCGGGCCGGTTCGTGCGGTCCGAGCCGCGGCGGCAGGCGCGGGCGTATGTGCGGGGGTTGCTGGCGCCGTTGGCGGGGAAGAACGGCTGGACGTTGGCCGAGGTCGCGGGTGAGTTCACGCCGATCGGGAGGCAGCGTCTTCTGAATGCGGCGGCGTGGGATGTCGAGGGGGCGTGATGACGCGCGGGTGTATGCGGTGGAGCATTTGGGTGATCCGGACGGTGTGCCGGTGGTCGATGAGACCGGATTTCTGAAGAAGGGCGTGAATTCTGCTGGGGTGCAACGGCAGTACTCGGGGACTGCGGGTCGGATGGAGAATTGTCAGCTCGGCGTGTTCTGCGCGTATACGAGCGTGAAGGGGGGCACGCTGATCGATCGGGAGTTGTATTTGCCCAAGTCGTGGATCGCCGATCGGGATCGTTGTCTCGGTGCGGGGGTGCCCGAGGATGTCCAGTTCGCGACGAAATAGGTTCTGGCCCAGCGGATGTTGGCTCGTGCGCTGGATGCCGGGGCTGCGCGGTGGGTGAGCGCTGATGAGGCTTGCGGTGGTGATTCGAAGTTCTGGAGCTGGCTCGAGCGGCGGCGGATCGGGTATGTGGTGGCGGTGCCCAGCAGCGCGCCGGTCGTCATGTCGCTTGGCGGTAGCAGCCGCGCCGGCCAGATCGTGGCCGACGCGCCCCCGCAGGGATGGAAGCGTCGTAGCTGCGGAGACGGCTCGGAAGGTCCTCGGATGTTCGACTGAGCGGTGGCCACGGTGCCCACCATCAGTGAGGCCGGCCGGGTTGGCGACGATGGCTGCTGGCCCGCCGGTCGCTGACCCCCAACGCCAAAGGCGGTGACTCCGCGGTCGGCGAGGATGTCGCTTCCGGTGATGAACGCGCCGGTGGGTCCCATCAGGAACGCGCCGAGGGCGCCGATTTCGCCGGGGGTGCCGCCGTGGCCGACGGGAGACAGTTCGAGCATGCGCCGGTAGCCGGCGCCGCGTGGTCCGGGCCGTAGAGGTCGACGGCCAGGATCGCCGCGTGCGGTGCCTGACTCGGCGAAACTCCGGCGGCGTGGATGAGGCCGGTGATCGCACCGAGCCCGGTCGCGGTCTCGGTCAGAGTGTGGACCGAGGCGCGGTCGGAGACGTCGACGATTGCGGGTGACGGTGTCGAATCCGGCATCGCCGAGTACTTCGGCGGCAGCGTCGGCATCGTTCTGGTGCAGGTCGGCCAAGAGCACTTTCTTGCCGGAGCCGACGCGGCGGCAATGGCCTGACCGATCTGGCCGGCGCCGCCGACGACGACGACCTCACTCATAACAGGGTTCCCTTCCTGTTCGATGTCGAGCGGTGCCGGCTGGTCAGGGGCGGATCAGGACTTTGAGCGCCTCGCGGTTGTCCATGGCGCGGTAGCCATCGGCGACCTCGTCCAGACCGATCCGACGGTCGAAGACCTTGCCCGGGTCGACAGTGCCGTCCAGTACCGCGGGCAGCAGGGTGTCGATGTAGGCGCGCACGGGGGCGGGGCCGCCGGTGAGGGTGATGTTGGGTCCGAACAGGGAGGCGAATCCGACTGGCGCGTCGTCGTATTGGGGAACGCCGACGCGGCTGATCACCCCGCCGGGGCGCACTACTCCGAGTGCCTGGGTGTAGGTGGGCATGTGGCCGACGGCTTCGATGACGACGTGGGTGCCGTCGCCGCCGGTGAGTTCACGCACTGCGGTGATGCCTTCCTCGCCGCGTTCGGCCACGACGTCAGTGGCGCCGAATTCGCGGCCGAGGTCGGTGCGCTGCTTGTGGCGGCCCATCAGGATGATTCGTTCGGCGCCGAGCCGGCGGGCCGACAGCACGGCCAACAGCCCGACCGCGCCGTCGCCGATCACCGTGACCGAGGTGGTGGGTCCGACCCGGGCGCGTACGGCCGCGTGGTGGCCGGTGCCGTAGACATCCGACAAGGTCAGCAGAGACGCCAACAGGGCGGGGTCTTCTCGGGCGGGGATCGCGACGAGGGTGCCATCGGCACGCGGAACACGCACGGCGTCGGCCTGCAGGCCGCCGACGTGCTCGCTGCCCCAGAATCCGCCGTGATGGCAGGAGGTCTGCAGTCCTGCGCGGCAGTAGTCGCAGGTGCCGTCGGAGTAGGCGAACGGCGTGATGACCAGGTCGCCCTTACGCACGGTGGTGACGTCGGCGCCGATGTCCTCGACGATGCCGAGGGCTTCGTGGCCCATGGGGACACCGTGGTCGCTGGGGGTGATCGAGTGGTAGGGGTGCAGGTCCGAGCCGCAGATACAGCTGCGCACGATCCGCACGAGGGCATCGGCGGGTTGGGTGATCATCGGGTCGGGGACGTCGATGACGCGGACGTCGCCGGGGGCGTACATGTAGGTCGCTCGCATGAGCAGTTCCTCCAGAATGGTCGAGGGCGGTTCTAGCTGACGGGGTCCAGGCGCAGGGTGACTTCGGTGGCGTGCGCCCCGACGACGCTGCCGACGATCTTCGGACCATAGCGGTCGTATTCGGCGTGGTAGGCGGCGTCGATGGCGACATGTGCGCTGTCGCTGCCGTAGGCGAAGCGCACGTACACCGCGTAGCCGACCCGCACGCCCCAGATGGTGACGTAGCGGCGCAGGGTGCTGTCGCCGCGGCGGGAAGCGACCTGCAACTCGGTGGCCGCGCCGAGGACGGCCAGCTCGGATTCGCTCCACTGGCTCACCGTCGGGCCTCTGTATCGATCCCCGTGACACATTGTTGTTCCCTGGCTGGGCTGCGCCAGTGGGAGCGGTGTGAGTCCGGTGGCAGTCAGCCGACCGAAGCCGGGGTGGTCACACCAGACAACGAAGGTGGGATTCGAGTGTTGCGATCCGTCGCCGGGCTGCGTCGATGTCGTCGCCGGATTCGCCGGCCGGCACAAACAATTCGATGCTCAGGCGGCCGGAGAATCGGTGAATCGTGTAGAGCGGGAATGGGAATCCAGTTGGCACCGGTCGGCAATCCACGGGTTCGAGTCCGGCGGGCGATCGTAGTGGTGGAACTACGCCCCCGTTGCTACAACGCACCTCGCCGCATTCCGGAGGCGCCGGGTTGTTCGCGGCGATGAGAGCCTCTCGTTGGATGCGGCCATCGGCAAGATCGGTGCGCAGTTGTTCATTGATGCCGCGTGCCAGATCGATGAGTTCGATCGACCCGGCTGGAGCCCGGTAGACGGCGAAGCCGATCACATTTGTTCCGGCGGTGAACTCCACCGGAGGTGTGACGTGGGTCCGAAGGTCCACCAGGTAGCTGTAGGTGATGTCGGCGAGCCGCAAGTTTCTGACATCTGCTTCGGTCCGCACAATTGCGGCCGATACCAGACCGTTGACCGTTACTCCATGACGGCGTCCGAACGCGATGAGCTCGTCCGTGACTCGTGCGCTGAGATGACAACGTAGTTGCGTCATCGTACGATCCGGCTCAGTGCAACCTGGCGCCGGAAGCTGGATTCCTGCCGATCTCGCGGGCTCGGCACTGCCGATATCAGGTGGGCTGATGCCTCGGTCGGCGAACAGTTTTTCCATGGATTCGGGATAATCATGAAGCACCGTGTCGGGAGTTCTTCCACCGACGGTGTCGGTAAAAAGGGACCACAGATCGATGAGCATCGCCACCGAATGGTGGCCGTCGGCAATACAGTGGTGGGTCACCAAGGTCACACTTGCGCAGTCGCCGTCGTATACGACATGCAGCCCGGAAAGGGCGCGGCCCCAATCGAGATTCGCACCGCTCAGCGGCTGGCCGGGATCGCCGGCATACACGCTGACACCGGGCAGCGGCCCGGGCGATTCGACGAGCAGATGATGTCCGTCGACGATCTCCACATGCGCAGCCAGCACAGGATACGAGCGTCGTAACGCCTCGAACGCCGCGGATAACGCCGGTATGTCCAGCACGCCACGAACTCGCACCGAGTACCCGACGAAAACTCCCAAATCGAAGAACAACGCTTCGCTGGGAGCGAGTCGCCGAATTGAGTTGCGTGCACTCACCACAGGCTCCTTCTGACATGATTCTCGTCCACAAACTGCTGGAGGGTCCGCGGAATCGCTCACCGGGATCCTGTTCATAAACCGTCCCGGAGTTTCGCAGCCCGGCACCACAACACGAGAATTCGCGCACGCCGTCCATCGCTCCGGCCGATTGTGCGATTCGCGGAAACTCTCCTCGTCGTGGAAACTGCTCGACCGAATGATCGACGCATTGTGGATCAAGAATACCCCGTAAACCCCAGTGGCTCGACAACATGACTGGACAGCAGTACTATTCCGTGCGTTTTGGCGATACTTCTTCCTTGCGGAAAGGGGCACGGGTGGTCGCGCTCGGCCGAAATGAGCGTTGGACCTACTTCGCATACCATTGTTCCCGGCGCCTTTCTATTCTGTCCCACGAGCACCTGCGGTGGGCCGTTGCACCGGACATGAGCCGGCACCGTGGCAAACGTGGCGTAACAGGCCAACTCGTGATGGCCGCTTGATCCGAGACTAGCTCGGGCCGAAGTCCGAGAAAATGCTCGTCAAGGTAGAAAGCATAGGCAAAAATTATCAGTGTGGGTGAGAGCTCAATCCGCCAGCCAGGTGATCGAGGCGCAGCGAAGCAGTGGCATAGAAGAGGGATCGGTGGGATCGAGGCCGACCAGTGAGCGTATTCTGCGGAGCCGGTAGTCGAGTGTTCGGGGATGAATATTCAACGTTCCGGCAGTCCTGGCCCGATGTCCGTTGTTCGTGATCCACGCCGCCAGCGTCTCTGCAAGCTTCGTATCGGAGGTGATCTCCTGGATCAACCGTTTCATTTTACCCAGCATTTCCGGGTCGGCGCTGAGAACGATCCTTTCGAACAAGGTGTGCCGAGCGTCGTAGCAGCCCGGAGGGTACTTCAGACTTCGCACGATCGAAATACTTTCCGTGCAATCAACCACTGCTTCGGGAATGTCTTCGAGCGGAACCTCGGGGACCAGGGCGGAGACGAGCGGGAGCTCGATCACCACGCTTATCCGACGGTGCAGCGTATCGGCCGTTTCCTTGTCGACATGGTTCGGAAAAAGTATCGCCAAACTTTCTCCCACTACGGTCCACAGCACGTCCATACACTCGAACGTATTCGAAATTCCGCGTAGTCTTCTACCGGCATGGTTTCCCGGATTCATGTCATGAAATGCAAGGAGCAGGACGCCGTAGGAACGACATTCGGACATAGCCGGCTCCGAGGGAGCGGAATAATCGGCGGAGTACCCTTGAATCAAGATTTGTCCTGCTAGTTCGCGGGGAGAGGCGACCCTCCCGCGCTCCAGGAGCGTCTCATGATAAGACGAGATGAGCGCATGATCGGAGATCTGGACAGCGTTCCTGGAGAAAACCGTGAAATCTATGATGCCAGCAACCAGTTGGGTGGGACTCTGCGCCAGGAGGTACTGGATACCTTCCCTGCAAACGGCGCTCGACACCCTGGTCACGCTCTCGCCCGAGAATCCGGATTCCGCATATATCCTCCCGACCTGACGTAAAGGTTCCAGGTTGCACTCTTCGAATTTCTTTCCCTCCTCGAATAAGGAGAGGCTTTCCAGATATATAGTACGCAGACATTCCTGACAGATCGCACGTGATTCGGGCGATAATTTTACATCTGCCTCGACCTCGTTGTATGCAGCGATCGAAGATTGTTCGACAACCACGCCGCTGTGCGAAGTCAAGAATGCTACGACCTCACTTCGCATGTCAGCGTTGGATCTCCGTACCCGCACCCTGTCCTCCTGATTTCCGGGCTCATAGCGCAATAGGCGATAAGTCGATGCGGCAATCCGATTGTTTCGATGAACAAATGGCGACATCAACGAGCTTCAGAATGATGATCGATAACAGTCATCCTAATATGGAGATTGATGACACTGAACCGTAGTGCAGAATATGGTTCCGGGTAACATATACTTGACCCTGCTATGGTGACAAGTCACAGTTACAAACACTCCGATGGACGTCGGAAAGTCACTGTCTGCATTCGTGCATGTGCATTGCAGTGAGCATTTCCGTGGAGCCCACGTGCGGGTTCAACTACGGTCGATGGCCAATACTGTGGCAAAATGATCGACTATTCCAATGCCGGCCCGACCATACGCATGTTTCCATCCCGCTGATACGGCACCGGCGCAAGGCGGTAGCGCAGCGTGTTCGGATGCATGCGCAGGGCCGCAGCGGCCGGCATGCCGGACCGCATCGCCCGCAAAGGCATCGAATCCACCGAACGACTCGGCCGCCACCGCTGGGTGATCGAGCGAACCATCTCGTGGCTGACCGGCTACCACCGGCTCAAGCTGCGCTACGACCGCAAGGGAACCCACTTCCTGAACTTCCTGACGCTTGCCGTCAGGACTCGCAAGCGTTGAAACCCTTGGTGAAAGCGATCCCCGCGGTGCGTTCGCCTCGCGGCCCGCGGCGGCGCCGGCCAGGCAAACTGCATGCCGACAAAGTCTACGACCAGCTCGAGCTGCGGCAGTGGATCCGTCACCCGTGCACGTTGGCCCCGAAACTGCCACGGCCAGCGGCATGCCCGCCGCATCGGACAACACATGCAGCTTGGAGTCGGGCTTGCCGCGGTCGACCAGACTCGGTCCGGTCAGATCGCCGCCGTTTTCGCCCGCACGCTCGCCGCGTCGACCACCGCCCGCGACCAGTCGACCAACTCCTGCCCGCCCAACTCGTCGAGCACCGCCCGATGCCGCCGCCACACCCTGCTTCGGTCCATACCGTGAACCGCCGATGCGCCGTCGGCGCCGTCATCCCGAAAGACGGCGGCAACATTCGCCACGCACAACCGCTGGTCAGCACGTATACCACCGCAGTGAACACCGCCCGCTGGTCCACCAGCGCCGTCCCGCCACCCTACATGCGAGGGCTTGAACTTCAGCAGCAGTGGCGCGGCCAGCTCCCACAGCTCGTCGGGAACCAGCCGCCTGGACAACTCATCGATCACGACGAGGCATCATGCAAGACAACACATCCCGATACACCGGAACGGAATCACAGCGACATGAGACACGGTCTTATACCGTGAAATGTTTACGTGCCCGGAAATACCCCCCGCCAGCGACACGGATTCGACGCCCCAGCCCGACGCGAACGCGACCGTCTAATACGCGGTAGTCAGCTTTCTCTACTTCCTCTATTATCCCGCGATACAGCTTCAGTGCGACCCGAATACAATCTCGACTAGATTCTGCTAGCGAGTCGATTCCCTTTTCTGCATCGTCGTACAGTTTTCGTATTCGGTCGATCTCGAACCGAAGTAACTCACGTAGTGACTCGTCGATGCCGCCGGCAGCTAGGCGCTCACGGGTTACTCCGAATCGGTCCAGGTCCTCTAGAGGGAGGTAGACTCGACCACGTGCGAGATCTTCGGCCACATCTCGCACGAAGTTGGTGAGCTGGAAAGCCTCCCCCAACGCGACCGCATGTTCATGGGCGTGTCGCTCGAGAGGCTCCAGGATCGGCACCATCTGCAATCCGATCACCGCTGCTGAGCCGTACATATACTTCCGAAGGTCGGCGTAGGTCGAGTACTCCGTGACCGTTAGGTCCATGAGCATCGAGGCGAGGAACGCCTCGATGTGGTCCACCGGAATATCCCACGTGTGCATGGTATGCAGCAGCGCCTGGCATATCGGATCCCGTGAGGTACCCTCGCGCAGGTCCCGCAGAACGATGTCGGACCACGCGAGCATGTCCCGTTCCCGCGTCCTCGGGTCGCCGTTGTCCACAATCTCGTCGGCGTATCGGGCAAACCCGTACAAGCTGTGCACATAAGGTCGCTTCGCCGGCGGCAACAACAACGTTGACAGATAGTACGTTTTCCCGAAGCGCGCATGTAGCTGGCGGCAGGTCTCGTACGCCGACCGCAGATGCGGCTCGTTGATTCCACTCGCATCGAGCAGATGCGCGTGCCTTCGCTTTATTACTACGTTTTCCATGGACCAGCACCCCGGCATTCTGGATTGGAACAGCATTATGGAAAGCAGTGTAGTACGTAAATCCGATGCGATGGTAGCGAGCACAGGAGGAAATGGACTCTTCTGTTATTGCTGCGGGTTCGCGACGGCCCTCAATGAGACACGTCGTGCCTCGCCTAATACTCTGGCGCGACTTCGTTATTGACGATGGTGTGCCTGCACGATAATGCACACTTTGCCCGCGATCGATGATGATGTGGTCGTCGACGGTGTCGAACGGTCCGAGGATCCCCGGCGGGGATGCACAGATGTTGCTGGGATCGCGACGGCCGCGTGAGCGATCGCGGAATCGGTTCCCGCACTGTAGGTTTCGGTGCGCAAGTTGCGACAGCCCGGCCTCGCCGCAACGGAGGCGGCATCTGGAGCCCCAGGTCGGTGTTGACGGCTTCGGCGCGGGCGTTGCACACGCCTTGATGTAGGGTGCTGAGAATTCCAGGGCGGTAAGGGGTTACGGTGCGCGGGCGGTCAGCAATCTCGCGGATACTGCTGTCGCGGGGGCCGAGGCGATCCAGCCAGTGAGTAGTTCGTCCCATTCTTGCATCCAATCGAGATCGTTTCTCGTAGTCGTTCTTTCATCAGTTTTGCCCGGGAACGTCGTGGTTGTCGTCCCGGAGTTCGGCGAGCGCACCCCCGCTGCTGCGGCGACAGACGGTCGGGGTCCTGGTGGACCGCCCACATCTCGTGGGCAGGGGTGTCGCCGAGCGAGCCGATGCTACGACGCCGGACGTTGTCCACGCCTTGTCGCACCACATGGTCGCATGTAACGAAAACGGCAGTGGCGGCGCCGATTCCGTGGCCGTACGGCGGCCGCACCGACACCAGCAACTTCTGCGGAGGTCGGGCAGATCGTGCCGTCGACCAGCACGGTCGGCGCACCGGCGGTGGCAGGGTCGGGAACATCGCCGACCAAGACCTCGGCGATCAACGGCCGCAGCAACTGCCAACGGCGGTGTGCCTCCAGGCCCGCAGGATCTGCCGGTCACCATCACGCAACACCAAAGGGGCAGCTCCCACGCGCCTATTCAACCAGATCGCCTGCCGACCAACAACTTTGGCAATCAACTTCCTGCGGGCGATGGTTTGGCCTGCGCGTTCACCCACTCTGATAGATCGTGCGCGAGCTTTTTACCTGAACGAGCATTTGATTCGACTTCGGTCTGAACTAGCCTTGGGTGACGCAGCTCCACAGGTTAGCAGCTGATGCTCCTCGCTTGCCCGCAAACCGAAATATCGCAAGCTCCTGGACCGGGAAGGAATTCAACAAGCAGATCAACAAGATCCGTGCGGTCGTCGAACGAGTGATCGCCAACCTCAAAACTCGGCGGTACTTCACACCCACTATCGCAATCAGTTCCAGACCTTCGCAGCCACCATCTCGACCGTCCTCGCACTTGAATTCTTCAGGAATGGAGCTGAATAAGCCTCATGACCTATTATCAATTCGTTGGGCTCTTTATTGCACCGTGCGTCATCGCGGCCATCGTCGGCACGATCCTTCGCGCCCGGTATTACTCTCGGGACGATCGCTTTCCCGTCGCTCGTGCAATAGTATCGATGATATGCCTGGCCGCATTTGCGGTTGTGTATACCACGCCGTGGGACAGCTGGTTGATTCGCAATAGCGTGTGGTGGTATCCACAGGGCAGCGTCCTGGGAACTCTGTTCGGTGTACCTTTCGAGGAATACATGTTCATGGTGGGCACAACGGTGGTCACAGGTTGCTGGACGCTGATTATCACCATGGGGCAGTCACGACAGGAGGAAGCGGTAGCGCGAAATATGTCCCATAAGCTCAGTGTCTGCTTCTGGCTGGCCGTGATCGGTGTCGGTGTTTTCCTGACAAGCATTAGTCCGAAATGTCTATACCTGGGCTCGATGATGGTGTGGTTCGGTGTTCCGCTGGCCCTGCAGGCAGGATTTGGCGCCGACCTGCTGCGCTCGGCTCGAAAGTTGCGCATGGCCGGGCTCGCGCTGACTCCTGTGTGGTGGGTCGCCGATGGG
Organism: Nocardia gamkensis NBRC 108242; assembly: GCF_001612985.1. Lineage (GTDB taxonomy): Bacteria > Actinomycetota > Actinomycetes > Mycobacteriales > Mycobacteriaceae > Nocardia > Nocardia gamkensis. The sequence continues at coordinate 175,620 of NZ_BDBM01000003.1, read as the reverse complement.
GTGGCCATTGACGCCGGCGCTTGGCAGCTGAGTTGGGACCACACGATCGGCGTCCGAGTCGCCGGACTGCCCATCGAGGAGGCGGTGTTCTTCCTTCTGGTCAATCTTCTGGTCGTAAACACGATCATCCTGGTCACGCACCCCGGACTGGCCGATGGAATCCGACGATCCGGGGGCTCACTGCGGTGGCTGAGTCACCACATGAGAACCCGGCCATTGACTTATGAGAGGAGACCGTGACATGCGCACGGTAACTGGCCCGACCGATCGCGTGGTGATCGTGGGCGCAGGATTGGCTGGACTGGCCGCTGCGGTCCGACTGGCGGTGGCCGGTCGAGAGGTGACGTTGGTCGAACGCGAAGATCATCCCGGTGGGCGGGCCGGCACGCTGTCGATAGACGGTTACACATTCGACACGGGGCCCACCGTCCTTACCATGGTCGACTTGATCGAGGACCTCTTCGACTGTGCGGGCGAACGCATGGACGACTGGCTGACATTGCACCCGGTCGTCCCGGCGTACAGGGCCCATTATCACGACGGCTCACACCTCGATGTCTACTCCGATGTCCCACAGATGGCCGCCGAGATCGAGCGGGTCTGTGGCAGTGCTGAAGCGCGCGGCTACGAGAAGTTCGTCAGCTTTCTACATCGCCTCTATCGCGCCGAGATGAATGACTTCATCAACCGCAACCACGACAGTGTTTTCGATCTGCTCACTCCCAACCTGGCTCGTCTCGTCGGTATGGGCGCGTTCACGACGTTGGACCGCAAAGTATCGTCCTACATGAAGCACCCACACCTTCAGAAATTGTTCTCCTTCCAGGCCATGTACGCCGGGATGTCTCCTCATCGGGCCTTGGCCATCTACGCGATCATCACCTACATGGACTGCGTGCAGGGGGTCTACTTTCCCGTCGGGGGCATCCATGCACTGCCGAAAGCGCTGGCGGCGTTGGCTGTCAAGAATGGTGTCACTATCCGCTACGGCACGGCCGTCTCCCGGGTGGCCACCCATAGTGGACGCGCCACAGGTGTCCTCACCGCCGATGGCGAGCATATTCCCGCGGATGTGGTATTGCTGAATGTCGACCCGTCGTACGCGCGTCGAACGTTGCTCGGCCAACGGCCGCGCCGGTTGCGATACTCGCCCTCCTGCTTCGTGCTCAACGTTGGTTCCAGCGCGAACTACCCGGACGCCGCGCATCACAACATCCACTTCGGGCGGGCCTGGCGCTCGACGTTCAGACAACTGCTCGATCACGGCCAGTTGATGACCGACCCCTCCTTCCTCATCACCTGCCCCACGAAGTCCGACCCAGCACTCGCGCCATCGGGCAAAAATTCCTACTACGTGCTCTTCCCCGTACCGAACACCACGGCCGAACTGGATTGGTCGCGGATCGGCCGGCAATACCGTGACGAAATCATGTCTGTAGTCCAGGAGTCCGGATATCCAGAATTTGCGTCTTCCGTCGAGGTAGAACATACGATTACTCCGGTCGACTGGGCTCGGTTCGGCCTGCCGGCCGGGACTCCATTTACGGCGGCTCATAGCCTGACCCAGACTGGGCCGTTTCGCGCCGGCAATATCCGTGGCGATAACATCGTCTACGCGGGAGCCGGTACCCGTCCTGGCGTCGGGGTTCCCATGGTGCTGATCAGCGGGCATCTCGCGGCGGAGCGGATCCTCGGTCACCGCTGACCAGCGTTACTCGACTCGGAGGCCCCTCGTCGCACATTTTCGCGGTGGGCATTCCGCGCCATACGACGCCACCTCGCCACCGCTGCCCGAGCCGGTATCGGATAATCCTTCGTCACGCTCATCCAGGGGCGGACCGCCGCTGCCCACATAACTTCGATAGCCATTATGTTTGTCGCGCCGCAAAGCAACGGCGTCCGATCGTCGAGAAGTAACCTATCCGTATCGGCAAATGTGTTGTTCCGAATGATCTATTCGTCTATGCTACAAAGGTAGCATAGCGGGGGTGCTCGAATTTAAATCGACGATGATGCTATGCGGAATGGTTTCGGTAAATCCACCGATCCACATCACGAAGATTGTTCAACGGCCCTCATCAAATTATCGCAGTGAATTTAGGGCCGCCTCGGGAAGCGGCGGCCGTTCCGCATTCTTTCGCATCTCCATCGCAACGGCGCGTGCGGCGAGTGCTGTCCGGACGGACGCGACATGGACGACCTCCGCACCCCTGTGGTGTGGCGCCCCGTTCCGAGTGTGACCGCCAACTTCCACAACTGATCATCATCGGGGGGCAACATGTTGAGAGGTGTAACTATGCCGGCATCGATAGTAGCGCAGGGGAATTCGGCGGCGTCAGCAGGGATGCCACCGATCCGCCAGAGGCAAGGAACGACAGCAGCGGAATTACTGGTCGACGCTCGCGCCGCCGCTTACCCTCTGCTGGCCAGGGTGATCGGGGGCCTGCCCGACCCACTGCGGCGGATGGCGGGATATCACTTCGGCTGGTGGGATCGCTTGGGGAATCCCGCGTCGGCGGCCTCCGGAAAGGCGTTGCGGTCGGCGTTGGTGTTCGCGGCCGCGGCCGCGTGTGGCGGGCCGCGCGACGCCGCGCAACCCGCTGCAGCGGCGGTGGAGCTGCTGCATAACTTCACGCTGTTGCACGACGATGTCATCGACGGTGACCGCACCCGCCATGGTCGTGAAACGGTCTGGAGCGTCTGGGGGATGCCCGATGCCGTACTGCTGGGCGATGTCTTGCACATCGCGGCGGCCGGGCTGCTGGCCACCGATCTCCCCGCGGCGATCTCCTGCAGGGCAGTGACGTATTTGGAAGCGGCCTCGGTGGAACTGTGCGCGGGACAGCACGAGGATTGCGCGTTCGAGAGCCGCGAGCAGGTGCTGCCGGAAGAGTACCTTCGGATGGCGACCGGCAAAACCGGTTCGCTGATGGGAGTTTCGTGCGCACTGGGCGCTCTGTGCGCTGAGGCGGAGCCGACGACGATAGCGCTGTTCGACACCTTCGGCCGCGAACTCGGGCTGGCATTCCAGATCGTCGACGACCTTCTCGGCATCTGGGGGGATCCGATGATCACCGGTAAACCGGCCGGTAGCGATCTATCCGGGCGCAAGCAGTCGCTGCCGGTCGTTTACGCATTGTGTTCGGATACCGAGGCCGGTGCGGAATTGGCCGATCTGTACCGTTCCGACGCGCCCATGTCGCAGGACGATGTCGTCCGGGCCGCTGAGCTTATCGAGGCGGCCGGCGCGCGAGCATCAGCGCAACAGCTGGCCGATGATCACCTCACCAAAGCCCTGGAAGTGCTGCCGGACCAGTCGGCGGCGTCCGACCTGATAACGCTGGCGCAGTTTTCCGTCCACCGGGATCGGTGATCCGATGCTTATCGACACTGCGGAATCCGCGGACACCAGCGGCAATTGGGCATGGACTCGACATTTCGGATTCCACATCGTGTCGGCACGACTCCCTTGTGTCCTGCCATTCGTTCGCAACTGACTACGCATCAGCCACTTTAAGGAGCGCCATGAATGGCACCGATTCCCCGATCAGTCCGTGGATGACAGGCGCTGTCGCCCCCGTGTACGAGGAGACGACCGCAGAGGGACTCGAGATCGAGGGGACCATCCCGGAGGAACTCTCCGGTCGTTTCGTTAAGATCGGGCCGAACCCGGTCAAGCCTCCCAGATCCCGGAATTATCGAGCCTTCATGGCAGATGGGATGGTGCATGGGGTTCGGTTGCGAGATGGCCGGGCCGAGTGGTACCGCAACCGCTGGGTGCGTTCGAAACGTGCTACCAGGCAATTGGGCGAGGCTCGCACTCCCGGCCCTCGACACAGCGTGGTCGACAATGTCAACACCCATGTGATCGGCCATGCCGGGCACACGCTGGCGCTCGTGGAAGCAGGCTGCACTCCCGTCGAGCTGAGCTACGACCTGGATACCCTGCGCTACACCGATTTCGAGGGGACCTTACCTGGCGGTTTCTCTGCGCATCCCAAGCCGGATCCCTACACGGGGGAGTTGCATGCCATTACTTATCGCCCGGCCACCCGGAGTGTCAGATACGTCGTCGTCGGCACGGACGCTCTGGTCAAGAAGGTCGAGCGGATTCCGGTGAAAGCAACGCCGATCATGCACGACATGGCACTGACCGAGAATTATGTAGTCCTTTTCGACTCGCCGGCTCGAATGGCCACTCCTCTGCAACTGTTCATGGGCAAGGTATACCAATGGAAGTCTTCGTACCCCACGAGATTCGGTGTACTGCCCCGGAACGGTACAGGCAGCGATATCCGATGGTTCGAGACCGATCCATGCTTCATTCTGCACACCCTGAACGCGTATGAAGACAAAGGGCGCATCATTGTGGATGGCACTCGCTACGGTCGGGTCATGGACGAGACACTGGCCGTCGAGGAGAGGCCGAAGTCTTACCTGTGGCGTTGGGTCATCGATCTGGACACCGGCGTTGTCCGACACCACCAGCTCGACGATTACTACGAGGAATTTCCCCGCATCAACGATCGTCGCTCGACTTTGCGGAACCGCTATTCCTACACGCTGCAGCTGGAGGAGCCTCCCGGCACCGAACCCATCTCGATGATCAAGCGGGACATGGATACTGGAAAAATCGAGATGAGAAAATATGTGGCCGGTCAACACCCCTCCGAGCCGGTCTTCGTTCCATCTGCGGGCGGTCGTGCGGAAGACGATGGCTGGATCATGACCTACGTCACGGATTTGGCGACCAGCAGAACGAATTTCGTGATTTACGACGCACAGGCACCGGCATCGGATCCGGTCGCGGTTGTCAAACTGCCGGTTCGGGTGCCCACAGCCTTCCACGGGAGCTGGATTCCCGACGACATGCCTCAGGGCTTGGATCGGAGAACGTCATGACCGGAGTGATCCCTGCCATTAGTCCATGGCGGCAGCTGTACGAAATCGAGGCCGGGCCTGTCCATATCCGTTCCGCCGAACTGCGGGGGAACGTGCCCACGGAACTCCGCGGGGTGCACTATCGGGTAGGCCCCGTAGGCGGCCGGGCCTACGGGCTGCCTCTGGGCAATGCCTTCGCTGACGCGGACGGGTATGCCTGTGCCTATACCTTTACCGACGACGGCGTGGAGGTCCGGGGAGACATCGTCCGGACATCCGTCTATGAACGGGAGCATGCGGCGGGACGATTGTTGTCCAGCACCTTCGGCACGGTGCCCAGCATGCCACTGGCATCCAGGCTTGCCACCGGGATTCGGGGACTGCGGTCATATTTCCCCAAGCTCGGCGAGCGCCAGGACGCACCGGTCAAGGACTCGCCGAACCATGTCCCCTGCGTGGTCGGCGGTAAGCTCATCTTGATCGGCGGTGCAGGGGCACCGTATGCGCTACGCACTACTGATCTCGCCATGCTGGGACCGGACGACTTCGGCGGGGCGCTACCCCCTCGACAGGTCTACCTCATCGGCGAAAGTCATCTCGATCCGAACAGCGGCGAACGGTGCTTCCTCGAGATCAGCACCGCTCCGCCCGGTCTACGGTTGTGGTCGGTCAGCGCGAACGGACGTGGTCGCGGATCACGCCGGATTCCACTGTCGCGGGTTTACATGCCACACGACTTCGGGCTGACCGAGTCCAAGATCGTGGTGCCGGCCGGGCCGGTTTTCGGATCCATCCCGAGGTTGATTCTCGCGAACCTGGGAATCGGCACACTGAACGACGGTTTCATCTGGCACGGCGACAAGCCGACCATCTATTTCGTCATCGACCGAAAGACGAACACGGTTCGTAAATATCACACGGGAGCGTGCTACCCGGTGCACATCGCCAACGCATTCGATGACGGCGACGACGTGGTGCTCGACATGAATGTCCACAACAACGACGCCGCTCTGCGCGGATTCACCGCCGCGGTGGACCACGACGCCGGTCACCCGGATTTCGTCAACCGGCTGTACCGGATCAGGCTGACCGGGGACGGCCGGGTGACCAAGGACGAATTGGCGCCGTTCGACTGCGAAGTGCCTTACAGCAACGAGGTGTACGACGGCCGGCGGTCGCGCTACATATATGCCACGGTCACGTCACGCGGGATTGCGGGTTCGCAGCGAATCGTCAAGGTCGACGCGGAAACTCGTCAGCACTGGACGTTCGACTACGGCGCAGGCAGTGTTACCGGACAACCCGTGTTCGTGCCACGGCCCGGTGCCACAGCCGAGGACGACGGATGGGTGCTCTGCCAGGTCTACGACGGCGTGGCGAGGACATCATTCTTGAGCATCGTCAACGGTGATTTCAGCCAGGAGCACGGTCGCGTGGTATTGCCGTGCGCACTTCCGTATCTGTTGCACGGGAAGTTCGTCGCCAGCGCACCCTGATCACAGGACTCGATGGTCCGACATCTCATCAGCCGTCCGTGACTCCAGTACACCGCAGGACCTCGTGCTATCGAAGAACTCGAAGGCTCGGTAACCCCGGTGGAGGTTGATCCTGCGGTGGGCTCGAGCAACGGACTCCCACGACCTCGCGACCGGGCCGGCTGTCAGGCGCGCCGTTCTGTCGAAAGACGTCGAAACGCCGGGGCAACTCGGGCATCACCTGACGGCCGTCCGCGAGGAACAAGTCCAACGCCCTTCGGGCCGGGCACCCCACCGCTACTGCTTGGTCAGGGACAGCAATCGAAAGAAGGAGACATGAAGACCGCGCTGTTCGTACTGCTGCCCGTCAGCACGCCGGCCGCCTTGGCGGCCTGGCACCACAGCCGCCGCACCGAGAGCAGGCAACCACAGCAATCCTCGGCGATCGGACTTCCCGGTGTGCCCTACCACCAATAGCCAATCATCGCTCCCGTCCGGCCCCGGAAAGCAAGTGCCCGGACCAGCCACACGCATCGGAGTGGGTCATGCCCACGCCAAAGTGATACTCCTGGGCGAGCACGCCGTCGTCTACGGGGCACCAGCGATCGGGCTCCCGCTACCAGGACTCGCGGTACGTGCCACGGCCAGACACACCGAGCCCGGCGACTCCTCCACGCGGATCCGCTTCACGACCACCGGCTCGGAATACGCTCTTCCGGCAAATTCCGGTCTGGCGGCACTGGTAGCTCTCTTCGAAGAACCCGGCGCCGGTATCGCCGTGCGGGTGTTGTCCGACATCCCGCTTGGCCGCGGGCTCGGGTCCAGTGCGGCCTGCGCGCGCGCAACCGTCGGGGCACTGGACCGGCTGCTGGACCGGCCCGTCGTCGAACCAGAAGTGTATTCGCTGGTCCAGACCGCCGAGCGGGTGGCCCACGGCAATCCTAGCGGGATCGATGCCGCCACCACCGGTTCCCCACGGCCCCTGATGTTCTCCGACGGCACGTCCGAGGCATTGAGCGTCGGCATGCGAGGTGTGTTCGTGGTAGCCGACAGCGGCAATTCCGGCGCGACCCGCACGGCTGTGGATCTGGTGGCCGAACGGTTCAGACGAAATCCGATTTTGCGTACCCGGTTCGTGCAGCGCATCCATGCGCTCGCCCACGCGGCCCGGCCCGTGCTGACTGCGGGCCGGGCTGACGAACTCGGGCCGATCCTGAACGAAAACCACTCCCTGCTCTCCGAATTGGGACTTTCCACACCCAAACTGGACTTACTGGTCCGCGTCGCTGTGGATGCGGGATGCGTGGGCGCCAAACTCACCGGCGGCGGACTGGGCGGCTGCGTGCTGGCCCTGGCTGCCGACCCGGAGCACGCGCGCCGAGCGGCAGCCCGCCTCCGCACCGCAGGCGCAACCACGACCTGGACCGTTTCCGCCGAAAGCTTCAGGTGAATTATGAGCACCTCCGCAACCGCGATCGCCCACCCGAACATTGCACTGATCAAGTACTGGGGAAAACGCGACGCAGAACTGATCCTCCCGAACAACGACAGCCTGTCGATGACCTTGGACATCCATCCGACCACTACCACGGTCACCCTGGACGCGGATGCGAAGTCAGATGAGCTGGTACTCAATGGAATTCGCGCCACCGACGAGGCACTCATCCGGGCCCGGCGCTTCCTCGACGAGGTGCGCGCCCGGTCCGGAGTCTGTGAGTACGCCCGAATCGACTCCCACAACGAGGGCCCAACCGCGGCCGGACTGGCCTCCTCCGCAGCTGGTTTCGCCGCTCTCGCTGTTGCCGCATCCGCTGTGTATGGCCTCGACTACAGCCCGGCGCAGCTGTCACGGCTGGCCCGGCGGGGCTCCGGCTCCGCCGCGCGGTCGGTCTTCGGCGGATTCGCGCAGTGGCACGCCGGACACGGCAGCGGGCCCACCGCAGACGAAACCAGCTTCGCCGAACCTGTGGAGGTCACCAGGATGGATATCGCACTGGTGGTCGCCGTCGTGGACGCCGGCCGCAAAGCGTTGTCCAGCCGGGACGCCATGCGCCACACCGTCGCCACGTCCCCGCTGTATTGGGCTTGGGTGGACAGCGTCGGCGACGATATCACCGAGATGCGTGCCGCGCTGTGCCACGGTGACCTGCACACTGTCGGCGCTGTGGCCGAACGCAACGCGCTAGGGATGCACGCCACGATGCTAGCGGCGCGGCCGGCGGTGCGCTTCCTGTCGGCTGCCTCGCTGCGAGTGTTCGATGAAGTGGCGCGGTTACGCAGCACGGGCCTGCCTGCTTACGTGACGGTGGACGCGGGGCCGAATGTCAAGGTGCTGTGCTCGACCGGCGCGAGTGAGACTGTCGCCGCGGCGGTGCGGGCGGTCGAGGGTGTGCGGTGGGCGACGGTGGCCCAGCCCGGACCGGCGGCCCGGCTGAGGGCGGATGTGCGCTCGTGATCACCAGTTGGGCTCCGGGAAAGCTGTTCGTCGCCGGAGAGTATTCCGTGGTGGAACCGGGTGGACCGGCACTACTGGCGGCGGTGGACCGGGGGGTGTCGGTGACCGTCGGATCCGCTTCGGACCGGGTAGCGGTGCGGGTGCGATCAGACCTTGCTCCGGAGATCACCGAATACGACCGGGTACATGGACGGCTGCAACCGCGCCAGGCCGATCCCGGGTTCGAGCATGTGCTGTCCGCGCTCGGTGTCGTCACGGACCTGCTAGCCGAACGCGGTCTCGAAGCTTCGCCCATGGAAATTCGTATCAAAAGCAAATTACACGACAGTGGAACAAAATTCGGGCTCGGATCTAGTGGAGCGGTCACGGTGGCTACGATTGCCGCCGCCGCCGCCTTCCATGGATGTGCACTCGATCGCACCGCACGGTTCCGGCTGGCCGTGCTGGCAGCAGCCCGACTGGACCCCCGTAGCTCCGGTGGCGACCTGGCCGCCAGCACCTGGGGCGGATGGGTGGAGTACCGATCGCCCGACCGCCATCACGTACTCGAGCTGGCGGACAGAATCGGTATCGACCGCGCCATACTTGTCGCCGAGTGGGCCGGCTGCCGCGTGCGGTCGCTGACCGTGCCGAAGCGGCTGCGTTTCCTGATCGGCTGGACCGGCCGACCCGCGTCCACCCGGGCAATGGTCGCCGGACTGCATGCCACCTCCCGCACGCGAGAACTCGCCTACCAGCTGTTCCGCCACCGCAGCGATAACTGTGCGCTGGGCGCGATCTCCGCCCTGCGCACCGGTGACCGCAGCGAATTCCTCGAGCGAATCCGTTGTGCGCGAACCCTGCTTGCCCAGCTGGATGCCGACGCAGGCCTCGGCATTTTCACCCACCGGCTGCGCACGCTCTGTGACAGCGCCGAAGCTCTCGGCGGCGCGGGCAAACCCTCGGGCGCCGGCGGCGGGGACTGCGGCCTCGCGGTCTTCGATGACGAAACCGGTACGCGAGCCGCAGAGCTGCGCGACGCCTGGCACGCCGCAGGCATCGTGGCGCTACCCGTCGACATCTCCGCCCCCCGAAAGGCCGTCGTCTCATGACCCACCCGCTCACCATCGCCGCCCGGAAGGACGACCATGTCCGGCTCGCCGTCGAGCAACGCCGGGAATTGCAAGCCCGTAGCGGCTTCGACGATGTGACCTTCATCCATCACGCACTGGACGGTATCGATCGGTCCCAAGTCGACACCGCCGTCACGGTGGCCGACGCGCACTGGGCGACACCGCTGTACATCAACGCGATGACCGGCGGCAGCGTCGAGACCGGAAGGATCAACCGGGAACTTGCGATCGCGGCCCGCGCCACCGGACTCGCCATCGCCACCGGCTCGATGAGCGCGTACCTGCGTGACCCGGGCGTCGCACAGACCTACCAGGTGATGCGGTTGGAATATCCGGACGGTTTCATTCTGGCCAATGTCAATGCCACGACCTCGGTCGACGACGCCCGCCGTGCGGTGGAACTGGTTGCGGCGAACGCGCTGCAGATCCATCTGAACGCGGCGCAGGAAACCGTCATGCCGGAGGGCGATCGGTCGTTCGCGCACTGGCGCAAGGGGATCGAACGGATCGTGTCGGAGCTCGAAGTACCGGTCATCGTGAAAGAGGTCGGGTTCGGACTCAGCCGCCAGACGGTCGAATCGCTGCGGTCCTCGGGGGTCACGGTCGCCGATGTCTCCGGGAGGGGCGGAACGAATTTCGCACTGATCGAGAATGGCCGCCGTTCCGGCGCGGACTACCGCTACCTCGCAGACTGGGGTCAGAGCACCCCGGCCTGCCTGCTGGACTGCCGCCAAGTCGCCGGCATCGAACTGCTGGCCTCGGGCGGGGTACGCACGCCCCTGGACGTGATACGTGCGCTGGCCTTGGGTGCGCGGGCCGCCGGGGCGTCTGGACCGTTCTTGCGCACCCTGGTCGACGAGGGTCTGGCCGCGCTGACCACGGAGATCGAGACCTGGCTCGACCAGCTTGCCGCGCTCATGACCCTGCTGGGGGCGCGCACACCGGCCGACCTGACCCGGTGCGATCTGCTGATCTCCGGTGAGCTGCGGTCGTTCTGCGCGGCCCGCGGCATCGACATCCGAAGCTACGCCACCCGCCGATCCATCTCAGGAGCAGGCCAATGACCGCATCCACCGACCAGTGCTCCGCCAACGTCCCCATGAAGTGGGTCGGCCCCCTGCGCATTTCGGGCAACACCGCGATCGGCGAGCTGATGGTTCCGCTGGCCACCTACGAATCTCCGCTGTGGCCCTCGGTCGGCCGCGGCGCTCGCATCTCCACGCTGATCGAGGCCGGGATTGTGACCACCCTCGTCGACGAGCGCATGACGCGATCCATTCTGCTCGAGGCCGACGACGCAGCGACCGCACACACCGCCGCACGGCGACTGCACGGCGAGTTCGCCGAACTGGGCCGCATCGTCGAGTCCAGCAGCCGTTTCGCCGAACTGATCGGGCTGCGCGACGAGGTGGTGGGCAACCTGCTGTTCCTGCGCTTCGAATTCAACACGGGGGACGCCTCCGGGCACAATATGGTGACGCTGGCCGCTGACCGCCTGATGGACCACATCCTGCGCACCGCGCCCGGACTACGCTACGGCTCGATCTCCGGCAACTACTGCACCGACAAGAAGGCGACCGCTGTCAACGGAATCCTCGGCCGCGGCAAGAACGTCGTCGCCGAATTGACCGTGCCCCGCAACATCGTCGAGGAACGGCTGCACACCACGGCCGGCCGAATCGTCACCCTGAATGTACGCAAGAACCTGGTGGGCACCTTACTCGCTGGCGGAATACGTTCCGCCAACGCGCATTACGCCAACATGTTGCTGGCCTTTTATCTCGCCACCGGGCAGGACGCAGCCAATATCGTCGAAGGCTCGCAGGGGATCACCTATGCCGAGGACCGCGACGGCGATCTGTACTTCTCGTGCACCATGCCCAATCTGATCGTCGGAAGCGTCGGGAACGGAAAAGAACTCGGATTCGTCGAGGACAACTTGATCCGCCTCGGCTGCCGCGACGACGCCAGGATCGGCGTTGGTGCACGGCGCCTGGCGGCGATCGCCGCAGCGACGGTGCTCTGTGGCGAGTTGTCCCTGATGGCCGCCCAGACCAACCCCGGCGAGCTGATGCGCACCCATGTGCATTGGGAACGGTCCGAACACCTAGAAAGGGAGTCGAGAAAATGAGTCCAACCCTGCCGGTCGGAATACACGATTTGTGCTTTACGACCGGATATTACGTACTCGACCACAACGAGATGGCACGCCACTACGGCGTCGACCCCGACAAGTACCGGCTCGGTATCGGGCAAGACTCGATGAGCGTGCCCGCCCCGGACGAGGACATCGTCACCATGGCCGCAGCCGCGGCCCAGCCGGTCCTGGCGCGGCATGGAGCAGACACCATCCGCACCGTGCTGCTCGCCACCGAAACTGGTGTCGACCAGGCCAAAGCTGCCGGTCTGTTCGTCCACGCACTGCTGGGGTTGCCGTCCTCGACCCGGGTGGTGGAGCTCAAGCAAGCGTGCTACGGGGCCACTGCGGCACTACAGTTGGCTGCCGGTTTGGTCTACCGGGACCCGACACAGTCGGTACTGGTGATCGGCACAGATATCGCACGCTACGATCTCGGATCGCCCGGCGAGGCCACAGAGGGTGCGGCCGCGGTAGCGATGCTGGTGCGCGCCGCCCCAGCTGTACTGCGCTTGGATTCCACATCTGGCCTGTACGCCAACGACGTCATGGACTTCTGGCGCCCGAACTACCGGGCCACCGCGCTGGTCGATGGGAAAACCTCGATCGAGGCGTATCTGCAAGCGGTACAGGGAGCGTGGAAGGACTATGCCGAGCAGGGGGGGCGACCGCTCGAGGAGTTCGAAGCCTTCTGCTACCACCAGCCGTTCACGAAAATGGCACACAAGGCCCACCGGCACCTCGCCGCGTGCGCGGGGCTCGGGCAGTCCGACGCCGACATTCGCGCCGCCCTCCGGCACACCACCAGCTATAACCGTCTGATCGGCAACAGCTACACCGCCTCGCTGTACCTGGCCTTGGCCTCGTTGCTCGATCACTCGGAGGATCTGAGCGGAAAACCGATCGCGATGCTCAGCTACGGATCCGGTAGCATCGCCGAATTCTTCGGTGGCACAGTGGTTCCGGGATATCGCGAGCAATTGAGGACAGCGGCGCACCAGGAGGCCGTCCGTCGCCGGGTGCCTATCGGCTACGCCGAATACCGTGCCCTGCACGAACGCGCCCTGGTCACCGACGGTGGCGAGCACCTCATCGAGGCCGAGAGCGGCGGCCCTTTCCGGCTGGCCGGAATCCGCGGGCACAAGCGCGTCTACGACACGGCCGACCGCCGGACCGCGACGGCATGATGCTGCAGCGGCAGTCGTGGTCATTCGAGTGGGCGGCCGCGGCGACGGTAGTGCGATAAGCGGGCCTGGTGGTGGCGGCGTCGCCAGGGACCCGGCTGTCCGGGCTAGATCCACCAGCTGGGAAGAAGCGGGCCCGTAGCAGAGGTAGTGGGCGATCTCGAGCTCACCTTTGGTGTTGGGGGTCATCGCGCGTCGGGCCAGAAGCCAGTGCCCGCGCCCGCGGGCCCAGGCGTCGTCGATCTGCCGGTGTGCCCAGTCGTATTCGCGGGAACCGTGTGCGCCGGCGCCGACCGACAGCTGCTGCCACGACCCAGCCAGCAACTCGCCGATCAGCACGTCCGTGCGTTCGACCCGGTCGGCGCGGGCGGCCACCGGGTCGTCGCGGCGGGTGGCCATCCGGAACAGCCCAGTAGCGAGAGTCGTAGGGCGCCACGGGCGCCGCTGCTGTTGCGGGCAAACGATTATCAGCGCATGCCCGTGCACCGACGCGTAGGCCAGGAACACCCCGATCTCGCGGTTCTCGATCCTGCCCGCGGTGCCCGAGTACCGACGTTGCACCCCAGCAGATCTCACAACCCTCTTCAGGAAACCCCGTCGGCGACAACTGCCACCGCCTAATGGGTTCTGCCGAGTAGTTGTTCGAGGCAGACTCGGTGCCTGTAGCCGCCGGTGAGTGATTACCAGATTCACCGCCTGAGGATTTGATCTCTGTGGTCAGACCGTGCCCCCACCGGTGGCCGGGAGGCAGGAGCGTTGATGGGGTGGCGTGTCCACCGGCAGCGGTGTGAGCACTGGAGCAATTAGGCCGCGATCCTTCCGCAGGCTGCGGAACCTGTTGTTCTGGTCGGTGATCGGACGGGAGTGATGCGGTTTGCTGTTTGTCGGTGATGACTGGGCCGAGGACCACCACGATGTCGAGATCCAGGACGGCACCGGCCGCCGGCTCGCGGTGGTGACCGTGGCGGAAGGGGTCGACGGGTCGCCTGCGTGCACGCAGTATCATCGCGATCGGGCATCCGCTGGGCGCTTCGGGCGCGCGGATCGTGGGCACTTTGGCGCACCGTCTCGTCGAGTCCGGGCAGCGGTGGGGTGTTGCCGCGATCTGCATCGGTGTCGGTCAGGAACTGGCGGTCGTGCTCGAGAACATGCGGGAGGTGCGGTGATGGCGGACATCTGCGAGACGACCGCCGAGGCGGTCGCCGGAATCGCCGACGGCAGCACCGTTCTGATCGGCGGTTTCGGCATGGCGGGCATGCCCGTGCAACTCATCGAAGCGCTCATCGACCAGGGCGCCACCGATCTGACCGTGGTGTCGAACAACGCCGGCAACGGCGACACCGGCCTTGCCGCGCTGTTGGCAGCCAAGCGCGTGCGTAAGATGATCTGCTCGTTCCTGCGCCAGTCCGACTCGTGGGTCTTCGACAGCCTCTACCGAGCCGGACAGATCGAACTCGAGGTCGTGCCACAGGGCAACCTCGCCGAGCGCATCCGGGCGGCGGGTGCGGGTATCGGCGCGTTCTTCTGCCCCACCGGCGTCGGCACCCAACTCACCGCGGGTAAGTAGACCAGCGAGATCGACGGCCGCCCTTACGTTCTGGAATATCCCGTGAGCGGAGACGTCGCCCTCATCGGCGCCTACCGGGCCGACCGAATGGGAGATTGAAGCTGTGTTAAACCGCAGGTCAGGCGAGGAAACAGGCTCATGAGGCTACACCGAACCGATCCTGCATCGCCGTCGCCGTGAGGCCGAGGCGCTGGCCTGTGTCCAGTCCCACCTGTCGCGAATCCCCGCGGCCCCGGCGGCCGGGGGGATTCGCGCTTTCGCGGCGGTCGGAGTTTCGACTTCCGTTTATCGGTCCGTTACCCTGGGTGCCGCACGAGATCGTTCGATTTGTGAGGAAGATTCATGGGAAGCGTTGTGCTCGACATCGTGGCATTGCTCGCCAATCGCGCGGCGATGTTCTGGAATTGGATGGCCACCGGATCGGCGGGCTTCCCGCCGCTGTGAGCGTGCGGTGCACGATCTGTTTCGAGTAGCGAATCCCCTGGTCAGCTAGCGCTGGCCGGGGGACTTTCCGGTTCGGGACGGAATCGGAAAACGTTCCGGAATGTTTGTTTTCACACTGAGGATCCCGCTGCCCGCCGCCGCGGTAAGCATCGGCTGTCCGAATTCGGTGGACACGGCCGCACCGCACCGCGGCAACTCTTCCGCGCGGATGCTCGAATTGGACGTGCACCGGTGCGGCGGGCTATTTTCGCGCTCGAAGCGGCTTCCCCGTCATGGGGATCGTCAGGGGGGCCGGACGATTTCGGCACCGATCCCGCGCGCGAAGCCCCCGCCCCTCGTATCTTGAACACGTGAACTCCGCAGGCTCCGTGCGCACACGGTCGCGTATTCCTCGTTGGTTCGTGCTGTGGATGGGGCTGCTGACCGCCCTGGTCGCGCTCTGCTGCGCGGCGCTGTTCTGGCAACTCGCCGCGGAGGGAACGTTTCCCACCCTCGTCGTGCTGTGGGTGGTTCTCGGCGTGCTCGGCGGAATCGCCGTCCTGTTCGGGCTGCTCGGCCTGCTGCGCTACCGGGCCTTCTTCTACAGCCTCGCCTCGCCCGTGCTGATCGGCGTCCTGGTGGCGCTGACGCTCTACGACGTCCCGGAGGACACCGGCTGGCGGTTGTCTCGCGGCATCCTCGAAGACCAAGCCGTCGACTGTGCCCACCCCGGCCAGCGCACCCGCCTCGGCGTCTACACCATCACCTTCGTCACGCCCCGTGACGGCGGCTGCCTGTTCTACACCCAGGCGGGCGACTCGGATTCGGAAGGCTTCGCTTTCTTCCGCGACCCGGCCACCCCACCACACCTCGGCCCGCCCGCCACCAACGGCATCGAGTACTCCGCTTTCGACGGCCAGTGGTACCGCTTCGTCGACACTCACTGAGTCCGGTCGCCGAAGATCTCCTCGAGCGCGCTCGCCGTCGCGGCACGGGTGATCCATTCTGTGAGGCGCGCATGATCGGTGCAGGCCTCGATCTCGGCGGTGAGTACCGCGGGAACGGCGAGTCCGCGGGCACCGAGCATGGTGAGCAACGCCTTGGCCTCGCCCTTGGCCTCGCCCTTGGCATGGCCGATGGCTTCGCCTTCGGCCATGCCGTCGGCGTACAGCTGCTTGAAGTACTGGCTGTAGTACGGGGACGTGTCGGTCGTCATCAGCATCTCCAGGAAGTGCCGGGCCGCTGCTTTCGGCAGTGCGGCCAGTACCAGGTCAATGTACCTTTTGCCGTCCGCGGAGTCGTGTGCTGTCGCGGCGAGGGCGGTGAGAATCGAGTCGCGCTCGGGGTCGTTGCGGTGGGCGATGGCGGACAGGGCGGCCAGGTCGGGGCGCTCGTGCGCGGTGTGGGTGTCGCTGACCACCGGCACGTCGGCCGGGCTGAGGACCATCGGCGACAGGGTGAACCCGGGCGCGACGGTGATCGGGCGGCGGCAGTGCCCCGCGGCACGTTCGTTCGGGCACACGACGACGAGCGGGACAAGGCAGCGCAGGCGAGCGCGCAGGGTCGTCAGATAGACGGGCCAGCTCCAGGCCTTGTCGTCGTCGCGCTGTAGTTGCACCTCCACGACGATGCCGAGAACCGGGACGTCGGCGTCGGTGAGGGTGACGACCAGGTCCGCGCGATACCCGGTCGGCTCGATGTCCGGTAGGTCGCCGGAGTCGACGCGGGCATGATCGAACTCGGGAAGTGCCAGGCCGAGCGTGGAAGTGAGCAGTTCGGCGACCAAAGTTGGTCTGCGGCGGACCAATTCGATGAGGACTTCGTGTACCGACGAGGGCATGGCGCGGACGTTACCGATAGCCACCGACAGGTCCGGGTGGGGTGGATCACCATTCGAACGGCAGCGGCTGGCGGGGCTCGATCCAGAGGGCTTCGGCGAGGGCGCAGAGCGTGCCGTCGGTGCGGGCCAATGCCACGCCGACGGTGTGTTTCCGGCCGTTCGCGGAGATCGGCCAGCCGTAGGAGAGGTAGGGATCGCCTGCGCGAACCGGTTCGAACCGGGTGGCGGTGAGGGCGGCGGTGACCGCTCCCGGGCGCAGGTCACGCAGGGCCATCGCGGCCCAGCCGCCGGGGCAATCCAGTGCGGCCCAGACGTTTTCGGTGGAGAGGAAGCCGCCGGGTCCGCCGAGCAGGGGATCGGGTGTCCAGGCGGCGGCGACCATGTCGTGCGTGGGCATGGCCCAGGGCGACAGGCGCAAGCCTCGCCCTGGTGCGCAAGCGGCTCCGCAGCCGTAGCAGTGGCTCATCTTGCGCAGCACGTCGGCGGTCGCGGTCGCCGCCCGTGCCTCCGCCCAAGCGGGCGCGGGGCGCGGCGTCACCGTAACCATCGACTCGGACGCCTCGGCGAGCACCGTGCCCTCCTGATCGGTGAGCGACGCGCCGCCCGAGCCGTCGGCGGCCAGCACAACGGGGGAATTCACGGAAACCGCGCGCCGGAAGTCGACGCGCACCTGCGCGGCGCCGCTCGCTGCGGCGAGCAGGCCCGCCACGTAGCCGCCGAACGCCACTCCCGGATAGCCACGCACGTGACCCGGCACCGTGAACGCATCTGTCCGAATCATCCGCTGCCCAACCTCTCCCGGCCGACGATCATGACCCGGCTCAGCCGACCATACCGTCCCGGCGTCGCCGGATGGTCTCCGGGCAACCTGTCACGCCGCCGGCGAGGATGATCTTGCCGATCACCTACGAGCCAGCCGTTCCGGCGCGCCGCGTGATCCGGGCACACGCCGTCGATCTCGCCCGCCGCCCGCTCGAAAATGTGCTGATCGGGGGAACTCGCCGAGGCCGACCGGGTGCCTCGCCCCCTGGTCGAAACCGTGTGCGCAGGGCCTATGCGCATTTGCTCGACGTCTTTCCCGCCGGGACATTCCACACCATCGCGGCAGTCCGTCTGCCGCCGCGCGTCCGCGCAGGTCGAGGGGATGGCGGAATATCCGCTGTTCCGAACGCTGTTGCGCCGGGATGTGACGAAAGCCGGAATGAACGTACTGATCGTGTACGCGCACCCGAAGCCGGATTCACTCACCGGTGCGCTCAAAGACGTGGCCGTGCGGCAATTGCGGGCGGACGGGCACGACGTGCGGGTTACCGACCTCTACGCGATGGGCTGGAAGGCCGCGGCCGACACCGAGGATTTCGGTGCGGTCGAGGAGGCCAACTTCATGCTGGCCTCGGGCGTGGCCTACCGTGACGGGACGCTGAGCCCCGACATCCGCGCCGAGCAGGAGAAACTGCTGTGGGCCGACGCTGTCGTGCTGCACTTCCCGCTCTGGTGGTTCGGCATGCCCGCGATCATGAAGGGCTGGGTGGATCGGGTTCTCACCTGCGGGTTCGCCTATGGTGCCGGGGGTGAGGCGGTGCCCAGGTACGGGGCGGGCGTCCTGGCGGGCAGGCGTGCGATGCTCGTGGTCGCGGTCGGGGGCAAGCAGCCGTCGTACTCCGATCGCGGGATCAACGGCCCGGTCGAGGATCTGCTGTTCCCGATCCACCACGGCATCCTGTATTACACCGGAATGGACGTACTGCGGCCGTTCCTGGTGCACGACACCATCCGGCTGGACTCCCCGCGTTTCGGCGACGTCGCGCTCGACCTGCGGCAGCGGATGTCGGAGCTGGCGCGGCTGGAGCCGATTCGGTACCGCCCGCAAGCCGGGGGCGACTACGACCGGAGCCTGCGTCTCGAGCCGGGGCGTGAGGCGCGGGGGGCGACCGGTTTCGGGTTGCATGTGGCGTCGTGACCGACGGTCACGGCAGTACCGGAGCCCCGCGCTGGGCGAGCAGCATGCCCATCACCCCCGCTTCCTGACCCTGACCGTGGATCATGGACCGGGCGATCTCCTTGACCGGCCCGGAACGCAGCAGACCGTCGGCGGCCTCGGCCATCGCGATGCCGCCGTGGTGATGGCGAAGCATCAACTGCAGGAACAGGATTTCCGCGTCGCGGCCACGCGCCGACGCCAAGGTGTCCAATTCCGCCGCGCTCGCCATCCCCGGCATGGGTGGCGCGGCGGCCCTGTGCGCTGTCGGATGCCGATGCGCTGACGCGTCCGCGCTGTGCATCCACGCCATCGGATGCGCAGAGCCGGGGGCCGCGTCCGCCAGGCGCAGCCACCCGAGCATGGTGCCGATCTCCAGGCGCTGGGTGCGGTCGAGCTGCTCGGCCAGCCGGGCGATCGCCGGATCGACCGAGCGATCCAGCCGCTGCACCATGAGCAGCGCTTGCTGGTGATGGGTGGTCATGTCCTGGACGAAGCCGATCTCCACGTCGGTGAGAATCGGTGTCGCGGACCGGCCTTCCGGAAAGATCACGGGGCGCAGCGCGGCTCCGAGCACGAGCAGCGCGAAGGCCGCCGACGCCAAGGCCGCGACGCGCGTCCAGTGCCGCATCGCTACGACCCGACGATCGAGTGCTGGTCCGGCGGTGGCGAATACACGTCGTCGTCCAGTTGCAGCACCATGAAACCGTTGTCCGAGCACGCGACGTAGAGTTGCGTGCCGCGCCATTCCGGCGGAGAGAGACACCAGTCGGTGGACACGTCGCCGAAGGCGAGCCGGCCGGTGCGCGCGGTGGTGGCATCCAGCGGATCGAACTCTCCCTCCAGCACGGCGCGCAGCGCCGACGGCGCGCTCATCAGCGGAACGCCGATGATCGAGGCGAGCGCGTGCGGCGAGTTCCACAGGCTCAGGTTCTGCCCGGTGCGGGCGGGCGGGTTGTAGTAGGCGATCTCGCGGATGGCGTAGGGATCGCGGATGTCGAAGACCCGGATGCCCGAGGAGATCCACCCGCAGGCCAGGGCGGTCGGGTTCGCCTGCCGGTCCGCGGCGCAGTAGTGCGATTCGTAGGCGAAGGCGGAACCGCCCATGGAGGAGCCGATATTGCTGTCGAGATGCTGGGGCAGGTTGATCTCGAGCTTGATCTTGCCGACCACCTCGGGCGCGGTCTCGTCGGAGATGTCGATGAGTTTGACGCCGCCGGAACCGCCCTCGTCGACGGTGTAGAGGTAGGGTTTGCCGTCGTAGCTGACCGGGACACTGTGCTGGGTCGCCCAGCCGTCCGTCCAGAACGTCCGGCCGAGGTGGTGCACCTGCGGGTTCGGGTCGCGGCGCTGCACCGCGCTGATGTCGAGGACGGTGAAGCCGCCGAGCGCGGAGATATACATCCGGTTGCCGTCGGGGCTGATGCCGAAGCCGTGTGCCTCGATGCCGGTCAGTCCCTGCCAGACGACGTGCGGGTTCGCCGGATCGGTCAGGTCGACGGCGCTGACGAATCCGGGCGCGATCCCCGAGGCCCAGTACGTGTTGCCGTCGGGGGAGAAGCCGCCTTCGTGCGTGGTGATCGGCAGCGGCATCAGCAGATTCGTCCCAGGGCCGGGATTGAGCAGTCGCGGATGCGCGCAATCGGAGACGTCGTAGACCGACAGATAGCCCACGCCCTCACCGACCGGCACACCCGTACCGACCAGCAGTTTGCGCTCGGTGTTGACCTTGAGGCTCTCCCAGGTGCCCGCGAGCATGGCGGGCTCGGTCAGCGTCATGGTCGGGCGCGGATGCGCCGGATCGGACACGTCGAGCACCTGGACGCCGCGCGCCTCGCCGATCAGGTCGCCGGGAAAGAACGAGCCGAGATAGGCGCAGTGCTCGAAGCTGGTGGAGGTGATGCCCGCACCGCGGCCCGCATAGCCGCCGACGAACGAGATATTGCATCGGTAGCCCTGCGTACTGCGCCCACTGTCGCGGTCGGCGGCGGTGACGTCGCCTTGCAGGCCGTTCTCGGGTGCGGCGCCCGGTCCGCAGTCGGCGCGGGGCACCGAGGTGCGCCCGACGTCGAGGAACTCCTGGACGGCGTTCCGGATCTCCGAAGGTGGATCGGCCGCGGCGCTCGCGGGCAGCAGCACGGCCGTGACCATGCCGATGGTGAGCAGAGCGAGCGTTTTGGCACGGCACAGCCTGGCCAGTGGGCGCATCGTCGCGACCCCCCAACTTCGTCGTCGAGTTTGGCTACCAGAGTGACTGGGACAGTCAGCACTGAACTGAGTGAATGGTAGTAATCCGCGGTAACTTCCGAGGAGGGTTTCGTCGAATCCGCACGGATCCGGGAAGTTTTCCGTTGGGCTGCGGCGGCGTCAGCGCGGGTGGATCGATTCCGAGCACTCGTCTGCGACAGCGGCGGATGCCAGCAATTCGTCGCAGACGCTCAGAAAGGTTCGGCGCAGTTCGGCGGCGCGTTCGGCCAACGCGGACTGGGCGCGGACGTACTCGGCTCGTCCGGCGGGCGTCTCGATGCGCACCGGGTCGTAGCCGAACTCAAACAGGTCGTAGGGGCTGGCGCGCATGTCGAGTTCGCGTGCGGCGCAAGCCGACTCGAAGCAATCCAGCAACAACTCCGAAGGGATCAGCGGGACCAGCTTGAAGCCCCACTTGTACAGATCCATGTTCGCGTGCAGACAGCCCGGCTGTTCGCGGTGGATCTGGTCGTCGCGGGTGAGCAGCTCGGCATTGCGGCCGACGGCGTCCGGGGTGAAGAAGCGGTAGGCGTCGAAATGCGTGCACCGCAGCGACATCGAGTCGACCACCGCGTCGGTGCCCACGCGCCCGAGCCGCAGCGGCACCTTCTGGTGGCGGATATCGTCGGTCCGATACACCATGGCCCATTCGTGCAGGCCGAAACAGGACAGCTGGGCGGGGCGGGACGCGGTGGCGCGCAGCAGTTTCGCGACGAACGCGACGGTGTCCCTGCGTTTGACCAGGTATGCGGGATCGGCCGTGTAGACGTTCCGCCCGGCGGGATCGCCGGTAGTCGAGTCGGTCGCTTCGTCGGCACGGTGATACCCACGGGCACCGTCGTACTCGGCGGCATCCGCCAAGCCGATGCCGTATCCCGGATGCCACCGCCGTAATTGGGCGGGTTTGTGTCCGTAGTAGGTGAACAAGAAGTCGATCACCGGGTGCGAGGACCCTTGTGCCCGCCGCTCGAGATAGGGCCCGACCAGATCGTCCAGCCGGGCCCGGTGCGCGGCGGCGGACGCCCGCCACCGCGCACCGGACAACACCCGCATGCTCACCGCACCTCGCGCGAGCCGGTGATGCCGATCGTCATTCGCCCACCCGGTGCGTTCCGTCTCGGACGGTTCCGACGAACTCCTCGACCAAGTCCTCCAGGGCGACGATCCCGGTGGTGTTGCCCCGGTCGTCGACCACGCGGCCGAGATGGCTGTTGGTGCGGCGCAGCCGGGCGAGCGCCTCGTAGAGCGTGGTCTTCATGCCGACGGTCGGCAGCGGGCGGATGTCGGTGCGCGGGATCGGCGTCCCCGGACCGGCGCTCTCGTCGGCGACCTTGTCCAGCACATCCTTGACGTGCAGGTACCCGACCAGTGAGCCGTCGTTCGCCCGCACCGGGAAGCGGGAGAAGCCGGTCTCGGCGACGGCGGACTCGATGTCCCCGAGCGTGGTCCCGTTACCGCGCAGAGGGATCGATCGGGTCGCGTCCCGAGGCACCATCACGTCGGCGACCACGCGGTCGCTGGTGCCGAGGGCCTGGGTGAGCCGGCGGTGCTCTTCCTCGTCGAGCAGCCCCTCGGAGCGGGACTCACCGATCATCTCGGCCAGTTCGACCGTCGAGACGGTGGCCTCGAGCTCGTCCTTCGGCTCGATCCGCAGCACGCGCAGCGACAGATTGGCGGCCAGGTTGTACAGCGCGATGAGCGGGCGGGCCAGCCGCAGCCACATCAGGTGCAGCGGTACCAGCAACAGCGCGCTGCGTTCCGGTCCGGCCAGCGCGATGTTCTTCGGGATCATCTCGCCGAACAGGATGTGCAGGATGACCACGATGGCCAGCGCGAGGGCGAACGCCACCGGGTGCAGCAGCTGTTCGGGCAGGCCGAGCAGCTCGAACGGACCTTCGAGCAGGTGGGCGACGGCGGGTTCGCCGACGCGGCCGAGCAGGATCGAGCAGATGGTGATGCCCAGCTGCGCGGCCGCGAGCATCATCGAGAGGTTCTCGCCCGCCCGGATGACGGTGTTCGCGTTGCGCTTGCCCTGCGCGGCGAGCGCTTCCAATCGGTCGCGGCGGGCGGAGATGAGCGCGAACTCGGCGGCGACGAAGAAGGCGTTGCCACCCAGCAGCACCACGGTGAGCAGGACGCCGAGCAGGTCACCCATGGCTGTGCTCCTTGGTCGCGAGGGCGTCGGCGTCGACCGGGATCAGCCGGACCCGGTCGATGCGCCGTCCGTCCATGCGCTCCACCCGCGCGATCCAGCCGCCCGCGTCGGGGCTGTCGGCCGTCGTCCACTGCTGCGAGCGAGGATTCGGCAACACGACCTCGTCACCCGTCACCGGGATGCGACCGAGCCTGGTCAGCACGAGGCCGCCCAGCGTCTCGTACTCCCCCTCGGGGGCGTCGTATCCGGTGGCCCGGGAGACCTCGTCGATGCGCAGCAGGCCCGAGCAGTCCCAGCCGTCGGAGACGCGCCGCACGTCGCGCTCCTCCTCGTCGTGCTCGTCGCGGACGTCACCGAGGATCTCCTCGATGATGTCCTCCATGGTGACCATGCCGGCGGTGCCGCCGTACTCGTCCACGACGAGGGCGACCTGCATGCCGTCGGCGCGGACGCGTTCGAGCACCTCGTCGCCGTCCAAGCTGGCCGGCACGATCGGGACCGGCTGGGCGAGCCGGTACAGGGGGATCGTCCTGCGCGCGTGCACCGGGCGGGTGAAGGCCTGCTTGACGTGCACGAAGCCGAGGGTGTTGTCGAGGTCGCCGTCGATCACCGGAAAGCGCGAGTAGCCGGTGCGGCCTGCCGCGTCGATCAGGTCGGCGATGGTGTCGTCCTTGTCCAAGGCTTCGATCTTCACCCGGGGGGTCATCAGTTCCTCGGCGCTGCGCTCGCCGAACTGCAGGGAACGGTCCATCACCTGGGCGGTGGGCTGGTCGAGCGCGCCGCGCAGGGCGGAGGTGCGCACCAGGGAGCCGAGTTCCTGCGGCGAGCGGGCCGAGCGCAACTCCTCGGCGGGTTCGACGCCGAGCCTGCGCACGACCCAGTTGGCGGTGCCGTTGAGGAAATGGATCATCCACTTGAACACCACCGAGAAGGCGATCATCGGTCCGGCCGTGACGCGGGCGGTGCCCAGTGACTTGGCGATGGCGATGTTCTTGGGCACCAGCTCGCCGTAGATCATCGACAGCGAGGTGGCCAGGATCAGCGCCAGCGTCAGGGCGATACCGCTCGCGGCGGCTTCGCTCAGCCCGGCGGCGGTGAACAGCGGATTCAGCAGCCTGGCCAGCACCGGCTCGGCGATGTACCCGGTGATCAGCGTGGTGATGGTGATGCCGAGCTGGGCGCCCGACAGCTGGAACGACAGGGTGCGATGCGCCTTGCGGACCATGCGGGCGCGGACGTCGCCGGTGCGGGCGTGCGCCTCGACGGTGCTGCGCTCGAGCGCGGTGAGGGAGAATTCCGCGGCGACGAACAGGGCCGTGCCCGCGGTGAGTGCGATGAACCCGATCAGGCTGAGCGCGGTGAGCGCGATGGACATCGTCAGCACCACCTGCACGGTGCTGCGAGACGGCCTTGGCGGAATGGGACTACTGCGGGGAGGAGGACGCCGGGTCGGTCACCCGGCTCGGTAGAGGAGCCCTCCTGTGCGGCGCCCTCGGACGCGGGTGACAACTGGATCCTTTCGCGAATGTGTCGTGGTGCCGGTGTCCGGCAACCACCATGCTACCGGCCCACGCGCGAAGCGTCGTGGGCCGGTGCCGGTGCGATACGCGTGTCGGCGCTCACCAACCGCCGGGCAGCGGGCGGCCTTCGGCGAACCCGGCGGCGGACTGCACGCCGAGTACGGCCTTCTCGTGGAATTCGGCGAGCGTTCGCGCGCCCGCGTAGGTGCACGCGCTGCGCACGCCCGAGCAGATGTGGTCGAGGAGGTCCTCGACGCCGGGGCGCTCGGGGTCCAACCGCATCCGGGAACTGGAGATGCCTTCTTCGAACAGCGCCTTACGCGCCCGGTCGAATTCGCTGTCGGAGGCGGTGCGGGCGGCGACGGCCCGCTTGGAGGCCATGCCGAAGCTCTCCTTGTAGGCGTTGCCGTCGCGATCGACGCGCAGGTCACCGGGGGACTCGTAGGTGCCTGCGAACCAGGAGCCGATCATCACGTTGGACGCCCCCGCGGCCAGCGCGAGCGCCACGTCGCGGGGATGGCGCACGCCGCCGTCGGCCCAGACGTGCACGCCGAGTTCCCGGGCGGCGGTGGAGCATTCGGCCACCGCGGAGAACTGCGGGCGGCCGACGCCGGTCATCATCCGGGTGGTGCACATGGCGCCGGGCCCGACACCGACCTTGACGATGTCCGCGCCCGCCTCCGCGAGATCCCGAGTGCCCTCGGCGGAGACGACGTTGCCCGCCGCCAGCGGGACGCCGAGCCCGAGATCGCGCACGGCGGAGAGCGTTTCGAGCATCTTGGCCTGGTGGCCGTGGGCGGTGTCGATGACGAGCAGGTCGGCGCCCGAATCCACGAGGGACTTGGCCTTCGCGGCCACATCGCCGTTGATGCCTACCGCGGCCGCGACGCGCAGCCTGCCCGCGGCGTCGACGGCGGGCTGGTAGATGCCAGCGCGCAGGGCGCCGGTGCGGGTCAGCACCCCGGCCAGGGTGCCGTCCTCGGCGGTGAGCACGGCGAAATC
This sequence comes from Nocardia gamkensis NBRC 108242, assembly GCF_001612985.1. Lineage (GTDB taxonomy): Bacteria > Actinomycetota > Actinomycetes > Mycobacteriales > Mycobacteriaceae > Nocardia > Nocardia gamkensis. Next base: position 149,644 of record NZ_BDBM01000003.1, on the reverse strand, counting down.
GGCGTGCTCGGCGTGCAGCAGGTCGAACAGGTCGCGCGGGGTGGTGCTCGCGGGGGCACGCACGAAATCGGTGGCCGCGACCTCACGGAGCCGGGCGAAGCGATCGACGTCGGCGCAGGCGGCCTCGGTCACCACGCCGACCGGCCGTCCGCCGTCGACCACCACGACCGCGCCGTGCGCACGCTTGTGCATCAGGGCGACCGCCTCGGAGACCGAGCGGTCGAGGTCGAGGGTGACGGGGGTGTCGGCGGTGAGCGAGCGGCTCTTGACGAACGCGATGGTGTCGGCGGCCGCGGTGATCGGCAGGTCCTGCGGAAGCACGACGATACCGCCGCGCCGGGCCACCGTCTCGGCCATTCTGCGCCCGGCGACCGCGGTCATGTTGGCCACGACGATCGGGATGGTGGTGCCCGACCCGTCGGACGTCGAGAGATCGACATCGAAGCGCGACGCGACGTCCGTCCGGTTCGGGACGAGGAAGATGTCGTCGTAGGTCAGGTCGTACGGCGGCTGATGGCCGGGGAGAAAGCGCACTCGACCGATGATATCCGCGCGCCGACCGCAGCGCGCCGTTCTCCCGGAGGTGCTGCCGCATTTCCCGGCGATCTCGGGCGAACGCTGGGGAGAGGAATCGGGCGGGGTAGGACGTGGCCGCTTCGTAGCGATGCCCTGGCTCGTGGGGCGGCACGTTTCCGGACCCCGGCCGGTGTCTTTCGTGTGGGCCGGCGCGGTTTCAAACGGTGGCTTCGGAGCGGGACAGCGCGATGGTGGTGGCCACCATGACCAGCACCGCGCCCGCGGTGACCAACAGTCCGGCGGTGTCCGCACGCAACCGCTCGTCGAGCACGGCGATGCCGATGAACGCGGCGGCCAGTGGCTCGGCGACCGAGACGGCGGGCAGCGAAGCGGTCAGCGGCCCGACTTGATAGGCGCGCTGCTGCAGATAGACGCCGGTGACGCCGGCCGCGATCAGCGCCCAGGTCTGCCAGCCGCCGAGCACGTCCGCGAGACCGTGTTCGAACAGACCGGTGACGTAGTCGGTGAGTGCGGCGGCCAGCCCGTAGAGCGAGCCGCTCGCGGCGCCGAGCAGCAGCGCGCGCCACGTGGGCCTGCGCGCGGCGATCCCAGCGGCGGTGGCGGCGGCGATCAGGCCGACCAGAAGACCCAGCGGCAGGACCCAGTGTCGCAGCGGCGCATTGATATTTCCCTCGGTCGGATCGCCGACGAGCACGAAGCAGGCCAGTGCGGCGGTCAGCGCGAGCGCGGTCGCCCACGTGCGCGGCGCCACGCGACGGTCGTTCAGCCGGGCCGACAGCGGCAGCGCGAACACCAGCGCGCTCACCAGGATCGGCTGCACCAGCAGGACCGCGCCCAAGGCGAGCGCGGCGACCTGCATGGCGTATCCGCCCGCGTCGCCGACGACGCCGCCCCACCAGCGGGGAGTGCGCAGCAGCGAGCGGATCAGGGACTCGCTCTCCGGCACCACGGACGCCGCGCTCTGCTGCGCGACGGCGGCCACCGCGAACAGCAGTGCGGCGAGCAGTGCGCAGAGAACGGCGGCGGCCGGATGAGTCGACACCCAACTAGTTTGCTGTGCGATTGCCTCTCGCGGGAGACTGCTGGGCTCGCACGGCGCGTCGCCGCGTCCGGCCCGCCGTGTCGCCGGACGCGGAAGCCGCGGTGCGGCCGGAGAACCCGCTTGTCGCGCCGGAATTGCGGGTGGCAGTGCCCTTGGCCGAGCCCGCGCCGCGCCCCACGGGGTTGCTCGCGGTCACCTTCGCGGTGCCTCGGCGGCGCGCGGGCGCGGTGACCGCTTCGCCGCCACGCCCCGTCCCGGCGGCCGACCGGCTCCCGGATTGCTTCGCCGCACCGGCGCCACGGCCGGCGGACGCCGTCTGCTCACCGCGCCTGCCCGGCTTGCGCCGAGCGGGTTTCGCGGAGGCCGCGGCAGGGGCGGCCACGGGTGCGGCCGCCGCCGCGATCGGAATACCGGATGGCTTGCGGGCGCCGGTGATCTCGATCAGCGTGCGGTCGCCGGGGCGGACCACGACCCCGTCGACGTCGACGCCCGCCTTGCGGGCCATCGTCTCGACGTCGCGGCGCTCTTCGTCCATCACCAGCGTGACGACCACGCCGTCCTCGCCCGCGCGGGCGGTGCGCCCGGCCCGGTGCAGGTAAGCCTTCGGCTCCGGCGGGGGATCGACGTGCACGACGAGGGAGATCCCGTCCACGTGGATGCCGCGCGCCGCGACGTCGGTGGTGACCAGTACCGGCACCGAACCGTCGGCGAACGCGGCGAGGGTGCGGGTGCGGTTGTTCTGCGCCTTGCCGCCGTGCAGCACGCCCGCCGGGATACCCGCGCCGCGCAGCTGCTTGGCGAGCCGGTCGGCGCCGTGCTTGGTGCGGACGAACATGATGGTCAGCCCGTCGCGTGCGGCGATCTCGGTGGCGACCGTCCGTTTGGCCACTTTGTCACCGACGAACAGCAGATGGTGTGACATCGTGCTGACCGCCGCCGACGGTGGCGCGGTGGAGTGCGTGACCGGGGCGCGCAGGTAGCGCTTGACCAGTTTGTCCACTTCGCCGTCCAGCGTGGCGGAGAACAGCAGGCGCTGGCCGTCGCGCGGCGTGCGGTCCAGCAGCTTGGTCACCTGCGGCAGGAAGCCCATGTCGGCCATGTGGTCGGCCTCGTCCAGGGCGGTGATCAGCACCTCGGACAGGTCGGCGGACCCTTGCGCGATGAGGTCGGCGAGTCGGCCCGGCGTGGCGATGAGCAGATCGACGCCGCGGGCGAGCCGGTCGGCTTGACGCTTGATCGGGGCACCGCCGACCACCGAGGCCACCCGCAGGCCGAGCGCGAGCGCCGGTTCGTCGAGCGCTCGCTCGATCTGCGCGGCCAGTTCGCGGGTCGGCACCAGCACGAGTCCGCGTGGGCGGCCCGGTTTGGCCGAAGCGCCCATCAAGCGGGCGAGCATCGGGAGGCCGAAGGCCAAGGTCTTTCCGGAACCGGTCGGCCCGCGGCCGAGTACGTCCTTGCCTGCCAGGACGTCCGGCGCCGTGGCGGCCTGGATCGGGAACGGCGTCTCGATGCCGTCGCGTCGCAGTGCCTGTATGAGCACGGCGGGCAGGCCCAGTTCCGCGAAGGTCGCGGTGGGCGCCGCGGCGACGGTGGTCGAGGGGGTCACGAGGTGGATGTGCCTTTCGTCGCACGGCGCGTGCCAGCGGAACGCGCTGTTCGGTGGGGTGAAGAGCGGTGCACGATGCGGTTCACCGCGCTGGGCGCGGGCTATGACGCGCGCCGGGTGGAGCGAGAGGGTGCGGCCGACCGGAGGCGGGCCGAGTTTCCAGGATACGTGCCGGGGAGTCAGCTGTGGAACAGGCGGCTCAGTTCCACGAGCCAGGGTACGGCCACGGCCTGGGTCGGCACCACCAGTATTGCGGCCGAGCCGAGGTAGGCGGCCGTGGCGATGCGGATGTCACCGATCCGCTCGCTGAGTCGCTGGATGCGGATGAGCGTGGTCGGGCCGCCCGCGGCGAGCGCGCCTTGCGGCGCGGTGGATTTCGCGCACGCGACGAGGGCGCGGGCCAGCGGCTTCGGGCCGGTGACCTTGACCGCCGAGTCGTCGGCGAGCAGTTCGATGAGCAGTTTGACCGAACCGAGCGCGGCCTTGCTGCGCACCACCCTCGGGAATGCCTCGTGCACCGCCGTGAACGCCTCCAGTACGAGATCGTGCCTGGCCCGCAGGTGCGAGCGTTCGTGGCTCACGATGGCGGTGACCTCGGCGTCGGCGAGATTGGTCAGGGTGCCCTCGCTGAGCACGACGCGCTGGCGCAGACCGGGCAGGCAGTACGCGATGGGCTCGGTCGCGGCCAGTACCCGGATGTCGGCCGCGCGCCGGTGCGGACCGCTCTGGTCGAGCAGATCCACGAGCATGCGGTGGCGCGCCCGCCGCCTGCGGGTATGCACGCCGACCCGGATGACCGCGTAGATCAGCCGGGCGCCGACCAGCAGGGTGAGCGCGAAGACGAACACGTAGGCCAGCCACAGCGGCAGGCCGAGCGCGTCGATCTCCCGGGTCGGCGCGGTGGTCGGGCGACCGTCGGGGCCGGGCACGAGCAGTTCGGCGGCGATGGCCAGCCCGGAGCCGAAGGCGCTGAGCACGGCGGCGAGCGCGATGGCCTGCCAGAGCACCAGCGCGGCGCGGGGCGTCCGGTATGTCCAGGTCGCCCGGCTGAGCAAGGCCGGGGCAGGCCCCGCGAGAAGCAATGCGAGTCCGGCGAAGACCGGCGCGGTTGCGTTCATCGACTCAGCTCACTGCGTTGTGGGGCCAGGGCGCCCGAGGAGTCTACTGCGGCGGCGGCGCCGAGTCCTCGTCCTCGGTAGCTTCGAGCTTAGCGAGTGCTTCGCGCAAGGCGGCAGCCTCGTCCTTGCCGACCTGCTCCACGAAGTGCACCAGCGCGGCGGCGCGGCTGCCCGCCGCGTCGGCCTGCTGCAGGGCGTCGACCATCAGACTGGCCACGAGTTCGTCCCGGGTGTGCACGGGCGCGTACCGGTGCGCGCGGTCGTCGCGCCGCTGCACCACGAGGTTCTTCTTCGCGAGGCGTTGCAGCACGGTCATCACCGTGGTGTACGCGAGCTCGCGGCGTGCGGCGAGCGCCTCGTGCACCTGCCGGACCGTTTGTGGTTCGTCGGCCGACCACAACTGGTCCATGACCGCTTTCTCGAGTTCACCAAGACCTGCCATCCCACAATTTTAGGTACTCAACGACGCCGATGCGTACTACAGGGTGTCGTAACCGTGAAATAGCTGGTGTGTCATTTCTCATAGGGCGCCGATTCGCCCCCCGTGTCGGCGGGTCCGCCGACCTTTCCGCGCACATGCCGCGCCCCGATCGGCACGATCATCGGGCGGCCCGACACCGGGTCCTCCAGCACCGTCGCGTCCAGATCGAACACCGCGCGCAGCAGCTCGACCGATATCACCTCGCCCGGTGCTCCCGCGGCGACGACGCGCCCGTCGCGCATGACGACCAACTGGTCGCTGTAGCGGATCGCGAGATTGAGATCGTGCAGCACCATGACGACGGTGCGCCCGAGATCGGCGTGCAACCGGTCCACCAGATCGAGCACCTCGATGGAGTGCGCCAGATCCAGATACGTGGTCGGCTCGTCGAGCAGCAGGATGTCGGTGCCCTGGGCCAGCGCCATCGAGATCCAGGCGCGCTGGCGCTGCCCGCCGGACAACTCGTCGAGCGCGCGGTCGGCGAGGTCGGCGATACCGGTTTGTTCCAGCGCGGTCGTCACCTCGGTTTCGTCCGTCCCCGACCACTGCCGGAACCAGGACTGGTGCGGGTGGCGTCCGCGGGCGACCAGATCGGCGACGGTGAGTCCCTCCGGCGCGACCGGCGACTGCGGCAGCATGCCGACGACGCGAGCCACATCCTTGGTCTTCATCGTCGAAATGGCTTTGCCGTCCAAGACGACTCGGCCTTCTCGGGGGCGCAGCAGACGGCCCAGCGAACGCAGCACGGTGGACTTTCCGCAACCGTTGGGTCCGATCACGGTCGTGACCACACCGGGGGTGATGGTCAGGCTCAGCCCGTCGACGATCACCCGGTCGCCGTACCCGAGAGTGACCTGCTCGGCGCCGAGCCGGTGCCCCGGAGCGCTCGCCCGCCTCGTGGCTTCTGGGGTGGTGATGTCTGCGATCGTCATGACAGCGTTGCCTTCCGGTTCATACGCACGAGCAGGTACAGCAGGAACGGTCCGCCGAATGCCGCGGTCACGACGCCGACGGGCAGCTCGACCGGAAACAGCGTGCGCGCGGCGACATCCGCGCCGACCACCAGGATGGCGCCCACGACGGCGGAGCCGACGAGCGGCTCGCCCGGGGTGCGCAGCAGGCGCCGTGCGATCTGCGGCGCGGCGAGGGCGACGAAGCCGACCGGCCCGACGGCGGCGGTCGCCACCGAGGCGGCCACCACGGCAGCCCCGATCAGGATGGCCTGCTGCGTCTGGATGCGCACTCCCAGTGCACGTGTGGTGTCGGAGCCGAGGCGCAACGCGGCGAGGGTGCGGGCGGAGGCGAGCGCGACGACGGCGGCGACGCCCGCGGCGATCGCGGCGGGCGCCAAGTGCGCCGAGTCGGCCGCGTTGAGCGATCCGTTCAGCCACAGCTGCGCGCGCTGGGCGTCCCCCAGGCTGGCGCGGGTGAGCAGCCAGCTGATCCCCGCAGTCAGCAGGGCGTTCATCCCGACGCCGATCAGCACCAGCCGCAGCCCGGTGGCGCCGTACCCGCCGGTGGCGGTGCGGCCCCAGGCGAGCAGGTAGATGGCGACGGCGGTGAGCAGACCGCCGGCGAGCGCGGCCAGCGGCGCACCAACCGAAGCGGCCAGTCCGGTGCTCGCGCCGCCGGTGCCGACCAGCACGGCGACAGCGCCCAGGCTCGCGCCGGAGGTGATGCCGAGCATGTCCGGCGCGGCCAGCGGATTGTGCAGGATGGACTGGGTGATCGCGCCCGCGAGCCCGAGCGCGAGGCCGACCACGAGCGCGGTGAGCGCGCGCGGCAGCCGCGATTCGAGCACGATGAACCGCTGTGCTCTGGTGCCGCCGCCGGTGAGCACGTCCAGCACGCGCCCGAGCGGCAGATGGGATTCGCCCACCGCGATCTCCAGGCAGAAGAGCCCGAGCGCCAGCGCGATCAGGACCGCGACGACCAGCACCATCCGCGGTCGCAGCACCGCCGACACCGGGCCGACGCGCAGGGCGGGACGCGCGCTCGTGGTTCGCGGCGAGACCGTCACAGATTCACCAACTTTCGCCGACGCACGAACGCGAGGAAGAACGGCACGCCGACCACGGCCAGCATCACCCCGACCTCCAGCTCGCCCGGCCGGGCCACCAGACGGCCCGCCACGTCGGCGCTCAGCAGCAGCAACGCGCCGAACAGCCCGGAATAGGGGATCAGCCAGCGATTGTCCGGCCCGGTGACCGCGCGTGCCAGATGCGGGACGACCAGGCCGAGGAAGGCGATCGGACCGACCGCCGCCGTCGCGGCGCCCGTGAGCAGCACGACCGACGCGAGGCCGAGCGCACGGCTGCGGCCGACGTGCACGCCGAGTCCGCGCGCGACGTCGTCGCCCAAGCCCAGGACGTTCAGTCCCGGCGCCGCCAGCACCGCCAGCAGCATGCCCGCCGCCAGGAACGGCAGCACCTGCCAGAACACCGCGGCGTCGCGGCCCGCGACCGTGCCGATCACCCAGAACCGGTAGGTGTCCAGCGCGGAGGCGTCGAACAGCACGACGGCGTTCGTCATCGCCTGCAGGAACGCGGTGACCGCGGCGCCCCCGAGTACCAGGCTCAGCGGGCTCGCCTTGCCGCCGCCCACCGACGAGGTCGCGAACACCACCACGCCGGCGATCAGCGCTCCGGCGAAGGCGAACCAGATGTATTGCTCCGGTGCGCTGAAGGCGAACAGATACGTGCTCAGCGCGGCGAGAAACGCCGCGCCCGCGTTGAGTCCGAGTAATCCGGCGTCGGCGAGCGGATTGCGGGTGTAGCCCTGGATGAGCGCGCCCGCGATACCCAGGGCCGAGCCACAGACCAGCGCCAGCGCGGTGCGGGGTAGACGCAGGCCGCGCACGATCTGCTCCTCGGTGGAACCGGCTGCGCAGGCGAAGGGCCCGCCGGGGCAGGTGAGTGCGTGGTGCACGGCGTCGTACACGGTCCCCGGCGCGAGCGAACGGGCGCCGACCGCGACGCCGGCGAGCACGGCGAGCAGTAGCAGAACGGTCGAGACGAGAAGTCCGGAAAGACGTCGCCGCCTCACGGTGGCAAGGGGGGTCACGGCGACGAGCTGCTCCTGAAATCAGCGATACGGTTGCTAGGTCTGGTAAGCCTAACCTATCTTTCGCTACAGACGGGCATGGCCGAGTGTCCGCCGCGCCGCGCGACGGAGCCGATCCCCGAGGAGGTTCGATGACCGAGCTCATCACCACGCCACATCGCTCGACGACGGCGTTCGGACGCGCCGGTGCCCGGCTTCGCGCGCTGCAACCGGAGCATCCGCGGGTCTACGCCGTGGCCGCGATCGCGGAACAGGGGAAACGGCGCTGGTGGCAGCTGGCGGACGGCGTGCGTGAAGGGCGCGTCGACCTCATGTACCGGCGGCACGCGGCGGAGATGATCAGCGCCGACATCGCGGCGGAAGTGGTGGCGACGGCCCTGATCCACGCGATCGCCGGGCGAGTGGTCGCATTGCTCGTCGCGGAGGGCCGGGCGTGGGATCCTGGGCTGGAGAACCTCTGGATCCATACCGACAACGATGGCGGAATCGACTGGGCGGGCTTGTCGGACACCACTATTCGCGTGATCGACGGTGACCCGCTGGCGGGCGCCCCCGGTGTGGTCACGCTGCCGTGCGCGGAAGCGATGTACGTCTGGCTCGCGCATCGCTGCGCGTCCGCGCTGACCGTCGTCCAGCAGAACATGACCCGCTGCTCCGGTTTGAGTGCCCGGCGGTTCTGGTCTCTCGTCGGTGAATCGGTAGCGGGCGCTTCGACTTACGTTCCCGATCTCGCGCGGACCGATTCCCTCACCGGTGCCCGGCGTGGGCAGGGACTGCTGGCGGCGATGGCCGAGCGCGGGCTCCCCGTGCGGCGAACCGGGTCTTGCTTGGTTAGGTAAGCCTGACCTATACTCGAACGCGGCGTATGGATCGCGTGCGAGTCCCGAGGGCTGCGGTGACCCCCGATCCCTTGCCGCGGCGGGCTCCACTTCCGGTGGGGCCCGCCGCTCTGTCTTCCTGTGAACTACGTCGCCCGCTCTGGCGTGCCGCCCCCTCCCGGATCTAGTCTGACGCCGACACGAACGTAGAACCCGCTGCACAGCAAGGGTATTCGTCGTCCGGTCGTCCTCGGTGGGTCACCGCCGCGCCGTGGATTCGGCCCGGTGCCGTGTCGCGATCATCGGTGCGCAGCGTCGCGCGCCGGCTCCGAGCCGTCGATGATGCCCGCTTGCCCTCTCGCCGGGTTCACGGTGGCTCTCCGGAAGTTCGAGGGGTTGTCAGCTTGCCCACCAATACACCATCCCGTCCCATCGCAGCGGTGCTGTCCGCCGTCGCGGTACTCGTGATTCCCGCCTGCGGCTCCGGCGAGCAGCTGTCGAGCGAATCCTCCCCGCACGCCGCGCCGCACTGGGATTACGACGCCGAGGGCCCCGACCACTGGGCCGACCTGGACCGGGACTTCGTCACCTGCAAGAGCGGCCATCAGCAGTCACCCGTCGACCTGCCCGGCCACGCCCGGCTCGAGCCGCACGAGCACACCACCGTCGACTACCACTCGACGTCCGCGGTGACGCTGCGCAACACCGGCCACACCGTGCAGGCGAATCTCCCCGCGGGCAACGGAAATCGCATCGTGGTCGACGGCGTGCCGTTCGAGCTCACGCAATTCCATTTCCACCTGCCGAGCGAGCACACCGTGGACGGGGTGGGCACCGCGATGGAAGCGCACTTCGTGCACAAGAGCGCGACGGGCGGGGTGGCCGTACTCGGTGTGCTGCTGCGCGCGGCGCCGGGACCGTCGGCCTTCGCGCCGATCCTCTCGGTCGCGCCGCGGGCGGCGGACGCCGACACCGTCGTGCCGGGCCCGATCGACCTGCGTTCCATGCTGCCTGCCGCCACCGACCAATACCGCTATCAGGGTTCGCTCACCACGCCGCCGTGCAGCGAGGGCGTCCCGTGGACGGTGCTCGGCAGTCCGGTCACGGTGACTCCGGACGACGTCGACCGATACCGGACGCTGTTCGCGCACAGCAACCGGCCGACCCAGCCGCTGAACGGCCGGACGGTCACGCTGGCGGGCGGGTGAGGCCGCACTGGTAGCCGACCTCGGGTGTGGGGCACGGAGGCCGGCACCTGTGCGGACCCGACGTGAGGCCGCGACGGCGGGGAGCGGACGCTGTGCGACAGTGAATACATGACACAGCAGGAAACCTCGCAGGTCGGCTCGCTGGCGGATGTCACGCCCGAGCAGATGAACGCCTACAGCGAAGGCACCTTCGCCGACCTGATCGGCCTGCGCTACACCGAGCTGAGTCCCGACCGCGTGTGCGGCGAGTGGGTCGTCAAGCCGCATCTCTACCAGCCCGCGGGCATTCAGAACGGCGGCGTGTACTGCACCGTCATCGAGACGCTCGCCAGCATCGCGGGCGGCGTCTGGCTCGGCGACCAGGGCACGGTGGTCGGCGTGAACAACAACACCGATTTCCTGCGCGCGGTCCGCGAGGGCACGCTGTTCGGCGAAGCGACGCCGGTGCATCGCGGCAGGCTCCAGCAGCTGTGGCAGGTCGTCATCACCGACGAGCAGGGGCGCACCGTGGCCCGCGGTCAGGTGCGATTGCAGAATCTGCCGCACCGTTCCTGAGCGCTCCTCCGGCGAGGGCGGAACGGGCGTGCCAGAATGGCCGTCACCCGCCCCTGCGAACCGGTGAGGAGCCCGGATGCGACTGTCACCGCACGAGCAGGAGCGCCTGCTGCTCAGCTACGCCGCGGAGCTGGCCCGGCGCAGGCAGGCGCGCGGGCTCAAGCTGAACCATCCCGAGGCGGTGGCGCTGATCACCGACCACGTGCTGGAAGGCGCGCGCGACGGCCGCACCGTCGCCGAACTGATGTCCTCGGGGCGGACGGTTCTCACCCGCGACGACGTGATGGAAGGTGTGCCGGAGATGATCCCCGACGTCCAGGTCGAGGCGACCTTCCCGGACGGCACGAAGCTCGTCACCGTGCACCACCCGATCGGCTAGGCGGCCGTATGCGATACCCGAGCGGCCTCGAGCCGGACCGAGGCCCGGCGTGATCCCCGGCGAGTATTTCTGCGCCGAGGGCGTCATCGAACTGAACGCCGGTGCGCGGCGCCTCGAACTGGACGTGATCAATACCGGTGACCGGCCGGTGCAGGTCGGCAGCCATGTGCACTTCCCGCAGGCGAACGCGGCGCTGGAGTTCGACCGGGCGGCCGCGCACGGCCATCGTCTCGATATCCCGGCCGGGACCGCGGTGCGCTTCGAACCCGGTCTCGGGCAACGCGTATGGCTCGTGCCGCTGGGCGGCGCCCGTGAAGTCCACGGCATCAGCCCGACCCCGCCGGGCCGTCTGGATGACTAGCGCGTGTGCCCCGAGTGCGCGGGCTCAGGAGGTAGGACGCGATGAGTGAGCTGAGCCGGGCGCGGTACGCCGAACTGTTCGGGCCGACGACGGGCGACCGGATCAGATTGGCCGACACCGATCTGCTGATCGAGATCACCGAGGACCGCAGCGGGGGACCGGGGCGCGCGGGCGACGAGGCCGTGTTCGGCGGCGGCAAGGTACTGCGCGAATCCATGGGCCAGTCCCGCGCGACGCGCGCCGAGGGCGCTCCCGACACGGTGATCACGGGTGTGGTGATCATCGATCATTGGGGAATCATCAAGGCCGACGTCGGTATTCGCGACGGGCGGATCAGCGCGATCGGCAAGGCGGGCAACCCCGACACCATGACCGGCGTGCACCCGGACCTGGTCGTCGGCCCGTCCACCGAGATCATCGCGGGCAACGGCCGCATCCTGACGGCGGGCGCGATCGACTGTCACGTGCACTTCATCTGCCCGCAGCTGATGGAGGAGGCGCTCGGCGGTGGGATCACCACCCTCATCGGCGGGGGCACCGGTCCGGCGGAGGGCAGCAAGGCGACCACCGTGACGCCGGGCGCGTGGCATCTCGCGCGCATGCTCGAGGCCACCGACGCCTGGCCGCTGAACATCGTGCTGCTCGGCAAGGGCAACACCGTGAGCGCCGAGGCCATGTGGGAGCAATTGCGCGGCGGGGCATCGGGATTCAAGCTGCATGAGGACTGGGGCTCCACGCCCGCCGCGATCGATGCCTGCCTCAGGGTGGCCGACGCCGCGGGGGTGCAGGTGGCGCTGCACTCGGACACCTTGAACGAGGCGGGTTTCGTCGAGGACACCCTGGCGGCGATCGCCGGGCGCGGCATCCACGCCTACCACACCGAGGGCGCGGGCGGCGGGCACGCGCCCGACATCATCACCGTCGCCGCCCACCCCAACGTGCTGCCCAGCTCGACCAACCCGACGCGTCCGCACACCGTCAACACCCTCGACGAGCACTTGGACATGCTGATGGTCTGCCACCACCTGAGCGCGTCGATCCCGGAGGATCTGGCCTTCGCCGAGAGCCGCATCCGCCCGTCCACCATCGCGGCGGAGGATCTGCTGCACGATCTCGGCGCCATCTCGATGATCGGCAGCGACTCGCAGGCCATGGGCCGCATCGGCGAGGTCGTGCTGCGCACCTGGCAGACCGCGCACGTCATGAAACGCCGCCGCGGCGCCCTGCCGGGCGACGGCGCGGCCGACAACGCCCGGGTGCGGCGCTACGTCGCGAAATACACCATCTGCCCGGCCGTCGCGCACGGCCTGGACCACGAGATCGGCTCGGTCGAAGTCGGCAAGCTCGCCGACCTCGTGCTCTGGGAGCCCGCGTTCTTCGGCGTCCGCCCACACGCCGTGCTCAAGGGCGGCGCGATCGCCTGGGCCGCGATGGGCGACGCCAACGCCTCCATCCCGACCCCGCAGCCGGTGTTGCCGCGCCCCATGTTCGGCGCCGCCCCGGCGACCGCCGCCGCCACCTCGCTGCATTTCGTCTCCGAGCAGGCGATCGAGGACGGCCTCGCCGACCGGTTGCGGGTCCAGCGCGAGCTGGTGCCGGTCCGCAACGTGCGCGGCGTGACCAAGACGGACCTGCCGCACAACGACGCCATGCCGCGAATCGAGGTCGAGCCCGACACCTTCACCGTTCGCATCGACGGCGAGGTCTGGCGCGAAGAACCCGCCACGGAGTTGCCCATGGCGCAGCGGTATTTCCTGTTCTGATCGTCCTCGACGGACGATCGCCCCGCACATGGCCGCGGCGAAATGTATGGGTCTCGGTGGTGTTCCACTTGTGCGGCAGCTAGCGGGGGAGGAGCGTATAGTCCGGTAGCCTGCTGGGCCTCGAGGAAGGGAGGGAAGCATGTTTCGACCAGGTGAGCGGGGGGTGGCGCGCCGAGTTCTGCTGGGCGTTGTGGGCGGAGGGACGTTCCTGGCGGCGATGTTCGCGACCTCCGCGGCCGCACCGTTGCCGTCCGGTAGCGGGCCGGCCGGAGCGCCGGATGGCTCAACCGTCACGTTGAACGACTATTGCCAGGATCCCGGCGCGGTCGGCCACCTCGCCGACGGGCGGACCGTCTACTGCACACAGGTGCAGGGCACCGACGCGTTCGTATGGTCCTACAGCCGAGACCCGATCCCGCGCGACCCCAACACGCGCGGCTACACCTGCGACAGCGATGCCTGCCACTGGCCCGACGGCACCGCCGTCCCGAACTACCAGCGCTGCGGGATGCTGTGCGGCGAGCCTCCCACCAGTGGCGACAGGCAGAGCGGCCTCTACGACTGTGTCCAAGCGGGAACCGAGTTCGAGGAGTGCGAACGCCGGATCAGATGAGTCGGCCGGAAGATCACGGGAGCCGGTGCTCGTCGACCGAGGTGCTCAGGCCGGTGCCGTTGAGGTCCAGGTACAGCAGGCGCTCGGTGACCGACAGGGTGACGGTGTTGCGCCGTTCGACGGCGGCGACGGCGGCATCGATGAAGTCGCGGTCGAAGCTGTAGAGCGGTATGGCCTCGGCGCGATGGATGCGTTTGCCGGTAAGTTGCGACAGCACCTTGACCGGATCGCGATGGGTGTAGACGGCGACGCGTTCGGCCAGTTTGCTGCCCCGGTGCAGCCGCTCCGCGTCCGGTGCGCCGACTTCGATCCACGCGATGACGCGCCCGGTGAGGTCGCGGACCAGCACCGCGGGCTCGTCGGTCGAGGAGACCCCGCCGTCACTGAACGCGATGCCCTCCTCGTACTCGAGGCAGTAGGCCAGCACGCGCGTCAGCATGAACTCCGCGGATTCCGACGGGTGACGCGCCACCCGCAACTCCAACTCCTGATAGACGCCGCGATCGACGTCGGCCAAGTGGACGGCGAAGTTGTGCAGTGTCGCGCTGAGTGCCATAGGTGCAGCAGCTTAACCCGAGGTGCGCCGGGTGCCGCGCCTTGCCCGTTGCCGGACCGCCAGGTAGGACGGAAAACGTCTCGGACCCGAAGTCGGCGGCTCGGCGAATGTCGTCGGCGGCTTCTAGGATTCGGCGGTGACAGTTACCCGTGACGACTTGGCCGGTTACGCCGAGCGAGACTTGGACGCCGACCTGGCGCGATGGTTCGCCGATCGGCCGCCGGTCACCGTGCCGGAACAGACCCGGCCAGTGGCACCCTTCCTCGAACGGTTGGCGCCCTCGAACGCGGCGGCGCTCGCGGCTTTCGATCGACGGGTGCGATCCGGGCGGATGCCGCAGTTCCTGGACATCCATTCTTGGTCCTACGGTTTCGACTTCGCCGGAAACGACTGCGCGATCCGGGATTCCGACTACGAGACCGAGCTCACCGACGACGACGTGTACTCGATCGGCGCGGACGGCGGCGGCAACCTGTACGTGGTGCTCACCAACGGGCAGATCGCGATCTGGTTCCACGAGGAGGAAGTCGTCGAAGGAGAGACCCGTTTCGACGACCTCGATGTCTTCCTCTGGTCGGTCGTGCGGTACCACGCGGTGCGCGCGGGGGCGCTGGAACGGGCCGCGGTCGAGGCGGATTTCCTGTCCCTGGGCCAGGACGGCGCGCTCGAGCCGAACCTCGGCTTGCTGCGCTTCATGAAGTAGCCGCCGACCACGCGATATCCGCCTGGTCACGGCCCGTCATCTCGCCCGGCAACTTCGTTGTCGGAGTAGACATCCCCGGCGGGTCCGGCGTGGGGCAGGGAGCGAATTGCGGTCGCCACCCACCCCAGGACCCGTTGCTCAGTCTTCGCCCGCTCGTCGCTGAAACGGCCTGCGGGCCCGGAATATGTCGCGAACCCAGGGTGCCCGGCGGTGGTGGGGGCGACTGCGGTCGGCCCAGAGCGGATTGGATTCGTCCCGGCGGTAGGCCGCGAGCTGACCCGCGATGGCGAAGTGCAGGCGGGAGGCTTTGCCGACCACCTCACCATCGGTGGCCAGCGCCTCCGGAGTGGGCAGCTGCACGAAGAGTTCGGGCAACTGACGCTCGCCGTATACCTTGCTGTGGCCGATCGCCGAAAGTAGCAGCGCCAGCACGGCGCGGGTGCGCGACCACCGCAGATCGGCGCGCAGCCAGCGCACGTCGAGCAGCCCCGCGTCGAGCCGGCCGCGGAAAGCGGGCACGGCGCCGTGCGGGTGATAGGGACCGTTGCCGACGAACAGGAACCACACCCGCTGCCAGCGCCCGTCCAGGCAGATCTCGATCGGCTCGGCCCGGCGCAGGGTGACCACGAGCGCGGCGGCGAAGGCAGGCCACTTACCCCAGCGCGGCTGCCACTTCTCGCGCAGTTGCACCAGGTCAGGATAGGCGCCGAGGCTGGCCGTGTTGATCAGATGCCTGGTGCGCGTACCGGTTTCGTCCTCGCATTCGACGCTCGCGATGTCGACCGCGACCGCCTCGCCGACGCCGGTGGCGTCGATCACCTCGCGCAGGTCGTAGACGCCGAGGTCGCGGGCGAAGTGGTTGAGCGTGCCGGTGGGGATGACGACCAAGGGCAACTCGTGGCGCAACGCGACCGCGGCCACGGCGGCCACGGTGCCGTCACCGCCGGCGACGCCGACCGCCAGCACCGGTTCACCGTGCTCGGCGATGGCCTGTTCGAGTTGTTCGGCACAGTCCAGATCGGGTCGGGTGCGCAGCACGGTGGCGGCGGGCAGCGCTGCCGCGACGTCATCGGTGGGATCGTAATTCGGATCGCCCGAAATCGGATTCACCATGACCACAAGGCCTTTGCCCTCCACCAGGGTGGGTACCTCGCGGACCGGGCGGGCTTGCGCCTCGTCGGATTCACGCACCGGCCACCAGCGCCTTGTGGCCAGTGCGACACCGGAACCGACGGCCGCGCCGACGAGCACATCCGAACCCCAGTGCACGCCGGTGTGCACCCGCGAGTACGCGACGGTGGCGGCCAGCGGGGCGACGACCAGTGCGGTCCGCGGACTTTCCAGGGCCACGGCGGTGGCGAACGCCGCGGCGCAGGCGCTGTGTCCCGAAGGGAACGAGGAGGACGTGGGGGCGGGAGTGAGTCGCCGGTGCACCGGAAGGAGCTCGGCGGCCGGCCTGCGCCGTGCGATGAGCGACTTGAGGCCGACGTTGACGACGAGACTGGCTCCGGCGAGGGAGACGACACCGCGCAGCGCGGCTCGCCGGGGTGCGCCCTGGCGGGTGGCGAGCAGCGTCGCGATGAACAGCCACAGCCCGCTGAAATCGGCGCTGTTGGTGATCCGCAGCAGCCCTCGGTCGACCGTCGAAGCAGGCAGTTCGGCGACCGCGCCGCCGATCGCTCGATCGATTCGTCCGATACCTTGGAACTTCCGGCGCACCCAGCTACTCACCCGGTCGACACTACCGATCACCGCGCAGACCTCGCCGAACACGGTGCCGCGCAGCATTCGTCGGCAAGTGGCCTCCGGGACCGGGCAGAGATGGTGATCATGCCGAACACATGCCCGGAAAATCGCGGATGTAACGGCGTGCGTGCGATACCGACTTCCAGTTGTCGGGAATTCGAAAGGGAGGCGAATGAAGACGATCATCGGTGCGGTGGTGACGGCGATCGCGGTGAGCGTGGCTGTCGCGGGTTGTCAGGGCGAATCGGGTGCGCCGGCCACCGGAACGAGCGAACCCGGCCGGTCCACCGTCGAGGCCACTCGGACGACGCCCGCGCGCGGCGGTGCCACCACTACCGAGGCCCCGCCCTCGAAACTCCCTGCTGCCAGCGGAAATGGGCGATGCGTCGATCCCGGGTCGAGTGTGGTCGCCCGCGCGATGACCTCGCTCGGGCCGGCGCCGGGCGGCACGCCGTACGTCGTCGACAGTGCCACCGACGCGTCCGCGGGAGCTTGCCCCGAACTGCTGTGGGTACTGGCCGCGACACCCGGCGGAACGGCGAGTTCCCCTTGGCACGTGCTGTTCTTCGATCACGACGGCTATCTCGGCACCGCGACGGCGAAAGCGACGTCCTACACGACGGTGGTCGGTTCGGGCGACCGCGATGTGCGAGTGCAGTACCGGTGGCTGGAGGGTCGCGACGCGAACTGCTGTCCCTCCGGCGGTCCGGTCGTGATCACCTTCACTCTCGCCGGCGACGACCGCACGGTGACACCCAGTCCGGCGATCCCGGATCAGGTCGGGTGATCCCGGCGGCTGTCCGGTCGAGAAAGGCGTTCTGCGGCAAGCCTGTGCAGAGCAGCGAGTGCGGACATCGTATTGCCGGTCATCGAGCCTGAAGGCGGCGAGATCGGCTCAACGCGGGCCCGCAACGGAATTCGTGGATACACCTGGATTCTTCTCCGCCGCAGTGCCACCGGTTGGCAGGCCGGCGGACATCGGCGGCACGATCACCGGGCGCAGAGAAGGGTGTGCCCGAAGGCGTCGCCGACCGGATCTGCACTGAGCCCGTGTGCGTGGCTATTCTCGTGACGGCGGCCGGTCTCCGAACCAGCACTGGCGCGTACCCGACCGACGATGGAGAATCCGATGCTCACAGCAGGCCGCCGGCGGGGCTGTCTGTTGCCGTTGACCGTCGGGATCCTTGTCGTCCTGGGATTCGCCGCGTCCCTGGCCATTCAGGCTCGAGTCGAACGAGCCCATCCACCCGCCGCCGCCCCGGCCGACCTCTGCGCGGCGATCGGACCCGCTCTGTTCGAGCAATTGGTGCCCGACGGCGTTCCCTCTCCCGGGGGCAGCTACTCCTCCGGACCGGACGCCGCATGCTCTTACCGGACCGCGGATAGCCGTCCTTCCGGCTCCGACGCGTACGGCCTCCTGGACGTGCGCGTGCTGCGTTACGGCCAGGTGGGGTGGGACTCCGGCGCCGAGCGAGCCGGGGCCGCTCTGGCCACCTCCTGTCGAGGCACCGCGGCGGCCGGGCAGTTGCACAGCGATGGTGCCCTCGGGGACGAGGCGTGCAGCGCCTACAGCGCCGAGGGCGAGCGCGGTACGGCGTACGGTTCGGCTGTGGTCCGCCGCGGCGCCGACCTGTTCTGGGTCGACTATTACACCCACCCCGGTACCGCTGAGCAGGTACGGCAGGGTGTCACGGCGGTGTCGCTGGCGTGCCTGGCGGGTGTCTCCTGACGAGCGCCGGCCGAGGCCGCCCGCGCATGTTCGGGCACCGACCGTGCCAACTGAACTTGCGCCTGCTGTCCTGGTATCCCACTGGCCGATAACGGCATTCGGTAGCACGGCGCGCTCGGTGTGACCGCGCGAAGGCGCCGGTGGATTCGACATGAGGGTCGCCGAGTTCGATCCGGGCAAGCGCGTGCGGTCTTTCTGCTGAGTCCGAAGTCGCTGATCGAAACCGGGAAAGGCGCGCCGGAGCCCTACGACGTCAAGATCGACAACTGGAACTGACGGTCCGCGAGACGACTCGTGGCCGCTGAGGGTGCGTACACGGTCGCCCCGCGCGAACCCCGCTCAGGCGCCCACGTAGGCCGCGAGATGTTCGCCGGTCAGGGTGGAGCGGGCGGCGACGAGGTCGGCGGGAGTGCCCTCGAAGACGACCCGGCCGCCGTCGTGTCCGGCACCGGGGCCGAGGTCGACGATCCAGTCGGCATGCGCCATGACCGCCTGATGATGTTCGATGACGATGACCGACTTGCCGGAGTCGACGAGCCGGTCGAGCAGGCTCAGCAGCTGCTCGACATCGGCGAGGTGCAGGCCGGTGGTCGGCTCGTCGAGGATGTAGACGCCGCCCTTGTCGGCCATGTGGGTGGCCAGCTTCAGCCGCTGCCGCTCGCCGCCGGACAGCGTGGTGAGCGGCTGGCCGAGGCTGAGGTAGCCCAGCCCGACGTCGGCGAGCCTGGCGAGGATGGCGTGCGCGGCCGGCGTGCGCGCCGCACCGTCGCCGAAGAACTCCTGGGCCTCGAGCACCGACATCGCGAGCACCTCGCTGATGTCCCGGCCGCCGAGGTGATATTCCAGCACCGACGCCTGGTACCGCTTGCCCTCGCACTCCTCACAGGGAATGGCGACACCGGCCATCATCGCCAGGTCGGTGTAGACGACGCCCGCGCCGTTGCAGGTGGGGCAGGCTCCCTCGGAGTTGGCGCTGAACAGCGCCGGCTTCACGCCGTTGGCCTTCGCGAACGCCTTGCGGATCGGGTCGAGCAGTCCGGTGTAGGTCGCCGGGTTGCTGCGCCGCGAGCCACGGATGGGCGCCTGGTCCACCGACACCACGCCCTCGCCCGCGGGAATGGACCCGTGCAGCAGCGAGCTCTTGCCGGACCCGGCCACACCGGTGACCGCGACCAGCACTCCCAGCGGGATGTCGACATCGACGTCACGCAGGTTGTTCGCCTTCGCGCCGCGGATCTCCAGCGCGCCCGTGGGTTCGCGCACTGTCTCCTTGAGGGACGCCCGGTCGTCGAAATGGCGGCCGGTGACCGTTCCGCTGGCCCGCAGCCCTTCGATGCTGCCCTCGAAGCAGACGGTGCCGCCCGCCGCACCGGCACCGGGGCCGAGGTCGACGACGTGATCGGCGATAGCGATCGCCTCCGGCTTGTGCTCCACGACGAGCACCGTGTTGCCCTTGTCGCGCAGCCGCAGCAGTAGATCGTTCATCCGCTGGATGTCGTGGGGGTGCAGGCCGATGGTCGGCTCGTCGAAGACGTAGGTGACGTCGGTGAGCGAGGATCCGAGGTGGCGAATCATCTTGGTGCGCTGGGCCTCACCGCCCGACAGCGTGCCCGAGGGCCGGTCCAGCGAGAGGTAGCCCAGCCCGATCTCCACGAACGAGTCGAGGGTGTGCCGCAGCGCGCCCAGCAGCGGCGCCACCGACGGCTCGTCCAGGCCGCCGACCCATTCGGCCAGGTCGCTGATCTGCATCGCGCAAGCGTCGGCGATGCTGATCCCCTTGATCTTCGATGATCGAGCCGCCTCGCTCAGCCGGGTGCCGTCGCACTCGGGGCAGGTGGTGAAGGTGACCGCCCGGTCCACGAAGGCGCGGATGTGCGGCTGCATCGCCTCCCGGTCCTTGGCCAGGAACGTTTTCTGGATCTTGGGGATCAGCCCCTCATAGGTGAGGTTGACGCCCTCGACCTTCACCTTGGTCGGCTCTTTGTACAGGAAGTCCTGCATCTCCTTCTTGGTGTACTTGCGGATCGGCTTGTTCGGGTCGACGAAGCCCGACTCCGCGTAGACCCGCACCGTCCAGAAGCTGTCGGACTTCCAGCCGGGAATGGTGAACGCGCCCTCGGTGAGCGACTTGGAATCGTCGTAGAGCTGCGTGAGGTCGATATCGGACACCGAGCCCCTGCCTTCGCACCGTGGGCACATGCCGCCGGTGATGCTGAAGCTGCGGCGCTCCTTCACGGTCTTCCCGGCGCGCTCGGTCGTGACCGCGCCCGCTCCGCTGATCGAGGCGACGTTGAAGGAGTACGCCTGCGGCGAGCCGATGTGCGGCTTCCCGAGCCGGCTGAAGAGGATGCGCAGCATGGCGTTGGCATCGGTGGCGGTGCCGACCGTGGAGCGCGGGTCCGAACCCATGCGTTGCTGGTCGACGATGATCGCGGTGGTCAGCCCTTCGAGCACGTCGACATCGGGCCGGGCCAGCGTCGGCATGAAGCCCTGGACGAAGGCGCTGTAGGTCTCGTTGATCAGCCGCTGCGACTCCGCGGCGATGGTGCTGAACACCAGGGAGCTCTTGCCCGAGCCGGAGACGCCGGTGAACACCGTCAGCCGCCGCTTCGGGATCTCGATGCTGACATCCTTCAAGTTGTTCTCGCGCGCGCCGTGCACGCGGATCAGATCGTGGCTGTCGGCAGCGTGCGGCGCGGGCGACCGCGTGTCCGTCGTCGTGGCCGTGCTCATCGTGTCTCCCTTTGTCGGGCGGGGCCGTCTGCGCGGCCCGGGGTCGGCGTCGCCTGGCTCGATTCAACCAGGTGGACCGATCCGTCTGAGTGTTTGTCGATGCGCCCGGTCCGAGACGTCGGACCAGCGGCGGGTCGCGGCCGTCTCCGGGGCGGACCGGTCCTGAGGCGGCTGTCGTGGGTGGCGGCTCCGAAGCCGACGCACCGCCCACCGAGTCGCAGGCACGCGGACGTGTTCGTCACGGATGACGTGCTGCTCGGTGCGACGGTGGCCATCGCGCGGGGCACGGCCGCGCGCCGGGCGGCTCAGCGCAGTTGCTGGATGCGGATCAGGTTGCCCGCGGGATCGCGGACGGCGCAGTCGCGGACCCCGTACGGCTGCTCGGTCGGCTCCTGGACGATCTCCGCGTCCCCGGCCACCAGCCGCTCGAAAGCGCTGTCGAGATCTTTGGTAGCCAGAAGGATGCCGCCATAGGTGCCCTTGGCCATCATCTCGGTGATGGTGCGGCGCTCGTCATCGGTGATGCCCGGGTCGGCGCCCGGAGGGTGCAGAACGATGGACGTGCCCGGCTGGTCGACGGGGCCGACCGTGAGCCAGCGCATCCCTTCGTATCCGACGTCGTTGCGCACCTCGAAGCCGAGAAGGTCACGGTAGAAGGCGAGGGCCGCGTCCGGATCGTCGTGCGGCAGGAAGCTCGCGTGAATGGTGATGTCCATGGCAGTCAGGCTAATTGCGGCTCGGTAACCGGCGCTTCTCGATTCCTGATCGGTCTGGTCACCTGTTTCGCGACACACGAGGGAATCCCCGCCGTCGTGCGCGCGGCGTCGCGCCGGTAGACGCTGGGCGGCACGCCGACCAGCTCGGTGAAGCGCGTGCTGAAGGTGCCCAGCGACGAACAGCCGACCGCGAAACAGACCTCGGTGACGCTGAGGTCGCCCCGGCGCAGCAGCGACATCGCGCGTTCGATGCGCCGCGTCATCAGATAGGCGTACGGCGACTCGCCGTAGGCGAGCCGGAACTGGCGGCTGAGGTGCCCGGCCGACATGTGCGCGTCGCGCGCGAGCGCCTCCACGTCCAGCGGCTGCGCGTACTCCCGGTCGATGCGGTCGCGGACGCGGCGCAGCCGCGCGAGATCGTGCAGGTGCTGCGTCGCGGCGGGTCTGCTGGTCACTCACCAGATCGTGCCACATCACGGTGACAAGCGACCGCATGGAGCCGCTGGGGCGGCAGGCTACCCCCGCCGCTACCAGAAGGTCGCCGAGAGCTCGTACTCGGCGAGCGCGGCCCGCACCAGCTCGGTGAGCCGCTCGGCGTCCAGGAGGGTCGGCGGGTGGAAACCCATGACGCGTAGCGTGATCTTTTCCCCGGTTTCGACCAGCGCGACGTACAGATTGCCGCCGCGTTCGGTCACGACGGTCCGCGAGTTCAAGCTCTGATTGACCAGGCCGAGCATCATCGCCGAGGCCGGGCGGCCGTCGATGCGGAGGATCTCGGAGTCGAGCTTGCCGAGGCTGGAACACACCGTCGAGATGGCGTCGGTGGCGGCTTGCCGCGCCAGCACCGCGTAGCGGCCGCGCGGCAGCGCCACCGCGACCGGGACCAGCGGTGGGACATCCGGTCCGCCGGCCGTGGCCGCGCTGAGCTGTTCTTTCATCACCGCGCGCAGCGGGGCGAGGTCGGCCGGTTCGCCGTCGCGCATATCCACCTCGAAGGCGATGGAGGTCAGCGCGTTCGTACGAAGATCGTCGGCGGTGCGGGTGCTGACCGGCATCATCATGCGAACCCGGCCCTCGTCGTCGGTGCGGCCGATCGTGGTGGCGACGGACGCCATCATCGCCACCGCCAAGGTGGTGCCGGTGCCGCCCCGGCCGCGTGCCGCCGCATGCCAGAGCTGCGCCGGGACCGTCGCGGTGACCGTCGGCAGGCGGAAGTCCCGCGCGTCTTCGTCGGTAGGCCCGGTCTTGCCGCCCCGCCCGGTCACGGCCAACCGCAACGCCAGAACGGCAGCCGACGGCAACGACCGGGCTCGCCGCGCGGCATCGCGAAGATCACCGGCCAGCAGACGCATCCGACCGAATTCGTCGCTACGGTACGCCAGCTCGAGCCGCTTGTCCGCGACCGCGTCCATGACCGCCGCGCAGAACGCCTGGCCGTCCGCGAGGGTGTGCGAAACAAGCAGTGACACCGCGCTTCCCCCGTTGTCGAGGTGGGTCGCCGCCAGCCGCCACGCGGGTCCGCCGAAGGTGCGCAACTCGGCATGCCCCTGCTCGGCGATCCAGGCTTCCAGATCGCCCGCGGGGATGGGCGCTTGCGCGACCTCGAGCGGGCTGAACTCGGTGCGGGTGGTCCACCGGTCCCCGGCGGCCGGGATCATCGCGGGCGCGACCGCTCTGCCCAGCCTGCCGTGCCGCAGTGCCTCGTGGAAACGCTCCAGCGCCGCCGTGTCGACCGGACGGTCGTAACGCCAGACCGCCTGTATCGCCAGGGTTCCCCCTAGCGCGGAGTGCCCCCGCGCACTCACGCAATCGATATCGGTCAGGCGGTAGGTCACGCGAATCTCCCCTCGAGTTCTGCACACCGGAGCAGGTCCGCACCGGCGTCGTCGCCGCCACAACTCGGCGCTACGACGATGAGGATCGTTCGAATGTCCGGTTTCGAGTTGTTCGGCCAAACAAGAGCATTAGGCCTGGCAACGTCGTGGTCAACCCTACTGGCGGGTTCGGTGGGTGCGCCCGCGACGGGGCGCCGGAAGTAGGCGAAAAGCTACTCATCGGTTCGCTGTCCTGCGCGAACGGCGAACCTGCCCGCCAGCTGCGCGGAAACGCGGCACGGGCGTTCGTCGCGCCGAACCGGCCCGATGCCGAGTACTCGAGCTGGACGGGCGACCACTTCAGCAACGCTCTGGTGGACGAGTGGCGTCCGCCGGTGTGGCGGGATCGCGCCGGCGGATCAGCGGCAAGTAGACCTCGTCCACGATGTCGACCAGAACGTCATCGGGTGCGGTCGGGGCTCCGCGCACGACGAATTCGTTGCGGAGCAGGACCAGGGCCACGGTGGCGACCCGGGGGTGCAGCGCTTCGGGTGCGGCTTCTCCCCGGGCCACCGCGCGGCCCAGTAGGGTGAGCCAGGGGGCCGCGGCGGCATCGCCGGACTGGTCCGGCAGCTGTGCGAGGAGTTCCGACGCGCCACCGGAAGCGGCGATGAGTTCACGCAGGATCGCGCCCGAGGGCGAACTCCAGTGGCGGTTGACCCGGCGCAGCAGCTCGAGCGCGTCCTCGCGCAGGTTTCCGGTATCGGGTGGAGGCGTCGTCCTGGCCAGCTGCCGGTAGGCGGCGATGCCGAGGGCCAGGCGGTTCGGCCAGCGCCGGTAGATGGCGTTCTTGTTGGTCCCGGCGCGGGCGGCGACCTTGTCCATGGTCAGTGCGGCGTAACCGGATTCGACGAGTTCGGCCACCGCGGACCGCAGAATCGCCTCTTCGAGGGCGGGTCCGCGCCTGCGCGTCTGTCCGGCGCCCGGCTGCCGCGCCGCATCGTCCACCATGCCTCCTCTTCGCAGTCGGTGCCGATCCTACGTTCCGAGACCGTGCTTGCTCCGCGCGCGCAACCCCTTTAAGGTACTCTACGTACTCTATTGGAGATGAAAGGACGGTGCCTGTGCGCGCCAAGGGCATCAGCTACGAGACCGGCTTCATCCGCGACGGGCGAATCTCCCGCCGGCATTTCGACCCTGAAATCGTGGCACGCGAGCTGCGTATCATTCGCGACGATCTGCACTGCAACGCGGTGCGGATCATCGGAGGCGATCCCGCGCGGCTGGAACTCGCCGCGGCATGTGCGGCCGAGCTGGGTCTCGAAATATGGTTCTCGCCGTACCCTCTCGAATCGACAATCGAGGAGATGCTCACCCTGTTCGCGGACTGCGCCGAGCGGGCGGAGCGGATTCGACGGCAGGGCGCCGAAGTGGTGTTCGTGACCGGCGCCGAACTGAGCTTGATGCACAAGGGGTTCCTCCCCGGCGACAGCCTCGACGAGCGCGTGCACTCGCTGACCAGCCGGCCACATGACCTGGGAGAGCGGGTCGTCGAGGCGGGCAGGCGTGTGAACGACTTCCTCGACAAGGCCGTAGCTGTTGTCCGGGCGCGCTTCGGTGGCCGGATCACCTACGCGTCCATCCCGCTGGAGCGCGTGGACTGGACCGCTTTCGACATCGTGTCGGTGGACCTGTATCGCACGGCCGAGGTCGCCGACCGATTCGGCGACGGCGTCCGCACGCTCGTCGCGTCGGGAAAGCCGCTCGCGATCACCGAGTTCGGTGCGTCGACCTTCGCGGGCGCGGGCGATCTCGGCGCGCACGGGCTCGAGATCGTCGAATACGACGACATCCGCGGACCGATCCGATTGAACGGGGAGTACGCCCGCGACGAGGCCGGACAGGCGAAATATCTGCGCGAGCTGCTGGAGGTCTTCGACGCCGAGGGCGTCGACAGCGCGTTCGTGTTCGTCCTCGCGCTCTACGACCACGTGCACCGCCCGGACGGCGACCCGCGCGACGACTTGGACCTGGCCAGCTACGGCGTGGTCAAAGTCTTCGAGGACCGCAGCGGCGATACCTACCCGGATCTCCCGTGGGAGCCCAAAGCCGCGTTCGACGCCCTGGCCGAGTACTACCGGAACCACTAGGGCCCGAGAACCGGTAGGGGTGCGCCCCTTTCGGCGCCGACTGTTCGGTGATGCCGTGCGGTTCGAGTCGAGGGTGGCGCTGTCACGCGCGCGACGTCGGACACGGCCACCGAAGAACGGACGTTGGTGCCGGACGGGATGTACCCGCGCGATGACGTCTGGCGGTTGCGTGCGGTGGGGGCAAGGTCATCCCCGCGCCCGCTCGCGACTACGGGGTGGAGGGAGTGACGCCGGGTCAGTCGTGATGCGCGCGGTGGTGTCGGAAGGCCAGACGGACGAGGTCGGCGATGTCGGGGTCGGCGATGGCGTAGACCTGACGCCTGCCGTCTTTGTGGGCGCGGACCAGCCCGGCGAGTTTGAGTTTGGCCAGATGCTGGCTCACGGCGGGTACGGAGTGGCCGATGGCGGCGGCGAGGCTGCCGACGTCGCGCTCGCCTTGCGCGAGCAGCCAGAGTATCTGCAGGCGCGCGGTGGCCGCGAGCATGCCGAAAACCGCTGCGGCGTCTTGTAATCGGCCTTCCGGGATGGGGCCCGGCGGCTCGCTGTGCTCGGTCACGTCCGCCTCCATAGCTGTCGGTAGGGTGACACGGCCGTGTCCGGCTGTGCAACCGCGCGGTCGCCACCGGACCGGCCGGTGCGGCGCAGGACCGAAAACCCCTGTCCTGGCCGTCATCCGGCCGTTGGATTTCCACCGGGTGGCGCGTTGTCGAATACTTGCGCAACTGATTGACGTACCCCGATAGGCGGGTTTCTAATGATGGATGGCGCAATTCGTGCGCCGGTCGACCAACGAAGCGAGGTGAGCGGCAGATGCCGGTTGACAGTATCGACGTCTACAGCCGGGCCGCCCTCGAGAAACGGGTTGCGCCGCCGCGTCGTTGATCTGTACGCGATCGGCGGGCGGGCAACGGCGCCCCGATCGTCCGACGCGGCATCGCATTCCACCTTCGTCAGCTCTTCGACGCGTAACGGCGGCGCGTGCGCGTCCGGCCGATGCGCTGGTCCTTCGTCCACGGCGCGACGGGGTTCGTCGTGGCTCGACGCTGCCCGCCCCGTGCGCGCGTCCTCTGTCCCGGAGGGGCG
This sequence comes from Nocardia gamkensis NBRC 108242, assembly GCF_001612985.1. Classification (GTDB taxonomy): domain Bacteria; phylum Actinomycetota; class Actinomycetes; order Mycobacteriales; family Mycobacteriaceae; genus Nocardia; species Nocardia gamkensis. The sequence continues at coordinate 122,870 of NZ_BDBM01000003.1, read as the reverse complement.
TGCCAGCCCCGCACGATAGTAAGTATTGGAGTCCCCGCTATGGCCACATTGCTCGAGAAAGCCGAAACATCGCCTCGGTCACGGAAACCGGAGCGTCCGCAGCAGGCGGCCTCGCTCCTGCGCTTCTTCCCCGGGCAGCGGTAGTCGATGACGACCTTTCTCAGCGCCGTGACCGCCGACCACTTCGACACCGAAGTGCTCCAGCAGCACTGGATTCCACTCGCCGCCGACGACGCCGACACCGCTGCCGTGCTCCGCGAACGGCTGGGGATCGACTTCACCGTCGCCCGCAGGCAGGTCTGGGAGTCCGACAACTTCCTCTATTTCCCGGTGGTCGCCTGCTACCAGCGCGGCGAGACGATCGAACACGCGACGATCGTCTTCGCCTTGGGCGGTGAATTCCTCGTGACGCTCCAGCCGTCCGAGCATTTCGTCCCCTTCGACAAGGCGGTCGCGAAAATGCGCCGCAGCCCGGAACTCGCCGGCTCCGCGCACGGGGTGATGTACGCGCTGCTGTGGGCGCTGAACGAGGCGTCGGAGCGGGTGCTCCACCACGCCGGCGACGCGCTGGAGGCGATGCACGAGGAGATCGAGCAGGCGCCCGAACGCCATGATCGAAGCGGCACCGACATCGCTGACCTGCGCGAAGCCATGTCACGGCTGGACGCGACCGCGCGCATAATCGCGCGCACCCGCGAGACCCAGCTGCAACTGGCCCGCACCGCGCGCCACCTGATGGCCGACGCCGGGTCCGGCCACGGGAAGCTGAACCATTCCATCGGCCTCCTGCTCGCCGATATCGACGGGGTGAAGGAGCACGCGGGCGTCGAATCCGACAAGGCCCGCTACCTCCAGCAGTCCGTGACGACCTGGCTGGGCGCGCGTCAGAACGAGGTCCTCAGGGCGTGCACCGTCGTCACCGCGGCTTTCCTGCCGCCCACGCTGATCGCGGGCTGCTACGCCGTGCATCTCACCGGCATCTCCGAAATCTCCTGGCAGTTAGGTTTTTTGGTCACCGCGGTGCTGGCGCTGATGGCCGCGGTGATCCCCTTGGCGTACCTGAGGAAGAAGGGCCTACTGCGCTGAATCCCCGCCCGCGTGGCGACCGCTTCGTTTCCGGCGATCATTACCTCGCGCGTAATCGACGCGAGGCGCGCGGCACGGCAAGGTTGGGGTCAGCCGATCGGAGAACCCCGGATCGGTGACTGTAAACCATTACCGCACAGGAGGAGTCATCATGTCGCGCTACGAAGAAGCGGTCGATCGATACTTCGCCGCGTGGAATGCCGCCGACGAGCAAGCCAGGGCCGCGGCGGTCGCGGCCGCTTGGGCCGAGGACGGCGGATACACCGATCCGCTCGCGGAGGTGAGCGGGCACGCCCAGCTGGCGGCGGCCATCGGAGGAGCGCAGGCGCAGTTCCCCGGCTTCGAGTTCCGCCGTGTGGGCGAGGTCGACGGCCACCACGACATCGCCCGGTTCTCCTGGGAGCTGGTCTCGACGGCCGATGGCAGCGCCCCGGTCGCGGGCTCGGACGTGATCACCCTCGGCGCCGACGGCCGGATCACGAATGTGCACGGCTTCCTCGACCGGGTGCCCTCGGCGTAACCTGCGGGCCGCGGCGCATTCGGCGACACGCCCGGCAGGCCGCAGTCGGGTTTGCGCCTGCGGCGAACACGGTGCGTCGTCCACACCGCGGGGGGATCCTGGACGTCAGGAGTGCAATTCCGGCAAACAGGGTGGTGGTCGGCGTGGACAACGCCGCGATGGATGCCTACTCCCGCACCGTGATCGCGGTGGCGGCGTCGGTGACCCCGCACGTGGCCAGCGTGCGGACCAGGCGGGGGAGCGGATCGGCGGTGGTCTTCACCGACGACGGATTCCTGCTGACGAATGCGCACGTCGTCGGCGTGGCGAGCGGGGGAGAGGTGGTCTTCGCCGACGGAGTGGAATCCCGGTTCGAAGTGGTCGGGGTGGATCCGCTGTCGGATCTGGCCGTGCTGCGCGCTCGCGATGGTGCGCCGGGCGCGGTGCCGCTCGGGGACGCCGACCGATTGGTGGTCGGTCAGCTGGTGGTGGCGGTCGGCAGCCCGCTCGGCCTGGCGGGTTCGGTGACGGCGGGCGTGGTGAGCGCGCTCGGGCGCGCGGTTCCGGTGGCGTCTCGCCGCGCCGGGCGGGTGATCGAGGACGTGATCCAGACCGACGCCGCGCTGAACCCCGGTAATTCCGGTGGCGCCCTGTCGGATTCGGCAGGGCGGGTGGTCGGCATCAATACCGCGGTCGCGGGCATCGGGCTCGGCCTGGCCATCCCGATCAACGCGACGACGCGCCGGATCATCGGCACGCTGCACGCCGAGGGACGCGTCCGGCGCGCCTACCTCGGCTTGGTCGGCGTGCCCGCGCCGCTGCCCGAGCCGGTCGCCGCGCGCACCGGGCAGGCCGCCGGAGTGCGCATCGTCGAGGTGGTCCGCGGCGGCCCCGCCGAACAGGCCGGGCTGCGCCGCGGTGATCTGGTGCTGAGCGTGGCGCGGTCGCAAGTGCGTGACGCCCAGGGCATCCAGCGACAGCTGTTCGCCGAGGCGATCGGTGTGCAACTGCCCGTCACCGTGCTGCGCAACGGGGCCATGGTGGACGTGATCGCTGTACCGGTGGAATTGGCGGCGGACTGAGCACGGGCCTAGTCGGCGGCCGGGACGGGCTCGGCGGCGGGAGTCGGCGCAGGTGACTCTGTCTTCCATCGCGCGTCCACGACCAAACCGCCCAGACCGACGGCGAGGCAGACGCCGGACAGCGCCAGCATCGCCGGATGGGTCGTCCCGGTGAGCGCGTCACCGAGGATGACGGTCCCGATGGTGCCGGGCAGTACGCCGAGCACCGTGGCGAGCAGATAGGGCCAGAACCGGATCGACGACAACCCGCAGCAATAGTTGATCACCGAGAACGGCACCGCCGCGATGAGCCGCAGCGAGCCCACCGCCAGCCAGCCCCGGCGTGCGAGACGTTCATCGATCGCGCGCACCGCGGGGTGGGTGAGCCGGGCGGCCACCTGATCGCGATCGAGCGCGCGCACGAGCAGGATCGCCAGTACCGCGCTGACGGTCGTCGCCCCCACCGCCAGTGTGATGCCCAGCAGCGGGCCGAACAGCAGTCCGGCGCTCACGGTGAAGACGGTGCGTGGGATCGGCGCCACCGTCACCAAGGCGTGGACCAGGAAGAACAGCAGCGGAAAGACGGGGCCGACGGACGTCGCCCAATCCTGCACCTGACGGGGCGACGGCAGCGGAACCAGCAGGGCCGCGCCGAACAACGCCACCGTGCCGACGATCAGCGCGACGATACGCGGGTCCCGGAGCAGCCTGGTCATCCGCGACAGGTTACCGGTTGGTAGTGGCGGGCAGGATCAACCGGCTGGGAATCCGCCCGCTAGCATCAGAGGAGCGGGACGAATGCCCGTTAACCGAAGTAGTCGCTGAGCTGGGCGAATGTGAGGGTATCGGGCGCACACTGCCGGTGCGCCCGTGTTGAGGAAGAGGAACAGCAAGCTATGCCGATTGCTTCAGATTCCGGGGCCGATCCGGTGCCCGAATACGCTGCGTGGCGCAAGGGCGTTGCCGGGGTGCTGGCCAAGGCTCGCCGCGTCGATGTCGGCGAACTTCCCGAGGAGCCCGAGCGGCTGCTCGACGAGACCACCTACGACGGGCTGACCGTCGCCCCGCTCTACACCCGGCGCGACGAGTTGCCCGAGCAGCCCCTGCCGGGAACTTTCCCCTTCGTTCGCGGCCGCGACGCCACCCGGGATGTACACCGCGGCTGGTTCGTCAGCGCGCAGTTCGCCCAGCGCGACGCCGCGGCGGCCAACCGGGAGATCCTGGCCGCGCTGGAGAACGGGATCAGCGCGATCTGGCTCGGCGTGGGCGAGCGTGGCGTGCCGGTGGCGGATCTGCCGACCACGCTGAACGGCCTGCTGTTCGAATTGGCCCCCCTCACGCTGGACGCGGGCGGTGACGTCGCGGACGCGGCGGCCCAGGTGTTCGCGGTGCTCGACGGCTACGCCGCGCCCGCTCGCGAGGACATCCGCGTCTCCCTCGGCGCCGCACCCTTGACCAGCCGCTTCGCCGACCTTCCCGATATCGGTCTCGCCGAGGCCGTCGCGCTGGCCGGCCGGGCCGCCGGACGGCCGGAAACGGTTCGCGCGATCACCGTGGACGGCACCGTCTTCCACGACGCGGGCGCCTCCGACGCGCAGGAACTGGGCGCGGCCGTCGCCGCGGGCCTGGCCTATCTGCGGGCGCTGACCGAGAGCGTCGACGTCGCCGACGCGCTGGAACAGTTGGAGTTCCGGTTCGCGGCCACCGACGATCAGTTCGCGACCATCGCGAAGCTCCGTGCCGCCAGGCAGCTCTGGGCGCGGGTCGCGCAGGTCTGTGGTGCACCGGATTTCGGCGGCGCGCCGCAACACGCGGTCACCTCGGCCGCGATGATGAGCCGGCGCGATCCCTGGGTGAACATTCTGCGCACCACCCTCGCCGCGTTCGGCGCGGGCATCGGCGGCGCCGACACGGTGACCGTGCTGCCGTTCGACTCCGCCCTGCCGCTCGGTGAGCTGGGCGTCTCGAAGTCGTTCGCCGACCGGATGGCTCGCAACACCCAGTTGCTGCTGCTCGAGGAATCGCATCTCGGCCACGTGCTCGACCCGGGTGCGGGCTCCTGGTACGTCGAGGACCTCACTGCCGCGCTGGCGGCGAAGGCGTGGGAGTTCCTCCAGGAGATCGAGGCGGCCGGTGGTTACCTCGCCGCGCTGGAGTCCGGTCTGCTCGCCGAGCGCGTCGCCGCGACGAAGGACGCCCGCGATGCCGATGTCGCGCACCGCAAGACCGCCGTCACCGGCGTGAACGAATTCCCGAACCTGGCCGAACAGCCGTTGTCCGAGGCGGCGCGGCAGGCGGGCCGGGTCGCTCGCTACGGCGCCGCGTTCGAGCGGTTGCGCGACCGCTCCGACGCCTACCTCGCCGGACACGGCGCGCGGCCGAAAGCGCTACTGGTGCCGCTCGGTTCGGTGGCGGAACACAACGTGCGGGTCACCTTCATCGCGAACCTGCTGGCCTCCGGCGGCATCGAGTCGATCAACCCCGGGCCGCTCGCGGTGGACGGCATCGCCGCCGCGGCCACCGAAGCCAGGGCGCCGATCGCGGTCCTGTGCGGGTCGGATACGCGCTACGGATCCGAAGCCGGTGCGGCGGTGGAGCAATTGCGTGCCGCGGGCGTGGGAACGGTGCTGCTGGCGGGTTCGGCGAAGGCCGTCGCCGACCTCGACGACGCGCGGCGCCCGGACGGATTCCTCGCCGCGCGCATCGACGCCGTAGCCGCGCTGTCCGGCCTGCTGGAGAAGGTGGGAGCCTGATGACTACTCGTGAGATCAAACACGTGATCGGCAGTTTCGCCGAGGTGCCGCTGGCCGAGCGCGCGCCGGAGCCCGCCGCGGTGGACGCGGCGCAGGTGACGGAGTACGTGCGCGCGGCAGCGGTGGCCAACCGGTACGCACCCGAGCAACTGGTGTGGTCGACGCCCGAAGGCATCGATGTGCCGCCGGTGTTCACCAAAGCCGACCGGGACGCCGTTGCCGCCGAAGGGTATCCACTCGACAGCGTGCCCGGCGTCGCGCCGTTCGTGCGCGGGCCGTACCCCACGATGTACGTAAACCAGCCGTGGACCATCCGCCAGTACGCGGGCTTCTCCACCGCCGCGGATTCGAACGCCTTCTACCGGCGCAATCTGCAGGCGGGCCAGAAAGGCCTCTCGGTCGCGTTCGATCTGGCGACCCACCGCGGCTACGACTCCGATCACCCGCGCGTGCAAGGTGACGTCGGCATGGCCGGCGTCGCGATCGACTCGATCCTGGACATGCGCCAGCTGTTCGACCACATCCCGCTGGACCAGGTCAGCGTCTCGATGACGATGAACGGCGCCGTGCTGCCGATCCTGGCGCTGTACGTCGTCGCCGCCGAGGAGCAGGGTGTGGCGCCCGAGCAGCTGGCCGGAACCATTCAGAACGACATTCTGAAGGAGTTCATGGTCCGCAACACCTACATCTACCCGCCCAAGCCCTCGATGCGGATCATCTCCGACATCTTCGCCTACACCAGCGCGAAGATGCCGAAGTTCAACTCGATCTCCATCTCCGGCTACCACATCCAGGAGGCGGGCGCGACCGCCGACCTGGAGCTGGCCTATACCCTCGCCGACGGTGTCGAGTACATCCGCGCGGGCATCGACGCGGGCATGGAGGTCGACAAGTTCGCGCCACGCCTGTCGTTCTTCTGGGCCATCGGCATGAACTTCTTCATGGAGGTCGCCAAGCTGCGCGCCGGGCGCCTGCTGTGGAGCGAGCTGGTCGCGAAGTTCAACCCGAAGAGCGCGAAATCGCTGTCGCTGCGTACCCATTCGCAGACCTCCGGCTGGTCGCTCACCGCGCAGGACGCCTACAACAACGTCGCGCGCACCTGCATCGAGGCGATGGCCGCCACCCAGGGGCACACCCAGTCGCTGCACACCAACGCGCTCGACGAGGCGCTGGCGCTGCCGACGGACTTCTCCGCCCGCATCGCCCGCAACACCCAGCTGTTGATCCAGCAGGAGTCCAACACCACCCGCCCGATCGACCCGTGGGGCGGTTCGTATTACGTCGAGTGGCTCACCCACCAGCTGGCCAACCGCGCCCGCGCGCATATCGCGGAGGTGGAGGCGCACGGCGGCATGGCGCAGGCGATCGGCGAGGGCATCCCGAAGCTGCGTATCGAGGAGGCCGCCGCGCGTACCCAGGCGCGCATCGACACCGGCCAGCAGCCGGTGATCGGCGTCAACAAGTACCAGGTCGAAGAGGACCAGCAGGTCGAGGTCCTCAAGGTCGAGAACTCGCGGGTGCGCGCCGAGCAGATCGAGAAGCTGCGGCGGCTGCGGGCCGAGCGCGATCCCGACGCCGTGCGGCGGGCACTGGCCGAATTGACCCGTGCCGCGGCCTCCTCCGAGGGCGGCATGGCGAACAACCTGCTCGCGCTGGCGATCGACGCGGCACGAGCCAAGGCCACCGTCGGCGAGATCTCCGATGCGCTGGAGCAGGTGTACGGACGGCACCAGGCCGAAATCCGTACGCTCTCCGGCGTGTACCGCGACGAGGCAGGAAAGGTCACCAACATCACCGAGGCGAGCGAGCTGGTCGAGGAATTCGCCGAGGCCGAGGGCCGCAGGCCGCGCATCCTCGTCGCGAAGATGGGCCAGGACGGCCACGACCGGGGACAGAAGGTGATCGCCACGGCCTTCGCCGACCTCGGCTTCGACGTCGACGTGGGCCCGCTGTTCCAGACCCCGGAAGAGGTGGCGCAGCAGGCGGCCGACAACGACGTCCACGTCGTCGGGGTGTCGTCGCTGGCGGCGGGCCACCTCACGCTGGTGCCCGCCCTGCGGCAGGCACTGGCCGATGTCGGACGCCCCGACATCATGGTCATCGTCGGCGGCGTGATCCCGCCCGGTGACTTCGAGGAGCTCTACCAGGCGGGCGCCGCGGCGATCTTCCCGCCCGGCACGGTGATCGCGGACGCGGCGATCGACCTGCTGAAGAAGCTCGGCGCCGAACTCGGTCACGAACTCGGCAGCGGCGCCACGGATTCCGCCGCGACGGAATGAGCGAAGCCGGTTCCGCGGCGCGCGCCACCCCGAAGGCGGCCGCGCGCCGCACGATCGACGTCGACGCCCTCGCCGCGGCGGTCCGCGCCAACGAGCGGGCCGCCCTGGCGCGGGCGATCACGTTGGTGGAGTCCACCAGGGCCGATCACCGGGCGCTGGCGCAGCAACTGCTGCTGAAGGTTTCGCCGGAGGCGGGCGCCGGGGGCGCGCCCTCCAACCGCGTCGGCATCACGGGCGTTCCGGGCGTCGGCAAGTCGACCTTCATCGACGCGCTCGGCATGTACCTGATCGGGCAGGGCCACCGGGTCGCGGTGCTCGCGGTCGACCCGTCCTCGACCCGGACCGGTGGCTCCATCCTCGGCGACAAGACCAGGATGGCGCGATTGTCGGTGGAACGCGACGCCTATATCCGGCCTTCGCCCACCGCGGGCACGCTCGGCGGCGTCGCCAAGGCGACGCGGGAGACCATCGCGCTGCTCGAGGCGGCGGGCTACGACGTGATCCTGGTCGAGACCGTCGGGGTGGGTCAGTCGGAGGTCACGGTCGCGAACATGGTCGACGTCTTCTGCTTCCTGACCCTGGCCCGGACCGGTGATCAGCTGCAAGGCATCAAGAAGGGTGTGCTCGAACTCGCCGATCTGGTCGCGGTGAACAAGGCCGACGGCAAACATCAGGTCGAGGCCAAGGCCGCCGCCCGGGAACTGGCGGGTGCGCTGCGCCTGATCCATCCGCACGACGCGCTGTGGCGGCCGCCGGTGCTGACCATGAGCGGATTGGAAGGCGTCGGTCTGGACCGGTTCTGGGACACGGTGCTCGAACACCGTCGTGTGCTCACCGACGCCGGTGAGTTCGCCGAGAAGCGGCGTCGCCAGCAGGTCGACTGGACCTGGACCATGGTGCACGACCAGTTGCTGCGCAGGCTCGCGGACAACCCCGAGGTGAAAGCCATTCGGACGCAGGTGGAAAAACAGGTCCGCGACGGTACCCTGACCGCCGCACTCGCCGCCGAGGAACTGCTGCGCGCGTTCGACGGACGCTGACCTGCCGTAGGCGCGAAGGTCGCGTCGTGCGGGATCGCGATGGCGGCCGGGTCGATACTGCGGGATCACCTGGGCCTGCGCGACCGTCGCGCGGCGGACACTCGACGGTCCCGGGACCCGGCCGACCTCGCCGGGTGGCTTACCGTTGCTTCCTGGGCAAGCGGACCTGCGCCACCAGCGCGCGGTGGTCGGCTCCCGGGAGGTCTACGGTCTCCACAGCGACCGCGCGACCGTTCGCGACGAGAATGTGGTCGATGCCGACGAGGGGCGGCCAGCGCTTGTCGGTCGGATAGGTGACCAGATGCCCCGCGCCCGCCTGTTCGGTGGCGTCGCCGAAGCAGCCGGAGAGCATCGCACGGAACTGCCGGTGATCGTAGGTCGCGTTGAAGTCGCCGCCGGCGATCGCCGGTCGATTCGCGGGCGAGCGGTCGAGAATGTCGCGCAGCCGGGACAATTCGTCGGCCCAGACGCGCGTCCCGTACACCGGCGGTACCGGGTGGAAGGCGTACACCGTGACCGGCCCGGCGCCCGGGATCTGCGCGGTCGCCGAGAGCTGGTTCAACACGAAGCCGTCGTACTCCACGGTTTCCGACAGAGGGTGGCCGCTCCAGATTCCCGTCCCGGTCGCGGTTCTTCCCGGCGAGAGGAAACGGTACGGCAGTACCTGATCGAGACCTGCCCGGCCGAGATCCTCTACCGCCGTGGGAGTGAGCTCGTCGACGGTGAGCACGGCGACGTTCCGTGCGCGCACCTCATCGACCAGCGCCCGGGGGTCGGCTCCGTCGAACAGGAGATTGGCCTGCATCACGGTCACGGTGTGCCCGTCACTGTCGTCCGGGTGGCCGACATACAGCGGCGCTTGCGTCCACGTCGCGATGGCGACGACCACGATCGCGACTCCCGCGCCGATGCGGTGCCGCATGGCGACGAAGGCGACCGCACCCAGGACGGCAGAACCCATCAGATACGGCGCGCCCGACGCCGCCAGAACCAGTATTCGAGACGACGACCCGTTGAAGTGCAGGGCGATCCCGGCGACGGCGGCCAGAGCCGCAACCCACGCCAGCAGACGGATACCGAGCAGAACCGACTTCGCAGTCACGTCCGATACCCGAGCACGCCCGTTCACTCGATACCGAACAGCGTCGCCGCGTTGCGGTAGCAGACCTGACGCAACCAATCGTCACCGAGTTCGAGCCGTTCGAGCGCCTCGATCGAATGACCGTAGGAGTGCGGGATATTGGGAAAGTCGCTGCCGAACAGGATGCGGTCGGCGAAGGCGCGCAGCCTGCCGTGCTCGTGCGCCGGGAACGGAGCGTCGGCCTCGGAGAAATCGGTCCACACCATCGTGGTGTCCAGCCGCACTTCCGCGTAATCGCCTGCGAGGTCGAGGAATTCGGAATACTCGGGCGTGCCCATGTGCGCGATGATCAGCCGCAGGCGCGGAAAGCGCCGCAGCACACCGGCGATCGGCTCCGGGCCGGTGTGCGTTCCGGGCGCGGGGCCGGAACCGCAATGGATGACGATGGGGATGCGCGCGTCCTCCAGCAGGCCCCACACCGGGTCCAGCAGCGGGTCGCCCGGGTGGTAGCCGCCGACTTGCACGTGCGCTTTGAAGACGCGGGCGCCGCGCTCGACCGCCTCGCCGACATAACCGGCCGCCTGCGGCTCGGGAAAGAAGGTGGCGGTGTGCAGGCAATCCGGGGTGCCGGCGGCGAAGTCGGCGGTCCATTCGTTGAGCCACGCCGCCATGTCCGGTTTGTGTGGGTACACCAGCGCGGTGAACGCGCGTACGCCGAAGTCGCGCAGAGTCTTCAACCGGACCTCGGCATCGTCGCGGTAGGTGATCGGCCAGGTGCGGCCGGTCAGCGGCCCGACCGTGTCGAAGTACGCCCACACCTTCCGCATCACCTGGTCGGGCATGAAATGGGTGTGCACGTCGATGATGCCGGGCAGGCCCAGCCCGGCGCGGAAGGCGGACAGGTAGGTCGCGTCGTCGGCGGCGGTCATCGGACCTCCTGCGCCGCGGGCGGGTGCACCGTCAGCGCGAGGTCGCCGACCCGGGCGATCAGTCGTTCGAAGAACAGCTCCGGGTCGGTGCCGATCACGATGTCGGCGTTGGGTTCCCGGCCCCACATGCCCGCCCAGTCGGCGACCGTGGTCGCGCGGGTGAGGGTGCCCGCGAGTTCCACGTCCACGGTCGCCGGACGGGTGCGGGCCAGCGCCGGGTCCAGCGCCACCGCGGCCGCGAACGGATCGTGCATGTGGGCCAGATAGCCCAGGTCGTACCCGTGATGGAAGTCGAAGTAGAACCGCACGGCATCGGTGACGTGCCGGACGATCGGATTGCTCGCGGCCGAACGGGCCTCGGGCGGGTCGGCGGGCGAGACGACTTCCACCGGATAGCTTTTCGCCCGCTCGGCCAGACGGACCAGGTGCTCGGGTCGCATCTCGATCGTCTCGGTGATGTCGAGCGCGCAGACGATCGGCCTGCGCTCGGCGGGCGCCGCGGCGAACGCGTCGAAGACCTCTTTGGCGGCTTCCGGGTCGACGTGCACATTCCACTCGTTGGTGGGCGTGGTGTTGCCGGGATGGTTGAACGCGCCGCCCATGATGACCAGACGATTCAGCAGCAGCGGCAGATCCGGTTCGATCCGCAACGCGAGGGCGAGATTGGTCAGCGGCCCGGTGCAGAGACCGACGATCTCGCCGGGATGGGCGCGCACCAGCTCGGCCCACATCAGCGCCGCCGATCGCGGCGAGAGACGGCGAGCCGAGGGGGGAAGTTCGGCGTACCCGATGCCTTGGGGTCCGTGCGTGTCCTCGGTGGTGCGCAGCGGGATCGCCAGGGGATCGGCGGCGCCGAGCGCCACTTCGATCACGGGTGCGCGGCAGACGTCCAGCCAGGCGAGGTTGTTCGTCGCCACCTGCGCCGCCGGAACGTTGCCCGCGGTGGCGGCGATGCCGGCGATCTCGGCCTCGGGGGAGCCGAGCAGGTACAGCAGCGCCAGGGAGTCGTCGATGCCGGTATCGACGTCCAGGATGATCTTCTGCCGCACGGCACGAGACTAGCGAGCCTGGATACCGGGGCCGCGCCGAGGTGCCGATTGCTCGGCGGTCGCAGCAGGTAGTACATACGTCTAGTACGTTTGTCTAAGACGTTGTAGCCTGTGAGTATGGGAAATCGCGAGGATCTGCTGGCGGGAGCACGGAAAGTCATCGTCGAGCGAGGCGTCGCCAAGGCGACCGCCCGCGACATCGCCTCGGCGGCCGGTGTGAGCCTGGCGGCGATCGGCTACCACTTCGGCTCCAAGGACCAATTGATCACCGAAGCGCTGAGCGACGCTCTGGGCACCGCGATCGGCGACAACATGGAGGCGAAGATCCGCGAGGGCAGCGGCTCGGCGCCCCTGGCGGCGTTCGCCGCCATGTGGAACGGCATGCCCGCGGTATTCACCGAGAACCGCGACAGCATGCTGGCGAGCATGGAGAACCTGGTGCGCGTCGCGCGCTCGACGGAGTCGCAGGAGTTCTTCGCGCAGAGCCTGCCCGGCGCCTACCGGGACATGGCCGACGCGCTGCGGCAGGCGCATCCGCAGCTGAACGAAGAGCAGTCCGAGGCGATCGCCGAGCTGTACTTCGTGCTCGTGCAGGGGCTCGGCGTGCTACAGACCATCGCTCCGGAGGCGAACCTGCCGGACGGTGACCGCCTGGCGCAGGCGGTCGCCGCGCTGGCGGGGGTGGAGATCTAGTGCCGGCTCGGCAGGTTCCCGGCGGGAGGCCGCGGACGATCTCCGCGATCTCCCGGCGGGACGGTCAGTGCGTCGGCAGCGGCCACGCGGGATGGTCCGCGCCGTAGGCGGGCGCGGGCGAGGCGTAATCCGGGTACTCGGCCAGCACGGGCGGCGCGGTGACGACCTGCCCGTGCCGGACCACATGCGCCGCGCTCGGCATCGCGGGCTTGGGGTGACGCGGTGTGCGGTCCGGCGCGTCGAGCAGCCAGGACGCGGTGCGCGCCAAGGCCACTCGTACGTCCCGTCCGACGCCGTCGCCGCTGCGCGCGACGAGGGCGTCGATCACGCCCGCGGCGAGCAGGTAACCCGACGCGTGGTCGAGTGCCTGCGCGGGCAGCGCCCCCGGCACGGCGGGCGCACCCTCGACGATCGAGATGCCGGACGCGGCCTGCACGATGCTGTCGAAACCGCGACGCTCACCCCAGGGACCGGCTTCACCCCAGGCGGACACCCGCCCGTGGATCAACCCGGGACGGGCGGCCGCTCGCACTCCGGCCCGCTCCAGCGCGCCCGGCCGGTATCCGGTGATCAGCACGTCGGCGGCGGCGACCAGATCATCGATGCCGTGGGTGCGCAGGTCCACCAGCGTCGAGCGTTTGCCCTGGCAGGTGTCGGCGAATTGCCAGGAGATCTCGGGCAGCTGCGGCGGGTCGACGCGCAGCACGTCGGCGCCGAGCAACGCCAGCGCGCGCGTCGCGACCGGTCCCGCGATCACCCTGGTCAGATCGAGCACTCGCACGCCCCGCAGGGGTTGCAGAGGCGCGGCGCCCGCCGGTAAGCCGGTTTCCCCGCGGTCGGGGCGGTCGGTGATCGCGACCAGCGGACCCGCTGCGGCGGCCTGTCCCTGCGGGCTCGCGGCCCATTCCTCCTCGGTGCGGACGCGCACCGCGATGGCCCCGTGCGCGGCGGCCTGCTCCTCCAGGTCCGAGGCGCGGATCATGGCCATCTGGGCGACGGCGAGGTCGATCGGCGCGGAGTCGGGCAGGCCGAGCGTGGCGAACAGTCGCGCCCGGTGATGCGAATAGTTGGCGTGCGTGCGAACCCAGCCGTCGAAGGTGGGGAAGAAGCCGGAAAGATCGGCGAACGGTGTCGGCATCCGGCCGCCGATGCGTAACAGACGCTCGCTGGAGAAGGCCGCGGTGATGCGGGCGGGATCGAGGCGATGCGCCACCGGGTCGAGACCGCGTGCGGTCCGCATGCGGTTCGCGGCCGTAGCCAGCGCCGCGATCGAACCGGCGGCCAGTGCCCAGACCGGTAATGTCGCGGCGAGATTGCTACCCGGATCGGGCGCGGGGGAGATGCGCGAGGCGGTGACACCTATACCGGCCTCGTAGTCCTGGACGAGCCGTGCGTGCGTGTTCACTCGCTTCAGCCTAGTTGGCGCCCCGGGGAACTCGCGTGGCGTGGTCCCTCCGGTGCGGCATGCGCGAAGGACGCCACTTCCGCCCGCCGCGCCGCTCCCCGCGGCCACCTGCGCCGATTCGGCTCGAAGACGCGTCGGCTCCGCGCACCGGTGCGCCGTGCGCCGATGCGGCGATGCCGTCGTCGACCGGCCGTCGCGTTCGGCCGGGTCGGACCGTCGCGGGCGCTCGGGCGGTGACCGCGTGATCGCAGACGCGTGTTCCCGGGGTAGCGGATGAGGTGCTGACGGGGCCGAGACCTTCGGGGAAGGCCCACGATCTCGCGGGATCGAGACCGGGCGAATCTCGGGCTCGCACGCGCGAAAAGAGCTGTCCGAGAGGATTTCTCGCCAGTGAGGATAGTGACACGCGCCGGACCGCGCGGAATCGGCCAGCATATTCCCAGGCTGCACGGCAGCAGTCGGCGCGGGACGCCGCGCGGATCCGATGTCCTGTCCTTCGTGTGCGGAGACAGGCAGAGCAGGCCGGCCGCAGAGGAATACCGCGGCATCGAAATGTGAGGTCGAGAGACGATGACGAACGTCTATGCCGGAAGCGCGGAATACACGGTGCCGACGACCAGGACGAAAGAGAACTCCGCAGCAAGGGAGCGCGTTCCGGTCTTCGGGATCGATATGCGTCCGCGCACCGCTCTGCTCCCGGACCGGGTTCGCCGCGCGCCGATCGAACACGACTACGAACTGATGGCCGTGCAGGACGCCCAGAACGCCGGGTACCTCCGGGAGATCCAGGACCTCGCCGCGGAGCGCGCGTCGCTCGGGAACGCGGGCCACGACCAGGCGACGCGATTGCGCGTGGCGCAACTCGAGGCCGCGCTCACGGCGGCGACGGCGGACGCGGTCGCCGCGGGAGTCACCGCCGGCGACGTCGATCGTGCGGTGGAGTACGGCCGCGCCGGCGCCTACTGGGCCGACCGGCCCGCGCACCGCTATCTGGGCCGCATCGCCCAGCTGACCGACGAGATGTACGCCCGCCTCGATGAATTGGCCGGTTACCGGCGGCGGGTCGCCGAACTCGAACAGCGGCTCGCGCAAACCGGTCGCGGCGAGTCCTGATCCGTCCGCTTTCTTCGCACGACCCCGGAGTCACCCGCCCCAGCGGGGACGGGGAAGCTGCATCGGTGCAGGAGATCTTTCGGACCGCAGGCGTGGAGGGGTGGATTCATGCCCAGTGCGTCGACTGTGGCGCGGAAGCGGGTACGCGGGCGGACGAGCCGGTGGTGCTCGCCTCGGTGGTGAAGGTGCCGCTGGTCCTGGAGTTCGCCAGGCAGGTGGCCGCGGGGCAGGTGGATCCCGCGGATCGGGTGCGGGCGCGGGCCGCGGATCGGCTCGGCGGCGTCGGCACCGCGGGCTGCGCCGACGACGTCGAGCTCAGTCTGCGCGACGCCGCGTACTTCGCGCTCACCGTCAGCGACAACACCGCGGCCGACCTGCTGTTCGACCGCGTGGGCCTGGACAACGTCCGCTCGCTGCTGCGCGAACTCGGCCTGACCGCCACCCGGGTCGTCGGTCCGCCCCGCGCCGTCGTGCAGTCCATGGCCGAGGATATCGGCGCGGCCGACGCGGCGGAGTTCGCCCGCCGGTTCCCCGCGCTGAACGCCGAGCAGGTGCTGCGCACCCGGGCGCTGGACCCCCGGCGGACCACCGCGAGCACTCCGCGCGAGATGGTGCGGTTGCTCACCCTGATCGCGCGGGATCAGGCGGGTGCGCCGGAAGCGTGCCGGTGGGTCCGTGACCTGATGCGCCAGCAGGTGAATTGGTACCGGTTGGCCGCCGCCTTCCCGCCGGAGGTGGGTGTCTGGGCCAAGACGGGGACGCTGCCCGGTGTGCGCAACGAGATCGGCGTCGTCGAGTACCCGGACCGAAAGCGTTACGCCGTGGCCGTTTTCACGCGGGCGGCCACATTGGCGCAGCGATTGCCCGAGGTGGACCGCGCGATCGGCGCCGCCGCCGTCGCGGCCATCGGCCGCATCGTTCACGGACTGCCGTAGACGACGTTCCACGGCCGTTGCGGCGGGTCGGCGACCGTGCCGGGCCGCGACGCGCCGTCGCCTTGCAACACCGTGACCACCAGTTCGGCCAGCTCGCCGACCAGCGGATGGGCCACGCCCACCGGCCAGGCCAGCGACAGCCGATGACTCAGCGCGCCCTCCGGCAGCGGCCGCCAGACCACGCGCGGCTCCTTCCGGGCCACCATGCCCTGATCGAAGGCCACACCGCGGCCGGAGAGCACCATGCCCAGGACGAACTCCGGATTGCGCGCGTGCTGCACCGACGCCGGGCGGAAGCCTTGTTCCCAGCACCGGCGCAGCGTGGCGTCGTAGAGCCCCGGGGCGGCGGCGCGCGGAAAGATCACCAAGCCGTGCCCGGCGAGATCGGCCAGTTCCAGCGCCGACCGTGCGGCCAGCGGTGAATCGCGGGGCAGCACCACGCCCAGCGGCGTCTCCACCACCGGCCCGAGTTCGAGGCCGACCACATCGACCGGGTGTTGCAGCAACCCGGCGTCGAGTTGCCGGTCGGCGAGCAGCCGGACCTGTTCGGCGGTGGTCAGTTCCTGGAGGTCGACCCGGACGTCCCTGGCCTCGAACGCGGTGAGCAGCGCGGCGAGCACCCGCCCGGCCAATTCGGGCGGCACGCCGATCCGCACCGCGTCCATCTCACCGCGATGCGCCTTGCCGACCAGCGTTTTCGTCCGTTCCCAACGGGCGAGCAGGTCGCGGGACTCCGCGAGCAGGATCTGCCCTGCCTCGGTGAGTTCGACCCGGCGGCTGCCGCGGTCGAACAGCCGCGCGCCGAGGTCGGTCTCGAGGCGGCGGATGCGCTGGCTCAGCGGCGGCTGGGCGATGCCGAGGCGTTCGGCGGCCCGTCCGAAATGCAATTCCTCGGCGACGGCGACGAAGTAGCGGAGCTGGCGCAGCTGGTCCACGCTGCGACGATATCCGTTCCGATATCGCCGAGCGCGTGCGGCGGTCTTGGACAGGGCTACCGCGCATGTGATGTGGTGCCCGCATGAGAGGTTTCGGACGGCGTGAATTCTTCGGCGCGACCGTGGGAGCGGCCACGCTTGCGGGCATAGTCGCCTGCGGCACAACGGATTCCAATAACAGCGCGGCGACGACCACGGTCTCGGCGGAGGAGTCGTCCGGCGGGATGACGCTGCGCTGGTGGGGCAACAACAGCTGGGAGATCCGCGTGCCGGGCGGCAAGACCGTGCTCATCGACCCCTGGCTGACCAGGTTTCATACCGGAACCTACAGCGCCGAGGGCGCGGACCCGCAGACCCCGCTCACCGTGGACACCGCCCTGATCGACCGCTACGTCGACAGCGGCGAACTGCGCGCCGATCACATCCTGGTCACCCATGGCCACTACGACCATCTCGCCGATGTGCCGTACCTGGCGAAGAAGACGGGAGCGACGGTGCTCGGCACCGAGACGCACCTGAACCTGATGGCCGCGCTCGGCGCCCCGGAGGCGCAGCTCGCCTTGGCCACCGGCGGCGAGTTCCTCCGTTTCGACGGGTACGCCATCCGGGTGCTGCGTTCGCTGCACTCCGCTTCGGGACCGCGCGCCACGGTGGCGTTCGCGGGCACCCGCCCCGGTCTCGGCGCGGGATCGCTACCGGAGCCGAAGGTGATTCGTGATCTGGTCGAAGGCGGCACGCTCGCCTACGAGGTGAGTGGCGGCGGGGTGAGTGTGCTGGACTTCGGTGGCTCGAACTACATCGAGTCGGAGGTGGCGGGATTGCGCCCGGATGTGCTGCTGCTGCCCGCCGGGGGCGGCAAGATCCAGGATTACGTCGGCCGCCTGCTGCGCGCGACCGGTAACCCACGCTATGTGCTGCCCACCCACTGGGACGACTTCGATCATCCGCTCACCGAACCCGCTCGCGACTGGGGCGGTCTGGAAGCCCTGCGGACCGCGGTGGCCGCGGCCAGTCCGCAGAGCGCCTTCGTCACCGTGGATCATCTACAGACCTTCACGCCTTGACCGGGTCTCGGTCGCTCGCCCGGGCTTCGGAACCGCTGCATCAGGAGGCTCCCGCACTCGACCGCGGCGACTACCGTGGTCTGGTCCGGCCGCGCGGTGGGACGACGACGGCGAAGGGAGACCGAACGTGGCAGGCGGCAGCACCGACTCGGAGTGGTTGCGGACGCTGCGATCCGAGGCGGTCGCGCGGCAACACCTGCTGTGCTTCCCGCCCGGCGGAGGGTCGGCCACGGCATACCGGGATCTCGCACAACGGTTCGGAGTGGGCGTCGCGGTGCTCGCGGTGCAGTATCCGGGACGGCAGGACCGATTGGGTGAGGACCCCATCACCGACCTGATCGCGCTGGCGGACCGGATCGCCCAGGCGGTGCTCGCGCGGGGCCGGATCGCGCGGCTGTCGTTGTTCGGGCACAGCATGGGCGCGACCGTGGCGTTCGAGACCGCGCGCAGGCTCGAGCGCGCCGGGCAGCCGGTGGCCACCCTGTTCGTATCCGGCCGTCCGGCACCCACCTTCGAGGAGACGCAGCGGTTGCACCTGGCCTCCGACGACGAACTCATCGATGACCTGGTGCGGCTGGCCGCGGATCCCGCCCCGCTCGAGCTGCTGCGCGCCGAGCCGGGCCTCGCCGAACTCGTGCTGCCCGCCGTGCGCGCCGACTACCGCGCCGTAGAGACCTACCGGTATCAGCCGGGAGAGCCGCTGCGCGCCGATATCGCGGCACTGGTCGGCACCGAGGACCCGACGATGCGACCCGAGCAGGCCGACGAATGGCGCGCGCACACCAGCGGAGGATTCGACCGGGTGACCTTCCCCGGCGGCCATTTCTACCTGGACGAGCACGTCACGGAGGTGGCGGGCTTCGTCGCGCGCCACCTCGGCGCCTGAGCACCGGCGTCAGCGCGGTGCGTGGACACGGGCGGCCGGGGCGGGCCGTCGCTGCGCCCACACATAACCGATCCAGGACGCCACCACCAGCGCGGCCGCCACTGCGCGCACCAACCCGAGCGCGTGTTCGGGGTAGATCACACCGGTGAGGTAGTGGTCGATGAATCCGCTCGACGGTAGCCGCTCTCGGCCGGCGTGCTCGCGCGCCCAATTCTCCAGATGCGTGAGCGGGCAGTCGAAACCGATCACGATCGTGCCGAACCCCCAGCAGACCGCGAGCAGGTGGAGCCAGATCGTGCGCGGAAAGCGCCATGCGACGAATCCGCCGACCACCACGTAGGCCACGAAGGCGAAATGCGTGACGGCGGTGGCGTCGGCTGCCAGCCGGTAGAGCACGCCTCCAGGGTAGTCCTGCGCCGCGTGACGGATCCCGGATCGACCGCTACCAGGGGGAGGGCTGATAGTCCTTGAGGAAGCAGCCGAACAGATCGGTGCCGTTCTCACCCTGCACGATGGGGTCGTAGACGCGCGCCGCGCCGTCGACCAGGTCCAGCGGGGCGTGGAAACCTTCGTCGGCGAGCCTGATCTTGGTGTAGTGCGGTCGCTCGTCGGTGATCCAGCCGGTGTCGACCGCGGTCATCAGAATGCCGTCCTGCTCCAACATCTCGCGGGCGCTGGTGCGGGTCAACATGTTCAACGCCGCTTTGGCCATGTTGGTGTGCGGGTGCCCCGGGCCCTTGTAGGCGCGGGAGAACTGCCCTTCCATCGCGGAGACGTTCACGACGTACTTCCGGCGGGCCTCGGCGGCGGCCATCGCCGGGCGCAGGCGGGAGACCAGGATGAACGGCGCGACCGAATTGCACAGCTGCACTTCGAGCAGTTCGGTCGGATCCACCTCCGCGACGGTCTGCACCCAGCTGTTGGTGTGCGCGAGGTCGGGCACCAGGCCACCCGCGTCGATCGCGACGCCGCGCGCGATGCGTTCCGGCGTCGCCGACCCCGCGACCAGTGCCAGCTCGGCGACGTCGGCGGCGGTCAGCGCCGGGGTGAGCGACGCGGTCAGCGCGGTGGGGTGGGCCTGCATGGTCTTGCCGAAGCTCACCACCTCCGGCAGCGCGCCCGCGGGCAGCGGCCCGGATTCGGCGTCGACCAGGGCGCTGTAGGCGCCGGGGGAGCGGCGCACCGTCTGCGCGGCGTTGTTGATCAGGATGTCCAGCGGGCCCTGGGCGGCGACGTCGTCGGCCAGGGCGACCACCTGAGCCGGATCGCGCAGATCGATGCCGACGATGCGCAACCGGTGCAGCCAGTCCGCGCTGTCGTCCATCGCCGCGAAACGCCGGATGGCGTCGTTGGGGAAGCGGGTGGTGATGGTGGTGTGCGCGCCGTCGCGCAGCAGGCGCAGCGCGATGTACATGCCGATCTTGGCGCGGCCGCCGGTGAGCAGCGCCCGTCGCCCCGTCAGATCGGTGCGGGCGTTTCGTTTGGTGTGACTTCTCGCCGCGCACTCCGGGCACAGCTGGTGGTAGAAGGCGTCGACCTGGGTGTAGCGCTGCTTGCAGATGTAGCAGGGGCGCGCGCGGAGCAGCGTGCCCGCGCTGGCTCCGTCGGTGACCGAGCTGATCGGTATGCCCGCGGTCTCGTCATCGATCCGGTTCGGGGATCCGGTCGCGGTGGCGGCGACCACCGCGCGGTCGGCGGCCGAGACCGCCGCGCGCGCTTCGGTGCGGCGGCGCTGCTTGAGTTTTTTGAACATGTGGCCGACCGCCCGCTGCACGGCCACCGAGTCCGGATGATCCTTTTCGAGCGTTCCGGCCTGCTCCAGGACCCGAAGACAGGTCGCGAGCTCCTCGGGATCGATCATGCTTTCGGCCATCGGGGCGGGGGACATCCTTCATCGAGCTGGGCAGACGACCGGCCCATTGTCGCAAACCCCGCCTGCCGGGTGGTCGCCCGGTCGCCCACGCCCCGCTCGAAGCGTCGGTCAGCTGCTGCGTGGAGAGATGGCCGCCCGGTCGGCGCGCAGGTCGTCGACGAAGTTGGCGACCGCTTCGGCGACCAGCAGTGGCTCGGTGATCGGCAGCCAGTGATTCGCCGGAACGGCGCAGCGCCACAGCTTGTCGACCCAGCGCGTGGAGGCGTCGTAGACGGCGGCGGGCACGAACGGATCGGTGGTGTCGACGAGCAGCTGGACCGGGACCGCCGTCCGCCGCACCCGCGGCTTGCCCAAGTGGTGCAGCAGATTGGCCTGGGCGATCCGGGCACCGGCGACGAGATCGGTGCGCCAGGTGGGCGCGACGCGCGCGGGCACCGGCGCGAGACCGCCGAGCCGGCCCACGAGCAGCCCGCGCACCCGCGGCGGATAGAGCCTGCGGGCGATCGGGCCCGGCGTCAGCGCCCAGCGCACGCCGCGCAGCCACCAGCCCAGGTCGCCGAGTTCGCGTCCGGCGCGCGGCGCCAGCGCGCGCAGCCACAGACCCAGATGATCGAGGTTCGGTCCCGCGATCGCGGTGAACGAGGCGATGCGGGTGTTGGCCCGCTCGTCGCAGACCGCCTCCCACAGCTGCACGGCGCCCCAGCCGTGGCCGCAGGTGTGCACCGGCCTGCGCGGGCTGGCGGCGTCGATCACCGCGAAGAAGTCCTCCGCCAGCAGGTCGAGGCGATACTCCGACACCGCCGCGGGCGTGGCCGAACGCCCGTGACCGCGTACGTCGTAGGTGATCACCCGGAAGCCGTCGGCCAGCAGGGCCGCGACCGTCGACCACACGCGGTGTGTGTCGGTGAGGCCGTGCACCAGCACCAAGGGCTCGGCGGCGGCATCACCCCACTCGTAGACCGCGAGATCGGCGCCGTCCCGGTCGACCGTCCAGGTGCGGTCCGGGCGGGGCGTTTCGGTGATGTCGAGCAGTTCGGCCATGTCGTTACCCCTTCGCTGCCGGCTACCGATCCGATGGCACGTCGCCGTCGTGCCCGACGTCAGTGATTCCGATACGGACAGTACGAAGAATTGACCCATCGAGGGAAAGGTGAAACGCCCGATTATGGCGCAGCTCACCAACGGGGGAATGGGACCTCGCCGCCCGAGCCGGAGGGCCACCGCACGGACTCGCGACCGGGCATCGAATCCTCTGGCGGCAACGGAGGTCCGGCCCGCCCGCGGAGCGCTGTCGCGATGATGCTCGACGCTTGTTGACAACTCGCCAATAGTCCGGGAATCTGGGGCGTAACCGGTGACGAGACCGGACCGGAGCGAGCGAAGGATCGAGCGATGGCACGCGCGGCGTGGAGTGACGACGAGGTCGAGGCGGTACGAGACCTGGCGAGGACCTTCTTCGAAAAGGAGGTCGTGCCCCACGAGGAGAAATTCGTCGCCCAAGGGCACCCCGATCGCGCCCTGTACAACCGGGCCGGTGAACTCGGTCTGCTGTGCCCCGCCATTCCGGCGGAATACGGCGGTGGCGGGGGCACCTTCGCGCACGAGGCCGCCATCATCGAGGAGCAGGCGCGCGCGGGCGACGGATCGATGGGCATCCCCGTGCACAGCTCGATCATCGCGCCGTACCTGTACGAGTTCGGTTCCGAAGAACTCAAGCGGCGCGTGCTGCCCAAGGCCGCGAGCGGCGAGATCGTGCTGTCCATCGGCATGACCGAACCGGGCACCGGATCCGACCTGCAGAACATCAAGACCCGCGCGGTCCGGGAGGGCGACGAGTACGTCATCACCGGTTCCAAGATCTTCATCACCAACGGCTGGCTCTGCGACGGCATCATCATCGCCGCCAAGACCGACCCCACCAAGGGTGCGGCCGGAGTCTCGCTGATCTTCGCCGAAGTCGGCGACGACACCCCCGGCTTCAAGCGCGGACGCATCCTGAACAAGATCGGCGGCAAGGCCCAGGACACCGCCGAGCTGTTCTTCGACGGCCTGCGCGTGCCCGCGTCCAACCTGCTCGGCGAGGCCGAGGGCCAGGGCTTCTACCAGATGATGCAGATGCTCGCGCAGGAGCGATTGGTCACGGCCATCATCGCGGTCGCCATGATGGAGAAGGCGGTGCAGCTCACCGTCGACTACACCAAGGGCCGCGAAGCGTTCGGCAAGCCGCTGTTCGCCATGCAGAACACGAAATTCGAGCTCGCCGAGTGCGCGACCATCACCAAGGTCTCCCGCACCTTTCTCGACGACTGCCTCGACAAGCACCTGCGCGGCGAACTCGATATTCCCAGCGCTGCCATGTCGAAGTACTGGCTGACCGATCAGCTCGGTATCGTGGTGGACCGCTGCCTGCAACTGTTCGGCGGCTACGGCTACATGACGGAGTATCCGATTTCCCAGCTCTACACCGGTGCCCGCGTCCTGCGCATCCTCGCGGGCAGCAACGAGGTGATGAAGGATCTCATTGCCCGGTCTCTCTGACACCACGAGCGCGACCGCGGACGGTGGCGCCGATCCGGCGCTACCGCGCCGCCGCAGGCTCGAGCCCGACGAGCGGCGCGCGCAGATCCTCGCCTGTGCGATCGACATGTTCGGCGAACGCCCGTACGCGGCCGTCTCCACCGCCGAACTGGCGCAGCGGGCCGGTGTGGCCCGCGGTCTGATCAACCACTATTTCGGCAACAAGCGCGATCTCTACCTGGCGGTGGTCCGGCGGATGGTGACGCTGCCCAAGCTCGACAACATGGCCGTGCCCACCGGCTCCTGGCGCGAGCGGGTCGACGCCAGCGTGCGCTGGTTGCTGGACACCATCGCCGAGCACGGCAGCACCTGGGTGAAGGTGACCAGCCACGAGGGAGTCGGAGACGATCCCGAGGTGCAGCAGATCCTGGACGCGGCCGACGACGCGGCGGCCGAGCGCCTGCTGCTGATGGTCGGCCTCGCCCATTCGGCACACGATGCCCAACTGCGCGCGATGGTGCGTGCCTACGGCGGGCTGGTGAAGGTCGCGGGCCGGGAATGGATCACGCGCGGCACGCTCACCCGCGAGCAGGTGCACGACCTGCTGTGCGACATGTTGCTGACCTTGGTCACCGAATCGCTGCCCAAAGTCGACCGCAGGCAGTGAACGGCGCCGCGGATCGTCACTCGCCGCTGTGGCGAATCGGTCGCGGCCACTCGGCCCGCGACCGTGACGGCGATGGTCGACGGAGTGCCCCGGCGCCGCGATCCACAGCGCGGCGGTCACCGCCACGTCGACGGGCGCACAGCCCGTTGAACCCGTATCCGGTGACGGTCGGCGGGTGGGTGGCCACGGCGAGCACGCACAACGCGAGGCGGGGCCGGTCCTAATTGGCGTCGAGATTGGCGTCGAGCAAATTCCGGGACCCGGGCAGGCCTGCGGGAGGGCCCGGCGGCTCGACGTCGCCTTATCGGACGCAATTACTGCGTGGAAGGGTGGCAATCACGCATGCCGCCTGTGGACCAGCATGCGTCTCGGTTACCGAAGCCGCGAGTTCGTTATCACGGCCCGATCACAAATGTCGGACACTTCGGATCAACTTTTCGCGGTGCGCGTCCTATTCTGTGTCGGTATATCGGGGCGGGTCCGGATAGTCCGAGGTTCCTGCGCGGTGTGGTGGTGTGGAGAGGACCTTGATGACACGGGCAGAACGGCGTGAAACGGATCGCTGGCCGCAGGCGCAGCCGGAGGATCGCTGGGCGGAGCCGGAGCCCGACGGCCGCTGGCCCGACGACGAGGACGAGCGCCGGCCCGAGCCGCCGAGCCGCCGCCGGACCGGACGGCTGCGCGTGGAGATCCCGCCGATCGTCAATCCGTACGCGATCATCGCCCTGGTGGCGGCACTGCTCGGGTTGTTCCCGGTGGCCATCGTGTTCGGCTTCATCGCCTTCAGCCATCCCCGCGGCCGAGTCATGGCGATGTTCGCGCTGCTGCTCGGTGTAGCCGAGATCACCGCGGTGGCGGGATTCATCCTGATGACGAGCAATTGGCTGCCGGACGTGACCAACCGCACGGCCTCGCTCGGGCCCGCGCCCGTCGCCTCGACCCCCACCACCGTCGAGCGTCCGGTGGTGACCACCACGACCGCCGCACCCAGCCTCGCGGTGACGACCACGCCGCCGGAGAGCCAGGAATCGGTCACGAAGGGCGCGCCGTGCACCGACGCCCAGCTCGGCAAGATCGGCAGCGCCACCACCGGCGGCACGCTGATCTGTCTCACCGCCGCCGGTGGCAACCAGTGGTCGGGCCCGCACGTGGTGGCGACCGCCGTGCAGCAGGCGGGTTCGAAGTGCGACGCCTCCGGCGCCAAGACCGGGCGCACCGCCGACGGCCGGGCCTTGGTGTGCGAGGTCAGCGGCCGCAGCGGCACATGGGTGCTGTGGACCGAGTAGCCGTCGACGCTATTCGGGCTTCTTCGCGCGGCTCGGCTGCACCCGGGGCGGCTCGTTGGGCATCTTCGGATACTGCGGTGGCCACGGCGCGTCCATGAGGCCGGCCGCCATGTCCCGTTCGGACATCTCCAGCAGCGGGGCGATGGACTGCGGCGCGCGGTCGGCCCACGGGTCGCCGGATTCGGCGTAGCGCGCGGGCACGGTCGCGATGGTCAGGTCGTCGGGCACCACCGAATCCAGATCGGACCAGCTGATCGGCGTGGACACCTGGGCGCCGACCTTCGGCCGCACGCACCACGCGCCGAAAACCGTTTTGTGCGGAGCGTTCTGATTGAAATCGATGAACACCCGGTTGCCGCGTTCTTCTTTCCACCATTGCGCGGTGATGTCCTCGGGGTACCGGCGCTCCAACTCGCGCGCCAGCGCCACCGCGGCGGCGCGCACCTGATAGCCGTCCCACTTCGGCTCCAGCGCGGAGTACAGATGCAAGCCGCGTGAGCCGGAGGTCTTGACTCGGGATTCGATGCCGAGTTCGGCCAGCAGATCCCTGGTGCGGATCGCGGCCCGGCGCAGGTCGGCGAAGGTGATGCCCGGCGAGGGATCGAGGTCGATGCGCAGTTCGTCGGCGATCTCCAGATTGTCGGCGCGGTTGGGCCAGACGTGGAATCCGAGGCACCCCTGATTCACCGCCCATAGGATATGGGCGAGATCGTGGGCGACGAGGGCGTCGCTGGTGGTGCCGTTCGGCGTGGTCACCTCCACCGTGCGCAGCCATTCCGGTGCGGATTTCGGCACCCGCTTCTGGAACCAGGATTTGCCCGATGCCCCGTCCGGGTAGCGCTCCAGCAGCAGCGGCCTGCCGCCGACCACATTCAGGAACGGCTCGGCGACCGCCTGGTAGTAGCGCACCAGATCGAGTTTCGTCTCACCGCGCTTGGTGAAATAGATCTTGCCCGGATTGCTGATCGTGACGGTGCGGCCGTCGGTCTCGATGTCGACGGACTCGGTCATCGTGCCGCGCTCTCGCCGAACAACATGCTCAATTCCGCCGGCGCGACTTCGTCGAGCTGCGCGTAGGTACACGACTGCGGGGTCCGGTCGCTCCGGAAGCGCACCAGCCTGCCACCGTGGCGCAGCCGGCCCGACTGCACGTGCTCGTAGCGGACTTCGGCGACCAGCTCCGGTCGCAGCGCCTCCCAGGACAGATCCTTGCCGCCGGTCCAGCGGCTGACGCCGCCGGGCATCTTGCCGTCCGCGGCCGCCTGCGCCGCCGCATCGGCCCACTGCCGCCAAGGGTGATCGTCCAGCGCGTTCTCCCGCAACGGCGCCAGCTCCTCGATCAGCTCCCTACGCCGCGCCGCGGTGAAGCTGCTGGCCACGCCGACGTGATGCAGGTGGCCCTCGTCGTCGAAGAGCCCGAGCAGCAATGAACCCACACCCGCTCCGTCCTTGTGCCAGCGGAAACCCGCCACCACACAGTCGGCGGTGCGTTCGTGCTTGACCTTCAGCATCACCCGCTTGTCCTGGAGGTAGGCGAGGTCGTCGGACTTGACCATCACGCCGTCGAATCCGGCGCCCTCGAAACGGGTGAACCAGTCCTCGGCCACGTCGGGGTCGTGGGTGATCGGCGTGAGGTGGACGCGCGCGAGCGCGGTGTCCAGGATCGTCTCCAGCAGCCGCCTGCGTTCGGTGAACGGCTCGCCGGTCAGGTCCTTGTCGCCGAGCGCGAGCAGATCGAAGGCCACGAAGCTGGCAGGCGTCTCCACGGCCAGCTTGGCGACCCTGGACGCGGCAGGGTGCAGGCGGTTCTGCAAGGTGTCGAAATCCAAACCCTGCTCGGTGACCACCACGATCTCGCCGTCCACCACGCAGCGGTCCGGCAGCGCCTGCTTCAGCAACTCGGCGACCTCGGGAAAATACCTGGTCAGAGGCCGGTCATTGCGCGAGCCGAGCTCTACTTCGGCGCCGTCGCGGAACACGATGCAGCGGAAACCGTCCCATTTGGGTTCGTAGCTCAGGCCCGGCTCGCGCGGCACCGCGGGTGCGGTTTTGGCCAGCATCGGCCGCACTGGGGGCAGAACCGGTAGATCCACGCGATCCTCCTCGGGTTCGATCCTCACCCATACCGACGGTGCGCGCCCAGCGAACTCATCGGTCTGTGGCCGTGGTCTCGGCTCGATCGTAGGCGGGCGCCCCGACAGGATCGTGGAGTTCGCGGCTCAGTTCTCCAGCCAGCCCTGCTGGTCGGCGAACGCGGTGAGCCGGTCGCGGATGGTGAGGATCTCGCCCGCGGTGAGCGCGGGGCTCGCGTCCAGGAGCAGTTCGGTGATCAGGCGTTTGTGCTCGGCGACGGTGAGCGGTCCGGAACCCGGCCGGTCCTTTCCCTTGTGCCGCGCCGGAGGCGCGGACGATCCGCCGACCACGTTGAGATTGACCGCCTTGGGTCCGCGGTCGCCTTCGGTCACCTCGAATTCGAACACCCGCCCCTGCCGCAACTCGTCCTCGTCCAAGCCGATGTCGTTGACGTGGACGAACACGTCCGGTCCACCGTCCTCCGGCCGAATGAATCCGAATCCCCGAGAGCTGTCGAACGACACCAATTTCCCGATGGACACCAACACCCGCTCCTCGTCGCCGTCGCTACCGGGCAACTTTAACCCGCGTTTTCGCCGTCGTCGGTGGAAAGCGCCTTTTGCAACGAATGGAAAACGGTCAGTCCTTGACCGACCATTCCGTTCACCAGTTCGCCCACTCCGTCCGGTCCGTTCAGCACGGTGAGATTCGCGTTCGCCAGCCCGTTCGACGCCTGCTTCACGATTTCCGGCAGTTGTTCGATCAACAACTGATCCAGCGCGATCCGGTTGTTCGACGCGGCCGCGGCGGCCTGGATGCGGGTGCGGTCGGCCTCCGCCTCGGCCAGGATGCGCACCCGATCCGCTTCGGCCTGAGCGGGTTTCACGACCTCGGTCTGCAACTGCTGCTCCCGCAACTCGGCCTCTTTGCGCGCCTGCTCGGCCTGGGCGGTGAGCACCTCCTGCAACGCCATCGCCTCGGCCAGCGGGCCCGCCTGCGCGGCCTCCGCGTTGGCCTTGTCGATATCGCGCTGGTATTGCGCGCGCAGGATCGCCGTCTCGCGCTGATATTCCGCCTGCCTGCGCTGGGATTCCTGCTCGGCCTGCGCCGACGCCTGCGCGGCCTGCGATTGCGCGATCTGCGCGTCGCGCTGCACGGCGGCATTGTGCGGCGCGGCGAGCGCGGCGATATAGCCGAGGTTGCCGTCATCGATGGACTGGATCTGGAAGGAATCGACCCACAGGCCGATATTGCTCATCTCGACTTTCGACGCGACGAGCACTTCGTCGGCCAGTTTCTGGCGCTCCCGGATGATCTCCTCGACCGTCATCGAGCCCACGATCGACCGCAGGTGCCCGGAGAAGATGCGCCCGGTCAGCACCGACATCTCCCGCTCCTGCTCGGAGAGGAACCGCTGTGCGGCGTTCACGATGGACTGGGTGTCGTTGGCGACCTTGAACGCGATCACCGCGCGGACGTCGAGCTGGATCGCCTGCTTGGTGACGCAGCGCTCCTTGATCTCGGATTCGAACATCGCCAGCGACAGGTAGCGGACTTTCCGGAACATCGGAACCACCCAGGCGCCGCGCCCGATGACCACCTTGAACGGCGCGTTGTCGCGGCTCTTGGCGCCGCTGACCAGCATCGCCTCGTCCGGGTCGGGCACGTGGTAACCCAGCACGTCTGTCTCCCTTACTTTTTCAGGTTTCTCCGGCCGCGGCCGGGGTGAGCGGAATCCACGGGACGACGTCGACGACGCGCCCCGGATGGACCGCGATGACCAGCACGGCCGCACCGGCCGGGATCGGCTCGGTGGACTGTGCGATGTACAGCTCGGTTCCCCCTCGAATAGCGACCAGGACCTCGCCCAGCGTCCCGGCGCCCCGGATCGGCGATGTGAGCGTACCCGTCAACCCCACCACCGGGTCGATCATCCCAGGATCTCCTTCCGACGATCCACCCGTCAGCCTACGTCTCGCACAGCACCTTTCGATATCGGCCGGGCGGGACCGCCGCGGGGGCGCAGGTATGTTTCTTGCATGGGAGGACGGCTGGCGCTGGTGGTGGGGTCGGAATGCGCGGCGCTGGGAGAATTGGGTTTCACCGAGGAACTCGCCCGTGGGCTGTACGGGAGCCTGACCGAAGCGGGAGGTTGGCGGCCCGCGATCGATGTCGACGGCCCGGTGCTCAATCCCACTGCCGCGCAATTGTTCACCGCCGTCGACACGGCCTTCGCGGCGGCATCGCAGCGGCAGGCCACCCTGCTGCTCGGCTTCATCGGCCACGGCGTGGCGACGACTGCCGAGGACTTCTACCTGCTGAGTCACGACTCACCCGGTGAACCCACCTCGCACAACGCCTTCCACCTGACCCAGGAGATCCGCGAGCGGCTCGATCGCGCCGCGCTCGACGGGCTTGTGCTGCTCGTCGACGCCTGCGAAGCAGGTCAGGGCGTGCAGGGCGCCGCGCGCCGGTGGACCGATCTGCTGGCGCAGTCGGGCGGCCGGATGGAGCTGCTGGTCGCCTCGGGCGACGGTCCCGCGTACTCCGGCTGCTTCACCCGCACCATGCTCGCCACCTTCGATCTGGGCCTGCCGCTGCGCGGGGAGAACCTGCTGCCCTCGGACCTGGTCGATCCGATCGCCGGGCAGTGCACCCATCAGCAGCCGCAGCATCTGTCCTTCAGTTCCGGCGCGGTGTCCACGACCCAGGGCGTCGACCCCGGATTGTGGCTGGTACCGAACACCGCCCGCCACCGCGACGCGGTGAGCGGACGTTCCGCCGCCGGGTTCGTCGACCAGCTGACCCGGCGTCTGCTGTTGACGCCCGATGTGCGCGAGCGTCTCGACGCCATCATCGACGCGGGCAGCCACCGGCTGCGGGCGGTGCTCGGGCCCGCCGGCGTGGGCAAATCCACGCTGCTGGCCATGCTGATCCGCCCCAGCCTGGTCGACGGACTCGCCGTGACCCCCGACTACATCACCGCTGCGGTGTTCCTGACGGTGAACAGCTCGGTGGAGTCGGTCGCCTCGGAACTGGCCGCGCAACTCGACGCACGACTACCCGGCTTCCGGGAGGCGGCGCGCGCGGCACGGGCGCACCGGCCCAGGGACGAGTTCGACATCTTCGACATCCTGGTGCGCCGCCCGCTGGCGCGCCTGTCCACCGCGGGCCGGCGGGTCACCCTGGTCTTCGACGGATTGAATCAGCCGCAGGAGGGGACCAGGCGGTTGCTGGTGGCCGCGATCGCCGATCTGACCCGCCGAGAAGATCTCCGGCACGTCCGGGTGATCATCGGCATCCGGCCCGGCACCGGTGTCGAGGACGATCCGGGGCTGGCGCACATGTACCGGATCGATGTGGCCGAACCGGCGGCCGATGACATCGCCGCCGTGGTGGACTCGGCGCGCGGAACGGCGCCGGTCGGCCCGGTCGACTGGATCGGCTGGATCCAGCGGCTGCTGGCCGAGACCCCGACCGACGCGACCGGTTCGCGGGTGGTCTCCGGCGGCTGGCTGGTGGCGCGCATCCTGCTGGAGGTGGCCTCGAGATTGACCGACGGCGCGGTCGCGTCCGGGATCGGGCTGGACCGGGTCATCGCGCTGCGGGTCGAGACCGCGCTGCGCGGGGCCGATCCCGCGACCGCGAGTGACACGGCGAACCTGCTCGGGTTGCTGGCCGCGGCGGGAGTCGGGCCCGTGCTGCCGCTGGAGCTGCTGGATTCGGCGCTGTTGTCGCTCGGTGTCGACCTCAGCGCCGCCCGGATCCGCGACATCGCCGTGAATCTCGGCGATTTGATCACCCGCAGTCATCCCGGCACCGTTCGCGAGTCGCTCGGTGTCACCCACAGCGCGTTCCTGCCCGCGCTGGAGGCGGAATGCCGTCGTTCCGGTGTGCGCATCGCCGACGCGCACCGCGCCCTCGTCGCGGCGATCCAGGCCGACGACGGTGACCGGGCCGCCGACTACGCGCGGGGCGCGGCCGTACGCCACTGCCTGGCCTACGGTGATTCCGCCTTGGCCATCGACTTTTTGACGAAGCTGGAAACCGGCAGATCGGCCGACGATCGCGACCTGTGGGCCGCGTGGGCCCCGGACTTCGTCGAGTCGCTGGGACCGGATCATCCCGATACCTTCACCACGCGGGAACGGCGGGCCTTCCACCGTGCCGAGAGCGGCGACCTGGTCGGCGCCATCGCCGATTTCGAACAGTTGCTCGCCGACCGGTTGCGGGTCTTCGGCCCCGACGACCCGGCCACATTGGACACCCGCGACAGGCTGGCCAGCTACCGCGCCCGCTGCGGTGACCACAGCGGCGCGGGCGAGGAATTCGAACGACTGCTCACCGACCAGCTGCGCCTGCTCGGCCCCGACCATCCCGAAACCCTCCGCACCAGAAACAATCTGGCGTCCAATCGCGGCGACGTCGGCGATTTCGCCGGGGCCATCGCCCGCTTCGAACAGCTGCGCGCCGACCGCGCCCGGGTGCTCGGCCCCGACCATCCGGACACCTTGCGCAC
Organism: Nocardia gamkensis NBRC 108242; assembly: GCF_001612985.1. Lineage (GTDB taxonomy): Bacteria > Actinomycetota > Actinomycetes > Mycobacteriales > Mycobacteriaceae > Nocardia > Nocardia gamkensis. Next base: position 91,127 of record NZ_BDBM01000003.1, on the reverse strand, counting down.
CCGCAACAGCCTGGCGTACTGGCGTGCCGACAGCGGCGACCTCGACGGCGCCCGCGCCGAGTTCGAGCAACTCGTGGCCGACTATCTGCGCGTCTTCGGCGCCGATCATCCCAACACACTCGGCGCGCGCAACAACCTCGCGGCGTTCCGCGCGCGCAGCGGTGATCTCGCCGGTGCGGGCGCGGAGTTCACCCGCCTGCTCGACGACCGTCTGCGGGTGCTCGGCCCGGACCATCCCGACACGCTGCTCACCCGCGGCAGGCTGGCCGGCTACCGCGCCGACAGCGGTGACCTCGAGGGTGCGATCACCGACCTGGAGAAACTGCTCGGCGACCGGTTACGGGTGCTCGGCCCGGATCATCCGGACACCTTCGGCACCCGCAACGAGCTCGCGGGCTGCCGCGCCCGCCACGGCGACCTCGACCGCGCGGTCGCGGAACTGGAGGTTCTGCTGGTCGCGGAGTTGCGGGCCCTCGGCCCGAATCACGCCGCCACCATCCGGACCAAGGACACCCTGGCGTATTGGCGGGGTCGATCCGGGGATTGACGCCCGGCGCTCGGCCCGCGACGCGGGTCAGGACCGGTAGAGCGAGCGGTACACGGTGAGCATGGCGAGACAGTGCTCGATGATCTGCTCCCGGGTGGCGCGCAGCGAGCCGTTCAGCCACGCCGAGAACATGCCCGCGTTTCCGCTGGCCATGCTCACCGCCGCCAGCCTGCGTTTGACCGGGTCGTCGATGTGGCCGAACAGATGGTCCTGCATGACCCGGGTGAAGACCGGCATGACGGCGAAGGTGGTCTGCCCGAGGCCGGTGCTGGAATACGGCTCGACCAGGAACAACCGCGACTTGCGCGGATCGTCGAGCACCTTGTCCACGAGTATCTCCGACAGCGCGCGGTCGCGGGACGGGTCGTCGGTGGCGGCGAAGGCCGTCATGGGCTCCAGGAATTCCTCGGCGACCTGACGGTAGAGCACGTCCAGCAACTCGTCGCGGCTGGCGAAGCTCTCGTAGAAGTAGCGGTCGGTGAGGTTGGCCTTGCGGCACACCGCCCGCATGGTGACGCCGCTCGCTCCGGACTCGCCGATCAAATCGAGCGCGGCCTCCAGCAGCGCCGCCCGCCGCGTCTCCCTGCGTTCGGTGAGCGTCGTCCCACCCCAGATCCGCGGGCCCCCGTCGTCGTCTGCTTCCTGACCTGTCTGCACGGCCCCACGATAATGCCTGGCGGCGCGCCCCCGCGCCGCGCGCACCGGGCCCGGCCTCCGCGGTCTTGCCGAAATGGATCCCGCGCCGTCACGGCATGGTAACTGTCGGTTTACTCGTTTCGCGGCTGTCGGGCTTTTCCGCCGCACCGAGGTGACCGACGGGCCGCGAGCCCGCGGAGATCAGCCTCGTTCCAGCGGCAGCCCCGCATCGCGCCAGGCGACCACACCACCGGCCAGGGCGGCGGCGTCGTATCCGGCTCGACGGGCTCGCGCGGCGAAACGCACCGACAGTTCGCCCACCGGGCAGACGAAGACCACGGGCCGCGAGCGCGGGAACGGGATGCCGTGGCCGAACATGTCGTCGAGCTGGTCGTCGCGAATGTTCAACGCGCCGGGCACGTGCCCGATCCGGTAGGCCATGGCGCCACGGCTGTCCACGATGGTCGGGCGGCCGGTCCGGTCCAGTTCGGCGAGCTGCTCGGGCGACAGGCGCGGCACCGCCGCCAACTCGTCCGCGCTCGGCGCCGTTTCGCGTTCGGCGCGGCCGAACAGTTCCGGCCTGCGCTTCTTGATGTAGGACAGGTACGGCTCGAGCCGATCGCAGACGATGAACACCGCGACGATCGGGTCGTCCGGATCGGTGGCCGAGCGATCGAGCGCGCCGAGCGTGTCCAGCGCGGCGGTGTAGGCCGCGCCGCTGGTCGGCCCGGCCAGGACGCCGTACCCGGTCGCCAGGCGCAGCGTCGCGTCCACGGCGTCGCCCGCCGACACGGTGACGATCCGGTCGTAGAACTCCGGCTGGAACAGCCCGACATCCCACATCTCGGTCTCCGACCGGATGCCGGGAATGAAGTCCGACCGCTCCGAGACAACCGCGACGGTGCGCAATTCGGGATTGTGTTTGCGCAGGTAGGTGGCGGTACCCCTGGTGGAACCGGTGGTGCCGAGCCCGCCGATCAGATAGTCGATCCTGGCGATGCCATCGGCCGCGAGATCCTCGTGGATCTCCCGTCCGGTGCCGTGGTGGTGCGCCTCGATGTTCTTCTCGTTGGTGTACTGCGACAGATGCCGGTAAGCGCCGGGATGCTGCGCCATCGTCGCCTCGATCACCGAGTAGACGTCGTTCGGTGTGGTCGGGTCCGGGCACTCGGACAGCCCGGGCAATTCCACGATCTCGGTGCCGAACAGCTGCAGCAGGTCACGGACCTCGCCGACTTTGATCCGGTTGGTCACCGCGCGCAGGTCGATGCCGTACATCGCGCCGAGGACGCGCAGCGCTTTGGCCGTGTTCCCGCTGGAGGCCTCGATGAGCGTCCGGCCGCCTCCGCGCAGCTCCGTCAGTTCGTCGCGCAACATCGCCCAGGCCACCCGGTCCTTGACCGAGCCGAAGGGATTGTGCGACTCCAGTTTCGCGTAGAGCTCGACACCGGCCAGTCCGTGCACCGCGGGGTCGAGCCGCAGCAGCGGCGTGTCGCCGATGAGTTCGGTGATGTGGTCGTATCGCATCAGGAGGCCTCGACCGATCGAACCGGGCCTGCGGCGTGCGTCGCGAGAGGACGCGCCCCCGACGACTCGACGGGGAAGTCGGGTTCGTAGGCGGTGTCGGGGACGATCCGGAATCCATCGGGCGCCCGGGTGACCGCGAGCTTCGCGGGAAGCGGATGCATGGAGGCCGTCGCCGCGGACAGGTCCATGTGATAGGCGGCGGTGTTCGGGAACACCACCGTGTCGCCCGGCACGGGGCGGACGGGCAGCCACACCTTGTGATTGGTGATCAGGTCTCGCTCCAGGCACAACCGTCCGGCGATGTAGACGCCGACCGGGCCCTCCGCGCGGTCGGTGCCTGCGGCGACGCCCGCGCCGGGCAGCAGTATCGGGTCGACCATGACCTCCTGGTCGGCGGGCGTCACGGCATCGCGGCTGAGATCGACGTGCACCAGCACGCTGCCGTCGGCGACCTCCTTGACGAACTCGACCGTGGCCAGCGTGATGCCCGCGTGGTCGACCAGCGCCTTGCCCGGCTCGAGCCATATCTCCAGCAGATTGTCGCCCGCTACCTGCGCGACTGTCCGCCCGCCGTGCCGCTCCAGCGGCGCGTCGAGAAGATCGGCGAGCATGCGGTCGGCGGGAACGGTGTTGGCGTATTTGTGGAACACCGGTGTGCCGTGCACGGCGCCACCCGCGACGTGATAGCCGAAGGTGTTACTGCCCCAGGTCATCGGTTCCCCACGGCCGAGCAGCGACTCACGCAGCGCCAGCACATAGGCGTCGAACCGTTCGGCGTCGGCGGTGAACACCTGCCGGAAGCCGCCGCCGATATCGAGCACCGAAGGGGCGAGCCCGCGATCGTAGGCTCGCTCGATCAGGCGCAGGCAGGCATCGATCGCCCGGACGCGTTCGCCGAGATCACCGGAGTCGAGGTGAAAGGCGAACCCTAGAAAGGCGATTCGCCCGCGCCGTACCGACAGCAGATCGAACGCCTGCTCGACATGCGCGACCGGCATCCCGAACCGGCTCACCTGTCCCGTGCCGATACCGGAAACCCGTAGCAGCACCGGTATTTCCGCATTCTCGGCGGCCAGTTCCGCGATGCGGCCCAGTTCCCACAGGTTGTCCACGTTGATCGTCACTCCGCGGTCGAGGAGCTCGCGCAGGAATACTTCCCCTTTCGGCCCGGTGACCTCGATACGCGCCGGACCGAACCCGGCGGCGAGGGCGCTGGACAGCTCGTGCGGTGACGCGACGTCGACGGCGATGCCCGCGCGCTCGGCTGTGCGGACGAACGCGCGAGACTGATTCACCTTGTGCGCGTAGCAGATTCGGTGCCCGGACAGGCGTCGCTCCAGCACTGTGCGCAGACGGAGCAGATTTTCCGAGTAGACCTGCGGGAACACCAGATGTATCGGGGATCCGAAACTCGCCCGTGTTTCCGTCGCGAGGCCGGGGGTGTCGAGAAAGGCGCGGACCATCGGATGCAGCTTCGCGGGCAGCGCGGGCGGCCGAGGCGTCATACGGCGGCTTCCGATGCCTCGGTGACCGATGCCCGCGTGGCGCCGTCGGGGCGTTCGGCGACCGGGTTGTAGCCGCCGTCCCGGATCGCTTCGAAGGCCCGGGCGCGATTGCGCGGGCTGCGGAACTCGGCCACCACGCGTTTGCTGTCCAGATCGATCTCCACCACGCGGATGTCCATCGATTCCAGGACCCCGCCGATCGTGCGGACGCAGTGTTTGCATGTCATATCCGGCACGTAGAACACCTGATCCTCGGCGGTGGCGGCACGGTCGGCGCTCGCCTCGTCGAGCTCGGCGCTCACCTCCGCGACCTCGATGCGGCCCACGATCTCGGTGAACGTCGCGACGAACCGGTCGACCAGCGACGGCAGGATACTGACATGCCCGCTGTCGAGCTGATGCGGCGTGGCCGCCAGGCAGGCCGGATGACTGCCGGCGGGCAGCAGTGCGTACTGCCGGGAGATCAGGTCCAGGTCGTCGTGATACTTGGCGATCGCCTCGGCGACCGTGAGACCTTCGACCGTGGTGGCGCGCTCCATCACGGCGTGCGCGTCGGCGATGGTGGCGTCCTTCATGGCGCGCAGGGTCGCGACCGTCTCCGCCGAATAGCGAACGGTGCCGTCGGGCTGTGCGACGAGCGTCACCGGGATCATGCCCCGCCGATAGGTCGAGGCCTGCAGCTCCCAGAACCATCGAGTGGCCACCGCGGCGAAGATTCCGGAAGCCCGCAGGCCCTCGGCGAACTCGGCGGCATCGCGGTAGGGGGTCTGCGCGGCCAGCAGCGCGTGCTGGGCGAGTACGCGCCCCGCCGCCTCGATGCCCACCCGGAAGATGTCGCGCGGATCGTGGTCGGTGGTCGTGCCCGCCAGCACGGCGTGTTCGCCCGGCCCGAGCGCCGCGATCCGCGCGGCGAAGGCCGGATCGGCGTCGAGCTGGTGCCACAGCGCCAGCACGGTCTCCCGCATCGCGATCGGCACCGAGGGCCCGAGGCCGCCGGCGCGGAAGTGCCCGGTGTTCGGGATGCCGTCGCTGTCGGTCCACGCCATCCGGTGCGTCGCGCTGGTCACCTGATCCGCGCGGCACGGCCGCATGAACCGCTCCAGATACAGCCGCTGGGAATAGGTGAGATGGCTGTCGGGCTCGGGACGCAATTCGGCGCAGGTGAATTCGAATCGCCGCGGCGGGGGAGCGGGCGCGAGCGCGCTGTGCGACCCGGGCTGCACCAAGTGCGCCAGCACCCTGGACGCGGCCCGCCGGTCGTAGCGGGGGATGTCGTTACTCACGTGACCTCCTCGGCGATGGTTCGCACGCACGCGACGAATCGGTCGATCTCGTCGGGCGTGTTGTAGATGTGCGTGCTGACCCGCACCGAGCCCGCGCCGTCGGTGTCGGCGGGGACGCAGTGCGCGCCGGTGCGCACCAGGAAACCCAGTTCGCTCAGGACGAATCCCGCGTCGGTAGCCGAGATCCCGTCCAGGGTGAAGGAGACGATGCCGTAGCCGACCTCGCACGCGGCATGCGCCGGACCGGGCAGGAACTCCAGGCCGGGGATCGGTCGCAGCCCGTCGATCAGGCGCAGGGTCAGGGCACGATTGTGCGCGGCGATGACATCCATGCCGAACGATTCCAGCACCTCGAGCGCACTGCCGAGGGCGAGGATGCCCGGGATGTCGGGTGTGCCGCCTTCCAGCAGCGCGGGCATCGGCCCCGGCCGCAGACCGTCCGGATCGGTGGCGATGCCGGAATTGCCGCCGGGCAGGAACGGCACGAGCCGGTCGTGCACGCGCCGGTGGCAGTACAGGATCCCGGTGCCCGGCGCCCCGAACATCTTGTGCGCGGCGAAGATCGCGAAATCCGCACCGAGCGCGGTCACGTCGACCGGAAGATGCCCGCCGCTCTGCGAGCAGTCGAAGCACAGCAGGATGGCCGGGTCGATCCGGCCGCGCAATTCCTCCAGGGTGCTGAGACCGCCGAAGACATGGTGCAGATGCCCGGTGGTGATCAGCCGGGTGCGCGGTGTGATCTTGGCCAGGATGTCGTCGGTGTCCGCCTCCCCGGCGGCGGTCGTCCGGTAGGGGATCGGATGGATGCGGCGTCCGAACCGGGCGAGCAGTCCGCGAAGGTGCTGCCACGGGTACACGTTCGACGCGTGATCGCTCGCGCTGTAGAGGATTTCGTCGCCGTCGGCGAGCGCCGTGAGGCCCCACGACAGCGCGACGGCGTTGAGTGCGGCGGTGGCTCCCGCCGTGAAGACCACCTCGTCCGGGTGCTCGGCGCCGATGAAGGCGGCGGTGCGTTCCCGGATCCGGGCGATCCGGGCGGTCAGGCCGGTGGCCCAGGGATAGGTGCCGCGCCCGACGTTGGCCGTGCCGTTGCTGTGATAGCGCTGGATGGTCTCGATCACCGGAAGCGGCTTCTGTGTGGTCGCGGCGCTGTCCAGGTAGACCTCGGTGGCGCCGGCGAGCGCCGGGAACAGCGCCCGTGCCGCGACCGGCGGCGTCGCCGGTGGCCGGGAAGTCTCGTCGGTCCGCGTCACCGGCGATCTCGGGGCAGGGGACCGCAACGCGACGCTCCCTTCACCGGTAACTCGGACGTCACCCACGATACGCATTTTCGGTGCGGACTTCGAAGCTTTGTCGCCGACAATGACTTTCGGGACTAGCCTGGGGAATATGCCCCTGAGCCCGCAAGAGCGTCAAGAGTTCCTCGCGCAGCCGCACGTCGCGGCGTTCGCGGTGGCCGCGGGTACCGGCCGTGGCCCGCTGACCGTCCCGATCTGGTACCAATACAGCCCCGGCGGCGAGATCTGGGTCCTGACCGGCCCGGAGTCGCAGAAGATGCGCTACCTCCGGGAGACCGGCCGCTTCAGCCTGATGGTGCAGCAGGTCGAGCCCACAGTCCGATATGTGAGTGTGGAGGGCCCGGTAACCCGGACCGCCCCGATGACCGACGAGCAGCACCGCGAGATGGCCGCGCGGTATCTGCCCGCCGAATCGGTCGACGGCTACCTGAAGGCGGCCGAGGCCTTCGGTGAGCAGGTCGCGGTTTACCTGCGGCCGGAGCACTGGCTGTCGGCCGATCTGGGGGACCCCAGCGCGTTCTAATATCTGCCCTGCAGGTACTCGACGAGGTGCTCGCGTTCGGTCGCCAATTCGGAGATCGCGCTCTTGACCACGTCGCCGATGCTGACGATGCCGACCAGCCTGCCCTCGTGTACCACGGGCAGGTGCCGGATGCGATGGTCGGTCATGGTGCGGCGCAGACCGTCGACCCGGTCGTCGGGTGCGCAGGTGCGCACCGCGGAGGTCATGATCGCCGACACCGGTGTGTCCAGCAGCTCCGCGCCCCGCGCGTGCAGACTGCGCACCACGTCGCGCTCGGAGACGATGCCCGCGATCGTGTCGCCGTCGGGGGAGACGACGACCGCGCCGATATTCCGCTCGGCCAGGGTGGCGAGCAGTGTGCGTACGGTCGTGTCGGGTGCGACCGTGGCCACGTCGCTGCCCTTCCTGCGCAGGATCTCCGAAATTCGCATATTTCACCATCCAGACGTCGGGGCACTACCAGGATCGCAAGTTCACGGCGCGGTGACCAGCACGAATCCGTTACAGGCCACGGTTCGGTCACGGTGGGCAGGTCAGAGCCTGCGCGCGACGCTGCGGTCCAGATCCCGGGCCAGCAGGGCGATCGCCGCCTGGGAGATGCCCGCCGAGGTCGCCAGGTCGACGGAGGTCAGCTGGGCGATGCGGCGCAGGCGATAGTCGACGGTGTTCGGGTGCACGTAGAGCTGGCGGGCGGTGAGCTGCCGGTTCATGTCGTTGCCGAGGTAGGCGCGCATGGTGTCGAACAGCTCGGGGTGGGCGTCGAGCGGGTCGAGGATGGTCGCGATCCGCCGGGTGGCCGGGCCGCTGCGGGTGAGCTGGTATTCCACGGCCAGATCCGACATCTGGTAGAGGCCGGGCGGCCGGACGCCGACGCGCACGAGATTGAGCAGCTCGTGCGCTTGATCGGCCGATTCGGGGATCTGATCGGTGTCGGTCGGCACGACGGTCGCGGTGAGCGGCACCTCGGCGGCAGCGGCAAGCAGCTCGAGCGTCGTGCCGGTGAGGACCGGCTCGGCCTCGTCGCCCAACGGGATGAGCAGCGTCCCTCCCTTGGCGCTGAGCAGGGCGAGTGCGCGGGAGGCGAACACGGTGGCCAGCTCGGACTGCAGCGCCGCAACTTGCGGCGCGCGGCCACGTTCCCGTCGACGCGCGGATCGCGCTCGTCCGGATGTTCCGGAATCGACAGGGCCACAACCTGATAGGCCTCCGCGATCGGAATGCCGGTCTGCCGCGCCAGAGCCGAGCTGCCGCGACCGCTGAGCAGTGCCGAGGCGAGCGTCTGCGTCGCCGTCTGATGCTCCTTGGCGACCAGGTGCTGTTCGTCGACGTAGGCATCCGACACCGCCGCGGTGATCGCCTCGAGCAGTTCGAGAAGCAGATCGGCGGCGACCAGCACCTCGTCGACGTCGTCGGCCGCGGCAGGCGCGGTGACCAGACCGAAGGCGATGCGCAGTCCCTCGTGATAGGCGCGCAGGATCGTGCTCAGCGGCACGGCCTCGCGCGCCCAGCGAGCAGCGGCCGCGCGGACCGGGCCGAGCTGGTGCTCGTCCGGTACGGTACGCCGGTCGAACATCTCGGCAGCGAGGTTCAGGCAGCTGCGGGTGAGTTTCGTGACGTCACCGCGTAATTGCTCGCCGGGCAGGGTGCGGCAGGGAGCCATGACGTTTTCGAAGTATCCGACCATGTGCGACGCTACGCTCTCGGCGTTCAGCAAGGGCACCGAAGCCGGCTGTCCGCCGATTTCCAGCACCGGGTCGGACGAGTCGGGGGACAGATCCAACGCGGAGTAGGTCATTACGAGTTCGCTCCCAATGCCACGCCGGGCGTGCGAGAAATCGCGCCCGGGTCGATCGATCACTATACGAAAGGGCCGTGTGCACGGGGAGTGATCTGTGAGATCGTCTGGGAGCCGGACGCATTCCGCGATGACGCTTCTTCGGTCGTGGTGCCGCATCTCGAAGCGCTACCGGCCGGTCACGGCGCCGGAGTCGGCTTCACCTGCGGCGAGGGCTCTTGCGTGCCTGCCGAGGCAGGGTTACTCGTCGTCCAGCCCCGCTGACAGGTAGGCGGCGGCGGCCAGCCATTGCCTGCACTGCGGACCGTGGACTTCGTGGGTGTAGAGAATGTCGCGGGCCTGCCGGTAGGTGAGGCCGCGGGGCTCGACCCCGCAATCGGAGAGGGCGAACTCGGGCGCTGCCGAGTACTGGCGCAAGGGTTCGGCGCCGGCCCCTTCGATGACGGCAACCCGGCGGGGCGTTCGAAATGGCTCGATCATTCGACTACCCCTCGCGTCCGACATGCGGCGGGGAGGCCGAAGTGCTGGTGACGCAAGCTCGAACTCCCTGCGTACCTCCCCGATTTCGAGTTCGAGTCTATGCCTCCGTCACTTACAGATGCAAGTACATCTGCACGATCGGTCGGAGAAAAAAACGGCGGCGGCCGCCGGCGCGAGACCGGCGACCACCGCTGTGCCGCTTACGGTTTGATGTTCAGGGGCCTTACGGTTTGCGGGCTACCGCTCCGTAGGCGGAGATCGGCCGGGTCTCACCGACCTCGGTGTCGCCCGAGCGCCACTGCGTGATGGACACGAAGCCGGGGTCGACGAGTTCCAGACCGTCGAAGACGGCCTTGATCTGAGCCTGCGGACGGGGGACGTAAGGAGTGCCGCCGGTGCCGGTGTAGTTCTCGCACAGGGTGACATACGCCTTGCTGTCGTCGGTGCCGTCCCACATCACCAGGTAGCTGCCCGACGGCACCGCATCCAGCACGGTGTGCACGATGCGCAGCAGATCGTCGTAGGTCTTGGCATGGCCGAGCACGCCCATGAACATCACGGCGACGGGCTCGTTGAAGTTGAGGACGTGCTTGGCGTCGTTGACGATCCGCTCGGGATCGTGGTAGTCGGCGTCGATGTAGGTGGTGACGCCTTCGGGTGTGGTGCTGGTGAGTAGCGCTCGCGCGTGGGTGAGCACCAGGGGGTCGTTGTCCACGTAGACGATCCGGGACTCGGGCGCGACGGTCTGGGCGACCTCGTGGGTGTTCTGCATGGTGGGCAGGCCGGTTCCGATGTCGAGGAACTGACGGATGCCCATCTCGCCCGCGAGGTAGCGCACCGCGCGGATGAGGAACTGGCGCGACTGCACCGCCATGGTGGTGATGTCCGGATCGACCTCGATGCCGGCGTCGCCTGCGATGCGGTCGATCTCGTAATAATCCTTGCCGCCCATCCAGTAGTTCCAGATCCGCGCGGAGTGGGGGATGTCGGTCCGGATGAGGGGGCTGTGGTCTTCGGGCATGGGGTGGTACTCCTCGGCAATAACGTGTCCGCGACACTGCCGTGCGGGTGGGTGCGTGGGGGCGTCGCGAATGACTGGTGCATCCGATGTGCACTGCGACACTACAAGATTCGAACTCGTCCAGCGGGGTGGATCGGGGAGCTGATCTCGCTGTTCTCGAGGCGAGGCAACGGCGTTTCACATCGCCGCCCTGATGCCTCCGGTCTGCGAGCGCACGGAGGGCGAACTTCGTGCTATCGTCCGGTGTTGGTGCAAATGCAAGAACGTTTGAACGTGCATATGCACGAACCGAATCGCCTAACTGCGGTAACCGAGGAGTGGGGAAGATGTCGGATACGTCCACCAACGAGATCATCGGAACTTGGCGTAAGAGTTCCTTCAGTAATCCGAGCGGCAACTGCGTCGAGGTGGCCGAAACGGCCAACGGCCAGGTGGCGGTGCGGAACTCGCGGGACCCGGAGGGTGGGTTCCTCGTCTACACGCGTCCGGAGATCGACGCGTTCGTCCGCGGCGCGAAGGCCGGGGAGTTCGACTATTTGACTAGCTGAGCGGTAACATTAGCGGTCGGTACGGTGTGTTTCGCGACAGGTGGTTGTGACACACTGTGGGCAACCCCCGGAGTATCGGAGACGAACTCGATGATCGCTGAACCCGATGACGATGGTCATGTGCAATCCGTTGTCGCGGAACGTGGTCCGACCGTGCTACGCATCGCACTGGGCGGCCAGCTGCGCAAGCTCCGGGAGAAGAGGAACATCACCCGCGAGGCGGCGGGCGATGCGATCCGCGGATCGCACGCCAAGATCAGCCGTCTCGAGCTCGGCCGTACCGGCTTCAAGGAACGTGACATCCGCGACCTGCTGACCCTGTACGGCGTCCACGATCCCGAGGAGCGCGAGTCGTTCCTCGAATTGGCCAGGCAGGCCAACGAACCCGGTTGGTGGCATCGCTACAGCGACCTGCTGCCGCAGTGGTTCGGTACCTACCTCGGTCTGGAACAGGCCGCGAACAAGATTCGCACCTACGAGTCGCATCTCGTTCCCGGCCTGCTGCAAACACCCGAATACGCCAGGGCGGTCGTGGCGCTCGGGTACGAGGACGTCGATACGGAGCGGCGGGTCGCGGTACGTCAGCGCAGGCAGGAAATTCTCTTCCGCTCGGATCCTCCGGTGGTCTGGGCGGTGCTCGACGAAGCCGCGCTGGTGCGACCGGTGGGTGGCCCGGAGGTGCATCGGGAGCAGATGTTGCACCTGGTCCGGCTGGCGAAGCTGCCGAACGTGACGATCCAGGTACTGCCGTTCACCGCGGGCGAGCACGCCGCGGCGGGCAGCTCCTTCAGTATTCTGCGTTTCGCCGAGCCGGAACTGCCGGACATCGTGTACCTCGAACAGCTGACCAGCGCGCTGTATCTCGAACGGCGACAAGACCTGGCGCTGTACCTGTCGGTGATGGACCGGCTCAGCGTGCAGGCCGAGCGTCCGGAGAAGTCGATCGAGATCATGGAGAAGTACGCCGAGGGGCGCTGAGATCGCGCGATAGCGTCTCGCGGCCGGGAAAACCCCGATACGCCGAACGGCCATCTCCGGAATCGGAGATGGCCGTTCGGTTGTGCTGTACAATTGCTAAGCGGCGGTGGCGCGGAAATGGTGTCTATCCGCGCCCGGCGTCGGCGGCATCGTTGTGGCTACGCGCCTGCGCCGGACGACGCGACAAAAGTGCTCGTGGCACAAAGCATTCAGCTATCCGCCGGTGCTCGGGCGGCGGGGCTCGGGCCTACTGCCTGATGAAGCTGGAGGCAATTCGCCAGAATGTCGCGGGTTGCAATGTCTCGAGATCCCAATCGTCGGCCATCGCGTGCGCGGTGGTGACGATCCGGTCGATATCGAAATCGTGCCGAGTTGCCGCCCCGGTGGATTCGACGGCATCGATGACGTATGCCACGGCGGTTTCTCGGGAAAATGCGGTATTGCTGTGGCCGCTGCGGGCCGTCGATGTGCTCATATGTCTACCGTTCGCTGGCTGGTCGGCCAGTGCGGTGTCGGTTGATCCGAACCGACCGCCGGTAAGTGGTAGTTCCATTCGAACGCCCCTGCTTGTCCGGCGGCGGCAAACCCACGGCGGCTTCGGCCTTCGGCTCGCCCACGCGGCCTTCCCTGGTGGTCCCCTGTAAAGCGTTGCGGGACCGAGTTTATGCCGCTGTACCTTTCAGATGCAAGCACATCTGCACGATCGATTGCACGTGCGCAGTGCGTATTTCGAGGCCGGAAGTTTGCGGATGTGGTGCCCGGCGCCGGTATTTCAGTCGCGGGCGAATAGGACGTCCGTGCTGTAATCGATCTGTGTACCCGGCTCGACGAATTGGTCCGCTGCGGCCCGCCAGGCCAGAAAATGTTCGGTGAAACGGTGCGCTTCCGCTGCCTCGTCATCGGTGTAGAGCTGGTAGAGGAAGAATCGGTGCGGATCGACCCGATCAGCGCAGATGTCGAAGCGCAGACAGCCGGGCTCGGTCCGTACGGAGGCTTCGGCGCTGCGGGATATGGCCGCGAGGAACTCGGCGCGAGAGCCGGGACGGATCTTCATCGAGACGATTCGACTGAACACGGTTGTTCTCCCATCGTGACCGTTGCGGTCGATCGGCAAGGGCGGTGGCGAGCGAAACGACAGCTCAGTCGGCCAGTTGCGCTATTGCCTGGCTAATCGGATCGCCGCCGGAAACGAGTTCGAGTGTCAGCTCGAAGGTGTGCGCGGCGGGCAGCAGTCCGGCCAGTACGGCCGCGACGTCGGCGCGGGGGACCTCGCTGCGCTGGACCGGGGGCGGGGCCAGAGTCACCAGTCCGGTGCCCGGAGCATCGACCAGCCGGCCGGGGCGCAGGATGGTCCAGTCGAGAGCTCTGCTGCGCAGATCGTTCTCGGCCTCGGTCTTGGCATCTAGATACGCCGCCCACACCTCGTCGGAACCGGGAGCGGGCGACCCGCCCGCGCCCATCGTGGAGATCTGCAGGAAACGGCGCACCCCGGTTCGCTCGGCCGTCTCGGCCAGCCGGACGGAGCCGCCCAGATCGACGGTGTATTTACGTTCGACGCCGCTGCCCTGCCCCGCGCCCGCGGCGAAAATCGCCGCGTCGCAGCCTTCCACGACCTCCGCCAGTTCGTCGGTGGCCGCGTGCTCCAGGTCGCACAGCACCGGCTCGGCTCCGGTGACGCGCACCTCGTCCGCGTGCTCGGGATTGCGGATCAGGGCGGCGACCTCGTGGCCGTTCGCGGTGAGCACGGGGGCCAGCAGCAAGGCGATCTTCCCGTGTCCGCCTGCGATGACGACGCGCATGGATCGCTCCTTCCGGTCGGGGCGGCGCCCGCGCTCAGCGCTCGGGGCCGCCGGGATTGCAGTGCGCTTCGACGGTGGCCGGATAGCCGACCGCCGGGCGCCAAGGTTCCAGGTTCCAGCTCGGCTTGTTCGGCTGGACCAGCCGTGCCCACGCCCAGTGACAGATGAACTGATCGCGCATGCCGGGTGCGTCGGCGTCCGCCGACCGGTCCACGACTTCCCGCCACGCCCGTTCGTCCGAGCCGGGGAAGGTGGTCTGCCGACCGGCCTGCGTGGGGAAGACGAGCAGTCGCGGGCCGTCGATCGTCTCGGTCCAGGTGACGTCCTCGATCAGCGGCTGCCCCGCGTACGGGTCGACGGACGGTATCGCGGCCTGCGCTGTCGTGATCGGCGACGCCGAGGCGCTGGAGGTGGTCGTGTGGTCGATATCCGCCGACGGCGCGGACGAATCGGCACCGCAGGCGACCACCGAGGCAAGCAGGCACGTCGCGAGGAGCGCGGCCGCGCGACGCCGGGTGACGAGGCGATGCGGGTACCGCTGCGCCACGGTCGAGCCTCCTGTGTTCTCCTCGGCACCGCTTTCCGGCGTGATCACCCGAGCCTAGCGAGCCGGGGCGGCTCCGGCGAGACTCCCCGGCCGCGCCACCGAATGTGGTGGCTTGCCGGTGCGGCTCCGGCTGGGGATAGTCGGTCGGTGCGGTGTGGACGGATCATGGTGGGGGCGGCGGGCGTCGTGGTCTCGGTGACGGTCGCGTTGGCCGGGCCCGCGGCCGCTCGGGTGGGCGAGGCGCCGGGCACCGTGACGGACCTGATGGAGCTGGCGGGGCGGCTGCGTGTGGCGGGGGCGACGACCGCCGAGCGGCTGACCTATTGGTCGCGTGGCCCGCGTGGGCCGATGCAGAGCACCGGAGTGCTGTATCTGCCCGAAGGCTCTGCGCCGCAGGGAGGTTGGCCGATCATCGCCTACGCGCACGGCACCTCGGGGATCGCCGACGAGTGCGCGTTCACGCTGCAACCCCGGGACTACTACCTCACGTCGGTGTACCCGGACCTGCTGCGCGCGGGATACGCGGTCGTGATCTCCGACTATGTCGGTCTCGGCACCCCCGGCGTGCATCCCTATCTGGACGGTCCGGCCCAGGCTCGCAGCATCATCGACGGCGTACGCGCCGCACGGGCGGTCGCACCCTCGCTCGGCACACACTGGGCGGTGTTCGGCCAGTCGCAGGGCGGGCACGCGGCGCTGTTCACCGCCCACCTCGCACCCGCTGACGCGCCCGAACTCGATCTGCGCGGTGCCGCCTCGACCGGGACGCCGTCGAACCTGGACGCGCTTTTCCCGCTGGCCGGGCCCTGGCTGCCGCGACTGCCGCTGCAGAAGACGACGACCTACTTCGGCATGCTGCTGGCCGGATTGCGCGCCAGTGCACCGGAGCTGGACATCGACAGCTACCTGACGCCGGTGGGCCGGGACGTCCTGCGCATCGTGGAGGCGGATTGCGCCGCCGAGGCGGACGCGCAGGTGGCGAGTATCGGCATCGGCGCCATGCTGTCGCGACCCTTGGACGATCCGGCGTTGCTGGCCGCGGTGCGCGCGATGTTGCGGGTGCCGACGAGCGGCTACTCCGTTCCGCTGTATCTCGGCCAAGGGCTGACCGATCTGGAGGTGCCCGCGCCGTTGACGCTCGAGCTGATCGCGCAGTTGCGCGCCTCCGGCACCGATCTGCGGGTGGGCTGGTACCCCGGCGATCATCTGGGCGCGGCGCGGGAAGCGTTTCCCGACGCGCTCGCTTTCCTGCGCGGCGTGCTCGATCGGCCCTGACCTCGCGTACTCAGCGCCAGAGCGACCGGCACGGTAGCCTGCGCAGGCCGGGACGGACCTGGGCGTCGACGGTGACGGTGAGCCCGGCGTGTGCGGCGGCCGAGGTGAACTCCCACGCTTCGGTCCTGGTCGCGGCGTATTCCAGGACCAGCGCGTCCTCGGGGGTGGAGCCGTCGAAGTAGACGGTGATCCGCCGGGTCGGCGGATCCTGGGTGTCGTCGCGGTCGGCGAATCTGCGCGCAGTGCCGTCCATGCCACCGTCTCCTTCCCACCGGCTCGGCAGCCGTGCCGGTGGATCCGACGGTAGAGGGCCGCCACTGTTGAGAACATGTTCCAAGTTATCGGCTGGAAATGTCACAGAACGGACGCCGGGCGGTCGGGTACAGTCACCAGCCGGGGCGCGCGACCGCCACAGGCCGTGCACCCGAAACTTGTGAATTGTCAACATGATCGCGTCGGGTGGTGCTCGGCGCAGGTGATGTTGCCGAGGATGAGTACAGCGTTGGACGATTCAGGAGGCACACGTCGATGAGTCAGGGCCCACGTTCGTTGGGTGGGGGAGTGGGACGACGGCGTCTCGCACGTGCGATCGGAGCGATGGCCGCGGGCCTGGTGCTGGTCGCGAGCATGGCCGGTGCGGCAACCAGCGCGCCGCTGTACCCCGAACCCGATCCGGATCCCTTCTACGCGACACCCGCGGATATCGCCGACCGCAAGCCGGGTGACGTGATCGCGACCAGGGTGATGCCGCCGCTGGCGATCTTCCCGGAGACCACGGTGACCGTGGTCCGGTTCCGGTCGACCAGTTCGGAGGGTAAACCGATCGCAGCGACCACCACGGTGCTGACGCCCAAGGCGCATCGCACCGACGGGCCGCTGCTGTCGTTCCAGCACATCATCAACGGACTCGGCTCGGAGTGCTCGGTCTCCCGGGTGCTCTACACCGGTGACCCGAACCTGGTCGTGCGGGAAGCGCCGGGCTGGAACGTGCTGCTGGCGCGCGGCTGGAGCGTCGCGCTGCCCGATCACCTGGGCCCGAATTTCGCCTACGGCGCCGCGAAGCTCGGCGGGCAGATCACCCTCGACGGGATACGCGCCGTCAAGCAGGTCGGCGAACTCGGGGTGCAGCGCAGCCCGGTGGCGATGGTCGGGTATTCCGGCGGCGGGATGGCCACCGCGTGGGCGGCCGCCCTGCAACCGAAGTACGCCCCGGAGCTCGACATCGCCGGCGCGGCCATGGGCGGCGTGCCGATGAATCTCGTGAAGATGCTCGAAGGGCTGGGTTTGAACCCGCACCCGGTGTTCGGGCTCGCGTTCGCCGCCGGATTCGGGCTGGAGCGTGAGTATCCGACTCGCTTCCCGCTCAGCGAGCAGTTGAACGAGCGGGGGCTGGCCGCCCGCGCGCAGATCGCCAACAGCTGCACCAACGACATCCTCTCGACCGGCGCCGGCCGCGGTGCGCTGGACTTCGCCAAGACGACCTCGATGATCAACGACGACACCGCGCGCGCCGTGGTCGAGGAGAACAGCCTCGAGCTCTACGACGGCGTGCCGAAGATGCCGGTATTCGAATGGCATTCGCCGATCGACGGTCTCATCCCGATCGACGCGGTGGTCAACACCGACAAGCGGTGGTGTGCGGCGGGCGCCAGGGTGCAGGCCGAGCAGATTCCGGTTCCGGACCATCTGACCGCGGCGGTGCTGGGCATTCCAGCGGCGCTGACCTGGCTGGACGCCCGCTTCCGAGGGGAGCCCGCGCCGAGCAATTGCTGAGCGACGAATACGCGACCGGCCGAGCCGGGACCCGTTCTCTGGATACGGGTCTCGGCCCGGTTGTTGCGATATGGATACGCGACAACACAACTCGGATGCTTTACTGCCTCCAGCCGTGGCCGCTGACGTAGCCTGACGTCCTGGCTCCCGGTCTGACAGGGGCCCGATTCGGGGGTCGAAGGCCAGTGCGCCCGGGTGCCAGACGACGTTGCCGTTCGCACCCGAAGGCGTGTGCCATGAGAATCTCGCGTGCCATTGCTGTGGCTTTGCTCGCCGCCGGATCGGCCCTGGCCGTCCCCGCTGCCGCGGAGCCCGCGCCCGCCCCACCGCCCGGCGGGCTCCTGCCCGGGCTGCAACAACTCATCGATCAGGTCATCCCGCCGCCGCCGATCGCGCCGCCGCCGGAGCCGAGTTCGCCCGCGCACGAGGCGACTACGCTGTCGCCGTCGCTGGCGGCGCTGCGCTCGGCCGCCCTGCCGTCGGCTGTCGGCGATCCGATGTTCGACCTGCGCCCGGCGAATCTCGACGAACTGTCCGAGGGGCAGGTCATCGAAATCCGTGACGTGAGCCCGACCACCGCGCCGTTGATGCTGATGCCCGTTCAGCGGGCGCTCCTGATGAAGTACCGCACGACGGACGCGCACGGCGCGCCGTCGTACGCCACGGCGACTCTGGTCGTTCCCGCCGCACCGTGGCCGGGACCGGGGCAGCGGCCGGTGGTGGTGAACAACCTGCCCATCGACGCCCTCGGCCGTACCTGCACGCCCGGATACACTCTCGCGCACGGGCTCAACCCGGACACCAGCTTCACCGATTTCCTGCCACCCACGACGCACGTGGCGGCGCTGCGCGGTTACGCCGTGCTGATCCCCGACCACGAGGGCCCGTCGATGGCCTACGCCGAGCCGATCGTGGCGGGGCACGCGGTGCTGGACTCGATCAGGGCGGTGCGCGGTCTGTTGCCGGAGGAGTTCGGCGCCGCGAAGTTCGGGCTCGCGGGGTATTCCGGCGGAGCGATCGCGACGCACGGCGCGGTGAAGCTGATCGACGGCTACGCACCGGAATTGACGAGCGTGATCGTCGGCGCCGCACTCGGCGGGGTGCCCGCCGACTTCGAGCTCCTGGCGCGCAGCATGAACGGCAACCTCGCCTCGGCCGTGTTCATGGGCGCGGTCTTCGGGATCGGCCGCGAGCGGCCGGAGATCCTGGCCGGGATGAACCATCTCGCCCAGTGGGTCGCCACCTCACCGGTGAAGAACATGTGCGGCAGCAGCTACGGCGCGATCGGTGTGCTGATGCTGCCGATCGACATCGCCGCGAACTTCCCCGATCCGCTGCACTCGGCGCTGGCCGCGGACATCTATCGGGTGACGAAGATGGCCGGCATGAGGTCGGCGACTCCGCTGTACGTCTACAACGGCGAGCAGGAGTTCTGGATCCCGGCCGAGGGTGCGCGCAATCTCTACGCGGAGCAGTGCCGCCTGGGGGTGCCCGCGGTGTACCGCAGTGTGCTCGGCGAACACATCATCGCGGGTGCGCTCGGCTATCCGGAAGCCATGGTCTGGCTCGACGACAGGCTGCAGGGAGTCCGGGCGCCCGACGAGTGCTGACCGGTTGACGGCGCGGTGAGGGCTCCGGTTAACACCGTGCGCCCGCGAGTGCGATCAACACGTGTCCCCTTCGGTTCGTATGCCCAGATCTGGCTATTGTGCTGTGCGGTGTCGTCGCCGCTTCGGTACGGTGGGCCGGTCCGGGCGGGGTAACGCCCGAATTCCCGAGAGAGGCACATGAGCGACATCACGACCACCGCGTCCGAGCAGGCCAAGGCACTGGTGGGGCGGCACTACCGCCTGACCGACCCGTACGAGGTGGGTCGGGAGAAGATCCGGGAGTTCGCGCGAGCGCTGCAGGACGGCCATCCGGCGCACCGGCACGAAGACGCCGCCGGGGGCCTGGGCTTCGACGGACTCGTCGCGCCGCTGACGTTCTCCTCGATCATCCTCATGTTGATGCAGCGCAAGATGTTCGAGTCCGTGCTCACCGGGTACGACCTCGGCCAAGTGCTGCAGACCGAGCAGTCGATCGAGGTGCACCGGCCGATCGTCGCGGGCGACGAGGTGCGGTGCGACTCCTACATCGAGTCGTTCCGGCAGTTCGGTGACAAGGACTTCATGGTCACCAAGAACGTGCTGAGCAATCAGCACAAGGAGGTGTTGCAGACCGCGCACACCACCGCGGTGGCGCAGACCGGAGTCGAGCTCGCCGCCGATCTGCGCGCGGCGGTCGATGGCGTGATCATGACCGGGCAGTCGGCCGCCGACCGCGCGGACGCGGCGGCCGCGCGCCTGGCCGACGACGACGGCGGGCTGGTCGAGAGCTTCGATGAGCCGGCGCAACCGGACACGGCCGCCGAGCCGCGCACGCCGCGTACCCTTCCCGCTTTCGAGGACTTGTCCGTCGGCATGGAACTCGCCCCGCGCACGGTGCTGGTGTCCCGTGGTGATCTGGTGAACTACGCCGGTGTGTCGGGCGATTCGAATCCGATCCACTTCAGCGACGAGGTCGCACGTAGCGCCGGTCTGCCCGACGTGGTATCGCACGGTCTGCTGACGATGGGCCTCGGCGCCGGATATCTCACCTCGTGGCTCGGTGATCCCGCCGCTGTGACGCGGTACGGGGTGCGGTTCGCCGGGTTCGCCCCGGTCCCCGCGACCAAGGCCAGCGCGATCGAATTCCACGGCCGGGTCAAGCAATTGGATCCGGATCGCCGCGCGGCCACCATCGCGTTGACGGCGACCTGCGGTGACCGGAAGCTGTTCGGTCGCGCGACGGCGGACGTGCTGCTGCGCTGAACCGGGCGGCCGCCGTGGCCTCGCCCTCGTCCGGAGAGGTGGGGCCGGTGCCGTCGGAATCACGCGGTGATGCGGCTCGGTCGAAGAGCTGTACGCCCGGTATCGCGTTCGCGCCCAGAGAAGTTCAGCGCTGCGCCCGCCTGAGAACCGGTGGCTTCGCGGCACCTGGGTTTCGCGCGTACTGGGAGTATGTTGGTGCAGGCGGGCGAAGTCGGCCTGCGGCACAGCGCTGTGCGCGACGTCGGGTGACTGCCGCCGGCAGCCAGTGAAGTGCTCGCTATCCCGTGCATGATCTTGCGGATGTGCTTACACCTGCGCATTCGCGTCGTCGGCGATGACTCGGTGCTGGAGTGTGGGCAGTGCACATGCAAGACTGCGTACATGCGTGCTTCGGTAGTGCGGCCTCAAAACGAAACCACCGCTCGTGCAACGGCTCCCGCCGCCGAGGGCGGCCCGACCGCCTTGCGGATGATCCTCGGCGGGCGGATGCGGCGGCTGCGGGAGGCATGCGGCATCTCGCTCGAGGAAGCGGGCGAGGCGATCCGCGGCTCGCACTCCAAGATCAGCCGATTGGAATTGGGGCGCACCGGTTTCCGGGAACGGGATCTGGTGGACCTGCTCGCGCTGTACGGCGTCACCGACGAGGAGGAGTGCGCGGAGTTCAAGCGGCTGGCGAAGCAGGCGAACACCTCGGGATGGTGGCATCGCGACGCCGACTGGCTGCCGAAGTGGTTCGACACCTACCTCGGGCTGGAGCAGGCCGCCCAGCTCATCCGCTGCTATGAGCCGCGGGTCGTCCCGGAGTTGCTGCAGACCCCCGACTACGCTCGCGCACTGTTCGTGCTCGCGCATCCGCACGAGGACGAGGAGTCGATCGAGCGGCGCGTTGCCCTGCGGATGCGCCGCCAGGAGATCCTGACCAGACCCGATCCGCCCCAGCTGTGGCTGATCGTCGAGGAGGCGGCGCTGCGGCGCAGGATCGGCGGCTCGCAGGTGTGGCTGGCCCAGCTCGAGCACCTGCTGCGGGCCGCGGAGGCGCCGAACATCACGGTGCAGGTGCTCGCCGATCATGTCGGCGGCCCGGCGCTGGCCGACGGCGCGTTCGCCATGCTGCGCTTCGCCGAGGCGGATCTGCCCGACATCGTGTATCTCCAGCAGCTCACCGGCGCGCTGTACCTGGACAAGGACGCCGATCTCGCCGCCTACCGCGCCGTGGCGAATCTGCTGTCGGTGCACGCCGCGCCGCCCGAGTACACCCGCGACCTCATCGCGGCGTTGCGCGAGCGCGAGCCGCGTATCGTGGAGCTGCCGTCCGGCCACGCCTGACCGTCGGGCGCGGTGACGAGCCCGGCGCAACCACGAATACCCAGCGGTACAGGGACTTTCGTCCATAGATAACGACTGGGTGAACATGGCAGACTCGGGGCATGCGTCCTTCGAAGGAACGACAGGCGAGCGATTCTCCCGGGCCCGGCGGTCATGCGGTGTCCGGCGGCGGGCCGACGGTCCTACGCATGGTCCTCGGCGGCAGGCTGCGCCGCCTACGCGAGTCGCGGAATATCACCCGCGAGGCGGCCGGTGACGCCATACGCGGGTCGCATTCGAAGATCAGCAGGCTCGAACTCGGGCGCACCGGCTGCCGGGAACGGGATCTGGTCGACCTGCTCGACTTCTACGGGGTGACCGATCCCGCGGAACGGGAGCGCTACCTGGAACTGGCCAGGCAGGCCAACGCGTCGGGGTGGTGGGCGCGGGACAACGACTGGCTGCCGAAATGGTTCGACACCTACCTCGGGCTGGAACAGGCGGCGCGCCTGATCCGCAGCTACGAACCGCGAGCGGTCCCCGAACTGCTGCAGACGCCGGAGTACGCTCGCTCGCTGCTCACCCTGTCGCATCCGGGGGAACCGGAGGATTCGATCGAACGGCGTGTCGCGCTGCGCATGCGCAGGCAGGACATCCTCGCCGGTCCGCACCCGCCCCAGCTGTGGATGATCATCGAGGAGGCCGCGCTGCGCCGCAGGATCGGCGGTTCGACCGTCTGGCGCGCCCAGCTCGACCGCGTGCTGCGCGCGGCCGCTCAGCCGAACATCACCATCCAGATCCTGGCCGACCATGTCGGCGGCCCCGCCCTCACCGACGGCGCGTTCACCATCTTGCGTTTCGCCGAGGCGGATCTGCCCGACATCGTCTACCTTCAGCAGCTGACCAGCGCGCTGTATCTGGACAAGATCGCCGACCTGGATGTGTACTACGCCGCCTTGAACCAACTTTCGCTGCTGGCCCCTTCTCCGCAGCATTCCCCGCAACTGCTCCAGGTCTTGCGCGACGGCGTGCCGCCGACGGTCGACGAACCGGTGGACCACTCGCGAGGGTGACCGGATCGCGCCCCGCGGCACGCCGCATTCACGCGCCGGAGAGAACTCCCTCGCCGCCCCGCACCCCGCACGGTCCATCGTGGATTCAGCGCGCCCGAATCGGGCATTTCCTGTGCGAGATGATCCGCATGCCGGGGAAAGGGCCGAATATTGTCCCATTGGGACAATAGGGGGTAAGCTGTGTGTATGAGCGACGACGGTGTCGGTCTGGACGGCCGTCGGCTGCGCACTCGGCGCAGCCGCGAGGCGTTGTCGCGCGCGGCGTTCGACCTGCTCACCGAGCGGGGGCTGGAAGCGGTGGCCGTCGAGGACATCGCGGTGCGGGCCGGTGTCACCCGGCGCACGTTCAGCAGGCATTTCGCCTCCATCGAGGAGGCGATTCTGGGTGATGTCGATCAAGACGTCCACCTGTTCAACGACGCGCTGCGCCGCCGTCCGCCGGGTGAGCCGCCCCTGACCGCCTACCGCAACGCCGTCCACGACTGGTTCGCCACCGAGTACGGCGGCGCGCGCGCGTCCCTGCTGGCCCGTCGCTGGGCTTTGTTCCAGCGCTTCGAGGACGAACCCGAACTGTTCGCCGGCTATCAGCGCATCCGCATCGATGGGCAGCGCGAATCGGTCCGGATCATCGCGGCGCGGCTGGGGGTGGATCCGCTGACGGATCCGCGTCCGGCGGTCGCCGTAGGCGCCGGCGCGGGCATCCTGCTGGCGGCGCTGCAGAGCTGGGCCGCGGGCCCGGATCCGATGGGTCTGCCCGGCCTCGTCGAAGAGTTCTTCGACACCCTCGTCACCCTCACCACCGAATTCCGTAACGAGGAGTCACCGTCATGTCTACCGGGTCGGTGAACATGTACCGCCGCACGTGCCGCCGCGTCGGCCTGGATCGAAATCCGCTGCGCCGCAGGGAAGACCGTGTGCAAACCGGGTTCGCGGTCCTGCTGGCCCTGGTGTTCCTGATCATCGTGCCCGTGCTGGCGGTGACCGTCGGCGGCCGGGTGTACCGGGTGGAGACGGCCGCGGTGCAAGCCGAGACGGCGCGGTTGCATCAGGTCGACGCGACGGTGATCGAAACCGGGAAGGCGCCGCTGTACGCGCCGGTGGTGCCCGCGCGCGTGTCCTGGAAAGACGCCGACGGCGTGACCCACACCGGCGACTATCAGTCGACCACGGTGGTGGAGCCGGGTTCCGCCGTGCCGATCTGGCTGAACGAGCGCGGTGCGATCGTCGAGCCGCCCTCGTCGTCCCAGCCTGCCAGCAAAGCGGTCATGCTCACCGCGGGTGCGGTGCTCGGCGTCTCGATCGTGCTCGCGGGAAGTTACCTGCTGCTACGCCGCGGACTCGATCGGCGGCGGCTGCGCCGGTGGGAAACCGAATGGGTGGCCGCCGACCTCACCTGGGGGCACGGCTGAGCCTTGGTGCGGCGTGCCCGCCGGGCGAGGGTAGGGATCAGGCGCAGCGGGCACGTCGCGTGCCGGGGCGGCAACGCGGCGAACGAAGCGGCCCGGCACTGACCTTGAGATTAAGGCATCGGCGTGCCGGGCGGCCCCGTTCGGCACGGATCGTCGGAGATCCCATCACATAGATCCGGTTACGTTGTGACGCAACATAACCGGAGCCGGGGTCGTCTCACACCGGGAAGAGGCTGTGCTTGCGCGGGTTGGGCTCGGCGCTCGCCTCCTTCTCGCGCAGCAAGCGCAGCGCGCGACGGATCTCCAGTCTGGTCCGCGATGGCTCGATCACCGCATCGATGTAGCCGCGCTCGGCGGCGATCCACGGCGTGGCCACCGTGGCGTTGTACTGCTCGATCATGTAGTCGCGCACCGCCGCGCGTTGCTCGGGGGGCACCTGGGCGATCTGCCGCTTGCCGACGATGCTCACCGCGCTCTCGGCGCCCATCACGGCGATGCGCGCCGTCGGCCAGGCCAGGCTGACGTCGGCGCCGAGTTGCTTGCAGCCCATCACGGCGTAGCCGCCGCCGTAGGCCTTGCGGACCACGACGGTGACGATCGGGACGGTCGCCTCGATCACCGCGCGGAAGAACCGCCCGCCGCGTTTGATCACCCCGCTGCGCTCCTCCTCCACCCCGGGCAGCACACCGGGGGTGTCCACGACGAAGATCAGCGGCAACCCGAAGACATTGCACAAGCGGATGAAATGCGTTGCTTTGTCCGAGCATTTGGCGTCGATCGCGCCGCCGAGCACCAGGGGCTGGTTCGCGATCACCCCGACGCTGCGCCCGTCCACCCTGGCGAAGCCGGTGATCAGGTTCTGCGCGGTGGCCGCGCTGATCTCGTGGAAGTCACCGTCGTCGAACAGGCGCAGCAAGATCTCGTGCATGTCGTAGCCCTGCCGATCGGAATCGGGAACGATCGAGTCCAGTTCCAGGTCGTGCGGCGTGACCTGAGGCTCCAGCCCAGGGTTGACGATCGGGCCGGGTTCCAGGCAACTCGACGGCAGATAGCTCAGATAGGTCCTGGCCCAGTCGAAAGCGTCCTGCTCGGTAGCGGCGACGTGGTGGACGGTGCCGGTGGCGGCCTGCGCCTGCGCGCCGCCCAGCTCCTCCATGGTCACCTCCTCGCCGGTGACCTCCTTGATCACCTCGGGGCCGGTGACGAACATGTACGACTTCTCGGTCGCGATCAGGACGTCGGTGTTCACCGGTGCGTAGACCGACCCGGCCGCGCATTTGCCCAGCATGATCGATACCTGTGGTACGAAACCCGACAGCCGTTCCTGGCGGCGGCTCATCAGCGCGTACCACGCCAGCGAGGTGACCGCGTCCTGGATGCGGGCGCCACCGGAGTCGTTGATCGCGACGACCGGGCAGGCATTCGTGGTGGCGAAATCCAGTGCGGCGGCGACTTTGCGGCCGAACATCTCACCCACCGAGCCGCCGAAGACGGTCTGATCGTGCGCGATCACCACGACGGGCCTGCCGTCGATCCGGCCGCGCCCGGTGACCACGCCGTCGCCGTACATGGCGCCCGGGGTGCCCGGCTGGCGCACCAGCGCGCCGATCTCCACGAAACTCCCGGGGTCGAGGAGTGCGCGCACCCGCTCCCGCGCGCTGGGAATGCCCTTGCTCTTGCGCTTCGCGATGCCGTTCTCGCCTGCGGGCTCCTCGGCCAGCTCCAGGATCGCCCGCAGCTCGTCCAGCTTCTCTCGCGTACCGCTCATATGTGGTGTAGCCCTTCGAAACTCGTCGCGACACCGTACGGCAGCGCGGCGCTCGATGCTATCGGCGCCGCGATCCGCTGCACAGTGGTTCGGAAGATCTCATGGAACAGCTCACAGGTTTGCCTTTCGATCCCACGGTTCATAGCACGCGCCGGACCGGTCGGCCGCGACGACACGGACTGTGCGACGTCCCAATCGTGGCCGTGAGCGTCGATGAACCGTCCTCACAGCGTCGAAGGGGACTTCTCAGGCCGGTGCCCACGGATCTAGGGTGAACTCGACGCAGCGCCGGAAATGCGCGGACGGCGCTGCGTCACATACTCCGCAGATCGGTGGGCCCGCGACGGCCCGGGCGCCGGATTCGAAAATCGCGGTGCCGGAGTGGTTCTGTCCGTGCCGGACGCCGTCGGCCTCGATCCGTTCGAAAAGCTTGTGATCGTGCCCAACCGGTCGGTCGACCACTGATGACTTACCCGATTCGGCGCGACATATCTCGATTCCATCACGATCCGTCGCTAACCTTCGGAAGGCATGATGGGCAGGCAGCCGAGAACGAGTACCGAGACGTTGACATCGAAACTCGTCGAACACCTCGCCGAGCGCGTCGGCCACGACGCCTCCGGCGACGTCGCGAGCACCGCGCGAAACTGTTTGGCGGCCGCCGCCGAACTGCTGGCGCCGCGTCCGGCGCACGCGGCGTCGCGACCCCCGGAGATCGCCGGTTTCGCCTCGCGCTGGGCGCGGGAGGGCATCGCGCTGGAAACGGTGCTCGGCGCGTATCACGACGAAATACGCAACGGGCTGGAATTGCTCGCAGACGATGCCGCCGACGAGCGGACCGACCATTTTCTCGCGGGTGCGCGACTGGCGATCCACGTCCTGGAAATGGTGACGGTGGCGGCGTCGACCGCTTACGTGGACGAGCATCGCGCGGTCGCGCGGGAACATCAGACCGCCGCCCAGACGCTGGTCTCCGCATTGCTGGGCGGGCACGCGGTCGGCGAGCTCGCCAGGGCGACCGGCATTCCGATCGCACGGTCCTATCAGGTCGTGGCGCTGGGCATTCCGGCGCACCCGGACGAGCGAAGACCCGTCACGGGCACGGACGCGGCCCGGCGCAAACTCCGGCGGGTCCAGGCCGCGCTGGCCGATCCGCTAGGCTCACGGGCGTTGTCGGTGCTGTCCGCCGCCGGCGGCACGGTGCTGGTGCCGATCGATGACGTGCCCGCCCGCACCGGAACGTTCAGCATGACCCCTGACGTGCTGGCCATCGTCGGTGAGGCCGCCGAGGTGCCGTTGACCGCCGCCGTGGCCACCGGGCGCACCGCGCGCATTCCCGAATTGGCCGGGCGCGCCCACGATCTGCTGGACCGGTTGCGGGCGGCGGGCAGGCCCCCTGGGCTGTACGGGGTGGCCGACGCGGGCGACATCGCGGGTTGTGAACTGCCCCAGCCGGGTCATATGACCATCGTCACCTCGCCCAACGATCACGTAATCGGCCGTTCGGCTTGAAATTTCGCCGGTATCGTCGAACGTGCCCTGAAATCGAGGGTGAGCAAAGGAGTGCGAGTGACCACCGCGTTGACCGATCGCGATATTCTACGCGAACTCGAACCCACCGCCGAACGCCTGCTCAACGATCATCTGCGCAAGGCCAAGTCCTGGAATCCGCACGATTACGTGCCGTGGGACGACGGGCGTAATTTCGCCGCCCTCGGCGGAATCGATTGGGAACCGGGACAATCCGGACTTTCCGAAGTCGCACAGACGGCGATGATCACCAATCTGCTCACCGAGGACAATCTGCCGTCGTATCACCGGGAGATCTCGGACGCGTTCTCCGTGGACGGGGTGTGGGGCACCTGGGTGGGCCGGTGGACTGCCGAGGAGAACCGCCACGCCATCGTGATGCGCGACTATCTGGTGGTGACCCGCGCGGTCGATCCGGTGCTGCTGGAGCAGGCCAGGATGGCGCATATGACCTCCGGCTTCGCGAAACCCGACACGGAGCAAGTGTTCCTGCGTTCGGTGGCCTACGTCACACTGCAAGAGCTGGCGACCAGGATCAGCCGCCGGAATACCGGAGCGGCCTGCGAGGAACCGATCGCCGAGCGTATGCTGCAACGTGTCGCCGCCGACGAGAACCTGCATATGATCTTCTACCGGAACATCAGCGCCGCCGCTCTGGACCTCGTGCCGAACGAAGCGCTGCGCGCGATCACCACCGTGATCACCCGCTTTCAGATGCCCGGCCTGTCCCAGCCGAACTTTCGGCGTAACGCGGTGCTGCTGGCCAAGCATGGCATCTACGATCTGCGCCAGCATCTCGACGTGGTCGTGCGCCCGGTACTGCGCACGTGGCATGTCTTCGAGCGCACCGACCTGACCGGCGACGGCGAACGCGCCCGCGACGAACTGCACGCCTACCTCGAGGACCTGGAGCTGAAGGCGCGACGGTTCGAGGAGCAGCGCGAGCGCGCGGCGGCCAGACGAGCGGAACGGGCCGCTGCGGCAGGATGAGGTCGCGCGTACCGATCACCGCGGCGGCGATGGCCCTCATCGCCGCGGTCACCGCTGCCCCCGTGTTCGCCGATCCGGTGCCGCAGGCCCCGCCGCCCGCGGTGGACCCGGCCATGACCCGTACGGGGCTGCTGTCGATCGAAAAGGTCGCCGAGGGGCATGAACGGCTCTCCATCGCTTCCGCGGCGATGCGCAGGATCATCTCGGTCGACGTGCTGCGCGGCAGCGGCGAGGCGCCACGCCCGGTGTTGTATCTGCTCGACGGCGTGGACGGCGACGCCACATCGGCATGGCTGGGCAAGGGCGGCGCCGCCGAATTCTTCGCGGGCAAACCGGTCGACGTGGTGCTGACCGGCGGCGGCACCGGCAGCATGTACAGCGACTGGGTCCGCCACGACACCGCGCTGGGACTCAACCGCTGGGAGACCTTCCTCACCACCGAGCTTCCGCCGATCGTGGAATCGCTGCTGCGCACCGACGGCCGCCGCGCCATCGCCGGGGTGTCGATGGGGGCGCAGGCGGCGATGATGCTCGCCCAGCGCCACCCCGGCTGGTATCGCGCCGTCGCCGGGATGAGCGGGTGCTATTCCACCGCGGACCCGCTCGGTCACGCGGTCACCACCATCACGGTCGCCTCGCGCGGTGGCAACGTCGACAATCTCTGGGGCCCGCCGTCCTCACCGGAATGGGCCGCGCACGACAGCCTGCTGCATGCGGAGAACCTGCGTGGCACCGCTGTCTACCTCTCGGCGGCCGCCGGGCTGCCGACCGGCGCCGACCTGGTGGCGGTCGCGAACTCCCCGTCGGTCGCGGACGCGCTGCGCACCGCGGGCGGCGGCGCGGCGCTGGAGGCGGGCGCCCGTGCCTGCACCGAGCGGTTCGCCGCCCGCCTTTCCGAGCTGCGGATTCCCACGACCGTGGAGTACACCGCGGAGGGCATGCACACCTGGCCGGATTTCCAGGCCCAGCTGCCGCGGGCCTGGCGAGTACTGGCGGAGGCGCTCGGAGTGCCCACCGCGCCGTGAATCGGCGCGGAATCAGCGCGGCGCGCTCGCGTTGACATCGGTATGACCTCGGCGCTGTCCTCTGTCCGGTTCTCCGTCCTCGATCGGTCGCGCGTACGGCGCGGTCAGAGCCATCCGGCCGCGCTGCGGGAGACCGTCGAGTTCGCCCGGCTCGCCGAGGAGTGGGGCTATCACCGCTTCTGGGTGTCCGAGCACCACAGCGTGCCCGGCGTGGCGGGTTCGGCGCCGACAGTGCTGGCGGCGGCCGCGGCGGCGGCGACTTCGCGGATCCGCATCGGCACGGGCGGCGTGATGCTGCCCAATCATCAGCCGCTGGTGGTCGCCGAACAGTTCGGCGTGCTGGAATCGCTGTACCCGGGACGCATCGACATGGGGTTGGGCCGCTCGGTCGGCTTCACCGACGGCGTGCGGCATGCGCTCGGGCACGACAAGCGCGACGCGGAGGACTTCGACGCCCGGCTCGCCGAACTCCTGGCGTACTTCACCGAGGGAAGGCGGGGGGTGCACGCCTGGCCCGCCGAGGGACTGCGGGTTCCCGCGTTCCTGCTGGCGACCGGCTCCGGCGCCGAACGCGCCGCCCGTTTCGGGCTGCCGCTGGTGATCGCCCCGGCCGGCGACGAGGACCGCATGGTCGAGGCCATCGAACGCTACCGCGCCGAATTCCGTCCCGCTCTGGCCGGCGGCGAACCCTACGTGATGGTCTCCGGTTCGATCGTCATCGCCGACACCACCGCGCAGGCCCACCGGCTGCTGCTGCCGGAGGCGTGGTCCGCCGCGTACGCGCGCACCCGTGGCGAGTTCCCGCCCCTGCTGCCGCCCGCCGAGATCGAGGCACGCACCATGACCGACCGGGAGCGCCGAATCGTCGAGGAGGGGTTGCGCGGCCATCTGTACGGCACCGAGGACGAGGTCGCAGACCACCTCGAGCGGCTGGTGACCAGGACGGGCGCGGCCGAGATCCTCGTGCACACCAGCACTTACGATCGCGCGGCGCGGCTGGATTCGCATCGCCGCCTGGCGCTGCTCACCGGTCTGTCGCCCGACCGCGCAGACCGCGATCGCGCGGACGCGCGGTCCGGCCGGGCCGCCTGATCCCGGCTATCGCCTACGGGAAGAGCACTTCGGCGGCGGCGTAGCCGAACAGTCTGCGTCCCTCGGCGCGCGCGTCGACCGCGATGGTCGCCCGCCGCTTGCGCGCATCGATCGAGGTGATCCGGCCGCGGAAGTGGATCGTGCCCGCCCCCAACGACGGTATCCGCAGGTGATGGGTGTTGTGCGCGAATTGCGCGCGGAAACGGGTGACCGCCGCGGGATCACCGAGCCAGGAACTCAGGAACGAGGTGGCCAGCCCGAGTTTCAACATGCCGGGCGCGACCACGGTCGGCAGGCCGCTGGCGACGGCGACGCGTTCGTCGAACAGCACCGGATTGGATTCGCCGGTCACGCCGGCGTAGTTGACCAGGTCGCCACGGGACAGGCGCATGGTGCGAACGGGCAGCTCGGTGCCCACCGCCAGGTCTTCGAAATCCACACGCGTGCGCGGTATCCGGGTGTCCGGCGTCGGTGCGAGATAGTCCACCGCGGCCGGGACGACGGTGCTGCCGGCAGCCGGCTCCTCGGGGCAGCGATGACCCATGGCGACTTTGCGCGCCGCATCGGCCGATCCGGGATCACGCTCGCCGACGTGCGCGAGCAGCGCGCTGGAACCGGTCTGCACCACGGCCCCGTGCTGATCGATCAACACACTCTTGATCGCGAGGACGTCGTAGTCGCCGAAGTGCCGGAACGATTCGAAATAGATGTCGCAGGTCAGCCGATCACCGGCCACCAACGGCCTGCCGAAGTCGAAGACCTGGTCCGCGTGCAGAATCCGGGTCGGGTCGTAACCGGTGATCAGCTTGTCCAGTATTTCGCGATGCACCCTGGTGAGAATGATCGAGCTGAACGTCGCGGGCGCGATGAGTCCGGAAAAGCCGAGTTCGGCCGCGGCGGCCTCGCTTCGATGCGCCGGATGGGAATCCTGGACGGCGCGGGCGAATTCACGGATCTTTTCCCGTTCCACCTCGTAGCGAAGAGTGGAACGGTAACGATGGTCGACCAGCGACATCGCCTGTTCGGCGGGATTCACCGCGGTCTCGTTCATGGTTGCTCCTGTATTGCGAAACGGTAATCGACGGCGGCATCCCGTCAGGGCAGCGGACCGAACCGCCAGAGTGCGGGCGGCACCTGCTCGGGGGTCACGGTGCCGACGACGTCCACCCCGGCGTCGTGGAAGGTGCCCACCGCCCGGTCCATGTGGTCGGCCGACGTGATCACCACGGCGTCGCGTGCGCCGATCGCGCGCATGATCGTGGCCGAGCGCACGGCGTTCTGCGCGGTCGTGTCGGCCTCCGGCTCGAGCTCGATCCTGGCGGGCGGGACGCCGCGGGCGATCAGCCAATCGGCCATCGCCCGTGCCTCGGTGACGCCGTTGCGCGCGTTGCCGCCGGTCACGATGATCGGTGAGAAGGGCGCCAGCAGCGCCTGCGCGTATCCGGCGTGCAGACGATCGATCAGTTCCGGGCGCATGCCGCCGTCGGGCAGTAATCCGTAGCCGAGCACGACGATGGCGGTGACCGGCCCGCGCACCGTCGGCGTCGGGGCGGGGAAGAGGGCGAACGGCGCGGTGATCGAGGGGCTCGCGTCGGCGGAGCCAGGGCCGTCCGCGGCGGCGTGCGGAGGGTTGGTCAGCGCGGCGGTGACAGCGAACGCGCCCAGCACGGTGCGGGCGAGGGTAACCATGGTGGCGGACACGGGATCTCCCAGTGGTTAGCCACCGGATGGCCACCGATGGCTGGGTTCAGCGTCCATCCATGATGCGGCCGTCGGCCGTTGCGGAACCGTAATCGCCTGGTGATCTGGAAAATTCACCGTTTCGGCGCCATCGGCTTGTGCCGGCCGACCTATTCGCCGAATTCATGAAAATGCCCTTTTCGCGTACTTTGTGCCGTCTCCCTAGCCGTGGCCGAACGCATTCGTGAGGTCTCCAGATCCAGCTCTTCCGCATAGGCCGTCCCGTTTTCCGGTTCTAGCGTTGGCGCAGCTTCGGTGCCGTCTACCAGCGAGAACGGCGCCGGTCGTCGAACACCGTGGTTCTGCAGGAAGGCAAATCATGAAACGAAGTACCTACGGGCGATCGTCCTTGGCGGCGGTGCTGCTGAGCGTTTCGGTGCTCGCCGTCGGTGCGTCCGGCGCGAACGCGGCGCCGGAGGCTCAGCCCACCGAACAGCAGTTGGCCGACTACATCGCGGCGGGCCGCACGGCCGCGCCGGTGGCGGATTCGGGCAGTGCGGGCACCGGCTCGGCCTGCACCTCGGGCAGCGGCGCCGGGTCGGGCAACGGATCCGGGGACTGCTACGGCGGATCCGGCAGCAGCTCGGGATCCTCCGGCGGATACGCCAGCGACACCGTGGGTTACGGTCCGCCGATGACCTCGTGGCTGGCCGCGTTCGGCTACGGGTTGACCCATCCGGACGTCGCCCCGCCGGGTGCCAACGACTGGAGCTGCAAGCCGACCGCCGAGCACCCCCGCCCGGTGGTGCTGGTGCACGGCACCTGGATGAACGCCTACAACGGCTTCGCCTTCATGGGCCAGCCCATCAAGGACGCGGGCTTCTGCACCTTCACCTTCAACTACGGCCGGTCCAACCTGCTCGAGGGCGGCGGTCTCGGATCGGTGCTGCCCGGGGTGATGGGCACCGGCTACATCCAGGACTCGGCCAAGCAGCTGGCCACCTTCGTCGACCGGGTGCTGGCCGCGACCGGGGCGTCGGAGGTTGACCTCGTCGCGCATTCGCAGGGCGGGTCGATGTCGAACTGGTACACCAAGTTCGAAGGCGGCGCGGCCAAGGTGAAGAACCTGATCACCTACGGCGCCACGCATCACGGCACCAGTCTGGACGGCATCGGTGCGCTGGGCCGGGCGATCAACAACTTCGGCATCGACATCCTCGGCTTCATCGAGATCTTCGTCGGGCACGCGGGCATCCAGCAGACGATCGGCTCGGACTTCGTCAACAAGCTCAACGAGAACGGCGACACCGTCTCCGGGGTCGACTACACCGTGGTCGGCACCCGCTACGACGAGATCACCAATCCCTACGATCTGACCTTCCTGAAGCCGGCGCCCGGCGTCACGGTGCAGAACATCACGCTGCAGGACGGATGCGAACAAGACGTGTCCGACCACCTCACGATGATGTACTCACCGCGGGCGCTGTCCATCGCGCTGCGCGCGCTGGACCCGGCCGGCCATCCGAATCTGGAGTGCACCTTCAACCCGTGGTTGCTCGGCGGCGGGGGCTCGCTGTGATCACCGGATGACCTGCTCCCGTCGAGCGGCGTGGCTTGTGCCCCGACTCCGCCCGCCTGCTCGACGGGAGCACCGGCCGCCACGCGTTTCTGCCCGCCGGACGGGATCTCTCAACCCGCCCCTGTCCGGCGCGTACGTCCCCGGCGCGCGGCGGTATGCCCACCGAGTGGCCCTCGCACCCGCTGCTCGGTGGGCATCGGCGTGTTCCGCGACGTTCCGTTCCGTGCACTATCGCCAACATTGGCAATCGACAATGTCCTTCAGCGCCATAAGGTTGACCGACCTGATGTTCGTCCGAACCGCTTTGTGCCCGAACAGGAGCCATGCATGCTGGTATCCGGTTCCACGCGCAGATCCTTCTTGCGCGCGGCGGGCTTCGGCGCGGCGGCCTTGTCCGCCGCCTGCACCGGATTCGCCACCAGCGGAAACGGCGGAATGATCTTCCTGTCCACGCAGTTCCGTCCGGCCGACGAGGCCGAACGGTTCCGCGGCCTGCTCGCCGATGCCGCACCCGGCGTCGGTTACGTGACCATCGAAGAGAGCCCGTTCGCGAGCCAGGTCCGCAGCCAGGTCGACGCGGGAGCGACGCAGATCGGCCTGCTCGGCGGCCTGCACGGCGACATCGCGCCGCTCGCCGACGGCTATTTGCAAGACCTCACCGGATTGGTCGCCGACCTCGGCCCCCGCGGCTGGCCCGCCGCCTACCTGGAACTGGCCAGGGTGGGCACCGACCGCACGTGGTACATCCCGTGGGCCACGGCGAGTTATGTCCTTGCCGCGCATGCGGAGGCGCTGGAGCATCTGCCGTCCGGCGCCGACGCCGCGTCGCTGACCTATGACCAGTTCCTGGACTGGGCCATCGCCGCGCGCCGCGC
Source organism: Nocardia gamkensis NBRC 108242 (assembly GCF_001612985.1). Classification (GTDB taxonomy): domain Bacteria; phylum Actinomycetota; class Actinomycetes; order Mycobacteriales; family Mycobacteriaceae; genus Nocardia; species Nocardia gamkensis. Next base: position 56,414 of record NZ_BDBM01000003.1, on the reverse strand, counting down.
CAACGGCAATCGTCCCGTGCTGGGCCTGCCCGCGGGACCCAAGGGCCTGCTGCACCGCTTCGTCCAGGGCTTCTTGCTGCCCTCGTTCACCGGCAGGCAGATCACCACCTTCCGCTCGAACGAGGCTGTGACGGCGTGGCGATACCTGCGTGAGCTGTGGGCGAACTGCGTTCCGGCGAGTACGAACTTCGACTTCATGCAGGAGCCGCTCGACAGCGGCGAAGTGCGCTTGGCGTGGGACCACGTCGTGCGCGTGGTCCACGCCCCCGAGCGCGACCCGCGCAACTGGCGGATGCTTCCCGCGCCCCGTGGCTCGCACGGACTCGGTTACATGGCCGTGATCGCCGGACTCGCGATTCCCGAGGGCAGCCCGGACCCCGAACTGGCGCAGCGGACGATCAGCACGCTCACCCGCCCGGACACTCAACTGCGGCTGCTGCGTTCCAACGGTTTCTTCCCGTCGGTCGACACGGCGATCCCGGGCGACCTGCCACCGGCCATCCAGCTGGAGGCCGACGCGGTGCGCAGGCAGCAAGAGGCGCCCGGCGCCATTCTTTCGCTGCCACCGGTGGGTCTCGGACAGCGTGAAGGCGAGGTGAGCAAGGTTTTCAAAGACAGTTTCCGCTCGATCGTGCTCGACGGAGCCGATATCCGCGCCACGCTGGATCAGCAGGCTCGGGTCCTGCAAGGCATCCTCGACGACCTGAAGGTGCCGTGCTGGGCTCCGGATCCCGCCGCCGAACTCTGCCGGGTGGGCTGACCGTGATGTCGCGACTGCGCTCCCCGTGGATGCTGCTGCTGCCCTCGATCGTCCTGATGGCGGCGCTGTTCGGCTGGCCGCTCGTGCAGGGCGTGCTCGAGGCGTTCCGTGGCGACGACGGACTCACCCTCGCCAACTGGGAGCGACTGTTCGACGATCCCTACATCTTCACCGCACTGCGCAACACGGTCCTGCTGATCGTGATCGTCGTGCCGATCCAGCTCGCGCTCGCCGTCGGCATGGCGCTGCTCATGCAGGCGCGGCCGCGGTTCGCCGGCGGCCACTTCTACCTGTGGTGCCTGCCGCTGGCGATCTCCGAATTGGCCGCGGGCCTGGTCTGGCTGTCCATTTTCGACAACCGCGGCTATCTGAACTCCTTGCTGGTCGGCCTCGGAGTCTCCGACGACGGCGTGCACTGGCTCGGCTACCAGAACGCGGGCACGATGCTGCTGGCCGTGGTGGTGGCGGAGGTCTGGCGCGCGACGTCGCTGGTGTTCGTGATCGTGGTGGCGGGCGTGCAGATGATCCCGCGCGACTACGACGAGGCCGCGCAGGTGTTCGGCGCGAACTTCTGGCAGCGGCTGCGGCACGTGACGCTGCCGCTGCTCGGGCCGAGTCTGCAGGTGGCGCTGATCCTGCGGACCATCCTGGCCCTGCAGGCGTTCGCCGTGGCGCAGGCATTGACCGGGCGGGACTTTCCGCTGCTGGTGGGCGAGACCTACGAGTGGTACGCCAATCTGCAGAATCCCGCGGTCGCCAGCGCTGTCTCGCTGATCGTGCTCGCGATCTCGCTCGCCACCGCGGCCTTCTACCTGCGGGCGGTCCGGCAGCCGGAGCAGACGCGATGAACCCGGACAGCGCACCGTCGCGCGCACTGCCACCCGTCGATCGCGCGCCGCTGCGCAGGCGGCGCAGGCGCGCGGTGTGGGTGCAGGTGGCCTGCTCGGCCGTGAGCCTGTTCATGGCGTTGCCGATCGTTCTCATCGGCCTCGCCGCGGTTTCCTCCCGCGAGGCGCTCAACGAGTTCCCGAAGCCGCTGATCCCCAGCGATTTCTCCACCGAAACGCTGGTCGCGTTCTTCCGGGCGACGGGAACCGCCCCCGCACTGGGCAACTCGGTGCTGGTCGGCCTCTACACGGTGTTCTGGTCCCTGGTGATCGGCGCGCCCGCGGGATATGCGCTCGCGCGCCACGCGTTTCGTGGCAAAGACACCTATCAGGTCTTCATCCTCTTCGTGCGCGCCTTGCCGATCGTGGTGCTCTCGGTGCCGCTGGCCACGATGTTCCTGCGCGTCGACGTGTACGACACGGTGCTGGCCGTGACGCTGGTACACACCACGCTCGCTTTGCCGACCACCGTGCTCATCACGGCGAGCATCTTCGTCGCGGTGCCGCCCGATCTGGAGGAGGCGGCCCAGGTCTTCGGATGCGGCCGCTGGCAGGCCGCGCGCCGGATCGTGGTGCCGCTGGCGCTGCCGGGGCTGGCCGCGTCCTCGATCTTCACGTTCGTCCTGTCGTGGAACGAGATCCTCGGCGCGACGATCGTGACACTCGGGCACCGCACGCTGCCCGCGCAGGTGCTCACCGCGCTGGACGAGGCGTCGACGGCGTACCGCTTCGCGGGCGGCTTCGCGTTGATCATCCCGGCGCTGGCGTTCATCTTCGTGATGCGGCGCTACCTGGTGAACATGTGGGGGACGACGCTGCGATGACAGGGGTTCGCTGATGGCTGAAGTGGTGGTCCGGGATCTGGCGAAAACCTATCCCGGCGGTACGGCGCGCGCCACCGACGAGGTCTCACTGGAGATCTCCGACGGTGAGTTCATGGTGCTGCTCGGACCGTCCGGCTGCGGCAAGACCACCTTGCTGCGCATGATCGCCGGGTTGGAGCTGCCGGACTCGGGTCAGATCGTGATCGGCGGTAAGGACGTCACCTATCTCGAGCCGCGGCGGCGCAATCTGTCCATGGTGTTCCAGTCCTACGCCGTGTTCCCCAACAAGAAGGTCGCCGACAACATCGGTTTCGGCCTGCGCGTGCACGGCGTGCCCGCCGACGAGATCCGTCGCAAAGTCGCATGGGCCGCGGAGTTGTTGCAGCTCACGCCCTACCTGGACCGCTACCCGGCGCGGCTGTCGGGCGGGCAGCGCCAGCGCGTCGCGGTAGCGCGTGCGATCGTGATGGACGCCGACGTGCTGCTCATGGACGAGCCGCTGTCCAACTTGGACGCGCTGCTGCGGCTGTCGTTCCGGGCCGAGCTGAAACGACTCGTCGCCGAACTCGGCACCACCACGATCTACGTCACCCACGACCAGATCGAGGCGCTGTCGCTGGGCAACCGCGTCGCCGTGATGCGCGCCGGGGCGATCGTCCAGTGCGGCCCGCCCACCGAGGTCTACGACGACCCCGCCACCGAATTCGTCGGGGGCTTCCTCGGCAGCCCGCCGATGAACTTCCTCACCGGCACCGTCGCCGCCGGAGCAGCCGGGCCGCGCATCGACCTGGGCGGGCAATCGCTCGCCGTTCCTCCCGAGCTGTCCTCCTTCCAGGGCAAGACGTTACGGCTCGGCATCCGCCCCGAGGCCGTCGTGCTGGCCGACGGCCCAGCGGACGCGACAGTGCGGGCCGAGCTCGAAGTGCTCGAGCCGCTCGGCTCCTCGACCCTGCTCACCACCCGCCTCAGCGGGCAGACGGTGAAAGTACAAGCGCCGCCGGGCTTCCGCGCCGCCGAGGGCGGCACAGCGAATCTGCACCTGCCTCCCGGAGCATGCCGCTGGTACGACCCGGAAACCGGAATGCTCCTGCCGGTCGGGTGAGCACCGAACTGTCCGCCTTGCACTAGGCGGATGTGGGTTCGGCCGACGGTGCGGCAGGCTCGGGCAACCGGACCGAGGCGGGCTGTGTGAGCCCGGCCGGCGGGGTCGGCAGGTGCAGTTGACGCCGTAGCGCGCGATCAGTGCGGCGGTCTCGGACGGTTCGGCAGTGCCGAAGACGTACCGGTCCGGGCGCAGCAGGACCACTCCGCCCGGACGCAACCGGGCGCGGCGGAACCAGCGCACCAGCGCGCCGGTGTGGTCTTCGATGTCGGTGAGGTCGCCGCGGCCGTCGCCCGGTTCGCCCTGCGGGCGGCCGCCCAGCGGGTAGACCGTCACGAAGCGGGTGTCGAGGGCGCGCAGAACGTCCAGGTCCGCGGGGGAGAAGGCGCGGCGTGGGTCGGACCCGTAACCCAGGACGGCGAAACCGAGGCCGAGCGTGTCGTCGAGTCGCTGGTGCCTGCCCTGGTACGTGCGGATCTCGGGCTGGGGCGCGAGTCTGCCCTGAACTCCGCGGATCAGCGGGCGAGGCAGGCCCAGCTAGGCGCCGCGGCGGAAGCGCGGGGCGGGCTTGATCTTCGCCTGGCGGATCCATCCACCGAGGCTCGGTGGCGATGCCTTTCGGGCCGGGAAGCGCCACAGGCGTTCCACCCCGCGCAGCGCGGTCTGCTCGGCGGTGCCTCCTCGATCGGCACGCCGCGGTCGCCGACCCGGACCATCCGCCCGGCCTCGACTCCGTTGTCAGTGCTTGGCACGGCCACCTCCACAGCTCTAGTGATGAAATCATCAGTCACGATGGAGGAATCTGTCAACCCGATATTGAGGATTCGATCAGAACCTGCTTTGCCTCGCGAATCGTAACTGACTGATCCCTCAGTTATGATTTCTCTAGAACGAACAGGAAAGGTCTGATGACTGCCGAACCAGTGGTGCGTACCCGCACCGATCGCCGCCGTGAGCGCACCCGCAACGCCCTGCTCGGTGCGGCGCGCAAGTTCCTGTCCGAAGGGCGATCGGTGGTGAGCATCCAGGAGATCACCGAGGCCGCCGACGTGGGATTCGGCTCGTTCTACAACCATTTCGAGTCCAAGGACCAGCTCTTCGACGAGGCGGTCCGCTCGGCGCTGCAGGTCTACAGTGAAATGCGCGACAAGATCGTGGCCCTCTACGAGGACCCGGCCGAAGTGTTCGCCGTGAGCTTCCGGATGACCGGTCGATTGCAGCGGCGCATCCCGGAGATGGTGCGTGTGGTGCTCAACTCCGGCATGGCCGTGATGCTGCTCGACGAGGGCCTCGCGCCACGCGCCCGCCGCGACATCCGCGCGGCCCAGGAGGCGGGCCGATTCGAGCCGATGGATCCGGACCTGGCTGTCATGGCCGCCGGTGGTGCGATGCTGGGGCTGCTGCAACTGCTCGATGCCGACCCGTCCGCCGACGCCGACGCGCTGTCGGACGAGATGACCTACCGCATCCTGCGCATGTTCGGGATGAACAAGCGGACCGCGCAGCGTCTCAGCTCCGGCGACCTTCCCGACATCCCGCAGCTCTGAGCGGCGCGCCCAGCCGCCGCCTCGAACTCGTGCCACGCCTGGAGCAGCCGGGCCCGGCGCCGGTCGCGGAGGATCGTCGTCGAGCAGCCCCGGTCAGGCGCCTTTCGCCCGAGCCCAGGCTGTCAGCTGCCTTCCTTTTGTACGTCCCTCCTCCAATCTTCACTGGCTGTCGGCTCGTGCCACACATGTGGCGACATTCCGTCGAGTATCTGCACGGGTCGGCGTTGTTGAAGGCGTCGACGTATCGGAGCACCACCGTTGTCGGGTCGTCCGGGCTGTTCACAACGAGCCTCCTCGCCGGGCTGGTCGTGGTCATTTCATGGTGGCGAGGTTGTGCCAGAGGTGTTCGAGGCTGTCGGTGCCGCCGAAGAGCGTGGTGAAGTTGGTGGAGTCGATGAGCACGATGTCGCCGGTGCGTCGCCCGGTGGGCGGCATCCAGATCAGGGCGTTGAATTCGGTGTTGCCCGCGGTGGTGAAGGGGTGGGGGCGGGTGGGGTCGACGCGCTGGCGGGCCAGCACACGGAGCGAGTCGTCTTCGGGTGCGGTGAGTTGGTAGTGCGGCAGATGGGGATGGAAGTTGAATGTGGTGACCTGGTCGAGGAGCCGGGGTGTGTCCAGGTCGCGGTAGGCGGTGACGGGGGAGATCTGATCGGTGCCGTTCACGACCGCCGGGCGTAGGCCCCAGGTGTTGTGGATCGGCACGTCGAGCGTTTTCATCAGCGAGCGCGTGTACTGGCCGAATCGCTGCTGGCGGGGGACCAGCGGATCGCCGTGATGGCGGTATTCGATTTGCCGCTGCGCGTTGTCGTCGCTGAAGCCGACGTCGTGGTGCGGCGCGAGCAGCAGGCAGGTGCCCTCGCGTTGCAGCCACTCACCGATGGCGTCGCTCTCCTCGGGTGCGGCCTGCTGTTCGGAGAGGATGTGGTCGAGCCCGAATATCATCAGGGTGTCGGTGTCGGCCAGGATGCGTTCGTCGATGGGCAGGGTGTAACCGGCTTGGTCGATGCGCTGGAAGACCGCGACGGGATGACCGGTGGCCTCCCCGGCCAGCCGTTGGAAATCCAATGTCGAGCGGTGGAACAGTTCGAGAGTGCCTGCGATGCCTTGCAGGAAATGCGTTCTGTCGTAGTCGGGGGTCTCGTAGGCCGGCCACGTGGCGTTGCGGACTTCGGTCATCGTGGAGAAGCGGTTGTAGATTTCGGCGGGGTCGCGTTGGGCTTCCCACGGGTAACTCCACGTCCAGTAGATGCTGATCCGCCGCCGCCCGTCGGCCTTGCGCGGCATGTGGCTCTGGTTGTAGGTGCGTGCCGTCGGCAGACCGCTCATGAGGTCACCTCTGGGCTGTCTAGCCCGGCCAGGTAGCGCAGGGCGCTGATACCGGGCAGGAAGAAGTACGCGCCGCCTTTGAGCGTGGTGAACGCGGGCAGGCTCGCGAACACCCTGCGGATCGGCCGCTTCGGGACGGTGAACTCCAGGGTGCCGTCCTGGGTGCCGCAAATGGGATCGTGCTCGTTGCCGAGTTCGTGAAACGACTTGTCGTTCATCCAGACGTTCTGGGCGAACTCGAACTGGCGAACCAGGCTGGCGCAGATGATGAAGGCGGCGATACCTCGGTCCGCGCCGTCGTCGGAGGCGTCCGGTGGCAGCGCGGACCCGTAGGTGGCGCCACGACGGATCATCCTGCGCCGGTTCATATGCACCGCGGTGTCACGCGGATTGAGTCGCCGCGCGTGCGCGCCCAGCGGCACGGCATAACCGTGCGGGTCCATCTCTTTATAGTTGAAGTCGTTGTTGCGTGAGGGATCCGCACCCAGCTCGGGGTCGTCGCGGTCCGGCGAAAGCACGAGCGGGGCGCCGCTGCGCCACCGGCCCATGAGTTTGGCGGCGAGGAGTTCCTGCCCGTCGGGGGTGTCGGCGTGCTCGCGCAGGAAGTCCCGGAATGCGCCCACGTGTTCTTGCAGCCGCCGGTAGGCCATGTAGCTGCCGTTGCGGGACAAGATCTCCGGCTGCGGCTGCCCCCGGGGCGGCCCTTCCTCGTCGGGGTAGCCCAGGATGAATTCACCGGGCTGCAACGGCGCGCCAGAGCCGGGGGTCGGGTCCTCGCCGGCCCCTTCGATCGCAGGCTGGGACAACCGGTCGCGGAATCCGAAGTGGTCGTGGGCGTAGTTGAACGGCGGTGTCGCGTTCAAATCGAGAAACGACAACACGCGCACACCCGGACAGCCGACCACCAGTTTCTCGTGTTCGGTCGTGCACCGCTGCCGTTCGGCCTCGGTGCGGGCGAACAGGATTGCGATGGCATGCAGGTCGTCACCGGCCAGCCCGCCCACCCAGTTGTCGGGATGATTGGCGCCGGTGTCGCCCAGGATGTCGGCGCGGGCGGCCATGCCCTCACGGAACTCGTCGGGGAAGGTGGCAAGCGCTTGCTCCGGCACCCCGAGCGCCCGCAGCCCGTTCCAGGTGAAGGCCAGTGTGACCCAGCGCTGCGAGCTGTCCATGGTGGCGCACACGTCCGCGGCCGACTGCACCCGGTCCAGCAGCGCGGTCAACCAGGCTCGGCCCCCGGCGGGGTCGTCGAAGGACAGGAACTCATAGCGGCCGGTCACCGCTGGGGTGCGGGTCAGCAGGATGTGTTGGATATCGTCGAGTTCGAGCATGGCGCCGGTTACTGCATCTGATCGAGCATGTCGGAGAACGCCGCCTTCAACCGCAGCGCCTTCTTGATCTCCTCAGTGCTGACGTAAGGGTACTCGCCGTACTCGAGGAAACTCGGAAACTGATGTTCACGAACGAATTCGACGAACGCATCCGGATTCTCCTTCCAATCCTCCGGGAATCCCTCGAGGTTGGTGAAAACGGTGTCTATACCGGTCTGCGTGAACAGCATGACGGCGTCTTCGGTGTACTTGTCGAAATCGGTATCGAAGATGCCCTGATATTGGAAATACGGTCCGAAACCGACGTCGAACAGCAGCCACCGCAGGTAGTGCAGCCGCAGCGGTGCCAGTACGTCCGGGCTTGCGGCTACCGCGTCTTCGATCTGCTTGCCGTGCGCGCGGATGGCCTCTTCCCGGCCGGGCTTGACCTTGGCGATGATCGAGAACCCGTAGCAGGCCGGAGTTCGTGGATATATGGGACCGTATCGGCCGCGCTGCAGTTCGAAGTAGCCCTCTGCTGGAATGGCCAGCGCCGCTGGTTTGCTCCAGTCCCGATCGGCGTCCGGCATATTGTGCACCTACCTTCGCTGCGTGAGCCAGCCGAGGCCCAGAAGTCGAAAATCGTTTTCGATTCCTGACGCGGCCCGGCGTTCGCATCGCCGCGCCCGCGAAATTACGTCGGCTGGCACCCGATTTTGGCAGGATGGCTACATGCCGACTCCGTCGCAACACACCAAGCCTGCGCCGCCCCTGCGTCGATTGTCAACGCCGCGAGCTGCCGCACTGGCCGGGGTGGTCTTCGCGGCATTGCTCGGTACAACGCTGGTCTTGATTCGGATCACGATGCCGGAACATGCCGAGAATTCGACGCAATGGCTACAGGATCGGCACGGCGTGATCACCACGGCAACAGTCCTGATGCCCTTCGCCGGAATCAGCTTTCTGTGGTTCATAGGCGTCGTGCGCGACGGGTTCGGACAGTATGAAGACCGGTTCTTCCTGTCGGTATTCTTGGGCAGCGGACTGCTCTTCCTGGCGATGATGTTCGTCGCGACCGCTGGTGCCGCGGGACTGGTGATGAGCAACGACAGCGTTACCGACCAGGGCGCCCGCGCCGAGGTGATCAACTACGGGCGTATGGTGGTGGTTTCGGCGAGCCAGACCTACGCGTTGCGGATGGCCGCGGTATTCATGATCTCGCTCGCGACGATCTGGGCGAAGACCAGGCTGATGCCCCGTTGGCTCGTCGGTCTCAGCTACCTGCTCGCTGTGGCGCTGCTGGTCGCCAGCGAGATGAACCGGTGGGTGACGCTGGTGTTCCCGGTGTGGGTGCTCGTGGTCAGCGGCTTGCTCCTGGCTCGCGCCGGACTGATCGACCAGCAGCGCGACGAGCGCGGCGAATCTCGGCGGCAGCTTTCATGAACGAGTCACCGTCGCGGCATTCGCCCGAATTGAAAATGCTCTATCAGGCGGTGGCGGACCGACACCTGCAACACGACAACCTGCTCTGGCAGGTGCCTGCCGTCAGCCTCACAGCTCAGGCCTTCTTGTTCAGTATCTCGATGGGAGCAGGCAACGACGCCGTCGCGCGGATCGCCTCCTCGCTGCTCGCGCTGAACGTGTCGGTCATTTCGATCATGCTGATGGCGAGCCATCGCCTCGCCGCACGTAAGGATGTGCTCTGGCTGGAGCGTTTCGAACAGAACGAACTCGCGGTCGGCACCTGGGGCGCACACGGCACGGCATTCGAAACACAACAAGACATCGCCGACCTGGACGCCGGATGGGTGGGCAACCTGATACCGATGCGGCAGATGTTCACGGTCTGGATCGTCGGACTCGCCTGCTTCGGCCTGGCCGCCGTCTTCATGATCCTACGGACACTCGTCGGCCTCGCCCGGTGAGCGGATCTCACCCGGCCGGGCGCCGATGGGCCCCGAAACGGAGACTCCCGGCATCTGGCGCATCCCGTCCTCTAGTGGCTTCCGGCCGATCGCAGTAACCTGGTTGAATCACGTCCTTTCCTCATCGTCGCGGAAAAAGTCATCGCTTCGGCCGGAGTACCGGTGTCGAAGCTGCCAGGTCGACGCAATCGCGACAGGACTTGGCGCCGGACCGTCCTGCACAGGGTGTGGTTCGGCAATTTCGCCGCACGGTTGACGCTCGCCGTGCGAGACCATAACAACCGGGTCGGGGTCGAGAACAAAACAAGCGCGTCATCGTCGGCGCGGCCGGGCATTGTCTGTCTCGGCAGATTTCGCTCACCCGCCAGCCGTCATGTTGGTTCGACGGCACCACATCGCTGGTCGGCTGGAATGCACGCGCATCGAACCAATCACTCGATATCGAGGCAACAAATATGTCCAGCAAAATGAGCAAGTTCGTCGCCGCAACCGCTATTGCCTTGCCCCTGGCCACTCTTGCAGCTCCGGCGGCTTCGGCCACCCCTCTTGGAACGGCGCCCGCCAGTTCGACATCCACAGCGGTCGTTCCTGCCGGGGGAACAGGATCAGGATGGGGATCAGTGGCAATCTGCTTCCCCCTGGGCAGCGTGGTCTGGTGCATCTGAGACCACCGGACAACGTCTGCACGCAAACCGGAAGGAGTCGCGAATAGACGACCTGGCATCCCCGGATTCCGCCTTCCCGGCGCCGGGGATGCCCCCGTACCGCCAGACGTATCGGCAATCAGGGCCCGTGTGCGTTGTTTCGTCGACGGGAGGCATGCCATGCCACAACTGAACATCTATCTCGAAGGCGGACCGGATGGTCTGGCCGAACACGCTCTGCCGCTTGCGCCGACCGCCGAAATCAAGATCCCCTATCGTGGCGGCTACGAGCACTTCATCCCGACACCACGGTTTCGCAATACCGCGATAGGCCGCGCGCGTGTATTCGAGTGGACCTACCGGACCATATCGCCGAAAAGCTCGTAGGCTCTCCGGCACCAAGTCCCGGCACAGTCTGCACTTTCCATCGCTATCTGCGGCTCTCGTGTCATGATGTGAGGCGATCCCGCGGCTCGCTTCGATCCGAGCGGGCGAGCCGGATCGAACAGGATGCGGGGGGTTTCCGAGCCTCGGGGATACCTCGCTCGAACCGCGCAGGGGGAGCGGAATGAGGGTATTCCTCAGCCACACGAGCTACGACGCCGGAGTGGTCAGGTACTTGCGCAGCCTGCTGGAACACGATCTCGGGGTCGAGTTCTTCCTCCTCCCCGACGACGCGCCGCACGGTCTCCCGTGGATCGAACAGATCAAGCTGGGTATCGAGAACAGTGACGAATTGTTCACCGTCATCACCCCGGAGTCGGTGCACCGCCCTTGGGTCTCGGCCGAGTGGGCATGCTTTTGGATGCAGGGTAAGCCGACGACACCGCTGCTCCTCGAGGTCGGCGTCGACCAGTTGTGGGAGCCGATGCGCGCATTCCAAACTGTCGACCTGCTCGACGTCTCGTCGTTGACCCGCTTTCTTCGCACCATCGCCGACCGAACCGGGTGCGAACCGACCTCCGGTGTTACTCCTGTAGCGCACCAGATGGTCAAGGAGATTCCGCGCATCCGTGAGAGGCAGGCCGTAGCTGATCTGGAGCGCACCCTGGAACGGCTGAAACGCACCGTCACCGCGAATCACACCAATGTGCGGGCCGGTGACGTTCGAGCCCTCATCGCTCGTGATCGCCTGGACGATCTGATCGCGATCGCGATCTCGGCGCAGGCCGCGCAAGTCAAGCAGAAACAGATCGCCGTGCACCTGGTCGATCTCGGGCGGTTCGGAGAAGCGGCACGGATCGGCGAACATATGCAGAACAGGGCGGAGATTCGCAATATCTGCCTGCAGATCGTCAAGGCGATGCCGCGCGGCGCGACCGGATGCTCCGATGAATGGGCCGCGCTGGACCGTCTACATCCGAAGCTCGGCAAACCCCAGCGTCGCGACGTGCTGGAATTCATGGACCGGAACGGTGTGGCTCCACTCGGCCGCTGGGCGCCCGCGGATTCGTTGGACGATTGTGGCGGATGACGGACCGGCCTGCAGCTTCAGGCGCGTACGCCGGGCTACTTCTCGCTGCCCGGGATGGTGCTCGGGGGGCGCCGGTCGCTGCGCCGGTGCTCGGCGAGTGCACTTGCTCGGAGCCGACTTCGATGCCCACTCCAATGGTTGTTTCAATCGTTTGCGCGCAGGTTCTCAGACATCTGAGACATCGCCTACGATGATCGAGTGATATAGCGATCGCAGTGTCGCCGAAGGTCCGATGCCGAGTTCGTTGCTCAGGCTCTCGCTGAATCTCTGATAAACATTTATCGCGTCGTGTTGCCGGCCGGAACGGTGCAAGGCGACCATTAGTTGATGGTGGAATGATTCACGTAATGGATACTCGGAAATGAGTTGAGACAGAGAACTGATGAGCTGGCCATAGTTTTTCTGTGAAAGTTGTGTCTCGATCCATAGGTTCCGTGCTTCCAGTTCGGCCTCCTCCGCCCAGGCGACGAACCCGCGAATAATCGGACCGTCGGCGCGCAGGTCGCCAAGTGCCGGACCGCGGCACAGTTGCAGAGCTGCGGTGAGTTCCTGATCTGCATCGGCCGACGCGCCGATCTGGAGGTAGCGCCGTCCTCTGTCCGTGTACTTCTTGAATTCGATCAGATCGAGACTGTCGCTGCCGAGCGAAAACGCATAGCCTGATGCGTACGTAGTGATGCCGCTGGCGGTGTCGATGGTGCGATTGAACAACTTCCGCAGCTGCGAAATGTAGACGTGCAGTGACGCGCAAGCCCTGCGGGGCGCTCGATCGGCCCAGAGCTCGGCGATGAGCTGTTCCTTGGTAAGGATTTGATCGCGTCTGATGATCAACACCGAAAGTAGGGTTCTTATTTTCTCGGCATTGAGCTGAGATTCGGTCCGACCGTCGAAGACACGAATGGGCCCGAGTATTTCGTAATGCACGGTATTCTCCCCTTGACGCATGCAGCTTTCCCTGGATAGATAACTGCCACCCCCTCGGCGCATGCATCCGACTAGATAGATAACTCCCACCCTCGAAGCTAGTTGAAGCCTCTACCTACGGCAAACGTAAAGCCGGAACGACTGTTGCCGATATGTTACCCGTGATTCTAGCGAGGTGTCGGAACAGAGGTCAGTGCGGCGAGCTCATGGCACGTGAGAGATAGATCACATCAAGGAGCGGTTGGAATCGCAGGTTCACCCGCTGGTCGGTGCCTGGATTAGGTGACCAACTGGTCGAGTACGTCGCTTTGGACAGACTTTAGAGATCCCTAAGCACCAGGCTCTATGTTGGGAGCATCACGCTGCGAAGGGGCATGTGTGAGGGGCTTTTGCCTCTTCGAGGGCCGGCGGGATCGATGGATCGCACCGGCGGGACCTGAGGTCGGATGTGCTTCGTGTGCGCATGCGAGCCGGTTGTGAGTGGTCGATCGATCGGGGTGGATTATGAGCGGTGAGTCGCGTAAGAATATTGCGATCGTCGGGCTGGCGTGCAGATTTCCCGGAGCGGCCGATCCGATGGAGTTCTGGCGTCTTCTGCGATCTGGTGAAACTGCCGTTGGTGACATTCCGGAAGCCCGCATGGATGCCGGCTATTTCTCGGATGATGCCCTTGGCATCGTCGACGGAGTGAATCTTCTGAAGGGGGGATTCCTGGATAGCGTCGATCGGTTCGACCCCGGTTTCTTCGGGATTTCTCCGCGGGAAGCGCATGTGATGGACCCACAGCAACGTCTGATGCTCGAGCTGGGCTGGGAAGCTTTCGAGGATGCGGGGATAACGTCGGACAATCGGCGCAATGACCGCGTCGGAGTCTTCATCGGGGTGTCCTCGGATGATTACTCCAAGTTATCGGTCAGAGCAGGAGTGTCAGGCATCGAGCTCCACTCGGCAACGGGGTCGAGCAGAGCGACCATCGCAAATCGCATATCTCATGCGCTGAATCTGACGGGTCCGAGCTTGTCCGTCGATACCGCACAGTCTTCGTCCATCGTTGCATTTCACCTCGCATGCGAAAGCGTGCGCAGCGGTGAATCGGCCATGGCGCTTGCCGGGGGGATCGGTCTGATAATCGCGCAGGAGAGTTCGGTGGCCATGGCGAAGGCCGGAGCGCTTTCGCCGGATTCGCAGTGTTTCACTTTTGATTCTCGTGCAAATGGCTATGTGCGAGGGGAGGGCGGCGGTGTCGCCGTCCTGAAGCCTCTCGATAGGGCAGTCGCGGATGGCGACCGTATCTATTGCGTTGTGCGGGGAACGGCGACGAATAATAATGGTCACGCCGGCGGGTTGACCGTACCGAGTCGTGCGGCGCAGGTCGCTGTAATACAGTCCGCACTGGCCGATGCGAGCGTCAAGGCAAAAGATGTCCAGTATGTCGAGCTGCACGGGACAGGCACGAGTGTCGGAGATCCAGTCGAGGCGGCGGCGCTGGGACAGGCTCTGGGCGTAGAACGGCCGAACGACCGCCCGCTGATGGTCGGTTCTGTCAAGACGAATATCGGTCATCTAGAAGGCGCAGCAGGTATCGCGGGAATCATAAAGGTGGCTCTGAGTCTGAGCTACGGGGAACTGGTGCCTTCCCTGAATTACGCCACGCCTAATCCGAATATTCCGCTGGATGATCTCAACCTGAAGGTGCAGACGCGGAGGGGTTCCTGGCCTCGGAGTGGGGAAAACCTGCTCGCAGGGGTCTCGGGGTTCGGGATCAGCGGTACCAACGCTCACGTGATTTTGGAACAGGCACCGGTCGAGCTCGGGACGCCAGTACCCGCCGACGACACCGACCGGTCCGAGGACGTTTCTGCGCCGTCACCTGTGAGTGACAAAGTTATGAATACCGTTGTGCCGATCGTAGTTTCGGCGAAGTCTTCGCGGGCGTTGGGTGGTCAGGCGGGGCGGTTGGGTGAGTTCGTGGCGGCTGATCTGGAGCTGTCGGCTGCGGATGTGGGGTTTTCGTTGGTGAGGACGCGGTCGGTGTTCGAGCATCGTGCGGTGGTGCTCGGGGTGGATCGTGGGCGTCTGTTGGCTGGGTTGGGGGCGGTGGCTGAGGGCAGGGACGCGGTTGGTGTGGTGCGGGGTGTGCCGGTTGCGGGGTTGAGTGCGTTGGTGTTTTCGGGTCAGGGCAGTCAGTGTGCGGGGATGGGTCGGGAGTTGTATGCGACTTATCCGGTGTTCGCTGAGGCGTTTGATGCGGTGTGTGGGGTGATGGATGGGTTGTTGGGTCGGTCGTTGCGGGAGGTGGTGTTCGCCGACGACGACGGTGGGGGGTTGTTGGATCGGACGGTGTTCACGCAGTCGGGGTTGTTCGCGATCGAGGTGGCGTTGTTTCGTCTGCTGGAGTCGTGGGGTGTGTGTCCGGATTTTGTGATGGGGCATTCGGTGGGGGAGTTGTCGGCGGCGCATGTGGCGGGGGTGTTGGGTCTGGAGGATGCGTGTGTGTTGGTGGCTGCGCGTGGTCGCTTGATGCAAGCCCTCCCTGGGGGTGGGGTGATGGTCGCGTTGCAGGGCAGCGAAGCCGAGGCAGCGGCCTTGCTGGCCGGTTGTGCGGGGCGGGTGTCGATTGCGGCGGTGAATGGTCCGTCGTCGGTGGTGATTTCCGGTGAACACGATGCGGTGACCCCACTGGTCCACAGGTGGGAAGCGCAAGGGGGTAAAGCTAAAAGGTTGCGGGTGGGTCATGGGTTTCATTCGGTGTGTATGGATCCGATGCTCGGGGAGTTCGAGCAGGTCGCGCAAGGGTTGAGTTTCGCGGCGCCGCGGATTGCGGTGGTGTCGAATGTGACGGGGTTGCAGGCCACGGTCGAGGAGTTGTGTTCGCCGGGGTATTGGGTGCGTCATGTGCGGGAGACGGTGCGGTTCCTGGATGGGGTGCGGTGGCTGCAGGACCGTGGTGTGAGGCGGTTTGTGGAGGTGGGTCCGGATGCGACGTTGACCACTCTCGGTCAAGGGTGCGTCAGTGGTGATGGTGCGACGGTGTTCGTGGCGACTCAGGGTGGGGATCGTCCGCAGGTCGCGGCGTTGCTGGAGGGTGTGGGGCGGGCGTTTGTCGCGGGTGTGGATGTGCGGTGGGATGCGGTGGTCACGGGTGGGCGTCGGGTCCAGCTGCCGACGTATGCGTTCGATCGTCAGCGGTTTTGGCTTGATACGCCGGTGTCGGCGGGGGATGTGTCGGCGGCGGGTTTGGGTGTGACCGGGCATCGTGGTCCGGGTGTGGGGAGCGAACTGTCGGTCACCGAGGCTGTCGTACCACCGTTGAGCTTGGAGGGGTTGTCCGATCTCGAGGCTGAGGCGTTGGTGGTGGAGTTGGTGGTGACCCAGGCCGCGATCGTGCTCGGACATGGTGACGGTGGCATGATCGAGGCCACTCGCGCGTTCACCGATCTCGGTTTCACCTCGATGACCGGGGTCGAGCTGCGTAACCGGTTGAGCGCGGCCACCGGACTGCGAATCCCGCTGTCGGCGATCTTCGACCACCCCACCCCACACACACTCGGCCAACACATCCGTGCGGCGACTCTGACGAACCTCTACAGCCCGTTGAGTTCAGAGGCCGCGGCGCCGGTGTCGACCTCGGCGGACGAGACTCTCGAACGGCGAATGGATAGTCCTGACGCGGATACGATAATTTCACTATTCCGTAGATCTCATGAATTGGGCAAGATCGACGACGGAATGAATTTGCTGCTCGCGGCGTCACGTCTGCGGCCGATGTTCGACGATCCGGATCTCGAAGTCGCGCCCGGTTTGATTCGGCTCAAGAATGGATCGCAGCGGTTCCGCGTGATTTGCATTCCTACGGTGACAGCGCTGTCGAGCGTGTTCGAGTACACGCGCTTCGTCGAGGCGTTCGATGGAGACGGGGAAGTCGTCGTCCTGCCCCCGCCGGGATTCCAGGACGGAGAGCGGCTACCGGCAACTGCCGACGCGATCGTGCGATTGCTGGCCAAGGTTGTCCAACGTACCTCGGATGGTTCCCCCTACTTCATGGTCGGCTACTCGTCCGGCGGGTACCTCGCCAGTTCCGTCGCCGACTGTCTCGAACAACGCGGCCTCGCCCCCGCCGGCACAGTCCTCATCGACACGCATGCCCCGAACGGGCAGACGATGACAAAGCTTCGCGAGGCCGTCGTTGCCCGGATCATCCAGAACGAGCATCCGCTTCATGCGGTGGGTGCTGTCCAACTGACCGCGATGAGCGCCTATCTCGACCTGTTCGCCGGATGGCGGATGGCGGAGGGTGCGGGCCCGTTACTGATCGTCGAAAGTGGTTCGGAGACTCGAACGGCGGTCGAACTCGGGAACCTCGGTTCCTCTACCGAAGTCGTCGGCAGCGATCACTTCGGCATGATGGAGGAAGGTGCCGCTCACACCGCGTCCGTGGTCGCACGGTGGATCGAAAATATTCTCGCAGGTGGAATTCATCGAAACCGGTCGATGATATGAGCAATGAAATGCTGAATGATTTCGAGCGACACAGTTTTTCGTATGGCGGAAAAACTCGCACGGTATACCGGCGGGGAACGGGTCCGGCGGTGCTGGTGCTGGCAGAAGTACCGGGCATAACGCCGAAGGTTCTCGACTTCGCGCGGCGCGTATCGGAGACCGGGTGTACCGCCGTGGTGCCACACCTGTTCGGCACGCCCGGATGGGATCCGGCGCAGAGCGGCCGGGTCGCGGCTGCGGTGCATCGCGCCTCGGTAATCGTGCCCGCATGTGTCAGCAGGGAGTTCGTCCTGTTCGCAACAGGACGAACTTCGCCGGTGGTTGATTGGCTGCGAGCACTTTCGCGTAGCGAGCACGAGCGCTGCGGCGGGCCGGGGGTAGGTGTGGTCGGAATGTGCTTCACCGGGGGGTTCGCTCTGGCGATGGCGGTCGAAGAACACATGTTGGCTGCGGTTATGTCCCAGCCATCGCTGCCTCTCGCGATCACGAACAGCCGGAAACGGACAATCGACGTGTCCGAGGAGGACCTGGGGATCGTCCGGCGACGCTGTGCGTCGAAGGAACTGGAGGTGCTCGGGATTCGGTTCGCCGACGATCCTGTTGTTCCCGCCGACCGTTTCGACTTCTTGCATGAGCGGCTCGGCGACTCGTTCACTTCGATCGTGCTGGACAGTTCGGCGGCGAATCCTGACACGCCTCTGAGGCCACACTCCGTGCTTACCGAGCATCTGATCGACGAGCCGGGCGAACCCACGCGTGATGCGTTGGATCAGGTCTTGAGCCTGCTGCGCGAAAAGTTGGTGCTGCGAACCGAAGACCCGAGCCGAACAAGTGGCTCGTAGGGGGTGCGAGCGGGTCTAGGCTACGGATTCACGTTGTGTCGCGGTGACGTGCGTTCTCGCTCTCGAACTACCAAGGCCACCGAATGGTGGCGGCTCAGAACGAAAGATGGTGCTGACGATGGCAAAGCCGGGCGACATGCTCGTTATCCCCGACACGGAATTCACCTTGAGGTTTATCACCACCGGTGCCGAAACCGACGGTCAGCTGCTTGTGACCGAGTGGTCCGCACCGGTATGGAGCGGTCCGCCGCCCCATTGGCACACCTCGATGACCGAGTCCTTCCATGTCTTGGCGGGTGTCATGACGTTCACGCTCAACGGATCCACGAGACCTCTGCGTGCCGGGGAGAGTGTCACCGTTGCCCCTGGCGAACATCATGACTTCAGCAATGACGGTCCGGACGTCCTGCGATGGCGACAGGAGAACAGGCCCGCTCTCCATCACGAGCAACTCTTCGAGCTGTTCCACACGATCATGACCAGGGAGGGCATCTCGGGCGCCCCGCAGCTGGGTGAAGCTGTCCGCCTCTTCCGGTATCTGGACGGCGGGATCAGCAGGATGTCCAGCTAGTTGCTCGTTCGCTCCTACTGAGCGCCCGCCTGCGCGATGTGGCACGGCGGTGCGGGGATGACCCGAAGTTTCGAAGCGCGCGTTCCGCATGTTCGAGGTATGTTAGGTTCAGCTGATGATCAGTTCAGTAGATCATCAGTAGCACTGACTATCGACGGCAGGTGCCGAGACGCCTCAGGCCGTGGTGCTGCCGGGGGAGTTCGCGGGCGTGGGGCCCGCAGAAATTGATGCAGCCAGGTTTGGCAAGAACCGAACAATAGGAGCCTCAGTGGTAACGAGACAGAAACACTCGGCCGAAACCGCGAAGGTCGGTGACGGCGTGGCCCGGCCGGGATGGACGCTGGCCGTCGTCTGTATGGCGACCTTCATGCTGATGCTCGACATCACAGTCGTGAATGTCGCGCTGCCGGATATTCGCTCTGATTTCGGCGCATCGTTCGCGGACCTGCAATGGGTACTCGACGCATACGCTATCGGCCTCGCGGTCTTCCTGCTGACCAGCGGATCACTGGCTGACATCCTGGGCCGTCGCCGGGTATTCATGATCGGCCTGGCGGTATTCACCGTCGCGTCCCTGGGTTGCGGTCTGGCGCCGAATGTGACGCTGCTGATCATCGCTCGGCTGCTGCAAGGACTCGCCGGTGCCACCCTGTTCGCCATCGGGCCCGCGCTGATCGGCCACGAGTATCAAGGGAACGACCGAGGCAAGGCCTTCGGAATCTTCGGTGGGGTCGCGGGCCTCGCGATCGCCTTCGGTCCGATGATCGGCGGCAGCATCACGGACTCGATGAGTTGGAGGGCGATCTTCCTTCTCAATGTGCCGATCGGGATCCTCGCGCTGGCCGCTGCGGCCTACCGTATGCGGGAATCGCGTGCGGCTACTCCGCCGCCCGTCGACTGGCCGGGTCTTGTCACCTTCAGCGCCGGATTGTCTTTCCTTGTCATCGCCTTCTTGCGTGGCGAGACCGATGGCTGGACCAGTCCTCTGATCGTCAGCATGTTCGTGGCGGCGGCTGTGCTGATCCTTGTGTTCGGAGTGATCGAGCGTCGCCGAGGTGAGAAGGCGATGCTCGATCTGACACTGTTCCGCAACGTGACGTTCAACGGCACCTCCGCGGTGACGATGATTTGCGGACTCGTCACCATGTCCGTGCTCTTCCTGCTGATCTCCTACATGCAGAACATCCTCGGCTACTCGGCCTGGGAGACAGGTTTGCGGTTCCTGCCGCTCACGCTTGCGCTGTTCGTCGCCGCCGCTCTCGCGGGAACGTTGACGACACAGGTGCCGCAACGCATCATCATGGGCGCATCTATGACTCTGATCGCCGTCGGCCTCACGCTGACGGTGTTGGTCGACGCCGACAGCGAGTGGACCGCACTCCTGCCGGCCATGCTTGTGATCGGAGTCGGGATGGGATTGTTCAATCCGCCCCGTGCATTCCTGTCGATCGCGATTGCGGCACCGGAGAAATCCGGTATGGCGTCGGGTGTCAACGAAACGTTCCAACAGGTTGGAATCGCGGTCGGCATTGCGTCGGTGGGCGCGTTCTTCCAGAATCGGGTGAAGGACGGATTCGCCGAGTCCGGCGTCGGCCACACCCTGGGCGACTCCGCGACCGATATCGGCGGCGCGATCGCGGCGGGCGGTACCCCGGGATTGGATTCCTCGATACCCCATGAGATGCTCGGAGACGTTCATACGGCGGCCAATACCGCGGTGGTCGACGGATTGCAGACAGTTTCCTTCGCGGCTGCCGCCTTTGCTCTCGTAGCCGCTGTCGTGGCATTCGCATTCATTCGGGAGCGTGATTTCTATGCGACGCCTGAAACCGAACCCGCTCGAGCTTCTGTATAGCGCTCGGTGCCGACCTGAAGGGGTATGATACCGAGAAAGACGTTTCGGCGAAGTGCTGCATTCGGCCGCACGGAATGGGAGTACTTGCATGCCATCACCTACGGGCAGCGCTTCGCTGAAAGCTCTGACCGGTCGCACAGGGTACCTGCTGTACCAATCGGGGCTTCTCCTGGTGCAGGCGGCCGAGGCCGCGTTGGAGGAAGCCGAGGGCGCCGGACTCAGGTACCTCCTCGTGCTGGAACTGCTCGGAAGCCGAACGGATACCTCTCAGCGGATGGTCGGCGAACTTCTCGATATCGATCGAACGACTATTGTGGATTTGGTCGACAAGATGGAAAAGAACGGTCATGTCAAGCGGTCTCGCAATCCACATGACCGACGTCGAAACGATCTCAATCTCACGGACAGCGGACATTCTGCACTGGCGGCGATGGCGTGCATCGTGCATGATGTAGAGAGCGAACTGCTTTCGGTGCTTTCGGCGGAGAACAAGACTCGTCTCGACGAAATGCTGACGGCGATTCTCGAACGGCAGTCGCCGGATTGCACGAAGCCGGGAATGCAGTGAAACCGCGCACGACGGCTATCTTTATTTTTGGACAGCAGGGGAAGCGCTCAGTGCTGGTCGAGTGATGGAATCCTGTGGGAGGGGATGCGGTGAAACCGAATTTGGACGTCCTGGTTGTAGGAGCTGGTCCCACCGGACTGGCTGCGGCGACCGAATTACGTCGACAAGGGCTTCATTGCCGAATTATCGACCAAGCGTCGGATCGTCCGATGAACCAGGCCCGTGCGGTGACGCTCTGGGACGGCGCCATGGATGTACTGCGGCGACAGGGAACTGCTGACCGCGTACGTGCGGAGGGGTTGCCGCTGGAGGTGATTCGATATTGGTCCGGCAAGAGTTCTATCGCGAGCTTCCATTTGAGTGGGAACCCCGCTGCCAAGGCGTCTCCGATCGTCATCACCCAACCGGCAGTGGAGTCCGCCATGGCGGATCGTCTCGGCGGGCTGGGTGTGGACATCGAGTGGAAGACCCGGTTGGCGAGCCTTGAAGACCACGGCGACGGGGTCGGAGTCACGATGGAGACGCCCTCGGGGATCGAGCGGCTCGAGGCCCGGTGGGTTGTCGGGTGCGATGGAATGCACAGTTCCGTCCGTGAGATGGCGGGAATCGCCTTCGAAGGCGCGCCGTACCCGCAATCGTTCATCCTCGGCGACGGGTTGATCGATGCGCCTATACCCCCTGGTGAAGCCCACTATCACCTGCATCCGGCGGGTGTACTGGTCACCCTGCCGTTGCCGAACGGGAATGTACGAGTATTCGCCGACGCGACGGCGATGTCCGCGTCCGATGCTCCTTTCTCCGTCGAGGAGCTGCAGGATCTTGTGAACGAGCGAGCTCCATACCGTCTCGAGATCCACGAACTGCTTTGGAGTACGCGCTTCAGGATCCACATGCAGCAGGCGGCGTCGTACCGGTCGGGCAGGTGTGTCATTGCCGGCGACGCCGCTCATGTGCACAGTCCGGCTGGAGGACAGGGGCTCAACACCGGAATCCAAGATGCCGCCAACCTCGCATGGAAGATCGGTCTGGCGGTCGGTGGCCATGGACACCCCGATGAGCTGTTGAGCAGCTACGAAGCTGAGCGCAAGCCGGTGGCCGCACGCGTCATGCAGGCCTCGCACCAGCAGACGAAGCTGTGGACCGTCCAATCCGGTCTGGGGCGCAGCATCAGAAACTTGCTTCTCGGCGGGATGAGTCGGACGGGGCTCATGGAGCGAAAGATCGTGCCGTCGATGGCACAGTTCGACCTGGACTACCGCCACAGCCCTACGGTCGGCAATCGTGGAGGGCGGCGGGCGATCGGCCACGGATTCGTCGATGCGAAGGTGACATCGAAAGCCGGATCCATCGTGTGGTTGAGCGATCTCCTGAAGGGGCCGCGCCACACGCTGCTGGTGTTCACGGGTCCCGCTGGTATCGATTCCGAAGTGCTGGGGCTGCTGAATCGAGCCGCGGAGGCGGAGGCCGTCGATATTTGTGTCTTCTCGGCTTCCGATCAGGCAAGATCGCCTGCTGTCGAGGCCGACGGATTGCCGGACCTCGACCGGTATTCGTACGTGCTGCCGAAGGACTTTGTTCTTTCTGGTGGACTGAAAGACTGCAAACTTGTTCTCGTTCGCCCCGATGGATACGTTGCCGACGCGGCGGATTCTTATGACGTCGATGAAGTCCTGACGCTTGCGGGGCTGCTGAGTATCTGATTCGGCCGCGACCGCCGTGTTGTGATGGTGGGCCGTTGACGGCTGTCGAGACCTCGCGCATGTCTTGTGCGTGTTCGAGTATGTTCCAACAATGATCTGATTGGTGAATGATGACCTCTGCTCATGTGAAATCCGGTAAAGCACTCGTCGTAGACTACGGCGGCGTGCTCACGAACCCTGTCGAGGAAACGATCGTGCATTTCGCCACGAAGATGGGATTCACCCCGCAGCAATTCATCGAGTCGCTCGTCAAGGCGTCGAATGTGCCCGGCGAGACAATTATGGGCGACTTGGAGCGGGGTGTGATATCTGAGGCCGAATTTACGCAGCGAATCAGCAAGGAACTCGCCGATATCACCGGCGTGGAACGCGATATGGGCGATTTCCGTGACGTTTGGTTCGCGGGTCGGCGGCCCAACTCGGAATTTCTGGAATATCTGGCCGGCATCAAATCGGAAGGTTATTCTCTGGCGCTACTCTCAAACAACGTGAAGGAGTGGGAGTCGCAGTGGCGGTCCATCGTCCCGGACGGGCTTTTCGACGTCACGGTGATATCGGCGGACGAGGGAATGCGTAAGCCCGACCTCGGGATGTTCGAAGTCACGGTAGAGCGTCTTTCATCGAATCCGGCAGATTGCCTGTTCGTCGACGATGACCTCGCGAACGGAGAAGCGGCCGAGAAGCTGGGAATGGTGTTCCATCGGTTCACCGATACACAGTCGGCTGTGCGGGCCATCGACAGTTGGTTCGGGCGCACTCCGTAGCCAGGTGTTCTGACATGCCGAGCCGCGGTCGGCGCGGCGTGCGATTCTCGAGTCGGATCCTAATTAAGAAGTCCGATTCGATAGATATTATTTGATTTGAGGTCGGAAAATGGGTAGTTCTCCGCATATCATGCCAGGTAAGTACAAGCAACTGGGCCTGATCAACTGGGTGATCGCTCGCCTCGGAGCCCGCAGGCAAGGGGTGCCCGACGCGCATCTGCTGAGCACTCTCGCGCGGGGAGCCGGCTTGTTCCGTGGCTGGTTCCACCTGTATACGCGGCTGATGATGTTCGGAAGCATGAGCAGCTACGACCAAGAGGTGGCGATCTTGCGACTGGCGCATCTTCGTAGTTGTGCGTACGAGCTGGAGCATCACAGAATCATCGGACGTAAGGCGGGCATCGATGACGAGCTTCAGGCCCGTGTTATCGAAGGGCCCGACGCAGCCGGGCTGGGCGCTCGTGAGCGTGCAATCATCACAGCGGTGGATGCGTTCGTTCTGAATCGTCGCATCGACGATACCGCGTGGAAAGGTCTGGCGGAGTTCTACTCGGAATCTCAGCTACTGGAATTCTGTCTCCTGGCCGGATTCTATGACTCGCTGGCAGCCACCATCGAATCGATCGGTATCGAGAGCGATTTCAACTAGTTCGTAGGGTGGTGACTCTCGATATGAATGAAACGACTTCGGATCATGCTGGAATCGGATTGACGTTCGATCAGACGGTTCCGTGTAGACTGGCGCATCGGCGAGCGGTCGGGGAGGTATTCGTCACGGATTCCTCGCGACTCACCAACGGCGACGTGTGGGTCGCGATCCAGCTACCTCGCGCGCATAGCCTGTGGGCCGACAGGTCCATCGCGATCCACGACCCGCTGTCGGTGGCCGAGGCGGCGCGTCAGGGGACATTCGTCGCCCTCCATCGCCATTGCGGTGTTCCACTGGGTTTGCCCTTCAGTCTGAAGAAATGGCAGTTCGGCGTCGTGGATATCGGTCTTTTTGCCGACAATGAACGCACACCCATCGAAGGTTTTGTGCGATACCGAGTCGGCAAGCGGGTCGGTTTGGGATCGAACTTCGAGCAACTCGGCTTGGAAGGCCGAGTCACCATCGGTGGCGAGCTGGCGATGACTGCCAACGCAGAGATAGTCTTCTTCCCTCCGGACGATTACGCTGCGATTCGGAACTTCCACCGTTCGGGAATGACGTCTGCCGGGCCGGATGCGGCGAATCTGCCGAAGCGGTTGGATCCCTCGGTTGTCGGGCGTTCCGATCCTCGAAACATCGTGATCGGTGATTGCGCAGAACAGCTCGGTTCGCGCTTCCCGCTCGTGGTGGACCTCGGCCACCCATCGTTTTTCGATCACAGTTATGATCACGCGCCTGGACCACTTCTCGTGGAAGGTTTCCGGCAGGCTTCGATCGTCGCGGCAACGAGGGCCGGTGCCCTCGACACACCGGCGTGTGTCGTAACCGGATGTGATGTGACATTTTCGCATTTCGGCGAACTCGATGCTCTCCTGGAGTGCTCGGCTACCGTCGTAGGTGGCGACTCCGGTGCGGCCACGGTCGAAGTCGGTCTGCATCAGAAGGGGCGAGAGTTGGCTGAGGGAACGATGGAACTGTCGCCCGCACCGGATCCTGCGGCAGGCATGCATCGCTGACGCATCGCACAACCAGTTCGGTTGGCTGAGGGAGCACTTCTTCGCGGGCGGAAGGCGGCTTTCATCATTGCCGCACGCCTGTGCTTGTGTCCCGCACCTAGCGGGATCGGTCCGATTCGTGAGGTGTCCAGACCACGCTTACCGGCGGAGCGCCATGCCTTCCTCGGTTCTAGCGTTATCCGAGCTTCGGCGCTGTCGAGCCGCTACGACGGCGCCGGTGGACGAACGCTGCGGTTGTGGAGGAAGCAAGCGATGAAACGAAGTATCCACGTCGGCGCGGGGCTTGCGGCTGTTGCCGATTCGGGCAGCGTGCAGGCAAGGATCAGGTCGGTCTTCCGCTTCGGGATGCACGCACTCGGCGTGCTGGCGGCGGTGTCCGCCCTGACCGCAGGGGTGATCGCGGCGTCACCGGCCGCGAGCGCCGACTCGCCGTCGATCACCGGTTCGTGGGCGGAGGACGACCGGACCGTGCAGTTGCGGGTGCATTCCGCGGCGATGGGGCAGGACATCATGGTGAAGGTGCTGCGTCCGGCCGACCGTTCGGTGCCTCGGCCCACGTTGTATCTGCTGAACGGTGGCGGCGGTGGCCAGGACAGCGCGACCTGGCAGAAGAACACCGACGTTCTGAGCTTCCTCGCGGGCAAAGACGTGAACGTCGTGCAGCCGGTCGGCGGCCGCTGGAGCTATTACGCGGATTGGCGCTCCCCGGACCCGAAACTCGGTGTGTACAAGTGGAAGACATTCCTCACCGAGGAGTTGCCGCCGCTGATCGACGCCGAGTTCGGCACCACCGGCGTGAACGCCATCGCGGGCTTGTCCACCTCCGGAACCTCGGTACTGCAGCTGCCGATCGCCAAACCCGGTCTGTATCGAGCGGTCGCGGCGTACAGCGGTTGTGCGCAGATCAGCGACCCGATCGGCCGCGAGTTCGTGAAACTGGCAGTCGAGAGCTGGGGCGGCGGCGACACCGAGAACATGTACGGCCCGCCGGAAGACCAGATGTGGGCGGCCAACGACCCGTACCTGCACGCCGACCAACTCCGTGGCATACGCCTGTTCCTGTCGACCGGGACCGGAGTGCCGGGCATGTATGACACATACAACGGCGCATATGCCCAGCCGGGACCGCGCGGCTACCTCAATCAGCTGGTGCTGGGCGGCGTGATCGAGGCCGCGGTGAACTGGTGCACCCACAACATGCGCGACCGCCTGAATGCCCTCGGTATCCCCGCCACCTACGATTTCCAGCCCACCGGGACCCATTCCTGGGGCTACTGGCAGGAGGCGTTGAAGAATTCGTGGCCCGTGCTGGCCGAAGGGTTGGACCTGCCGCACTGACGACCCGGGGAGGGAGGGCGAGCAGCGATCGCGCGATTCCTCCCTCCGGACTCGTAAAACATACGGGCTCGGGATTTCTCGCCGGCGGCCGAATGCTGCTCGACTTCTGTCGAGAAGTCATCGCACGCCGGATGCACGATTCAGCCGACTCGGGTGGATTCCGGTTCGGAAGCTCCTGGTTCCGTATCCGAGGTCGTCCGCGTTCCGGTGGCCGCCACCAGCGCGATCGCTGCGACGCAGATCCCGGCGCATACCCACATGAGTAGGCTCATGCCGCTCATGAAGGCCGCTTGCACGTGGTGTAGCAGTGCGTCATCTCCGATGCCGCGGGCGAGGGCGACTCCGGAGCCGACTCCGGCACTGATCGGCTCGTGGTTCAGCGGACCGAGTTCCGAGTGGTACCGCACGGACACCAAGGTACCCAGCACGGCCACTCCGATCGTGCCGCTGGCCTGGCGCAATGCCGACAACAACGCGGAGCCCGCCCCGGCGCGCTCCGGCGTGAGCGCACCCACGGCAAGAGCCATGGAGGTGGGCAGGACCAATCCGATGCCGAGCCCGACCACCGCCATCCACACCGCGATGAACCAGTAGGCCGTACCGACACCTGTGGTAGCTCCCGCCGCCATACCGACCGCCAGCAGCGCGAACCCGGCCACCAAGGTCGGCCGGACGCCGATTCTGTCACGCAATCCTTCGAGGAAGTTGGAGGCGAGGAGCAGACCGCCGATCATCGGCAGCATCCGTAGGCCGCTACCGAGGGCATCGACGCCGAGGATCGCCTGGAAGTACTGCGGAATGCTGAAGAACAACCCGAACATGGCGAACGCGCTGAACAACTGGAAGACCGTGCCCCATCGGAACCCGTGGTCGGCGAACAGTCCGAGGTCGACGAGGGGGTGAACCAGCCTGCGTTGCCAGGCGATCAGGCCGACCAGGAGTCCGATACCCCCGAGCACGGTCATCCATGCGGCGCTGTCGCTCCAGCTGTTCTCGCCGAAGCGGATGAAGCCGTAGGTCAAGCCGGCCAGTCCCACACCGGACAGTACGACGCTGATGGGATCGATGGGACGGCGCACCAGGCTGCGGGACTCGGGTATCAGCAGGCCGACCGCCACCGCACCGATCAGCACCATAGGAATGTTGATCAGAAATACCGAGCCCCACCAAAAGTTCTTCAGCAGCAGGCCCCCGACGATCGGGCCCAGCGGCATCCCGAGCGTGACCGCCGTAACCCACACCGTCGTCGCCCGAGTGCGTTCCGCGGGGTCGGGGAACAGGACGGGAATCATCCCCATCGACAGTGCCATCAGCACCGCCGCGGCGACTCCCAGGGTGATACGCGCCGCGATCAGCTCACCGGCAGTCGAGGCGAGCGCGCACCAGACGGACGCCGCGCCGAACAGCAGCAGGGCGCCGAACACGAACTTCTTCCGTCCGAACCGGTCACCCAGTGCACCGGCGGGCAGCATCACGGCCGCGACCGCCAGCGTGTAGGCGGTGCTGAACCACTGCAGCGCAGCGGTACCGGCGTCCAGATCTTGCGCGAGTGTCGGCAACGCGATGTTGAGCACGGTCATGTCCAGCCCGACGGTCAACATCGCCAGCGCGAGCGCACCGAGGGCCAGCCATCGGCGCAGTGGTGTCACTTCCATCGAAGTCCTCTCAGACTATCATAGTAACTACGAGTTTGTAGTGAATACTGATTTAGTGAAAGTGTCAATACGGAGTCGATCGTCTTCGATAGTCGGTTCGCGGTCGCGGTAGACTCGGCGCGACAACGAGGTAGTGACGTCTGCACACACGAGGGGTTGGCAAGGTGCCAGGGTTGCGAGAACGGAAGAAGGCGCAGACGCGTAAGCGGCTGGCCGACACCGCGTTCGAGATGTTTCGGGAGCGAGGCTTCGACAATGTGACCGTCGCGGAGATCGCTGACGCCGCCGAAGTGGCGGTGAGCACGCTGTTCGCCTACTTCCCGAGCAAGGAAGCGCTCGTCTTCGACGAAAGCGACGCCTATGAGCAGGCGCTGACCGCGGCGGTCCGCGAACGCGATGCCGGCGTCTCGATCCTGGACGCGCTCGAGCAGCACCTGGCGCCGCCGGAACAGCCGGCCGTCGAGGGCCCCTCCGGCGCGGAGTTCGTCGAGCTGGTCAAGGCCACCCCGGCGCTGCTCGACTACGCCGCTCGGATGCGCCACCGATGGGAGACCGCCCTCGCCGTCGCCCTCGCCGACGAGGCGGGCCTGCCGCCGGACGACCTGCTGGCTACCACCCTGGCTCGCTACGTTCTCGACGCCGAGTTCCTCGCCACGTACGGTGCGCATTCGCCGGCGGATTTGCGGGCCGTCTTCGGCAAACTCCGCCATGGCTGGGCGGATTTCGGCGCCCAGCCGTCGTCGGGGTAGGCATCATATGAAGGGAAGGGACGTGCGTTCGACGGGACCGAGCGTCGGCGCGACCGACGAGCGTGCGGTGGTGGGTATCGTCGGAGCGGGCCCGGGGGGACTGACCGCGGCCCGCGTACTGCAACGTCACGGCATTTCGGCAGCAGTCTTCGACAGTCGCCCTGGGCTTTCGGGCAGTGCATCCGAAACCCTTGTCCTGCACCCTGATTCCGGTCGGCGCGCCATGCGGTATACCGGCCTGCTCGATACGATCGTGGCGCAGTCCGTACCCGAACGCACCGGTGTGCGCTTGCTCGGCAGAGACGGAACCGTTCACTACGCCGACGACGGCGGCCGCGACGCACGGGCGAATCCAGAGGTCGCACAACATGTTCTCGAAGCAACCCTGCTCGATTCGCTGACTCCCGGGACTGTTCGATGGTCGCACCGGCTGACCGCCATCCGCGACGAGCGAGATGACGGTTTGCTGCTGCGGTTCGACAACGGCCGCTCGGTGCGGGTCGCCGCGGTGGTCGGTGCCGACGGCGGCTGGTCTCGGGTTCGCGAGACCGTAGCGTCGGTCGATCCCAGCTATCTCGGCGTCGTGTTCGCCGTGGGATGGTGCGAGGACAGCGGTCTCCTCGATGACGAGCTGATCGGGGACGGTGACACCTTCGCCCTGTCCGACAACAAGGCACTGTTCGTCTATCGCCCGGCCCGCGGTGCCACCCGCGTCGTCGCCGGGTTCCGGGCGGGGATGAATTGGCTGATAGACGGTCCGTTCGAACAGGCCGGACGCGAAGCGGCCAGTGCTGCCCTGCACGCGATCTTCTACGACTGGGCGCCTCCGTTCCGCAAGCTCCTCGACGGACGGATCGCGTTCGACATCCACCCTGCGTACGCGCTCCCGGCATCGTTCACCTGGCGCGGCCATCCGCGGTTGACGCTGGTCGGTGACGCCGCGCACATGACGGCACCTTTCTTCAGCCAGGGAGCCAACCTCGCGATGCTCGACGGCGCAGAGGCCGGCACCCGCATAGCGGAATCATTGCACCGGGGAACGAGTCTCGATGCGGCCCTGCGCGGTTACGAAGAGTCGATGCTCACCCGCAGCCGCGATCTACAAGTCTGGGCAGCCGACGGCCTCGACCACGCGGTAGCGCCCGACGCCCCGGGCTCCGCCTTGCGCCACCTTCGCGTGCACCGGAATCGAGCATGGCCGAACTCGAGTACCAAGCGGTGCCACTGCATGATCGCCTGAATGCTCTGGGCTTCTCGATCAATGCAGCTCGATCCGGCATCGGGATCGGGTAAGTCTCGGCGATCCGCACAGGAGCGAGCAATGCGCCGGTGTCGAATGGTCCGATTCCGAAATTGTGAAGCTCCGGTCCGGCGGCAGGCGGTAGGCCCGGAACCCGGCCGTGGCGGATACTGGCCCGCATGACCGATGCCCTGGTGGACTCGCACTCCCTGCCGGCTGAGTTGCGTCCCTATCTGGATGGTCTCGTGCGTCGCACCCGCGCCGTCTGTGGAGGTCATCTGGTCAGCGTCTTCGCGGTAGGGTCGATCGCGCTGGACGACTACAGGCACGGGCGCAGCGACGTCGACGTGACAATCGTCGCCGACCCATCGATCTCCGTACGGGTACTGCGGGAACTGGCCGAATCGCTCGCCCACGCCTCGCTGCCCTGCCCTGCGGCCGGGCTGGAGCTGGTGGTCTACGGCGCGGACTTCGTCGCCGAACCATCCGGCGCGGCTGGTTACCTCATGGACCTCAACACCGGCCCGATGTTGCCGAACCGCGTCAGCTTCGATCCGGCGGAATCATCGGACTTCTGGTACGTCATCGATCGTTCCATCGCTCACCAGGCCGGGCGTCTCCTGTACGGCACCCCTGTACGGCAGGTCCTCGCGGCACCGTCGGAGCGCGACCTGTACGCGGCGATGCGGGCTTCGGTCCGGGAGCACGCCGGGGGAGCGGGGCATCTGAGCGACAACCGGGTGCTGAACGGCTGCCGGACGGCAGCGTTCTGCCGCACTGGTCGCTGGACGGCCAAACGCGAAGCGGCACAGATGATCACCACATCCGAGGAGAATTTCCGCCCCCTGGTCGAAACCGCGCTGCGCAGCTTCCAGCACCCACGCTCGGCAGCGCTTCCGCTGCCCGCGACCGACGTTCGAACTTTCCTCACCTGGGTGGGGGAGCGCGTCGAGGAAGCTGCGATCCACGCAGGGTCCGGCGATCGCGAGGGTGGTGCACGCCCCGGCAGCTGAGAGCTGCCGTTGCCCGGGCGTCGAGCCCGGCTCAGAAGGCCCGAGATTTGCATTTCGCCTCGGGCTCTGGACTGGCGTGGCTAAATAATGAAGCAATATAGATATGCATATCTGATTATGTGTGTTAAGGACCGCGCCTGACTGCCGCAAGCCGGACTATCGCGATCTGCGAAAACAAGGAGGCGGAACAGCGTCCATGCGGGTCGGAACTCCGCGGCACCCTGGCCGTCCGTCGCGTACCTGTAACAGCGGGATTGTGGCACCCGAATAGCAGTTGAGTCGCACCTCGTGTGCCTGCGATGCAGTGGGGGCCGGATCTGGACCGGCCGATCGCGAAATTGCCTGTGACTGCGCGTTTCGGGTTGTAGAAGGGTGGAGCCTTGATGTCGTCGATTCTGGCCAAAGGGCAGAACGTGTCGCTGCCGGATGATGTCGTCCGCATCGATGTCGTGCTCGGGTGGACCGAGGCGGAGATCGAGGTCGACGCGTCCGCGCTATTGCTGAGGGCGGACGGGAAGGTCGGCTCCGATAGCGATTTCGTTTTCTATAATCAGCCCGAATCACCGGACGGTTCGGTGCGCTTCTTGGGAACGAGCGCGACCGAGGAAGGGACGCAGGCCCGAATCGCGATCGACCTGTCGATGGTTGCGGACACCGTTCACACCGTGGCGCTTGCCGGGAGTATCGGTGCTGGCACCTTCGGCCAACTCGGCAAACTCGCGTTCCGGGTGGTGGATGGCGCGGGACATTCCCTCGCCGAGTACATCACCGCCGATGCCACCAGCGAGTCGGCGTTCGTATTCGGTGAGGTGTACCGCCGTGGTGCTCAGTGGAAGGTCCGGGCAGTGGGCCAAGGCTGGGAGTCCGGGCTGGCCGGATTGGCGATGGATTTCGGTGTCGAAGTCGACGACGATTCCGAGCAGGATCCGACAGAGCAGTCACTCGGCGGCACGCCGGTGCCGGAACAGGAGCCCGCCGCTCCCGCGCTCGTGGGGCCGGGTGATCTCGCCCCGCCGGAGGTCAACGGCGGAAATTCCGCCCCAGTGGATGCTGCGGTGACGCGGAGCAAAGGTGTGCGCACTGCGAAACGGGTTGCCAGGAAAGCAAAGCCGATGGAGTTCAAACTCGCCGAACATGAGGCGTGGCAGCCGGCTCGGTTGTTCTCGGTCTTCGGTGTCGGCGCTGGA
Organism: Nocardia gamkensis NBRC 108242; assembly: GCF_001612985.1. Lineage (GTDB taxonomy): Bacteria > Actinomycetota > Actinomycetes > Mycobacteriales > Mycobacteriaceae > Nocardia > Nocardia gamkensis. The sequence continues at coordinate 24,044 of NZ_BDBM01000003.1, read as the reverse complement.
GAGGAGCAGGAACGGCGCGCCACCTCGGCGTTGATCGCCACGATGCAGGCCGTGCGTCCCTTCGCGCGGGCGCTGTGTGCCCGGATGGGAGCTCCGGCGGGTTCGTTCGAGGGGTACGTCGAGGTGCAGTATCAACGGGGAGAATCGACGGTCATCCCGGATGCGGTGCTCAAAGTGGTTCGAGGAGGCCGTGTTTGGACCGGCATGCTCGAGGTCAAAACGGGCAGCGGAAAGCTGAGGCGGGAGCAGCTCGAGAGCTACCTCGAAGTAGCGCGCAAGAACAAGTACGACGTGGTGGTCAGCCTGTCGAATGATGTACCCGCCGGGCCGGGAGAACTTCCCGTCCAGGTGGATCGCCGTAAGCTCGCGAAGGTCGCCTTGCGGCACTTGTCGTGGGCGGAGGTGATGCATGAAGCGCGAATGCTGCTGTCGCACGGCGGTATCGATGATGACTTGCAGATCTGGATCCTGAGCGAATTCCTGCGTTACCTCTGCCATCCCCGCTCCGGGGCCAGCGAGTTCGTCGACATGGGCCGGCATTGGGTTGCGGTCCGTGACGCGGTGATGGCAGGTACTCTTCGCGCCGGCGACCAAAAGGTTCTCACCGTCGCGGATGCCTGGATGTCGCTGTCACGTCACCTCGCCCTGCGACTGACCGCCGAACTCGGAGTGGGCGTCAAACACGTCCTTTCCCGTCGGCACCGCGCCGATCCGGCGGCACGCAGTGCCGCTGTCGCCGACAAACTGGCGGGCGAGGGCATTTTCGAGACTGTGTTGCGCATCCCGGACACCGCCGGCGATCTGATGGTGATCGCAGACGTACGAACGAATAGGATTCGCTGCCGTACCAGCGTCGACGCGCCGAACGAGGGTGCCTCGGGTCGTCGGCTGTCGTGGTTGCTCAGGCAACTCGCGGACGCTCCGGGTGACCTGCAGGTCGAAGCGGTGTTCTCGGTGCGCGGCAATGAAGCATGTGAGCACCTCGACACAGTGCGTGGTAATCCGAAATTGCTCACGGACGGCCGCGCAGGCGAGATCGTGTCATTTTCACTGGAGAAGACTTTTCCCATGGGGAACCGGCGATCCGGTTCGGGGACCGCCGCGACGTTCATCGCCAGTGTGACAGCCGCTACTGACACCTTCTACGGAGCGGTTGTGCAGCCACTTCGCGGGTGGGTGCCGCCTGCCCCGAAACAACCGGAGCTGTCCGACGCCGATGGCTCGGCGCCAGTCGACGCTTGAACCTACTCGCCGCCAGGTGAATCGCTAGCCCGGGTCACTGGCGCTGTAGTGCACCCGCACAGGTACATCGTCGGCCCAGGGCTGGCGGGTGACCATGTCGGCGACTTTCACCTCTCCGCGTTCGAATTCGCCGGTGGCCGCGTCGACGAGGCGGTATTGCTGGGTCTGCTTGTGGATCGGCTGGGCGTCCAGCAGGACCACGCGTACTTCGCCGGGTTCGAAGTGGCAGCGCCGGTGCATCGCGGCGATGAGTTGTTCGTTGTGCATGTGGCCGTCGCCGAAATTCCAGCCCACGGCGGTGCTACAGATGCGTTCGCCGTCGGTGACGGTGTACTCGTCTTGGCGGCCGGGCGGCATGGCGCGGTGGACGAGCGTGAACAGTGCGCGGCCGTGGGTGTTCATGGCTCGGAAGGCGTATCCCAGGTACATCGGAATCTGCGCGCGGTCCTTTCCGTAGTACCGCTCCAACTGCGCCTGCGGCATGCTCGCGATGGCGACGATGCTCGTGCCGATCTTCTGCGCGGCCGAGGGTTTGATGCACCACATCGTGGTGTCCCAGTTCCCCGCGTAGTAGCGCATGCCCGGCAGGAAGGAGATCTTGCGCGGGAACAGGTTCCCGGCGATCACGATGCTCGCGGCCACGCCGAACAGCACTGCGACCGGTACCGGATTTCGCAGGCTGCTCAGGCCGAGGTCGGCGTGCGCGACGAACAACGCGGCGATGCCGAAGATCATGAAGACGTTCCATTCCAACGGCACGCCCATCGGAATGGCGGTCAGGATCGCCAGATGGAAGCACACCATGACGAACGCCGCGACGGCGGTCGGCCACCCGCCGTGGGAGAAGAACAGCACCGGCGGAACGCACATCTCGATGATGGTGCCGCCGTGGGCGAACACGCGGGACAACCGCCCTGGCCGCAGATCGTCGGGGAAGCGTTCGAAGAACGCGCGCTTGAGTGGTTTCGGCCGGAACACCGGACTGTTGGACATCATCGTGGAGACCACGAAAGGGAAGTGCTTGTTCAGTTTCGACGTGGCCGCGCCCATCCAGATCACGACGAAAACCGCTTTCGCGGCGACGATCGAATCGGCTCCGGGGAAGAGGAAGGCGACGGTGAGCGTGGCGTAGACCTCGCCCCGGGCGGCCAGGAAGATCACCTTGTCGCGCAGGCCGATGACGGCCAGCAGCCCGAGAATCGCCGCGACCTGCCAGTGCGGCAACAATCCCACGGTGGTGTCCAGTTCCGGGATCGGGCCGGTGCCGTCGGACAGCAAGGCGACCGTTGTCGTCGTCAGCAGCGCCGCGTACAAAGCGATGTCCACCGGGGTGCGGTTGTCGCCCTTGGTGAGCGGTACCCGATCCGGCCACGGTGGCAGCCGAATAGTGTTGGGGCGCAGCCAATACAGGATCGAGCCCAGCGGCGGGAAGTATCGGTTGTTGAGTGGGCCGAAGCCGCAGCCCAGCCCCACCACTTCGAACAGCAGCGTGTACAGCACGATCTTCTGGAAGACGATCGGTTCCGTCCACCAGGCGCCGATGTCGGTGAATCCGTCGATGCCCGCGGTGGTCAGTGCGACCAGCAGGCCGCCGAGCGCATACAGGCAAATCTTGCCGACGTAGAACAGGTGCAGCACCACGGGTGTCCCGAAGCCCACTTCGGCCCAGTGCCGGGCCATGGGGCGGATGCGCTCGCCGCGCGTGCCCTTGCTCCATTCCGCCAGGTCGACCACGGGCAGGTCGGGCTCGAGAAACCCCATCAAGCACGCTCCGATCGCGAACGCCCGGGGCACGGCCGGGGCCCCGAGGTTCCCGATACGGTGACAGGTGCGGCATTTGCTGTCAACGACTCCCGCGTCGCCCCTCGTGTCCGGTTCGGGCAAGATCGAGGCCATGGAGCCGACTCCGAAAGCGCCGCTGCCCAGGAGCATCGACGAATTCCGCGTGCTCGCGACCTCCCGGCTGGCGGGATTCCCGCGCATCGAGGTCGCCGACGCGCCCGGTGTGCGCCGCGCGGCGGTGGTGTTGTGCGTGGTCGAAGAGCCCGATGGTCCGCCGGCGGTGATCGTCATCAAGCGGGCCTACCGTGGCCGCAACGCGGGACAGTGGGGATTGCCCGGTGGCCGCTTGGACGAAGGCGAGACCGCGGAACAAGCGGCCCTGCGTGAACTGCACGAGGAATTGGGGCTGCGCGCGCGTCCCGAAGATCTGCTCGGCGCGCTCGACGACTTTCCCGCCGCGTCCGGCTTCACCATCACACCTCTCGTTCTGGTGCTGACCGACGCCACGCGATTGCGGCCGAACCCCGACGAGGTCCACTCGGTGCACCTGGTCGACCTCGCCCGGCTCGCCGCCGAGGACACCCCGCGCTGGGTCCGGGCCGAGGACGCGGTACGGCAGGCGGAACTGCGCGACGATGCCGCGCCTGCCGACGAAGCCGGCCTGCTGCAGATGCGGCTCGGCCCGAAGATGACCATCCACGCACCGACGGGCGCACTGCTGTGGCAGTTCCGCGAAGTCGTCCTGCTCGGTACAGCGCCTGCTGCGGCCCGAGTCGCTCACTTCACCCAGCCCGATTGGACGCATCGGTAGGCCTCCTGCCAGGTCCGGCGCGGGAGGTCCACGGCGCGGGAGCATCTCGGGCCTGCTACCTTGAACGTCGTTCAAGTTCTATGCGGAGGGTTGTCGTGGAGGGTGTCGAGGACTCTCGGGAGCCGAGGGTCGGTATTTCCGCGCGGGACATGGCGCAGATCGCCGTCTTCGCGGCGCTGATCGCGGCGCTGGGCTTGCCGGGCGCCATCACGGTCGGGTTCAGTGGTGTGCCGATCACGGTGCAGACCCTCGGTGTGATCCTGGCGGGTGCGGTGCTCGGCGCACGCAAAGGGACGGCCGCGGTCGTGGTCTTCCTGACGCTCACGATGATCGGCCTGCCGCTGCTGTCCGGCGGCCGTACCGGTCTGACGGCACTGGCCGGTCCCAGTGCCGGGTACCTGATCGGCTGGGTCCCCGCGGCGCTGTTCATCGGACTGTGCACCGCCCGCATCCTGCCGAAATACCCGATCGCGCTCGGTCTGCTGATCAACGCCATCGGCGGTCTGCTGATCATCTACCTGTTCGGCGCGGTGGGCCTGCTGCTGCGCACCGACCTGGGGGTCGGAGCGGCCATCACCACCAACTGGGCGTTCATTCCCGGTGACCTGCTCAAAGTCGTCGTCGCGAGCGTCGTGGCCAAAGGAGTGCACCGCGCGTATCCCGGTGTGATCCGTGCCTAGCCGTGAACTCGGCGGCGCGGGCGACGCGCCTGCCCTCGACTTCGACGGCCACGCCTACACCTACCGCGAACTCGACCGGGCCATCGAGCGATGGATCGCCCGGGATCCGGACGCGGCCGTCTACGACGCGTCGGCCCTACCCGTCGCGGACGCGCTGGTCTGCGTCTGCGCCGCGGCACGGCGCGGTATCCCGGTCTTCGTGGAGAATCCCGAAGCCCGCCCGCACCGGACGGGCATACCGCCGGCGGCGTTCTTGCTGGTGGCGACCTCGGGCTCGACCGGCCGTCCCAGGCCGCTCGCGCGAACGGCCGCCTCCTGGTACGACAGCTTTCCGGCGTTCACGGCGCTCACCGGCGTCGAACCGGCCGACCGCGTCCTGATCACCGGGCCGTTGCACGCGACCATGCACCTGTTCGGCGCACTGCACGCGTTGTGGCGCGGCGCGTGCGTCACCGACGATCCGGCGCGAGCCACGGTGGTGCACGCGGTTCCCGCGGTACTGCGTGCGGTGGTGCGCACCTGCCCGCGCCTGCGTACGGCGATCGTCGCGGGCATCGCGCTGGACGATGGCGCCTTGTCGGCGGCCGGCGAGGTGGAGGTGGTCGAGTACTACGGGTCCTCGGAGGTCTCGCTGGTGGCGGCACGCCGCGTTCCCGAGCCGATGCGGCTGCTCGACGGAGTCGAGGCCGAAGTGCGCGACGGACTGCTCTTCGTTCGATCGCCCTACCGTGTGCTCGGCGCGCCCGACTGGTTCGGAGTCGGCGATCTGGCCGAACTGGGCCCCGATCGCGAGCTGACCGTCCTGGGCAGGGGCGACTGCGCGATCAATGTCGGTGGCACCACCGTGGTCGCCGAGGAGGTGGAGCGCGTCCTCGAATCGCTCGACGGCATCGTCGCGGTGGCCGTGATCGGCTCGCCCCATGCCGTTTTCGGTGAAACCGTCACGGCCGCAGTGCAGTTGGACGACGGCGCGGGACTCGACGAGATCCGGGTGCGAGCGCGTCGCGTGCTGGCCAAGGAGGCGATGCCGCGCCGGTGGGTGCCACTGCCCGCGCTGCCGCGAACCGCCGCGGGAAAGGTCGCCAGGGGCAGGCTGAAAGACTTGCTGACATGAGCCCGGTTCCCGTTCTGGTAGCGCCGCGCCGCACGCCGATCGGCAACGCGGGACATGGATTGGCGGACCTGACCGTCACCGACCTCGCCGCTCCGGTCCTGCGCGACGTGCTGGCCTCGCTGCGCGGCGCGGGCGTGGACGCGGACGTGGACGACGTGGTGCTCGGCAATTGCCTGGGACCCGGCGGCGATCCCGCTCGGGTCGCAGCACTGCGGGCGGGGCTGGGGGTGCACGTCCCTGGCGTCACCGTGGATCGGCAGTGCGGGTCGGGCTTGGACGCGGTGATGCAGGCGGCGTTGCGGGTGCGCAGCGGCGCGGACGAACTGATCCTCGCCGGAGGCGTCGAATCGGCGAGTACCGCTCCGTGGCGCTTCTGGCCGCCGGTGGCCGGCGCCGAGCCCGTGCGGTACACGCGGGCTCCCTTCGCACCACCGGGCTTTCCGGATCCGGACATGGGCGCGGCCGCCGACGATCTCGCGCGAGCGCGCGGCATCAGCCGGGAACGGCAGGACGCTTACGCGGCCCGCTCACACACGCTCGCCGCGGCCGCCGACTTCTCCGCGGAGATCGTGCCGATCGGTGACGTGCACCGCGACGAACGTATCCGCGCGGGCATGACCACTGCCCGGCTCGCGCGCCTTCGCCCGAGCTTCGGCGTCGACGGCACGGCCACCGCGGGCAATTCCTGCGGCATCTCCGACGGCGCCGCGGTCATGGCGGTCACCAGCGAGTCGATGGCCGCCGGGCTGCCCGCATTGCGCATCCTCGGCTGCGCGGTCGCCGGATCCGATCCCGCGTTTCCCGGTCTCGGGCCCGTGCCCGCGATCCGGAAACTGCTGCGCCGGACCGGCGCCGGTGTGGCGGACCTCGGCGTCATCGAGATCACCGAGGCGTTCGCCTCGGTGGTGCTCGCGGTGGCGGACGAATTGGGCCTCGACGAGTCCACGATCTGCCCGCAGGGGGGTGCCATCGCGATGGGACACCCGTGGGGGGCGTCCGGAGCCATCTTGCTGGTGCGCCTGGCGAGTCGGATGCTGCGGGCGGACGGCCCGGCGCTCGGTCTCGCGGCCTGCGCTATCGGCGGCGGGCAGGGAATCGCCGTGCTCGTGGAGCGAGTGTCATGAGTGAGATCGTCTTCGACTCGGTGCACCACCGTTTCGGTGAGCGGAAGGTGTTGCGCGACATCGACCTGCGGATCACCGAGCGCCGCGTCGGCATCATCGGGTCCAACGGTTCCGGCAAATCGACCTTGGCGCGCATGATCAACGGCCTGCTGACGCCGAGTTCCGGCACGGTCACGGTGGACGGCGTGGACGCCTCCCGCAAGGGCGCGCAGGTGCGGCGGAAGGTGGGGTTCGTCTTCACCGACCCCGACACCCAGATCGTGATGCCCACGGTCGCCGAGGATCTCGCCTTCTCCCTGCGGCGGTCGGGGTCGAGTAAGCAGGAGATCGCGGCGCGCGTCCAGGAGATCCTGGAACGGTTCGGGCTCGCGGGCCACGCCGAGCACCCCGCACATCTGTTGTCCGGCGGCCAGAAACAGCTGCTCGCCCTCGGCGCCGTTCTCATCCGGCGGCCGGAGGTGATCGTGGCGGACGAGCCGACCACGCTGCTGGACCTGCGCAACGCCAGGGTCGTCGCCGACGCGCTGGACAACGTGGATCAGCAGGTGATCGTCGTGACCCATCAGCTGTCGTTGCTGGCGAGCTTCGAACGCGTCATCGTGATCGATGACGGCGCCGTGGCGTTCGACGGAACACCCGGCGGCGCCGTCGCGGCATACCGGGCAGCGGTCGAATGATCGGCCTGTACTGTCCGGGCGATTCGCCGCTGCACCGGATACCGGCCGGGGTGAAGCTGGTGCTGCTGCTCGGATCGATCCTGGCCACCACGGTGTTCGCGCGGACTCCGCTCCAGGTGCTGGCCGCCGCGGGGGCGGTGGCGGTCCTGTTCGCGGTGGCCCGGATCCCTTGGCGCGTCGCGCTGGCACAACTGCGTCCGTTGGTGTGGATGCTGCTGCTCATCGCCGTTTTCCAGGTGCTGATCACCTCGCCCGCGCGAGCCGCGGTGGTGTGCGGGGCGCTGGTGGTCTCGGTGGCGCTCGCGGCGCTGTTCACCCTCACCACGCGGGTGACCGACATGCTCGACGCCGTGACCCGGTGGCTCGGGCCGCTACGCAGGGCCGGTGTCGATCCGGAGCGGATCGGCCTGCTGCTGGCGCTGGCCATCCGGTGTGTCCCGTTGCTGGCGGGGATCGTGCACGACGTCGCCGAGGCGCGGCGCGCGCGTGGCCTGCAATGGTCTATGACGGCGCTGGTCACCCCGGTGCTGGTGCGGGCGCTGCGGACGGCCGACGCGATGGGCGACGCCCTCGCGGCACGAGGGGTGGACGATGACTGAACTGCTCGCCGCGCGGATCGCCCGGCAGGCCGCCGCGAACCCGGCCGCGTCGGCGGTGATCTCGGGACGCGAGCGGGTGGATTACGAGCGGTTCTGGTCGAAGGTCGTTCGGGTCGCGGCCGGGCTCGGCGGCATGCGCCGGGTGGCCGTGCTCCCCACCTCCGATGTCGAATCGCTGGTGGCGGTGACGGCGGCGATGTACGCCGGGGTGAGCGTCGTGCTGCTGCATCGTCATCTGCTGCCCGCCCAGCTGAGCCGGGTACTCGCGCTCGCCGAGCCGGGAGCCGTCGTGGCCGCGCCGCAGCAGCACCGGCGATTACGGCGGCTGGGATACGACGGAATCGTGCGGACCGCCGCCACACTGGAATCCGATGGTGCGGTGGGCCGGGTGGAGCCGGGTGCCGAACTGTTGGTCGGCATCACCTCCGGCACCAGCGGCGAACCGAAACTCTTCGTGCGCGACCAACGGTCGTGGGCCACGACATCGGATCGCTCCGACCGAACATTCGACATCGGCGCCGGTGACCGGGTCTCGGTGCCCGGTGTGCTGGACCACACCCATTTCCTCTACGGCGCGTTGCACGCCTTGAGCCGGGGCGCGACGGTCGATCTGCGGCCGGTGGGCGATGCGCTGAAAGACGGTGCGACGCATCTGTATGCGGTGCCGACGATCGCGGGGGACGTGGTGCGGGCGGCTACCGGCCGGTTCGGCGGTGTCCGGGAAGTGCTGTCCTCGGCGGCCCGGTGGCCGCGCACGGGCCGGGAAGCGTTGCAGGAGGTCTTGCCGAACGCCTCGCTCGTGCACTTCTACGGTGCGTCCGAATTGAGCTTCGTCTCCTTCGATCGCGGGCTCGGCAGCACGGACGAGAAGTCGGCGGGTGAACTGTTCCACGGTGTCCGGGCGCGCGTTCGCGACGGCTTGGTGTACGTGCGCAGTGACATGCTCTTCGACGGCTATCTCACCGAGGACGGTGTGGTCGGCGGTCCGGTGGACGGGTGGATGACGGTCGGCGACCGGGGCGAGGTGATCGGCAACCAGCTGCGGCTGTTCGGCCGGGACAGCGACATGTTGATCCGGGCCGGTCTCAATGTGGAACCCGCCGCTGTCGAAGCGGCGCTCATGGCGATACCGGGTGTCGCCGAGGCCGCGTGCGTCGGCGTGCCCGACGCACGCATGGGGGAGGCGCCCGCGGCGGCGATCGTGGTTGGCGCGGCCGCACCGGGCGCCGAGGAGATCTGGCGGCGGCTGCGCGCCACCTTACCGAGTCCGAGTATGCCGGTGCAGGTACTGGTCGTGGACAGCCTGCCGCGCACCCCGCGGGGCAAGTTGGATCGTGCCGCGCTGGCCTCGACGCTGGCCGCGCACCGTCGTGGCGGCCGCGCTGCCGAGGCCGATCACCGACCGTCGGCGCTTCGCTCCGATGGACAAGGGCTCGCCTGTATCGGCTCGACCGATGACGCGCCGAACCACGTGGTGTAGAACATGATCGCCAGCGCGCTGAGCGAAGCAACGAGCGCGATTCCGGACGGAATCGGGTACGCCGCCATCTGCGCGGCGAGGAACCGAATGCACAGCAGCACACCGGTGCAGACCGCGACCCCCATGGCGACGATCCGGACGCGCGGGCGATCCCAGCCCCGGTCGGGTTCGCGCAGCGCGGATTCGACGGTCAGGCACAGTGCCGCGCCCACGATCAGGTCGACGCCGTAGTGGGCGCCGAGGCCGAGTGTCGCGATGAGCGTGCACACCAGCCAGAACGCGCCGCCCCAGCGCAACCACAGCGGGCCGCTCCGGGAGTGGATGAACAGCGACAGTGCCCAGGCGGTGTGCAGCGAGGGCATGCAATTGCGCGGCGTGATGCCGTCGAAGCGCAGCGCTTCGAGTGAGGACGGTACCGCGGGAACGACATTCGGCCAGACGTCGACGATCTCGAAACCCAGCCCCTGCGGTCCATACGCGAGCACCGGCCCCACCACCGGGAACACCACATACCAGATCGGCCCGACGACTCCGAGTGTCAGGAACGTTCGCACCAGGTAGTGCCGTGGCCACGCACCGGTCGTCACGCCGCGCAACTGCCACGCCGCGACCAGCACGGCCGCCAGCGGCAGCTCGAAGTACACCCAGCGCACCACGCCCGTGGCCAGCGGTCCCGCCGCGTCGAGCGCGTGCCCGACCAGCCACGACGGGCTGCCGAGAGCGCGGTCGGCGACTTGCACGTACGGGTCGAGAACCATCGGGCAGGCCCACGCGGTGATGTCCAACCAGATCTCGCTGACCTTCGTCGCGCAGATCAGCAGGGCGCCGAAGGCGATGGTGCGCAACGCCGTGCGGCGTCGCTGCTCGTCCCACCGCACGAACGCGATCACCGCCAGTGCGGTCAGCACGAGGGTCGGACCGTTGCCGACGGTGAACGGCCGTCCCTCGGCCGCCCTGATCAGAACGAACACCAGGTCGATGGCGATCGCCGCGGCGACGGCGCCGACCCGTGCGCGAGCCGTGATCCCGACCAACGCCAGCAGGAACCCGGCCCACGGCGTGGTCGCCGATTTCGGCGTTCCGGCGTAGTCCCGCAGCAGGCTGGTCAGCGGCCCCAGCGCCCCGATGTGCGCGGCCATCAGCTCACCACCGACCAGCGCGAGCACGATGGCCGCGATACCGCACCACACGACCACCGGCCGGAACCGACGCTCTCGGAGCTCTTCGATACCCACTCGCTCGCCCGGTGGGGTCAAGCTCCCTCGCACGTCGTTCACAAGCACCGAGACATCGTAAACACGACATTAACGACGCATGTACGGGGAGATGCCTACACGCCGACGGGCGCCGTGCCGGAGGGCGTGCGATGCGCGGCCGGATCAACCGGAACGACGGGCGCTGAAATCGCGAAGGGGGCTGTGCACGGACACCCGCGATGACTGTGCTGCCGCCCCGGGAAGGTGTGCTGGAGGCATTCCCGTTCGACCGCGGCTATCCGAGAGGCGGGCGGGCACACCGCGTTGTCGATGTGCGCCGCCGCCGGAAGGTTCGACACCGCACCCGCCGAAACCACGGCGCTGTGGGCGGAGACCAGTGGGAGCCCCGGGGCCGCTCAGGCGTAGCGGTCGCTCAACGGATCGCCTCGTCGCCGAGGGGAGCGTGCCGTTGCCACGGACGAATCCGCTCCAGCTGTGCGGCGACCGCCGGCAGTGTGGTCTCGCCACCGGCCTTCGCGACTCGCCGCCCACGGTAATCGCCGACGGGTGAACCCACAACGACCAGCGCTGTCGTTCCCGCGCACGGGAACGAGCGGCGCGACACAGGGGAGTACCTCGCATTCTCGACGCAGGCGAGCTTGTCCGGACGGAGAGCATGTCGCGCCGGAGATCGCCGCGGTCCCGCGCTCGCGGGCCGGGAACCGCGACGATCGGGGCCGAATGATCAGGTCGTGCGATAGGTGCGGGCCACGAGTGCCGAGCGCAGGTACCACAGGCCCGACGGCTGGGACGGGTCGAAACCGGTGAGCTGTCCGATCCGCTTGAGCCGGTAGTCCACGGTGTTGGTGTGCACGTGCAGCACGCGTGCCGTGCGCTGCCGGTTGAGGTTGTTGCCGATGTGGCGTTGCAGCGTTTCCAGCAGCTCGGGATGCGCGTCCAGCGGGTCCAGCAGCGAGCCGAGATACTCGCGGCCCGGCCCGGGTCTGGTCAGCTGGTATTCCAGTGCCAGTTCATCGAAGCGGTAGAGCCCGGCCACCGCCTGCAATCGCTGCACCATATCGAGCAGTTCGTGCGCCTGATCGGCGGCGGTGGGGATCTTCTCGGGAGTCGCCTCGACCATGGTCGCGGTGACGCCCACCTGCGCGGCGTGCGACAGTTGGGTGACCAGCGCGTCCAACTGCTCGTTGTCCAGATGGCCGGACGGGATGAGCACCGTGCCGCCGTCGACGCTCAGCAGCGACAGCACGGCCTCGCCGCAGCGTGTGGCCAGTTCGGCCTGGACCCGGCGCAGTTTCCGGCGCGCGACGACCTTGCCGTCCACCATCGGGTTGTGTTCCTCGCGGTGCGGCGGGATCGCCACGGCCAGAACGGCGTACGACGACGCGATGGCGATGCCGCACTCGCGCGCCATGGTGGAGGTGCTGTGCCCGCCGAGCAGCGCGGAGGTCAGCGTGTGCACGGCGGTGTGGTGCTCACTGACCACCGCGCGCAGCTCGCGGACGTATGCCATGGAGACAGCGGAGTTGATCATGTCGAGCATCTCGACGACCATCTTGGCGCCGTCGACGAGATCGTCGTAGTCCTTCATCGTCGCGTCGGACACCACCAGGTCCAGGCCCATCTTGAAGCCTTCGTGGATCGAGTGGTGGATGGTGTCGATCGGCACCCCTTCCCGCGCCCACCCCGCGGCCGCGTCACCGAGCCGCTGGAGTTTCTCCGGAAGGTCCTTCCCGTCGAGCATGCTCACCGCCAGCTCCAGGCAGACCCGGGTGATGGTGGTGACGTCGCCGGCGATCGCGTCACCCGGTAGCGTCCCGCACGGGATGACGTTCTCGACGAAGTGCCCGACCATCTGACGCGATAGCCCGCGGACATCCTTCAGCGGGGACGACATCGGCTTCCCCGACAGGGTCAGGCTCGGCCGGGCCGAACTGTCGACGGACATTGGCGACTCCCTTCCGCCCACGATTGGTGTGCAGCGCATTCACACTAATCGGTAGATCTCCTTCGCGGACCCGATCGACCGGTTCTGTGAGAGCTGGGAGGGACCGGTCGGTGCGGGGTTGTGAGCGGTCACAGGACCGGGCCGGACCGCGGCCACCGACCCCGCGGCGAGCGGCGCCGGGTTCGGTCGTCGCCGCGAGCGCGGACGGACATGCCGGTAGGATCACCCGCGCCGGGCATGGCCATGTAACGAGGGTCTTGTCCGGCACGTGTCGTGTCCTGGATGGTGTGCAGTGCCCATCCGTCGCGCACGCCACGGCGGAAAGGCAGTGCGGACGCAACGATAGGGGCAGGGCGATGACACCGGCTCTGAGATGTCTTGTCTGGGAACTGGACAACACCTTGTGGGACGGCGCCGTGTGCGACGCGACCGTCGGCGCGTTGCGACCCGCCGCCCTGCGCACCCTGCGCGTGCTCAGCGAGCGCGGGATCTGGCATGCCGTGGCGAGCCGCGGCGAGCGCGAGTGGACGCTGGACAAGCTGTACCGGTACGGCGTCTACGAGATGTTCTCGGCCATCGAGATCGGCTGGGGCCCTAAGTCTTCGGCGATCGTGCGGATCGGGCGCACCCTCGGACTCGGGCCGGAGGCCATCGGTTTCATCGACCACGAGCCGGTGGAGCGCGCCGAGGTCGCCCGTGCGCTGCCCGCCGTGCGCTGCTACGCCGCCCGCAACGCCGATGTCCTGCCGGTGCTGCCGGACTTCCGCCCGGTGTTGCGCACCGGTCCCGCTCCCACGCCGCCGCTCGGGTTCGCCAGGGTGCCCGCGCGCTGAGACGAGCGCGGTGTGACCATGAAATACGCGCCCGGCCTGCGGGATCGCGTGACCGCACCGGAGGCTTCCCAGCTGCGCGAGGAGGCGCGCTGGAGTCGTATCGTGTTGATGGACAATGCGGTATCGGTGAATCGGCGGCGATAGGTTGTCACCATGAAGTGCTATGGCGTAACCGCGAGCGATGCCGAATCGTGGACCGAGATCGCCAACAGCTTCGTTCCCATGGACTATCGCTACGGCGATCCGGATCGATGGTATTCGGGACTGACGGTTCAGGAGTCGGCCGTCTACCGGTTGTTGCGCTGGGAGCAGCGGGGAACCAGTACCTCCTACCGCACCCGGACGAACATCCGCCACGGTCCCTGTGACGACTTCTACTGGGTCGTCGTCCCCCAGCGGGGCGTGTACTCGGTGCGCTATCGCGGGGAGGAGACGCGAGCGCGACCCGAACAGGCGGCGGTGACCGCGCTCGACGATCTGTGCCAGATCCACATCCCGCTGTTGTCGGCCTACGCGTTCCAGCTGCCCCGTGCCGAACTGGACCATCGCGCGGGACCGCTCGCCGAACGCGGTATGACGATCGACCTGAACTCCGGACTCGGCCGGATCACCCAGGCCATGATCCGCAGCACCCACGACGAACAGGCGAATCTGTCCGACCTGGAGTTCAACGCGGTCTGCGACCGGATCGCGGAGTTGCTCAGCCTGATCTCGCTCGGCGAGACCGGTCCGCAGCGAACCCATCACGCCCATGTCGTCGCGCAGATCCGGCAGTACGTGAGAGCCAATGTCGGCCGGAGTGACGTGCGCCTGCCTGCGGTGGCGCACGCGCTGGGCTGGTCGCCCCGGCAGTTGCGCGCGGTACTGCAGCAGGCCGGCACCACCTACCGCGACGTGCGGCGGGACGAAGCCCTGCGCGCCGCACGCGACCTGCTCGAGGACCCGGCGCGGGGGGACGATCCCATCAGCGCGCTGGCGGTCCGCGCCGGGTTCACCCCGGCATGGTTCTCCGCGGCGTTCAAGGCGCGCTTCGGTGAGACGCCGCGGGACTTCCGGCGGCGCCGAGCGGCGGAACGCGCCCTGCCGGGCGACGCGCGTGAGCCGGTGCCCACGTCCTGAACCGGAGGGCATCCGGAATCAGCCGGGCAGCAGGCTGATCGACAGGCCGCGCAGCCGGGCCGCGTCGGCGATCACCCGGTATCCCGCCACCCGGTCGCCGAGCACCGTGACGGTGAGCGCCAGCAGCAGCCTGCCGTGCGGCGCGACCACGACGCCCGGGTGACCGTCCACCAGCGCGAGCGCCGCCACCTGTGCACGCCGCCGGAGCAGCACGGTCTCTTCGGCCACCGAGGCCGCGCCGCGTACGGTCGTGGCCACTCCGGCGGGAAGCGCGGCGGCGTCGGCCGTGCGGACCACATCGGGCGCAAGGACGGCCAGGAGCGCGTCGAGGTCGCCGTCGCGTGCCGCGCCGAGAAACGCGTCGACGACATGCCGCTGCGCGGTGAGTTCGGGGGTGGCATCGGCATCCCGCACGCGGTGGCGAGCCCGGCTGGCCAGCTTCTTGGTGGTCGGCGTCGTGCGTCCGACGATCGGCCCGATCTGGTCGAACGGCACCGCGAACAGGTCGTGCAGGACGAACGCGACCCGCTCGTCGGGGCCGAGCCGGTCCAGCACCACCAACAGTGCCCGGCCGACCGAGTCGATCAGGACTGCCTCGTGCTCCGGTTCGTTCTCGTCGGCGCCGCTTTCCAGCACGGCGGAGTGGTCGAGCGGTTCCTCGCGCCGCGCGGCCCTGGCGCGCAGCAGGTCCAGGCAGATCCGGGACACGACGGTGGTGAGCCAGCCCGGCAGGTTCCGTACGTCCTCGACGTCGTGGCGGGCCAGCCGCAGCCAGGTCTCCTGCACCGCGTCGTCGGCCTCGCTGGGTGAGCCGAGCATGCGGTAGGCGACCGCGTGCAGGTGGCCGCGCTGGGCCTGGAATTCCCGCGCGAAACCGTCTTCGGTGGGCATCGGTCACCTTTCCGCTCCATGGTCCGTCATCGAGATGACGGATCGGACAGCGCCCAGGTGACCGGGCGCGCCACCTGACGAAAGGGTATTGCCATGGACATCGCTTACGTCGTCACCACCGTGCTGGCGGCCGCGGCCGCATTGCTCGCGGCGGGTATAGACGTGGTCCGCGCCGAGTGGGTGCGGACGAACATGCGCGCTTACGGCGTTCCGCAGTCGTGGCTGACGCCTCTCGCGGTCGTCAAAGCGGTCGGCGGGGCCGGGCTGCTGGTGGGCCTGGCGGTCCCGCCGATCGCGGTTGCCGCGGCGGCCGGGCTGGTCGGCTACTTCGTCGGCGCGGTGGTGACAGTGGTCCGTGCGCGGCAGTACACGCACATCGGCTACCCGCTGCCATACCTGGCCCTGGCGGCCGCATCGCTGGGACTGTCCGTGGCGGCGTAGAGGCGCCGCGACGCGCGTGGCACTACGCCGCGAGGATGAACTGGGCCGCCTGCTCGCCGATGAACACCGCGGGCGCGTGCGTGTGGCCCCGGATGAGCAGCGGCATCACCGAGGCGTCGGCCACCCGAAGCCCTTGGACGCCACGCACTTCCAGCCGGGGCGTGACGACGCTGGCGGAGTCGGTGCCCATGCGGCAGGTGCCGACCGGATGGTAGAGCGTGTGGGCGTAGGAGTTGAGCGTCAGTTCGAGCACGGCTTCCGGTTCCGCGGGCGCCTGCGGCGGGTAGATCAGCGGGCCGAGCACCGCCTTCATCGACGGCTCCGCGGCGATGGCGGCGCACACCCGCAATCCGGCCATGATGGCGGCGCGGTCGGCCCCTGCGCTGTCGGACAGGTAGCGCGGATCGATCACGGGTTTGGCGGACGGGTCCGCGCCGGACAGGGTGATCCGTCCTCGGCTCTGCGGGCGCAGCAGCACCGTCGCCAGGATCACCCCGTGCTCGGTCGGGTCCTGAAGTCCTTCGTAATAGAACGGCGCGGGCGCGAACACCAGCTCCAGGTCCGGGAACTCCAGATCCGGATTGCTGCGCACGAACCCGTACGCCTCGCCGACGTTCGAGGTGAGCATGCCGCGATGGCGGATCAGGTAGGCCAGCAGCTGGCGCGGCCGCTCGGCGCCGAACAGCGAATCGCCCGCGACGCCGTAGCCGATGCCGGCGACGAGATGATCCTGCAGATTCGCGCCGACCTCCGGCGCGTGGTGGCGCACCTCGATGCCGTGGCGGGCCAGTTCGTCGCGATCGCCGATGCCCGAGAGCATCAGCAGTTGCGGGCTGTTGATCGCCCCGCCGCACAGCACGACCTCACGCCGCGCGGTCACCGTGTGCGTGCCGCCGCCGTGGCGGTACTCCACGCCCACCGCGCGCGTGCCGTCGAACAGCACCCGGGTGGCCAGCGCCTCGCTGCGCACCGCGAGATTCGGACGACGCAGTGCCGGCCGCAGATAGGCGTCGGCGGTGCTCCAGCGGCGGCCGGCGCGCTGGGTGACCATGGTCTCGCTGAACCCCTCCGGCTGCGGACGGTTGGGCGGCTCCACCTGGTAGCCCGCCTCCTGCACCGCGGCCAGGTAGGCGGCGGTGAGACCGCGCGGGCTGCGCTGACGGGAGACGTGCAGCGGACCCTCGGTGCCTTCGTCTGGGTACTGGGCGTTCTCCACACGTTCGATGCGGCGGTACTGCTCGACCGCCGCCGCGAACCCCCACTCCTCGCCCGCCAGCAGCGCCCACTCGTCGTAGTCCGCCCGGAATCCGCGCACCCACATCATGGCGTTCATCGAGGACGAGCCGCCGAACATCTTGCCGCGCGGCCAGTAGATCTCGCGGTTCTTCAGTTCCGGTTGCGGCGTGGTGAGGTAGTCCCAATCCACCTCGGAGCGGAACAGTTTGGCGAACCCGGCGGGGATGTGCGCGAACTTGTTCTTGTCCGGCGGGCCCGCTTCCAGCAACGCCACCGTGGTGCCAGGATCGGCGCTGAGCCGATTGGCCACCACCGCGCCCGCCGATCCCGAGCCGACGACGACGTAGTCCGCGGAAAGCTCACCAGGTTGCACTGTTCCCACTCCGATCTGCACCGACTACGGCAAAGATACGAGCATGCCCGCGTCGCGTGGCCGATTTCGGGCAACCCGGCGGGAAGTCGTGCGGCGAAGTCCGCGCTATCGCAGGATCAGCAGCGCGGAGGTCTCGATGCGGTCGGCGATCTCGGAGTAGGACCCGTAACCCATGCCCGCCCGCACCAGCGCGCCCGCGTAGAGCAATTCCAGCGATTCGACCACATCCGGGTCCGGATCCGGACCGAGCGCGCGGATGATCCGCTTGCGGATCTCGGCCCCGATCCGTCCGCGCAGATGCTCCACGTCCGGATCGCGGCCGAGTAGGGCGCTGGTGACCGCGCCGGAGAGCTCCTGCTCGTCGGCCACCAGCATGGCGATGTTCCGCAGCTCGGCGATCACCCGGACGGTCGGATCCTCGTCCTCGCTGACCGGCGACGGCGACGCGACCAGCCGCCGCCAGAAGATCTCCGCGACCAGATGCTCCTTGGACGAGAAGTAGGTGTACGCGGTGGCCGTCCCGACCCCGGCCGCCGCGGCGACCATCCGGATGGTCATGCCCGCAAATCCTTCCCGGGCCAGCACTTCCACCGCCGCGCGGGTCAGCTTGTCGACGGTGTCGGCCTGCTTGCCGGACAGCCTGCGGCGGGTCGCCTCGAGAATGACGGAATCGGGTTCGGACATGTGTCTGGATCCTACTAGCGGCCGGGGCGGGTCAGTTCTTGGCCGCCGCGATGCCGGCCCGGCGCCCGTAGAAGCTGCCGTCGCCCAGTGACGCGCCGCTGACGTAGCCGCCCGCGCACAGGCCGGAGGTGCACCGGCCTGCCGCGAACAATCCCGGAATCGGCTCTCCGGAGACGTGCAGCACCCGCGAATCGAGGTCGGTGCGCAGTCCGCCGAGGGTGAAACCGGCCGTGAAGCCGCGCATGTCGAAGGCTGCCACCGGTCCGCGCAGCGGGCGCACCCATTCCGGCTTCTTGCCGAGCACCGGGTCCGCGCCGTCGGCGGCGTGCAGGTTGTAGCACTCCACGGTCGCCTGCAACGCCTGGCCGGGCAGGCCCATCTCCGCTTCCAGCTCGGCGATGGTCTCCGCCACCCAGGTCGGGGGCTGGCGGAAGAACGGCGTGGAGGTCTCGGTCGTCAGCGCCTCCTCGTAGGACGCTTCGTCGATCACCAGGAACGCCTGATTGTCCTGCTGGATCAGCGTCGCCTGGCCGATCCGGCCGGGGTAGGTGTCCTCCGGGATGTAACGCTGGCCGCGCCCGTTGACCAGGATGCCGCGGGCCAGCAGCTGCGGATCCCCGAAGAACGCCACCTCGGTCGCGTCCATGTGCGCCAGCTCCGCGCCGAGCGCCTGCGCCAGCCGGATGCCGATGCCGTCGTGTTCCTCGATCGCCGCGGCGGGCCTGCCGATCAGTCGCGGCGCATATCCTTCGATCATCTCCTTGTGGTAGGCGAAACTGCCGGTGGCCAGCACGACGCCGCGCTCGGCGCGGATGGCGACCGGCTTGCCGTAGCGGCGGGCCAGCACCCCGACCACCCGATCGTCGTCGTCGACGATCAGCCGCCCGATCCGCATGTCGTACTCCGCCCGGATGCCCAGCGCTGCCGCGGTGTCGGCCAGCGGCTTCATCAGCATGTAGCCGCCGCCCTTCTCCCCGGTGCGCTTGTCGGCCATCTGCGGAACATGGCCGCGCGGAGCGGGTTCGGCGATCGCGTTGAAGGGCGCGGCGTTCTCGCCACCGGAGTACATCAGTCCTTCGTCGTGCGGCGGCTCCCACCCCGGCTCGCCCCAGAACGCCTCGCGGAACGGCACGCCGCAGGACACCAGCCACTGGAAGTGCTCGACGCTGCCGCGGCAATAGTCGGCGATCTTCGCCTTGTCCACGCCGGGGCCGAGCGCCGCGAGCAGGAAGGTCTCCATGTTCTCCGGCGTGTCCTCGAAACCGAGGGCCCGTTGCAGCGGTGTGCCGCCACCGAGGTAGATGAAGCCGCCCGCGAGGGCGGCGGCGCCACCCCAGCCGCCGGTACGCTCCAGGACCAGCACGTCCGCACCCGCGCGGGCGGCCTCGATGGCGGCGCAGACCCCGGCGATGCCGTATCCGGCGACGACGACGTCGGCCCGGTGGTCCCAGGTCTCGACCCGGCTCGCGCGCAGGGGGCGAATGGTGGTGGCGTCAGACATGGTCAACGAGTCCTTCACTGCTCGGCGGGCGCGGACTGCGCGCGGGCGGCCTTCTTCTGCTGCGCCACAATCGTGCCCACCAGGATGTCGAGTTTGCTGCCGTTCGGCCAGCCCACGTAGTGACACAGGAACACCGCGATCTCGTGCAGCTGGTCTTCGGTGAGTTCGCCGTTGCGCAGCGCGGCCCCGATCTGGATGCCCGCGGTGTCGATCGCGCCCTGCGCGGCCAGCGCGCCGAGCAGCAGCAGCCTGCGGTCGCGGATGGTGAGTCCGGGCCGCGACCAGATGTCGGCGAAGAGGTGGTCGGCGGTGACGGCGAAGTGGGCGCCGGGGTATTCCTGGAACTCCGTGCCGTAGACCTCGGCCATCTTGGCCAGACCGCGCTGCCGCACGGTGTCGCCGGAACCGTTGTCGCTCATGAAGTTTGCCTTTCCGATGCGAAGGTGCCCGTACCGACGCCGAGTCCGGGACCGAGCCGGTCGATGGCGAGTGCGGCCAGCGGCAACTCGGTGCCGAGCCGTTCGCCCAATTCCAGGGCGAGACCGAGGTCTTTCTCCCCGAGCTCGCGCACGTGCCGCAGGATCGGCAGCCAGAAGTCGCCGTCCTGGATCGGGGCGGTGGTCTCGCGCAGCATGATGGCGCCGGGCCCGCCGGTGACCGCGTCGGAGTGGCGCACCACCTTGCCGAGCGCGGTGAGGTCCAGACCTGCCGCCTCGGCCAGGCGTTGCGCCTCGGTGGCGGCGGTGAAGGAGACGAAGTGCAACAGGTTGCGGGCCAGTTTCATGCGCGTGCCCGCGCCGACCGGCCCGGCGTGCACGATCAGATCGGCGAAGCAACCGAACGGTTCGCGCACCTGCTCGAACGCCGCGTCGCTGCCGCCGACCATGACCGCGAGCGCGCCGCGTTTCGCGCCCGGCGCGCCGCCGCTGATCGGCGCGTCCACCAGTTCGACGCCGCGGTCGCGGCAGACCGCAGCGAGCTCTTCGGCGGTGCGATCGCTGATCGTGGAGTGCACGGCGACCACGGTGCCGGCCGCGGCGGTGCGCAATATGCCCTCCGGACCGGTGATCACGTCGCGAACCTGGGCATCGTTGACCACGGTGATGGAGATGACCGCCGCCTGCCCGGCGAGTTCGGCTGCGGAGGCGACCGCTTCGGCCCCGGCCGCGAGGAACGGCTCGACCGCCTCGGGCCGCGTGTCGCACACCGTCAGCCCGCCCGGCCATCGCAGCAGGCGCTCGGCCATCGGCGCGCCCATGTTGCCGAGGCCGAGGAATCCGATGCGGGCGCTCATGACCGCACGATCTGTCCGCCGTCGACGTTGAAGATCTGCCCGGTGACCCAGCTCGCCTCGTCCGACAGCAGGTACAGGCAGGCGCCGACCAGGTCCTGCGGCGTGCCCATCCGCTTGAGCGGCAGGCGTTTGACGATGTCGTCGACGATCACCTCCGGGGTGACCGCCTTGGTGGCGTCGGTGTCGATCGGTCCCGGCGCGATGGCGTTGACGCGGATGTTCGACCCGCCCAGTTCGAAGGCCAGTTGCTGGGTGAGCCCGTTGACGCCGACTTTCGCCAGGCCGTAGAAGCTGGAATACAGCCACGCGGCGGTGGAGGACTGGTTGACGATCGATCCGCTGCCACGCTTGGACATGTGCGGCCAGACGGCGCGGGTCATGACGAGCGCGCCGTCCATGTTCACGCTCATGAACTTCCGGTAGTAGTCCCACGGCACGGTCAGCAGCAGGTTCAGTTTCATCTCGCCGTAGATGGCGGCGTTGTTGACCAGGTGGTCGATGCCGCCGAACTCGGCGACGGCGAGATCGGCCAGCGCGGTGGCGGAGTCGGGATCGGACACGTCGACCTGTCCGAACACCGCGGTGCCGCCGTCGGCGACGATCTTCTCGACGACCGCCGCGCCGCTCTCGGCGTTCTTGTCGGCGACGACGACGTTCGCGCCTTCGGCGGCCAGCGCCTGCGCGTAGGCGGCGCCGATGCCCTGAGCGGCGCCGGTGACGATGGCGGATCTTCCCGTGAAACGGGCCATGGAGTTCAGCTCCTCTGTGTTGTCCCGCGGCGGTCAGACCGCGGTGGCGATGACTTTGGTCTCGAGGTACTCCTCGAAACCGGCGATGCCCATCTCACGGCCGAGGCCGGATTGCTTGTAGCCGCCGAAGGGGACGTCGGCGGAGTACCAGATCCCGCCGTTGACGCCCAGCGTCCCGGTGCGCACGCGTTCGGTGACGCGCCGGATGCGCTCGGGGTCGGTTCCCCAGACCGAACCGGACAGGCCGTAGGGGGAGTCGTTGGCGATGCGGACGGCGTCCTCGTCGCCGTCGTGCGGGATGATCACCAGCACCGGGCCGAAGATCTCTTCGCGGGCGACGGTCGAGCTGTTGGGGACGTCCGCGATCAATGTGGGTTCGACGAAGAACCCGCGTTCGTGCCGGGTCGGCCGCCCGCCGCCGACCACGATCCGCCCGCCTTCGGCGCGCGCGATGTCGACATAGCGTTCGACCCTGGCGCGCTGGCGTTCGGAGATGAGCGGCCCGCACACCGTGCGCGGGTCGGTGGGATCGCCCGGCCTGATCCCGCCGAGCGTGGCCGCGGCCGCCTGCACCGCTTGGTCGTAGGCGGCGCGCGGGACCAGCAGCCGGGTGGACAGCGCGCAGCCTTGGCCGGCGTGCACGCACACCGAGAACGCCGCGACCGAGCAGGCCGCGGCGATGTCGGCGTCGTCGAGCACGATGAACGCCGATTTGCCGCCCAGTTCGAGGAACGCCTTCTTCAAAGTCGTTGCGGCACCGGTCATGACGGCGCGGCCGGTGGCCGTGGAGCCGGTGAAACTGATCATGTCGACGCGCGGGTCGGCGGTCAGCCGGGCGCCGAGCGTGTGGTCGGCGGAGGTCACGATATTCACGACCCCGGCCGGGATGTCGGTCTCCTCGGCGATGACGGCGCCGACCGCCGCCGCGCACCAAGGGGTGTCGGGGGCGGGTTTGAGCACGACGGTGTTCCCCGCCGCCAGCGCGGGACCCAATTTGGCGAAATTGATCTGATGCGGGAAGTTCCATGGCGTGATCGCCCCGACCACGCCGATCGGCTCCCGGCGCAGCAACCGGCGGGTCTTGATGCCCATCGGTTCGGCCACGCCCAGATCGGTTTCCCAGTCGTAGGTTCCGGCGAGTCCGGCCGCGTAACCCAGGTCGGCGACCGGGCCTTCCAACTGCGGGCCCGCGGTCAGCATCCGCGGGGCGCCTGCCTCGGCGATCGTGATCTCGCGCAGGTCCTCGACGTGGGCCTGCAACGCGGTGCGCAACTGCTCGAGGCAGTGGGCGCGGAAGGCGTGATCGCGCGACCAGTCCGTCTCGTCGAACGCGGTGCGCGCGGCGGCGACGGCCGCGTCGAGATCGGCCGCGTTCGCGTCGGCGGCGAGGCCCAGGACTTCCTCGGTCGCCGGGTTCACCGTCGCGAAGACACCGTCGGCGCCCTCGACCAGCTTGCCGCCGATCAGCAGGCGGGACCCGTCGGCGGGCAGAAGGCTGCTCATGGATTACTCCGATACTGTCTGGACACGTGTACGGAATATAGTCTGGGACGTCGATCCGTGGCAATAACAGGTTCTAACTCTGCCATTCTCGACGGGGCCGAGCGGGAAGGGGTGTGCTCCGGCCGGGTGTGCGCGAGAGGGTCGAGTGCAGCACGGCGAAACGGTTGGTGTTCCGAGGGGCATTGTCGGGAACAGTGGGGCAGTGGTACTGTCCAGACACATGTCCAGCTATCTGTCTTCGCCCCGGTTGCGGCACGCTGCCGCGAGGCGGAACGTGTTATCGGTTTCGGAGTGTGGACGATGACCGCCGCGGTGGAACCGGTGACGTTCGATCCGTATGACTATGGGTTTCACGAGGACCCGTATCCGACGTATCGGCGGCTGCGAGACGAGGCGCCGCTGTATCACAATGCGGCTTTGGGCTTCTGGGCGTTGTCGCGGCACGCGGATGTGGTCGCGGCGTTTCGGGACAGTGTGCGTTTGTCGAGTGCCAATGGAGTGTCGTTGGATCCGGCGGCGTGGGGGCCGCATGCGCATCGGGTGATGTCGTTTCTGGCGATGGACGATCCGCGGCATATGCGGATGCGGCGACTGGTGTTCAAGGGGTTCACGCCGAAGCGGGTCGCGGAGATGGAAGTGCGGATCCGGGAGCTGACGCTGTCGTATTTGGAACCGGCGCTGGCCGGTGGCTCGTTCGACTGGATCGATGAGGTCGCGGGCAAGTTGCCGATGGATGTGATCTCCGAGTT
>NZ_BDBM01000002.1 GCF_001612985.1 Nocardia gamkensis NBRC 108242 | reverse complement strand
GGGCTCACCCCCTACAGCACCCCACTCACCGAGAAGCAACACGACTGCACAAACGCGAACAAATGTGCCCGAACTACGGTGCATCACAAGCGCGAGATCCCCACTCGCTCACCCTCCTCGGGCCGAGAGTCATACGAGCGCCGTTGGCGGCGCGGCTCGCGCCAGAGCGGACGAAGCCCATGCGCCGCAGGGGCGAGTCTCGTCCGCTCTGACGCGAGCCGAAAAAGGGGGGCCGCGAACATCCAGCGCCGCAGGCGCTGGAAATCCAACTCACCCGATGTTCGCCGACATATCCGGAATCATTCGCATGGCCTCGTCGGACCAGTTGTTCCAGGCGTGAATACCGAACGGCGGGAAGGAGTACACGGCGTTGCCGCCGCCGAGCGTCGCCATCCGGACCTGGAACGCGCGGGTGTTCGCCAGTGCCAGGCTCTCCAGACCCATGCCGTTGAGGGTGCTGAAGCTGGGCGGGTCGGTGGCCGAGGGCAGGCCGCTGGCCGCGGCGATCCACAGACGGGTGCCATTGCGGACCAGGTTGGGGGCGAACACGAACGGGTCCATCCGCAGCCACTGCGGACTCCACGGCGGAGCCATCGAGTCGACGTTGTAGCCGCCCGCGTCCAGCATGGCGGCGCGAATCGCCTCGCGCATGCCCGGCGCCGAGTTGTTCAGGTACCCGGAGAACGAGCCGGCGAAGCTGAACTGGTCCGGGTGGTAGGCGGCCAGGGTCAGTGCCGCGCTGCCACCCATCGACAACCCGAAGGCGCCGTTGCGATTCGGGTTGAACCCCAGCCGGTCGCGCAGCGCCCAGCGCAGGTTGTTGGTCAGAAAGGTCTCCCACTGGTAGCGGTAGCTCTTGCCCGGCCCGCCCGCGAACCCGTCCAGCCCACCGGAACCGGTGCTCGAACCGCTACCCGCCGGGATCCCCAGGAACTCGCTCGGCGCGATCCAGTCGGCGTAGAAGCTCGACATGCCGCCGACCGGCATCACCACGTTGATGTTCTGGCTCGCCAGGACTTGCGGGATGTTCGTCTCGATCTCCCAGCCGTTCAGCGATTCCGGCGCCCGCATGCCGTCGAGCACGTAGACGACGCGATTGGTGTTGCCGTCCGCCGCCCGCAGGATCCTGGTCTTGATCGGGCCCATGCCGGAATCGACCCAGAAGTCGAAGGCCGCGGGATCGAAGGCCGCCGATGCCGTGGCGCCGGTGCCCGCGATGGTCGTGCCGAGCGGCAACAGCAGCGCCACGGCGACGCCGAGGGCGGACCGTCGCAACCACGAACCGGATGTTCGAGACCCCTCGGGCCCGCGCTTCCCGCGCGCACTACGCATCACATTCGACCTTTCCCTCGAGCGGCCTCGTTCAGCAAACGTTCAGCGATCAATACCGAGTCCTCATCGGGCACCGAGTCGCAACGTCCACCGAGAAATGGACGAATCGAACTCGGCGCATGTCGTCGGAGTATCAATCGGGAACGAATGCCTTCATGTTGCTGGATGGTGATCCAGACCACAACTACCGAAGCCCGTTTTCTTCGTATTCGTTGCCGAATTACCCCCGGACGACCCGGTAAACGCCGAAAAACCGCTCCGTGCCGTTGGCGCGGAGCGGTCTTTCTTCGCGATTGCCGAACTACCCGATGTTGGCGGACAGGTCGGGGATCATCCGGTAGACCTCGTCGGCCCAGTAGTTCCAGTTGTGCACACCGACGGCCGGGAAGTCGTAGGTGACGTTGTCCGCGCCCAGGGTGAGCATGCGGACCTGGAACGCTCGGGTGTTGGCCAAGGCCAGCGCTTCCAGCCCCATCGCGTTGACGGTGTTGAAGCTCAAACCGTCGGCCCCACCCGGCAGACCGCTACCGGCGGAGACCCACAGGCGGGTGTTGTTCGCCTTCAGCCGCGGCGCGAACACGAACGGGTCCATCCGCAGCCACTGCGGGCCCCACGGCGGCGCCATCGCGTCGATGTTGTAGCCGCCCGCGTCCAGCATCGCCACGCGCAGCGCCTCACGCATGCCCGGCGCGGAGATGTTCAGATAGCCGGAGTACGAACCGGCGTAACGGAACTGGTCGGGGTGGTAGGCCGCCAGGGTGAGCGCGGCGCTGCCGCCCATGGACAGGCCGAACACGCCGTTGCCGTTCGGGTTGAAGCCGAGCCGGTCGCGCAGCGCCCAGCGAAGGTTGTTGGTGAGGAAGGTTTCCCACTTGTAGGTGCTGGTCTTGCCCGGTCCGCCCGCGGAACCGGTCAGCAGGCCGGAGCCGGAGTTCGCCGAACCGGTGGACGACGAGCCCGCGCTGCCCAGGCCGAAGAAATCGCTCGGACCGTTCCAGTCCGCGTAGAAGCTGGACGGTCCGCCGACCGGCATGACCACGTTGATGTTCCACTTGGTCAGCTCGCGAACGACCTCGGTATCGATCTCCCAGCCGCTCAGGTCGGTGCGCGCGCGCATACCGTCCAACGCGTAGACCACGCGCCCGGTGTTGCCGTCGGCGGCGCGGAAGACGCGCGACTTGATCGGCCCCATCTCCGAATCGACCCAGAAGTCGAAACCGTCCGGGTTGAACGCGGCGGACGCCGGGGCGGCAGGGCCTGCCACCGACACCCCGAGCGGTAGCAGAACCGCCAGCGACACCAGCACGGATCGCTTGAGCCACGAACCTGCTCTTCGAGTATTAAGACGACGCCCGATCACGCCTCGCATCAGTTTGAACCTTTCGTTTCACAGCGACAGCGGCAAGCCGTCCACACGGTAACCCGCCGATGCCCTCAACCGATGGACGCCACGGCCGGGCATACGGTCGTAGCGTATATCGGTATCGACACGGTGGCGTTACCAAAAAGAGATAAAGCGGCGTACGCCACTTTATCGGACTCGCACAAGGCCCTGGTCGGCGAGCATGACCTGGCCCGGTGCGTGCCACGGATTCAGCGCGGAGCGACCGGTTGCGGGAACGGATCGGCCAGTCCACACCGCTGGATCTCGTACTTCGGCACTCGGTCGATGCGGTACTTCGCGAAACGCAGCGAGTTACGCAGGTTGTGCCGGAACCGCTCGAAGGTGAGCGGGTCGCGCGAGGAGATCAGCAGTGCCTGGGTGTCCGGGCAGGACATCGCGGTCCGTGCCTGGGTCACCCATTTCTCGTCCAGATACCAGGGCATCCACGGTTTCCTGTCCACCATGCCCGCGTCCACGATGACCCAGTCCGGGTACAGGCTCTTGTCGTGCCCGATCCGGCCGTCGGTGAGGCGGTCGGTATGCGCCGCCAGCGGGTAGGCCAGGCCCATCGGATCGATCACGCGCACGTCCAAGGGGACGTTCATGCTGGTCATCCCGAGGTTCAGGAAGTAGACCGTGTGCCCGGCGCCGCCGTCCGGAATGGGCTGCGGCGGCGGAGCGACATACCAGAACATGAACGAGGGCGAGTTCAACAGCAGGCCGCCGTTCGGGCTCGCGGTGATGTCGTCGACCATGGCGCGGATACGCGGATAGTCCAGGTAGTCCTCGGCCAGTATCGGGTGGTCGTGCCCGGTGTTGAGCACGTAGTAGACGCGCTCGTCGACGATGCCGGTGGAGGTGATCTTGGTGCCGGTCTTGATCGCGGTGGTGTTGGCGGCGAACAGCGCCCAGCCCGCGACGCCCACGAATGCCACGGCGATCACCGCGAAGGACCAATCGGCGGCGGTCGCCGCGCGCACCCCGCCCCGGGGCGCGCGGATCGGGATGACCGCGACCGGGAGCAGCAGCAGGAACAGCTGCGGCAGCAGCATCCGGCCGTGCATGAAGTCGCCGCCGACTCGCAGCGCGTACAGGGTCAGCAGGAAACCGCTGACGAGGACCGCGGTGACCACCGCTCCCGGGGAGCGCAGCCACTTCCGGACCCGCTGGATCGACCAACCGCGCGCGTCCGACGAACCGGCGTCGGCGGTACGGCCGGTTCGCGTGCGCGCGGCGAGCACACCGGCGAGCAGCAGCACCAGCAGCGGCGCCCACAGGAAGTACGGACCGACGAGGTCCCAGAGGTAGGTGAAGCCCTGCCCCCACTTGGCTCCGCCCGCGTCCTTGGCGACCGCGGTGTTGGGGTAGGGCAGACCGTAGTAGCCCATCCGCCAGATCTGGTAGCCCAGCGGAACCAGCCCGGCCACCGCGACGATCACCGCGCGCAATACGATCGGCCGCAACTTGCTCTCCGGCATGGGGGCGAAGAAGATCATCAGCAGCGCCAGCGCGCCGACCAGGGTCATCTCGGGACGGATCAGCGGGGCGAGCCCGGCCAGGAAGACCAGTCCGAGCAAGCCGGGCAGACGCACCGACTTCGCCTGGCTCCAGCGCATCAGCTGCCACCACAGCAGGCCGATCCAGCAGATCACCAAGCCGCTTTCCAGGCCGGAGGTGACGTAGTCGCGGGCCGGGGGCAGTGCGATGTAGACCAGCACGCCCGCGGGCAGCAACAGCCCGGTGCCCGCGCCGCCCCACAGCCGCGCCGATCCGAGCATGGCGAATACGACCGCGGCCAGCGACACCGTCAGCGCGACACCGAGCACCACGTACTCGAGCCGCGCCTGGGTCAGCCAGCTGAAGAACCAGACCAGGTAGGTCCACGCGGTGCTGGTGTTGGTTTCGACGCGTTCGCCCTCGTTGAAGACGGGGCCGTTGCCTGCCAGCAGGTTGCGGACGGTGCGCAACACGATGAGGCCGTCGTCGGCGATCCACCGTCGCTGCCAGCCTCCGACCGCGAAAAGAACAACGGTGAGCGCGATCCCACCGACGAACGTGGCTTCGGATAGGCGCGTGAACCGCGACGCGGAGCGGGTCTGCTCATCGGCTTGCCGCTCCGCCCCGTGTTCCGTTCGCTCCGCTACCAGCATCTCGTCAGGTGAGATAGACAGCGACACCTACCGCTCCGATCCAGGCGATTGCGAGGAACTGCAGGATGCGGTCCCCCAGCGCGATCTCTTCCGGTTCCCCGGCCTCGCCACCATCGACGTCGACCGCGTAACGCAGGATTGCGATGGTAAACGGGATCATCGAGATCGCGAACCAGTTGGTGTGTTTGATGCCGTCCTGCTGGAACGCCCACAGCCCGTAGAACACCACGACCGCCGTCGCGGCCAGCGTCCAGATGAAGCGCAGGTAGGTGGGCGTGTAGTACTCCAGCGACTTGCGGATCTTGGCGCCGGTGCCCAGCGCGATCTGCAGTTCCGCGTAGCGCTTCCCCGCGGCCATGAACAGCGAGCCGAAGGCCATGATCAACAGGAACCACTGCGACAGTTCGATGTCGGCCGCCGCGCCACCGGCCACCGCGCGCAGCAGGAAGCCGGACGACACGATGCAGATGTCCAGCACGGCCTGATGCTTGAGGCCGAAGCAGTAGGCCAGCTGGATGCCGATGTAGACCGCCATCACCACGGCCAGATGCCACGAGGCGAGGAACGATCCCGCGATCGACCCGGCCAGCAGCGTGGCCGACAGCAGATAGGCCAGGTTCACCGGGACGATGCCCGCGGCGATCGGCCGGAACCGCTTGGTCGGGTGCGCCCGGTCGGCCTCCACGTCGAGCGCGTCGTTCACCAGGTAGATGCCCGAGGCCGCCATGCAGAACACCACGAACGCGATGCCGACGTGCGCGAGCACATCCACATCGGTGGCCGTCCCCGCGGCCAGCGGTGCGGCGAGCACCAGGACGTTCTTGACCCACTGCCGCGGACGGACTGCCTTGAACAGACCGCCGGCCAGCGTCTTGGGCGGGCCCTTGACCACCGCCTCGGCGAGGTCGGCGCCGGTCGGCTCTTCACTCATGTCAACCAAGGCTCTTTCTTGTGCGGTCACTGTCGAGTCTCTTTTCGGCGGCGAGCAGGGCGGCGGCGGACGCGGCGCCGAGCGCGGAACCGGCGAGCACGTCGGAGGGGTAGTGCACCCCGAGGACCACCCGGGAAAGCAGCATCGGGGGGACGAGCACCGCAGGCAAGGGTAGCCCGGTCAATCTGCCGAGCAACACGGCCGCCGCCGTCGTGGAGGTCGCGTGCGAGGACGGGAAGCTCAATTTGCTCGGCGTCCCCACGTTGACCTGCACCGACGGATCGTTCGGGCGCGGTCGGCGAACAACGCGCTTGATGATGATCGAGGCCGCGTGCGCGCCGACCGCGCCGACCGCGACCCCCGCCCACTGTCTGCGCCGCGGTTTGTCGACCAGCCATCCCGCGGCGGCGATGCCGACCCAGCCGAGCGCGTGCTCGCCGAAGTGCGACATGCTGCGGGCCGCGGACACCACGGCCGGTTTGCTGCCGAGGGTGGCCTGCACGGCGTTGATGATCGCGACTTCCGGCGGCGCCTGCTCGGCCATGGCCGGTCGCGCGGACACCGGGCCGCCGTGCCCGTTGGCGCTGTGCAACGGCGGCTGCACGGCCGCGTCGTCGGCGGCACTCGCTCCGAGACTCACTGCTGTCCGTCCTTCGTGTCGATCCCGAAGACCTTCTCCCAGGCCGCGGTGCTGGTCAGCTGCGGGTGGGCGGCGCGGTAACGCTGCTGCATCTCCGGGAAGCGGGCGGCCAGCTCCTTGCGCAGGCGCATGGCCTCCTTGAACAGGCCGAGCGCCTGGCGCGGATCGCGCTTGCGGTAGACGACGCCGCGGCCGTCGGCCGTGGTGACGGTGACGCCGTCGACCTGCGAGAGCAGGAACCAGCGCGCGTCCAGCGTCGGCACGTTCAGCTGCGGGGTCTCATGGTGTTCGGAGTGCGCGGGACGGAAGTTGTGCACCAGGCCCTTGGCCAGGCGGACCACCTTGGCGATCGGGTTGGCCGGCTCGCCCACCGCCCCGATACCGATGTGGCTGGCCAGCGGCAGTTCGGTGGACGAGGGCAGGATCACCGCGTCCGGGTACTGCTTGCGCAGCTCGTGCACCGCGCCCAGCGCACTGGGCAGCAGCTGGAACAGCCGCTCGGGGCCGGCCAGGAAGTCGCGGATGGCGAGGTTCTGGATCGCGACCGTCGAGTACTCCAAGCAGAGCAGGTGTTTCAGGGTGGCCTTGATCGTGTTGACGACCATGCCCCGCCCGTTGCCCGGCAGGTGCAGCGAGGCGACCACCAGACGATTGCGCAGGTGGAAGTACGCCTGCCAGTCGATGGCGTCGTCCTTGTCGCTCCAGGCCATATGCCACACCGCCGCGCCGGGCAGGGTGACGGTGGGGTGGCCTGCGACGCGGGCGCGCAGACCGTATTCGACGTCGTCCCACTTGAGGAACAGCGGAAGCGGCTGACCGATCTTCTCGGCGACTTCGCGCGGGATGACGCAGGTCCACCAGCCGTTGAAGTCGACGTCGATGCGCCGGTGCAGCAGCTTCGAATTGTCCCGGTCCTTGAGCGGGTACTTCGAGAAATCGTGGTCGTACTCGACGTTCGGCGCCGCGGTCCACATGAAGATGCCGCGGTCGACCACCTCGCCCATCGTGTGCAGGTGTGAGCGCTCCTGCAGGTTGAGCATCTGGCCGCCGACCAGCATGGGTGACTCGGCGAAGCGGGCGAAGGCCAGCGCGCGCAGGATCGAGTCCGGCTCGATCTCGATGTCGTCATCCATGTAGACGATGTACTCGGCGTCGGTGGTCTTCAGCGCCTCGTACATGACCCTGCTGTATCCGCCGGAGCCACCGAGGTTGGGCTGGTCGTGTATGGACAGGCGATTCCCGAGCGCCGCCGCGGATTCCGCGAAACCGGGCTCGTCGACGACCTTTCTGGTGCCCTGGTCCGGGATGATGACGGCCGCGATCTTCTCCAGCACCAGCGGATCCGAGCCGAGGGCGGCGAGGGTCTTCACCGCGTCGGTGGGCCGGTTGAAGGTGGGCATGCCGACCGCGATGCTGCCCTCGCCGGGCGCCTCGATCGGCGCGTACCAGCCGCCGGAAAGCAGCGTGACCGCCGTGTCGGTGGTGATGTCGAACCAGATCCAGCCGCCGTCCTCGAACGGGGCCAGATCGGTCTCGAACTCGACGACCACCGAGTCGGCGCCGGTCGCCACCGCGAATTCCCTGCCCTGCACGTGGATTCGCGAGCCGTCGGCCTTGGAGCGGTACACGTCCACCCGGCCGTGCCCGGCCAGTTCCAGCCGCAGCACCACCGACGACAGGATGCTCCAGCGCCGCCAGTAGCTCGCGGGCAGCGCGTTGAAGTAGGTGCAGAACGAGACCTCGGACTCCGCGCCGATCGACAGCGACGTGCGGGTGGTCGCGTGCGCGCGCCGGGCGTTGGTCTGCGACTCCTCGACATAGAGCGTGCGCACGTCCAGCGGCTCACCCGGCCGGGGCAGGATGATGCGTTGCAGCAGCGACTTCGCGCGGGTCTCGGTGGTCATGTCTTCCAAAATGGATTGGGAGGTCATCGGTTCCTAAGCCTCCTGATCCACCAGCGGCGCACCGTCCGCCAGGTGCGGGTGCAGCACGTTGTCGAACATGCTCAGCGCGCTGCCGATCGCCATGTGCATATCCAGGTACTGGTAGGTGCCGAGGCGGCCGCCGAAGACGACCTTCGCCGCGGCGGTCTCCTGCTTGGCCAGCTCCCGGTAGGCCAGCAGCTTCGACCGGTCCTCCGGGGTGTTGATCGGGTAGTACGGCTCGTCACCGGTCTGCGCGAACCGGGAGTACTCCCGCATGATCACCGTCTTGTCGGCGGGGTATTCGCGCTCGGGATGGAAGTGGCGCGGCTCGATGATGCGGGTGTAGGGCACGTCCGCGTCGTTGTAGTTCATCACCGAAGTGCCCTGGAAGTCACCGACCGGCAGCACCTCGGTCTCGAAATCGATGGTGCGCCAGCCCAGTTCACCTTCGCTGTAATCGAAGTAGCGGTCCAGCGGGCCGGTGTAGACGACCGGTGCGTCCGGGTTCTCGGCGCGCAACTGCTCGCGCACCTCGAACCAGTCGGTGTTCAGCCGCACCTCGATCAGCTCGGAGGCGGCCATGTTCTCCAGCCACTTCGTGTAGCCCTCGCGGGGCAGGCCCTCGTAGGTGTCGTTGAAGTAGCGGTTGTCGAAGGTGTAGCGAACCGGGAGCCGGGTGATGTTGCCCGCGGGCAGCTCCTTCGGGTCGGTCTGCCACTGCTTGGCGGTGTAGTCGCGCACGAACGCCTCGTAGAGCGGTCGGCCGATCAGCGAGATGGCCTTCTCCTCGAGGTTCTGCGCGTCCTTGGTCTCGATCTCCGAGGCCTGCTCGGCGATCAGCTTGCGCGCCTCCTCCGGCGAGAAGTAGCGACCGAAGAACTGCGAGACCAGGCCGAGGCCCATCGGGAACTGGTAGGCCTGCCCCTTGTGCATCGCGAAGACGCGGTGCTGGTAGCCGGTGAACTCGGTGAACTGGGTAACGTAGTCCCACACCCGCTTGTTCGACGTGTGGAACAGGTGCGCGCCGTACTTGTGGATCTCGATCCCGGTTTCCGGATCCGGCTCGGAGTACGCGTTACCACCGAGGTGGTGTCGCCGTTCGATCACCAGAACCCGTTTACCCAGCACGGTGGCGGCGCGTTCGGCAACGGTCAGCCCGAAGAATCCGGAGCCGACGACGATCAGATCGAACTGTGAGGCGGAATGGACGGAGTTACCCGGGGACGATGCGACGGTCACGGGAGCCCAGAGTATCGGAAGTCCCGGCCGCGTCCGGGCGGAGTAGGAAGTGCGCTGAGCGGCACCGTTCGCGACACCCGATTTCACGCCCCCGACCTCCTGATTTCGCCGAATGTTTGCCGGAATGGACCGCGCGGGCAACCGCCGGGCTGTTTACTCCCCTGGCCGGCGATCGCGCTCGGTTCGCGATCCTCCGTGGTTCGGGTACACCACGAACCGGAGCGCGACGAAGAGGACTCCCTTCTGGGCAGCGAGTCACCGAGGTACCGCGTTCCTCGGTGATCGACCCGCTGCCCGCGAGCAGCTCGGATGGATCCGTGCTGAGGTGCCCGGGAGCCGGATGCGCCCAACCGCGCTCAGGCCGGGAAACCAACGTCCAGCTCGACCTTGTCTCGCTCGGTGTACAGCCGCCAGTAGTGGTCACCGAGTTCTTCGCCGCTGATCCGTACAATTTCGAGGCCGTCGGGAATCAACTCCGGGTGCTCGTCGACGATCTGCGCGGCTCTGCTGCCCTCGATCAGTGCGCCGATGTTGAGCAACCCCACGTAGACGCCGGTGCCGCGCAGTTCCACCTCGAGTTGGCGCAGGTAACCGCGCTGCGCGGCCAGCGCGATGCCGAAGTTGGCGAGGTAGGGCGCCACGAAATGCTCGGACGAGCCCGAGGAGAACAGCAGCGCTCCTTCGCCTCTTTCCACCATTTTCGGCGCGAGTGCCCGCGTCATCAGAATCGGTGAGTGCAGCTTGAGCGCGAGCGGCGCATCGAGGGAGGGGATGTCCACCTCCAGCGTCGAGGGCAGCCGGTCGCTCATGTTGCCCGCCGCGCCGTGCATCGCCATGTCGATCGGTCCGAAGGTCGCCTCGATCTTCTCGATCACGCCCGTGACGTGCGCGGCGACGGTCACGTCCGCGGGGAAGGCGGCGGCCTCGATGCCCTCGGCCGCCAATTCCTCGGCATGCCGGCGCGCTTTCTCGGGATCGCGCCCGATGACGGCCACACGGAACCCGTCGCGTCCGAATCGGCGGCCGGTGCCGACGCCCAGGCCGGGGCCGTACCCGAAGATCGCGATGGTCTTGGTCATTTTTACTCCAGGATTAAGTTGATACATGGTTCAAGTTCTATATCGACGGTAACCTAACTTGAACTCATGCTCAACTTATCCGCCACGGCCGATTTGTAGGATCGGCCCGTGGACAAGCCGTTACGCAGCGACGCCCAGCGCAACCGGGACGCGCTCGTGACCGCCGCCCGCGCCGTCTTCGAGGAACGCGGCCTCGACGCACCGCTGAAGGAGATCGCCGCCCGCGCCGGCGTCGCCATCGGCACCCTCTACAACCGCTTTCCCACCCGCGACGACCTCATCGCGGCGGCGGTGGAGGACCGGATCGAAGCGGGCGGCCGCATCGCCGAAGTCGCGCTGGCCATGGACGACCCTTGGGAGTCGTTCGTCTATCTGGTCGAGCAGGTCTGCGCTTTGCAAGCCGCCGATCGCCTGCTCAGCGAACTCGCCGTGCGGGCGGCCCCCAGCCGCGCCGTCGCGCAGGCGCAGGAATACGGCCACGGCTTGATGCGCCGGATCATCACCCGCGCCCAGGAAGCCGGGGTCCTGCGGGACGACTGGGTACTGGAGGACATCGCCTTCATCACCTGGTCGCACACCAGAATCGTCGAGGCGACCAGCCACATCGCCCCCGAAGCCTGGCGCCGCCACCTCGGCCTGGTGCTCGACGGCTTGCGCGCCGAGGCCGCCCATCCCCTCCCGGTTCCCCCGATCACCGAAGACCAGCTGATGCACGCGCTCGGGCGCGACGACCTGGCCTAAGGGCCTGTCGACGTGGTCCCGTGTCGCACCGTGCGCGCAGGCCGCGCGTCAGTAGGGCGGTCGCGACTGCGGTGTGGGTGGGTGTTGGCCGAATTGGGACGCCGGTGGCTGGGCACCGGATTGCGGCATCGGCGGCTCGGGACCGAACTGCGGCATCGGCGGCTGGAGACCGAACTGCGGCACCGCTGACGGGTGGCCGGGCCGCGGCAGCAGGGGCGCGGGTGCAGCAGTGGGGTGACCGAGCGGACTGGTCACGATCGCACCTAACGCGACCGTGCAGAGAGCTGCCCCGACGATCAGGTAGAAGGGCGAAGCAGCCGACCGCGCGGCCAAACCGTACTCACCGCCGTAGGTCGCCGTGATCAGGCCGCCGAAGAATCCCCATGCGGAGCCGGTCAGCACCGCGGGCCGCCCAGCAGACTTGCCGAACAGCATGAGGATCGCCCCGGCGACCAGGACCACCGCCAGCAGCGCGGATACGCCCAGCAAGATTTCCTGCACCGCACGAATACGGGAGGCAGCCCACCAAGCGTCGAAATCCTTCGAGGCGTCCGGGATTCCGCCTGCCGGGCCGTTGAGTTCCCCGATGCCGAGCAGTGCACCGACACCGATCCCGCCGGCACCGAGACAGGCCGCGACCACCGCCGACGCGGCGTGCCAAGTCGACGGCGCTCCCCTGCCCTGTCCCCCGGGCGGAGCAAACGAATCGTTCATCGAACCCCCCTTCGATATCGAACCCTACCGCCCCCTCCCGACAGAAATCGACCGAAAGCGGCTCTCGCACAGTGGAATGGGCGGCGTTCACAACCGGACGGACGACGGCCGGTACGCGTGCGTGTGTACCGGCCGTCGGAAGGTTGTGTTCTACAGCCGCTGCTCGGCGTAGACCTTCATCGCGTCGCGCACGAACTCCGCGGTGCCGGCACCGTGCACGTCGTAGTTGACCGCGAAACGCGGATCGGCCACGTACATCTCGCCCAGGTTGACGAAGGCCTCCTTCACCACCGGACGACCCTGCCAGCCGATGCCGATCCAGTCGTAGTGGCGCTGGACGATGGCCTGCACCTCGTCGCTGCCGGGGGTGAGTCCGTCGGCGTGCGCGCGGCCGTAGTCGGCGGCGATGTCGAGATGGGTCTGCTGGAAGGTCTTCTTGTCCGCGTCGGACATCGAGCGCCACCAGCGGTCACCGCTCTCGTAGGCGTCCTTGCCCCAGCGTTCGATCACCTCGTCCTTGTACTTCGTGTGGTCGAAGCCGTCGAAAACTTCTGCTGCCACGAGTTGTTCACCTCTTTCCGTCTTGTGCAGCGTGGTGTGCACCGACTCGATCAGCCGCCGGATCCGATCCTGTTCCTGCCGGAGCAGGTCCAAGTGCGTGCGCAGCGCGGCGGCGGTGTCCTGCTCTCCGGCAAGGACTTCGGCGATGACCGGAAGCCCGAGGCCGAGTTCGCGCAGCAGCAGGATGCGTTGCAACCGCACGAGGGAGGCCTGGTCGTAGTACCGGTACCCGTTGGCGCCGATCCGGCTGGGCGGCAGCAGCCCCAACTGCCCGTAGTGGCGCAGCGTGCGGCTGGTGGTACCGGCCGCCTTCGCCAGATCTTGGATGGACCATTCCTTGGTGACCACGACTTGTCCTCCCTCCTTCTCTCGTCGGTGTAACCAGCTTGCAAGTTGACGTTACGTCAAGGTCAACCCCGATATCCGAGCGGATTTTCCGGCTCGGCGCAGGCTCCGGCAGGCGCGACCAGCACTGGCGACGGCACAAAACGAGCCGGGACCTCGATGGCACCGACTGTCCGGCCGAGCAGGGCTCCGCTCAGCGCGATCACCATGCCGGGCACTGGAGCGGGTGCGCATGCGCCCGGCCACCACCCACCACACCGGCGGTCCGCCGCCAACCGGCCAGCCGCCCACTGAATTCACAGGTTGGAGGCCGAGGGACTGGCGTGCGCAAACCGTGCGCCGGTGCGCGCCGGTGCCGTCGGTGCGCGTTGAGCGCGGCGACGTCCGCGCACACGCGCATGAATTCGCCGAGCCGCGGAAGATCGCAGCGCCGTCCGACTCCCGCTCACCAAACAGGGCCGCTCGCTGATCGACGACTGCTGCTCGAGCACATGATCGACCACAGGGGCTGCGCGCGGCACTCGACGGCACCTCACGAGCGACCGGCCGGACTACTGCCAAGTCGGCAGAGCCGCTGGGCGACACACCTCGGTAGTGATCATCGCGAGGGGTTACGGGCTAAGCCCCACCGCCCTGCGCGGAGGTAGCACCAAGCGGTGTTCCACCACCGGGTGCGATCGCACCGGATTGGGCGACGCCGCTACCACCACGCGAGGCAACCCCCGGGTGAGCCGCACTGCCGGGCAACGCAACGTCCGCCCGAGCCGCACTGTCAGGCAAGGCAACGTCCGCCTGAGCCGCACTGTCAGGCAAGGCAACGTCTGCTTGAGCCGCACCGCCAGGCAAGGCCACGTCCGCCTCAGCCACACCGCCAGGCGCGTTGGCTGTTGTAGGCGGGATTTCATCACCCGGGCCGGTGGCATCGGACCGAGCCGGATCACCGGGTGCGATTGCAGAAGACATAGACCCATCACCAGGTGGGATAGCACCGTGCGGCAAGACAGCGCCGGGCTGAGCGCCACGAGACGCCGTGGCGGGCTGATCCACACCAGCAGGGGCGATAGCGCCGGCCTGAGCCGCGCCAGGCGAGATGACACCAGTCCCGAGTGCGGTAGCGCCAGGAGACGCCCCGGACGGGATCCGTGACGGCTCGCCTATTTCCGGAACTGCCTGCAACATGCGTGAGTAGTCCACGACCTGCGCGCCCAGTGTGGGCGTCACGATGATGACGCCGTTGGTGTAGAGCCGGTAGGTGCCCGCGCGACGCGGCAGGATCATCTCCGGCCCGAGCGGCTTACCGATCGTGCTGGTCGCGCCACCGATACGGCGATACTCGGCATCGATCGCCGACTCGGTGACCGCCGCCTGTTTGCGCGGATCCTCGGGTGGCGCGGTGGTGGTCGACTCGCCGGGCGCGGGGCCGACCTCGAGGGTCTGGATGTCCGCGGGTTCCCCGCCATCGGGCGCGGCGGAGTACTCCGTGCGCAGGATCCGGCCGTCGCGCAGCAGGACCGCACCGGCCGTAGCCGAGACGGCGGCCGCCGTCCTCGGATCCTCCTGCGCAGTGCCGGGATACCGCTGGCAAGCGGTGGTGTCGCAGGTCTGCGCGTACGGATAGCGCTGTTCGGCAAGGGCATAGGAGCGCGCCGCGATCGCCTGGGCGCGCAAGGCCTCCGCCGCGCCCTTGTCCGCCCAGTTGGGCTGCACCTCCGCCGGGACCACGCCGAGTAGATAGTCCTCGACGTCCACCTGGTTGATCGTGCGGGCCGCGCCGTCCTCGAGGGCGACGCCGAGCGCACCGCGATACGCCGAACCCCCGCACAGGGTGAGATGTTCCGCCGCAGGGCGGTTCGGCCGGGAGTCGACGGGATGGATCCAGGGGTCGTTGGTCGCCGCCTGCCACAGCACGTCACCGTCGCAGCCCGCCGTAACGACCACGCTCGCCCGGCCACCCGGCTGCGGCGTCAGGTGCGCGACCTGACCGGGCGCCACCTCCCTGCCCGCCACGCGCAGGCCGGCGTCCGCGAAGGCGTCCAGAGCCGAGTTGTCCCGCGTCATGAGACGAACCCGGACAGCGGTGGGCGCGATGGTGGTGAGCGTCGCGCCTGGGTAGTAGTGCTCGAGGATGCGTTCGGCTGCCCACCCGGCTCGCGCGTTCTCGAACGCCCCCACCTGGCTCATGCCGCGCCCGTGCCCGGGTCCCGCCAGAGGGCGATATGGAGCGTCCAGCGGACGGCCGGAGTGCACGAAGAATGTTCCAGCGACCATTCCGAACCCGATTAGCAACACGATCGATGACGAGTGGATGCGCAGCTGTCGCCGATGCGGGCGCACGACGCGCGATCGCTCCGACAAAATGCCCTTTACCAGCATTGTTCTGCTCTCGGTGTGCTCAAATTACGAGGCATCCGTACACTCCCGTGGTCTCCTCAGACGCTCGATCTCCATCTTTTCGGCACGTTCTGTAGATGCGGTAGCAATCGACGAGCTACATTCAGGCAATCACATAATCCTCAACCAGAGGTTTAGTTATGTGACAAATGTGGCTATTGTGATCATTGCTACATCAGGAAGCAACCCTGAATCACTCATGATCACCGGTTCGACCTGATTGGAGACGCTCGTGCGGTACCGCAAACCGAAACGTTCCTACGTGCTCCCAGTTGTCACCACCCTCGCGGTAGCTGCCCCACTGGGCACGCTGACGTTCGGCGATTCGACCGACTACCGCACCACCACCAACAGCGAACCGGCCGCCGTAACGGCCGAACTCGCCGAGGTCGCCCTCACCCAGGCGCCCGATATCGTGCTGCCGCTGCGCGAACTCACCGGGCTGAGCCTGCCTGATCTGCATCTTTCCGATCTGCGCATGCTTCCGATCGCCGAGTCCATTCCGATTCCGGATGGCCCGCTACCACCGGACGCGCAGCTAACGGAAGGCATACGACTACCCAGCTCGAATTCCGGCCAAACCTCGGGCCCGGAATTCACTCCGAATCGTTCGCCGGAGAGCCCGAATTCCCCAGCTCAGCCCATTTCCCAAGGCAGTGTGCGCTTCATCGCGGAGCCCGACCGGCTCCAGCCGGGCACCACTCCCGACACCCCCGCGCTGTCTCCCGGCGCCGTGACCCCCGAGCTGATGAGCCAAGTGGGGGCACAGGTGAAAGAACTCTCCAGCGACACTCCGTTCAGCATGGTCGCGCTCACCGCCCGGCAGTTGGCCGACACCGCGGCCACGATCCGGGCTCGGCAGCCCGACGGCACGTGGGGGCCCTGGTACGACACCGAACCGGTCGACACACAACGCACCGACCGCTCCGGCCCGGGTGCGACCGACGGCACCGAGCCGATCTACGTCGGCGAGACGAACGCGGTGCAGGTCCTGGTCACTCGAAAGCAGGCTGCGGCAGGCACGATTCAGCCGGTGGCGCAGCCCGCACCCATCGCGGACGACGCGGCGCAACAACCCGCCCCGCGTTCCGACGACCCGGCCCTCCCGGCCGCGGACCTGACCGCCGTGCTCATCGATCCCGGTCGGGGCGCTGCCGACGGCTCGCTGCACAACGTCGCCGCGGCGCTGCCCGGCGGCGGACCGAGCGTGATCACCCGCGCACAGTGGGGCGCCGACGAATCGATCCGCTGCGACGAGCCGACCTACGACGACGGCCTCGGCGGCGTCACCGTGCACCACACAGCGGGCCGCAACGACTACAGCAAGTCCGAGTCGGCCGGAATCGTCCGCGCGATCTACACCTACCACGCGAAAACATTGGGCTGGTGCGACATCGGCTACAACGCGTTGGTCGACAAGTACGGCCAGGTCTTCGAGGGACGCTTCGGCGGCCTGGACCGCCCGGTACAGGGTGCGCACGCGGGTGGGTTCAACGAGAACACCTCCGGCGTCGCGCTGATGGGCAATTACGAATCCGAGCAACCGAGCGAGGCGGCGATCGAGGCGATCGGCGCCTTCGTGGGCTGGCGCACCAAGATCGCCGGGCTCGATCCCAAGGGCAACACCACGATGGTCTCCGAGGGCACCTCCTACACCCCGT
The DNA here is from genome assembly GCF_001612985.1 of Nocardia gamkensis NBRC 108242. Lineage (GTDB taxonomy): Bacteria > Actinomycetota > Actinomycetes > Mycobacteriales > Mycobacteriaceae > Nocardia > Nocardia gamkensis. Next base: position 295,729 of record NZ_BDBM01000002.1, on the reverse strand, counting down.
ATGCCCAGGGCGAGGCGGTCCAGTTGCCGGTCGTCTTCGCGCACCGCGACGTCGGCAACACCACCTGCCCCGGCGACGCCGCGTACGCGCTGATGGATCGGATCCGCGACATCGCCGCCGGTACGCCGGGTGCGTCCGGCGGGCAGGACAGTCGACCCCCGGCATCCGGCGAATCCGATGTGGCGAACCTCGCCGCGCTGACCACGAAGCTGCTGAACATGGTGCAGGAGAACATCATCGCCAGGCACTGGTCTCGGTCCGGCGGACCGAACGGCCCGCTCGGCGCCGTCCGCTCGGACGTGCTGCCCGCCGCGGAGGGCCGGCAGTACGCGAAATTCACCAACGGTTACGTCTACACCGCGGCCGACGGACAGGTCGTCGAGGTGCTCGGCACCATCCTGGATCGCTTCCTGCAACTCGGCGCCGACACGGGTGTCCTCGGACTCCCGCTGCGGAACGCCTACCCGGTCCCGGACGGCCTGCGCGCCGACTTCGAACGCGGCTCGCTGATCCTCAACCAGCTCACCGGCATCGTCACGACGGTGTGGAAGACCTACAACGACACCTACCGGGAGGAAACCCACCGGACCCCGGTCGCGGCCCGGGTGAGCGCGCCGATTCCGCCCAACGCGCCCGCTCCGGACGCATCGGTTCCGGGCAGCGATCCGGGTCAGGGTGTTGCCCAGGCTCCGGCCGCTCGGACTCCGGGCAATGCCCCGGCCCAAGGCGGTGCCCAAGCTCCGGCCGCTCAGACTCCGGGCACTCACACTCCGGGTAGCGCCCCGCCCCAAGCTCCGGCCGCCCAAGCTCCGGGCAATGCCCCGGCCCAAGGCGGTGCCCAAGCTCCGGCCGCCCAAGCTCCAGGCAGTGCCCCGCTTCGAGCTGACGCCCCGGCTGCTGTGCCCGCTCCGCCGATCGCTCCCGAAGCAGGGACCCCGCTCACCCAGGCTCCGACAGAGTCAGGCGCTCGCGCCCCGATCGGTCCGTCCCCGGCGGAACTTCAGCAAGGGGCCACCATCCGGCCGCCACACGGTCCGGCACCCGAGGTTGCCGACGCAGCCCAAGCCGCATACCCGTATCCCTCACCCGAGGACTGATCGCGAACCACTCGACAGGTCACACTGATTCGGAGCCCGCGCCACGGCGCGGGCTCCGCCTGTGTACCACCGCTACATCCACCAGCGTTCGAGGATTCGCGCGACTCCGTCGTCGGAGTTCGATTCGGCGATCTCGTCGGCGGCGGCGATGGCCTCGGGGTGGGCGTTGCGCATCGCGACGCCGTGGCCCGCCATGGTGAGCATGGGGACGTCGTTGGGCATGTCGCCGAACGCGACGATGGTGGACTCGTCCACACCGAGCCGCTGCGCGACCACCGCCAGCCCGGCGGCCTTGGTGATGCCCGGCGCGGACAGTTCGATGAGCCCGTGCTCGGTCGAGTAGGTGACGTCGGCTCGCTCACCGATCAGCGGAGCGAGCACGGTGCGCATGTCCGAGCTGCGCGCGCCGGGTAGCCGGATCAGCATCTTGATGGCGGGCGCGTCGATGACCTCCTCGCGGGCGACCGAGGTGTCGTCCGGGTTGAGCCAGGCGTGCTCGTACTGCGGCGAGCTGACGAACTGCGGGGTCACCGCGTCGTGCGCGCGCTCGCCGACGCGTTCGGCCGCCAGACCGCAGCCGGGCAACGCCCGCTCGGCGACCTCGGCGAGCCAGGCGAGCGTCGGCACGTCCAACGTCATGCTGGCCAGCACCCGGTCGGCGGCGCTGTCGTATATCACCGCACCGTTGCCGCACACGCACAGCGGGGCGTAACCCAGGCCCTGCACCACGGGATCGATCCAGCGTGGCGGACGCCCCGTGGCCAGGACGAACGGCACACCGTCGGCGATCAGGGCGCCTACCGCTGCCTTGGTCCGCGCGGTGACCCGCTCGTCGTGATCGATGAGCGTGCCGTCCACATCGGTGGCGACCATCTTCGGCTTGGGCAGGTGCAGGGGCATCACCCATTCCATCCTGCCGGACGACGCCCGTCCGGTCCTGCGGGCCGGTGTCCGGCCGAGCCTCGGACATGCCCGGATGTCGTGTGGCACGCGCGCCGCCGACCACGTCCTTATGATCGGGGACTAATACCGACGCTGGCCCGTCCAGCCGAAAGACCAGAGGACTGATGACCGGCTTCCTGCTACGACGCGCGCTCAACTATGTCGTGCTGCTGCTGCTGGCTTCGTTCCTGACGTTCAGCCTGGCGTCACTGACGTTCCGGCCGCTGGACAGTCTCGAACAACGCAACCCGCGCCCGCCACAGGCAGTGATCGACGCCAAGGCCGAGGAGTTGCATCTCAACGACCCGATCCCGCAGCGCTATATCACCTGGCTCGCGGGCATTCCGCACGGCGACTTCGGCACCACGCTGGCCGGTCAGCCGGTCAGCCGGGAACTGCCGCGGCGGGTCGCGGTGAGTCTGCGCCTGCTGATCGTCGGCTCCCTGGTCGGCACGGTGCTGGGCGTACTGATCGGCGCCGCGGGCGCGATCCGGCAGTACAAGTTCAGCGACTACTTCACCACGGTGGTGTCGCTCCTGGTCTTGAGCACACCGGTGTTCCTGCTCGCGACGCTGCTGAAATACGGTGCGCTGGAGATCAACTCGCTCACCGGGTCGCAGATCTTCCTCTATACCGGCGAGACGTCGGCGAACAAGATCGAAGGGTTCGGGCCGCAGCTGCTCGACCGCGTCCAGCACCTGATCCTGCCCACCACCGCGCTGGCCCTCGGCGCCATGGCGGGCTACAGCCGCTATCAGCGCAACGCCATGCTCGACGTGCTGCAGAGCGATTTCATCCGCACCGCCCGCGCCAAGGGCCTCACCCGAAGCAAGGCGCTGTACAAGCACGGCCTGCGCACCGCGCTGATCCCGATGGCCACACTGTTCGCCTACAGTCTCGGGGCCCTGATCACCGGCGCGACGTTCACCGAGAAGATCTTCGGCTGGCACGGGGTCGGGGAGTGGCTGGTCGACTCGATCAACGCGCAGGATCTGTATGTCGTGGTGACGGTTACCGCGTTCGCCGGCCTGGTCGTGCTGGTGTCGGGTCTGCTCTCCGACATCGTGTACGCGATTCTCGACCCCAGGGTGCGTGTGGGATGACCGAAGCCGAAATCATCGTCCAAGGCGCCCCGGAGGTCACCGCGACCGGACGGCGCAGGCTGGTCCTGCGGCGCTTCCTGCGTAACAAGCCCGCCGTCGCGGGTGGCTTGGTCCTCATCGCGCTGTTCGTCGCGAGCTTCGCGCTGCCGCCCTTGCTGACCTACGACTACCAGCAACTGGACTACACCGCCCTGCTCAAACCACCGAGCGCGAAACATCCGTTCGGCACCACCCAGATCGGGCAGGACGTGCTCGCGCAGACTCTGCGTGGATTGCAGAAATCGCTGGTCATCGGCCTGTGCGTCGCGCTGTTGTCCACCACGATCGCGGCCACCGCCGGTTCGCTGGCCGGATTGCTCGGCGGCTGGACCGATCGCGCGATCATGTGGCTGGTCGATCTGCTGCTGGTGGTCCCGAGTTTCATCATCATCGCGCTGTTCGCGCCGCGCACCAAGGGCAGCGGTTCCATCCTGCTGCTGATCGTGCTGCTGTCCTGCTTCGGCTGGATGATCTCGGCAAGGATCGTGCGCGGCCTGACATTGAGCCTGCGTGATCGCGAATTCGTCCGGGCCGCTCGGTACATGGGAGCGCCCACCCGCACGGTGATCCTCAGTCACATCATCCCGAACATCGCCTCGATCCTGATCATCGACACCACCCTCACCGTCGGCTCGGCGATCATGGCCGAAACGGGGCTGAGCTTCCTCGGTTTCGGCGTGCAGCCGCCGGACGTGTCGCTCGGCTCGCTGATCGCCGCCGGCACGAAATCAGCGCTGACCTATCCCTGGCTGTTCCTGTTCGCGGGTGGTCTGCTGATCATCACCGTGCTGTGCGCCAACCTCGTCGGTGACGGACTGCGCGACGCGTTCGATCCCGGCGCGAAGCGGGCTCGGTCGAAGAAGAAGGCGAAAGCATGACGAGCGCAGGAGAAACCGAGAAGACGGCCTCGACCGCGCCGCTGCTGGAGATCACCGATCTGCGGGTGTCCTTCCCCAGCGAGGAGGGCCGGATCGACGCGGTCCGCGGCGTCACTTACACGGTGTCCGACGGCGAGGTGCTCGCCATCGTCGGTGAATCCGGCTCGGGGAAGTCGGTGTCCTCGCTGGCGGTCATGGGATTGCTGCCGGAGCAGGCGCGGATCACCGGTTCCATCCGGTTCCGCGGACGCGAACTGCTCGGGCTCGGTGATCGCGAATTGTCCAGGCTGCGCGGCAGTTCCATCAGCATGGTGTTCCAGGACCCGTTGTCGGCGCTCACGCCGGTGTACCGGGTGGGCGATCAGATCGCCGAAGCCCTGCTGGCGCACGGCAAGATGGGCAGGCGCGAAGCCGCGAAGCGGGCGGTGGAGCTGCTCGACCTGGTCGGCATCCCGGATCCGGAGGTGCGGGCCAAGGCGTTTCCGCACGAGTTCTCCGGTGGCCAGCGCCAGCGCGTGGTCATCGCGATGGCGATCGCGAACGATCCGGCGCTGATCATCTGCGACGAGCCCACCACCGCGCTGGACGTGACGGTGCAGAAGCAAATCTTGAATCTGCTGCGCAAGGCGCGCGACATCACCGGCGCGGGCGTCATCATGATCACCCACGACATGGGCATCGCCGCGACCCTGGCCGACCGCGTCGCCGTCATGTACGCGGGCAGGATCGTCGAGACCGCCACCGCGGCGGAACTGTTCAGCGCGCCGCGCATGCCGTACACCGTCGGCCTGCTCGGTTCGATTCCGCGCATGGACGGTCCGCCGCGGCAGCCGCTGATCCCGATCGTCGGCGCGCCGCCCGCTATGCACGCCCTGCCGCCTGGCTGCTCGTTCGCACCGCGCTGCCCGGTGGCGATCGACGAATGCAGAGCCGCGGAACCCCCGCTGGAGGCCGTCGAACTCGGGCACACCGCCGCCTGCATTCGCACCGCCGAGGTCGGCGCCGACGACTTGTTCGAGGCCTACCGCCGCGAGATCGCCGAGCCGGACGCCGTGGCGGAGGTGGAATCCGATGTGGTCCTGCGCGTCAAGGATCTGGTGAAGATCTTCCCGATCACCTCCGGTGTAGTACTGCGCCGCCGCACGGGGGAGGTCAGGGCAGTCGACGGCATCAGCTTCGAGGTCCGCGGCGGGCGCACCTTGGCGCTGGTCGGGGAGTCCGGCTCCGGCAAATCCACCACGCTCACGCAGATTCTCGATCTGATACCGCCGCAGTCGGGCGCCATCGAGATCATGGGCAACGATGTCGCGTCGCTGAGCAAGGCGCGCAAGCGGGAGATCCGCCGGAAGATGCAGATCGTCTTCCAGGACCCCACCGCCTCGCTCGACCCACGCCTGCCGATCTTCGACGCGATCGCCGAGCCGTTGCGCATCGACGGGCGACCGCGGGCCGAAATCGCCCGCCGGGTCCCGCAACTGCTCGAGCAGGTCGGGCTGCGCCCGGACCATGCCGACCGCTATCCCGCGGACTTCTCCGGCGGCCAGAAACAGCGCATCAGCATCGCCCGGGCACTCGCGCTGGACCCGGAGCTGCTGGTGCTGGACGAGCCGGTCTCCTCGCTGGATGTCTCGATCCAGGCGGGTGTGCTCAACCTGTTGCGCGATCTGCAGACCGAGCGCGGGCTGTCCTACCTGTTCGTCTCGCACGACCTATCGGTGGTGCGGAATCTGGCCCACGACGTCGCCGTCATGTATCGCGGCAAGATCGTGGAATACGGCCCGGCGGAGCAGATATTCGCTGATCCTCGGCACGAGTACACCAGGGCGCTGATCGACGCGGTGCCGGTTCCAGCAGTCAGCCGATAGTCAGGAGAGCGCGATGCGGATCCGTTTCGACCGAATGCGGTGGACCGCGGGCTTGGCGGCGTTCGCGCTGATCGCCGCGGGCTGCGCGAGCGGCGCCGACGATTCGGCCGCGGGACTGTCCGACGCGCTCGGCACGACCAGCGACATCAATCCCAAGGACCGCGACGAGGTGCGCGAGGGCGGCAATCTGCGCCTGGCGGTGACCAGCTTCCCCGCGAACTGGAACACCCTGTCCAATGACGGGAACGACGGCGAGATCGCCGACATCGAGCGCCCGCTCATGCCGCGCGCGTTCGACGTCGACGCGGCGGGCAACCTCACCGTGAACAGGAACTACTTCACCGATGTCGCGCTGACCGGCACCGATCCGCAACAGGTCACCTACACCATCAATCCCGCGGCGGTCTGGTCCGACGGCACGCCGATCACCTGGGAGGACATCGCCGCGCAAGCACGCGCGCTCAGCGGGCGGGACAAGCGCTTCTTGATCGCGATCACCAACGGCTTCGAGTTCGTCGACAAGGTCGAGCGCGGTGTGGACGACCGGCAGGCGGTCCTCACCTTCAACCATCCCTATGGCGAATGGCGCGGACAGTTCGCGGGCAACTCCTCGCTTTTCCCGAAATCCGTGACGGCGGACCCGGAATCGTTCAACAAGGGGCTCGTGGACCGTCTCGGCCCCAGCGCGGGCCCGTTCGTCGTCCAATCCACCGACCGCGTCCAGGGCCGGATCGTGCTCGGCCGTAATCCGAAGTGGTGGGGTGAGACGCCGAAACTGGACACCATCACCTACAGCGTGCTGGATCAGGCGGCCTGGGCGAGCGCCCTGCAGAACAACGAACTCGACCTCGTCCGGCTCGCCTCGATCGATGAGGTCAAGACGGTCCGCAACACCAGCGGCCTGGTCATTCGCCGCGCCCCGGGTAACCGCTGGCGCCACATCACCTTCAACGGCGCGCCCGGCTCCATTCTCGCGGACGCGCGCCTGCGCGTGGCGATCGCGAAGGCCATCGACCGGCAGGGCATCGCGACCGCGACCCAGAACGGTCTGGTCGAGAATCCGAAGCCGTTGAACAACCACATCTTCCTCCAGGGACAAGACGGGTATCAGGACAATTCGGCGCCGGTGGCGTACGACCCGGACCAGGCGGCACAGGAACTCGACGCGCTCGGCTGGAAGCTCAACGGCGACGTCCGTGAGAAGGACGGCCGCAAACTGGAAATTCGCGACGTGATGTACAACGACCCGCTGTGGGTCCAGATCGCGCAGATCATCCAGCAGAATCTGGCCCGCATCGGCGTGCGGCTGACCATCGACACCAAGCCCGGCGCCGGTTATTTCACCGACGTCATCATTCCCGGTGATTTCGACGCCGCACAGTTCATCTTCTCCGGGGACGCCTTCGCGATGAGTTCCATCCGGCAGATCTACTACTACGACCCGAACGATCTGCAGGGCAACTACGGTCGCGTCGGTTCGCCCGAACTCAACGCCCTGATCGAGCGCACGCTGACCGAACTCGATCCGAAGAAGGCGATCGAACTGGCCAACGAGGTCGACCGGAAAGTGTTCGAGGAAGGACATTCCCTGCCGCTGACCCAGTCCGACGGCAGTTTCGGCGCCCGCGCGGACCTCGCCAATATCGGCTCCCCCGGTCTGGCGTCCTACGACTACACCGAGATCGGATTCGTGAAATGAGACCAGTACAGCCGACCCGCAACCGCCGGCGGCGGACACGGACCGTGATCGTCCGGGCGCTCACCGTGGGCACGGCGCTCGCGCTACTGGTCGGCTGCGGCTCGGGCGACAGCGAGGTGAAGTCGGGTTCCAACGCGCTGGGTTCGACCAACGACATCAATCCCCAGGAGCCGAGCGCACTGCGCGACGGCGGCAACCTGCGTCTGGCCATCACGAATTTCCCCGCGACGTTCAATTCACACCACGTCGACAGCGACTATGACCTCTCCGAAGTGGTCGACTGGACATTGCCGGGGCCGATCACCTCCAACGCCGCGGGCGAATTGTCGATCGACCACAATTTCTTCACCGACATCGCGCTGACCGAGACCAACCCGCAGCGAGTGGTCTACACCATCAACCCCAAGGCGGTCTGGTCCGACGGCAGCCCGATCACCTGGGAGGATTTGCGGTCCCAGGCGGAGGCGCTGAGCGGGCGCAATACGGAATACCGTGTCGACGCGACCCAGGGCTACAGCCGGCTGGCCGGCGTCGAGCGCGGCGTCGACGACCGCCAGGCAATCGCCACTTTCGGACAGCACTACGCGGATTGGCGGGGCCTGTTCAGCCAGCTGATGCCGAAGGAATCGACCGAGACGCCGCAGGCGTTCAACGAGCGTGACCGCAACGGGCTCGCCAAGTCGGCGGGACCGTTCGTGATCACCTCCGTCGACCGGGCGCAGCAACGCATCGTGCTCAGCCGCAACCCGAAATGGTGGGGCGAGACGCCGAAACTCGACACCGTCACCTACAGCGTGCTCGACTATTCGGCCCGTCTCAACGCCTTGCAGAACAATGAACTCGACGCCATCGATATCTCGGGCATCGAGGAGGTCAAGTCCGCGACCAACTCACCGGGCATCATCGTGCGTCGCGCTTCGCGTCCGTCCAATTCGCACATCACGTTCAACGGAGCGCAGGGGTCGATTCTCGCGGATCCCCGCCTGCGCGTCGCAATCGCGAAGGCGATCGACCGGCAGGGCGTCGTCACGGCGCTGCAGAACGGGATCGTGGAGAATCCCAAGCCGCTGAACAACCACATCTACCTCGACGGGCAGAAGGGCTACCAGGACAATTCCGCGGTGATCGCCTACAACCCCGACGAGGCGGCCCGCATGCTGGACGAACTCGGTTGGAAGCTCAACGGCGACGTCCGCGAGAAGGACGGGCGGAAGCTGGTGATCCGGGATGTGATGTTCCAGCAGGACACCTGGGTTCAGATGGCGCAGATCATGCAGCAGAATCTGGCTCGGGTCGGGGTGAAACTCGAAATCCAGACCTTCCCAGGCAACGGCCTGTTCACCGATGTCATCGACCCGGGCAACTTCGACATCGCTCAGTTCAGCTGGCAACGAAGCATTTTCCCGCTCGGCGCGCTGCCCCAGATCTACGCTTACGACCCAGCGAATACGCTCAGCAACAAGGGACGGATCGGGTCACCCGAACTGAACGCGCTGATCGAGCAGACCATCTCCGAACTCGACCCCGAGAAGGCGATCGAGCTTGCGAACAAGGCCGACCGGATGATCTTCGAGCTGGGTCATTCGGTGCCCGTCGCGCAATCGGCCGGCAACGTAGCGGTCCGTGCGGGCCTGGCCAACTTCGGCGCCTTCGGGCTGGCTTCCACGGACTACCTCCGGGTGGGCTTCGAGAAGTGAGGTCGTTTCCGTAGGACGCAACGAGCAGGAAGGATCACCATGCGGATTACCTCTGCGTGTGCCCGGCTGGCCTTATCGCTGGTCGTCGTAGGGCTGGCAATCACCGGTTGTGGCGGCGACAACGGAGTGACCCCGGGCTCCAGCACGGTCGGCAGCACCAACGACATCAACCCGAGGGACCCGAGCGAACTGCGCGACGGCGGCAACCTGCGCCTGGCACTCTCCAATTTTCCGGAGACTTTCAACTATCTGCACGTAGACGGCGGAACGGAAACCGTCTTCTACATAGTCGAAGCGACGATGCCCGCCGCCTTCGTCAGTGACGCGGCGGGGCAGCTGAGCGTCGACCACAACTTCTTCACCGATATCAAGCTGACCGGCAACAGCCCGCAGCGGGTGGAGTACACCATCAATCCGAAGGCCGTCTGGTCCGATGGCTCGCCGATCACCTGGGAGGATCTCCGGTCTCAGGCGAATGCGCTCAGCGGTAAGGACAACGCGTTCCTCGTCTCGGCCACCGGTGGTTTCGAACGGGTCGGCAAGGTCGAGCGCGGCGCCGATGACCGGCAAGCCGTGGTGACCTTCGACCAACCGTATGGCGAATGGCAAGGACTGTTCAGCCCGCTGTACCCGAAGTCGGTCACCGCGACCCCCGACGCCTTCACCAACGCGGCCAGGAACGGGCTGCCGCAAAGTGCGGGCCCCTTCGCGGTCACCTCCATCGACCGCAGCCAGAATCGCATCGTGCTCGGGCGCAATCCCAAGTGGTGGGGCGATACGCCGAAGCTCGATTCCGTCACCTTCAGCGTGCTCGACCATTCGGCCTGGCTGCCCGCGATCCAGAACAACGAACTCGATATCGCCTACATGTCCGGCATCGAGAACGTCAGCGCGGCCCGCAATGCCGCGAACGTGGTCATCCGGCGCACGCCCGAGCCGACCTGGTCGCACATCACGTTCAACGGAGCACCCGGTTCCCTGCTCGCCGATCCGCAGCTGCGAATCGCCATCTCCAAGGCGATCGACCGGCAGGGAGTGGTCACCGCCTCGCAGCACGGCGTCGTCGACGATCCCAAGCCGCTGAACAACCACGTCTTCGTGTCGGGGCAGAAGGGCTACCAGGACAACGCGGCGCCCATCGCCTACGACCCGGACGAGGCGGCCCGCATGTTGGACGCCCTCGGGTGGAAACTCAACGGCGATGTCCGCGAGAAGGACGGTCGCAAGCTCGAACTCCGCGACGTGATGTACCAGCAGGATCAGTGGGTGCAGACCGCGCAGATCGTGCAGCAGAACCTCGCGAGGGTCGGCGTGAAGCTGAGCATACAGACTGTGCCGGGCACCGGCCTGTTCACCAACGTCATCGACCCCGGAAACTTCGATCTGGCCCAATTCAGCTGGAACGGTAGCGTTCTCCCGCTGAGCGGACTGCGGCAGATCTACTACTACGATCCGAACAACCTGCAGGGCAACAAGGCGCGGATCGGTACCCCGGAACTCAACGCGCTGATCGACCGGACACTTTCCGAACTCGACCCGGACAAGGCCATTCAGCTGGCCAACGAGTGTGATCGGATGATCTTCGAAGAGGGTTACTCCATCCCGCTGCACCAGGCGGCGGGCACCTACGCGGCCCGGACCGATCTGGCGAACTACGGTGCGTTCGGCCTCGCCTCGCGCGACTACACCAAGGTCGGCTTCCTGAAGTGAGTTCTGGATCGGGCCACCCGCTGGCCTATCCGGTCACGGTGACGTGCGGTGCCCTCGCGGTCTGTGCCGCTTGGGCGCCGTTCAGCACGTTGGATCAGGTGGCGGGGATCGCGGCCGTCATGCTCGGGCTCGTCGGATACACGGCGTACCGGTTCGCTGTCGCGTTCGGTTTGCTCGGATTCGGGAGTTCGAGCACCGTGCGAACGGCCCGAGTCACCCGAGTCCGCCAGCAACATCGCCTCGTCAGCCGGTCATGCTTGCAGATCGACGGCGCCGATGGTCGACGGTGGCTTCCGGTCTACTTCGACCCGGCGCTGCCCACCCTCACCGAAACCGAGGCCGAACTGACCGGTCGCACAGTTCACGTCTCCGGACGCCGCCTCTATCCGTCGGGCCGTCTCCGCGATGCCGAGCCCCCTGGCCGCCTGATCGACAATCCGAGCCGTCCTGACCCCGATGCACCCGGCCACACCGCGAAGGCCGTCCGGCTGCGTCGCCGGCTCCTGCTCGACGCCCAGTCCGCCGTCGCTGCCCCGATCGCCGCCCTGCTGTGGATCTATCTCGACGGCGGCGGACTCACCACCTTCTTCGCCGCTTTCACCGTCGCGTTCGGCGGGTCCATCTGGCTGTCCGCCATAGGTGGTTCGGATCCCACGTGACGATCAGAGGTCGACCGGCGATTGTTGACATCGGCGACTCGGCGCGTGCAGCCTGAGCAGGAAAGTGGTCTCATCCGTTTCGCGCCCTCTCCACCGACCTCAGGACCTCATTTGACCGGCGAAGTCGCAGCTGTACCCGCAATCATGGACCCACACGAGCTCGAGGCGAGACTGCGTTCTTCTGGCAGTCTGCTCTCCGCTGAGCATGTCGCTCACGTGGCAGTACGCGGCCTCGCAGGGTCCGGACTCGTCGGCGAAGTGCAACGTGTCCTGGTCACTTATGACCCACCGAACAGTTCCGGCCCCGCGTCGCTGATCTACAAGAGGTCATCGGACCGATTCGCCGAAAGCCGCGACCTCGCGATGGTGGAACTCGGTTTCTACCAGTATCACCAAGCGAATCCCGCGCCGTTCGATGTGCCCACGGTGCTGACGTACGGCCTCGACCCGGCTCCGTGGCTCATCATGGAAGACCTCGGTGACGAAGGCTTCGTCCGTCAGATCGACGGTTGTTCCGCGGATCTGGCCTTTCGGGCGATGACGGCGCTGGCGAGCGTGCACGCGTGGTGGTGGCGTCGCGAATTACCCACTGAACTGGAGTGGGCACTGACGCCGGCGAATTCGCGAGTCGGACAATTCTGCCGACGCTGGTTGCGCAGCTACCGAGGTGATTGGCCGCGAACGCTAGGGCAGGCTCCCGCTCTGGTGGTGGACGGATTCGACGAATTGGCCGACCTGCTCGCGCCGACGCACCGGACCATCGCGCATGGCGACTTCCACAGTCAAAATATTCACTTCGGTTCACACCGCTGCACCTTGATCGACTTCCAGTTCCTGCAGCACGCGTCCGGAATGCTCGACGTGGCTCGTTTTCTCGCCACCAGCTTGACGACCGACACACGGCGGGCGATCGAAGCCGATCTGCTTCGCGCATACCATGACCGCCTCGCCGAACTCGGCGCCGGCCGGGCGGATACCGATCAGTGGACCATCGAGTTGCGTGCCGGGTTCCTGTGGAATCTGTGCACGCCGCTCGCGCTGCACGTCATCGGCCTGGAGCGCAGCGGAGGCGGATGGCCCGCACGATTGCCCATCCTGGAACGCTGCGTGGCTGCCGCCGACGACTGGAGTGCCCTGGACCTGCTCCGCTGAGCCGATGGAACAGCCTGTGCTGATCAGCGAAGCTCGAGCAGCGGCGGAAGATTGGGTGTCGCGGCACGCCGCAGGCACGCCATGGTTTCACAGCGCTCACTACGCCGGCTCGACGGTCGGGGTCCCCGGCGACAGTCCGTTGCGGCCTGGATCCGACATCGATGTGGTCGTGGTGACGTCCTCGCCCGGGCACGGTCCCAAGCCGGGAAAAATTCTTCACCGCAGTGTGCTGCTGGAAGTCAGCTATCGGTCATGGGAGCGGCTGGCCGATCCCGCGGCCGTACTGAGTTCGTACCATTTGGCGCCCGCGTTCCACGTCGACTCGGTGATCGCCGATCCCTCCGGCGAGTTACGGTCGCTCCAACGCACCGTCGCCGAATCTTTCACGGACATCCGCTGGGTCCGGGCGCGCTGCGGCGGTGCCGTCCGGCACAGCGAACAGTTCCTCGCGCGGCTCTCCCCGTCCGCGCCACTGCACGACCAGGTCACGTGCTGGTTGTTCGGCACCGGGGTCATGGCGCATGTACTGCTTGTCGCCGCCCTGCGCAATCCGACGGTGCGGCTACGCTACCAGGCAGTTCGGCAGATGCTCGGGGACTACGGCATGCCGGACAGATATGAAGGACTGCTGGCGCATCTATGCCCTCCAGAGTTCGGCGCGGACCAGGCGGAACAGATGGTGACCGATCTCGCCGAAGTTTTCGACAGGGCGGTCGATGCGGCGCGCAGCCCGTTCCCCTTCAGCGCCGACATCACCGCGCACGGTCGACCGATCGCCATCGACGCGGCCAGACGCCTGCTCACCGCCGGGGAACATCGGGAAGCGGTGTTCTGGATGATCGCCACCTATGCCCGGTGCCAGCAGATCTTGGAGGTGGACGGATCGGAAGGGGATCGGCGGGCATGCACCCAGCGGTTGCGCGCAGCGCTTTCGCAGATCGGCATATCGTCCTACTCCGACCTCGCTGCACGAGCCGACGCGGTAACGCGCGCGCTACCGGGCCTGTTCCGCACGGCCGAGGACATCATGTCCGCCAACTGCGAGATCATCGATCGATGATGCGGACGACCGCGCGCCCGGATATCTCGCGATTCCGGCCGGGATGTGGTTCACATCGTTGTATCGAAACAGCTGCCACTTGCCGCCGACCACCCGGAATTCAGTGACGGCCGTGTAGTCGACGCCGATACCGAGCCTGCCGAGATCGGCGGTGCCGAGGAGCAAAGCGAACGCCGCGAACACCGTCTCGGTGTGTCCGACCACTACGACTCGTCCGGGGCTGCCCGCCATCAGTTCAGCTAGGCAGGTCGACGCCCGTTCCAGATAAGCTGACCAACTCTCCGCGCCGCGCCGTGCTCGATCCGCCGCGTCCATGGTGCGCCATCGAGCCCAAGGCGTCCCCTCGGTGGATCCTGGGTCCGCCACCCGAAGCGCCCGCATTCCGATGACGGGGACCTGCGTCCGGGCGCTGACTATTTCGGCGGTCTCCATCGCTCGGCGGGTGGTACTGCACACCAAGGTCCGCATCGGTCCTTCCGAGTGGATGCGATCGGCCACCGCTCGTGCGGCGGCGCGTCCGTCCGCGGTCAGCCCTTGACAGCCCGGGCCTGCCAGTACGCCCGCCACATTGCTGTGGGCTTGACCGTGCCGCACGATGACGAGTTCGTTCTTGGATCCATTCGTCATGCAAGCTGACCGATCGAATGATTCGGCAGCGTGAAAAGGTGCGGTATATCCGAATGATCCGGCTCGTGGCCTTCGGCGAAACGCCAGTACGAGTACCGCAGAACGGCGTCGAACAGCTGTCGCGGCATCGGCGCCGCGCGCGCGATCATCTCGTTCCGGTAGCTTTCGAACGCGGTGAACCAGTCGCGGTACCGGACGACCAGTGGATCGTCGCCGACCTGCCAGCGCGAATAGAGGCTCTGCCGAACCACGGAGAACGGGCTGGGCACGGTGGCCTGGCCATCGACGACCATGCCGCCTTCGCCGTCTATCTGGTGGTAGATCGTGGTGATGTCAGCACCGAAGGACACCCTGAGGGCGAGTTCGCGGGTCAACCTGAGCCATATGTCCCAGTCCTCGCACAGGCTCAGACCTTCGTCGAAGCGCACCTTGGTGTCTTTGAAGTTCTCGACCACTACGGCGCCGGTGTGTATGTAGTTCGCGATCAGCAGGAATCTCGGATCGAAGGAGTACGACTTCTGGTGCATTCGTGCCCCATCCGGAGACACTTCGATACACCTCTGGTTGCTGACCACCGCACCCGAATAGGAGAATTGCGCGCCTGATCGGAGCATCGCCATCGCATATTCGAGGTGGTGTGGGAGAAAGATGTCGTCGTCGTCCAGAAAGGCGATGTACTCGCCCGATGCACGTTCGATCCCGGCATTGCGTGCCCGTGAGCATCCGGACCGGTGCGGCAGTTCCACCAGCTCGACCGCGAGATCGTGCTCCCACTGCGCGACGACATCCGCCACGCTGACGCCGCCATCGTTGACGACGATGACCTCCACGTCGCGATATGTCTGCTGACGAACGCTTTGCAGCGCCTGGCGCAGGAATTCCGGCCGATTCAGGGTCGGAATCACCACGCTGATCATCTGGTGGCCCACAGGTCGCCGCCTCCCTTCAACGCCCACACCCATTCCCGGCGCGGCACGGATCAGCGCCTACCACCTCGAGCGGAAAACTGGCCAACGGCCGGAACTGACGATGCACGAAATCTGGTTTCTGATCGTGACAGGTACGGCAGATGTAATCGTCCGGTGCATCTTCCACACCGAAGACTCGGCGGCGCAGGCGCACCGCTTCCGCACTCGTCATTATTTCGTGGACGGAGCCGTCCCTGATATTTCCGAAGGTTTCTCGCTGATAGTAGTCGTTGCAGCAGATGAACATGTCTCCCGCGACGGAGAAATAGGCGTGGTTCAACGGCCAGCTGCAACCGCGGAGTCTCCCGTCGACCTTGATGTCCTGATGGTATTCGTTGTCCAACGCGCCCGCGCGATCGCATGTCTGCGTGGCTACGACCTCCACGCCGCGCGGTTCGTACCGGGCGGCGAGTTCACCGAAGCGCCTGGAGACGGATTCACCTACGCCGTTGACCGCAATGGTGATCGGGAATTTCTCCGCCGAGATGGCCTCGTCCAGATTGCGCAGCGACTGCTGATAGGTGGACGCAGCGGTCAGCGAAGCGAACTCTGCCTCGTGCAGACTCGGAAGGTTGACGACCAGATGATGCATGACACCACTGTCGATGAGCTGCCGAGTTTTGGCCGCGGTGAGCGCGCTCGCGTTGCTGGACAGCGAGAGTTTCATGCCGTAACGAGATAATACCTCGATGCGCTCGGTGAAATGCTTGTCCAGTGTCGGCTCGTTGAAGAAGTGAAAGGTGACATACCGAATATCGCGGTGCGGCTGCAGCTTCTCGATGATCTCGGTGAACAGATCCATCGGCATGGTGGACTTCGGCTTCGGGTCCACCGATACCGGGCAATAGCTGCAACCCCAGTTACAGTGCGCCGTCACTTCGATCTGACCGGTTCTCAGCGTGTAATCCCGGCAGAGGAGATCGGGATCTTGAAGCCAGCCACGTGATTCCAGGTCGCGAATCAGGTCGAGGCCGAAGCGCTCCGCGAGATTACGCGTCGCGGCGGGCTCCGCCGCTGCGGCCTGCAAAGCGGTCAAGCCCGCCGGATCGGCATGCCAAGTGACCACACGGTCCAATCCGATCACGCCGAACGCGGCTTCACCAGGCTCTGGGATCTGTGGGAATTCCGGGCCCAAGGTGTCGGTCATGTAGATGACCGGCGAATCGTCGCCTGGTCGGATGCACGTCAGATACGGTGATGTCTGAAGCCGCGCAGGAAGCATTATCGCACTCCTAGAAAAGGACAGCGACTCGCACCGGAACTCCGGTAGGAGTCGATAGTCGGCGAACGCTGGATCGGAAACACTTCCTCCCCCAACATGCGGGCCACACGAGTCTGCGGGAGCCCGATTCGTAAGGTACCCGGAAACGTCTTCGGCACACAATGTTTCGTGTTCTTGACACACAGATGCCGCTTCACGATCATTCGGAGGCAAGCAAGCCTAGGAGCCGATATGGTCGTTTCGACGTGTATCCCGTCTGCCGTTCTCCGGCAGACGGGTGAATGAGCCGCGGATCACATGATCCAACCTGCGTCGCTCGACGGGATCGATACCGCCGCTTGGGGACTCGCCCGGTCTCCGGCGGTTCCCTCGGGCTTGTCTTCGGTCACTGATCTGATTCCTCTCGCAGCGGCCCGAGCGCCATCCGCGACGGCGGTCACCGATGACCATCGAAGTGTCAGTTATCGCGAACTCGCCGAACTGATCGAGCGTTTCGGTCACTGGTTGTGGCAACAAGGGGTGCGGCCCGACACTCGAGTCGTCATCCGAGCAGATCATCGGATCGAGTTCGCGGCACTCGCATACGCCGTCCTGCGTATCGGCGCGACACTCGTGCCATTGCACCCTCAGTTGCGAGACAGCCAGTTACGACAGATCATTCAAGACGCAGACCCGCTGCTGATCGTCGGATTCGACGTCGCACCTCCCGACACTTCGAATCCACACCCTGCCGCGGTGGTGCCATGGAGCGCTGTAGCGCAATGGTTCTCGGCTCCCGGTAGCCACGCGGCACCGTCGATCAGCGTCCGAGATTCCGCGCCCGCACTCTTGTTCTACACATCGGGAAGCTCGGGCACTCCGAAAGGAGTCGTGTGCTCCTATCGACAAGTCGCTTTCGTGCTGGCGTCGGTGGCCTCGCGACTCGGATACTCGCACCGTGACGTCGCGATTTGCGCAATTCCGTTGAGCTTCGACTACGGCTTCTATCAAATCCTGCTGTGCGCCCGGGCCGGGGCGGAGCTCGTGCTGGCCGAGCCGGCGAACAATGTCGGGTTGCTGCGACGAGTTCGAGACGTCGGAGCGACCATTCTGCCGGTCGTACCGACTTTGGCGGAGATGATCGTCGCGTTGTCCGCCCGGCACCCGGAACTACCGACCCCGCGACTGATCACCAATACGGGCGAGCCCCTGCTCCCGGCTGTACAACGAGCGTTGGCCGGCGCGTTCCCCGCTGCTCGCATCGCGCTGATGTACGGCCTGACCGAATGCGCGCGAGTATCGATTCGCATGCCGAGCAGAGACGATCTACCAGTCGACACGGTAGGCCACCCGATTCCCGGCACCCAGGTCGTCGTGGTGGACGACCAGGGCGATGTGTTGCCGTCCGGGATCACAGGTCAGATCGTGACCGTTGGTCCGCATGTGGCCGACGGCTATTGGCGCGCCGCCGAATCGACAGCCGCGAACTTCGCTCGCTGCCGCTCCACCGGCCGCGGTGTCCTGTTCACCGGCGACTACGGCAGCCTCGACGCCGACGGTGAACTCCTCGTGCAAGGCCGCGTCGACGACATATACAAGGCGCGGGGGGTTCGAGCGAGCGCGGCCGAGATCGAGCGCGCCGCGTTGAATGTGGACGGAGTGCGGTCGGCGGTGTTGATTCCACCCCGGCAACACGAATCGGCCGCCTTGTGGGTCTCCGGTGCGGTCACTGCCTCATCGGTGTTGGCGGGGCTGCGCGAGCAACTGATTCCGGCCAAGGTCCCCGACCGATGCGAGGTACTCGATAGCATGCCTACCACGGCCAACGGCAAACTCGACCGAGCGGCGTTGCGGGACCGCACCGCACGGCTGGAGGTGCGATGACCGCGCTCGAGCCTGCCGACGACATCGCTCGCGATCTCGCCGCTGCCTACGGAACGCCCCTGTATCTCTACCGTCTCGATGAGATCCGCCGTGCTCACGACGCACTGCGTGCTGCCCTGCCCGCCGGCATCAAGCTCTACTATTCGTTGAAGGCGAACCCGCACCCCGCGGTAGTCGGGGAGCTCTTGCGGTGCGGCGCCACCGCGGAGGTGAGTTCACTCGGCGAGCTCGACACCGCGCTGACCGCCGGCGCGGATGCCACGCAGATCTTGTACACCGGGCCCGGTAAAGCTGAGGCCGAGGTGGCTCGTGCGATGCGATCGAACGTGCGCACGTTCTCGGTGGAGTCCTACGGACAGCTGCGCATGCTGACCGCGCAGGCGCGGAAGGAAGCCATCGCCGTTCGTTGCTTGCTGCGGGTGAACACCGGCGCGGCTGACGGCGGCGGGCTGCGCATGAACGGCGCGTCGCAGTTCGGCATCGACCTCGAGGAATTGCGGAGCGGAGTGCGCGGCGTGATCGACAACTCGGTCTCCCTGGACGGCCTGCACTTCTTCCCGGCCTCATCGGTGACCGATTCGCCGACGCTGCTGCGGAGCGTCGAACGAAGTCTCGCCGTCGCCGCCGAACTCCAGGATCGGGCGGGTACGCCATTCACCGAGATCGATCTCGGCGGCGGCTTCGCCGCGCCCTTCGCGACCGCCGGAGATCTCATCGACTACTCCGGCCTGCGCGAGCAGTTGACCGTCTTGCTCGACGGCTACCTCCCCGGTTGGCGGCAGGGCACGCCGACGGTTTCGTTCGAGTCGGGTCGCTATCTGGTCGGCGCTGCGGGGAGCCTGATTTGCCGAGTGCTGGATGTCAAACAGGTCGGGGGCCGTCACTATGCCGTCCTCGACGCGGGTATCAACCACCTCGGTGGGCTGTCCGGGCTCGGGCGATTGCTCCCGCTGCAGGCGCAACTGCTCTCTCTGTCCGACCACGACAGCGCCGATCGGGAAGAGTCCATCACCTTCGTCGGACCGCTCTGCACACCGATGGACACCCTGTCGCGGAACGTTCGCATGCCGGTGCCTCGAATCGGCGACCTGTTGCGGGTGCCGAATGTCGGTGCATACGGACTCTCTGCGAGCCTCGTCGGTTTTCTCAGTCGCGCATTGCCCTTGGAGGCAGTAGTCGACGGCGGCGAGCTGGAGTCGCTCACCAGAACGGAGCTGATCCGATCGTCCGAAGTAGCCGGAGACTACCTGCCATCGGATCGACGGGCACGTTCGATAGCCCCCCAGAACGACAGCGCGCAGTGAAACGTCTCTCCGGTCAGCTCATCATCGGGAATGGTGACCTCGAAGAGCTGCTCCGCTTCGACAAGCAGACTGATGATGCTCGGCGAATCGATGCCGAGGTCGGTGAAGGGGGCCTCGGCAGGTAACGGCTCCTCCGCGCCCAAGGAGGTGATATGCCTACGCAGGAGGTCCTCGTACTCCTCGCTCCACACTGTCATCCCAGGGCCTCCCGTATCGTTGCCATACCCGCTGCGGTGCGCTGTGGCACAGCGGCCGCCACTGCGGAGAATCGGTAAATCGTCGCGCGGCTCTTGCGCGGAGGGCAGTACTCCTGCGGCACTGTCCATTCCCACACCAGCTCCCCCGACCGGGTGATCTCGAATGCCCGGCCCGCCTGTGCGTCGGTAAGCAGGACATTTCCGCCGGATAGCTGTTCACAGCCGCCGGCCACAGCTGTGAAGAACGAACTCGGTGGAGTCGCCACGTACTGCCATTCGATCCGTCCGGTGACCGGGTTCACCTCGACTGCGCGCGATCTGCCCGCGCGCACGCCGTTGTCGAAGACCAGGATGTTGCCGGACGGCAGCGCCGACGGCTGATGCTGGCCGGACAACTCACCGGGACCCCACCACCACACCACTCGCTCCGCATGCAGATCGAGCACCGCGATCAGATCGAGTTCCCGCACTGAGACCAGCCAATGTCCGCGCTCCCACAATCCGTGCGGAGCGCTTTCGAGCATTTCGATGGAATTGGCATGCAGGACATCGCACGGCGAGTCCGGGAGCCGACGCAGGAGGGCGAGATCGTCACGAGAAAGCGACGTCCGATCGTCGTCACCCAGCAGATTCCGTATTCGCTCGAGGTCGGCGGCGGAACGCGCGGCATCGCCGACCGCCCGACCGGAACGGAGGAAGGCCGCGCGCTTGTGTCGCTGCGCCGAGTCGATCATGCCCGCGATGACCGGGTCGGTACTGAGGATTCCGTACAACGACCATGAACGAAGGACCGTCCCATCCGGGGCCAGCAGGGTGATCGCGTTGTCGAGTACCGCCCACGGACTGCCGTCGACCCGCACCGCGCGCCGATGCTCGGTCAGAACATGCACCGCGCCGTCCGTACCGACGTACATGTCATGGTGCGCGGCGACCGGCGCGCACCACAGAACCTGTGAACTTCTGTCGAGCCGCAGCACAGCGTGCAGAGGAACCAGGGCGAGCAATCCGCCGTCGTCCATCACCTCGACGTGATTCCAGCCTCGCAGGAAGCTCGGCGGGTCGGTGTCTTCGTCCGGTTGTTCCACCCGACTGGCCCACCTGTGCAGGACGTTGCCTTCTCGATCGACCAGGAACGCCGCCGGGTCCGGATACGAAGATGCCGGTGAGAACACGAAATGTGACCCAGACGTAGTAGTTGCGAAGTCCATCGAAATCTCCCCCTCATTCATCGAATTACGCGCTCGCGCATGTTCGCAGTCCGGCCTCCACCGCCGCGATGGTGAACAGAGTTCGGTCCAGCGCGAACTTGTCGCCCATGCGACGCACCGCCCGCGTGGTGTCGCGCAGCCCGTCGGCGTCTACGTAGCCCGAGTCCACGAGGACGCCGCCCTCGGCGCACATGTCTTCCAAGAACGGCAGGACATGCCGCCGGAATGCGATGTCCAGCGTCTCCCGCGGATCGTCCCGCAGACCGCAGTACACCGACAGCGGCAACCCGAGCCGGCTGAGGCGCAACCGCGACAAGGTCTTGTCGGCACGCCACGGCAGCGGAAGCCACTCGCAGAATCGGGACAACTGCGGGTCCGCGAGGGGCGAGACCGGCCACAGGCCGTGCTCGAGGAACTGAGGCGTTCGGCTGCCGAACGCCAGCAACGTGCTTTCGCGCAGGACACTCGGGGGCGCTATCCCGTCCTCGCTGTGCGCGGCGGCTGCGATGCTCCGTTTGCCCAGCCAAGGCGGGACGGGGCGAGCGTGGCGTGATTCGGACTTTTCGGCGCTGCGCACGTTCATCAACTCGTCCCCGCCGGTGCCGCCGAAGGACCACCGCACCCCGCGTGCCGCCATGCCCGCCAGCATCGGTTGCTTCGCCTCGATCCAGGGTTCGGCGTACGGACTCACCGGGAGCTGCCGTCCGCGCGTCCCGTCCGGATGGAACGGAAGATGTTCGGTGGCCTCGACGGTGATGTCGGCGCCGCAGCGGAATTCCTCGGTCAGCTGCCGGCGCCTGCTCCGCTGCGCCTGCCCACACGATCCGTCCATCAGTACGGCGGCGGTGGTCATACGTGCGCCGCGACCCGCCAGTGTCGCAGCCACGTTTGTGCTGTCCAACCCCCCGGACAACTCGACGCCACACTGGTGCGGCGCGAATTCGCGCCTGTGCACTGCGGCGTCCAGGGCCGACTCGAAAGCACCCAGGACGTCCGCGGAGCGACGCAGCGGTCTGGGTGAGGTGTGCTCGGCCGGACTGGGATAGGCCAGTTGTAGCGTGCCGTCCCGCCAAGTGGCGACCGAACGTTCGGTGAGGCGTTTCACCGCGCGCCAGACCGTCTCCTGCCCGTATCGGTGCCGCCGGGTAAGCAGACGGGCTACCTCGTTGTCCGACAAGGATGAAGTGTCTGCGTACGCCCGCAGGTCGGTGGGTTGCCACGAGCCGGCCAACCGATCCGGTCCGCTGGTCAGATAGATCGGCGCGACCGCCCACACGCCTGCCTGGAGGGTGACCGTACCCGCGTTCAATCGCAACAGTGTGGCATCGAGCGGCCACTGCGCTGTCTCCGCGACCAGATCCGCCAAAGCCCCCGCGGAGACCCGCTCCGGTGCGCGGGGTCCGACCTCCGGATCACCCCGCCGCCGTTCGCGCGAGATGACCAGCACCGTCTGTTCGTGCAGCACCATCCGGTGGGTCAGTGCGGAATGGCGCACCGGAGAGATCCAGCTGTCGCCGTTCTGCCATGCGGAACCATCCCAGCGCCAATGGATTCCACGCGCTGCCCCTGCGTTCAAGACGAATTTCAGCATCGCTCACTCCGAGACACGGCTCATGAACCGGATGGCGCCGTGGATCGAGCACTGCCGTCGAACTCCAGCACGCTCGGAAACGCGTATCGATCCGGTAGCACCGCCTCCGCGTACTCGGGCTCGCCCGCGAAGATTTCCGATCCCGGAACGTCACCCGTGGTGGCGGGCAGGTTGACAGCGATCTCGCGCACCAAGTTTCCGAGGATCTCATCGACCACGCGCGCGCCGATGGCGGCGTTCGCACCGCTCGCACGGAACACGACGCCCTGCTTTGTGCGCGCCGACGAAGGCAGCGGAAGCACGGTGTGGCGGAAGACCTGTTCGGCGGAGTCATCGATGATCCGATCGGTACGTACCGATGGGGGCGCCAGATGCATCATGATGCTGGTCTCCACGATGGCTGCGTGGTTGTCGTCGGCCCGCGGCACTCCGCACTCTCGGGCGATGGCATCGCGCGTCCGCTCGGTCGTCATGTCCCACCAGCTCACCGTCATCAGCTGCGCCTCCGGCGCCGCCGGAGCAAGATCGGCACATGCTTCGAAGATGAAGGGAGCGTTGGCATAGTGCCCGTTCAAGATGAGAAAACGCCGCGCGCCCTGCTCATACATCGCCGCGACAACTTCGGTGACCAGCGCCGTCAGTGTGGTCCCTCGGATGTCCGCGTTTCCAGGGAATTCACCGCCGGTGCGCACCGGATTGGTACGGCAGCCATACGGGATCGCGGGAAGCACCAGACAGGGCATTCGGCCGCAAAGCAGGTCGGCCAGCTCGGTTACGACGATGGTGTCCGTACCCAGCGGCAAATGTGGGCCGTGCGCGCCGGTGCCACCGACCGGCAGCACACACAACCGGTCCGACACGCTATCTTGATACTCCGGCCAGGTCATCTCTCCGGCTCGCATTGCTCCTTCGGTTCCCTTCATCTACTCGTCCAGCCGAGGCTCGGCTCACGGCGCTCGCCGACGTGGCGGCTCAGAGCGAGGTTGAGAAAGTCCTCCTTGTTGCAGCAGCCCGCGAGCGCATCGCACAGGGCCCACTGCGACGGCCGTAGCGCAAGGTCGAAATCCGGGTCGAGGACATTACCCAGCCGGTTCTTCTTCAAGACGTAGTAACGGGAGCACGGATACACCTCACCGTCGATTCCGATGTAGATGTAATCGTGTCCGGCCGAGCACGCTTTTCCGCGTGGCTCGTCCAACGCTGTCAGATTCAGCCGCAGCATATGCGGATCGACGCCCGTCGCAACGGCCGAATCGGCGCCTCCTGGCTCCTGCAATATCGGCACCGACTCCGAAGGCGGTCCGAATGCTTCGTGCTGCGCTGGGTCGTATCCGATATCGAGGTTGAATCGCAATCCGGCTTGCTCGGCCGCTATCCGCAGCTCGGCTACCGCGTCCCGATTTCCCGGAAACAGGAGCGCGTTGACGACGACGAAGCAACCATACTCGTCCTGGGCGAACTTCGCGTTCTCGATGAAACGGTCGACTGCGATCTCGGTGTGGTGATGAGTGATCCACAACGACACCTTGCTCATGTCAGCTGTCTCCGCCAAGGCGGGGAGACGACGTTTCAACAGCGCACCATTGGTCAGTAGTTCGACGAATCGCACCTGCTCCTGCTGCGTAAGCCAGGACGCACCGGTGAGAAAATCGCGCGATGCGAATGGCTCACCCAGGGTGGCCAGGCGAACCTCGACGGGCGCCGGCCGAGAACCTATCCACCGGACGATGGCGTCGAATTCTGCGATGTCGGTGTCCTCGGCCCAATCGAACTTGTTGCTCTTGCTGTAATCGCCGACGGAAACACAATATGGACAGCGAAAATTGCACAATCGCTGCGCGGAGACGTACCAGATCCGCAACGGTGTACTCACAAACCCCCCTGACTGCCGCCGAGCCGGACTTCATTCCCCACCTTGGTGCATGCAAAAATACATGATTGCGCCGCGCGTTCGAGTTGCGCAACCCGCCATTGTGGCAACTCTGCGAGCCCGCGCTCGGTCACCACGGGCTCATCGAAGTCGTCCACCGCGAAACCGGCGCCTCGAAAAGCCTGCCAGTATTCTTTCAGCGGGCGATGGATGTACGGCACCGGGGAAAAACCTTCCCACCCCTCGATGGCATACGTCCCGGTACGAAAGTAGTGATCGACAACGTAACCCGTGTTCTCTTCAGGGCGCGGCGAGTCCGGCACCGGTGAAATCCAGGTACGCGGGCCACACGAGAAGCACGGATGACTGAACAGCGCGACCAGTCGGCCGCCGGGCAGCAGCACGCGGTTGGCCTCGACCAACGCATCACCCAAGTCCATGATGGCGGTGAGCACGTGGTTCGCAACGATGATGTCGAACCGAGCATCGGCGAATTCCGACAGATCGTCCGCCGAGGCGACCTCGAAGGCGACCCCGAGCGGCTCTCGGATCTCCCTTTCGCGCGCCAGCGCCACCATTTTCTCGCTCGGGTCCACCCCGACCACATGAGCGCCACTGCCGGCCAGTATGCGGCTCAGGTAGCCGTTTCCACACCCGAGATCCAGCACACGCGCATCGCGCACGTCACCCAGCAGCGTCAGAAGCGGCGCGTCACCGTGGTATTTCCGGCTCTCATCGCCCTCGGCGTCGAATACCTCGTCCCAGCGCTCCGCGTTATCTTCCCAAGATCGAGTTACATACATGTCGTCCACCGCGCCCAGCCACGATTGGGATCGCGCATTCGCGCGGTCGACCTGGCGTTCGGTGGAGAGTCCCGGAAATTCTCGACCGGCCGACACGGCGGCCTGATACGGATGACGACCCTCGAACATCGCCCTGTCCAGCGCCGGCTCCCACCGGCCGGACCACGGCGACCGATAGCGGTAATAGTATTCCCATCCGAAAAAGGATTCGGACACCATCTCGACCTCTTGCGCGCACTCGGCGCAAAAATAGCGCTGATCGACCGTACAGAACGCCGCGGCCATGAAATGCGCTGGGTGATCACAGCAGCCACAGACGACCCGCCAATGCGCTGCGCACCGCGGCGCGGAGGACCCGAGGTCGAACTCCGCGGCGTGTATCACTCCGTCGCCGGTGGCTCCAGCGAAAAGCGTACAGTAATAGCAATTCGTCATTCGCCGTTCCTATGCTGTCCGTACGCCGATGTCCGTACGCGTCCGTCCTCGACCACCACAACGTCGCATTCGCCGCAGCCGGGGGGCACCCTGTGTCCCAGGACGATGACAGTCGCGTCCAACGACGTCAGCTCCCTGAATATCGCCTGCTCCGTCTCCGGATCGACGGCGCTCGTCGCTTCGTCCAGGATCAGAAGTCGCGGGTTTTTCACCAGAGCCCGCGCCAAGGCGATTCGCTGGCGCTGTCCACCCGAGATTCCCCCGCCGCTCGCGCTCAGTATCGTCTCGTATTTCATCGGCAAACCCTCGATGAATTCGTCGATCTGCGCCATACGCGCCGCCCGGCGAACATCGTCCAGAGAAGCACTTTCATCGCCGAGGCGAATGTTCTCCAGAACACTTCCCGCCATCAAACCGCTGTTCTGATCGACATATCCGATGTGCCGCCGGTAGGCCGTCAGATCAAGATTCGCGAGGTCCGTGTCGTCTACCAGGACCCGACCGTCGCCGGGGAACAGAAGCCCAGCCAGCAGCATCCCGATGGTCGATTTGCCGCAGCCGGACCTTCCGGCGATCACGGTCAACGCCCCCCGACCCACGTCGATATCGACCTCTCGGATGGTCTCTCGCGGACTACCTGGATAGCTGAACGAAACGCGGTCGAGCCGCACCGATACGGCACGATCCGTTCGGCCGAGATGCGCACTGCCACAGGGCTCTACGGCACTGTTGAGCACGTCGTCGATACGCAGCATGTCCGGAACCAAGTCCACCAGGGCGGTGAGTGCGAGGGAAAGATTGGACAGCGACACGAACAAGCCCGCACTGACAGCACTCAGCGTGACCGCGTCGGTCAGTCCTGCGCTGCCGTCCCCAGCCGTGAGGATTCCGGTGAAAAGAACGGTCAGGGGCGTCGCGAACTGAAGCGCGGATACGAAGACCGAGACCGACCCGGCATGCCGGCGCTTTCGCGTTCCGGCCGTCAATTCGCCGCTGAAGGTGTTCAGCCACCTCGCGTGGACCGCACCCTCGGCTCCGAGCGCCTTGACCGTCGTCATGTTCGCGAAAAGTTCGTGGACGACATTCGCCGCCTCGACCTGTGCGGCGCACGCGGCTACCGACAGCTGGCGCTGGCGCCTCCATGTCACCGCCATCCCTAGAACGAACGCCAGGACCCCCGTCGCGGCCACGGCCCCCAACGCGATATCGCGCGACCCGACCACGATCAGATATCCCACGATCAGCACCGCGTCGAACGCCGCGCCCAGCGTCGACACGGACACGACTTGCTTGAAGCGTCCCGCCGACCGAACCCGCAGGGCCAGGTCACCCGGATGCCTGCCCAGGAAGAACTCCAACGGCAATCGGGTGACCCGGGCCATGAGGGTCTCGCCGATGCGAGCCTCGACCAAGCTTTGGATCGTGACGATCAGACGAGAGCGGACCAGGTGCATCGCCCCGTACGACAGCACCGCCGCGACGAGTAGCGCTCCATAGCGCAATTCGCCGTCGAATCCGGCGTCCCCATCCGCCGTCCACGAAACGATCTCACCGAGCACGTAAGGGTAGGCGAGGTTGTAGATCAGCAGTGCGGCGGACGCGGCGAGCGCGAGCCCCCACTTCGAGGTACGCGGGACGATCCAACTCGCCGGACCCAGTTCACCGGCGATCCGCCGCCATCCGCTCCGCCTCGTTCTCGCGCCTTCCGCGGACGGGGCGGCGAACTCTATCGCGACCCCGGTGAACTCTTCATCTATCTCACTCCATGGAATCCTACGACGGCCGACCGCCGGGTCCAGGACGACCGCGTATGACCGGACAGCGCCTTCCAAGACCACGAAGTGATTGAAACGCCAGAACAGGATCGACCCTGGCGCGAGATGACGAAGTCCGGCCAGATTGCTTCGTACCCCCCGCCCGTCCATACCGTGTAAACGAGCCACCCGTAGCAGCGCAGCAGCAGAGGTTCCGTTTCGGCCGCTGTCGGTCTCCTTTCGGAGCTGCTCCAGCGGGACATCGATGCCACGACTGGCCAGCGCCATCTGCAGGCTCGCCGGACCGCAGTCGACGTCCCCCACCTGCCGACCTTCGGGGATGACAGCGCGCACACCGCGCCGAAATCCGTTCAAGATATCGCGTTCGACGGGATCCGTGCCCTGGACGAATCTCGGGCTGCCGAAGTTCCCGATACGTCCTCCCCTGGCCACGGCGTGCCGACGGAACCGTCCGGAAGCGTCCCAACTGTCCGCTCGGGTCGCATTTTCGCTATCGCCGCTCATCCGCGCACGATCCCGTACAGCATCCTGGTGACGTCGGCCCGGCTGAACAGCCGTGAACTCGCAACGAGTTGGATCGCTATCGAACTGTTCATTTCCCGAACGCTCAGTCCCATTGGCCGGTACGTGGCGCTGCGCGGGCGGAAGGGGATCCGGTGGACTGCGCCGTCGGGCAGACCGGCCCCGGACGATGCGGAACCTTCCGCGTCGACAACATAGTTGAAGGCCGGAAATGCTCGGTGCCCATCGAATCCGCGCTCGTCTTCGATCGCGCGCAGCGCGATGCTGTCGACTCGCTGGTGTGCCGCGGCCCGGATCAGTTTCGGCCAAACCCGCTGTCGCCATGCGTCATCGGCGGTATCGAAGACGAGTGGACGTGTGGTGGCGAACATACCGACTTGCCGCTCATAACGCGGCGGACGGCAGTTCAGCCGGACGTCGATAACGCACACGGGCTGGTGGCGCTTTCGCCATTGGTCTACCAGGCGTTCCAACAACAATGCCGCGCCTCCCCACGGCGATGCTCCAGCACGCTCCCGGAAACGCGCGTAGTCGGCGCCGTCGAGCACCAAACTCTCGCGGTGCCACGGAGCCGGTGACGAATCGACCGCCGCGCCGAACTCGGCAGGCACGGAACTCAGCTCGTTCTCCCAGTAGGCGATCGCCCGCTCGTTCGCCTGTGCGTCGAGAGTCGCGGCGCGCACGGCTCCGGTGTAGTCGTCGGGTTCCGTTATGGTGCGTCGCTTCTCGTTTCCCGTCGTGACGAAATCCCGAATCGAATCGAGCACGATCTGCACCGAACGATGATCGAAGGCTTGGTGTTGCAGCGATGCCGCCACGTGATGGATCCCTCCCGCCGCCTTCAGGACACGGAACCTGTACACACCGAGTCGCTGCCAATCCCAGGTGACCGAGTCCCGGTAGAGGATGGTCTCGAGGTAGTGGCGGACACTCCTCGCGTCCGCGTCCGAGACATCCAGCAGTTCGATAGCCGCGGGCTCGCTCGGCGGCCGTATCTCCTGGGTGTAGCCGGTTCTCGCGCTACCGGTGCAGCGCAGCCGGAAGGCCTCGAAAGCAGACACGGCGGCTTCCAGCGCACGCACGATTCGCTCGTCAGGAATCTCGGGGCCGAATGTCAGGGTGAATCCGAGATTGTTGCTGCTGTTACCGGACCGCTCCTGATCCAGGAGAACATCCGCTTGGCTCGGCAGTACTGGAAGCGTCATACTCTGCTTTCTTCGAGAAGCCCTGGGCAGCCGATTTCGACCGCCCAGGGCAACTACTAGATGGCCTGCGTCGCGACCGGACCGGCCAGGACGACGCCACCTACGATGTCGTCGAGCTCGGCATCATCGATAGGCTCGATAGCCACCTTCTTGAATTCGATCTCCATGATTTGTTTCACCTCCTTCACTTTTTACCTCCCGATGGCTTCTGCACCATCGGCATGCCTGTTCTGCACCTCGACCGCGAATTGCTGCCATGCGGCGGCGCAACCCCGAGCAGCAGCGGCGACCGCCTCAGTGCAATGCGGTGGCACATTATCGATCAGGCGATCCCGCGTCTCGGCGTCCATCAGAAGAAAATTCAGTAGTCGAAGCAAGGTTCTGCCGGACTCGTTGAACCGGACGGTCGGGTCCTTTCCCAGGGAACGCATCGCATCCATTGCCGAGACCGCATCCTCGTGGCGCGCTGATTTCTCAGGACGGCCGCGAACCCGGGCTTCCGGTATCGGATCGTCGCCGCGACGAAGGCGGTCTCGGACATCCAATACGGTCGATGCGGAAATTCCCGCTTCTTTCGCGATCTCTCGCAGTGAGGCATCCGGGCGGCTCAGGATCAACTGGCCGGCCAGCCGTCTGCCTTCGGCGCTGTCGAGTGGACGGACCCTTCCGTCCTGTCCCGATCGGGCGTTCGAGTGTGGAATCTCCACACTCGAACGCTGCCGGATGGACGAGACGGTCTTGGCGGAAAGTCCTGCGTATCGCGCGATCGCTCGATCCGACCAGTGGGGATGGGTGCCGAGGATGCGCCGGGCGGCCGCGGTGCGCTCGGTCAGCGACAGCGGCAAGCCGTTCGCCACGTTCGCCTTGAGTGCCAGCACGAAGGCATCGGCGGCGGTGCCATCGAAGAAGGCGGTCAGAATATGCGTGTCACCGCGTAGCTTCGCGGCGCGCAATCTATGAATACCGTCGATAACGCACATGGACGGACGGTGCACGATTATCGGAGGCATCGGCGTATCCAGCTGGATCATCGCTCGGATATGGTCGAGATTTTCCCGCACCAGCCGAGGCGATCCGGAAATTCGGATGGAACCGACAGCGACCGTTGTCGGCGCGCAGATGACATCCCAATGATCAGCGGGCGTCATTTCTCGCTCCCGCCCTGCCATTCATTCCAGGCCATGCATTTTTGCGCCCCACCTGAACCTCCCCATTCCGTCCCCGCGAAGAAGCGCGCACACAAAAGAAAGCATGATCTGCGACTGACCTCCATGTGGAGAACTCAGCCGAAAACAAGCTTCTATTTTGTCGCGACTCCCCCCGAACGCTCGAATACCCTCCCTCGGCCAGCACATGAGCTATGCGCCGCACGCCACGGAACATATCACGATCCGAACTGTCGGCGCAAGCGGCAATTACTCGGTCACTTCGACCGCGCCATTACCCAGCCGCACCGCCCACAGCCTATGCACAAGTTATGCATTATTGATCTAACAATATTCGCCCACATCGCTGCCACAGTCCGAACTTCGAGACCGAGGGAACACCTTGACAACGCCTGCCTCGCGCCATCCCTGGCCGCCAGGCCTCCGCCGCGCGCGGCACCGTCGGCACCTGAGGCCGGACGCCATATCGGTGTTGGCACAACCAGGTAGGACCGCGACCCGCGCATCCCATTCCGCCTCGGACTTCGCCGCTGTATTGGTCTGACCACTTGACCTCCTGACCATCTCGGCGCACAGTAGACGCATGGCGTTGCAACCTGTGGTCAAGCGGTCGGTGTCGGCGGATGTGTTCGAGCAGATCGCCGCGGATGTGCTCAGTGGCGAGCTGGCGCCGGGGGCGACCTTGCCCAGTGAGCGGCAGTTGGCGGAGGCGCTGGGGGTGTCCCGGCCCGCGGTTCGGGAGGCGCTACAGCGGCTGGCGGCGGCCGGGCTGGTGGCCGTGCGGCAAGGAGACGCGACGACCGTGCTGGACTATCGGCGCGGTGCGGGGCTCGAGGTGCTGCCCAGGTTGCTGGTGCAGGCCGGGGAACTCGACCCCGCTGTCGCGCGCAGCATTCTGGAGGCTCGCCTGCACAACGGGCCGAAGGTGGCTGAGTTGGCCGCGCGCCGGGTGGGCGCAGTCGGCGCGGAAGCGATTCGCCCTCTTCTGGAGAACTCGGTCGAGGCACTCGCCGGCGAGCCGGACCCGATCGCCCAGCAGCGGCACGCGATGGAGTTCTGGGATCACGTCGTGGACGCGGCCGACTCGATCGTTTTCCGGCTGATGTTCAACATGTTGCGCGCCGCCTATGAACCAGCGCTCGCGGCGCTGGCCCCGATCATGTCCGCCGAGGTGGGCAACGTCGAGGCGTACCGCGAACTGGCCGCCGCCATCGCGGCGGGCCGGCCGCAGAAGGCCGCCACCACCGCTCGGGCGCTGCTCGAGCCGGCGACCACCGCTCTGATCGAGGTCCTCGGTGGACCGCCGGTCACGCACAGCTAGGAACCATCATGACCAAATCCAAGACATCCGACCGGGAATCGGCCGACGCGCGGGCGCGGGTGCGCAGGGACGAGCGGGCGCTGCGCCGCGGACTCACCCTGGGTCAGGCATTCGAGGAATTCCTCCGGCACCCGTCCCCGTGGATGATCGGAACCACGCTGGTCGGCGCACTGATCGCCCGGATCGTCGTCGGCGACTGGCAGCCCACCGATCTGCTGGTGCCCGCCGTGATGCTGGCGTTCTTCCCGGTCTTCGAATGGATCGTGCACGTCACCGTGCTGCATTGGCGGCCACGGCGGCTCGGCCCGGTCGCGCTCGACAGCGAACTGGCTCGCAAGCACCGCGAGCATCACGTGGATCCGCGCGACATCCCGCTGATCTTCATCCCGGCCAGGACGCTGGCGGTGCTGGTCGTCGTGTTGATCGCACTGGCGGCGTTCGCCTTCCCCCGCGCGGGCCTGGGGCCGACCTTCCTGATCACCATCACCCTGCTCGGCCTCGGCTACGAGTGGACGCACTATCTGATCCACACCGACTACAAGCCGAAACGCTCGCTCTACCGGGCGGTGTGGCGCAACCATCGCCACCACCACTACAAGAACGAGCACTACTGGTTCACGGTCACCAGCTCCGGCACCGCCGACCGCCTCTTCGGCACCTATCCCGACCCGGCCACCACCGAAACCTCACCCACCGCGCGTAGTCTCCACTCGACGTGACGGGAGCCCCTGGGATCACTTGGTGGCCAACAAGTGTGTCATCGACGCGAGATGAATCGTGCCGACGAGCACCGACCCCGCCACCTGCCCAGGGATCCGCCGCCACAGACCTATCACCGCATCCCCGACCTGACACACCCCGGCGACGGCGAGCAGAACGATCCAGGCGCCGTTCGAAATCGACAGAACTGCCGCGATCACGACCGCACCGCCGAGCGGGACGGCCCGCGCCGCCTCATGGCGGCGTAGTACCGCGTCGAGGAAGGTCCAGCGCTGACCGAATGTCGCCCGAGTCGCCGCATCGAACCCACGGCGATCGAAAGTTCTACCGCGCGGCGAGCAAACGCTCTGCGATCGCACGCGCCCGGGAGGCCGCATCCGGATTCCCCTCGCGAACAGCGGTGACGATCGCTCCGTCCACCAGCAACGCGAGTTCCGCGGCCATTCCCGAAGCATCGGACCGACCCGCCTCGGTGAGAAGTTCGGACAGGTAATCGATCACCCGCCGCTTGTGCCGATCGGCGACCTGATGCGCGGCGCTCTCGCGATCGGCGACCTCGACCATGGTGTTGATGAACGCGCAGCCGCGAAAGTCCTTGCGGGCGAATCGGTCGGCGAGGGCGTCGAAGACCGCCAGCGGGCGGGCGACCGGATCGCCGGTCTTCGCCTCGACCGATTCCCGCAGCCAGCTCAGCCACCGGCGATCACGATCTTCCAGCACCGCGACGACGAGTTCGTCCTTGCTCGCGAAGTGGCGATAGAACGACGCGCGGCCCACGCCGGACTCCTGGAGTAGGCGATCTATGCCGACGGCTCGAATGCCTTCGGCATAGAAGAGCTCTTCCGCCGTAGTGAGCAAACGCTGCTTGGCCTGAGTTGCCATGTCGTCACGGTAGCAGAACGGAACCGATCAGTACCATCCTACTTGACCAATATGGAACCGATTAGTACCGTCCAAGTTCGGCACCGATCGGTACCATCTTGTTCGAGCTGGAGGCTTCGATGTCCCGCCTGCCCCTTGTATCCCCCGACTCCGCCGATACCGAGCAAGCCGACCTACTCGCCGAGGTACAGCGCCAGCTGGGCCGCGTCCCGAATCTCTACGCCGCCATGGCGAACAGTCCCGCCACACTGCGCGGGTACCTGAATCTGCGCGACGCATTGACCAGGGGAAAGCTCTCCGCTCGGGTGCGCGAACAACTCGCACTGCTGGTCGCCGACGAGAACGGCTGCGACTACTGCACCGCCGCGCACACCGTGCGCGCCGAGCGGATGGGCTGCACCGAGCAGGCGATCGCCGACACCCGCTCGGCGCGCGCCGAGGACCCGCACGCCGACGCGATCCTGCGCCTCGCTCGCGACGTGCTGCGTTCCCGCGGCCGGATAGATGACGACGCGCTCGCCGCGGCGCGCGCACGCGGCGTAAGCGATGCCGAACTGAGCGAGATCGTCGGCCATGTCGCGCTGAACGTCTTGTCCAACTACTTCAACCACGTCGCCGAGCCGGAACTCGACTTCCCGCCCGCGGCGCCGACGAAAGGCACAGTGATGGAAGCGAAATGGCGGTCCGCGGGCAAGGTCGTCCTGGTCGAGGGCTACTCCCTGCTGGACCGGGAGGGGCGGAGCGTGCGCAGCGTCGATGAAGTCCGAATCGCCATCGAGGGCGGGTTCCTGCACGTCGAGGTCTCCGACGCGGCCGAAGTACAGGTGGTTTCGGCTCCGGCGGTCGCCCTGGTGACCTATCCCGCCTCCTGATCCTCGACCAGCGAGCCCGGTCCGCGCTCCCTCGCGGACCGGGCTTTCGTCTACGCCGGGCTTGACAACTTGATACCCTAGGGGGGTAGGGTAAAGAAATCAGCAGCACCGCACGAGGAGAACGACCATGAGCACCAGCACCGTGACCGTCACCGGTATGACCTGCGGCGGTTGCGCCGCCTCGGTCCGCACCGAGATCGGCCGCATCTCCGGCGTCGATTCCGTCGCCGTCGACCTCGCCGACGGCCTGGTGACCGTCGAGAGCGCGACTCCGATCGATCGCGCCGAACTCACCGCGGCCGTGGCGCGCGCCGGCTACACGGTCACCGACTGACGGACGGAGCACTCCGATGAACGCATCCACCAAGTTCGGCGGTTTCGCCCTCGGCCTCGCCGCGGTCTTCGGGATCGCTCTCGCGGCCGGTTCGCTCATCGGGCCGGAACCCGCAGCCCATGACTCGACCGCACACGCCGCCGACCAGGGCGAACCCAACTCATCACCCGGAGGAATGATGGCAACCGACCGCGGCTACACCCTGCGGCTGGACACCGCCCAGACCACCGCCGCGGCGAACGTACCGCTGCGCTTCACCATCCTCGACCGCGCCGGAAAACCCGTAACCCGGTATATGCGCAGCCACGACAAGGATCTCCACTTGATCGTCGTGCGCCGCGATATGGCCGCCTTCCAGCATGTGCATCCGGTGCTCGACGGCAACGGAACGTGGAGCGTCCCGCTCGACCTCACTCGTGCCGGTGATTACCGGGTGTTCGCCGACTTCACCCCCGAGGGCGGCGACAATCTGACACTCGGCGCGGACCTGCGGGTGGCGGGCGTCTACGACCCCCTGAAGCTGCCCGCGACGGCTTCCACCACCACCGTGGGCGACTACACCGTCACGCTGGAGGGAGCTGTCGTCCCGGGCCGGGCTTCGCAGGTGACGCTGTCGGTGAGCCGGGCGGGCAAACCGGTGACCGATTTGCAGCCCTACCTCGGTGCTTACGGCCACCTGGTGGCCCTGCGCGCCGCTGACCTGGGTTATCTGCACGTCCATCCGGAAGGCCACCCCGGTGACGGCGTGACCGCGCCCGGACCGGGCATCACCTTCGCGGTGACGGCGCCGAGCGCCGGCGACTACCGCTTGTTCCTCGACTTCCAGCACGAGGGTGTGGTCCGCACCGCCGAATTCACCCTGACCGTCGCGCCGCGCACCCCCGCCGTAGACGCCTCCACTCACAACGAACACACTGGTCAGCAGCAGGCGCCGGACGGCCACGCGCACTGACCGACGACCGTCCGCGCACAGAACGGAGCACCCACGATGACCACCGCGACACAACCTCCCCCCGCCGGGCAGGTCGAACTCGTGATCGGTGGAATGACCTGCGCGTCCTGCGCCGCCCGGATCGAGAAGAAGCTCAACAAGCTCGACGGCGTCACCGCGACGGTCAACTACGCGACCGAGAAGGCCCGGGTCGAGGTGACCGGCAGCGTCTCGCCGGACGAGCTGATCGCCACCGTCGAACAGGCCGGTTACACCGCTGCCCTGCCCGCCCGGCCGGAGCGCTCGGAGGAGGCCGAGACCGAGGACGACCCCGCCGCCGCCCTGCGCACCCGCCTGCTGGTGTCGCTGGTGTTGTCGGTGCCGGTGATCGCCATGGCGATGATCCCGGCGTTGCAGTTCACCAACTGGCAGTGGCTGTCGCTGACCTCGGCCGCCCCCGTGGTGGTGTGGGGCGCGCTGCCGTTCCACCGTGCGGCATGGACCAACCTGCGCCACGGCACCGCGACCATGGACACCCTGGTCTCGATGGGGACGCTGGCCGCGCTGGGCTGGTCGCTGTACGCCCTGTTCTGGGGCACCGCAGGCACGCCGGGCATGACGCATCCGTTCGAGTTCACCATCTCGCGGATGGACGGCACCGGCAGCATCTATCTCGAGGCCGCGGCGGGCGTCACCACGTTCATCCTGGCCGGACGCTTCTTCGAGGCGCGCGCCAAGCGGCGTGCGGGCGCGGCGCTGCGGGCTCTGCTCGAACTGGGCGCCAAAGAGGTCTCGGTGCTGCGCGACGGAACCGAGCAGCGTATTCCGGTGGAGCAGCTGACCGTCGGCGACCGGTTCGTGGTGCGTCCAGGCGAGAAGATCGCCACCGACGGCATCGTGACGGAAGGTTCCTCGGCCGTCGACGCCTCGATGCTCACCGGTGAGTCGGTGCCGGTGGAGGTCGGCCGAGACGACGTCGTGGTCGGCGCGACCGTCAACGTCGGCGGACGGATCGTGGTGCGTGCCACCAGGATCGGTTCGGACACCCAGCTGGCGCAGATGGCGAAGCTGGTCGAGGACGCGCAGACCGGCAAGGCGCAGGCGCAGCGGCTGGCCGACCGGATCTCCGGGATCTTCGTGCCGATCGTGATCGCCCTGTCGGTCGCGACGCTGGGCTTCTGGCTCGGCACCGGCGGATCGGTGGCCGCGGCCTTCACCGCGGCGGTCGCCGTGCTGATCATCGCCTGCCCGTGCGCGCTCGGGCTGGCCACGCCGACCGCGCTGATGGTCGGCACGGGTCGCGGCGCGCAGTTGGGCATCCTGATCAAGGGCCCAGAGGTGCTGGAATCGACCCGGCGGGTGGACACGATCGTGCTGGACAAGACCGGCACCGTCACCGCGGGCAAGATGACGCTGCTCGATGTCGTCCCCGCCGAAGGCGAGCAGGTCTCCAGGATTCTGGAACTGGCCGGAGCGCTGGAGGATTCCTCGGAACACCCGATCGCCCAAGCCGTCGCCAAGGGCGCCCGCGAGCGGGTGGGCGAGTTGAAGCCGGTCGAGGATTTCGCCAACGTCGAGGGCCTGGGTGTGCAGGGCATGGTGGACGGCCACGCGGTGCTCGTCGGCCGCGCCCGGCTGCTCGCCGACTGGTCACAGCACCTCGACGACGATCTGACGCAGGCGATGCGCGCGGCCGAAGCCGAAGGCAAAACCGCCGTCGCGGTCGGCTGGGACGGCAAGGCGCGCGGTGTGCTCGTGGTGGCCGACGCGGTGAAACCGACCTCCGCCGAGGCGATTTCCCAGCTGCGCGCCCTCGGTCTCACCCCGATCATGCTGACCGGCGACAATCGGGCCGCCGCCGACGCGATCGCCGCGCAGGTCGGCATCGACGAGGTGATCGCGGAAGTGCTGCCGCAGGACAAGGTCGACACCGTCAAGCGGTTGCAAGCCGAGGGCAAAGTGGTGGCGATGGTGGGCGACGGCGTGAACGACGCCGCGGCGCTGGCCCAGGCCGACTTGGGCCTGGCCATGGGCACCGGCACCGACGTGGCCATCGAGGCGGGCGATCTGACCTTGGTGCGCGGCGACCTGCGGGCGGCGGCGGACGCGATCCGGCTGTCGCGCCGCACCCTCGCGACCATCAAGGGCAATCTCTTCTGGGCCTTCGCCTACAACGTGGCCGCGATCCCGCTGGCCATGGCGGGCCTGCTGAATCCGATGCTCGCGGGCGCCGCGATGGCGTTCTCCTCGGTCTTCGTGGTCAGCAACAGCCTGCGGTTGCGCGGCTTCCGCTCCACCGCGAACTGAAGAAAACACCGGACGGGACGGCACACGTAGTGTCGTCCCGTCCGGGCATCCGCCAGGAGGTCTCCATGTCGGCAATCACCGAAGGCGCGGCGCGAGCCGCGCGGCATCCGGCGGCACGGGCGGCGGCCAGATGTCTCGCCGCGTGCCTGCTCGCGGCCGCTGCTCGAGTTCTACGCTCGAGCGCCGCGGATTCCGGCAAAGCATGCGCATAACGCCATGGGCGAGCGTACCCCTGGCACACCGAAATCCGAAATGAAATCTCGCTCAGCCGCGAAGGGTGGTGACCGTGACCAGCGATGGCTGGATGGGCGACCCGTACACCTCGATCGACACCCCGCCGGTCGGGGATTCGCTGGCCCACCGGGCGTGCTCGGTGATCCCATCGCCGAGCAGAGCTTTCGCTCCGGGAGACCAAGCGACGGCCACCTGGCTCAGCGCCGGTCCGAGGTTCAGGTTCGCGATCGCCGCGGACTCACCGTTGTCGAAGTAGACCTCCGTGCCACCGGGGAAGGGGTTCACCGCGACCGCGGACGCACTCGCGCCGCCGAACGCGGCGGCCGATCCGCCCGCTACGACCGCTACCAAGACCGTCATGACCCGTTGACGCATCCGAATTTCCTTTTCGTGTAAGCACACCGGCCGACCGGCCGGTCCTGTCACCCTTGCCGAGTAGGCACCATTCGGCAATTCGATGTGGCGCTGATCACAGGCACCTTACGGCGTGCGCTCGTCGGCCACGAACTTACCGGCGTAATCGGTGGCCCATTCGGCAAAACTTCGGGCACGCCCGAGAATTCGGGCCACATCGTCGGTGACGATCGCATTGTGCCCCGCGCGCACATATGCCTGCCCGGCCAGCGCACCGTCGGCGAATTCGGCGGACATTCCGGACGCGAGCATATGTGCCCTCGCTTCGGTTTCGGGAATATCGGTCACATCGACGGGACGGCCGGTGACAGTAGCCAGAATGGCGGCCAGGTCGTGCGTGGTCAGCAATTCCGGCCCGGTGAGGGTGTAGATCCGTCCCGCGTGATCGGCGGAGGTCAGCGCCTCGACCGCCACCCCGGCGACGTCGCGTGGATCGATGACGCCTTGTGCCGCGGCACCGGTCATGTTCGGCACCGGCTGCCCGGCACGGATCGCGGCGGCCCAGCTCAGGGTATTGGAGGCAAACGAGCTGGGGCGCAGGATGGTCCAGTCGACGCCGCTCTCGCGCGCGGCCTGCTCACCCGGCAGATGCCAGGTTCCGACCAGGCCGAGGCCGGTATCGCCGGTACCGATCGCGGAGAGTTTGACGATCCTGCCGACTCCCGCGTCCCGCGCTGTCGCGATCAGCGCACGGTCGGCCTCCACATACTCCGGACCCAGCACGCCGACAATGAACGCGGCCTCCGCACCGACCATCGCCTTCGCCATGGACGCGGGGTCGGTGTAGTCGCCGCGCACCACATCGACGCCTGCGGGCACCTCGGCCCGGTCCGGGTCACGAGTGACAGCACGGATCGCGGTTCCACGCGTGCTGAGCTGCCGGACGATTTCACTGCCGATGGTGCCGGTCGCACCGGTGATCACGATCATGAGAACCACCGTGCCGGGCATTCGCGCAGCTCTCTAGGAAATTCCGGCACACCTGCGGGAGGCGCGACTGCATACAGTGGATGCCGTGACCACCCTGCTGCGCCCGCCGGTCGTGACCGCCGAACTGGTCGAGACGTCCGAGCCGACGCCGGAGTCGCTGCGCCCGTGGCTGGCCGAACTCGGCCGCATCCCGACCGTGCTCGACCTGTCCGAGCCGTTCGCGCACATTCCACAAGCAGCCACCACGATCGTGCTGCGGGCCGAGCACGGAGACGCCGGTGACGACCGCGTCGCACTCGTCGTCGGACCGCAGACCAAGGCGAGCTACTCGCGCGCGAGCAAGCCCGCGGGCTGTGTCCGCCTGCGGCTGGCGCCGGGTGCGGTCCCCGCGCTGCTCGGCGTCTCGGCGGCCGACCTCACCGATCGCGTGCTGCGACTGGACGATTTACCCGGTCCGGTCGCACGACTGGCTTCCGAGCTGATCGAACTCGCACACGACGAGGTCGTGCCATACCTGGAGAACGAGCTGCCCCGCCGCATCCCCGACGACCCGGCCCAGCGCGCCCGCCGCAGACTGCTCGCCACCGCCGTGGCTGCCATCGCCGCCGACCGTCCCCTCTCCGTCACCGCGCTGGCCGCGCACCTCGCGGTGAGCGAACGACAACTTCGCAACCTGTTCACCAGCGGAATCGGCGTCTCCCCCAAACACTTCGCACGCATCGACCGCGTCCGCCGGGTCTTGTCCCAGGCCGAGGACACACCATTGGCCGACATCGCCACCGGCATCGGCTACTACGACCAGTCCCACATGACGGCCGATTTCCGCAGCCTGATGGGCGTCCCGCCCACCTCCTTCCTCCGAGGTGAGGTGCCCGCCCCTTCCCCGTGCCGCGCGCTCACCCGTCTCCGCTGATCGAGTCGAACGACCGTCCTACCAGGGCTCGTTTCCGAGACACTGCGCTGATCACGGGCCAGTACGGGTATGCACTGGTAGTGCATCCTTGTGCACGCGGCTTGGATGGGCATGCTCGCGCGACTGCGACGAAGCGCGGAGCGCCCTCGATGCGGTGGACGAGGCCTACGAGTGCCGTTCCCCCGAGATTCCCGAGCCCGACTGGGTGTATTGGTTGGACCGCACGGAGGCGATTCTCATGCAGCGCAGCACCGATTCAGGCAACTGGTCCTTGCGGAGCAGCTGTGCCACGAGCCGGTCCATGAAATCGTCCACCTCCGCAGAATGCATCACACCGGGGACGCACGAGCCGTACGGGTAGACCGGGCCCCTGCCGAGTCTCGGCATCGTTCGAATAGCGGACATGACAGTGAGCTATCGGCAGGCGAGCAGCCCCTCGGCTAGCGGCTGAGCGGTGTGCTCGGGTCATAGCTTCAGTATCAGGAGCACCCACTATCAACTGAGATGCATTGCCAAGGTTCTATATATCAGCCGACGCGGAACGATCTTGGCTAACAATACGCATTCTGCACCGGCATCCCGAGTGGGCGATTAAATACCTTTCGGTCTTTTTGCGGGCCGCTGTTGAAGCCCTCTCGGGCACGTGTAACGTGCGTGTCCGAGGCACGCTAGAGTCGACCGACTCGGTACCATGTTTTCACGCGGGTGGCCGACGCTCATAGTCGGTCACGCGGGCCAGCGACCAAGGCAAAGGGCCACGATGAAATCTCTCCCGGCACCCCACACTGGTCCCAGTTCTGCTCTCCATATTGTATTCGACGCCGTCCACGGGACTATCGACGCCCGCGATGCGGTCACCAGCGACCCACATTCGCCAGTAATTCCACGAGCACTTATTTCGACGCCGATTCAGCGACTCCGAAGAATCAAACAGTTGGACTTCGCTTCGCAGGCCTACCCGGCTGCGGACCACTCGCGCTTTGCACACGCGCTCGGAACAATGCATGTGATGCGTAAGCTTGTGACGAGACTCTATGACCTGGGTCAGCTGGGCGAAGGCGAACTGCCCGTGCTGCGGGAAAGTTACCCCTCGTCTTTCCATGGCGATGACGAAGCGGATCGTGCGCAGCTACTTCAACACATGCTGCTCGCCGGCCTGCTGCAAGATCTGGGCGAGCTGCCCTTTGCTCAGGTAACACGCCATATCTGTGCACCCAAGTTCGCCTTGCGCCAGGAAGTATCGCAAAAGACAGGGATACCTGTCGAAGCGATCAAGCCCAAGGATGTGTTCACACTGGCGTGCATCTACAGCGACACTCTTCTGCAGCCCTTGAACAGCATCGACCTCGATTTTCTCACTTTTCTCATCACCGGACTTCCGGATATCTCCAACGGAAAGCTTGCGCCCCTGCGGCAAATGGTCGACGGAACTCTGGATGCCGATCGTCTCGACTATGTATTTCGGGACGCCCATCACACAATCGGCACCACCGGAACCATAGATTCCGTGATCGATACACTTCATTATTACGATGCAACGGGCCCGGTGATGACGGACGCCAGCCCGATCTCCAACTTCTTGGTCACTCGCGCCCGACTGTATTCTACCGTCTATCTCTCTCCCGCAAACAGATTTCGCCTCAATGTGCTGCTCACAGCGCTACAAGGGATCCGCGACGACAAGGAATCCGCACAAAAAATCTTCGGATCCAATGGAAATGAACTCGCACTGGACGACTTCTTGGAATTGGATGAGGTATCGCTGACCTCGAAATTGTATCAGTTGTCGCGAACCGCAGGAGCACGGCGACTGAATGAGCGATCTCGTAGCGCGCTGGAAATATTTTCCGGAAAGTTTCACGAGTACAACCATTTTTGGATATTTCCACCGGATCATAGTAGTCCAACAGAAGCTGCGGACGTCCCGCTCCCTAGCGAGCTGTTCTTCGATACATTCAGTGACCAACAACGGCCGATCTACCATTCCGGTGCCGTTCGGATCAAGAACGATAGTCTCAGATTCGCTGCCGGCCCGGTGCCATTGGAGCAGTGCGCCGGCCCTTTCACCGCGATGTTCCAGACTCCTACATCCACCCTTCCCATGAAGGACTGCATCCTCGTTTTCGAGCCCGACGTCAAGCACGGAAAAGCATGGGCGGAATATTCGAAGGCGCTGACCGATCAGCGTTTATATCAAGTCTTGATGTCAAACGATCCTTTGACGACCGTCGACTTCCTCACGGATACACGTGATCTGCCGGGTTTCAGCGGACCAGCGATCTTCATTTCCTTCGCGGGCGCAGATTTGGCAGTTGTGCGACGTATTGCATCAGAACTGCTGCGACGGAACCGTCGATACTTCTTCTACGCGGGGAAATTCCAGGGTGTTGGTGAAACGGCATATCACAATAGCGCACAGGGGGTGCACATGGCAGATGCAGCCATGATACTTGCTTCGACGAATTACATAGCCCGATATACTCAAGCACCCGATGGGTACATAGCGACAGAAATCTTCTCGATCAGTAACAGGATTGCCTCAGGGTCCTTCCCATTGGTGATACTTTCCGCAGACAGCTGGAAAGAAGTCGAGAACGGCCTTCCGTGGCGAGCAGCCTTCGGTTTCGACGAGGCACCTTTCATGGGAAGACCTCTCCGATCCGCATCCCGGGAGGAGATCGTGGACTCGGTAGATGAAATGCTTCGCGCTATCGACCGCGCATTCGAGGACAGTACGGGCAGTGCACAGGGATGAAGCGACTCGAATACCCGCGTGGCGGGCAGATCCGGATCGCGCTGTTCGGCGCCGCTGGGTCCGGTAAAAGTACGACTGCCGGGATGATCGAAACGATATGCGGACGACTCGGAGTCAGATTCGCCCTGGTCAAACTCGGCGAACCACTGTACGAAGCACAGTACGAGATCTACCGGCTTGCCGGACGGCCTCTCGATGACAAGTACATCCAAGACGGCGAATTACTTTCATTTCTGGGCCGCCACCTCCGTAAGATCAATCCGACCGCTTTGATCGACGCCTTCCGGTTTCGACTCGAAAATCTGAGTTCCAGCATACAGTCCGGAGGACCGGAGCGGACGATAATTCTCTGTGACGACATGCGCTTCCCGGATTGGGAGTATCTGCACGAGCTCGGTTTCATACCGATCCGAATCAGTGCCGACACCGGAGTGTGCGAGCGCCGACAGCGGCTCCGCGGCGATTACCATATCAAGTCGGTCCCTGCTCGACACGAGTCCAACCTTGATTCGATCATGCCGGAGTTCACCATAGAGAATTCTGGTTCGATGGACAGCCTCGAGCTCGACGTCGAGCAAGTGATGACGGAGCTGCTGTCATGATCCTGTCCGGAAACGCAATTCGCGAAGCGGTGGAGGAAGATCGGATCACTATCGATCCATTCGATCGACGCCTGCTCAACCCGAACAGTTATAATTATCGACTCGGCCGCTTCTTGAAACCTGCTCCGCCCGGTGTCTTGGATCCGCGAGACCATCTCGAATGGCCGGAATTCGAGATACCCGACTCAGGAGCCGTGCTGGAACCCGGGCAACTGTACCTCGGGCATACCTGGGAAAGTATCGGAAGCCAGGAATTCGTGACGATCCTGGTCGGCCGGTCTTCCGTGGGGCGTCTTGGAATGTTCTTGCAGGTATCCGCGGATCTCGGCCATCAAGGCGCTGTGCATTCTTGGACGTTGGAGCTCACCGTTGTGCAGCCGGTGCGCGTGTACCAAGGGAGGACTATCGGACAGGTGAGTTTCTGGGTAGCCGACGGGGCCCCGACCACTTATGACGGAAGA
Source organism: Nocardia gamkensis NBRC 108242 (assembly GCF_001612985.1). GTDB lineage: Bacteria > Actinomycetota > Actinomycetes > Mycobacteriales > Mycobacteriaceae > Nocardia > Nocardia gamkensis. Next base: position 251,396 of record NZ_BDBM01000002.1, on the reverse strand, counting down.
TACGGCCGCTGGTCACGTCCCAAGGAGTACATCGGTGCACAGCTGACCGGTGATCTCATGGAGGGGGAGAATTAGTGATTCTTACCGGAAGCGAAATAGCCCGGCAGCGCGACCTGGGGCGGATCGAAATCAAGCCGTTCAGTGCAGGCCAGATCAATCCTAATAGCTATGATTTCCGGCTGGGTTCGATTATAAAGACCTATACCGACTACGTCCTGGACTCTCGGCGCCGGAACCCCACATCGATGATCTCCATACCGGACTCGGGACTCGTCTTGAATCCGGGACGTATCTATCTCGGACATACCCTCGAAATCATGGGCAGCGACCACTATGTGCCGATAATAAGGGCGAAGTCGTCTACGGCGAGACTCGGACTATTCGTTCACGTCACAGCCGACATAATCGACATCGGCAGCCACAACCAATGGACCCTGCAACTGAACCCGGTACAGCCGGTGCGTGTCTATCCTGGTATGCTCATCGGTCAAGTCACTTTCTGGAGGGTGACCGGTGAAATCACTTTATACGCCGGGAAATACCAGGGCTCCATGGGCCCCGTTGAATCGCTCGTACATCTGGACTTCAGCGATGAACAGAAAGAAAGGGAGTAAAAAATTGATTCTTTCCAGGCCGACCATCATAAAGTACGTAGATAACGGACTCATCTCGATGTTGCCCTCATTCGATTCTTCTCAAGTTCGGCCGTTCGGCATCCGGGTTCATCTCGGTGCGGAAATTCTTCGGCCGAACGCTACGGATGTCGATTTGTCGGTGGAGTCGGAGATCGACAGCTTGTATCGGCGTGAGTCCATTGTCGACGACGGGCTGGTACTGGCGCCCGGTGAGTTCGCCTTGGGCGCGACGATCGAGTCGTTCATGGTCGACCCGGGACTTGCCTGCCGTTTGGATGGCCGCAGCACACTCGCTCGTCTCGGATTGATGGTGCATTGCACGGCGGAAACGATCGACAACAACAACAACGAACACCGCGCCGTTGTCCTGGAGCTCAAGAATATTTCCGAATTCACGGTCAAAATACCGTACCGGTACGGCGTGGGTATGCTGACCTTCATCAAGGCTTCAGAACCGGTTGATCCAGCCGATGAGCAGACGCAATACGCTGGCCAACTGGATGTCATGGGTCCTAACCTCAAATTCCCCGCACCATACTTCGGCGGCCGGGACGCAGTGAAGTCCGGGCCACTCGCCGCGCCCGTCCGATGACGGGCATCCGGACGCATGCCGGGGATCAGCGCGATTTCGCCCGGTGCCGCCGCTCCATTTCCTCTCGCTCCAGCACCGCCGCCTCCGCGAGGGTCGGCGCGGTTCCGCCGAGCCTTACCGGAACCCAGCGCGCCCCTTCCTCCATCGGGTAGTCACGTTGCGCGCGGTCCAGTAGTTCGTTCATCCGCGTGCGGAGGGTGGCGGTGAGTTGTTCGCGCGGGGCATCGGGCGGGATGGGTGCTCCGATGCGGATGTTGATCGGGAAGTTGTGGCGGCCCAGCTGTCTCGGGATGTCCTTGGTCCAGATCCGGTGGGCGCCCCAGATGATCAGGGGCACGATCGGAACATCGGCTTCCAGAGCCATGCGCGCCGCGCCGGACTTGAATTCCTTCAGTTCGAAGCTGCGGCTGATCGTCGCCTCGGGGTAGACCACCACCAGTTCGCCCTCGCGCAGTGCGGTCACCGCGCGGGCGTACGACTGGGCGCCCGCCGTGCGATCGACGCCGATCGCCTTGCAGTGCTTCATGAGGAAGCCGACGATGCCGTGCTCGAGCTCGGCCTTCATCATGAACCGGACGTTGCGGCCGGACTTCCGCCCGACCAGCCCGACCTCCATGAAATCGAGGTAGGCGGTGTGGTTCACGGCCAGCACCGCGCCGCCGGAGCGCGGAATGTGCTCTTGCCCCTCGACATCGATGCGCAGACCCTGCGCGAAGAAGATGGCGCGGGCCATGCCGGTGAGGATGTCGTAAACCGGTTCCCGCGCCATCACAGCTCCGTTACTGCCCCGCCGCGTCCTTGCGCGCGGCCTTGGCCTCGGCTTCGGCGGCATCCATCGCGTCCGCCTCTTCCAGGGTAGGAGCGCTGCCGCCCAGCCGGGCGGGAACCCAGTACGCGCCGGGCTCGTGCACGTAGTCCTTCTGCAGGTCCAGCAGCATGTCCTGCATGGTCGAGCGCAGCTCGGCGGTGAGTTCGGCGACGGGCTCGAACGGCTGGATCGGTTCACCGACGGCGATCGAGATGGGGGTGTTGGTGCGGCCGAGCCGCTTCGGGAAACCCTTCGTCCAGACCCGCTGCGCGCCCCAGATGACGATCGGGATGATCGGCACCTCCGCTTCGACGGCCATGCGCGCCGCGCCGGACTTGAATTCCTTGATCTCGAAACTGCGGCTGATCGTCGCCTCCGGGTACACGCCGACCAGCTCGCCCCGGCGCAGGTATTCCACGGCGGCCTTGTAGGAGTCCGCGCCCGCCGAGCGGTCCACCGGGATGTGCTTGAGCGCGCGCATGATCGGGCCGGAGATCTTGTTGTCGAAGACCTCCTTCTTGGCCATGAACCGGACGTAGCGCTTCGGGGTGCGCACCGGCAGGCCCGCGTAGGTGAAGTCCATGTAGCCGGTGTGGTTCACCGCCAGCACGGCGCCACCGCGGGCGGGGATGTGTTCAGCGCCCTTGACGGTGAACTTCAGACCTTCGACGAAGAAGACGGTACGGGCCAGCCCGATGATCGTCCGGTAGACGGGTTCCACAAGTCCGCTAGCGTAGTCGCTGCTCGTCCCCACCGGCAGTGCGCGCCATCACGCGCCGTGCCGGAGCGAGGACGAACGAGCAGCCCCGACCACACGCCTGAGAGAAGAGGATCGCCGAAGTGGAACGCGCCCGATCGGCACCGCGCGAGTACGACCGCAGTGCAGCACGCGAGCGGAATCGGGCCTCGGGTGGGCGAGCGCCCCGCGCTGCGCTGGTCGGCGGCTCGGCCCTGATCGCAGCGATCGCGTTGTCCGGTTGCGACTCTGTCGTCGGCATTCCGGAGGAGAGCGCGCCGCAGGCGGCGGTGCGCACAACGCCACCGGCCGCCGTCCCGACCACGCCACCGCCCAGCGCCTCCGCACTGCCTCCGGTTCCCGCCGACGCTCCGCCGGTCGGCGCGGTCGCCGGGCTGCCCGCCGCCGCGACCGCGATGCAGCGCTGGGCCGCCGACCTGCGCTCGCACACCATCGCCGAGATGCAGGACAAGTGCTGGACCATCGCGCCGAAGAACGTGGCCGACATGTACGCCGACCAGCAGGCCGTCCTCACCGCCTTGGCCCAGCCGGGCACGACGACCGAGGACGCCGTCGTCTGGAAGGGCCCGGCCGCCACGGTCGCCGTGCCACGTGCCGAGCTCGACAGCGGCTACGCCTGCCCACGCGTTGCCACGGAAGGCGCGGAGATCGCCTACAACGACGCCGATGCCCGCCACACCGTGCGCCGCTACCTGTCCCGGTTCGTCGGCACACCGCTCGACCCGGCCGACAAGGAGGGCGACTACCCTCTGATCTGTAAGGCGTCCCCGGCGACCTGGGACCCCAAAGGCACCGGGCGTCCGAGCCCCGCGCCGCTGGCGAACAACCAGGGCGTGCTCACCGGGGCCACCGAGTTCGCCGACCAGCAGATCCGGTCGGAGCAGGTGAACACCGACTACATCGCGGTGCTCGTGCCGGTGACCAACTCCTCCGGTGTGACGCAGACCCGCACCTTCACCTTGCGCTCCGGGCCGGACGGCTACTGCATCGGCGACATCTCGCCGTAACTACTACCCTGGTTGGCTGGTAAACAGCAGGAGGAGCAGCTAGTGCAGATCACCAGCGTCGGACACGCCGGATTCCACATCCGCACCGCGGCCGGGTCGATCCTTTGCGATCCCTGGGTGAACCCCGCGTACTTCGGTTCCTGGTTCCCGTTCCCCGACAACACCGGGCTGGACTGGGACGAACTGGGCGCGTGCGACTTCCTGTACGTCTCGCACCTGCACCGCGACCACTTCGACGCTCGGACGCTGACCGAGCACGTCGACAAGGACGCGACCGTCCTGCTGCCGGACTATCCCGTGCCGGACCTGCGCCGCGAGCTCGAACAACTGGGCTTCCACAAGTTCTTCGAGACCGAGGACTCGGTCAAGCACACGGTGACCGGTCCCGGCGGCGACCTGGAGATCATGATCATCGCGCTGCGCGCGCCCGCCGACGGCCCGATCGGCGACTCCGGGCTGGTCGTCTCCGACGGCGAGACCACCTGCTTCAACATGAACGACGCCCGGCCGGTCGACATGGACGTGCTGCACGACGCGTTCGGCCACGTCGACATCCATCTGCTGCAGTACTCGGGCGCGATCTGGTACCCGATGGTCTACGACATCCCGGCCCGCACCAAGTCGAACTTCGGCAAACAGAAGCGCCAGCGCGGCATGGACCGCGCACGCAGCTACATCGAGCAGGTCGGCGCGACCTGGGTGGTGCCGTCGGCGGGTCCGCCGGTGTTCCTCGACGACGAGCTGCGCTACCTCAACGACGACCGCGGTGACGAGGGCAACATCTTCCCCGATCAGAAGGTGTTCCTGGAGCAGATGGAGATCCACGGCAACGCCGGCGGCATCCTGATGATCCCCGGTTCGGTCGCCGACGTGCGCGGCGCCGAACTCACCTTGACCCATCCCAGCGACCCGGCCGAGATCTACGAGCACAAGGCCGAGTACATCGAGCGGATGGCCCAGCGCCTGGCACCGGTGCTGGAGGCCGAGAAGGCGACCTGGGAACGCGGCGACGGTTCCCTGCTGGAACCGCTGCGCAAGCTGTTCGAGCCGATCATGGCGCAGAGCGACGTGATCTGCGACGGCATCGGCTACCCGGTCGGCCTGGTGATCGGCGAGGAAACCATCGTGCTGGACTTCCCCAAGCGCGCGGTGCGCGAGCCGATCGAAGGCGAGGGCCGCTACCGCTACGGCTTCCGCATCGCGCCGGAACTGGTGCGCACGGTGCTGCGCGACCGCGAGCCCGACTGGGTGAACACCATCTTCCTGTCCACCCGCTTCCAGGCCTGGCGAATCGGCGGGTACAACGAGTTCCTCTACACGTTCTTCAAATGCCTCACCGACGAGCGGATCGCCTACGCCGACGGCTGGTTCGCCGAGGCGCACGACGATTCCGCCTCCACCGAGCTCAGCGGCTGGGAGGTGCAGCGCCGCTGCCCGCACCTGAAGGCGGACCTGTCGAAGTTCGGTGTGGTGGAGGGCAACACGCTCACCTGCAACCTGCACGGCTGGCAGTGGGACCTGGAGTCGGGACGGTGCAAGACGTCCAAGGGTCACGAACTGCGCTCGCGCAAGCTGGACTGACCCGACTTCCGGCCGACGCGTCCACGTCGGCCGGAAGCAGTTGCCATCTGATTGCTATCGGTCGGCAACCTCGCGGGTCAGCTTCGAAGACCACGGGCACCACATACAGCCGGGCAGGAAGGCGCCGCAGGCCTCGTCCAGATGGTCGTTGACGTACATGATGCTGGCGTCGCAGACCTCGATCGCCATGGTGAAGAAGGTGATCGTGTCGGGGTCCAGATGGAAGTCCCAGCCCGGGTTGTAGGGCGCGGGCATCTTCCGGATCCGTCCCATGACGTGCACAGACATCTGCTCGTCACCCGACAGGATGCGGCGGGCCTCAGCGATCCGCTGTTCGTTGGTCAGCTGGATGATGAACTCTTTGCCGGAGTAGTCGGTGAATGCGAAGAGCGCCATGTCTTTCCCCTCTTGTCGATGGGTCCTGTGGTCGATGGATGGCGAATTCCGCACCGGTGCGACTCGATCCTATCGGTGCCTCGAGCTAATTTGCTGAAAATTTGCCAACAAGCGAATAACCGGCTGGAGTCGGTCTCAGGAGCGAAGAAGAGGTACGTCCCGAAATCAACGCGCGGCCCCGGCCGGGACCCTGTCGCGCGCGAGTTCGCGCGGTGCTTTCCGCACCGTGGTGATCAACTCGCGAATGGCGATTCCCCCTCTGGCCACCGGCGCGGCGACACGCCCCTCGGGGTCGATCAGCACAGCGGACGGGGTACCGCGCACCCGATAGCGCAAGGCGGCCTCGTTGCCCTGCTGCACGAGCGAGGGAATGTCACCCAGTCCGTGCTCGACGCCCCAAGCGGCTTGCTCGGCGGCGTCCCCGTTGCCGACCGCCACGATGGCCAGGGCGTCAGCCGCCCGAACTCGCCAGCGGGGCAACTCGCGGGCCAGCGCCGCGCACAACTCGCAGCCCGGGTGCACGAAAACCAGCAGGACCGACCTCGTCCCGTTCAGCAGATCCTCGAGCGTGGTCTTCGTTCCCTGGGGGCCCAACAGTTCGAACTCCGGCGCCACCGCGCCGACCGGCAAGCCCTCCGCACCAAGCGTGGACAGCGCCTGCTCGTCCACCCGCCGGCGCAGGACACGCACCTGGCCCGCCAACCACACCAGCACCGCCACCACCGCGGCGACCACCGCGCAACCGATCGCGTTGTCGGCGGGCAGACCCATCGGCACGCGCGGATATGTCAGCGCGCCGATACCCACAAGCACGGCGAGCACGGCGAAAAGACCATTGCGCACCAAAATCATCGGCCCGATCGGCGCGGCGCTCGCAGCACCGAAACAGGAACACGACGGATGCTCGCCACGCCGCAGCAAGCGCACGATCACCGCCGTGAACACGGCGAGCAACAGCAGCGTCGCCAGCGCGGCCACGCCGCAAACCCACGGAAGCAGCACACCTACCGCGATGGTCGCCTCGACGAGCGACAGCGCCCAGGCCACCGCGGGCACCCAGCGCAGCGGCACCCCGAAATCCCCCACCGCCTGCCGCGTCGCGCTCCGATCCGCCAGCTTGCCCCACGCCGACAACCCGAACACGACACACAGCCCGAGCCGCGAAACCCACACCCCGTATTCGATCAGCATGAGCGCACCATTCCACAGTTATGCGCTTCGAGCATGAATGCGCGGCGAGTGTCCTCAGGACTGCGACCGAGTGGCGATGGCGACCGCGACCAGGGTCAGCGCACAACCGACGATCGCGGTGGCGGACAGGCCGGCGCTGGTCGGGGTGAGCACATCGAGGATCACCGAGACCAGCAACTGCCCCGCCACGGAAGTGAGTCCGAGCAGAAGGACGCCGATCCAGCGAACGGTCAGCGCCGCGAGGGCGATGAAGGCGACGCCGATGAAACCGCCGAGATACAGCCAAGGCTCGGTCGGGAATTCGGCCGGTCCGCCGGAGGACGCGACGACCACGGCCTCGATGACGAGCAGCGCGGCCAGACCGGCGCAGAAATTCACCATGGCCGCCGAGAGCGACCCTCCGACGACGCCCACCTTGCCGTTCACCGCCTGCTGCCAGGCCAGTCCGATGCCCGCCAGCGCGGGCAGCACGATCAGCAGAGCGGTCGGCGTGCCGCGCAGCGCGTCGGGCACCGAGAGCCCGCCGCTGACGCGAGTGTGCCCGAATCCGGCGACGAGCACCGCGACCACGCCGAGCGCCGCCCCCACCAGACGCACCGTGGTGACCGGCGTGCGTCCGCTCGGACCGAGCCCGAGCCGGTCGACCACCAGACTGCTGAGCAGCTGGCCCGCGACGGCCGCCACGGTGAACGCGGTGACGCCGATCGCCGCGACGGTCAGCCCCTGGCACGCGACGAAGAACGCGCCGCACAGACCGCCGAGCAACTGCCAAGGCCGCAGCACGCCCTCCGACAACGCCCGCCGCACCCGCCGCCCACCCTCCCGCAGCCGCCCACTGACCGCGAACGCCACCGCCAGCACGACGAATCCCGCCCCGAAACTGATCACCGCCGCGGCGACCCCGTCCTCCAGCCGCGCCCCCAACGCCCCGTTGATCCGCGCCTGTACCGCCACCCCCGCACCGATCGCGAACCCGAAAACCAGCCCCACCCTCGCCTCCGCACTCACCTTCCGCACGCTACCCAACCGCGAGTGGCGCATGGTCGCGGCGTTTCCGAGAAGAGCTCTCGGTGGTGTGCCGCTCGTCAGTCGGCGCGGGGTGGGAGCCAGCGGGGAGCGAGGGTGGCGAGGGCGAGGATGGAGGCTCCGAGGAGGGCCAGGAGGGTGGCCATGGAGGACCAGAGGGTGATCACGGCGGCGAAGCCGAAGACCGCTAGCGCGATCACCTCGCCCAAGAGGCCGGAGACGGAGGTGACCGTCGCCCGGGCCGGGCCCTCGATGGCGTCCTGGAGGCGGGCGCCCGCGACGACGCCCGCGTTGTAGACGATGCCGTAGGAGACGCCGATCGACGCGAAACCGAGGCCCGTCAACAGGTAGATCGCGTCCGGACGACCGGTCGCGAGGCCTGCGATCAGCGCGCCGCCGAGAAAGAGCACGCCGGCAACGCCCACCGCGATCGACATCGTGCGGCCCGACATTCCTTCGGTGCGCCCCGCCAGCACGGAACCGGTCAGCGAACCGAGCACGGTGAGACCGACCAGCAGCGGCACCACAGCGGTCGAGACACCCGATTCCTCCGCCAGCAGGGCGAAATACTCGTCGAACGCGGTGATCCCGAACAGCAGCGCTTCCAGCAGCACGCCATGGCGCACCACCCGCACGCGAACCGCCTCGCCCACACCGGCCTTCAGCATGGTGAGGTATCGCGCGAACGGGCGAGGCTGGGCCACTTCGCGATTCCCGGTGAACTCCGCCTCGTCCGTCTCGTCCCGACCGCCGGACACCGAGACGGAACCACGTCCGTCCGCGTCGGCCGCCCTACCGAGTCGGGCGGACTCACCCGCGAAGCCGAGGAGGGAAGCGACGTTCTCGACTGCCGGGTCCGGGGCCGACACAGCGGTGCGCGCAGCGGATGCCGGCTCTTCCTCTTCCAGGTCGTCGATGTCCACCGCCGACACCGCCTTCGGCGCGGTGGGCAGCGACAGCGCGATCAGCGTATGCACGGCCGCGACGGCGACACTGGACCAGCCGACCAGGGCATAGCCGCCGTAGAGATACAGGGGTGTCGCGGCGACGATCGCGATGACGACGGCAGCTTCCCCGCCTGCGCGGGTGTAGCCGAGGACGCGCGGGTAAGCCGACGACTCGCCCCGGGCGGCCAGCTCGTCGTACAGCAGCGCCTCGAAGGTGCCGGAGGCCAGCGCCCCCGAGGTTCCCCACAGCACGAATCCGGCGGCGAAACCCGCGAAGGAGGGCGCCGCCGTCCACAGCGCGAAGCCTGCCGTCAGCAACGCACCGCTGAGCACGAGCAGTCCGCGCCGGGAGACAGTGTCGGCCCACGCACCGGAGGGCACCTCGAGTAGGAACGAAGTCGCCGACCAGATGGCGAACAGCAAGGAGATCTGCCCCGTGCTCATGCCGTGGTCGGCGAACAGCAGGGCGTACAGCGCGTACAGCGGAATCAGTTCACCGATGCCCTTGAAGAGCACCGCCCGAACCGTCAGCGAGCGCAGGCCGAAGGTGTGTGCGCTACCCGCCCGCGGGGGGCGCAGCGATTCGGCGAATCAATAGGCGTAGACGAGCAATCGCATGTCGACCAGCATGCTCACCGTCGGCCCGTACGGTCAAGCGATTTACGGCAGCGGCACCCAGCCGTTGGCGGGCAACGAGTCACCATCACCCAGTTCCCGGTCGGTGACGCCGGGGCCGATCCGGCCTTTGTTCTCGTTGAGGTCGCTGATCAGCTCCGACACCGGGTGCGAATCGCTGTAGTGATAGCCCTGCGCGAGCGCGAAGCCCAGTTCGGTGAGCACGGCCGCTTGGTATTCGGTCTCCACGCCCTCGGCGATGACCTGCAGGTCCAGCGCATTGGACAGGGCGGCGATCACGCCGAGCAAAGGCGGCGCGGGCGAATCGGAGCGGATCGCGGCGACGAAGGACTGATCGACTTTGAGGATGTCGCTGGGCAGGGTGGCCAGCCTGCTGAGCGAGGAGTAGCCGGTGCCGAAGTCGTCGATGGCGATGCGCACGCCCCGGTCGCGCAGCAGGTGCAGGTTCTCGATCGCGGTCTGTGATTCGGCGGCCAGTTCGCTCTCGGTCACCTCGAGCACCAGCTGATCGGCGGGCCATCCCGTGGCGGCGAGGATGCCCGCCACCCGGTCGGCGTAACCGGTCTCGGCCAGCTCCAACCCGCTGACGTTCACGTTCAGCGTCAGATCCAGCTGGGCGAAGGTTTCCTGCAATCGCGCGGCGTCCGCGCAGGCCCGGCGCAGCACCAGTTCGTCCAGGTCGGAGATGAGGTCGTACTCCTCGGCGACGCGGATCAGACCCTCGGTGGTGACGTCCGGCTGCGCGCTGGACGACCAGCGCAGCAGTGCCTCCACGCCGACCGCCTTGCCGCCGCCTTCGGTCAGGCTGACGATCGGCTGGTAGTGCACGTCGAGGGCGCCGCGGTCGATCGCCTCGCGCAGCTCCACCGCCAGCGGCAACTGCCGGGAGGACTCCAGCACCGTCCGGTTGCGCCCGGCCTGCTTGGCCCGGTACAGGCCGACATCGGCGCGGCTGACCAGCAGCGACCCGGATTCTCCCGGCTGCCAGGAGGTCACACCGGCCGAACAGCCGGTGGTCACCGCCGCGCGCAACTGTTCGGTGAGCAGGATCGCGGCCTGCTCGGTGGTGTTCGGCAGCAGCAGGGCGAACGCGTCACCGCCGTAGCGCGCCAGGCGCTGGTCGGGGGCCAGCAGCTTCGACCAGGTGTCGGCCACCCGCTGCAGGACGGCGTCACCTGCGCGGTGGCCGAGATGGTCGTTGATCTTCTGGAAGCGGTCCAGGTCGACCAGCACCAGCGCGAGCCCCTGACCGGACCTGGTGGCCTGCTGGATGGCGGTGTTCAGCGCCCGGTCGAAGCCGCGCCGGTTGAGCAGTCCGGTGAGCACGTCGATGTCGGCCTCGGAAGCCATCCTGGTCAGGATTCCGACCACGACGCCGACGCCGAAGGTCACACCGGCCGGTATCAGGCCCGACCACCACGGCAACCCGGGACTCACCGGCCGCGCGGGCAGCACCCACAGGCACAGGGCCAACGCGAAGGCGATGTGGGCGGCGGCCTGCGACCAGGCGAAGAACAGAGCGGCGTCGCAGGCGATGAATACGTAGAACGCGGCGAGGCTGATCGCGCCCACCGTGTTCGGGAAGGAGTGCACCGCGATCGTCACCAGCACCGTCGCGATCGCGACGTACACGTGGTGGATCGAATGCGGCAGCCGCGGCCCCCACGCGAGCAGCGTGAGACCGAGCACCAGCGCTACCGCTGCTGCCCCGCCGACCAGCGGCCGATTACCCTCCTCACCAGGGGCGATGGCGGTGATCAACAGACCGAGCACCCCGCCCATGACGTAGAACGCCCCGGTGGTCCGAGCCATGACCATAGCCGTCGCCAGCGCAGACGCGGCCCGCACCCGGGTTCGGGTATCGCCGCGAGACCCGATTCCTCGCACGACGAACAGCCTATCCACAAGGAATCCCGCCGGTTGCCACATCCCGGGAATCCGGCATGGCGAACCAGTAGCTATTCACCTGGACGTCATTCGCGCGTCGTCAGCTCGCCGGTCGGAGCACGTCGGTCCCGACGAACGGGACCAGGGCGGACGGAACCCGGACCGACCCGTCGGCTTGCTGATGATTCTCCAGCAGGGCCACGATCCAGCGGGTGGTCGCGAGGGTGCCGTTCAAGGTGGCGGCGATCTGCGGCTTGCCGTTCTCGTCGCGATAACGCACCGAGAGCCTGCGTGCCTGGTAGGTGGTGCAGTTGGAGGTCGAGGTGAGCTCGCGGTAGGTCTGCTGCGTCGGCACCCACGCCTCACAGTCGAACTTGCGCGCGGCGGAGCTGCCGAGATCGCCTGCCGCGACGTCGATCACCCGGTAGGGCACCTCGATCGCCGCGAGCATCTCCTGCTCCCAGGCGAGCAGGCGCCGGTGTTCGGCGTCGGCTTGATCCGGCGTGGTGAAGACGAACATCTCCACCTTGTCGAACTGGTGCACCCGGATGATGCCGCGGGTGTCCTTGCCGTAGCTGCCCGCCTCCCGGCGGAAACACGACGACCAGCCCGCATATCGCTTGGGCCCGCCGCTCAGGTCGAGGATCTCGTCCGAGTGGTAGCCCGCCAGCGGCACCTCCGAGGTGCCCACCAGGTAGAGGTCGTCGTCGGCGAGGTGGTAGACCTCCGCCGAATGCTGTCCGAGGAACCCCGTGCCCGCCATGACCTCCGGGCGCACCAGCACCGGCGGGATCATCATGGTGAAGCCGTTGGCCACGGCCTGCTGCGCGGCCAGTTGCAGCAGCCCTAGCTGCAGCAGCGCTCCGTAGCCGGTCAGGAAGTAGAACCGGGCGCCGGAGACCTTCGCGCCGCGCTCCATGTCGATCAGGCCCAGCGACTCGCCGAGTTCCAGGTGGTCCTTCGGCTCGAAGTCGAACTCGGGGGGCGTGCCGACGGTTTGCAGCACGACGTAATCGTCCTCGCCGCCCGCGGGCGCGCCCTGCTGCACCACGTTGGAGATGGCGCGATGCGCGGCGTCCAGATCCGCGTCGGCGGCGTGCTGTGCGGCCTCGGCCTCCTTGACCTTGACCGACATCTCCGACGCCTGCGCCAGCAGCGCGGAACGCTCTTCCTTGCTCGCCTTGCCGATCAGCTTGCCCATCGCCTTGTGCTCGGCGCGCAGATTGTCCGCGGTGGCCACCGCGGCACGCCGCGCCGCGTCGGCCTCGAGCAGCGCGTCGACGAGAGCGGGGTCTTCGCCGCGGGCGCGCTGCGAGGCGCGGACCGCATCGGGGTCGTCCCGCAGGAATCGGAGGTCGATCATGGGCCACCAGCCTAGTGGTCGCTGTGCCGACCTTTCACGCCGATATCCCAGGATGCGGTACATCCGCGCGAGATCGCGCGCATAGTGGGCTTGTGGGCACTCCGTTCGACGAGACGGCCATCGACAACGCGCTGGCCGACCTCATCGCGGGCGAGGAGGCGTGGGCCGCGACCTCGCTGCGCCGCCGCCGCGAGCTGCTCGACGAGATCCACGCCCGGACCGCCCGCTTCGCGGAGGATTGGGTGCGGGCCGCGTGTGTCGTCAAGGACCTCGCCCCGGATTCCCCGCTGGTCGGCGAGGAATGGATGTCCGGCCCGCTCACCCTGCTGCAAGCCACGGCCGCGCTGTCGGCCACCCTCGCCGCGCTGGAGGCCGGGCGCACCCCGCTGACCGGCATCACGCTGCGGGAGGCGCCGGGCGGACGGGTCGCGGTGCCGGTATTCCCGCTCGGCGTCTACGACCGACTGCTGCTCAACGGTTTTCACGGTGAAGTGTGGCTGCGACCCGGCGTGGACGCGGGCGCCGCACGCAGGCGAGCCGGACTCGGCCAGCTGGATCCCACCGCGACCGGCGGGATCGGAGCCGTACTCGGCGCGGGCAACATCACCTCGATCCCGCCGCTGGACGCGCTGTACGAGCTGTACGCGCACAACCGGGTGGTCGCCCTGAAGCTCAACCCGATCACCGACCCGCTGTTCACGGTGTTCGAGATGGTCTTCGAACCGCTGCTGGAACTCGGCGTGCTGCGAATTCTCACCGGCGGCGCGCCGCAGGGCGGCTATCTGGTCGGTCATCCCGATGTCGCGCACGTGCATATGACCGGCAGCGCACAGACCCACGACGCCATCGTGTGGGGCCCCGGCGCGGAGGGCGCGGAGCGGAAGAAGGACAACCGGCCGCTGCTGGACAAGCCGATCACCAGCGAGCTGGGCGGGGTCTCGCCGACCATCGTGGTGCCCGGCGACTGGTCCGACGCCGATCTGCGCTACCAGGCCGAGCACGTGGCGACCCAGCGGCTGCACAACGGCGGCTACAACTGCGTGGCCGCGCAGGCGGTGGTGATCGGCGCGGAGTGGGACCGCAAGGACCGGTTCCTCGCCGAGCTGCGCCTGGCCATGGAGCGGGCGCCACAGCGCACGGCGTACTACCCGGGCAGCGACGCGCGTGTCGCCGACGCGGTGGCCTCGTATCCGGAGGCCGAGCGTCTCGGCGGGCAACGGGTGCTGGTCGACGGATTGCCGCCCACCGGCACACCGCTGTTGCGCACGGAGTACTTCTCCCCCGTGCTCGGCGTGGTCGAGTTGCCCTACGCGGGCGGCGAGTTCCTGCAACGCGCGGTCGACTTCGCCAATGCCGAGCTGACCGGAACGCTCGGCGCGAACGTGATCGCTCATCCGACGACCATCCGCAGGCTCGGCGTCGCCTTCGACCGCGCGATCGAGCGGCTGCGCTACGGCGCGATCGCGGTGAACACCTGGACCGGGCTGGCCTTCCTCGCGCCGCGGGCCGCCTGGGGAGCCTTCCCGGGCCACACCATCGACGACGTGCAGAGCGGGATCGGCGTGGTACACAACGCGCTGCTGCTCGACGACGTGGAGCGCACGGTGGTGCGCGGCCCGTTCCGCCCCGCGCCGCGCTCGTTGCTGGGCGGCGAACTCGCCCTCTCCCCGAAGCCGCCGTGGTTCGTCGGCAACGCCACCGCCGCGACCACCGGGCGCAGGCTCACCGAGTTCTACGCCGACGCCAACCCCGCCCGGCTGCCCGGCGTCTTCCTGTCGGCTCTGCGCGGCTGACCGCCCGCGACTCGTGCCGCGCCGATCGGGGCAGGTCGTGGCACCGAGGCACGGACGCTGCCATGATGGACCGCGATGTCCTCCGAACCTGTGTCCCGGTCCCCGCAGGCGCCCAAGCGCGGCGCGTCGTCGCGTGCCGACTCGGTACGCCGCTCGATCGACTCGGCCAAGGCCGCTCTCGCCGACAGCGATCTGCGCGATGTGCAGCTGTCGGCGCCCACGTTGCGCTGGGGTCTGCTCGCGGTGGCCGTCGGCGCCGTGGTCGCGGCCCTGGTGACGCTGTCCATCACCGGCTTCGACAACGGGAAGAACCTGGAAGTGCACAATCCCGGCGCCCCGGCGCAGCCCGTGCTGGACAAGGAATTCGGCACCGCCGCCAAGGGCGACTGCCTGAGCTGGACCAAGCCCGACCGGTCCGACCTGGTCAAGGTGAACTGCTCGAGCAAGCACATGTTCGAGGTCGCGGCCGACATCGATATGAGCAGGTACCCGGGCAAGGAGTTCGGTCCCGGCTCGCGCTTCCCTGACTCGCTGCGGCTCACCGAGCTGAAGGAAGAGCACTGCGTGCCCTCGGTGCAGAAGTACATGTCGGGCCGCTTCGATCCGCGCGGCAAGTACATCGTCGGACTGATGTACCCGAGCCCGGACGGCTGGCAGCACGGTGACCGCACCCTGCGCTGCGGCCTGCAGGTCGCGGCCAGCGTCGGCACCCCGCCGTCGGTCGGCAGCGCCACCGAGCACGACCAGTCCAAGGTGTACGAGGCCGGCGTGTGCCTCGGCATCAACCAGAACCTGCCCACCGATCCGGTGGACTGCACGCAGCCGCACGCCGTCGAGATCGTCTCCACAGTCGATCTCGCCGGGCACTTCACCGGCGGCCCGCCCGCCAAAGAGGATCAGGACAAGTTCGTCGAGGAGGAGTGCACCCGCACCTCGACCGACTACCTGGGCGGGCCGGACGTCATCCGCAACAAGACGCTCACGCTGTTCTTCGACTACATCGATGCCCGCAGCTGGATGGCGGGCAGCCGCAAACTGGACTGCATGATCGGCAAGGGCGCCGATCGGGAAGGTTTCGCGCCGATCACCGGCTCGGCCAGGGGCGACATCCTGATCAACGGCCAGGCTCCGGTACCGCCGCCGAACAGCGGGCGTTCCACGCCCGCACCGCTGCCCGGCGCCGCACCGCTGCCGCCGCAGCCCCAGCCGAGGTAGCCCGGCGCCGATGCCTGTATCGATGTCCGACGACCGGTTCGAGGAATTGGTCGGGGACGCATTGGATCTCATCCCGCCCGAGCTGACCCGCGCGATCGACAATGTGGTCGTGCTGATCGAGCCGCGCAACCCGGAGGATCCGCATCTGCTCGGCCTGTACCACGGCATCGCGCTCACCGAACGCGACAGTCATTACGGCGGAGCGCTTCCCGATACCGTGACCATCTACCGCGAGGCCATTCTCGAACTCTGCGCCGACGAGACGGAAGTCGTGGAAGAGGTGGCGGTCACCGTGATCCACGAGATCGCACACTATTTCGGCATTGACGAAGACCGCCTGCATCAGCTGGGATGGGGATAGTCTGAACCGAGCTGTATTGCGCGCCCCGAGCGGTGGGTGTGTAATCGGCACGGAGATCGAAAAGTTGGGGATTCGATGGAACCGATCGCGTTGCTGTCGCGTCCTATCACTCGAAGGGGGAATTCTCGTGGTTCCGCCCCACAGCCACTAGAAGGAGTCGAGTCATGGTTGGACATGTACTGATCGCACCCGAAGCCATTCTCGCCGCCGCGGCCGAACTCGACCTCGTCGCCGAACGTCTGGCCGCCGCCGCGGCGATCACCGCGCCCGCGACGCACGTGCTGCCCTCCGGCGCCGAGGAGGTCTCCTTCCTCGGCGCGAGCCATTTCAACCAGGGGGCGATGTCGCACGACCGCGCGATCGCGCAGGCGATTCTGGAATGCCACCACGCCGCGGCGACGCTGCGCATGCAACTGGCGCAGCACGTCGCGGGTGACGTGGTGCGCGCCGCGGGCATCAGCGCCATCCAGGTGTAGTTCCAGACCCATCAGCAACGCTCAGCAGGGGAGAAGTCAAACATGGTTGCAGGAGTCACCGGGGTGATCTGGGCGGCGCGCCCGTCGGAGATCAATTCGGCCACCCTTCACGCGGGCGCGCACGCGATCCCGATCTCGGCCGCGGCCACCGCCTGGGGCGGCCTCACCGCCGCCTGGATCGACGCGACGACGACCGTAGCCAGGGTGATGGCCGAACTCGGCGTCGGGATGCAGGGCATCAACGGTATCGCCGCGCTGAGCAAGCTCACCGGTTTCCTCGGCTGGTCCGAGCAGCAGGGCGTGCAGGCGGCCGCGATGGGCGCGAAGGCCGCGGCGAACGCCACCGCCTACACCGTCGCCTCGCTGGCGATGCCCAGCCCGCCCGAGATCGCGGCCGTCAACGCCGCCTTGGCCGCGTCTGCGAACCCGCCCGGCGTACTGAGCGGCGCGTTCGAGGTCGCGGAAGTCGCCAGGAACGCCATGGACATTCGCGCGGCGTTGGTCATGGAGACCTACGAGGCCGCCACCAGCGCCATGGTCGCCACGCCTGCCGAGTTCCTGCTGCCGCCACCGATCGCCAAGGGCGCCGGATCGGCCGGCCCCGAACAGGCGGCGGACACGACCACCGAGGTCCCGGCCGATCCTATCCAGGCCGCCGTGGCCGCCACGCAGGCGTTCTTGAGCAACCCCGGTGTGGCGAGCGCTGCCACCCAGGCCGCTCAGGCCGTCGGCTCGATCGCCACCACCGGTGTCTCCACCGTCGGAAATGTCGCGGGCAGCGCGATCGCGGCGGCGACCACCACCTCCGCGCCCACCTTCTCCGGCATGGCTCCGATGGCCATGGGAGCCGGTGCGGCAGCGACCGCCACCGGCGCCGCGACGCGGGCGGTGTCGTTCTCCGGCCTCGGATCGGCCGGTATCAGCAACGGATCGCTCAAGCTTCCGGAAGGCTGGGGCTCCAGCGGCACGATCGGTGGCTCCGCCCCGGTGCAGGAGACTGTGGCGGTCAAGCCCGTCGAGGCTGCCCCGGTCCGTCCGGCGAACAACGGCAACGGCAATCCGCTGCTCGGTAACCAGGCTCGCAGCGACGAGGAGGACGAGAGCGAGCACAACGGCCGGGATTACCTGCGGTCGACCGAGCACTTCAACGACGGCCGCTTCACCGCCGATGGAGTCATCGGCGGTGACTTCAGCGGGACGGTTAGGTGACCGTACTCGGTGCGGGCCGCGACCCGTCGACGCTCGAGGCGGTCGTCCTGTCGCTCGACGAGATGCAGTTTCTCGTGGAGAAACTGCAGATCGAAGTACCCGTCGTCTTGAACGCTCGGGCACGTTACGACAACCTGACCGATCACAGAGCGGCGATGGACGCGGCCGCCGAGTCGCTCGTTCAGCGGGAGCTCCTCATCGACGATGTGCTCCATCGCGACCTGGAGAATCGGCTACGCGCGCTGAACCGGCCGCATTGGATCATCGCGCTGCGATTGATCGTCGACGGTTGGGTCAGTCGCTTCTGTCTGGCGAAGGGTGCCGACCTCGCGGTCGTCGCCCTTCGGGGACAGGACTCCTATGTCATCGACGAGGCGGGAATCGACCTGCCCGGCACCATTCTCGCGGCACTCGGCTACGCCGAGCCGCTGGAGCTGTACGGCATGAACGCCCCCACCGAAGAGCTGGCCACGATCTTCGGCGATACCGGTGACGCCGCGGCCACCGCCCAGCGGCTGACGAAAGTGGGCAACCCTGCCCACGATGCGAAGACCTTGGCGGCGGCTTTGGTCGAAATCCACTCGTACGCAGAGATAGTCGGCGTCATCTACGGCGACGGCACCAGAGACATGGCCGACAACCACATCGCCGTCTTCAACACGCGCGCAGGGCGATTCATCGCGACCGCGAGCAAGTCCGACGACGGCGTGAAGTGGACGTCGCTCAGCAGCGGAACCCCCGCGCGACTGCGCACGGCGGTGCAGGACCTGATCAACTCCCTGCCGGAACGCGAAGAGTTCCCTCGGCATCCGAAGCTGTCCTGAGCACGTCGAACACGCGTCGCTAACCCATGGGATCGTCAGAGGTAGGCGCGACGTCGTAGCCGAACGGCGGCGTGAACCGGCCCCAGCGGATGCACTCCCACCCGCCGTCCGGCATCGGCACCAACTCGATGGTCTCGGTGTTGTCCAGGTGGTTGTTCGTGGTGAACGGCGGTCGAACATCCGCGAGGGTGCGGCCGACGAGCCGCATGGCCGCACCGTGGCTGACCACCATCACGTCGCCGTGCCCGTCGTCCTCCGGCGTCAGATACGTGCTCCGCAACTCCGCGATCACGGGCAGGAACCGATCCAGCACATCCTGGGCGGACTCGCCCCCGGGCACCCGCAACGTGAGATCGCCTTCGTGCCAGGCTCGGTAGATCTGCTGGAACGTCTGGTGCGCGTCCTCGCTGTGCCGGCCCTCCAGGTCCCCGGCCTGCACCTCGTGCAGTCCGTCCAGGACCATGGCGGCGACACCGGTCGCGGCCTCGATGTAGCTCGCCGTCTGGCGTGCCCGCAGCGCCGCCGAGGAGAACAGCACCTTCGGCGCGCGGAGCAGGCCTTCACCGAATGTCTTCGCTTGTGCCGCACCGCGTTCGGTGAGCGGTAGTCCTGGAATTCTGGTATCCAGCAGCTTGGCGACGTTACCTTCGGTCTCCCCGTGCCGGACCAGAATCAACCTCCCGGTCATAGGTCCGCCTTCCCCTTTCTCAGCTGGATCAACCATTCCGACGCGGCTTCGTCGGACGGTGGCGGCGTGCCGGTCGCCGATATCGCCGGCCAGGACCCGAGAAAGCGGATCCGCGCGGCGCGGTGCAGCGCCTTGAGCGCCTCGGCCACCGCCGTGTCGTCGATGTGCCCGACGCAGTCGAGATAAAACCGGTAGGTGCCCATGCCGGTTCGGGTGGGCCGCGACTCGATCCTGGTCAGATCTATACCGCGCGTGGCGAATTCGGCGAAGGCGCGCATCAGCGAGCCCGGTACGTTCGGCAATTCGAGCACGATCGAGGTGCGGTCGGCGCCCGTGGCGGGTGGCGCGACCGTGGGCCGGGTGCACAGCACGAATCGCGTGATGGCCTGCTCGTGGTCGGCGACTCCGGAGGCCAGCGCGATCAACCGCAGCCGCTCGCCCGCCAGGGCGGTCGACACGGCGGCATCGGCGTGGCCGGCCACCACGTCTTCCGCGGCCGCGGCATTCGATGCCGAGGTGTATGGCCGCGCCTGCGGCAGATGCCGCGCGACCCACAGCCGCACCTGTGCCGCGGCCACGGGGTATGCGGCGAGGGTGCGCACTTCCGGAAGCGCCGTGCCCGGCTTGCCAAGGATCGTGAAACTCACCTCGAGTTCGGTCTCGGCGACGATCTGCAGACGCGGGCCGATTGCCAGCGAGTCGAGCGTCGCCGAGATCGACCCCTCGACGGAACTCTCGATCGGCACCACCGCGCCGTCCACGTCGCCGGAGCGGATCAAGTCGAGCGCGGCCCCTTGGCTGGGCGCGGCAATTCGCTCGACGGGTCCGTCGAAGGTTCCCGAGGATTCGAGTTGGGCGAGGGCCATCTCGGTGAAGGTTCCGGACGGCCCGAAGTACGCGATTCGCGGCACGGTTACGAGATTACTTGCGCGCTCGCCCGGCCCCCCACCAATCGCGGAAGGCCCGGCCACCGCGCGGCCGGTGTTCCACGGCAGCCCGAGCGCCGTTCAACCTTCGTTGAGCACCCGCAACGCGTCGTTCACCCGGTCAACGGCCGCGGTTTCGATGGCGAGCAGGACGGATCGGACCGCCTCGACGGCCGGTGGTTTCAGAGAAGTCAGGAAGGCGATATCGGGGTTGCGCAGTGCGGCGCCGATGTCTTCGCCGCACAGGGCGGCGGCCGTCGCGGCGACGATGGCCACCGCGCGCTCACCGGAGGCGGTACGCACGACGAAACCGGTATCGGAGTGTGCCGCCTGCGCGAGGAAGTCGGCGATCCCGCTGTCCGGCGCGTCCAGTTCCACGGTCGGCGCGGCGGGGCTTGCGCCGATGTTGCGGACCAACCCGTCGACCAGACTGCGCCGCGGCGGCGTCGACAACGTCACCAGCACCGGTTCTCCGGATTCCGTCCCTTCCGACACGCCCTCACCGTAACAACACTCTTCGAGCCGAGGCCGGCTGCCCGCGAGACCGGTGCACATGAGATTCGCCGCGTCGGCCGTATGCCACGGGTCGCTTCGATTCGGCTCGATCGGAACGCTTGCGGAACCCACGCGCTGTCACTTAGCTTAGGGTAACCTAATCAATATTACGCGCCGCCCGCTCTACGGAGGTTTGTATGCCGAGTCCGTCCTCGACCGTCGCACCGTCCACCGCCGAGCGGGTGCGCAGCGCGTGCGCCCACGCGGAGCAAGCGGTGCTGGCCATGCCGGGCATCGATCCCACCCCCGCGTCGGTGCACCACCTACGCCAGTGCGGCGACGCCGTGATCGCGGTGCCCACCGCCTCGGTCGCCGCGATCCTGGCGGGCAATTCCGGCGAGCAGGGCGCGCCCGCGGTGCTCGAACTCACCGATCACGCTCCGCTGCCGCTGCGCGAGCCGGTGCGCGCACTGGTCTGGCTACGCGGCTGGGTGCGTGCGGTGCCCACGCAGGCGCAGCGCGCGCTGGCCACCGAGGTGGCCGAGGACCACCCGCATCCCGGGCTGCTCGACATCGGCTTCGGCGCCACGCTGCTGCGGCTGGTGATCAACTCCGCGGTGGTGGCAGACTCGACCGGCGCGGAATCGGTGAGCAGCGACGAGTTGCGCTCGGCGCAGCCGGATCCGTTCTGCGCCATGGAATCCGCATGGCTGCAGCACATGCAGGCCGACCACGCCGATGTCGTCGCCCAGCTGGCCAGGCACCTTCCGCCGCACCTACAGCGCGGCATCGTGCACCCGCTCGCCATCGACCGCTACGGCCTCACCCTGCGGGTGGAGGGACACGACGGCGACCACGACTTCCGCTTGCCGTTCAGCGCTCCGGCCGACGATATCGAAGGCCTCAGCCGGGCCGTACGCACGCTGGCAGGCTGCCCGTTCCTCAATGGCCTGCGCCGCATCTGACCCGGTCCGAATACGACGCGAAGCGCGGTGACGCACCGAACGGGGCGGGTTCCCGACCGTCGCGGAACTCGACGGTGACGCGCCGCGCGCCGGGCCGGGCGAGCGCAATAGATTCGACCCATGCGTGCGGAGTCCGATGCCCAGTGGGACGAGGCCGAGCCGACCGATCGCGAGCGGCTGGCGCTCAAACTCGAGATCGCGGTGGTGCTGCTCGTCACCTTCGGGCTCAGCGGGCTCAGCGCCGCGCTTTCGCTGGTGGAGAGTGCGCTCGCGCCGGGCGGGATCGGCGGGCGGACCGTCGCGCTGAACCCGTCGCGATCCACCCAATCCACCATCGACCTGCTGTTCCAGCTACTCAGCGTGCTGCGGCTGCTGGGGTGGGCGGCCCTGGGCCTGTATCTGCTGTGGCGCGGCGGCATCGGGCCGCGACTGATCGGGCTGGCGAATCGGCTCCGGTGGCGCGCGGACGTGCTACCCGGCTTGACGCTCGCCGCGATCATCGGAGTACCGGGGCTGGGACTGTATCTCCTTGCCCACGCATTGGGCCTCAGCGTGACGATCGTGCCCGCCTCGCTCGGCGACTACTGGTGGCGGTTGCCCGCGCTCATCCTCTCGGCCTGCGCGAACGCCCTGGCCGAGGAGGTCATCGTGGTGGCGTTCCTGCTCACCCGGCTGCGCAGGCTCGGATGGTCGGCGAACTCGGCGCTGCTGGCCTCGGCGCTGCTGCGTGGCAGCTATCACCTGTATCAGGGACTGGGCGGAGGACTCGGAAATCTTGTGATGGGCGTCATATTCGGTCGCTATTGGCAGCGCACGAATCGGCTGTGGCCGCTGGTGCTCGCGCACGCCACCATCGATGCGGTCGCCTATCTCGGCTATACCGTTCTGCGTGGCCATGTTTCGTGGCTCCCGTGACGCAACCGTGCCCTGCGGAACGCTAACAACCCGGCGCCGCGTGCGAATTAGGAAGCAGCGCCGCTTCCGTGTGCGCCCGGTGTCCACATGCGACACCTCACAACCGCACGATAAGTAGAGTTTCAGTGATGAACGGCGACGACCCCCAGCGCAACGCGCACACGCGCCGGATGCCGCCGCCCGGCAGGCCCGGTGAGCCTCCCATGCGCCGCCGCGTGCCACCGCCCGGTCCGGGCGCGCCGCCGCCGATCGAGCCCACCCAGGTGATGCGCCGCGATGGCGCGGTCGACCCGCACGGGCAGCCGCTGGCATATTCGCAGGTCCCGCCGGAACAGGCACGACGCATGCCGCCGCCTCCCCCGGCCCGCAGGCACGCCCCCACCCAGCGCCCGGCGCCGCATCACGAAGCTCCAACGCCCGCGCCCACGCAGCGCCCGGTGCCCTATCACGAAGGTCCGCCGCCGACGCCGCCCCGGAAGCCACGGCCGTTCCGGGAGGGCCCACCGCCCGTGCCGCCGCGTGGCGAACGCCCGCCGCGAGCGCCGCGACCGCGCCGCAAGCGACACCCGTTCCGCTGGTTCCTGGTGATCCTGCTGGTGCTGGTGATCGCGGCCGTCGGGGCCGTCATCCAACTGGACAACTCGCTCAACCGCATCCCCGCCCTGGCGAACTACGCCAAGCGGGTCGGGAACACCCCCGGCACGACCTGGCTGCTGGTCGGCTCCGACGGCCGCGGTGAGCTGACTCCCGAGCAGGAGCAGGAACTCGCCACCGGCGGCGAGGTGGGTCCCGAGCGCACCGACACGATCATGCTGGTGCACGTGCCGAAATCGGGCAAGACCACCCTGGTCAGCCTGCCGCGTGACTCGTACGTCGGCATCCCCGGCCAGGGCAAGGACAAGCTGAACGCCGCGTTCGCCATCGGCGGTCCCGCACTGCTGGTGCAGACCGTGGAGATCGCCACCGGCTTGCGCATCGACCACTACGCGCAGATCGGTTTCGGCGGCTTCGCCGGCGTGGTCGACACCCTCGGCGGCATCGACGTGTGCGTCCCCAAGGCGATCGACGACCCGCTCGCCGGCATCGACCTGCCCGCGGGCTGCCAGCGGCTGAACGGACCACAGGCGTTGGGCTTCGTCCGCAGCCGGGCGACCGCGCTCGCGGACATCGACCGGATGAACAATCAGCGCCTGTTCATGGCCGCCCTGCTGAAGAAGGCGACCAGCGGCGCCACCCTGGCCAACCCGTTCAAACTCTGGCCGCTGGCCTCCGACACCGCCGAGTCGCTGAAGGTCGACAACGGCGACCACATCTGGGACCTCGGCGGACTGGGCTGGGCGCTGCGCGGCGAAACCGTCGCCACGACGGTACCGATCGGCGGATTCGACGACACCGACAGCGGCAACGTGCTGCTGTGGGACAAGGAGAAGGCCGGGCGCTTCTTCGACGCACTGGCCGCCGACCGTGCCGTTCCAGAGGATCTGCTGACGCGGTAGCGTCGATGCCATGCCGGACACCGACGAGGCCGACGAGTCCTTCCCCGACTTGCTGCGCACGCAGATCCGTCACGAATTCACCGCCGCCCAGCAGTATCTCGCCGCCGCCGTGTACTTCGACTCGGCGAGACTGCCGCAATTGGCCGGACACGCGTACGGCCGCTCACGCGAGCACCACGGCAATGCGCTGCGCATGGTCCAGTACCTGCTGGATCGGGATCTCCCGGTGCAGATCGGGGGGCTGGAGGAGATCACATCGACCTTCGAAACCCCGCGCGGCGCAATCGCTCTGCTGCTGGAGATCGAACAGGACCGCAGCACCCGGATCAGCGATCTCGCCCGTGCGGCCCGCGGCTCCGGTGACTACCTGGGCGAACGATTCGTCCGGTGGTTCTTGGAGGAACAGGTGAAGAGCGTCGCCCGGATGACCACGCTGCTGGCCGTACTCGACCGCGCCGACGGGCAGTTGTTCGATGTCGAGGAGTTCGTCGCCCGGGAGATGCGGGCGCGCCAGCGCACCGATATACCGGCGCCGAGAATGGCTGGAGCAGCGCGGAATTAATTAGGCAACACTAGCCTCAATAAGGCTGCACTTGGATGACACGCGATCTGACCAGCGCTAATGTCGATGCCATGTCAAGCCATCCGGACGCACCCCGCAGCAAATTTCACAGCCTGTTGCACGATCAGATCCGGCATGAATTCAATGCCGAGCATCAGTACATCGCGATTGCGGTGTGGTTCGACAATGCCGACCTGCCGCAGCTGGCCAAGCGGTTCTACAAGCAGTCGGTCGAAGAACGCAATCACGCGATGATGATCGTGCAGTACTTCCTGGACCGGGATATCAGCATCGAGATTTCCGGCATCGACGCGGCGAAATCGCATTTCGAGAGCGCTCGGGAGCCGATCGCGCTCGCGCTCGCCCAGGAGAAGACGGTCACCGAGCAGATCATCCAGCTGGCGAGCACCGCCCGGGAAGAGGGCGACTACCTCGGCGAACAGTTCATGCAGTGGTTCCTGAAGGAACAGGTCGAGGAAGTCGCGAACATGACCACACTGCTCACCATCGCCGATCGCGCCGGGTCGAACCTGTTCGACCTGGAGGAATTCGTCGCCCGGGAAATGAGCGGCCCGAGCGACACCTCCGGTGGGCCTTCGGTGGCGGGCGGCTCCGTCTGACGGAGTTCGCGCCGAGAAGGCGAACAGGCCCGGTTTCTTATCAGGAACCGGGCCTGCCGCTGTTCGGACTCTTTTTTCCGCCGAATCCGCGCGAGACGGTTTCGGCGCTTTTCGTCGAGAGTTCGGTGAGACTTCCCTATCGTCCAGCGTTACCGGCGACAATAGAAAAGGGTCGCCGCGGATCGATAGGTACTTCGCATGAATCCCGTCGACCGGGAACTCAGCGCAGTGTGACCTGACGTGACCGCAGGCCGTCACGGGAGCGGCGCTCGTCGGCCGTCAGCGGGGCGTCGGCGGCCAGCGCCTCGGACAGGCGCGCACCGAATTCGGTTGCGGGCTTCACCCATTCGTCGGGGTGCCGCTCCGGGTCCAAGTCGAACACCGGGACCAGCACGCCGTGCGTACGGAACGACCCGGCGAATCGGGAACCCTCGCCGAGGTGCAGGCCGCCGGAGGCGTGCAGACGAGCCAGCGCCAGCATCAGCGCGTCCTCGTCCTCCGGCCGCACCCAGCGGATATGCGCCTTCTCGCCCGCGTCCACCCACCAGGCCGCGCCGATCGCGTCCGCGTCCAGCCCGAGCCGCGCCGACGGCATGATCGCCTGTTTGGCCTGCTCGATGGTGGCGGCGACCTGCGCGTCGGGCTCGACTCCGGCAGGCACCCACCAGTCGAAGTCCTGGTGCACGGTCAGCTCCAGGCTCGCGGCGGGATCGATGACATCGGACAGCCGCGGGCCGCCCGCGACGCTCGCCACGGAAGACAGCGAATCACCGGGCTCGGCGGACTGGGTCCACAGGATCGCCGCGGCCAGATCGGCTGCCGGGTCGGCGCCCTGGAACTGCGTCTGCACGCCCACGTACCCGCTGGGCTCGTCGCCGGCGCGCACCAGCGCGGCCACCGCGCCGGGCAGCACCGTGGCGAGCACGACCGGCCGCTCGGCCGCGACCGACGCCACCGGCGTCAACCGCGCGGTCGCCGAGGGAACGAATTCACGGAGCGCGACCAGATCGCACTCCGCGGCCAAGCCCTCGAACGGACGCGTGACGGCCTGTGCCGCTTGCTCCTGCGCTGTCCGCCGCTCGGCGAGACGCTGGGCCCGGTTCCCGCCGGGCTTAGGACTGTTGCGCTTGCTCTTACCCACGAGGGCTCAACCTACACAGTGTTGGACCGGCCGCGCCTACGGCGCGGCGTGTTCGCTGTGTTGGTTTTCCAGCGCCTGCGGCGCGCTGGGTGTTCGCGAGCCGGGCCGCGAACGGCGGATGCTCGGTCTCGCTTCGCTCGAAACCGGGAGTCGAGGTGAGCTGGGCACGCTTGGCATTCGAGTTCTGGGCATGGGGCGCGCGACTCGGTGTGGCGAACGGGCACTGCGTGGTACCGCGCCCTCGAGACCTGTGGTTGAGGTGGTTTGGTGCATCATGCGGTCACCGCGCGAACGGGGTTGCGCCGTCGTCAGGACGCGGCAGCGAACGCCGTCGCACCGTGGATCGCAGATGCCGCGGATCTCGTACGCGCCCCGACTTCGCGGGCGGCTGTGTTGTGGACGCCACGGCTACCCGGGCGGCGGGCGGGTGGGGCTTTCGCCGTAGGCGGGAGAGCGGCTGGTGCGATCGTTATGGAGCCGATGGTCCGATCGGCATGCGCTCGTTCGCCCCGCGCGGCCGATCAGGCGGCCGGGAGCAGCGACTTGGTGCGGCCCGGGTGGTTGGTGGCGATCCAGCTGACGCCGAGGTCCGCGCACAGTTGGACGTCGTCGGCGTCGTCGACAGTCCAGCAGTAGGTGGCGCGGCCCGCGGCCGCGGCCTTGTCGACCAGTTCGGGGTGTTCGCGCAAGGTCTTCACCGAGGGGCCGACAGCCGTGGCTCCGACGGTTGTGGCCGCGGAGCCGCCCAGGTAGCGCGATGATTCGCCGAGCAGAACGGTGGGCAGCAGCGGCGCGGCGCGGCGGATGCGCCACACCGCGGTGGCCGCG
Source organism: Nocardia gamkensis NBRC 108242 (assembly GCF_001612985.1). Taxonomy (GTDB): domain Bacteria; phylum Actinomycetota; class Actinomycetes; order Mycobacteriales; family Mycobacteriaceae; genus Nocardia; species Nocardia gamkensis. The sequence goes on along the minus strand of NZ_BDBM01000002.1, from coordinate 224,056 downwards.
AACGACATCACGACGGCCCGGGAATGGTCGGCGGAGGCCGGGGTGGCGATGCCGAAGCGCTGGAGCTCGGCGAGCAGTTTGTTCTCGACGAGCGCGCCGTAGCGGACCGGGTGCTTGGTTTCGATGAACAGCTTGGTCGGCCTGCTGCGCCAGTCCAGCACCAGGCCGATCAGCTCGCTGAGGGTCAGCACCGAGGCGGGCGAGCCGTCGGCGCCGAAATCGAGAGCCCGCAGTTCCTCCAGCGTCATCTCGCTGACCAGCCCGCTGCCCGAGGAGGTTCGGTCGACCGTGCGATCGTGCACGCACACCAGATGCCCGTCCCTGGTCAGCCGGACATCGCATTCGACGCCGTCGGCGCCCTCCTGCAGCGCCAGCTCGTATGCGGCGAGCGTGTGCTCGGGACGCGCCGCCGAGGCGCCTCGATGCGCGACGACGAATGGCGCGCGACTGCCCTGGCTCACTTGGCCATAACCTCCTCCTGCTCACGGTCCTGAGCACCGTTGTCCTCGGGTGCCTGCTCGGCGCCCGCCGGTTCGGCCGCGTGTCCGCCTCCGCCGGGATGCACCGGCTCGATCACCGGCACGGCGGGATCGACCGCGATCAGCCAGCGGCGCGCGGTCCGGTGGCGACCGAGCAGGTCACGCCCCTCGAGCATGCGCAGCACCCACAGGGTCAGCAGCGCGACCGCCGCCGCGACCACGTCGGTGAACGCGGTGAACAACACCCCGTCCGCCTCCGCCTGCAACGAATCCGCGGTGCGCCACAGTAGCGCGGCCGCCGCGACGACCCCGCCGAACACCCACGCCGCCCACCACATCCGGGCCGCCCGTACCGCCCGGGGATCACCTTTCAACGCGGCCACTTCGATCAGGAAGATCCCGGGCCACAGCAAATTGACCACCGGGATCAGGCAGCCGGATATCAGCGCTCGCGGCGAACGCGGGTCGCTCCGGCCCACGGCGTCGTAGGCCGCCCGCCTGAGCTCGATCAACCTTCCGACCGCGGACAAGGCCGCCAGCGGAGCGATCAGGATCGCCAGCACCCCCGCACCGATCACGAACGCGTCGGAGGCGAAGAGCACGACGGGGTGGATCAGGCGCGTCCGGTTGTGCAGCAAGAGCGCATAGCGCGCCAGCTCGGCGACGGCCGCCAGCCCGAAAACGCCCGTGGCCGCGACGAGCAGTCGGGTCACCGAGTCGGTCAACTTGCCCAGCGGGCGGCGTGCCGCGCCCGCGGCCTGCGGTGGCGCATCGATCAGACCCCAGCGCGGAATCCGCGTGTAGCGAGGTGTGCGGCTCTGCTCGGCGGGCCCTGGCGGCTGCCTGCGGACGCGATGACCCGGTTTACGGGCCACCCAGCGGTAGTTGCGGCGGTCGGCGGGCGCGTCGATCGGCGCCGGCGAGAGGAGCACGCCGCGGCAACGCGGGCACCAGTGCATAGGCGCCCGCTGCACGGCCCAGCGCGCACCGCAGCGCGCACAAGGTTGTACCACCGTACTCACCCGCGCACCTCGTTCTTTCGTCAGTAGATCTTCGCCTCGTGGTCGCCCTCCGCGACCAGCGGGCGGCCGGCCTGCTGCCACGCCACCATGCCCCCACGGACCTGAACGGCCTCATAGCCGATGTGCGCGAGATATTCGACCACCTGCAAGGACCGGCCGCCCTGCCTGCAGATGACATAGAGTTCCGCGTCGTAGTCCAGCTCGTCGATCCGGGCGGGGACGTCGACCATCGGGATGTGGGTCGCACCCGGGGCGTGTCCGAGCCGCCACTCGTCGTCCTCGCGGACGTCGAGCAGGATCGGTCGCGGCGTGTCGGCCGACGCGGGCGCGCTGTCGAATTCGGCAGGCACGTCCTCCACCGTGACCGACGGAACGTGGGGGCTCGTCACAGATTCGATCCTGCCATGGGCGGCGGGCCGCCGTGCAGTTCCATGCCTGGGGAGCGGCCTCGACAGCGAGCGACGACTTCGGGTATGTTCTCCCTTCCGGAACCGACCACGCCCCCGCTCGATGCGGGTTGTGCATAACTCGGACGAAGTTATCCACATAATCCACAGGTTGATCCACAAGGCGCAGCTGTCGAGGGCATTTTGCCGCGTTGGCGGACCATTTGCGCAACTTATCAGCTACCGCTTCGGGGTCTTTCCGTACTTCCGGTCCGGATCAGAGCGCCGAAACCTGATAGGTGACAGGATTCACCCCCTAACGGCCGTGCGGTGCGAATGGCCGATCCGGGACTCCCCTCCTAGTGATCCCGGAGCGGCCATTCGTCGCCGACATCGGAACCTGGGCCGAGGGGTTCCGACATCTACTTGGACGGGGCCGGGGCGCGTTCGGTTCCATGAAATTCAGAACGCCGCCGAAATGCCGCGATCCGGCGTCGACGATCGGTAGCCTGAGCGCATGAACGTGAGCAGGGGGCTACGCCACGGAATGGACACCGAAGGGCTCAACGTCGCGTTGTCCGAGGCCACGTGCCTCGGGCTCGCGGTCGACGAGACCGCGGGCGAGTTGCGACTCGACCTCGAAGTGCTGACGCTCCCCGAACACGGGACGGCCGCCGAGGACAGCCGGGTGCAGGTGCGGTTCACCCGCGTGAGCCGGGTCGCCGCGTCACTGCGCACGCAGCACTGGGACGACCTGGAACCCCGGGTGCTGCCGCTGCAACTGGACGGCCTGGACGAGGCGATCCGCAGTTTCGGCGGCGGGCGGCTGCACGGCTGGGAGTTCATCGATCTCGACGACAGCAGCTGGGCGCTGTGGAGCGAACTGCTCAGCTTCGATACCAGGATCGACGATCACGAGTCCGCGCACGTGCTGGAGTTCTCCCAGGAGGAGGGCATCGATCCGCGCGAGCTGGACGTCCGGGTGTGGTTCGACGACATCGTCGTATACGACACGCGGGGCAAGCAGATTCCCCTGGCGGACTTCATCGAGGGTGGTGCGCGGTGGTGGCGGGCGCACGATGTGGGTGATCCACGGGCGATGCGTCCCGGTATCGCTCCGCCCCTGTGAGCGCCGCACCCGGGATATTCGCGAGCCGACCGCACATCCGCCCGACCGGATGTGCGGTTTTTCGTATCGGGGCCGCTCAGGCGCCCGTGCCCACGGGGCAGCTCACTCCGGTGGCGTGCACCGGGCAATATCCGCCGGGGTTCTTCGCCAGGTACTGCTGGTGATAGCCCTCGGCGTAGTAGAAGGCCGCCAGGCCGGGCAGCGGCGCGATGTCCGTGGTGATCCGCCCGTACCCCGCCGCGGCCAGGCGCTTGCCGTACGCCTCGGCCGTCGAGCGCACGAGATCTGCCTGCTCCGGGCCGAAGGTGAAAACGGCCGAACGGTATTGGGTGCCGCGGTCGTTGCCCTGACGCATGCCCTGGGTGGGATCGTGGTTCTCCCAGAAGTGCCTGAGGATGCCCGCGTAGTCGATCACCGCGGGATCGAACACGACGAGCACGGCTTCGGTATGTCCCGTCCGTCCGCTGCACACCTCTTCGTAGGTGGGGTTGGGCGTGTAGCCGCCGACGTAGCCGACCGCCGTGGTGTAGACGCCGTCGAGTTCCCAGAAGCCCTTTTCCGCGCCCCAGAAACAGCCCATCGCGACGACCGCGAGCTGAAGCCCTTCGGGAAACGGCGGGTGGATCGGGTGACCGTTGACGTAGTGGGTATCCGGCACGTCGAGCGGCTCCGCCCGCCCGGGCAGGGCTCGTTCGGGTGCGATCATGACGGGTTCGGGGAGGCTCAGACGCCCCACTAGTTCGTCGTACCACGACATGGTTCGATGCTACGCGTGCGTTTCCCGTGGGGCCGATGTGCGTGATGTGACGGTGCGCGACCCGCAGGCTGTGAGCGGCGTCACCGGAATGTGCGGGCGTGGGCCCGAGTTGGAATCGACCGGGTGTACGAATGATGGTTGGCTGTGCTCGGAACAACGGGCACAACCGGCCCGACATAGGAAGGGACATCGTGGCTGAGTACACGCTGCCAGATCTGGATTACGACTACAGCGCCCTGGAGCCCCACATCTCCGGGCAGATCAACGAGCTTCATCATTCCAAGCACCACGCCGCGTACGTCGCCGGTGCGAACACCGCGTTGGAGAAGTTGGAAGCCGCTCGCGAGTCGGGCGATCACAGCGCCATCTTCCTGCACGAGAAGAACCTCGCGTTCCATCTGGGTGGGCACGTCAACCACTCCATCTGGTGGAAGAACCTCTCCCCCAACGGCGGCGACAAGCCGGTCGGCGAACTCGCCGCGGCGATCGACGACCAGTTCGGTTCGTTCGACAAGTTCCGCGCGCAGTTCACCGCGGCGGCCAACGGTCTGCAGGGCTCGGGCTGGGCGGTGCTCGGCTTCGACACCCTCGGCCAGAAGCTGCTGACCTTCCAGCTCTACGACCAGCAGGCCAACGTCCCGCTGGGCATCATCCCGCTGCTGCAGGTCGACATGTGGGAGCACGCCTTCTACCTGCAGTACAAGAACGTCAAGGCCGACTACGTCACCGCCTTCTGGAACGTCGTCAACTGGGCCGACGTGCAGGAGCGCTTCGCCAAGGCCACTTCGCAGGCCAAGGGCCTCATCTTCGGCTGAGCCGGATCGAGCACCGGAACCGGGTCCGCGAATCCGTCCGCCGCGCGCGGGCGGATTCGCGGGCCCGTTCTGTTTCCCGGCGACGCGGGCACTTTGCCGAGAACCCCGCCCCGTGACCCCGAACTCGGGCCCGGCGAGGTGGGGCCGGATCCGCCACATGCGCAGCCCGATTGCCCGCCGATCTCCGTCCGACTGTCCGATTGGCACTCTTTGGTACTTGTGTGCCAGGTGACTCGTGGTTCATATTCGGGATCCACACCAAAAAGGGACGGGCAAGGTCGCCCCCGGGTTCGACAACGGGAGGCAGAAATGCGCACGAACGAACCGATCGGCATCACGCCGTTCCATTCGCGCGGATCGCTGCGTGGCTTCTTGATCTCCGGCCGCTGGCCGGACACCACCAAGGAATGGGCTCAGGTGCTGGTCCTGGCCGTGCGCGTGGCCACGCTACCCGGGTTGCTGACGACCTCGACGGTGTTCGGGGTCCGAGAGGACCTGCCCGACGATCCCGCGCCCGGCACGGTCGGCCTGGTGATGGCCGAAGGTCCGGTGTTGGGCGAGGAAGCCGTCGAGCCGGGCCACTTCGCCGAGCATGTTCCCCCGGCGCTGCTGATGTTGCATCCTCCTTCGGAAACCCGCCCCTCGCTGCCCGAGTGCGCCGGCGCGGCGTCCGGCTGCGTGCTCCTGCCCGGTGTGCCCCATCTGGGGCTGGAGCACCGTGCCGCGTGGGTGGAAGCGGAGTCGGACGGAACGATCACTTCGCTGGTCAGCCGGGTCGGACTGGACCCGATCAGCGATCCCGACACTGCGGTTCTGGCTATGCTGCTGGCCGCGTAAGGGTAACCGAAACTCGCCGGTTGGATCGCCAAACTTATTGTGCGCATAGCGATTTCGATGACAGCGGGTTGGCAGGAGCCGGTTGGGCCGGGTAGAGTCGGCTACAGCGAAGGGGAGTAGCCCCCAATCACACAGTCGACATACTGACCCTCCGGCCCACCGGCGGGTCCGGCTGTGTGAACCGGCATCCGTCCGGTGGGCGAGACCTTCGGCCTGGACAACCATTTCGTTGTCGGCCGGAGTCCCCGCATCTCCGACCGGCAGGCCGGAGACCTGGGAGAACCGCCACACATGATCGCCACCGTCTTGCTGAGCATCGGCATCGTCTTTCTCGCCGAACTGGGTGACAAGTCCCAGCTGATGGCACTGACGTTCGCGCTGCGCTATCGCTGGTGGGTGGTCCTGGGCGGTATCGCGACGGCCTCCGCCGCGGTCCACCTGATCTCGGTCGGCGTCGGTCACTTCCTCGGCGCGGCCCTGCCCACCAGAGCCATCGCGCTGGTCGCCGCCGTCACCTTCCTGGCCGTCGGACTGTGGACCCTGCGCGAACACTTCGGCACCGGCGACGACAATCCCGAACCGAAGACGCCGAAGGCCGCCGGGGCGCCGTTCTTCGTAGTGCTGTCCGCGTTCCTGCTCGCCGAGCTGGGCGACCGCACCATGTTCGCGACAGCCGCGCTGGCCACCGACTACGACTGGGTTGGCGTCTGGCTCGGCTCGACCATCGGCATGGTCGCCGCCGACGCGCTCGCCATCGCGGTGGGCATCCTGGTCGGCAAGCATCTGCCGGAACACGCCATCGGCATCGGCTCGGGCCTGCTTTTCCTCTACTTCGGCTCGGCGACCCTGCTCGGCGCGGCCGCACCGGCCCTCGGCGGCGCCGCCGTCGCCGGACTCGCGGCGCTGGCTCCCGCGCTGGCCGGCGCGGCGCTGCTGCTCACGCGGATGGCTCGCCGCACGAGTCCAGCGCGGCTCCATACAGTCCGCCACCCCGGCGCAGCAGATCCAGTAGCGGTTCCCGCAGCGCGGGCAGACCGTCCACGTCCCCTGCCGCGATCCGAGCGGTGACCATCGAACCGATGGCCGCGGCCACGGCCTGACAAGCGAAGCGCTGCGGCTCGGTCCGAGCGTCGAGCACGTCGGCGATCAACTCGACGAACCGCTCCAGCAGCCGGGCCCGGCGCGCGATCGCCGCCGAGCCCACCGCGAAGACCTCGACCAGGAACAGCCGCGCGCTGGCCGGGTCGTCCACCAGATACTGGAGATAGGCACGAAGGATCCGGTCCATGCGAGTGATGGCGTCCGCCTCGTCTTCCGTCCCGGTGGCCTCGGCGATCCGGTCGAGCAACAGCTGCACCGCACGCTCGTAGGCCGCCTCGAAGCAGTCCTCTTTGGACCGGAACTGCTCGTAGAAGGTCTCCCGCGACACGCCCGCCCGTTTCAGGATCGCCGCGACGGAGGTCCCGATGTACCCGTTCTCGGCCATGGCCTCCGCCGTCGCGACGAGGATCCGCTCGCGCTGCGAGGCGATCACCTGCTCCCGCGGCAGACCGTGCCTGCCTCGGGGCAGACGTGCGCTGAGGGCCGATTCGGTCATGCGGTGACTCCGGTGTTCGGTCGAGCTGAACTGGGCTGCTTCATTCTGCGCGGTCGGGTCCGCAGGCCGGTCGAAGAGGGTGCGCGCCGGGAACGAGTCGCGGGAGCCGTGCAGGGCCGCGCGCCGCGCACCGGTTAGGGTGCAATTGACGAAAGGCCAACTGGCTGTCACGAACGAGAGGACCATCGTGGAGATTTCGGGTTCCGCCGCCATTGTCACCGGAGGCGCATCGGGCCTCGGCGCCGCCACTGCCAAGCGCTTCGCCGAACTGGGCGCCACCGTCTTCGGGCTCGATGTACCGCAGTCGATCGAGCGCGCGGGCGACAACGTGCCCGCCGGGGTCACCCTCATTCCCGCCGATGTCACCAGCAACGACGAGGTCGCCGCGGCCGTCGCGCAGGTCGTCGAGTCCGGCGCGCCGCTGCGCATCGTGGTCAACTGCGCCGGCGTCGGCTGGGCCGGCCGCATCCTGTCCAAGAACGGTCCGCACGACCTGGAGCTGTTCCGCACGGTCATCACGGTGAACCTGCTCGGCACCTTCAACGTCATGCGACTGGCCGCCGACGCGATCGCCAAAACAGACGCCGTGGACGAGTACGGCCAGCGCGGCGTCGTCATCAACACCGCCTCCGTCGCGGCGTTCGAGGGCCAGATCGGTCAGATCGCCTACTCGGCCTCCAAGGGCGGCGTGCACGGCATGACCGTTCCGGCCGCGCGTGACCTGGCCCAGTTCGGCATCCGGGTCAACACCATCGCCCCCGGCATCATCGACACCCCGATGCTGGCCGGCGTCACCGAGGAATACCGCAAGGGCCTCGAGGCTGGGGTGCCCTTCCCGTCCCGCCTGGGCCGTCCGGACGAGTACGCGCAGCTGTCGCAGTACATCGTCGAGCACGACTACCTGAACGGCGAGACCATCCGCATGGACGGCGCGCTGCGCATGGCGCCGCGGTAATCCCGCTGCGCTACTCCGGCAGCGCGCGGCCCCTCCCTGGCAGGGCCGCGCGCTGCCGTCTTTCACGCCTGCGGCTTGTGCCCGATGCCGAGATAGGCCGTGGTGGACAGCGGATAGTTCGGCCGGTACTTCTCGGCGAGAAACGCTTTCATGACGGCGGCGCGCCGACCCCAGACCTCCGCGCTCACACTGTGGCGCATGAGCTCCAACGGGGCGCTGCTGCGCACCATGGCCTCCCACATCTCCTCGGGGCTGCCGAAGGCGAGCGCGATCGAATGCCGCTGGATGGACACCGCCTCGAAACCCGCGCCGCGCATCTCGGATTCGAAGACCTCGGGATTCTCCAGGCTCAAGAAGTTCGGTTGCGGCTCCTGGATGTTCGGGTCGGCCGCGGTCAGGGCGCCGAACATCATCCGCATCAGCGGTGAGTCGGCGATCGGCGCCCAGCTCGACACCACCGCGGTGCCGCCCGGCCGCAGCACCCGGAACAGCTCGGCGAAGCCACGAGCGCGGTCCGGGAAGAACATCAGGCCGAACATGGAGAATCCGGCGTCGAACCGGTCGGACTCGTACGGCAGATTCTGCCCGTCGCCCACCCGCGCTCGGATGTTCGTCAGCCCGGCGGCAGCGGCGTCCTTCGCCAAGCGGGCGATCATCGACTCCGCGAAATCGATCGCCTCGACCTGCGCGACCTGGCTCGCGGCCAGCAGACTGAGCGTGCCCGGCCCGGCGGCGACATCCACGATCCGCGACGCCGGGGACAACGAGGCGAACTCGAGTGCCCGCGCCGAGAACGGTCGCATGATGGTTGGCGCGAACTCGGCGTACCCGTCGGCGACGAGATCCCATGGCTCGGCGACGGCAAGCGGGTTTGCGGACATGTTGTGACGATCCTTTCAGGCATCCACATCTAACCGCGCCACCCGGGGGCATACTCCCCAGTCCTGCGAATATGCCACCTCGACGGTCACCGTAACCGAGAAATGGCCGAAACGTCGCCGACCGCACCGGCCGCGACCGGAGAACCTCGATGTGGCCCTCCGGTCGCGGGCGGGTTCACAGCGTGCGGGTCAGCCGATCGGTGAGGATGTGGGCGAAGTGCGCCGGATCCTTCAACTCACCGCCCTCGGCGAGCACCGCCGTGCCGAACAGCAGTTCGGCGGTTTCCGACAGCTCGGTCGCCGAGCCCGCGTCGGCCTCCTCCTTTTTGGCGGCGTACGCGTCGCGCAGACCGGTGACCAACGGGTGGGCCGGGTTGAGCTCCAGAATCCGCTTGCTCTCCGGCAGCGCCTGACCCGAGGCGCGGTACATCCGCTCCAGCATCGGCGTGAAGTCGAACACGTCACCGACCAGGCAGGCCGGGGAGGTGGTGAGCCGGTTGGTCAGGCGCACCTCCTTGACGTTCTGCTCGAGCGTCTTGCCCAGCCACGTCAGCACCTCGGCGAAGTCCTTGTCCTGCTGCTCACGCAGCGCCTCGGAGGCCTTCTTCTCCTCCTCGGTCTCCAGGTCGACCTCGCCCTTGGCGATGGACTGGAACGCCTTGCCGTCGAACTCCGGCACCGAGCCGACCCACATCTCGTCGACCGGGTCGGTCAGGATCAGCACCTCGCGGCCCTTGGCCTTGAACGCCTCCAGATGCGGGGAGCTCTCGACCTGGTGACGGGTCTCGCCGGTCATGTAGTAGATCGTGTCCTGCCCCTCGGGCATCCGCTCCACGTACTGCGCCAGCGTGGTCAGCTCGGTCTCGGAGTTCGTCGAGGCGAACGAGGAGACCTGCAGGATGGTCTCGCGGTTGTCGAAGTCCGAGAGCAGGCCCTCCTTCAGGACGCGGCCGAATTCCTTCCAGAACGTCTGGTAGCTGGTCTGGTCCTCGGCGCCCTGCAAATCCTTGACCGTGGACAGCACCTTCCGCACCAAGCGCTTGCGGATCATCTGGATCTGCCGGTCCTGCTGCAGGATCTCGCGTGAGACGTTGAGCGACAGGTCCTGCGCGTCGACCACACCCTTGACGAAGCGCAGGTACTCCGGCATCAGCTCTTCGCAGTTGTCCATGATGAACACCCGCTTGACGTAGAGCTGCACACCGCGCTTGTGCTCGCGGGTGAACAGATCGAACGGCGCGTGCGAGGGGATGAACAGCAGCGCCTGGTACTCGAAGGTGCCCTCGGCCTTCAACGGGATGATCTCCAGCGGATCGTCCCAGCCGTGGCTGACGTGCTTGTAGAACTCCTTGTACTCCTCGTCGGAGACCTCGCTCTTGGGGCGCGTCCACAGCGCCTTCATCGAGTTGAGCGTCTGGTCCTCGAGGATGGTCGTCTCCTTGGCGTCCTCACCCTCGCCCTCTGTGACGGTCCGCTCCACCTGCATGCGGATCGGCCACGCGATGAAGTCGGAGTACTTCTTGACGATCTCGCGCAGCTTCCACTCCAGGGTGTAGTCGAAGAGGTGATCCTCCTCGTCCACCGGCTTGAGATGAAGCGCGACCGACGTGCCCTGCGGGGCCTCGTCCAGTTCCTCGATCGTGTAGGTGGAGCTGCCCGCACTCGACTCCCACCGGGTGCCGGTGGTCTCCCCCGCGCGGCGGGTGGTCAGCGTGACCTTGTCGGCCACCATGAACGTCGAGTAGAAACCGATGCCGAACTGGCCGATCAATTCCTCGGCCGCGGCCTCGGACTTCGCCTCGTTCAGCTTCTTGCGCAGCTCGGCGGTACCGGACTTGGCGAGGGTGCCGATCAGGTCGACGACCTCGGCGCGCGACATGCCGATGCCGTTGTCCCGTACGGTCAGGATCCGGTTGTCCTTGTCGACCCCCAGCTCGATGTGCAGGTCCGAGGTGTCGACGTGCAGATCCTTGTCCCGGAAGGACTCCAGGCGCAGCTTGTCCAGCGCGTCGGAGGAATTCGAGATCAGCTCCCGCAGGAAGGTGTCCTTGTTGGAGTAGACGGAATGGATCATCAGCTCGAGCAGCTGATGTGTCTCTGCCTGGAACTCGAGTTGTTCGACGTGCTCTGTCACGTCGGCGATGGTACCGCCGCGCTCGGACTACGTGGCCGAAGGTGGCACCGAGGCGTAATCCGGGACGACATCGTGCGATCGCGGATCGGTAACCGGCCCGAAGTCGGCGAGACCGGGAACCTCTTCGTCGGCACGGGTGGTCATCCATTCGCGCAGCACCTGGGTGGCGCGCACGTCGTCCTCGTTGTACTCCAGCAAACGGGTGCGCTGGGTTTGGTCGGGCGCGGCGCCGTCGTAGCCGACCGCGAGCCGATACCAGCTCATCGACGCCTCGCCGCTCGCCTCCGGATCACGCCACGAGAACCCGGCGACCGGCGCGATCTTCTTCAGTCCCTTGCCGTTCGGGCAGATGAACTGGTCCGACACGGCTTGGAACATGTCCACCCATTGCGGCCCGTCCACGAACGCGCGCACCTGCTCCACCGTCGGCACGCCAGGGCGGCCCGCGAACCGGCGCGCCGATTCGTACAGCCACTTGTCCTCCGCCGTGCGCGAATAGCAATACGCGGCAAACGTTCTGCCCGTCGCGGCCGCCTCGGCGCGCACCGTCATCAGCCAGGTCCAGAACTCGCCGAAGGAGCGGCCCTCGTCATCGGTGGGCAACGGATCCCAGGTGACGAACGGGCGGTACACGCCGTCGAGCAGCGTTCCCCACAGGTACGCGCCGTATTCCTGGAAACTCTCCAGGTCGACGTCGACCTCCACGTCCGCCCGTCGCACCCGCACCTGCTCGACCCGCCGCACCAGCGGCGAGCCCGCGATCCACGCCCGCGCCGTCACCACGGCCTCGTCGAACGGGCCGTGCTGCCAGTCCTCGGGTTCCTCGCCCACCCAGGCGGCGAGTTCGTCGATGGTCTCGATGTCGTGCCTGCGCAGTACCTCGGCCCGGGAGCCGGGCGCAACCAGGCTGACGTCGCGATGCTCGATCAGCCAGCCCTCGCAGCTCGGCCCATCGACCCCGCGCGTCCACCACGGGCACTGTCTGCACTCGGGCACTTTGGAGGGGATGGTGGGCAGCTCGCCGCGCACCACCGCGATCCGGTCGGCGTAGCGGCGGTCGTAGTCGGCCAGCAGCGGAGCCAGATCGTGCACCAGGATGCGATCGAAGTCGAAGCCGATCACGCCGCCGACCAGCGCGGGGCTGGCCAGGCCGTGCCGTTGCAGCATCCGGTGCAGATGGGCGAGCCGCTGCTGGTCGCGCGGCTGCTGACGGAGTTTGCGGTGCGGATCCGGTTGCGGATTCCAGCGATAGGGGTCCGAGGTGATGGGATGGAAGTCGGCCCGCTCGGGTTGACGCGGATCGGTCACCTTGTGGTTCACCACGATGATCGGGATGTACCCGCCGCGATCGGCGTCGCGCAGCAGGATCTCCGAGCCTCCGCGCCTGCCGGTGTCCGGCTCCTGCGGCAGCAGGCCGCCCCAGATGTGCTGTGCGCCGATCTCGCACGCGCGCATCGTCGCTTCGGCGCGCTCGGCGGCGCGCAGTCCGGGATCGATCACCACCCAGGCGTCCGGGTCGGCGCCGACCAGCGCGTCGCGCACCCGGGCGCGGTGCGCGACGGCGGCATCCCGGCGCTGGCGCACACCGGCGTCCTCGGAGATGCCCACCAGTGCGTCGGGGTGCGTAGCGTCCAGACGCAGGCGATGGCGGCAGCCGATCAGCGCCCTGGCATCGATGAAGGCGGTCGGCGCGCCGGTGGCCCGATCCACGGCCGTTCCGTTGCGCTCGAGGCCGTCTTGGTCACCGATGTCCGAATCCACGCTAAGCAGTATGGTCCCTACCCCCGACAGTGTTGAATTCCAGCGCCTGGGCCGCACTACCCTCGCAGCGGACGCTGCGGACCCGATAGGGTGGCGGCAAAGCGTGTGACATGGGCGGACGGGCTTCCCCGGCGTCGTACTGCCATGGCGAACCAGCATGACGGAGGGCCTTCGATGGGGTTGTTCACGAAGCGCAAGCGGCGGCCGAGCCGCAGGGCCGAGGCGAAAGCCCTCAAGCACAAGGCCGCGATCGAGGCCAGGCTCGCCGCGAAGAACGACCGCAAAGCGCGCCGCGCCGAGGCCCGCACCCAGCGCAAGGTCGCCAAGGCGCAGATCGCGGCGTTCCAGGCGGAGGAGAAAGCCGCGCTGAAGGCGGCCGCCAAGGCCGAGCGCGATCCGTTCAGCGCCGGCCAGGTGAAGAAGTACCTCGGCGTGGCGCGTGTGCTCATCCCGGTGCTCGCTCCGCTGGCCTACCGTGGCGCGACCTTCCTGCGCGGGCAGCTCGACACCCGCCGCGCTCAGCAACTCGGCGTCGGCGTCGACCAGCTCGGCGACTTCACCGGGCACGGCGCCAAGCTGCAGGCGCGCATCACGAATGCCGAAGCGGCGCTGCTGAAGATCGGCGCGCAGAACGGCAAGGACAAGGGCGAGACGCAGAAGTTCGTCGCCGCAACCAAGGACCGCCTCGGCAGCCTGACGGCCGCCGTGCACACCGCCGACCAGATGCCCGCCAACCGCCGCCGTTCGGTGCACACGTCGATCTCGCACGAGCTGTCCGGGATCGAGTCCGACATCCTGGCCCGGCTCGGCGTGCGCTGACCCTCCCCCTCTCGATGCACCCGCACCCGATCACCGGCCACCTGCGTGGTGGCCTGGTCGGCGTGCTGGTGGGCGTGCTCGCCGTGGCGGCGCACGGGGCAGCGGGTGGCGGTGCGCCGGGCTCCACCGAGCTGACGTTGCTGTTGCTGATCGCCGCCGTGGCCGGCTCGGCCGCGGGAGCCGTGCGGGCGTGCACGCGCCCGACCGTCCTGGCCTGGCTGCTGGGCGCGGGCCAGCTGCTGAGCCACGCCGCGCTGTCGGTTCTGCTCGGTCACGACCACCCCGGGACCGGCTCGGCCCCAACGGCTTCCCCGCTGCCTGCCGGATGGATGCTGCTCGCGCACACCGCCGCGGCGGTCGGCTGCGCGGCATTGATCATGCTCACCGAGCGGCTCTACGCCGCGGCCTCCGCCGCCCTGCGCGCGATATTCGCTCCGCCGCGCCCCGCGCGGATCGCCGGTGCACCGACCTGGTCGGATCCCGGTCTCCTGCCCCATCGCTGTGCTGCGCTCGGCGCGCTCGGTCCGCGCGCGCCGCCGGTGTCGGTCTGATCCCCGACACCTTTCCCTTCGCACAAGAGGCTTCAGCATGCACAGCTCGATCTCGCGCGCCGTCGCGACGACGGTCACCACAACGGCACTCGCCCTGTTCGCAGGCGGCACCGCCGCGGCCCACGTCACGGTGGACGCTCCCGGCGCGACCCAAGGCGGATACACCGTCGCCACCTTCCGGGTGCCCACCGAATCCGACACCGCGAGCACCACGGCGCTCACCGTCACCTTGCCCAACGTGAAATCGGCTCGGACCGAATCGATTCCCGGATGGTCGGCCAAGGTCGAACGCAACGACAAGAAGGAGGTCACCGCGATCACCTGGACCGCCGACCCTGGCGCGCCGGGCATTCCGCCCGGTCAGTTCCAGCGTTTCGCGGTCTCCGTCGGCCCGCTGCCCGCCCTGGATTCGGTCGGTTTCCCCGCCGAGCAGACGTATTCCGACGGCAAGGTGGTCAGCTGGGATCAGCCGGTCGGCAAGGACGGCGACGAACCCGAACATCCGGCTCCCTCGGTGACCCTGACGGCGGGCAAAACCCACGCGCCGGACGGGCACAAGGTGAGCAGCGAAGCCGAAGCGGACGACGACGACCACGACGACGAGACGGCCCGTTGGCTCGGCGGGATCGGTCTCGCGCTCGGTCTACTCGGTGTCGCGCTCGGCCTCGGCAACGTGATCCGCGGGCGGCGCGCATGACCCGCCGTCTCCTCGTCGCCGTGGTGGCGGGACTGTTCCTGCTCGGATTCGGTATCGCCGCAACGGGAGTCGCCGCCGCGCACTCCGCGGCGACGGGAAGCGTCCCGGAGGACAACGCGACCGTCGACGCGGGCCCGGAGCGCGCGAGCGTCACGTTCAACGAGGAACTGCAGCCCAGCTTCCCGTCGCTCACCGTCGTCGGGCCGGACGGCAATCTGTGGTCGAAGGGTGATCCGGTGGTCGACGGCAAGACGGTCAGCGTGGCCCTGGGCGAGCTGGGACCGGTCGGCGAGTACACCATCGCCTACCGGGTGACCTCGGCCGACGGACACCCGGTCAGCGGCAAGCGGCACTTCACGCTCGGCAAGCCCGGCAACGGCACGCCTGGACCGAAACCTAATGCGAAAGCCGAGGACGGCTCGGGCGGCTCGGACGGTATCCCGCTGTGGGTGTTCATCGTCGGCGCGGTCGTCTTGTTCGGCGGCGGGCTCGCGTTCGCGTTGTTCGGCGGCAGGAACCGCGACTCCAAGCGGTGAACGGCGTGAAGATCGGCGGCCGGGGTGGCGCTCGGCGCGCTCCCGGCCGAATGCCCTGGCCCGTACTGCTGCTGACCATCCCCGCCGGGCTCCTGGGCGTCGCACTCGCCTGGGTTCTGATCCGGCCGGTCCCGTTGCCAGGGGAGGCCGTGGTCCGGGTGGTGGCCGATGGCGTCGGGGCGACCGCGCTCGGCTTGGCCGCGCTGCCCAGGGTCGCGCCGCGCTTGCTCACACCCTGGCGGCTGCTGGCGGTACTCGCCGGGATCTGGGCGGTAGCCGAGTTCGCCGTGCTGGTCTTCGAGGCCGCCGACGTGGTCGGCGTTCCGGTGCGCGAACTCGGCGCCGAGGAGTTCGGCACCTATCTGGTCGACGTCAGCGGTGGGCAGGTCGGAATCGCGATCCTGATCGGCGTCGCGACGGTGGCCGGTGGCTCGGCGCTGGCCTTCCGGCGGCCCGCGTCCGCCTCCGCCGACCTCGTTCTGGTGTTCGCGGCGGTCGCGCTGGCATTGCGGCCGATCACCGGGCACATGTCGCAGCAGGCGTTCGGCTCCGTGCTCGCGGCGGTGCACGCCCTGGCGGCGGGCGCCTGGTTCGGGTTGCTGATCGCGCTGACGCTGGTCGTGCGCACCCGCGGTGAGTGGGCGGTCGTGCTGCCGAAGTACTCGGCGGTTGCGCTGCCCCTGGTGGCGGTCGTGGCGGTGACGGGACTGCTCAACGGACTGATCCGGGTGGGAGGGGTAACCCCGTTCGTCAGCACCGGTTACGGCCGGATCCTGCTCGCCAAGACCGTGGTGCTGCTCGGTTTGCTCGCCCTCGGCTGGTGGTGGCGGCGCAGTTGGGTGCCGAAGGCGGCGGATCACCGGATGGACGCGAAGGACTCGCTGCGCCGCGCGGTAGCCGAGGTGGTGGTGATGGCGCTGGCCTTCGGGCTCGCCGCGACCCTGGCGGTGACGGCCTGAGCCGTACCGCCGGGGCCCGGTTATGCGTACCTCCGCCTTCGCTCCGGCCATGCGCGGGCTGAGGACGGACTACGTCCGACCGCACCCGTTAAGGTCTGCGTATGACCGAAGTGAAGATCGTCGAGGATTGCTCGGCCTCGGCGGAGTCCGCGTTCGCCTATGTGAACGACTATCGGAACCTGTCGCGATTCCTGCACGGCATCCAGTCCTTCACCCCGGTCGGTGAGCAGACCGAAGGTGTCGGCGCCACGTTCGACGGGCACATGAAGCTGGGGCCCGCGTCGCTGAAGTCGCGGATCCGAGTGGTTCGCTGGGAGAAGGACTTCGCGATCGGCGTCAAGTCCATCAAGGGTTTCGACGTCGAGTCCACCTTCCTGTTCCACGACAAGGGTGAGGGCTTGTGCACCGTCGACGCGATCGTGGACTATCGGGTGCCCGGAGGCCTGGCGGGGCGGGCCCTCGGTAAGACCATCGAACCGTTCGTCAAGATCGCCGTGCAGCACACGACCCACAACTTGGTCACCCAGATCGCCGCGTTCCACGCGGACTCGGTCTGATCTGTTGTTCGATTCGCCGCGCCTGCGGCGCATCACCGTGTTTGTCCGGAGGGCGGCCTCCATACCGGATGGTCGCGGTCGGTCGAGACCCATGGCCCTCGCCGAGCGCCTCGGGATGCCATGTCGTCGACTCGGTTGCGCCGGTGGTGGCGGGGTGGGGATGCTGTAGGTGTGAGCGCTACACCCTCGTTCGGACAGCGGATCGGCTACGTCTTCGGTCGCACGCTGCCGGAATCGATGTCCGAATGGGTGCGGGAGGATCTGGTCGGGCCCGGCGCTACGCGGCGTTATCTGCTGCGGTTCCTGGTGCCCGTTCTCCCGGTGCTCATGCTGTTCCTGTTGCTGCCCGGCCCGCTGTGGATGGGTCTGGCGATGATGGCACTGCTGTACATCCCGCTGATCTACTTCACGGTGGCGCTGCTGTACGTCTACCGGCGCCACCGATTGATCAAGCACGGTCTCGACCCCGCGCTCGCCGACGCCGACGCCCGCCGCCGCGACGATCGCGACCGCCTCGACTACGAACGCAGGCACGGGCGCGCCTGAGGCCCACCGACATCTAGCGGTGACTTATACCACAGGCATAGCCTAGAAGCATGAAGACCCCGACATTTGGGCAGCGAATCGCCTACGACCTGGGTCGAGAGCTCCCCGAGGAGCTGCACGAGTGGGTCATCCACGACCTCGTCGGCCACGGGGCCATGGAGCGCTATCTCGTCCGTTTCATCGGGCCGATCATCCCGTTCTTCGCGTTGGTGCTGCTGTTCCCCGGACCGCTGCCCCTGAAGATCGGCTTGATCGTGATGATGATCGTCCCGCTGATCGTCTTCACGGTCGCGCTCAGCTACGTCTGGCGCCGCTTCCGTTTGATCCAGCACGGCCTGAGCCCCGACCTGGTAGACCACGGCAAGTGCACCGACCACGAACGCGAACTGTACGAACTGCGCTACGGCCACCGATAGCTCCGCCCACCTCCCTCCGCGCGCCGAGAAACCACGCGCGAGGGCGAAGCACGTCCACCCCAGCCCCGGCGCGTACGCGACTGATCACCGGCCACCAGGACGACCCCCGACCACAGCGAACCGCGTGCACGATGCCCAAAGCTCCCGCCCCCACGGGCCCAGCGCACCCCAACTCCCGGTTCCGAGCGAAGCGAGACCGAGCATGTTCCGTTCGCGGCCAAGAAGGGGCCGCGAACACGCCGCGACGAAGTCGCGGCAAAATAACCCAGTGACCGAATCGCAGAATGTAATCGCCACCGCCGACCTGGCCGACGAGATCGGCCCGGAGATCCGCAGCTGCGACACGCAGTTCATCCAGTTCGGCGGGCGTGCGGCGTTCTCAGGACGCATCACCACCATCCGCTGCTTTCAGGACAATCTGCTGGTGAAGCAGACGCTCGGCGAGCCGGGCGAGGGCAAGGTGCTGGTGGTCGACGGCGGCGCGAGCGTGCACACGGCGCTGGTCGGCGACATCATCGCCGGGCGCGGCGTCGAGAACGGCTGGGCAGGCGTCATCGTCAACGGCGCGGTCCGCGACTCCGCCATCCTGCGCACCCTGGACATCGGCATCAAGGCGCTGGGCACCAACCCGCGTAAGAGCACGCAGACCGGTAGCGGCGAGCGCGATGTGCCGGTCGAGTTCGGTGGGGTAACCTTCGTGCCCGGCGAGGTGCTCTACAGCGACCACGACGGCATCGTCGTGCGCGCCGAGGACTGAGCGGTTCGGCGGCGCGCACGGGTCGCTCCGGCCGCCGCCCGAACCGTGATCAGGCCGACACGATCGCCTTGTGACCGGCGATCGCTACCACATCGCCGATGTGCAGTTGCCGCCCGCGCCGCACTTCCACCTCGTCGTTCACCCGCACCAATCCGGCGGCGATCACCGTCTTCGCCTCCGAACCGGATTCGATCAGGTTGGCCAGCTTCAGAAACTGGCCGAGCCGAATAACGTCGTCATCGATCGGCACTTCGACTGGTTCCGACATGAAGTAAATACTTACTCCCCCATCCGAACTCGCCGGACACCGCCCCATCCCCTCCGCGATCTCCGGGCAACTCGAGCCGGACCTTCCGCACCACGCGGAAATCCCACCGTCGAACCGTATGCGTCGAATTCTCGCCGATTTGATCGGCTACTCCGCCCAGGTCAGCGCGGAATCGGGAAAGTCGGCGTTCGGCTCCGCCCGGCGAGGAACACGCCGCGAAGAAGTCCGCCCGCGCAAACACCGCACAAACACGCGCGCCGCAGGCTTGGCAAATCCGACACACTCACGTACACACTGGTTCCGTGACCTCCACGCAAGCCCAGCAACACCTCGACACCGCACCACGCGCGGATAAACCGACTCCGCCGGTTCCCCACCGGGGTCACGGACGACTTTCGGAAGTGCCGCATATCGCGGGGTTGACGCTCGGTGTATTCGCGGCGCTGTGCTTCCTTTGGAGCCTCTCGCCGGGACTGCGTTTCCTGACCCAGGTGCCGCGCCGCTATATCGATACCTATTACTTCGACGCGCCGGACACGAACCTGATGTGGGCGCTGGTGGTCGGTCTGACGGCGGGTGCGATATCCAGCCGCAAACGGATCGCCTGGTGGTTGCTGACCGGTTACCTCGCGGTCTACACGATCGTCAACGGCGTAACCTTCGCCAATCGGGGCAGTATCCACGCGCTGGTGGCGATGGTGCTGCATCTCGCCGTGATCGGTGTGCTCATCGCGGCATGGCCGGAGTTCTACACCAAGGTGCGCCGCGGCGCAGGGTGGAAGGCGCTCGGTGTGCTGGCGGGTGGCCTCGCGATCGGCGCTCTGCTCGGCTGGGGCCTGGTGGAATTGTTCCCGGGCAGTCTCCCGCGGGGCGTGCAGCGCCCGGGCTGGGCGATCTACCGCGTGACCGCGGCGGTGCTGGCGGACAACGAGCACTTCGACGGGCATCCGCCGCCGTTCGTGAATTTCCTGCTCGGCCTGTTCGGCGCCGTCGCGCTGCTGGCCGCGGTGCTGATCCTGCTGCGCTCGCAGCGGGCGGCGAACGCGATGACCGGCACCGACGAGTCGGCCATCCGCGGGTTGCTGGAGCGTTCGGACGTGGAGGATTCCCTCGGCTACTTCGCCACCCGCCGGGACAAGGCGGTGGTGTTCGCGCCAAGCGGCAAGGCGGCGGTGACCTACCGGGTGGAACTGGGTGTCTGCCTGGCCAGTGGGGATCCGATCGGCATCCGCGAGGCATGGCCGCAGGCGATCGATGCCTGGCTGCGCCAGGCCGATCAATTCGGGTGGGCTCCGGCGGTGATGGGCGCGAGCGAACTCGGTGCGACGGCGTACCGCCGGGCGGGCCTTTCCGCATTGCGCCTCGGCGACGAAGCCATCCTGGACACCAGGAACTTCTCACTGGCCGGGCCCGAGATGAAGCCGGTGCGGCAGGCCGCGAACCGGCTGCGCAAGCACGGCGTAGCGGTCCGTATCCGCAGGCATCGCGATATCCCCGCCGAGGAATTCGCCCGGATCATCGCCCGCGCCGATGCCTGGCGCGACACCGAGACCGAGCGTGGATTCTCCATGGCGCTGGGTCGGCTGGGCGATTCGCTGGACCGCGACTGCTTGCTGGTGGAGGCGGTCAACCCGCAGGAGCGGGTGCTCGGCATGCTGTCGCTGGTTCCGTGGGGCCGCACCGGTGTCTCGCTGGAGCTGATGCGCCGCGACCCCGGTGGCCCCAACGGTGTGATGGAGCTGATGATCTCGCAGCTCGCGCTGAATTCCGAGCTGTACGGCATCACCAAGGTGTCGCTGAACTTCGCGGTCTTCCGCTCGGTGTTCGAGGAGGGCGGCCGGATCGGGGCCGGTCCCGTGCTGCGCTTGTGGCGCGGCGTGCTGCTGTTCTTCTCCCGCTGGTGGCAGCTCGAGGCGCTGTATCGCTCGAACGTGAAGTACCAGCCGTACTGGGTGCCCCGGTTCTTCCTGTTCGAGGAGCGCAGGCAGCTTCCGCGCGTCGCGGTGGCCAGCGCGCTGGCGGAGGGCTTCCTGCCGCGGTTCGGCAAGGAGCCCGACACCGCGACGCACACCGGCGAGCACACGGCGGTGCCCGCCACGGTGACGGGCCTGCACGCGGACGGCAGCCCGCCGGACATCGCCGAGGTCGACGGTGCGGAGCAGCTTCCGCGCAGGCCCGAACAGGTCCGCGTGCGCATGGACAAGCTGGCGCGCCTGGCCGAATCCGGCATCGATCCCTACCCGGTGGCCTACCCGCCGACGCATACCGTCGCCGATGCGCGCCGATCCCCGCGCGGCACCACGGTCCGGGTGTGCGGCAGGCTGCTGCGCATCCGCGACTACGGTGGCGTGATCTTCGCGGTGGTCCGGGACTGGACCGACGATATCCAGCTGGTCATCGATCGCGACCGGGTCGGCGCCGCACGCAGCGCCGAGTTCGGCGAGTACTTCGATCTCGGCGATCTGATCGAGGTGAGCGGACAGATCGGGGCGAGCAGGCGCGGTGAGCTCTCGCTGCTCGCGGCGGACTGGCACATGCTCGGCAAGTGCCTGCACCCGTTGCCGGACAAGTGGAAAGGGCTGGCCGATCCCGAGGCCAGGGTGCGGCAGCGTTATGTGGACATGGCGATCAACACCGAGATCCGCGAGGTGCTGGCCAAGCGGAGCGCGGTGGTGCGCTCGCTGCGGGACTCCTTGAATTCCCTGGGTTACCTGGAAGTGGAGACGCCGATCCTGCAACAGGTGCACGGCGGCGCCAACGCCACGCCGTTCGTCACGCACATCAACGCCTACGACCTCGACCTGTACCTGCGGATCGCACCCGAGCTGTATCTGAAGCGGCTGTGCGTCGGCGGTATGGAGAAGGTGTTCGAGATCGGGCGGACCTTCCGCAACGAGGGCGTCGATTTCAGCCACAACCCCGAGTTCACCATTCTCGAGGCCTACGAGGCGCACAGCGACTACGAGCGCATGATGCACACCTGCCGAAGGCTGATCCAGAACGCCGCGATCGCGGCCAACGGCGCCATGGTGGCGTTGCGGCCCAACGGGAACGGGACCTTCGAGGAAGTGGACATCTCCGGCGAGTGGCGGGTGCGGACCGTGCACGGCGCGGTGTCGGAGGCGATCGAAGCCGAGATCACCCCCGAGACCGGGGTCGAGGAGTTGCGCGAACTGTGCGAGAAGGCGGGGGTGCCCTATCAGCACGGCTGGGACGCGGGCCAGGTGGTGCTGGAGATGTACGAGCACCTGGTCGAATCCCGTACCGAGGAGCCGACGTTCTATATCAACTTCCCGACTTCGGTGTCCCCGTTGACCAGGCAGCACCGCAGTATCGCCGGCGTCACCGAACGCTGGGACCTCGTCGCCTGGGGCGTCGAACTCGGCACCGCTTACAGCGAACTCACCGACCCGGTGGAGCAGCGCCGCAGGCTCACCGAGCAGTCGCTGCTCGCGGCCAACGGTGATCCGGAGGCGATGGAGCTGGATGAGGACTTCTTGCAGGCGCTGGAGCACGCCATGCCTCCGACCGGCGGCCTCGGCATGGGCGTGGACCGAGTCGTCATGCTGATCACCGGACGCAGCATTCGCGAGACACTGCCGTTCCCCTTGGTGAAACCACGCTGACCGGGGCTTCGTCTCGGAAGGGTCTCATCGAGCGAATCGGGCCGCTACCCTTGGAGATTCGGCCCCGGGAGGAGGCCGCTACACCGTAAGGGGTTCGAATATGTACCTTGACCTGCTGACGAACGCGAGTTTGCTGGACCACACCGTGTGGGCCAGCCCCGACACGTGGAACTCCGCGCTCGAGTTGGCCGCCAAGAAGAAGAAGAGCAGGGGCGGGGGCGGCCTGATCATCGGCGCGATCTGCTGCCTGCTGGTGGTCGCGCTGATCATCGGCGGCATCTACCTGCTGACCAAGCGCAAGAAGAACACCTAGCGGCAGACATCGACGGCCCGGCTCGCGCGAAGCGAACCGGGCCGTCGTCTTCCGTCCTCCACGGCGGCGTGCTTTGCGTACGTCCTCCCGGGGCGGGATGAGACCGGCCAGGCGAATGCGGCAGAGTGGGCGGGTGCAGTTGATTCTCGTTCGCCATGCTCAGCCGGTCCGGATGTCGAGTTCGAGCGGGCCCGCCGATCCGGAGTTGGCTCCGGTGGGGCTGGAGCAAGCCGAGCGGGTGCCCGCGGCGCTCGGTCATCACCGGGTGTCCCGTGTGGTGAGCAGCCCGCAGCGGCGGGCCAGGGAAACGGCGGCACCGACCGCCGCGAAGCTGGGTCTCGGCGTCGACGTCATCGACGGACTCGCCGAATACGATCGCGATCTGCCTGCCTACATCCCCATCGAGGATGCCAAGGTCGAATTCCGCGACGCCTATGACCGGATCAAGGCCGGGCATCTTCCGGTGCAGGTCGACGGTGCGGCATTCAAGGCCAGGGTGCACGCCGCCGTCTCCGATGTCGTCGCGGCCACCGATCCGGCGGACACCGTGGTCGTGTTCGCGCACGGCGGTGTGATCAACGTGCTGCTGCAAGAGGTCCTCGCGCTGGAAAGGCCGCTGACCTTCCCCATCGATTACTGCTCGATCACCAGGATCCTGTTCTCCCGCACGGGACGCCGCACCGCCGCGACCGTCAACGAGAACGGGCACGTCTGGGATCTTTTGCCGCGCAATATCGGCCCGCGCTGAGCATTCACAGCCGAGTGCCAGGCCGGTCGCATCGATTTGCCAGTGACACGATCTGAAATAGGACACGTGAGCCGCTCCGAACGGCGGCCCACGATCCGAAAGGAAGGAACTTCGTGTCGCTCTCCAAAACCGCTACGCCGCTGCGACGTCTGGCCCGGGTCGCCGTGGCCGGCGCGCTGATCGCTGTCCCCCTGGCGGCCCTCGCGTCGACCGCATCCGCCGAAACCCCGGCAGCCCCGGGCGTGGTACAGCTGGTGGACGCACCGCAGCAGGTAGCCGACCACGACGACTGGTCGCGCCAGTCCGCACATGACGAACGGCGTGACGATCCGGGCCGTGGGCAGAACGACGGTCCGGGGCGCGGACCGGACAACGGACCGGGCCGTGGCCCGAACGACGGCCAACGGCAGGACGGCCCGCAGCAGCAGTTCATGCCGCCGACCGGGTCGAGCTAGCCGACCCGCCACATCGAAGCGGGCCCACCTCCGAGCGCGGAGGTGGGCCTCTTGTGCAAGTCGACGCTGCCGCACACGGCCGCCGCCGTGAACGAGAACGCCCGACGCGGCGAACGGCCCAGTATGGCGCTCGACCGGATCCTCGACGTGCCGCGAGCTGTTGCGATGGGGAGGAATAGCGGCCGCCGCAGACTGATACCGACGACCGGTACCGACCTACGCCTTCGGGTGGTAGCGCAGCACCGCGACGTCGCCGAGCTGGGTGACGTCGACCAAACGCATCCGCCGCGTCGAGCCGCCCGGGAATTGCGCAGGATTCACGAACCGCGGCGCACTGGGGTCGCCGACCAGGGTAGGGCCGATCGCGAGGTGCAGCTCGTCGGCGAGTCCCGCTGACAGGAACACCGTGTGCATGTGGGAGCCGCCCTCGACCATCAACCGGCCGACACCCCGGGCACCGAGGTCATCGAGCAGCGCACCGAAGTCCACTGTCTCGCCGAGCGCGACCACGTCCGCCAGGTCGCCGAGCTGTTCGCGCGCCTTCGCTGCGCCGGCCTCGGTCGTGTAGACCACGGGCCGGTGCTCGTCAGTGCCGTGGTGCCAGAACTTCGCCTCGGGGTCGAGGTTGCCGCTGTCGGTGACGGTCACCTTCAACGGCTGCCGTGCCCGGTCCGCGGCCGCGCGTTCGTTCTGCCGGTCCTCGCTCTTCACGATGAGCCGGGGATTGTCGGCGCGGATCGTGCCCGCTCCGATCAGGATGGCATCGGAGTCGGCGCGGACCTGGTCGACGCGATCGAAGTCCTCGGCGTTGGACAGCAGCAGCCGCTCGGCGGTCGTGTCATCGATGTAGCCGTCGATGCTGGTCGCGACCGACAGCAGCACGAAAGGGCGCGTCACGAGAGGACCGCCCAACGCTCGGCGGCCTCACGAAACTGCGCGACCTCGGGCAGGTGCCGCCCCGACAGCAGCTCATCGACCTTGCGCACATTCTGCAGAACGCGTTCGGATCCGGTGCTGACGCCGACCTGCATCGCCGCCAGCCCAAGCGTGGCAGCTGGCTCGGCCTCACCCGCGCACGCGTACGCGAGCGCCTGCCGCGAGGTGTAAACAGCTTCATCGCGCGTGAACCCGGACTGCATTCCGCTGATCGCCCGACCGAACTGGTCGATCGCCGTCCGATAGTCGCCCAGCGCTGCGCGCCCGTGCGCCTGGTGCGCGTCGATGTACGGCCCGTCGAGGAACCCACCCCACACTGGATCCGCGTCCGAGTCGGCCGCCAGCGTCCGGGCCCGGTCGAACGCACGGGCGCTGCCCGAGCGGTCACCGGCCAGCGCGGCACCGTGCCCGGCGAATGTCGCTGCCACCGCAGCGAAGCGGGTTCCCGGAGGCGCGGCGCGTTCGGCAGCCTCGGCCAACTCCATTGCCTCGGTGCCGTCTTCCATGTCGTTCGCGATCTGCGCCTTCCGGATCAGGGTCGCCGCGATGCAGTAGTCGTCGCCGAGCTGGTGCGACCACGTCAGGGCGCGATCGGTCCAGTGCTGAGCACGAGACCAGTTGCACGCGTCCTGATACAGCCACGCCGCGAACTCGGCGTAGAAGATCCGCATGCGTTGCATCTCGGCGGCGTCGCCGATCCCCGCGCACCGCAGCTGGTTCATGATTTCGAGATTCTGCTCGACCAGCGGGACCACTGATTGTCCGCCGTAGAGGTTGTCGCTCTCGATCAACGCCGTGCGCAGCGTGCGGAAGTGGGCGGGATGGTCGATGTGACTGTGAGCCAGGGCCGCCGCGGACTTGGCGCCCACGGCGGCGGCTAGGGCTGCGGCACCGAATCCTGCGACTACGGTGCGACGTGGGAGTGACACGAGGACGACCTCTCCGGCGGCGGTCCGGGCGCGCACCCAGACCTGATCAGCATCACCAGCACCCGACGCGATCGGCACCAACCGACCGGGGGTGTCATTCGCCAGCGTAACCGTTACCGGAAGACCGTCGTCGGGTTCGTCTCGCTGCGATCGGATCTCGGCGAGGGCCCGCTCGAACCGGGCAATCACCTCCGGCGACGCTTCCGCGAGCGCCTTGTCCAGCAGTTCCCGGCTGCTCGGACGCATATGCGCCGAGACACCCTGAAGCTCCCAGTTCGTAACCGACCGTGACGAGATTCCCGTTCTGGCCGCGAACTTTTCGATGCTGAGAAGCATCGCCTCGCGCAGCGCTTTCGATTCCACTCCGGTCCAGCGATAGATGATCATCGGCTCGCTCCAGCCCCCTGCTCGTGCCGCCGTGGCGATATCGAAAGCTACACCGGTTCAACCGCATTCGCTCTCGAATCGCTCAGAGGAGATCCTGCGAAGTTGCGTTGCAACTGCGTCGCTACTGCCTGGTTGCTTCAACCCGCCCCGACGACGATGAAACAGCACACCGGTGCTGGACCGCAGGCGATTCCTCATCTCCGTCTCGGATGCGTACCCGGCCGCGTGCGGAGGTCATCTTCGGTTCGGACTGCGCGGCCGGTTCCGGCACCGGTGTGCCCCCGAACCTGCCTGCCACGGAGGCCGCCATGCGTATTTCGCGAGACACCCGGGACCTGTGGGCCGCGCACTACCGCGACTGCGGAACCGAACCCACCGATCTCGACCTGGACCGCGCCCGCTTCGTCCTCGTCGACCACTCCGGCCACGGCGGCGGGTGCCTGCAATACCTCGCCGCGATGGCCTACTCGCTCGGATCGCGGGGGTAGGCGCGGTGATGGACGCGGGCAACAGGTCTCAATGTGGGTTGCCGGACTGGCACGAGCTCAGTGCCGCGATCCGCTACGTCGCTGGTGACAGGCCGGGCGATCACCTGATCACGAAGTGGGCCCGCGCACTTGGGCACCTGCACCGCACCCGGTACATCGACCCCGGCCGCACCGCAGACGTCGACCACCTCCGCGCCGAGCTCGTCACATTGATCAACCAGTGGGTGACCACCCACCTCGCGCCGGCCACCCGCGCCGCCGATGTCGGGCCCGCCGCTGACGCGCTCGCCGCCGCGTATATCGACGCCGAAGTGCTGCTGCTCGCACCGAACGAAGTCCCGCAGGACGACCTCCACGCAGCGTGGTCGCAGGTGGGGTACCTCGCCACCCAGTGGGCCGACCTCGTCGCCGCGGTGGTGGACGGACAGCAATGCCCGCCGGGCCGGTGCTGACCCTCGCCGCGATGGCCGCCGCCGTCATCGCCTGCGTGTTCGTCACTGCCTGGCTGGCAACCGGTGCACCAGCGACCGGGCCACGGTTCATCGAAATCGACGAACGCCTCAGCCACGAGCCTCCGCCCCTGCCGCTGACGGTCGAGCAGGCCCGCCAGCAGTGGGCCCGGCATCTTCGGCTGCCGTCTCGGCTGCTGCGCACGCAAGCGGGAGATCCAGCGGGTACTGCGTGCGGCCGGAGTCGCCCCACCCCTCTACGTCACATCAACGGCACCGACCCGGCGAGGTGGTCGGCACGCCCACCCCAGAAGGAGGAAGACATGAAATTACGAATCGGCCGCTCTCTGCGCGTGGGGTGCGCCGCAGCGGCAGTGCTCGCCGGAGTCGCCCCGGCCGCCGCGCACGCCGACCCCGGATACCAGGCCACCGCTGACCGTGCCTGCACCTTCGCGTTCAACAAGGAGCCCTACCTGCTGCACAAAGCCGTCGTCGTCGGCGGAACAGTGAAATGCGACCCCGCCCCGGCCGCGTTCCGCATTGAATTGCAGCTATGGCACCGGTCGGGCACCAGCAACCCGAAGCCGAAGGGTGACCACGTCGTTGTCACCCAGATCCCCAACCCCACTCTTCACGTCGCCACGATGGCGTTGGACTGCGTACCCGGCGTGTGGCAGGGCAAGATCGTCATGCGGGCTACCTGGGGCACCGGGACGGATGAGGGCCGCAAGGAGACCATAGCGACCTTCATCCAGTGCTAGGTTGGCCCCGTGAAGCTGCTATTTATCAGCAGCGGCCCTGTCACTTGGTCGACTCGCTGGCTCTGGTTGCGCCAAACCCTGTACCTCCGGATCCGGGGTGTCTCCCGCGCGCCTGGCTACACCGGCGAGAACCAGTGGAACCCTCGCCGTGAGTACGGCGGATGGGTCATCCGTCCGGCCAGCGGGTGGCGTCGGATCCGCTGGATAACCCCACCGCTGCACTACACGCGCGCCATCCCCGCTGACGACATGTACGTCGTCGGCACTTGGATGTTGGAGAAGCTGGAGAAGTAGTCCGGTACAGCGGATACAGCGAATTCCCGCCCCGCTCCCGAATCCACGGGGGCGGGGCGTTACTCGTCGACAGGCAGACCGACGCAGGTCACGGAGTCGGCCCTCGCGGATCGCCCTCCGGCGGCGCCACTACCGCATCGAGCGGCGGCATCCAAGACCCGCCGCAGGTGTCGACCAGCACGGTCACGTTCGTTGTCCCGCCGTGGATGTCGCCCTGTGGACCGCGCGGCATTCACGTCCCGAGCACCACCTGATCGCGACCAGCGCACAACGCGGCCCGGCGCATCGCCGCCGCGTCATCGAGCGCGTCGCGCGCCATCGAATCCAGGATCGAAGGCGGGTCCGGCATCGAGTTGTCCTCGGTCTGGCAGAGATCTCCTGCCCCGCAATATCAGTCGCGCTGCGCATTTCACAGCCGATTGCCAGGCCTGTCGCACCGGTGTCCCAGTGACGGAATCTTCGATAGGACCGGTGAGCCGCTCCCGACAGTGGTTCACGGTTCGAGAGAAAGGAATTCCGTGTCGCTCTCCAAAACCGCTACGCCGCTGCGGCGTCTGGCCCGGGTCGCCGTGGCCGGTGCGCTGATCGCCGTCCCGCTCGCGGCCCTCGCATCGACCGCATCCGCCGAAACTCCCGCCGACCAGGGCCAGGTGCAGCTGGTGGACGCACCGCAGCAGGGCGCCGACATCGATGGCGGGCCCCGTCATTTCGAACGTCACGAACGGCATGACGGGCCGGGTCGTGGGCCGGACGACCGCGACTGCGGGCCGGACGGCGGCCCCGGGCCGGACGGCCCGCGGCACTTCTACAAGTTCGAGCATGTCCTGCCGCCGACCGGCTCGAGCTAGTCGTTCCGCTCCGACGAAAAGGCCCACCTCCGAGTTCGGAGGTGGGCCTGTGTTTCAGCGGGGGCTCAGGCCATGCCCGCGATCCAGTTGTGCATCCAGGAGATGGCCGTCTGACCGCCGCCCACAGGGTAGCTGCCGTACAGGGTGTGGGACTGCGACTTGTAGAAGCGCTCCAGGTCCTTGGCCCGCTGCTGGGTGGCCGAGTCGGTCAGCTGCGCTTGCAGGACCGGGACACCGCCCGAGGACATCAGGTCGCCGAGGATGTTGCCCGCCTCGATCTGGTAGCGCCACATGTTGGCGGGGTTGGCGTCCGACGCCTGGGCGAGGAAACCGGCGAACCGCGTGACGAAGTCGTCGGTCGCGGTCGCGCAGTAGAGGTCGTCGAGCGCGCAGATGGTGCGGGTGCGATCGCTGACCCAGCCGAAGCCGCCGACCCGGGGGCCGCCCGCGCCCGCGCCGGGAGCGACGGGGCCGACCTGGACGTCGGTGGGCGACCGGCGCGGATCGGAGATCAGGCCGACACCGGCGATGCGATCGGCGGGCACGACGCTGAGGCCGGTGCCGATCTCGGCGGCCAGATCACCGGCGGCGTCCGCACCCTGGCTGTAGCCGACCAGCGCGATCCTGGTCGCGCCGCACCGTTGCGCCATGTTCGCGATCAGGCCGCGCGCGTTGTCGACCGCCTCCTTCTTGGAGTTGCCGTAGATCTCACCTTCCCAAGGGAAGGCGGTCGCGGCGTAGGTCACGTAGTCGACTTCCGCGGAACCGGGCAGCCCCCGGGTGACGCCGGCGAGCATGCCGGGCTGCGGGGTCTTGTCCCGCCCGGTCTCCCAGGTACCCGGGATCGCCACCACGTACAGGCTCGGGCAACCGGGAGCGGCGCTCGCCGACCCACTGCCGAAAACCAAGCCGGACATCACGGTCGCGGACGCGCCCAGAGCCGCGACGACCTTCTTCCACTGCATACCGCTCCAAACCTCGCCCTCGTCGAACTGCCCGCCGAGTTGCCGCGTCAATGCTGAACTCACCGGATGTCGTTTCAGTGCACGCCGGGTGAACAACGATCACCCGACCGGTATGACGTGCACCCATTACCGCATCCCAAGATCAGCAGCTCGCCGGAGATCACAATAAAGCCACGAACGCCGCAATGCCATTCGAACCTCGTAGTGTGTCGGATTTCCGATACCTGCTCGGGCTGGAACACAGGTGCGGCGTGGGCGGACCAGCGATCGCGAAAAGGCGCCTGCGGACGAGTTGTCCACAGGCGCCTTTGTTTCCGCTCCGGTAAGAGAGGGGTTCTAGCGCTGCGCCACCATGGTGGGGGTGATCGGCGCCGGGAGGGCGGTCTCGCCTTCCAGGTACCGGTCCACACCCGCGGCCGCGGCACGGCCTTCGGCGATGGCCCAGACGATCAGCGACTGACCGCGGCCCATGTCACCGGCGACGAAGACGCCGGGAACATTGGTGGCCCAGTTCTTGTCGCGTTGCACGTTGCCGCGCTGGTCGTAGCCCACGCCGAGATCGGTGAGCAGGCCCGGCTTCTCGGGACCGACGAAGCCCATGGCCAGCAGCACCAGATCGGCCTCGAGGGTGAAGTCGGTGCCCTCCACCTTCTCGAAGCGACCGTTGACCATCTTGACCTCGTGGGCGTCCAAGCCGGTCACCTTGCCGTCCGCGCCGACGAATCGCTCGGTGTTCACCGAGAACACCCGCTCGCCGCCCTCCTCGTGCGCCGAGGAGACCCGGTACATCAGCGGATAGGTCGGCCACGGGGTAGACGCGGCCCGCTCCTCCGGCGGGCGCGGCATGATTTCGAACTGGTGCACGCTGGCCGCGCCCTGCCGGTGCGAGGTGCCGAGGCAGTCGGCGCCGGTGTCGCCACCGCCGATGATGACGACCTTCTTGTCCTTCGCGTGGATGGGCGGCAGGCCCTCGTCATCGGTGACGTCGTCGCCGTGCTGCACCCGGTTGGCCCACGGCAGGAACTCCATGGCCTGGTGGATGCCGTCCAGGTCGCGGCCCGGGATCGGCAGGTCGCGGGCCAGGGTGGCGCCACCGGCCAGCACGATCGCGTCGAACTTCTCCCGCAGCTGCTCGGCCGTGATGTCGACGCCCACGTTCACGCCGGTCTTGAAGATGGTGCCCTCGGCCTCCATCTGCGCCATGCGGCGGTCGATGAAGCGCTTCTCCATCTTGAATTCCGGGATGCCGTAGCGCAGCAGGCCACCGATGCGGTCGGCCCGCTCGAACACGGTCACGGTGTGCCCGGCGCGCGTCAGCTGCTGCGCGGCGGCCAGACCGGCCGGACCGGACCCGACGACGGCGACCTTCTTGCCGGTGAGGCGGGTCGGGTAGACCGGGGTCACCCAGCCCTCGTCGAAGGCGTTCTCGATGATCTCGACCTCGACCTGCTTGATCGTGACCGGATCCTGGTTGATGCCGAGCACGCAGGACGCCTCGCACGGCGCAGGGCACAACCGCCCGGTGAACTCCGGGAAGTTGTTGGTCGCGTGCAGCCGGTCGATGCCTTCCCGCCAGCGGTCCTTGTAGACCAGGTCGTTCCACTCGGGGATCAGGTTCCCCAGCGGGCAACCGTTGTGGCAGAACGGGATACCGCAGTCCATGCACCGGCTGGCCTGGGTGCGCAGGGTCTCGTGGGAGAACTTCTCCTCGTAGACCTCTTTCCAGTCCATCAGGCGCAGCGGCACCGGCCGCCGCTTGGGCAGTTCGCGTGCGGTGTGCTTCAGAAAACCCTGGGGGTCAGCCACGTGCGGCCCCCGAATGGTCACAGCGCTTCGTCCACGTCATCTCTAGAACTTCCTTAGCCACGAGCGGCCTCCATAATCGCTTCGTCCACGTCCTTGCCGCTCTTCTCAGCTTCGGAGATGGCGAGCAAAACCTTCTTGTATTCGCGCGGCATGACCTTCGCGAAGTGGTTCACCTGCTGCGACCAGTCGCTCAGAATGCGCTCGGCCACCGCGGAACCGGTCTGGTCACGGTGCTGGGTGATGATGTCGTGCAGCCAGGTGAAATCGTCACCGGACAACTGCTCGACGGCGTCGGCCTGCTCGGGGTTGAGCTTGGACGCGAAGGTGCCGTTCGGGTCGAACACGAACGCCACGCCGCCGGACATACCGGCGCCGAAGTTGCGTCCGGTCTCGCCGAGGATGACCACCCGGCCACCGGTCATGTACTCGCAGCCGTGGTCGCCCACGCCTTCGACCACCGCGGTGGCGCCGGAGTTGCGCACGGCGAACCGTTCGCCGACCACGCCGCGGAGGAACACCTGACCGCTGGTGGCGCCGAACAGGATCACGTTGCCCGCGATGATGTTCTGCTCCGAGACGAACTCGGCGGGCGCGTTCAGCGACGGGCGCACCACCAGGCGACCGCCGGAAAGACCCTTGCCGACATAGTCGTTCGCGTCACCCTGCACGCGCAGCGTGATGCCCGCGGGCACGAAGGCGCCGAAGCTGTTGCCCGCCGACCCGGTGAACGTGATGTCGATGGTGTCGTCGGGCAGGCCTGCGCCGCCGTAGAGCTTGGTCACCTCGTGACCGAGCATGGTGCCGACGGTGCGGTTGACGTTCGTGATCTTGGTCTCGAACTTCACCGCCTGACCCCGCTCCAGCGCGTCGCGGCTCTGCACGATCAGCTGCTGGTCCAGCGCCTTGTCCAGGCCGTGGTCCTGGGACTTGGTGCAGCGGCGGTCCTGGTACATGAACGCCGTCTCGACGTCGTCGAGGATCGGCGACAGGTCCAGCTTGCTGGCCTTCCAGTGCTGCTTGGCCCGCGAGGTGTCGAGCAGGTCGACCCGGCCGATGGCCTCGTCCAGCGTGCGGAAGCCGAGCTGCGCCAGCAGCTCCCTGACCTCTTCGGCGATGAACAGGAAGAAGTTCTCGACGAACTCCGGCTTGCCGGTGAACCGCTCGCGCAGCACCGGGTTCTGCGTCGCGACGCCGACCGGGCAGGTGTCCAGGTGGCAGACGCGCATCATGATGCAGCCCGAGACCACCAGCGGCGCGGTGGCGAAGCCGTACTCCTCGGCGCCGAGCAGCGCGGCGATCATCACGTCGCGGCCGGTCTTCATCTGACCGTCGACCTGCACGACGATGCGGTCGCGCAACCCGTTGAGCAGCAGCGTCTGCTGGGTCTCCGCGAGGCCGAGCTCCCAGGGGCCACCCGCGTGCTTGAGCGAGGTCAGCGGGGACGCGCCGGTGCCGCCGTCGTGGCCGGAGATCAGCACGACGTCGGCGTGCGCCTTGGAGACGCCCGCCGCGACGGTGCCGACGCCAGGTTCGGCGACCAGCTTCACGTGGATGCGCGCCTGCGGGTTGGCGTTCTTCAGGTCGTGGATCAGCTGCGCCAGATCCTCGATCGAGTAGATGTCGTGGTGCGGCGGCGGCGAGATCAGGCCGACGCCCGGCGTCGAGTGCCGCACCTCGGCGACCCACGGGTACACCTTGTGTGCCGGAAGCTGGCCACCCTCGCCCGGCTTCGCGCCCTGCGCCATCTTGATCTGGATGTCGGTGCAGTTGGTCAGGTAGTGCGCGGTCACGCCGAAGCGGCCGGAGGCCACCTGCTTGATCGCGCTGCGCCGCCAGTCGCCGTTCTCCTCCGGCTCGAAGCGCGACGGCGACTCGCCGCCCTCACCCGAGTTCGACCGGCCGCCGAGGCGGTTCATCGCGATCGCCAGGGTCTCGTGCGCCTCGGCCGAGATGGAGCCGTAGCTCATCGCGCCGGTGGAGAACCGCTTCACGATCTCCGAGGCGGGCTCGACCTCGTCGATCGAGATCGGGCTGCGCGCCTTGTGCTTGAACTTGAACAGACCGCGCAGCGACGCCAGCCGCTCGGACTGGTCGTCGACCAGCTTGGTGTACTCCTTGAAGATCGGGTACTGGCCGGACCGGGTGGCGTGCTGCAGCTTGAACACCGTGTCCGGGTTGAACAGGTGGTATTCGCCCTCACGCCGCCACTGGTACTCGCCGCCGACCTTGAGCTCGCGGTGGGCGCGCTCGTTGCGGTTCTCCAGGAACGCGATCCGGTGCCGCTGCGCGACGTCCTCGGCGATCTCGTCGAGGCCGATGCCGTCCAGGTGCGAGCGCAGGCCGGTGAAGTACTCGTCCACCAGGTCCTGCGACAGGCCGATCACTTGGAAGAGCTGGGCGCCGTTGTAGGAGGCCAGCGTGGAGATGCCCATCTTGGACATCACCTTCAGCACACCCTTGCCCGCGGCCTTGTTGTAGTTCGCGACCGCCTTGCGGTAGTCGGCGGCCAGGTCGCCGGTGCTGCCCGGCAGCTCGAGGGCGCCGCGCTCAAGCATGTCCTCGATGGTCTCGAAGGCCATGTAGGGGTTGATCGCGGCGGCGCCGAAGCCGACCAGGGTGGCCATGTGGTGCACCTCGCGGGCGTCACCGGCCTCCACGACGAGGCCGACCATGGTGCGGGTGCGTTCGCGCACCAGGTGGTGGTGCACCGAGGAGGTCAGCAGCAGCGACGGAATCGGCGCCAGCTTCTCGTTGGACTCGCGGTCGGACAGCACGATGATCCGCGCTCCGCCGTCGATGGCGGCCGACACCTGGGTGTTGATCGCCTCCAGCGCCTTGCGCAGGCCCTTGCCGCCCTTCTTGACGGGGTACAGGCCGCGCACGACCACCGAGCGCAGCTCGGGGTGCGATCCGTCGTCGTTGATGTGCACGAGCTTGGCCAGCTCGTCGTTGTCCAGGATCGGCTGCTCGAGCGCGATCATGTTGCACGACTCCGGCCCCGGGTGCAGCAGGTCGGCCTCCGGGCCGATGTTGCGCTTGAGGCTGGTGACCACCTCTTCCCGGATCGCGTCCAGCGGCGGGTTGGTGACCTGCGCGAACAGCTGGGAGAAGTAGTCGAACAGCAGGCGCGGACGGGCCGACAGCACCGCGATCGGGGTGTCGGTACCCATCGAGCCGAGCGCTTCGCCGCCGGTCTTGGCCATCGGCGAGATCAGCAGGTTGAGCTCCTCGGTGGTGTATCCGAAGATCTGCTGGCGGATCAGCACGCGGTCGTGCGACATGTGCACGTGCGGGCGGTCGGGCAGGTCGGCGAGGCGGGACACGCCCGCGTCCAGCCACTCCTGGTACGGGTGCTCGGCGGCGAGCTGGGACTTGACCTCTTCGTCGCCGACGATGCGGCCCTGGGCGGTGTCGACCAGGAACATGCGGCCCGGTTGCAGGCGCGCCTTCCTGACCACCTTGGACGGGTCGATGTCCAGCACGCCGACCTCGGAGGCCATCACGACCAAGCCGTCGTCGGTCACCCAGATACGGCTCGGCCGCAGGCCGTTGCGGTCGAGCACGGCGCCGACGACGGTGCCGTCGGTGAAGCACACCGAGGCGGGGCCGTCCCACGGCTCCATCAGCATCGAGTGGTACTCGTAGAAGGCCCGCTGGCGCGGGTCCATGGTGTCGTTGCGTTCCCAGGCCTCGGGAATCATCATCAGCACGGCGTGGGGCAAGCTGCGGCCGCCGAGATGCAGCAGTTCCAGCACCTCGTCGAACCGGGCGGTGTCGCTCGCCCCCGGGGTACAGATGGGGAAGATCTTCTCCAGCCGGTTCTTGCCCGCGGAGTCGACGCCGAAGACGTCGCTGCGCAGCAGCGCCTCACGGGCGCGCATCCAGTTCTCGTTGCCGGTGACGGTGTTGATCTCACCGTTGTGCGCCACCCGGCGGAACGGGTGCGCCAGCGGCCAGGAGGGGAAGGTGTTGGTGGAGAACCGGGAGTGCACGATGCCAAGGGCGCTCTCCACCCGGGAGTCCTGCAGGTCCAGATAGAACGCGCGCAGCTGCGGCGTGGTGAACATGCCCTTGTAGACGAAGGTCTGCCCGGACAGGCTCGGGAAGTAGACCGACTCCCTGCCGACCGCGCCCTCACCCGCACCGGCCGACCCCAGCTCGCGCTCGACCCGCTTGCGCACCACGTAGGCGCGACGCTCCAGATCCATCTCCGACAGCGGATCGGAAGCGTTCTTCGGGGAGGCGATGAAGATCTGCCGGAAGCTCGGCATGGCGTCGCGGGCCAGCGCGCCGAGCGACGACTCGTCGATCGGCACCTCGCGCCAGCCGAGGACGTCGAGGCCCTCTTCCTTGACGATCTTCTCCACGCCGTAGGCGGCGCGCGCGGCTTCGCGGCGGGCCTGCGGCAGGAAGGCGATACCGGTGGCGTAGGAGCCCTCCGGCGGCAACTCGAAGTCCACGATGGCGCGGAAGAACCGGTCCGGGACCTGGATCAGGATGCCCGCGCCGTCGCCGCTGTTGGGCTCGGCGCCCGCGGCGCCACGGTGCTCCAGGTTCAACAGAGCCGTAATAGCCTTGTCGACGATGTCGCGGCTGCGGCGGCCGTGCATGTCGACGACGAATGCGACGCCGCAGGCGTCGTGCTCGTTCGCCGGGTCGTAGAGCCCGATGGGTCCAGGTGACCTGTGGCCAGGAAGTTGCGTCATGCCTCTGCCTTCAAGAAAGTCGGCCTTCGAAGAAAACGGCCTTTCGCCGAACGCCTCCGTACAAGACTGCGCCCGTACGTTCCGAAGCCAGCCGCGCTGATGGTCTTCGGCGTGCAGTCAGGTCTGCAGTTGTCTCTCCACCCGCTTCTGTGACGTAGTGGGTGCCCTTCGGTAACGGATCCCTAACAAGATCCTTACCTCCGAGCGGGTGCTCGCCCGCTACGCTGAGCACCTGGCTAGGGCTGCCCGAGCGGGCGAGGTAGCCGAACGTTCTGTGTTCGGCGTAAGAGCAAACGATAAGTCAGGTCCAGGGCCCAACCAACTTAGGTTGTGCTAATAACCATGTTTAGCTGGGCTTCTGCATTTGGTCCTCCACGTGTGCGCGTCGTCCAGTGTAAAGCAGCGAGTGCCGTGCGATCGATCCCCATGGCACCCGGTGCCAGCTGGGGAAACCGGCGCGCGACACCGACCCGAGACTTTCCTCACAAAGCCCGGAAACCGCCCTCACCTGCGTCGAAGTGGATTTCCCCGCGGGACGGCGCGGCAAACCAAGCGGCAGCGGCTAACTCGGCGATCGGCCTGTTGAGATATTTCCGACACCGGCGTGACAAGCCATGAATGTGATCCGACCGTCCGGCCTCTTTTGCCTGCTGTGTCATTCAGCACATAACCAGCAAATCTCGGGAAGTGGTGTTGGACACATCTTTCCGCTGACGCGCCCCAGAACCCGTGGGGCCCGGCCTACGACCGGCAGAGCGAGACGGCGGCCCGCACCAGCGCCGCGCGGTGCAGGGCGTCCCCGTTGCCCGAGGTGAACACCCCGAAGACGCTGCGCGCCAACCGTTCCGCGCAGTCCGGCGCGGTCAGCTCGGCACGGTGCATGTCGAGCTGGTCGAGGATCTCGACATTCACCCGGTCGATGACCGGGCGCACCGAGGAGAGCCCCGCGGGCGCGATGGGCGCGGCGGCCGGGTCGAAGCGCCACCGCAGCATCAGCCCGCGCTGCACCGTCTTGTTGGCCTCGATCTGCCCGAGGAAAACCTGCCGCACCCAGTTCTCCGGCAGGTCGCGACCGTCGCCCAACCGGGCCATCGCGTCGTAGACCTCCGCCTCCCTGGCCGGATCGTCGATCGTCGGCTCGATGCCGAGCTCGCCCGCGGCCACCCACTTCGCCGCGGCCACCGCGTCGGCGGTGTTCAAGCGCTCGACCACCAGAGCGACCAGCCGGTCCAAGGAACCGTCGGCCGGAGCGGCGCCCGCGCCGGCCGGCCACATCAGCAGTACCGCCGCCAGCAGCGTCCAACCGACTCGCGCACGTCGTGACCTCCTGGGATCGCCCGCATGGAAACGAATCACCGCGTCAGCGTAGGCGAGGTCACCCGGCCCGCCCGGCGCGCCGCCGACCGGGCTGTGAGCCTGACCACATCCGGCCTCCCCTGCTCGCTGGGCACCCGCGCGGCCTGTCACGCTGTCACAACGAATCCGTGACAGTTTCGTCGCGCCCGCGAAAGCGCCTGGGACGTAGAGGATGTGCCTTCCGATGACCGTCACCGGCTTGTTCACCTGGCTCGGCGGGGGCCGGACCAGCGCGATCACCGATCGTCACGAGCGTGCCGGATACGCCGTCACCGGTGCCGTCGTGTTGTTGTTCGCCGGCATCTCCGGTGTGGTCGCCGCCCTGGCCGCGGCGTCCGCCTGGCCCTGGTGGGCAGCGACGGCGGTGGGAATCGTGGTCGGCGCGCTGACCGGCGCGTCGGCGCGTGCGCTGGCCACGGCGCGGCCGAGCGGAGGACCGGATCGGCTCGGGTTGCTCGCGCGCTTCGCGGTCGCCGTGCTGGCCGGTGGATTGCTCGCGGAACTGGCCGCGATCGTGCTGTTCAGCGGATCCGTCGACCGGGTGCTGGATGAGAAGGCGCAGCGCTCGCTCGATTCGGCGCCTCGGGTCGTCGCGGCGCAGGCCGAACTGGACCGGGCGAAGGCCGACCGGGCCGCGCTCGAACAGGCGATCGGCATGGCCCAGAACGATATCGATCACGCCCTGGTGATCGCCCGCTGCGAATTCAACCCCGCCCCCGAGTGCCCGCGCACCAGGATCACCGGCGTGCCCGGTCGCGGGCCGGAGGCGCGGACGGCCGACGCCATGCTCGACGACGCCCGCAAGCAACTCGCCACCGCGCAGGCGCGGGTGGATGCCGCGGACCGCCGGATCGACGCCGACCGGGACGCCTTGGCGGCCGCGCGGACCGCCGCCTTCGACGACACCGATCGCGGACTCGGCGCGCGCTGGCAGGCGATGAACGACTACACCGTGCACAACGCGCTGCCGCTGCGCATTCTCACCATCGTGGCGTTCGTCGCACTCGCCCTGCTGCCACTTGTGCTGCGGTGGTGGCGTGGCGAGACTTCGTTCGACCGGCACAACGCCGCCCGCACGGTGCACGATCGCGCCGAGCGCGACGCCGACGCGGCGATCGCGGTCAAGCAGGCCGAAGTGCGCACCGAAGCGGAGATCCTGCGTGCCGAGCAGCAGCTCACCGCCACCCGTCTCGCCGTCGAGGCGGACACGGCCATCGACCGGGAGCGGCAGCGCACCCGCATCATCGCGGCCATCGGCGGCATCGAGATCGGCATCACGGAGCCGCCGCGCCGCCCCGAACTTCCCGCCGCGGCGGAAGACCGAAAGGAAAGCGCCATGCCCGACGAGGTGACGCCGAACCTACCCGCGCCGGTGACCGTGCATTCGCCCGCCGTCGCTGCCCCACAGGCGGCGCCGCAGAGCGGCGGACTCGAACTGCCCCTGATCGGCACGGTGCCGTTCACCGACACCGCGGCGCGTCTCATCCGTCCGCTGGTCCCGTCGTTCGTCGCCAACGCGATCGACACGGCGACGCATCCGCTGCGCACCGCTCGGCAGGCGTTCGAGGAGGTCGAGGAGATCACGTTCACGCTGCGGCGCACCCGCAAGGTGACCATCGACGGCCAAGACACGCATCCGCAGGCCGTCGGCTACCAGCCGCAGCCCGGCTCCCCCGAGATCGCGCACGCCCAGCACGTCGCCTCCACCGTCGTCGACGCGGTGCCCCGCTACTCCTCGCTCCCGCCGACCGGCGCCGCGGGCTACGGCCTGCCCACCGGCGCCCGGCGAGACGAACTGCCCGGTCGCCAGTACCCCGAATTGCCTGAATCCGACCGGCGCGAACTGCCGCCCGGGCGCTGACGATTCACCACCGCGGCGTCACGTCGAAGCAGCGGCCGTAGGTGCGGCCACGCGCTCGTACCGCCGTGACGCACTCGCCCCTTGCCGCCCGGGGAGCAGCCGTCGCCCTCGCGAACCCGCCCGCCTTCTGCGCGGGCGCCGATTCAGCGCGGGTACCTCGGTGATCGTTGCCGCGCCGGCCATGGCCGTGCGGTACGAGTCGGCCGGACGCGCGTGTGCCCGGATGGCGGGTCGGCCCTGCGGCACGGGGCAGCGCCTCGGCCTACGCTGCACCCATGCAACACAGGGAGGTGACGCTCGCCGCGGCGCCGTGGGGCTCGCCATTGCTCGGGTCCGCCGACGAGTCGTCGGGGCTGCGGCGCCTTCGCATTCAGTTGTTGCTCACCGTGCCCACCCTGTTGGGAAACCTGACGGGCATGGTGGTGTCGATCGTGCTGGTGGGCTTCGTGCTGCCGGGGCCGTCGGTGTTCACCCGGGATCTCCTGCTGCTAGACGTGCTCGCCGCACCGCTGTACGCGAGCTGCGCGCTGCTGCTCGGGCTGTGGTGGGGCACGACACGCGGGCTGCGCGCGCTGCGGTGGGCCACCGACCCGCTGCACGTGCCCACCGAGGAGGAGCAGGCCGCGGCCACGGTGGTACCGCGCAGGCTGGTGCGTAACCAAGCGCTGCTGTGGTTCGGCGGCCTCGTCCTGCTGACCACCCTGTACGGCCTGGCCGAACCGCGGCTGATTCCGAAGGTGGCCTTCGGCATCGCGCTCAGCGCCATCGTGGTGTGCGCGAACAGCTATCTGATCATCGAGTTCGCGCTGCGACCCGTCACCGCGCGGGTGCTGGAGGCCGCGCCTTCCGGTCGACGCCGCGGCATCGGCGTCTTCGGACGCTCACTGGTGGTGTGGGTGGTCGGATCGGGCGTTCCGGTGGCCGGGATGATGGTGCTCGCGGTGTCGGCGCTCGTGATGGACGACGTGTCCAAGGCTCGGCTGGCGGTCTGCGTGCTGTCCCTCGGCGGAGCGACCTTGATCTTCGGCCTGCTGCTGATGACGCAGACACTGGCCGCGACCGTCGCCCCGATCCTCGGGGTGCGCCGCGCGATGCGCCAGGTGGAGGACGGCGATCTCGCTGTCGCGCT
The DNA here is from genome assembly GCF_001612985.1 of Nocardia gamkensis NBRC 108242. Lineage (GTDB taxonomy): Bacteria > Actinomycetota > Actinomycetes > Mycobacteriales > Mycobacteriaceae > Nocardia > Nocardia gamkensis. The sequence goes on along the minus strand of NZ_BDBM01000002.1, from coordinate 183,140 downwards.
GGCGGTCTACGACGGCACCGAACTCGGCGAGCTGCAGAGCGGTTTCAACCACATGGTGGAGGGGCTGCGGGAACGCGAGCAGATCAGGGACCTGTTCGGCAGGCATGTCGGGCGCGAGGTCGCCGCGGCCGCGCTGGCGGGCGATCCGACGCTCGGTGGCGTGGAGACCGACGCCGCGGCCCTGTTCATCGACATCGTCGGCTCCACGACGATGGCAGCGACCATCCCAGCGCCGGAGATGGTCGCCCTGCTCAACCGGTTCTTCGCCATCGTGGTGGACGAGGTGGAGCGGCACGGCGGGCTGGTCAACAAGTTCGAGGGAGACGCCGCGCTCGCCGTCTTCGGCACGCCCGCGCCGCTGTCCGATGCCGCGGGCGCGGCGCTGGCCACCGCCCGCGCGATCCGGGCCCGGCTCGACGCCGACGCGACCGATTTCGTCGCGGCCATCGGCGTGGCCGCGGGCCGGGTGGTGGCGGGCAATGTCGGCGCTCATCAGCGCTATGAGTTCACCGTCATCGGCGACGCGGTCAACGAGGCCGCGCGCCTGTGCGAGCTGGCCAAGCAGCAGGGTCTGCTGCTCGCCTCCGGTGCCACCGTCGCGGCTGCTGCCGACGCCGAGACCACGCAGTGGCAGCTCGGCGAATCCGTCACCCTCCGCGGCCGCCTCACACCGACCCGGCTCGCGCGTCCCGCCTGAGGTCTTCCGGTCGCTCGATCCACCCGGCGGCTGCGTCGGCGACCGCCACCGGTTCGAACGCGCCCACAGCTCGCGGGCCGCGGTAACCGGTGCTCGTCGCGATCATGCCGCCGCCGAGCACATCGGGGGTCCGCGGATCGAGGAACATCGACCTGATCAGCGCCAGCGTCGCGGGCATCAGCATTGCACCGGCGACGCCCTGTAGCACCCGCGCCGCGATGAGCATCTCCGGCGTCGGCGCCCACGCCGCGAGTACGGAGGCGATGCCGAATCCGGCCGCGCCGAGCAGCAGCAGCCTGCGCCGCCCGATCCGGTCCCCCAGGTTCCCCATGACGACGAGCAACCCGGCCAGCACGAACGAGTACACGTCGATGATCCACAGCAGCTGCGGCGTTGTCGGGGCGAGATCGGCGCTGATCGCGGGTACGGCCAGGTCCAGCATGGTCGCGTCGACGGCGAGCAGTAGCAGGGCGAGCGCGAGCACGGACAATCCGGCCCACTCGCGCGCTCCGGCGCGGGGTGGCGTGGTGACCGATCGTCCGGTGGGCCGCGCGGTCTGGGTGGCCGCCACCGCGGGCGTCTCCAAAGGCGGCTTGCTCTATCACTTCAAGAGCAAGGACGCACTGCTCGCGGGCTTGGTCCGCAGGCTGGCCGACCGTGCGGGCAAGCAGCTGGACGGCGCGGTCGCCAGAGGCGGCTCGGTAGCCGAGTGGTACCTACAGACGCCCAACCCGGACGACGCGGCGGAAGCGGTGGAACTGGAGCTCTATCGGTCCATGCTCGCGACCATGCGCGCGATCGACGCCACACCGGAGCCCGACGAGGTGCAGCAGGCGCTGGTCGAGATGATGAACGCCTGGTCGGACGGTCTGGACGCGGAGGTCGCCGACCCGGTGCAGGCCGACCTCATCCGGCTCGTCGGCGACGGCGGGTACCTGCGCGCGCTGCTCGGCCTCCCGCCCATCGATCCGGTTCGCTACCGGCACGTGGTGGACCGCTTACTGCGCCGCTGACGGCTAGACTCGGCCCGTGCTGCCAGCCGCCGAACCGGCCGGCGCCGTCGGGGCGGGAACAGATCCGGTACCAGGGTCTCCTGGAACGACGGTGCCGATCCGACCGCTGAGTTTCCGTGAACTGCTCGATGCGCCGTTCGCGCTGATCCAGGCGAACATCCGCGCCATCGCGGGTTCGATCGTGCCGGGCTTGCTCCTGGCCGAGGCCGTGGTCGTCGCGGTGACCGCGGGCGTCTCCGAGCTGACCGGTGGTTCCGACGCGGGCACCGCCTGGGCGGCGATCGGGTCCACCGCGGCCTGTGCCTGGTTGCTGCGGTTCGCGTTACGCGGCACGACCGTGGCCCTGGGGCTCGCGACCGTCGGTGGCGCGCCGATCGGCCGCAGCACCGCGTTGCGCCGATTCGGTGCGACGTTCGGCCCGCTGCTGGTGTTCCAGCTGTTGTTCACGCTGGTGGGCGTCGGCGTGCTCGCGGTGAGCGGCTTGCCCATCGTGACGCTGCCCCTCGCGGTGCTCTGGCTGGGCTGGCTGCGCGCCCGCCGCTGGGTGGCGGTGCCGGTGCTGTTCGTGGAGCGCACCTCGCACCGCGACGGAATCGCCCGCGCCAAGCTGCTCGCCGAAGGCGCGGAGTGGCCGACCGTCGGGCTCTGGATCGCGCAACGCGTCCTGTTCGGGCTGCTGGCGATCCCGCTGCTGGCCATCCCGCTGTACGTCTCGGACTTCTCCGGCACGCACAGATGGCCGGTGATCGTGCTGACCACGTCGGCGGTGCTGCTGCTGACGGCCTTCGGCGAAGTGGTCGAGGCGTCGTCGCGGGTGGTGTGCTACCTCGATCGCCGTTGCCGCAGGGAGGGATTGGACATTCGCATTCCCCGGCAGGAGACGCGATGAGCGATCCGACACCGCCGGAGATCCCGTCGGCTCGGCATCCGGGTGAGGTCCGGCTGACCGAAGGTCCCCACGCGACCGACGACCCGGCGCCCGGCGCGCCGCGGCTCGGCGCCGCCGCCGATCATCGGGCCGCCGCCGAATCCGCCGCGCAGCACCGCGATTTCGACCGTGCTTTGCGGGAACGTTTCCGTGCCGTGCTGCGCGGCCTGGAACAGGGCGGTGTGCTGGAGGTCCGGCGCTCGCGCACCGCGCGGGAAACCGCCGACGACGTGACGACCGCGTTGCCGCTCGAGGTCGCCACCGAGATCCAACCCGCCGCACACAGTTTCGACGAGGTGGTCTACGGCGGACGCCGCGCCACCGAAGACGAATACCGCAGGCTGGAGTACGCCGACCGGTTCTCCGCTTCCGCGCCGCCACCCGCGCCGGAACCGGTCGAGGTCGAGGCGGTCGAGAAGGCGCCGCGCACCAGGCGCAGGTTTCCCCCGCTGCCCGGTCTGCTGCGCGACCCCAGGTTCTGGGCGGCGCTCGCCGCGACGGCCGCGTTACTGCTGCTGGTCTACGGCGCCCTGCAGTCCTGCGGTGCGCCCACCGCGCCCACCCCGCCGCCGCCACAGCCCCCGCCGGAGCTGCCCGATGTCCCGCCGCCCAGCCGCCCCGGCTTCGGGGCGGGCGACGACCCGATCTGGGACCGGCTGCCCGCACCGGTCTTCTACGGCGGCGTGCAGTTCCTGATCGCCGCCGCACTGGTGGTGTGGTGGCGGGCCCGCAGGCGGGGCGCACTGGTGCGCGAGCCCCGCCCGGTCGAGGTGGCGGCGAACGAACTGCTCGCCGGCCACGCCGCCCTCTACCGCCGCTCGAAAGACCACGACCACGTCGCCGGGAAGCTGCGGGCGGCCACGCTGCGCCGCATCCGCGCCCCGCTCGGCATCACGGCCGACACCCCGCCCGACAGGATCGTCGCCGCGGTCGCCGCGCGCGTCGGAGCCCACCCCGCCCAGATCGGGGCCGCCTTGTTCGGCCCGGTGCCCGATCCGGGGACCCTGCGGGTTGTCGCCGCTCAGCTCGAATGGATCGAATCGGAGGTCGGATGAGACGCCTTCGCCCAATCCTCGCCCGGCCCACGGCATCCGGGAACGCCCGCGAACCACAGGAGATCGAATGACCAGCACCGAGACCACCCCGACGGCCGAGCAAGCGGGCGCCGCGTTCCACGCCCTGCGCGCCGAGATCGGCAAAGCGGTGGTCGGCAACGACAGCGCGGTCATGTACCTGGTGCTCGCGCTGCTGTGCCGCGGCCACGTGCTGCTCGAAGGTGTTCCGGGCGTGGCCAAGACGCTGCTGGTGCGGGCGCTGGCCACGGCGCTGGACCTGGACCACGCGCGGGTGCAGTTCACCCCCGACCTGATGCCCGGCGACGTCACCGGCTCGCAGATCTACGATCCGCACTCCGCGGAGTTCACCTTCCGGCACGGTCCGGTGTTCACCAACCTGCTGCTCGCCGACGAGATCAACCGCACGCCGCCGAAAACCCAGTCGTCGCTGCTGGAATCGATGGAGGAACGGCAGGTCTCGGTGGACGGGAAGCCGCAGCCGCTGCCCGATCCGTTCGTCGTCGTCGCCACCCAGAACCCGATCGAGCAGGAGGGCACCTACCCGCTGCCGGAGGCGCAACTGGACCGGTTCCTGTTCAAGGTGGACATCCACCTGCCCGGCCGCGACGACGAGTTCCGCATCCTGCAACGCCACGCCGCCGGCTTCGATCCGCGCGACCTGACCGCCGCGGGCTTGCGTCCCGTCGCGGGCCCCGAACACATCACCGCCGCCCGCGCCGCGATCGCGCAGACGACGATCAGCCCCGAGGTGCTCGCCTACACCGTCGACGTGTGCCGGGCCACCCGCACTTCACCCGCCGTGCAGCACGGGGCCTCGACCCGCGGCGCGACCGCGCTGATGGCGGCCTCGCGCGCGTTCGCCTGGCTCACCGGTCGCGGGTTCGTCACACCCGACGATGTGAAAGCCGTCGCCGTCGCCGTGCTGCGCCACCGCCTGCAATTGCGTCCGGAGGCCGAACTGGACGGCGTGACCACCGAGGGTGTGCTGTCGTCGCTGCTGCTGTCGGTTCCGGTTCCGGTGTAGCGCATGGTCGTCACCGGTCGGCTGGCCGCCGCGGCAGGCGTGGCGGCCCTGTTCGTCACCCTGGTCCTGCCGTCGGTGCCCGGCGTGGTCGTGGTGACCTGCGCCCTGGCGGCCGGGTTGCTCATCGATCTCGGCGCGGTGGGACGGGCGCGCGACCTGGCGCTGTCTCGCGAGGCACGCACCACGGTGCGACTCGGGCGCTCCGTCGAGGTGGAGCTCGTCGCGGTCAACACCGGAGCCCGCACGCTGCGCGGCACCGTGTGGGACGACTGGCCCGGCAGCGCACGCGCCGGAAACCGCACGCACGAACTGGATCTCGCGCCGGGTACCAAAGTCCGCTTCCGCACCGCGCTCACGCCCACCTATCGCGGCGATCGGGTCGCCGGCCAGGTCACCGTGCGCCTGCTCGGCCCGCTCGGGCTGGCGGGCAGGCAGACGAGGCACGACGTGCCCGCCCGGGTACGCGCGCTGCCCGCGTTCCGCGCCGAACGGCTGTTGCGCTCGAAGGTCAAGCGGTTGCAGCACCTGGAAGGCCGCAATGTGGCCAACCTGCGCGGGCAGGGCACCGAATTCGACTCCTTCCGCGAGTACGTCGCCGGGGACGACGTGCGCGCCATCGACTGGCGCGCCACCGCCCGCGCCACCGACGTCCTGGTCCGCACCTGGCGTCCGGAGCGCAACCGGCACATGCTGATGCTGCTGGACACCGGCCGGGTCAGCGCGGGCCGGGTGGGCGACGGCACCCGCTTGGACGCGAGCATCGAGGCGGCCCTGCTGCTCGGTGGCCTGGCCGCGGCGGCGGGAGACACGGTCGACCTGCTCGCCTTCGACCGGCGAGCCCGCGCCGAAGTCCGGGGCGTCGGCGGGAAAGGTCTGCAACTGAAGCTGATGCACGCGATGGCGGGCATCACCCCCGCGCTCGTCGATACCGACAGCGCCGGGCTGGTGCGGGCGGCCATCCAGCGCACCCGCCGACGCAGCCTGGTCGTCTGGTTCACCAGCCTCGACGGCGCCGCGGTCGAGGAGAACCTGTTGCCCGTGCTGCCGGTGCTGGCGCAGCGGCACCGTGTGCTCATCGTCTCGGTGACCGATCCCGATGTCGCCGCGGCCGCCACCCGCCGCGACAACCTGGCCGACCTCTACGCCGCGGCCGCGGCCGAATCCGTCCTCGCCGAACGCGCGCTGGTCCAGGAATCGCTGCGCCGCACCGGTATCGCGGTCGTCGCCGCGTCACCGGAACGACTGCCGGAGGCCTTGGCCGACGAATACCTGGAACTGAAGCAATCCGGCGCACTCTGAGGAGGATCATGGCCCCATGGCCTCAGATCTCGCCGCCTTCGTCCGTGGACTGCCGAAAGCGGAGCTGCACCTGCATCTGGAAGGGACGCTGGAGCCGGAGCTGAAGTTCCGCCTCGCCCGGCGAAACGGCATCGAGCTGCCGGAGAAGACCGTAGACGAGGTGAAGCAGACCTATCGCTTCCACGACCTGACGTCGTTCCTCCGGGTCTACTACCCCGCGATGCGGGTTCTCCAGCGCCCGGAAGACTTTCACGACCTCGCATTCGACTATCTGCGCCGGGCGCACGCGCAAGGCGTGCGCCATGCCGAGCTGTTCTTCGATCCGCAGGCGCACACCGGGCGCGGGATCCCGTTTCCCACGGTGATCAGCGGATACCGGTCGGCGATCGCGCGAGCGCGGCGGGAACTGGGGATATCCGCCGAGCTGATCCTGTGCTTCTTGCGCGATCACTCCGCGGAGTACGCGATGGCGACGCTTTTGGAGGCGCTGCCGTACAAGAGCTGGATTCTCGGGGTCGGGCTGGATTCCGACGAGCGCGGCAATCCGCCGAGCAAGTTCGCCGCCGTCTTCGAGCGCGCCCGCGCCGAAGGCTTCCTGCTGACCATGCACTGCGACATCGACCAGCCGGATTCGGTCGAGCACATCCGCCAGGCGCTGGAGGACATCGCCGTGGACCGCCTCGACCACGGCACGAACATCGTCGAGGACGACCGACTGGTCGAATTGGCCGCGGCCAAGGGAATCGCGCTCACCTGCTGCCCGGTGTCGAACTCCTTCGTCACCGCCGAGATGAAGTCCGCCCAGATCGTCGGCCTGCTCGATCGCGGGCTGACGGTGACGGTCAACAGCGACGACCCCGCCTACTTCGGGGCGTACGTGGCCGACAACTACCTCGCCCTCGCCGAGCACGGCGGCCTCGGCATCGATCGGCTGGCCGAGCTGGCCAGGAATTCGTTCCGCGCTTCCTGGCTGACGCCCGCCCGGCAGGACGCGTTCCTTCGCGAGGTGGACGACTACGTCGCGGCGAACGGCTGACCCATGCGCGGCGGGAACATCGGGTACATCGGCGCTGGCAGCACCCGGCGCTGTCGTTCGGCGATGACCGCCCCCAGGATCTGCGGCGGCGGGTAACCGGCAGGCGGGGCGACGCGCAGCCGCCCGCACACCTCACCCACGAGCGCCGTGCCCAGCTGGTGCCGCGCCGCGGGCGTCAGGGTGCGCAACCGCGTCAGGTACTGCCGCACCGCCAAGGCGAGTTCCTCCGGCAGTCCGGACAGATCGAGCTGCGCGCTCCAGCCGGTCAGCCACGGCGGCGCGATCGCGAGCGCGGGCGGTGGCAGCGGGCGCTGCGCGTGCACGACCACGGTGCCAGCGAGCACGTCACCGATCCGCCGCGCGTGCGGCGAGCACATCGAGGTGAGTACCGCGATGGCGCCGAACCCGCCGAGCATCCAGAAATCGACGATCGCGCCCGCCAGACCGCGGGTGAGCGCGTGCCGGAAGTCGATCGGCCCGCCGTCGGCGCGCACCACGCGCAGCCCGAGCATCAGTTTGCCCAGTGTCCGCCCCCGCCAAGCGGTCTCGCAGGCCACCGGATACCCGACCAGCACGGTCACGATGGTGACCAGCATCACCACGTCCAGCCAGGCCGAGTCGACGCCGGCGGGCAGCAGCAGCGTGACGATCGCGAACAGCAGCGCGAAAGCGAGCGTGCACTGGGCCAGCACGTCGATCAGGAACGCGCTCGCCCTGGTGGGGATCCGGGCGATCGGCAGCTCCAGGGCCACTGCTTCGCCGGTGGTGAACTCAGCCATGTCGATAGCATTCTTGCGACCGGCGGGAGTGGGAGGCAACCGAATGGACGTGGACGCATACAGCCTGGCGCACCGCAGGGCGTGGGACCGGCTCGACTACTTGTCCAAACGGAGCAAGCTGACCGGCGCGGAGGCGGACGAACTCGTCACGCTCTACCGCCGCACCTCCCAGCAGCTGGCCCGGTTGCAGTCGCACAGCCCCGACCCGGAGCTGATCGCCGGGCTGAGCGCACTGCTGGCGCGTGCGCGCGGCCGGGTACTCGGGACCCGAGCCGACACCTGGCAGGAGATCGGCCGGTTCTTCGGCCACCGCTTCCCCGCGGCGCTCTACCGGTCCTGGCCGTGGTGGGTCGGCGTGGCCGCGGTGTTCTTGTGCGTATCGGCCGGCTCGGCCGTCTGGGTGGACCGATTCGAGTCGGCGCGCGAAGTACTCGGAATCCCGGCGGACACCGGAAGTCTCACCGCACCGGGCGGCGCGTTCGAGACGTACTACTCGGAGCATCCGCAGGGCGCCTTCGCCGCACAGGTGTGGACAAACAACGCGTGGGTGACCGCCATCGCCTTGTTCACCGGCGTACTGATCCTGCCCGCGGTCTATCTGTTGTTCATGAACGCGCTCAATCTGGGCGTCAGCGCCGGGCTGATGGCCGACGCGGGGCGGCTGGACTCGTTCTTCGGGTTCATCCTTCCGCACGGCACGCTGGAGCTCACCGCGGTGTTCGTCGCGGGCGGCGTGGGCCTGAAACTCGGTTGGACGCTGATCGATCCGGGACGGCTCAGCCGCGTGGAGGCGGTGGCCAGGCAGGGACGGGCGACCGCAACCGTCGCGCTCGGCCTGGTGGGAGTGTTGCTGGTGTGCGGCTTCATCGAAGGATTCGTGACACCGAGCCCGCTGCCAACGCCGATTCGCCTCGCGATCGGCTTCACCGCCGAGGCGTTGTTCCTGGTGTACGTGTTCGGGGTGGGTCGCCGCGCGGTCACGGAGCAGGCGAGCTCGGATTCCGAGGCGTCCAGCGATCAGCCGTCCGCTGTGACGCAGACAACATTCAGCACACCCTGAGCGACGCAGCTGGGACAATCGGCAGCTACGCGGTGTGAGATCGGTTCGGAAGTCCCCCATTTGAGTTCCGCTGGCCGCAGCGAGTCCGGCTCGAGCTGCGGCCAGCGTTACCGTCAACTCTACACAATCGTTATCCCTACGCAACCCTCCCCGTCGAGGTCAAGCGTATAAAGCAGCGCCCTAGCAAACCCTGGTGGCCGCGCACTTTCACCCCCCGCCAGCTAACCGCATGCGACACGCGCGATCACTGTTTCGACGGCCCGGCACCGCCTCGGTGACACTCCCGAAACACTCGATGGGAATCGCCTCCGCAATAGCTCGGGCACTCCTCCGAGGCGTTAGCCGGGGCGGAAGATAGACCTCTCCATGGTTGCTGACATGGGCTCCCACCTGCACATTCATTTGCAAGAATTGCCGGTTGCTGATCAGCACACGAAAGAAAGAGACCACAGGTTTGTTTACGCGGTAATAAACCGGGCAAGGACATAGTGGCGCAGAGGGAAGACCGGCCAGTTCCCCGACAGGCTCCGGATTAACCGGGTGCGGAAAGAGCGGTCGCCGACCCCACTCAGTTGCCCGAGTCAGCACCTCGGCCGCAACCGTAACGGGTTATGTGATCTTCGCCTCACCTGCCGTAACGAGGGCTGGAACCGCGCGAAATCGATGCCACCACAGCCGAGTTCGAGAGACGCACGTCACAGTCCAGCGCTCGACCGATTCTCGTTCCCTCGCCGAGGCGATCCCCTTGTGCGCGGCCGGAAGCACACCGAGTTCGTCGATGCGGGGACGGAACGGTGCGCCCCGGTCAGAGGCGGAAATGGCTCGACTGGGCTCAGCCGACGCGCAGGATCCCGATGACCGTTCCTTGGAGCAGGTGGCCGTCCTGCGTGATCAGCGGCGCGGTTTGGAGAGGATCGTCGACGACGGTGCCGGGAAGGTGCTGTGCGGCGGTGACCGCACCGGTTTCCGGGTCGAGCACGGTGAACGCGTACCCGTCGAGGGGCGTGGTGTGGTCCGCGCCGACGCGGGCGACCGTGTACAGCAGGCCGTCGGCGGTGGACAGGCGCGGTACGGCCGCGCTGCGCACCGTGTTCTCCCACACCACGCGGCATCCGTCGCCGTCCACATCGACGCGCGTCATGCCACCGGTGAACGGCGCGCTCGGGGGCACCGCCGGTCCGGCACCCTCCGGCAGCGCCGGGTAGGGGTATCCGTATGTGCTCGCCACGAAGACGGAGCGGCCGACCCCGACCGGCGAATTCTCGCTGCCCGGGCCGCCTTCACCGAGCACCGGCGCCGCGCATACCAGTTCGCCGGTCCCCGAACGCAATACCAGGACGTGCACCTGGCCGTCGGCGTTGTCGACGATGGTCAGGTAGTCCGCACCGGTGCGCGGCCCGAAATAGGTGGGGGTAGAGCCGGTGCCCCAACTGAGCTGTCCCGGCTTGCGCGCCGATCCCCGGTCGTAGGGCGCGCGCCACACGATCTCAGGAACGCCGGACGCGGCGGCGCGCAGTTCGTACAGCGCGTGCGTCGTGGCCACCGCCACCTGCCCGCTCGGCGCCGACGAGATGCTGTTGGCCACGCGCTCTCCCGCGGGCAGTATGAGCGCCGCGACCTGCCCGCCAGCCGTGACGAACCCGGCCACGCCCTGACCGGACGCGAACCACACATTGCCCGACCAGTCCGGCACGAGTCCGGTCACCGCGTCTCCGGGCGGGAGCACCGGACCGAGATCGGCGAAGGCTTCGCTGACCAGCCGCCACGTCCCCGTCGCGTCGCGCTCGTGCCGGATGCGCAGCAGCCGGTCGGTGCCGTCCACGACCACCAAGCGGTCGACCTGGTCGAGGTAGGCGTACACGCCGCCGAGCAGGCTTCCCCTGGTCAACGGCAGTGCGGCGAGCGAAGCAGCCAGCGGGCCCGGCGCCGCGGGATCGAGCAGGTACACCGTCGGGGTCTGTCCCGCGATCGCGGTGCACAGGGCGACCACGAGGCGGTCCGATCCTTCCAGCAGCGTCGGGCACGCGGAGGCCAGTGGATAGGCCGCGACCGCGCCCGCGGCGGCGGGTCCGGCGAGCGCCGTCACGTCCGAGGACCCCGCGTCGCCGTGCATGGTCGCGGCGCCGGGCGGACCGAGGAACGGGTTCGGCGGCGCGAGCGGCCCCCATGGCGCGGCGGCCGAGGCGGGCTGACCGGGCAGGAGAGCCAGCGCGCAGGCGGCGAGAACGATCATCGGTCGGCGCATCGAGGTCGTCCTTCACAACGCGGTAGTCGAACGGATACCAACGGAACAGTATTCGGACATTCGCCGCACCGTCCGGTACGGGCGGGCCGATACGATGGCGCCCATGAACTCCGTTCGGGCCCGCTTGTTGTCCAGTCTCGCCGGTCAGCTCGGAAATCCCCACGGCGTACTCGGCAAAGGGATCGCCTTCGTGCTCAATCGAGGCAACAAGGCCGCCATCGCCGGTGCGGTGGAGGCGGCGTCCGTCGCGCCCGGCGGCACGGCGGCCGACGTCGGATTCGGCGGCGGCGCAGGGCTTTCGCTGCTGCTCGATCGGGTCGGCGCGGACGGTGTGGTGCACGGCGTCGAGATCTCCGCGGACATGCTGGCACGTGCCCGCTCCGGTCACGGAAGCGACATCGAGTCCGGGCGCCTGCGGCTGCTCGAGGGTTCGCTCACCGCGCTGCCCTTGCCTGACGACAGTCTCGATGCCGCGATCACCGTCAACACCGTCTACTTCGTGCCGGACCTGCGAGCGGCCTGCGCCGAACTCGCGCGCGTGGTCCGGCCGGGTGGCCGTCTGGTGGTCGGCATCGGAGATCCGGACGCGATGGCGAAGCTGCCGTTCACCCCGTACGGCTTCACCCTGCGCCCGGTGCCGGAGGTGATCGCGGCACTGGAACAGGCGGGCTGCCAGGTCGAGCATCGACGGCTCGCGAATACGCCGATTCCGCACCACCTTCTGGTGGCGACGCCCCGCTGACTCACATCAGCGCGCCGCCGTCGACCCGGATCTCGGTGCCGGTCATGTACCGCCCGTCATCGGAGGCGACCATGGCGACCACCCCGGCGATGTCCTCCGGAGAGCCGAGCGCGCCGCCATTGAGCCACCCGGTCATCCGGGAGAACAACTGCGGGTCGAAACCCTCGGGCTGGGCCAGGATGGACTTCGTCGTGATACCGCTGGTGATGCCGGCCGGAACGATGTTCACCGCGCGCAAGCCCTGTTTGGCGTACTCCAAGGCGATGGCGTGCGTGAAAGCGTTCACACCGCCCTTGGACGCCGCGTAGGAGGCCAGGTAGGGCGCCGCGCTGAACGCCGCGGTGGAGGAGATGTTGACCACCACGCCGCGTCCGGTGTCCAGCAGAGCGGGCAGCGCGGCCTGGGTCATCAGGAAGGTGCCGGTGAGATTCACCCCGATCACCTGGTTCCACACCTCGAGCGGCATCTCATGGGTGCGCGCGGGGCGAAGGATGCCCGCCGCGTTGACCAGCACGTCGAGTCCGCCGAGGAACTCGAGCGCCGTTTCGACGGCGGTGCGCACCGACGCCGGATCGGCGGTGTCGACCTCGACCGTTCGCAGTCGCTCGGCGCCGTCGCCCACCTTGTCCGCGGTGGTGGCCAAGCCCGCCGCATCGATGTCGGCGGCGACCAGCTGCGCCCCTTCGTCCAGCAGTCGCAGGGCGATGCCCTGACCGATGCCGGATCCCGCTCCCGTCACCACCACGCGGCGGCCGTCAAATCTGCGCATGCCAAAAATTAGAACACGTTCTCATCGACCGTCAAGGCACTTCCGCGCTCTCCGGCGATCCGCAGCACCATGGCGGCCGTCGCCGCGGCGTACGCACGACTGGCCGCCGCCGGACGGCTCGCCGGGTAGTTGGAGCGATGCGTGACGACGACGCCGTTGGGCAGGGTGACCGTCCGGTCGGCAACGGTCGCGACGCAATTGCCGCCCGCCTTGGCCACGAGATCCACGATCACGGTCCCCGGGCCGAGCAGGTCCAACTCCGCCTGCCCGAGCAGGCGGGGCGCCGGGGATCCGCGGTGCACGGCGGTGCAGACGACGAGGTCGGGCGGCGCGGCGGCGAGCGATTCCAGCAGCGCCGCGTTGTCGTCCCGGTTCGGCACGAACTGCCCGGCGCCCGCCGCCGACGCGGCCGCCCGCTGTGCGAGGCGGTTACCGACCGCTGTCGGCTTCTCGTCGCCGAACGTGCGCGCGGCCGCGATCGCGGCGAGCCCGGCCGCCCCGCACCCCAGCACCAGGCCACGGACCGGACGGGTGAGCCGCGCGGGGGCGAGCAGCCGCCTGCCCTCGGCGTAACCCTCTGCACCCGCGATCCGGCTCATCCCGGACAGCGCATCGATCTCGGCGGTCGAGTCGTCGCGCGGCACCTGGTCGAAGGCGACCGATTCGATGCCGAGGCCACGCAACCGATCGATCTCGCCGCGACGGTAGTGCGGATCCTGGAAGCCGACCAGCGTGGTCCCCGCGCGCAACGGCATCGAATCCAGGTCGAACGCGGGCGGTTTCACCCAGACGACGATGCCCGCGCGCTCGAACACCGCCGCGCGATCCCCGACGACGTCCGCCCCGGCCGCCCGGTAGGCCGCGTCGGCGAAACCCGCACCTCGCCCCGCGCCTTCCTCCACGAGCACTCGAAGTCCCGCCGTCGAAAGCGTGCGGACCGCGTCGGGTGTGAGCGCCACACGAGTCTCCCGTCGCGCGGTCTCGCGAAGCACCCCGACGATCACCGCGCGGCTCCGGGCTCCGCTACCAAGGCGGTCAGGCCGCGATCGGCGAGCGCGGCGCGATAGGTGAGCCCGCCGGCGATATCGCGGATCAATTGCTCCAGCCGGTCGAAGAGTTCATCGAGCAAAGCGGGCGATTCGTGTCGTGGCGCTTTGCGGGGAGCGAGAACGTTCAACCGGACGCCGGGTCGTAGCGAGCCGGTGCGGTCGAGCGCGACGCTGTCGACGCCGGCCACGGCGAGCAGCAGGTCTTCCACCTGCGCACTCGTGTGTACACCCGCAGCGTCGAGGAGCGCGCGATCGAACACCACCGAGACGAACATTCCTTCCGGATTGCCCAGCGGTCGCAGGATCTCCGCTCCGAGCCGCGTGTTGATCGCGGCGATGTGGCCGCACGCCCGCTCGATCTGCGCGCGCATCAGCGCGTGGTTGCGGGCGAAGTAGTCCTCGGAGGTGTGCTCGAGGATCGCGCGAGCCAGGTGGGTGGTCTCGCGCTGGAACGAGATGGTGAGCCGTTCCCGGATCCGCTCCAGCCAGGCGCTGTCGCCCGTGCATGCCGCACCCATCTTGCAGGGGCCGAAGGCGTTGTAGCCCTTGGAGTTGCCCGTGATGGTCAGCACCACGTCGTAGAGCCGCCGAACGCCCTGCTCGGTCGGCACGTGCAGCGCGGCGACCGGGATGTGCGAGGCCACCAGCAGGTCGAAGGCCATGTCGCAGATGACGGGGACGCCACAGTCGAGCAGCACCCGTCCGATCTCCGCCAGCTCGACGGCCGTGTAGTCGGCGACGACCGGGTTGCCCGGCAGCGTGAGCAGCACCCCGCACAGCTCGCCCGTCGCCCGCAGCCCGTCGAGGCAGCGGGCCAGCCGGACGGGGTCGATCTTGAACCCGTCGTCCGGGGCCACCGGGCACGACACGATCCGCAAGCCGAATTTCTCCACGTGGATGCTGGAGCTCTTGTAGAAGCCCTCCGGGCACACGATCACCCCGCCGGGCCTGGCCAGGCTCGCGACGGCCTCCTCGAGCAGCATCGTGCTCGAGTACGGGCAGACGATCACCTCTTCCGCGCGCACCCGGACGCCGGGGACCCCTTCCACCGGATGTGACAGGCGCCCGAACAACCTGCGGGCCGCCAGCTCCCGCAGGATCAACGGCTGCCGCTTGTCGTAGAGCCTGCCGTCGAGATACTCCGCGGCGGGCGCGATGTGCAGGCTCTCTCGCCACGCCCGATCCAGCGCCGCGACGGCGTGCGCGTCGGGGGCGCGGCCGGTCTCGCCGTGGTAGGCGTCGATGACGCCCGAGTGGCGCAGGCCGCCGGTCCCCGCGAACCAGGCGTCCCGCGAAACGTGCCCGCGCACTAGCCGTTTCCTGGCCTCGGAGCGATTGGTCAGCATCGCCAGGTCGGCGAGCGGATCGGTGAGCACGTGGCTCTGAGTCACGGAACCTCGCCTTCTGAAGAGTCTCCCGGTGCGGGCATGGTGTTCCATTTCTCCTGGAGCGCGGCGCGGAACAGGCTGCGGCAGTTGCCCTCGGCGAGTCGTTCGAATTCCGCCAGTGGCGGTTGCGCGACGATCTGGTCGACCACGATGGCCGAACCGGCGCGCCGGAGGTCGTAGAGTTTCTCGAACCGCCGGACCGCGAACGCGACGTCGTGCTTCAGCGCGGAGAAGCGCGTCGCCACCCGGGCCTGGCGCGAGTAGTCGTACTCGCCCACCGCGACGTAGCGGTCGTCGACCACGAGCATGCTCTGCGCGTTGCGGGCGTACTCGCGCTTGACCAGCACGCTCTCCACGCCCGAGCGCGCCTGCTTCCACAGTTTGTCGTCATAGGGCCAGACGTCCGAGATGTCGTCGAGCACGTACATCCGCCGCACATCGATCTTCGGCGGATGGGCCTTGTCGGCCAGGCGCAGGATCGCCGCGTGATAGTCGTCGCCGACGTCGCCGCCGATCGTGCCCAGGTCGGCGGTGTGGATCGCGCGCACCGACGTGGTGGCCTGTTCCAGGATCGTCAGCCAGTCGGTGACGGTGTTCCATTCCCATACCGTGGCGCTGCGCGAGGGAATCTGCGCGAGGATCTCCTCGGCGCGTTCCAACTGCCGGTCGGCGACCAGGCGCAGCGGTTCGATTTCCGCTCGCGCGCCGGATGCGTCGATCAGGCTCTGCGCGATACCCAGTGCGCGCGACACCAATTCGGGGTCCTTGCCGAGCAGGACGTTGAATCGCATCCGCAGGTCGTAGTAGTTGCTGCTGGTCGGATCGGTCGCGGGATCGGCGCTGCCGTCGGTCGGCAGTTCCGCGCCGAGGGCGAGGCTCAGGCGTTCCCGCAGCGCGAGCGGCGGAATCCGGCTGCCGTTCTCGATCTGCTGAATCAGACTGCGGGAACAGCCCGCTCGGGTGGCGAGCGCCGCCTGCGTGTAGCCGCGTTCCAGTCGTAGCCTGCGGACCAGATCGCCGACCTGCTCATCCGAGCCGGAGCCAGCCATCCCGTGCCTCCCATCCTGCACCTTGCATACGCATGCTCACGGCATGTCACGATGCATCATTCTAATCATCGAGTGGCATCAGGCATCCGACGAATCGCGCTCGCCGAATTTCGTTGTAGAGCAGAGATCCAGCCGCATCCGACTCCCCCGCGAAAGGGGGCTGCCACATGAGCCCAGGAACGTACCGCACCAGCTTTACCCCGCAGCAGAAACCAAAATTTGCCCGGATTCCAGATGCGTATTGGGCTAAGTGACTATCTAAAGTCATTGAAGCTTATCTACTATCATCACAAAGCGCTAAAGCTTCGTTGACAGCAAGATGTGGCCGCACCTAGCCTTGATCTCGACGTCACCGCAATTCGGTCTCGGCACAACGGTTTCCGGCCTGCCGATCTCGGTGGCCCGATAACTCTAGGAGGTGCCGGATGCGGATACCTCGTCATGGCGCGGCCCGGCATCCTCTGCGGCCAGGTGAGACCACCCCGCCGTCTCGCTCGCGCCGATCTCCCGACGCATTCGGACACCGATACGACCGAAGGGCGGACGAATCCATCGCGCTCGGACACGGTAACCGCCGAGCGGCGGGTCGACGTCATCTCGAAACAGCGTGAATGAGAGCGAATCATGGCACTCGACATCACCGATTCGATCATCACCAGCGACATCAGCCCGGAAACCGCCCGGCTGCTTCCCTCGTCCTCCGGCGCAGCGTGGGAACTCAGCTGGCTGCCCTCCGTCGTCCTGACCCACGATCAGGCGGTCACCGGGATGGTGCTGGACGAAATGCTCAGCGATCCCGGCACGCTCACCAGCGATCTCGCGCTGGAACTGGCCGCCCTGCACGCCGCTGAGCTCGGCGTCACCCTGCGCGAGGTGCTGATCCGGCTGTACGTCCGCATCACCGAACGCGACAACGAAGCATCCCGCCGCACCCACACGCCCCTCCCCGCCGCCTGACCGCGCGGGGCCCGGCATCCGGCACTTGCGCGCGGCATCCGAGCGGCGAACGATTGACTGTGCGCCGGCCGCGATCGCGGGCCGTGCGGTGTCCCGCCCTCGGTGGACCACGATGCGACGGCCCCGGCGACACTGCGGAGTGATCGCTCCGCTCGAGGAGGAACCGATGTTCATCCAAGTCATTCAAGGCAAGGCCGCCGACCCCGCCCGACTGAATCGGTGCATGGATCGCTGGAACGAGGAACTGAAGCCGGGAGCCGTCGGCTATCTCGGCACGACCAGCGGACTGTGCGACGACGGCACCTTCATCGCGCTCGCCCGATTCGAATCCGAGGAGGCCGCCCGCCGCAACAGCGAGCGCCCGGAGCAGGGCGCCTGGTGGCGGGAGACCGAGCAGTGCTTCGACGGGCCGGTCACCTTCATGGACTGCGCCGAAGTCACGCAGTGGATGGGTGGTGGCTCCGACCGCGCCGGATTCGTGCAGGTCATGGAGGGTCATACCCGGGACGCCGGACGGATGCGCGAGATACTGGCCCAGTCGGGCGATCGGTTGCACGAGGTACGCCCGGAGATTCTCGGCGGCACGCTGGCGACCTACGGCGACGACGGATTCATCGAGACGGTGTACTTCACCTCCGAAGCCGAAGCCCGCGAACGCGAGAAGATCGAGATACCGGACGATCTGCGGTCGCTGTTCGAGGAGGAGAACGCCCTCATGGGTGACGTCGCCTACTTCGACCTGCATCAACCGTCGCTGAGTTCGCCGCAGAAGTAACAGGGCCCGACCGGCAACCGCCCGATTCGATCGGCGACTGCGCGCACACAATCGAGCAGGTCCCACCCGTCGTTCCGTTCCCACCTTCGGGAAGAGACGCCACGGGTGCCGGAGCTGCTCCGGGAGGACAATGTCTTCTCTCGGTGTCGTTGATGCAGGTGAAGGGTTTGCCGGGATATGGGTCGGTCGTTGCGGGTGGATACCGACCTGCTGCGAGCGCTGACCCCGGAACTCGCCGCGATCGCCGACGTGGCGCAGGAGGAACTCGCGCGCCTGAAGCAGAGGCTCGCCGCCGAGGGAAAGTGCTGGGGCGACGACGAGCCGGGCCGGATCTTCGGCGACAGCTACGAGCCCGCGGCCGACAAGGGAATCACCGGCTTCGAGAACCTGGTCCACAATCTGCGCGGAATGAGCGGCAGCGTCGCGGACGCCGGCGAAGTCCTGCGGGACCAGGACCAGAACCTCGGCTCCCAACTTCGCGATCAGGATCCGTTCGCCGCGCGGCCGGTCGGCAGCGCTCCGTTCGACCAGCCGCAATGGCGGAGCCCGGCTCCCTATCAACCCGTCTCCGCGCCGAATGCCGCCGAGCCGAACTCCGCTCTCGACTCCCCCTCGCCCAACCCGCCCTACGACTCCACCCCTCCGCCCTACGACTCCACCGCTCCGGCGTACAACCCCACCGCTGCGGCAAACGACCCCACCGCCGCGCAGGGAACCGAGCAACCCGGCTACCAACCGACCGCGGATCCGACCGTGCCCGGCGCGAGCCCCGGCGAATACGGCTCAATCGGCGGACCCGACTCACCCGAGCAGGAGCCGTTACCCAACTCCACCCCGACGCCTTCGGTTCCGGACCGAGCGACGCCGATCGCGCGAGGCGCCGCGCCGGCCGCGCGAACCCCGGCGTCCCCCGCCACTGCCACGCCGCCCGCCACCGGCTCACCCGCTGCGGCGGCGACATCCAAACCCGGCGCACCGCAACCGGGGCCCGTCCAGCGAACACCGGAAGGCCGATGGACGAGGCCGCCCGATTCGCCGTGGATGCGAAACGCACCCGGCACGCCGTGGTCGCGAAACGCCGGTAATCCATCACCGGGCCAGGCCTACCCGCCGCGCCGGAAGGGTCCCCGGCCCGACGCGGCCCAACCCGGGAAAACCGGCAAGGACGCGAGACGGCGCAAGCCGAAACCGGCCCCGGCGGAAGCGAAGCGCTCCCGGATACGGACGGATCCGGACGCGGTGACCGCCGCGCAGGAGCTCGCCGCTCGCCATGGGCTCCGGATAGCCGGATTCGACACCTCCGGAATATCCAGACGTACGGTCGACGAAATCGCGGCGGCCGTCGACGGCATCCTCGGCAAACACCCCTACATCGAGCTGGCCGGGATAGAGATCACCGACCTACCGGACGGTGCGGTGTCGCGTGTGACGTCGGCTCGCGCGACGCAGGAGGCGGAGGGTCCGGTCACCGGTGAGCGGATCCTGCTCGACCGTGTCACGGCGGCCAGTCAGGCGCTGCTCGAAGAGAAAGTCGAGACCGCGATTCGATCGGGCGAGCGGGTAGCCGGATCCGGTGAGCGGCCGATGTATTCGACCATCGTGCACGACCTCGGCCGGATTCTCGAAGCGGGTGCGGGGCCCCGGGTCCGGCAGTCCGCGCATCGGTCGTTGCTCATGGAGTACCAGCGCATCAGCGGGCCGTGGGACCGCGGTGACACACTCGCCGCGATCGTCCGCGGTTACCGGCAATGGCGTGCCCAACTGATCCGAGCGTGCTTCTCCGGCGACCGCTTCGACCCCCGAGCGGCGGTGGTCGAAGGGTTCACCGAAGTCGAACTGCGCGGCGAGGGCGCCTGCGGACCGGCAAAAGTACTGCACAGACTGGTCGTCGAGCACGCGCGCGGACGATCGAGCGCCTGATGGTGCAGATTCCCGACTATTTCCCCGACTGGCTGACCGCGATGGTGCTGGGACACTTTCCGGAGGGGGATCCCGAGGCGATGCGGCGCAGCGCCGACACCTGGTCGGACGCTGCGAACGGGCTCGTCCTGGTGCTGCATCGGCTCCAGCCGGTGGTGGAGCAGCTGGAGAAGGCGGTCGAGGGCGAGACCGGTACGGAAGTACAGAAGCAATACCGCAAGATCATCGACCAGATCCGGGCGCAGATCGAGTTCAACAACGCCATGGCGCGGCAGTTGTACGACAACGCCACAGCCATCGAGTACCAGCAGTACGTCCTCATCGGGATCGCGGGAGCGCTGCTGGCGCAGGTGATCATCGATATGGCGATGCCGCCACCCGGCAGCATCGTGAAGGCGATCGCCGATCGCGCCGAGGCCCGGGCGGGGATGGAACTCGCCCAGCGCGACTTGGTGCTGACCATGCTGACACGCGCCGCGCGGTTCGTCTCCGAACACCCACGACTCGTGCTGGCTTCGAAAGGCGTGTTCTTCGGGACGGCGATCGGTGGTGGGGTTCCCTATGTCGCCCAGCGTGTGCAGATCGCCCAAGGCCACCGGAAGGCGGTGGATTGGCAGCAGGTCAGGATCGGAGCGGCAGCAGGCGCGGTCGGCGGATTGGTCGGTGTCGAGGTCGGTCGTCGTGTCGCGCCCGCGGCGATGCGAGCGGGCGGCCGGGTGCTCGGCACCGTCGCCGCGGGCGGCGTGGGCGGTATGGCCGGTGGTCTCGCGGGCGGCCTGACCGCATTCGCTCTGACGAAGGGCGAACTGCGCGGCAAGGACCTGGCCACCATGGTGTGGACCGGGTTCGGCACGGGACTGGTCGGGTCGCTCGGGGCGTCGGTGCGGGCCGCGCGTGCCGGGGCATATACCGGTGTACCCGAACCGGTGGCATCCGCGGATTCGGGTCCACCCTCCGACGCCGCGCCATCGGTGCGGATTTCCGCGCCTGGGGACGGTCAGCCTCCCCAGACGCAATCGGCGACTCCTGAACCTGTTTCCACCACCAGTGAGGTGGACGCGCCGCAAGCGAGGCGCCCCGGGCCCGAGTCCGGTGATGGTTCCATGGACCGGCCGGACGACCTGACCCCCGAGATGATGGCGGAGGGCGATCAGATCCTCCGCGATATGGTCGACGACGCCCTCGCCCGAATAATGGGGGGCGACGGCCCTGGACAGCTGCCGGACGGCAGCGGCGGAACGACACCCGGCATCGCGCCCGACTACCCGTCGGGAGGGTCGTCACACCCATCCCGTGGCGGCGGCACCGGTTGGCCCGCGTGGGACACCGCTCAGCCCGCACGGGGCGGCGTGGCGGTGGCCGCACATCCCGAAGGCGGTCCGGTCACACCACTGCCTGCCCGCCAGTTCCAGATCAGCGATCCTCAGGTGCGTCCGGACCAGCAGGGGATCAATGTGATCACCGAAGGCGCGGTCACCCAACCCGACATCGCGCCGGGCACCGAAGTCCTGTTCGACGACGGCAGCAGTGCTTACGCGCCCATCGCGATCGAACACGGCCCCGCCGGGGAAATGTACTTGCTCGCACCGGAACAGACGGCGGGCCAGGACATGACAGGCCCGCGACCGTCCGGTGAATCGCTGGACCAGGGGGCTACCACCCACGAGGCACATCCCGTTCACAAAGTCGATTTCGACGCGGAGATCGCCACGCTGGAAGCGGAACTGGCACAGACTTCCCCACCGGCGACTGCGGATACCACCGCACCCTCGGTGGAAGCGCCGATGCAAGCGGTGGACGCCCCACCGTCGCCTGCGACTCATACCGCAACGGACGACCTCGTCGCGGGCCACGCGCAATCGATTCCCGATTCCGCACCTGCGGTGTCCGCCGGGACCGATACGCCGATTCCCGGCGCACAGTCCAGTGCGGCGATACCGAAGGCCGACCCAGCGCAGGCGGGATATGCCTCCGCCACGGCGGAGCCGCGAAACCCCGTCGTCCCTTCGAACGTCACGAACTCGGCAACCCCGTCAGCGGCCGCCCCGACGGCGGCAGGCAGCACCTCGCACACCGGCGGAGCGAAGCCACCCCTGGGCCCCACACCGCCCAGCGGCTCCCAAAGCACCGGACCGCTGGCGAGCCCCACACCGGGTGCCCATACGAATGCGCCGATAACCTCGGCTTCGGCCACGCCCCAGACTTCTTCGACGCCACCTCCCCCCATCGCCGCAGCCGTCCGGTCGGGCACCGACGACGAACCCGACGCCGACCCAGAAGAGTTCCCCACCCCGCCGGGAACCGTCGTGGACGATCCCCGAGAGCACAACGTCCAGAAAGACCCGCGGGAGCACAGCGTCCAACAAGACCCCCGGGACCACAACGTCCAGAAGAAGCCCGCCGGGGATTACGTAACCATCCCCGGCGTCTCCTACCCGTTGGAGGACGAACCACCGGCTGATGCCATCCCGGTCATTCCGCACACTCCCGTTTTGACTCCCCTGCCCAACAATTCCGTCGGTTTGGGCCGCGCCTTCCAGAATCCTGACGACTCGGGAAACACCCCCTACCCCACGTCACCACGGCCACCCGACATCACCAATCCTCTGTCGGACCGCCATTCGGCCGCACCGGCAACCGATCTGGACGCCGGTCTCGGCAAAACGCCCGACTCACTGGCGATGCCGTCCCGGTATGCGACCGAACCGAACTCCGAAACCCCAGGCGCTCCGCAAAAACCTGCGGCCCCCCACCTGAACCCGCATTCCCTCGAATACAGCGAGGACCCCAGCCGCCTTCCCGCCATAGGCGGAGTCCCACACCTCTCACCCGCCCCGCAACCGAAGAAGAGGGAAGGTAAGCGCCTGGTCACCCGGATGGGTGCCGAGCCGGAGGACAAACCCAAACGCCGCAAAAAACAACCGCCGCCCCCACCTCCGCCACCGCCGGAAGACGCGACCAGGACGCCTATCTCGGTGCCGACGCCGGGCGTGCGGTCCGATGCGAAGAATTCCGACAACCGTTCCAGTCCGCTACGCGACCCGAACCAGCAGAGGCAGGCCACGACCCACGGAACCGACGGCCCTCCTCGCGACTTCACTCGCATAAGGGATGGGATCACCGCCGCCTATCGGCAAACCGAGGGTGCGGGGGAGCTTCACCCGGTGAGCCAGGCACTGGCCCGGATGGAGTTACTTGATCTGGCCATTCTCAGCAAGTTGAGTCCGCTGGTGCGCAGGCGAGTCATCGATGTCGTATCCGCGGTCGGGAAGGGCCAAGAGCTCTCACCCTTGCAGGGCGACGCGATCAAGGCATTCGTCCGTTTGCTGCCGATGGAGCCGCTCGACAGCACCGGCACGCTGACAGACCTCGAGCTGACCGAACTCCGGCTGGTCGCGGAGGACAAATCACTCCGGGAAATCGGCGTGTTGATCGGGTTGAGGGAAACCACGGTCCGGGCCCACCTCGTCCGCATCGAACGCAAACTCGGCGCAGAGGACCGGGTAACGGCGGTAGTGGCGGCGATCCGCAAAAACATTCTGCCGCAAACGCTCGACGAGCCCGCGGATCGAACCCGCCCGCCCTTGCCCGGCCTGAACCCGCGCGAGACCGAGGTCCTCGCTCTGGTCGCGGAAGGCAAATCGAGCCCCGAGATCGCCACGCAGTTGGACATTTCCGTGGCGGCGGTGGATTCTCTCGTGGAGCGCGCCGGTGAGAAGCTCGGCTCACCCACCCGGGCGGGGATGGTTGCCGTGGCCGTCAGCGCGGACGTCCTTCCTCGCACCACACAGGCAGGCGATTCCGGCCAGGCTCTTCCTGAGCTCACCCAACGCGAGATCGAGGTGCTGACCCTCATCGCGAAAGGCAAGACCAGCGCCGAGATAGCCGTCGATCTCGCACTGACCCCGCAGACTGTGGAGTCCTACGCGTCGCGGATCAATCGAAAACTCGGAGTAGGCACCCGAGCCGGGTCGGTGGCGATCGTCATCCGCACCGGCATCATTCCCCCGATCGATGCGACCGCGTCGGATGGCGCCGCCCGGCCCGAACTGACGCCCCGTGAACGAGAAGTGCTCGGCCTGGTCGCGAAAGGCGAGAACGACAACGAGATAGCCGCCGCGCTGGGCCTTACCCGGCAGAGCGTGAAAACGTACGTCTTCAATATCAACCAGAAGTTCGGTACCCACCATCGTGCGGGGATGGCGGCCTTCGCACTACGCACAGGCAACCTTCCGCTGATGGATGCTGCCCCGGTCACCGGCGCCGAGAAGACGGGAAGTGGCGGCGGTTCCCCGAGTGGACGACGGCCGAGTCGACCGCATGGCGCAGTCGACAGCCCTTTCCAGGAAACCGGCAACCCGAGGTTCGTACCGACGGACGTCGCCCCGTCGAGCCGTCCCAAGCAGCCGGGAGGCGGTGGGCAGTCTCCTGGACCAGTGGTGTCCTTCCAGGACACCGATCCGTTCGCATCCGATCGTCCCGCCCGCAAGCGGCACCGGACATTGACGGGCATCCTCGGACCTGACGGACTCGATTGGGGCGTAGTCAACTACAAGAATCCTGTCACCGGGCAGCTCTCGGGTATGGACGAACCCGAGGAGCCCCCGAACCACTCACACGCGAACAGCGACGAAACCGCGCCCTCGACCGACACCAACGACGACCCGGTCGAGTCCGCCCCCCGGCAGCACTCCGCCGGGCGCCCAATCGGCAACCCGGATCACCTTCCGACCGCGACCCGCGCCGCACCGAGCAAACCGCGGTACGAGACGGCGGAGCCGGGTTTTCCGCCCGATTCCGACGACCACTGGATGAAACCGATCGAGGTCGTGATCCTCGATACCGATGAAAACGACCTGTTCATCGGGCCGGACGGGGAACCCTACAACACCCGAGCCCGCGCAGGGGACACTTTTCTGCTCACCGACACCGGTAAATGGGTCACCACTCGCACCGTATCGGGAGAGCATCCACATCTGTACAATTCATACCTCCGGACCAAAGGTGATGATCCTCGCGGAAAGAGCGTTTTCTCCGGCTTCGGATACTGGATCATCATCAATGGGCGGCCGACACTGGTGGGCCCACTCAGTGGATTGTTCCTGGCCGCTTCGAGGCAGCCCAAGTATCTAGCACAACTTTGGTTCGCATTGAGTCAGCACGTGGACATCTCGACGATCCACTTCAAGCACCTCACAGAGATCCAGGGCCGGCTCTGGTGGGATGCGCCAGAAACGCAAGGAGAATATTCCGCATCCGAAATAGTTCCGGGTGCTGGTTTCATCGGATCTCGCAACGGCCTGGAGCGCCGTATCTCCGCACTCATCCCGGGCGCCGGAGACGATTTCTGGGTGGAAGTCGCAGGCGTGCACATCCCGGCGAACGGCGGTCTGCGGGTCGACATCACGCTCAATCCGGTCCGCGGCGAACCGGGTCTGGTCACCCTGGAAAAGACCGCGGCTGCCGATACCGCGACCGCATGGTTGCGCAATTTCGATCCAGGGCCCGAGCCGCACCGGACCTATCCGATCCTGCAAGCGTTGTACGACAAATTGTCACCTTGGCTCGCCCAGTCGCACTTCTCGTGGGCTCCTGGTACCGAGCAGGTGCTCACCCCCGGCTCACCGACTCACGCCGTTCACGCCGCCGAACAGAGCGTTCGAGGGACTGTCGTAGTGCGGGAAATCGGAGGGCTCCCCGGCGAGAACCGGACGTCGGTGGGCGGTCTGGTCACCGCGGTGGCTTCGGAAAGCGGTCCGGACCGCCTGGTACTCCCAGCGGTCGAAGCACGCGGACCGGCACACGCGGCATTGGCGAAGACGGTCGGGAGTCCATGGCTGATCAGCGTCGAAACCGAGGGATGCGCAGCGCAGTGCAATATCCGGTGGCGAATCCACGATGACGGGCGTCTGCACGGGTTCGTTTCCTTCGAGGACCCGGATGTGGAAAATCCCCACTTCGACAAAGTACGCGCGTTGATCGACGCCGCCCTGCTGGATCGGTTCCCCGACCGGGTGATCGATCTCGTCGAAGATTTCGACGGCAAGATTCCGGCGGTGCAGCGCGACCTCGGAGCGAAGGCCGCGCCGCAGCACCCCCGGGCTTTGGGTGCGCCGACGCCCTGGAGCAGCCAGAAGCCGTCGACCCGCTCCTCCACCCCGGCGGATTCTCCTCGCCGACGGAAGACACCTTGGCAGCGGACCGATGGTGAGCCGTCCACCGGGAAGCGGACCGCGGCGTCCGAGAGAGTGGACCAAGAACGCCGACCCGCCAGTGCTCCGCGCACCGGTCTGATCGGGGGCGTCCCCGATCTCGTAAACCCCTTCGACGACCGCGGCCCAGCCTGGGAACGGGGAGGCCGCGTCCCAAGACACAAGCGCATAGAAAGGCTCGCCGAAGCCCACGCAGACGGCGGCGGTTTCGCCCGCGGCGGACGACCCGAACCGAAGCACACCGCGGATCCGGACGAGCCAGGACAGCTGGGTGGCCACGAGCCGTCCGGCAAGCCCGAGACGCAAGCCCATGATTCGGCCGAGAACGAGCCCACGGCTCCGAAGCCGTCCTCGGCTCCCGACTTCCGCGACGCCGAGTACGCAGATCTTCGTGCCTGGGCCGCCGGGCTTTCCGACGAGGACGCGAGCAACCTGCTCGATCGCCTGCACGCCGATGCAACCGCCCATCTGGACGCGCTCGAGCGCGGCACGCCTCCCTCGGGATCGGAGGTGGTGGCAACCGCTCGGGCATTGAGCATCGTGATGTGGGAGCAGAGCCACCGGCTCAGGGCGGAAACGCACTCGGGGCCGATCCACGACTACGCGACTCTGTTCGCCGTCAGTCGGCAGCTGGCCGCCCAGCTACCGACTGTCCGTGAGCTGTACGCGGCGGCGAACACCGTGTTCACCGTGGCCGGAGCATTGGCGCTCGACGCGGCCGGCACAGCTGAAGCGCACAGGTCCACCGTGGTCCAGGACTTCGACTTCATGCACAGCCTGCCAGAGCATCTCGGCCGTTCGGTCGACAAGATCGAACGATCCTTCGGTTCCGTCCCGTGGTCCGCGGAGTCGTCATTCACGCCGCGGAGTGCCGCGGATCCGGAGCACCGCGGACGCACCACCGCCGCGATCGACCAGGTGCAGGGCCTGCTGCTGCATTTCGAAACGGTACAACAAACCAGCGGAACCGACTGGTCGGAGTTCGTCGACGAGTACCTGACGTCGAGGTCCGAGATCGGATTCGATCCCGAACTCACTCGCTCCATGGCGTCGCTGTCCGCGGAAGCGGAAGCTTTCGCTCGTGCTCGAACCGGATCCGAGCCGGATTTCGCCGTCGCCGCGGCACCCTATCTGGCTGATCTGACCGCAGTGGCCACCCATTATCTGACTCGATCCCGCGATACCGGACTGGCGCTCGACCTGCTGAGCGAGGCCCGTCGTGCCTTCACCGCCATCGCCGAGCGGTTGCCCCACTGGGAACCGGCGCAGCACGCCGCCCGAACTATGACACTGCTGCGGGGAACCATCACCGCTGCCCATCCGGAGCTGCCCACTCACGAGCACTCGAGGATGATGCGCAGTTGGGCGCTGATCTGGCTCGCCGAGCCGACCGGCTTCTCCCAGTCGCTCGACCAGACGTTGCAAGAGCTCCGCCGTTTGGGCACCTCGAGCACTACCGTGAACGCCCCGGACCTTCCCTTTGATGACAATCGGCCCCCTCGCATGATGTCCGCCTCGGAATTCGCCGCGCAGCTGGCCGAGGCCGAACGCTCCGGTCCCCCGCTGCGGACCGCACCCGCGCACATGTTCACCCAGAACAGTGTGACCGAATTGCTCACCTACCCCAACGGTTTCCTTGCGGTCGAAAAGAGTGCGCTGTCACGAACCGCCCGGGCCGCCGAAATTCTGGCTTCCGCGGTTGGGCATGCCATGGATGCGCCTGTGCCGCCGGTTCTTCCGGTCGAGGGCGACGATCACGCCATACGGATGCCGTGGCTGCCCGGCATCACCGTGCCAGGAACGATGGAGGACCCCGGGGCCATCTCCGCTATGGAGGCTCTGCTCGGCCATCCGGACGCGGAACAACTGGGTCTGCTCGATGTGGCGATCAACAACTGGGATCGGCAGAGCAATTGGATGCGCGACGGGGATCGCGTGTACGGCTACGACCACGCTTTCGCGTTTCGAGCTCCGGTGGATCCCACTTCGAGCCCCTTCTCACGGCGCTATGTCAGCGATGTAGTCGCCGACAGGGAAGAAGACCCGTACGTGTGGGTGTCCAACCACCGCAGCCGATCACAGCTCGACACGTATCGGCGCAACGTCGAGGCGCTACTGCCTTTGTTCGAGGAGTACGAATTTCCCGAATGGCACCCTGGCGTGGTCACACGGCTGCGCAGTGCCGCGGACCATGCCGACGATTCCGCGCCCGTCGACCAAGAGCATCCGGGAGCCGCGCCGGAAGCTGGAACCGACACACCCGACGCCCCGGCGACGCCCTCCGGTGTCTCCGACGTGGCCGGTGAGAGTAGGCCCGCCGAAGCTCACACGGACGGCGAAGCATTGACAGCGGTCAAGGCGGCGGCCGAGTCAGCTTTGGATGCGGCCGCCAATGGGGCCCACCATGAGCTTTATCGGCTGCGGCATACCATCCGGCAACTCGGCAACCCCGACTACGAACAGTATCTCGAATTCCGTTTTCTACAGGGTCTGACGGTCGCCGACGCGACGGCCGCGATCAGCGGCAATCGTTCGGCGGATGCCGCCAAGTCACTGCGGCACCGCGCCGTACACGCCCTCGCCAGGATGCTCCCGCTCACCCCGCCGGAGCTGCTCGAGGTGTTAGAGGCAGCAGTAACGAGGACGAGGCTGGCACAGGATGCCGAGCGGATCGGTTGGGAAAATGCGCTGACTCAGAGGTTGCGCGCGGTGATCCAGTCGGGTCAGCTGCACGAGGGTCGCTGGCTGCCCCAGGCTCCGGCGCTGGCCGAGCATCTGGGCATACCGTCGAAAACCCCCGTGGGCAATGCGTATCGGCAGCTCTCCGATGAGGGCTACCTGGTGATGAAGAAGGGGGTTGGAGCGACCACAGCGAGCCGCGACCGATGGCCGAGCGCAGCGGCGCCTCAGAACGCTGTGGTTACTCCTGACGAGTTGCTGGAGATCTTCACCGGCGAGTCGTCGATGAAGGAATTGGCACAGGCGGCGGGGGGTGATTGGCGTGTCGCCGTCATGTCCGCGTTGCGCCGATCGATCCTTTCCGGCCGGCTCTCCCCGGGTCGGTTACTGCCCACCCCTGCGGAACTCGGTATTCATCTGAATATGTCGAAAAGCTCCGTGGAGAGGATGTATCGACAGTTGAGCACTGAGGGCTACGTGGTCGGCAAGTTCGGGGTGGGCACCACGGTGGTAGGTCGGCGCGTGGCTGATGACGCGCAGGTCGGCGAGGCGGCCGCACCCTCCACCCTCCGTCCGAACAAGGCGACTCCGCCGTCCGCGCCGATAACACCGCACCGACGTCATGGCCTGTCCGATCTCGACATCGAAGTCCTCGAACTGACTGCCAAGGGCCTCTCTGCGAGAGAGATCGCACAAGCCGCCGATATCACCCGGAAGAAGGTGAAATACAGCTTCGAACGCATTCGGGTCAAGCTCGGCGTCATCGGCGACCGAGCGGAGATCGTGGCGGTCGCCAGGCAAAGACGAATCATCGGTACCGACGATCATCCCGAACAGCGCACAACGACGGAACCTCCGGTCACGGACAACCGACCGGCTTCAGAGACCCATGAGAGCCGGACGCCGACATCCGAGGAGGAGCCGACCGCGCACGACCGCCCCGCATCACAGCGCGCTTCGAGGCAGGTTGGCCTGATCGGGCACGCGAGCGTTCCTACCTGGGATGACGTAGGCGGGGCCGGCGCACTCTCGGACGGTAGCCCCTCGGCTCACGAAACACCGCGCCAAATGCGCAAACGGCTGCGCGAACTCGGCGAACTCCACATAGATGGGGGTGGTTGGGTCTCCGGAGGAGGGCAACGCCGGCACTCCCGGATGGATCCGGACGAGGCCGCCGTTGCCGCGGTACGAGATCTGCCGGTGGATCGAGGAGATCTGAATCCGGATCTGACCGTGGAATTCGTTCCGCTGTACGCACCCGATGGTCTGCGCACCGAGGAGGATTTGGAGGCGGTCGCGATGGCCGTCGCCGACATGATGCGCGAGCGCGGCTGGCGAGATCGGAGTCAGATCGAAGCCGCAACCGAGTTGGTGCGTGGCGCGGGGCGCAACGCGATGACGTACATGGAGCGCTACACCCGCTCACTGCAACGGCGCGGCGTCGAGTGGTACGAGGAACAGACGGCCGTGCAGGACATGAAGGCGCGGCTCACACTGCGGATATCCACGCAGGCCGATGCCCGATCGCTCTACGTGTCGTTCGACGTCGACCAATACCGTCCCCAGCGATCTCCCGACATCGAGATGTTCACGTGGCATGCGCCGCTGTTCAGCCACGCCGAGATCGGAGCAGAGGTGCGGGAATTGCTCGACCTCGCCACCGTGTCGGGTGTCGAGCAATGGGGTGAGGTGTGGGCTCGGTTCGACGAGCCGCGGACGGAACCGAGCGGCGACAGCGTCGTCGATCCGCCGCCCCGGGGAGCTCTCGAAGCGAAAGCGCGCATCGTTCGAAAACTGCACGACGATCACCGCATCCGCTTTCGGGGTTGGAAGGATTCGGTCGTTCCGGTGCGAGCCGTCGAATCCGTCGACCGTGCGCTGCGAGACCTGATCGCGGAATACGGCGGCCGTTTCGCTCTGCGGTACTTCAGGTTCGACGACGAAATCGAGGGCTTCGGCCTGACCCAGAGCTTCGGCACCACCACTCCCGACGCCAAGGATTATTACGTCACTGTCACCCTCAACAGCAAGATCCTCACCGATCCGGAGTTCGCGCGAGCGTGGGCGGAACAGACCGCGGACCATCGTTGGGCGGAGTCGGCCGAGGACATGATCTACCAGCTGACGCATCATGAGTTCATCCACGTCGTGGCGGACGAGGGTAACTGGGTGCTCCATCACCTCGCACCGGCGATGTTGCGGGCGGCCTATGAGCTCTATCGTGAACTGGATCTGATCGCGGCCGATGTCGGGTACACCGAATGGCTTGCCCAGCTACCCCACTATTCCTTGTTGACGTTCACGGACCCCGTGACGAATACGTTCGACCCGGTCGAGGGGGTAGCCGAAGGGGCAAGGGCCGGTGCGGTCGAATCATCCTTGCCGCTGACCCATCCGGCGCGAGTGCTGCATTGGTTGACGGTGACACGTGACGGATCATCGCCGGCAGAGTTCTTGGCGCGATGGGCACAGCGACAAGCATCCGGCGATCCGGACATATCGCTGCTTTTGCAGGACTTCCGTGACGTCACCGGCCGCGATGACATCGCGATACCATCCCGTCTTCGCCCGGGGGATACGGCAGTGGATGTCCTGGCGGCCGCGACCGGTGGGCAGCCACAGCACTTCGCCGATGCCGCTGAGATCGAGGCCCGGTTACGGACGTGGGACGAGTCGTCGGGCAATCGAGGCGACGGTGTCTCGGCACTTGTCGTCCTGCCGGAACGAGACCCCTACCTGCTGGTGCGCCGCGCCTCCCCGGACGGGACGACGCGGATCGAGCTGCGAAGTCCGGTCGAGGGCGTGCTGCGGGCAAATCATGTGCCCTCCACCCGATCGCCGAGACCGTCCGGCGTGCAGGGGATATTCTTCGATGAGACCGGCGCGGCGATCACGGCGCCCCACGGCGCGGGATCGGAGCAAGAAGGCGACGAGTCCGCCGCCCGGGCGGAAACCGCCGCGATCGACCGTTCCGCACCGCACACGTACGCGGTCGAGGTCGAAAGTGGGCACGCTGACCCAGCCGTAGCGGCCGGTCTCGCCCCCGAGCGCTTCCGGCACGTCGCAGGCAGGCGCAGGTCTGGGATCATTCCCCCCGACGCCCATCTCGCATTCCACCACAACCCCGAAGACGGCCGGACCTGGGGCGAACGCGCACCTCGACCGGAAGCTCGACAAACTCCGAACC
Organism: Nocardia gamkensis NBRC 108242; assembly: GCF_001612985.1. Classification (GTDB taxonomy): domain Bacteria; phylum Actinomycetota; class Actinomycetes; order Mycobacteriales; family Mycobacteriaceae; genus Nocardia; species Nocardia gamkensis. The sequence continues at coordinate 151,256 of NZ_BDBM01000002.1, read as the reverse complement.
ACTCGGAACCGGCCCGCGCGACCGACGCCGACGACAATCCGGCGGACAGCTCCGGTCCGTCTCCGGCGGAATCCGCTCCGGTGACGGCAGAACCGACGCCGATAGACAGCGACCAGTCGATCGGCATCGGCGATCACAATGCCGAACCCGACGCGGTGCCGGCGCTGGATCTTGTCCCGGTGACCAGTGAGCAGCTTATCGAACTGCTGGATAGCGGCCGGATCACCAGCGTGCAACTGACCCGGCTGTGTCTGCGACGCGCTGAAGCGCTTTCGGCACTGAATGCGGTGATCGGCATCAATCCCCGGGTCCTCGAGGAGGCTGCCCGCGCAGATGAACTCCGGCGGACCGGCGCCGCGCACGGCCCACTGTTGGGGGTGCCGGTCCTGATCAAAGGCAACATCGACATCGCGGGCATGCCGACCACCGCTGGCTCGGTGGCTCTCGCGGACTCGTACCCCGGCACGGACGCCACGCTGGTGACGCAGTTGCGCGAGGCGGGCGCGGTGATCCTCGGCCATGGCAATCTCACCGAGTTCGCGTTCTACCTGAGCAGCACCTTGCCTGGTGGGTACAGTTCGTACGGCGGCCAGACCCTCAATCCAATCGACGTGTCCCTGGTACCGGGGGGCTCCAGCTCAGGATCTGCCGTCGGTGTCGCGGCCGGGCTTGTGCCGCTCGCCATAGGCACCCAAACAGTAGGGTCGATTTCGGTTCCGGCCAATTGGAATTCGATTGTCGGATTCAAGCCCACTGTGGGTGCTGTGTCCCGCACTGGCGTCTTGCCCCTCGCCACCACCCGTGACACCCCAGGTGCGTTCAGTCCGGACGTCACCGGCGCCGCGGTGTTGTTGACGGCGCTCGTCGGCGTCGATCCGCAAGACCCTGCCACCGCGCACAATCCCTTGGCGGGCCATGATTTCACCGCGGATCTGAATCCGGAAGCTCTGCGCGGGGCCCGGATCGGCGTTATGACGGCAGGGATTCCATCAGAGGATGCCCCACAGCGCCCCTTGTGGGATGCGGCGTTGAATACGCTGGCGGCCCAGGGCGCCACCCTGATCACCGTCGACCTGGACAGCTCCCACAGCTTCCAGGACAACAACCCGGACTGGTCGAGTGTGTTCTCCTACGAATTCAAGCGCGACCTGAACGCCTACCTTTCGCGGCTGCCGGCCGACACCCCGATGAAGAACCTGGCCGACATCATCGCCTACAACAACGCCCACGCCGAAACCGCCTTGAAGTACGGCCAAGACCTCGCTCTCTCCGCAGAGGCGATGGACCTCGACGTGGACAGCGTCGACACGGCGAAATACCAGGCAGACGTTCAATTGGACATCGCCGAAAGCAAAACCCGGATCGACGCGGTGATGGCCGAGCACAACCTCACCGCATTGGTATCCGTCTACAACTACGGATCGGTGATAGGCGATAAGGCCGGATACCCCTGCATCCTCGTCCCGGCGGGCCGCACTCCGGCCGACCCCGACCATCCAGCCGGAGAGCATGTCAATGTGACCTTCCGAGCCGCGGCATGGAGCGAACCCACGCTGATCGGCTACGCCTACGCGTTCGAGCAAGCCCACGCGGTGCCCCGGCCGCGGCCCCGGTTCGCCGATCAGCTGTATCGCCGGGCGACAGCCGAGAACCGGCATTCACCCACGGCATCGAACCATCCGAAAGCCCCTGCTCAGCAGCACCATTCGACTGAACGGCAGACCAATCCGTTCGACTCGCATCGAGTATCGGGGACAGGTCCCGCCGGAATGGCCCTGGACATCCCCGAACGAAAAGCCCGGGACATAGGGACAGTGCCGCCCCCACGCGGGCGCTTCGACCCCGGCATGGTCCATGCTGTCGACCCTCGTCTCGGACCGGACGCCTGGGCGGTCGGTCGGCGTGGGCCCCAGCGACCGTCCGGTGCCCACGAACCAGCGGGAAACGCCTCGGGCAGCCGACCCGCCGCGCAACCGACGCCTCGCGGCGACGAGATCGAAACGACCGACCACCATGAGAACGAATCTCGCCCCGCAGGACAGCCAGGTGCTCGCGAGAACACCGGCGGCGGTATTCGCATAACTCCCGCCGGACTGATCGTGCCCGCCGACCCGACCAACAGCTTGATCGTGCCCGCCGCGCATGTGATGCCCGCCGATCCCTCTCTGGAAGAGCTCATGGAGCGGCTGAGTCCGTGGAAGGAGATCTTTTCCTACTTCTGGAAATTTCCGCTGCCTCGGGAAGGTGAGCCATCCGGCCGGGAATGGATCGAAAGCAGCGAGCGAAAAGCTTGGATGAGGCGGCGAGCGATTCGACGGGCACCGCTCTATGCGGGAGTCGACGCGGCCGTACGGTTGACGCTCGGAGCCGAGCGATTGCTGAAGGCCCCCAAGGCGACTCCTGGACCCGCGACGATCCAGCAACGACGGGTCATTCCGGGCCGTGGCGAGATCGATGCCGAGAAGAAGCGGACCATTCACGCCGACGCGGAGGTACGCGAGGCCAATCGCGCCGACGTGGAGGAGATGACGCCCTTCGAGAAGTTCTGGAGGAGAGTGTCCGGGGACGAGCTGCCCCAGACCAAGCAGATTCGCCAGGGAGAAATGGCCTACGTCGGGGGCCGCCTGCTACGCGCCGAGGGACACAACCTCATGGTGGCGGGCCGTTATGCCGAGGGCTACAACCTCATGGTGGCGGGACGCGATCCCGTCCTCACGCCCGAGGAGTACGCGTTGTGGCTGATGTTCAGCCACGACGCACTGTGGACCGTGCACTATCCCGGCTGCCGGGAACTGGAACCGCAATCCCCCGACTTCCTGCTCACGCGCTACCTGACGGTCGCCATCTTCGACAAGATCGCCTCCAAACCGCTCGAGGTGCAGTACTTGGATGATGTAGTCCGTCCGTACTTGCGCCGTCAGGGTGTAGCAGCCGGCCGGGTATTGCTCCATGAACTTTCCCATCACCTGCCGAATTCATGCCGCTCCACAATGGAGCAGCTCGGCGTGTGGGCACTCAGAGGCCTGGGCCGAAAGGTAGGGGCCGAGGTCGAAGAGCACTTGGACAACTGTGCGGCCTGCCGGAACTCCGCTTCGACTCTCCCCACGGTGGACAGCAGCCTGGGCGGCCGCAAGCTGCTTGTTCCGCCCGGCCCCGCCGGAGACGGCGCCACCCGACGCCCTCCCACAGCACCAGCGCAGGCTGCACCTGCGACTGGCACCCCCACGCCCCCACCAGAGGCTGGGACGCCAGCGGACCACGCCCGAGCCACCCCTGCGCAGCAGCTCGAGGAGCGCGTTGCGGTCGATCCGGCTGTGGTGCTGGATCTTCCCCCGCAACGTGCCCGTGGTCTCGATGGAGTCGGTTTCGATCCGCCGTCGGTAGTGGCGAATCACCTCGGCGGCGTGCCACGGGGTTTGCCCGAGGGCGTGGTGGCCCATGCCGCGAACGTGGGTGACCCGCATGGCGGCGCGTTCGGCGGTGGACGGAGCGAAGCCGAGCGAATCGCCAACGCTGCCCTGTCGACCTTCCGAGTCGAGGCCACATTCGACAACCTCCGGAATTGGGCCGAACGCCTCTCCGATGACGCTCTCCAGCACCTGTTGACCGGCTTCACCCACCGGGTCGCCGGACAGCTAGCGGCCATTCATCGCGGCGAACCGCCATCGGCGACCGACCATGTGATCAATCCGGCACGCCTGCTGAGCGCGATCGTGTCGGAAGCGGCCGGTCGCTTGGGCGACAGCGCTCCTACCACCACGCCGAGCACCTACCGCGAATTGTTCGCTCTCGGGTCCTGGCTGCGGACGAGCCGAAGCACCCTCGCCGACCTGAACGCCGGCATGACCGCAGTGCTCGACGCCGCGTTCGCTGTGTCCCGTACGGCCGTCGAGCACCGCTGGTCGGTGGGTGCGATGCACCACACGGTCCCGGCACATCTCCAGGAGCTGGCAAACCGTATCGAAGAAGCCGTGCGGCATCGCATCTGGCTCGAGGAGGATGCATTCTCGCCGGATGGCGCCCTCGATGCGGAACATGTGCGGCTTGCGGAGTCCGTCGTGCTGGACGACGTGCGCAGCCCGACGATCGCTCGAATGGTCGCGGAGTGGGCCTATGTCATGAACACGCGTCTACAGCTGCGATCCGGGGAGAACTTCTCGTCCAGGTACGCCACGATCTTCGAGTCGCTGCCCGTCCACGCCCTCGCGCTCGATCGGGCGCGAACCGGCTCCGACCGGCTGTTCGCCGCGACGGCCGCGACTGCCCTGCCGCATCTGCTCGACGCGGCGTTCTACCTGCTCCCCACGAGCAACTTCGCCTTGGGACTGGACTGCCTGCGTCAGGCCGACGACCTGCTGACCGAGGCCACCACGCGCTTCGCGAACCACATCGTCGTCTATTCGCTCCAGGACGCCGCCGACAACGTACACAAACTCTACGAAGACATCCTCGCCGCGGACTCGCGTCGATCGTCCGAAACCCGCGCGCGGCGCATTCACGAAACCCTGTCGGACTTTTTCGGCCTCGCATCGGAGTCCCCCTTCCACCGATCATTCCTCTGGGGCGTGCGGGCGCTGTGGGGACTGGGTAGCCAGAGTCCGGGGATCGAGTACGCGACTCGGGAGCACCGGCTCGACCCCGTCCTGCCGTGGGATTGGGATACCACCGATGACGAGCGTGCCCTCGTCGAAACCGCAGCGGACTTGCTGCACAACGTCCGGGGACCGGAGGCCGGCATTTCGTCATTGCTACGTCACAGCGGTTCCCCGGATCTGTTCGAGGACACCTTCGACAGCGTTTCGAAGAACATGCGATGGTGGAACAAACTCGGGAGATGGACCGGCGGGAACACACCGATCGGTTCCCTGCTGGCCGGGGCCACGGACTTTTCGGTGTCGCAGATGCAGTTGGCGGTGCTGAGACAGTATCCGCACATCATCGGAGCTGCCCCCGGCATCGAATACCGGGCGCGGGATCTGGCGAATCGGCTATCGCTCGCCCGCGACCTCGAATCCCCCGGAATCGCGCCCGAACGCCGGCATGAGCTGGCCACGCTGCGCGACCAGTTGGCAGAGGTCAGACATGCTGCTTTCGGGCTCGCCGTTCCCGGCTCGGGTCCGCCACCGGTGCTGCTGATCTCCTACGATCCCATCACCGAAGGAGGCACGGGCCGATGTGTCGTCTCGATCGGCGAAGCCGACAGCGCATCTTTCATCGCGTTCAACGTCCCCGGAGCCGACACACCTGTAACCGACCTGTCGCACTGGTCGGGTCACGCCTGCCAGCAGTTCGAGAAAGCGCAGCAGCACGCGCCCGGCGACGCCCGTGTGGCGATCATGTTCTCGGTCGGCTCACCGCGGGAAATCGATGCGCCGGCACCTTCGTCTCGAAGCCCGCGCGCAGCCGGTGCGGATCGACGTCGACGATGGGCGGGATGGCGAAGGCATCCTTCGCACACCGCTGAGCCGGACACCGTGGCAATGGAGAACGTCGTCGCGGCTCGAGACGTAGCCGGGGACAACGTGATGCGGGAACTCATCACCTATGACGCAACCCGCGAATTATCCCTCGACAGCAGCGACCAGAGTTGGTCTCGCAGGTCGCAGTTGTTCACTGTGATCGGCCACGGCGACGGTATCGGTGTGCTGCGCTCGGCCGCCGATACTCTGGGGATGGATCGAGCTGTGGACCAGATCGTTCTCGTTCCCGGCTCGGCCGACGACCGGCTCCTCACCGCCGATCAGCTCCATATCGGCACTGAAGATGTGTATACGCTGAACCCCCACCGCGACCGGGACGGCGACCCGAACACCATCGGGCTGATCATGGTCGGGCAAGGCGCCGATATCGAATCCGCGCCGGACGCCTCCAGCCGATCAGCCGCTCCGCTGATCGAGACCCCAACCACCGTCCGCGACGTGTCTCAGCTGCTCACCGCGCACGAGTACCGACCGCTCGGGGGCCGCCGGGGGTTCGCCATGAACCACGACGAGGGCCTGACGGTGTACCGAGCGGCTCAACCACTACTTCATGATGCGCTGTCGGGAACCTACAACACGACAGTCATCCTCGAGACCCTCGGCTTGGTCCTGCGCATTGGCCGGCCCGATACCGACAGCTACGATCCACGTTTCGGACCCGAGCACAGCACCCTCCCCGATATCTCTCGTTACGTCCGGAACGCGCCTCAACTGCTGAAAGTCATCACCGGCCGCATGCCGGACGGGCGCGTCGTCGACGAATCGACGCCGATTCTCATCGAAAGACTCGCGCGGGGAGACAATCTCGCCGAGACGTTCCGGCGGGCCGACCGGAGAACGATCCGATCCCATCAGGGCCTGATACTGCGAGCTTTCGCGAACATCCACGAGCAGCTGCGCGCGATGCCGGAGGACCATCCGCTGCTGGCGCGACTGACACCACCAGGCGTCGCAAGGGGCGACACCGGCGCCTGGTACCTGAGTCATATCGCTTGGTACACAGACAATTTCTATCGTCGGCACTACGACCGCTTCGGACAGCTGTTCGACGAGTTCGGCCTGCTGCGCGGAAATCCTTTCGAGCCACTCATCGATGAGGCCGGATCGATGCGGGAGTCCCGCCACCACATCCTGCATGCCGACCCGAATGAGGGAAACTTCCTCATCAGCAACGAACTACACGTGACACTGCTCGACTGGGAGCTCGCCGTCACCGGCCCGAGCGCCTACGACTGGGCCCGGTTGGGCCATCTCATTCCCGGCATCGAGGTGCCTCGTGAACTCGGTGGCCCCGACATGGTCAAATTCGCCCGGCTCGAGAAGTTCAAGCGGGTCATGAACGACACCGTCAAGCTGGCGCCGCTGGCTGCCGCCGGACAACTCACCCCCCAACTGATCGAATTCGTCAACAGCGAATTCAGTGAGGCTGTGATCCAGGTGCGTGAGCTGTCCGGTCACACCAAGCTACTGCCGCCGCGCGCGGAACTCGAGATTCTCCGCTCATGGCAACCGTGAGAGCATGCCGCACCCCGGCTATCTTCGACGTCCGCTGCCACCGCGGACGCGCATTGCTCACTCGGCGGAGTGCGGCGAGACCAGTGGCTCGACATCGATACGGAGGACGACTTGGCAGACGAACCCGGTGGGCTGACCGTCGAACACCCGCTCGCTCGTGCGCTGGCGGCACACGCGCCGACGGGGTGGCAGCGGGTGGACGCGGTGTTCGCTGTCACGGTGGTGGGTGAGATCGCCCATCTCGTGTATGTCGTTGGCGAACAGGCGATACCGGTAGACCCGCCGGAGCCGGTGCTCGCCATCGTCCGGGAGCACCGTGCGGTCTCGGCCGGCGGCGGCGCGGAACCCTGGTGGCGTCTGCTGCTGGCAATGACGAGTTCCGGCCGGATCGAAGTCGCCTACGACTACGGCGACGAGCCCTTCCCGGACGATCAGCTGTTCGTGCCGGAGGCGTACCGCGCCGACCTCGCGGCGTTTCCGCGCGCGAAGGTGCCCGTGTGGTTGGCCGCCTACATCGGTCATGGTGACCGGCAGCGGCGCACCCCGCAGCAGGCCGCCGCCCAGGCGCGCGCCGACCGGGCCGAACAGGTGTGGGCGGTGCTCGCGGAGAACGAGTTCCCGCCGTTCCCGCAGATGTGGTCGCGTTGGACGACGATCGCCGCGGCCTTCGTGGCGGTGCGGTCGGAATGGGGCCCACGGATGCTGCCCTGGGTAGGAGTGTTCGAAGGCACCGCACGCGGGGGATCGACATTGCACGCGCTCCCGGCCGGACGGGCCGTGTTGTCCGGTGGTGTATGGAACGCGCCGACCTTGGACGCGGCGTACAACGCGGGCGCACCGATGCCGGAGTTGTACGGCGGCGCGCCGGACTGGGTGGCCGACCCCGTCTTGAACCCGCGGGCGGCATCCGGCCTGCTGTCGTTCTGTTACTGGTGGGAAGCGGGGCGCTGGTACCGGGGGCAGTCACCGCCCGCACAGGAGTGCGCGGCTGCCGTGCCGGGCATGTGGACGCGGGAGACGGCGATCAAGATCGTGGCGGGTCTGCTCGCGGACAGCGCGGGAAGGGACGCGTCGGAGGCTATAGACGCGTTGTTGTCCGCGGCCGAGACAGGAAGGGTGACGCGATCGGCGCTGGTCGCCGTGTTCGCCGATGACGGCCGTTACGACATCGACGGCGCGCTCTACCAGTTCTCGGCGGCCGGACTGCTGTCCACCGTGCCCGAGCCGATGCCCGCCGCACAGGCGATCGGGCGGGTACGCGACTACATCACCGGACGGCAGCTGGACACCACCGGGTATCCGCTGTCGCAGCTGAGCGCCGAGCGCTTCCGCTTCGGCTGGATGGTGCACGTGCCCGCGAACGCAAAGGTCCGCCGTGCGGTCTTCTACGTCGCCGACGACGGCGAGTTCGCGCACTCGTCTTCGGCTGTCGATCGGGCGCAGTTCATCGCCGGGTTCGAGCAGCGCTTCCTCGATCGCCACGGCCCGGTGGCCTGACTGCCCCGGCGGATTCCTTTGCCAATAGTTCGCCGAGATGCTTATTCGATATTCTGAGCACTGTCGGTAGAAGTTGCTGTCCGCGCGGCGCGACACTCGGGTACCCAACGGCCGTTCGCCGCCCGGCACCCGAGCAGGAAGGTCGATCATGTCGCTGGAAGCCAACAAGGCGCTGGTCCGCCGGTTCTATCAGGAGATCGACGCGGGGAACGTCGACGCCATGGACGACCTCGTCGCGGAGGATTACCTCGACCACTCGCCGCCGCCGTTTCCCGGCCTCGCCACTGGCCGCGAGGGCCTCAAACAGGCCTTTCGCATGTTCTGGGACGCCACTCCCGGGAGGCACGTGATCGAGGATCAGCTCGCGGAAGGCGACCGGGTCGTGACACGACTCACCGCGTATGGCCGCCATACCGGGGACCTCCCAGGGATACCGGCGACCGGGAACGAATTGACGATGACCGGTACCGCGATCCATCGGATCGCGGACGGCAGGATCGCCGAGAAGTGGTCCGACAAGGACGTGCTCGGGTTCCTTCAGCAGCTCGGCGTATTACCCGCTGTGGGAGGACACTGACCGACGCGGCCCGAGCGCAGCGTTTCGAAACACGAAAATGGGGAAAGCCGCGTATCAGTACCAATCGGATACGCGGCTTTCCCGTCTGTGGGCGAAGGGGGACTTGAACCCCCACGTCCCGAAGGACACTGGCACCTGAAGCCAGCGCGTCTGCCATTCCGCCACTCGCCCGAGCGACTGGGAGACAGTATCACGGCCTCGCGCCGGATACGAAATCGCCATTTCAGAGGCCTGACCGGGGGGCTGGACAGGCCCGGGAACCCGCGGCCGTCGCCAAGAGTTACAGGTGTGGACGATCGTGGATATCATGCAATGAACGTGGTCGATTAACGACACGCCATACACGCGTGTCGTTGTTACGAATCAGGAAGAGACGCGCACCGAAGGGAGGCCTTGATGGGCATCGTTTCGCGATTCGAGCGTCGCCTGCAAGGCGCCGTCGGTGACGTGTTCGCCCGAGTCTTCGGCGGCAGTGTCGTACCCCAAGAGGTGGAGGCGGCGCTGCAACGCGAGGCCGCCGATCATGTCCAAGACGTGGGCGGAGGGCATCTGCTGGCACCCAACAGCTATGTGATCACGATCAACTCCTCCGATCACCAGCAGTTGGACGCCGACCACGACCTCACCACCCGCGCGTTCGCCAAACACCTGCAGGACTACATCCGCGAACAAGGCTGGCAGACCTACGGCGAAGTACACGTGGCGTTCGAGGCATCACCTACGCTGCACACCGGACAGTTCAGGGCGAGTGGCCGCGTCGATCCCGACGCCGGACACAGAGCCGGCGCGGCTCGCGGCCCCGAATCACCGCCACAACGACCTGCAAACCCGCAACCAGGAGCTGGCCCCATGACGCAGAACTCAGGCTACGACCCGAGCCGTGAGCCCGCGGAGTCCGATCCACGCAACCGCGGGTACGCTCCACCGCCTGCCGGTCGCGGCGGTGCGCAGAACGGCGCGTACCGCGACGACTACGGCCGCGGCGGCGCGTACGGGGCGGATTACCAGGCTCCGGACGCACAGCAGGGTTACGGCGATTACCAGAACGGCTACGACTACCCCCAGGGTGGCCAGGGCGGTCAGGGCTACGGCCAGCAGGGCTACGGCGAAGCCGGCTCCGGCTACGGCCAGCAAGCCGGCTACGGCGAACAAGCCGGCTACGGCGAATCGGGCTACGGCCAGCAGGGCGGCTACGCCGAACGCGGTTACGGCCAGCAAGGCTACGGCGACCAGGGCTACAGCCAGCAGGGCTACGCCGACCAAGCCTATGGCCAGCAGGGCTACAGCGAGGCCGGTTACGGCCAGCAGGGCTACGCCGAGCCGGGCTACGGCCAGCCAGGCTATGGTCAGCCCGGATACGGGCAGTCGGGATACACCGATCCGAGCTACGGCGATCAGAGCTACGCCGATCAAGGCGGCTACGGTCAGGACGACCAGGGCGGCTACGGTCAGGCGTACTCGCAGCAACCCGGATACGGCGCGCCGCAGGCTTACGCGGGCGGCCAGGGCTACGGCGCCGCGCCGCAGGCCGGTTCGGGCTACTCGGCGACCCTCCAGCTGGACGACGGCAGCGGCCGGACTTACCAGCTGCGGGAAGGCAGCAACATCATCGGCCGCGGCCAGGACGCGCACTTCCGCCTGCCCGACACCGGCGTGTCGCGCAGGCACATCGAGGTGCGCTGGGACGGACAGACCGCGATGTTGTCCGACCTCGGCTCCACCAACGGCACCCTGGTGAACGGCTCCCCCGTGCAGGACTGGCAGCTCGCCGACGGCGACGTCATCCGTGCCGGGCACTCCGAGATCCTGATCCGTATCGTCTGATCCCGTAAGCTCGCGGTGCAGGTCACGACATGGCTCTCGAGGGATTCGTCGGCCGTATCGTGATCGAACTCGACCGACGGCCCTATGATGCTGCCTACACACGCGCGGCGCCGACACCGGGGCCGGCAAGACCAGCAGGCTGGTGGGGGTGGTCGAACCGCACCTACGGCACCGACGTACACGGTCGAACAGGAGGTGGAGCGCCGTGCAGGGACTGATCCTGCAACTGACCCGTGCGGGGTTCCTTCTGCTGTTGTGGTTGTTCGTGTGGGCTGTGCTGCGCACGTTGCGCAGCGACATCTACGCGGCATCCGGCATTCGGATTCAGCCCAGGGCCGCACGCGGTTCCGCGGTGCTGCCTTCCTTCAGCCGGGGCCAGAAGGGCGCCAAATTTCTTGTGGTGACTCAGGGTTCACTCGCCGGCACCCGCATCTCGCTCGGCACCCAACCGGTGCTGATCGGGCGTGCGGACGACTCCACGCTGGTACTCACCGATGATTACGCCTCGACCAGGCATGCGCGACTGTCTCCGCGTGGTGACGACTGGTACGTGGAAGACCTCGGCTCGACGAACGGCACGTACCTCGATCGCGCGAAAGTCACCACCGCCGTCCGTGTTCCACTCGGCACGCCTGTTCGTGTCGGCAAAACAGTGATCGAGCTGCGATCGTGACACTTGTTCTCCGCTACGCAGCGCGCAGCGACCGTGGTCTCGTCCGAGGCAACAACGAAGACTCCGTGTACGCGGGTGCCCGGCTGCTCGCACTCGCCGACGGCATGGGTGGCCATGCCGCGGGAGAAGTCGCGTCCCAGTTGATGATCGCCGCGCTCGCCCACCTCGACGACGACGAACCCGGCGACGATCTGCTCGGCAAGCTCGACGCGGCGACCCGAGAAGGCAACGCCGCCATCGCCGATCAGGTCGAAGAGGAGCCCGAGCTCGACGGCATGGGCACCACGCTCACGGCAATCCTGTTCGCGGGCAAGAAACTCGGCCTCGTGCACATCGGCGACTCTCGCGCCTATCTGTTGCGCGGCGGCGAGCTGGCCCAGATCACCCGGGACGACACATTCGTCCAGTCGCTGGTCGATGAGGGCAGGATCACACCGGAGCAGGCGCACACGCACCCGCAGCGTTCGCTGATCATGCGCGCGCTCACCGGCAACGAGATCGAGCCGACACTGATCATGCGCGAATCGCGCGCAGGCGACCGCTACCTGCTGTGCTCCGACGGTCTCTCGGACGTGGTGAGCGACGAGACCATCGCGAACACGATGCGCGAGGGCACCACCGACGAGTGCGCCGACCGGCTCATCGAGCTGGCGTTACGCAGCGGCGGTCCGGACAACGTGACCGTCGTCGTGGCCGACGTCATCGATCTGGACTACGGCCAGAGCCACCCGATCGTGGCGGGCGCCGCGTCCGGCGTCGACGAGGACACTCCTCCGCCCAACACCGCCGCGGGCCGGGCCTCCGCCCTGCGTCCGCCGCGGTCCGCTCCGCGCCGGGCCGCCGCCGCGCCCGAGCCGCCCGCGAAGAAGTCACACCGGCTGCGCTGGATCGTGCTCGCGCTTGCGCTCGTCGTCGCGGTCTGCGTGGGGCTCGTGGTCGGCTACAAGATGATCCGCAGCAATTACTACGTCGGCGCCGACGACGGTTCGGTGGTGATCCTGCGCGGGCTGCCCGGGTCGATCCTCGGCTACTCGATCCATGACGTGAACCTGGTCGGGTGCGTAACCCGCAACGGTGAACTCACCCTGTCCGATCCCGGCGCGGATCCGCCCTCCTCGTGCAAGCCGCTGAAGGTAAGCGATCTGAAGCAGACCGGCCGCGACCAGGTGGACAAGGGATTGCCGCCGGGTTCGCTGGACAAGGCCAGGGACTCGATGACCTATCTCGCTCAGCGAGAACTGCTGCCGCCGTGCCCGGTCAAGGAATCGGCGCCGCAGCCGGGAGTCGTCCCGTCCGCCGAGGCCACACCGCCCGCGCCCAACGGCGCTCCGCCCGCACCGGCCACCACCACACCCGCGCCGGCACCGGCGCCTGCGCCTGCGCCTGCGCCGGAACAGGGTGACGCCAGGGGCACCGAGATCAAGACGCCGACCAAGTCGGAGGCTCCTGCCACGCCGTCGAGCACCTCGCCCAATCCCCAGACCACGGGGGAGAACTGCCGGGTGACGGACTGATGTCCGCGCCGGCACCGCCGTCGGCTGGGGCTTTTCCCAGTCCCCCGGGCGGCTTCGCTCCCGCGCCACCGCCGAGCACCAGACGAAATGCGGAACTGCTGCTGCTCGCCGCGGCAGCGGTCATCACCACCGTGTCCCTCTTCCTGGTCGAGGCCAGTCAAGAACAGTCGATCACCTGGGATATCGCCAAGTACGGTCTGGCCTACCTGGCGCTGTTCGCGGTGGCGCACCTGGCCGTGCGGCGGTTCGCCCCGTTCGCCGACCCGCTGTTGCTGCCGATCGTCGCGTTGCTCAACGGACTCGGTCTCGTGCTGATCCATCGGCTCGACCTGGCCGACCAGCAGACCGCCGCCTACAACTCGTGGGCGACCCCATCCCCCGACGCCAATCAGCAGATTCTGTGGACCGCGCTGGGCACGCTGGTTTTCATCACACTGCTGATCGCCCTGCGCGACTACCGCACGCTCGCCCGCTACAGCTACACCCTCGGCCTGATCGGCCTCGTCGCGCTGGCCATCCCGGCGCTGCTGCCCAGCGCGTTCTCCGAGACCAACGGCGCCAAGATCTGGATCCGGCTGCCCGGGTTCAGCGTCCAGCCGGGTGAGTTCGCGAAGATCCTGCTGATCATCTTCTTCGCCTCGGTGCTGGTGGCCAAGCGCGAGATCTTCACCGCCGCCGGGCGTCACGTACTGGGCATGGAGTTCCCGCGCGGCCGCGACCTCGGCCCGATCCTGGCCGTGTGGATCGTCTGCATCGGCGTGCTGGTGTTCGAGAAGGATCTCGGTACCTCGCTGCTGATCTTCAGCACGGTGCTCGTGATGCTCTACATCGCCACCGAACGGGTCGGCTGGCTGGTCATCGGCGGCGGGCTGCTCGCACTCGGATTCATCTTCGCCTACCAGTTGTTCGGCCACGTGCGGGTCCGGGTGGAGACCTGGCTGCACCCGTTCGACGACTACAACAACACCGGCTATCAGATCTCGCAGTCACTGTTCGGCCTGGCCACCGGCGGTCTCGCCGGAACCGGCCTCGGGAGCGGCAGGCCCAGCCAGGTGCCCTTCGCGAAGACCGACTTCATCGTCACCACGATCGGCGAGGAACTCGGCCTGATCGGGCTCGCCGCGGTGCTGATGCTGTTCCTGGTGTTCGTGGTGCGCGGGCTGCGCACCGCCCTCGCGGTGCGCGACAGCTTCGGCAAGCTGCTCGCGGCCGGTCTGTCGTTCACCATCGCGATCCAGCTGTTCGTCGTGGTCGGGGGTGTGACCAAGCTGATTCCGCTGACCGGTCTCACCACTCCGTTCATGTCCTACGGTGGCTCGTCACTGTTGGCCAACTACGCATTGCTGGCGTTGCTGATCAAGGTCTCCGACGCCGCCCGCGCGCCCGCCCCGGTGCGTAAGAAGGAACCGGCGCCGATCGCCGACGCGCAGACCGAACTGCTGCGCCGCGACGGGGGACGACCGGATGCGGGGCCGCTGACATGAACACTCCACTACGCCGAGTCGCGGTCGCGGTGATGGTGATGGTCGTCGCACTGCTGGCGAACGCCACCTACGTGCAGGTGATCAAGGCCGACGACCTGCGCTCGGATCCACGCAACTCCCGGGTGCTGCTGGACGAATACGCCCGCCAGCGCGGGCAGATCTCGGCGGGCGGCACCGTGCTGGCCGGCTCGATCGCGACCGACGATCGCTACAAGTACCTGCGCGCCTACCCGAGCGAGCCGGAGGCGTACGCGCCTGCCACCGGCTTCTACTCGATGCAGTACGGAAGCACCGGATTGGAACGCGCCGAGGACTCGGTGCTCAACGGCTCCGACAGTCAGCTGTTCGGCAGCCGTCTCGTAGACCTGATCTCCGGCCGGGACCCGCGCGGCGGCAACGTGCTCACCACGCTCAACCCGCTGATGCAGAAGGTCGCCTACGATCAGATGACCAGCAAGGGCTACACCGGCTCGGTGGTGGCCATCGAGCCGAGCACCGGCAAGATCCTCACCATGGTGTCCACGCCGAGCTATGACCCGAACCTGCTGTCCGGGCACGACGGCGCGCGCGGCACCCAGGCGTGGGAAACGCTGAGCGCGGATCCGAACCACCCCATGTTGAATCGCGCTATCTCGCAGACCTATCCGCCCGGGTCCACGTTCAAGGTCGTGGTCACCGCGGCCGCGCTGGCCAACGGCGTCGCGACCCCCGACGACCAGTTCACCGCCGCCCCGACCTTCACACCGCCCGGCACCAGCACTCCGATGGAGAACTACAACGGCACCACCTGCGGTCCGAATCCGACCGCTTCGTTGTTCGAGGCGTTCCGGCGCTCGTGCAACACCGCGTTCGCCGAACTCGGCATCAAGGTGGGCGCCGCGGACCTCAAGGACGAGGCGGCCGCGTTCGGTGTCGGCCCGCACCGGGGGATCCCGATGCCGGTGGCGGAGAGCACCGTCGGCACGATCTCCGACGACGCCGCCCTGGCGCAGAGCAGCATCGGGCAGCGCGACGTGGCGCTGACCCCCTTGCAGAACGCGGTCGTCGCGGCGACCATCGCCAACGGCGGCGTCCGGATGGAGCCGTACCTGGTCGATCAGTTGCAGCGCCCGGATCTGAGCGAACTGACCAAGACCAAGCCGGTCTCGGTCGGCCAAGCCGTCAGCGCCGATGTAGCGTCGACCGTAACCAACTTGATGATCGCGTCGGAGAGCAACACCTCCGGAGGTGGCCAGACCCCCTATCAAATCGCGTCCAAGACCGGCACCGCGGAACACGGGACCAACCCGCGTAACACGCCGCCGCACGCTTGGTATATCGCGTTCGCCCCCGCGCAGAACCCGAAGATCGCCATCGCGGTGATCGTGGAGAACGGTGGGGACCGGGCGCTTGCCGCGACCGGTGGCTCGGTCGCCGCGCCGGTGGCTCGCGCGGTTCTGGACGCCGGTCTTCGAGGGGGCTGAACGATATGGATGTGCGAGTGAAGGTACGGGGACCTCGATGCTGAACAACGGTGCGATGATCGCCGACCGATACCGGCTGCAGCGACTGATCGCGACCGGCGGCATGGGCCAGGTCTGGGAAGCGCTGGACACCAGGCTCGACCGCAGGGTCGCGGTCAAGGTGCTGAAGTCGGAGTTCTCGGCCGACCCGACGTTCCGGCATCGATTCCGCACCGAGGCGAAGACCACCGCCCAGCTGAATCACTCCGGCATCGCGGGCATCTACGACTACGGCGAGACCATCGACCCGCAGGGCAGCGAGATCGCCTACCTCGTCATGGAGTTCGTCCAGGGCGAGCCGCTGAACACCGTGCTCAACCGGCTCGGCAGGCTGTCGGTGGCCCAGGGACTCGATCTGCTCGAGCAAACCGGGCGCGCGCTGGACGTGGCGCACCGCGCGGGCGTGGTGCACCGTGACGTGAAGCCGGGCAACATCCTGGTCACGCCGACCGGCCAGGTGAAGATCACAGACTTCGGTATCGCCAAAGCGGTGGACGCCTCCCCGGTGACCAAGACCGGCATGGTGATGGGCACCGCCCAGTACATCGCACCGGAACAGGCGGTCGGCGAGGACGCCACCGCGGCCAGCGACGTGTACTCACTCGCCGTGGTCGGTTACGAAGTGCTGGCCGGACAGCGGCCGTTCACCGGCGACGGCGCGATCACCGTCGCGATGAAGCACGTGCGCGAGACACCGCCTCCGATGCCTGCCGATCTGCCCGGCAACGTGCGCGAACTGATCGAGATCACGATGGAGAAGGACCCGTCGCGGCGCTACGCCAGCGGCGGTGAGTTCGCCGACGCGGTCGCCGCCGTCCGCGCGGGCCGCCGCCCGCCGCCGCCCAGCGGGGCGCACTCCGCCACGCCTCTGACCGGTGCCACGCGAGTGCTCCCGCCCGGCCCGACCGCCGTGATCCCCTCCACGCCCGCCGACTTCGACGGTGCGACGGTGCGCTACTCGACGCCCGCCGCGGGCGCGGTGGGCGCGGGCCATCAGCCGGGCACCCTCGCGGCTCCGGCCACGGTGCTGAGCCGCGGCGCGGCGAGCGGTCCCCCGCCCGGAAACGGCAACAGGTTCACCACGACCCAGAAATGGCTCACCGGGCTCGGCATCGGCGCCGTGCTGCTCGGGGCGCTCACGGCCTACCTGCTCTTCGGTGGAGACACCAATCCGGATTCCACGCCGTCGCCGACCGTGACGGTCGTGCCGACCCCCAAGCCCGTCCCGCCGGTGGCCACGACGACCCCCAAGCCCGCACCTCCGCCCGTGGACACCGAGACCTACGAACCGCCCACCACCGAGCCGAAGACCACGACACCGGAGCCGACGACGACCACCCCGCCGCCCACCAGCACGGCACCGAGCACGACGAAGCCGACGACCACCGCGCCCACCGCCACCACCAGCCGTCCGCGCATCCCGACTCTCGACATACCATTCCCGGAGATTCCCGGTGCCCGAGGGCCTTCGGCCACCCGCAGCGGATCCGCCACTTCTTCGCAAGGACTGCCATGACGACCCCGAAGAATCTCTCGTCTCGCTACGAGCTGGGCGAGATCATCGGGTTCGGTGGTATGTCCGAGGTGCACAAGGCTCGTGACATCCGGCTGAGCCGGGACGTGGCGATCAAGGTCCTGCGGGCGGACCTGGCCCGTGACCCAACGTTCTACCTGCGGTTCAAGCGCGAAGCGCAGAACGCGGCCGCGCTCAATCATCCGGCCATCGTCGCGGTCTACGACACGGGCGAGGCGGAGGTGGACGGCGGTCCGCTGCCGTACATCGTGATGGAGTACGTCGACGGCGACACGCTGCGCGACATCGTGCGCGGCAAGGGACCGCTGCCACCGCGCCGCGCGATGGAGATCATCGCGGATGTCTGCGCCGCCTTGGACTTCAGCCACAAGGCCGGGATCGTGCACCGCGACATGAAGCCCGCGAACATCATGATCAACCGGTCGGGCGCGGTGAAGGTGATGGACTTCGGCATCGCCCGCGCACTCGCCGACAACTCCAACCCCATGACCCAGACCGCGGCGGTGATCGGCACCGCGCAGTACCTCTCCCCGGAGCAGGCGCGCGGCGAAACGGTGGACGCGCGCTCGGACGTCTACTCCGTCGGTTGCGTGTTGTTCGAGATCCTCACCGCGGAGCCGCCTTTCACGGGGGATTCCCCGGTGGCCGTCGCCTACCAGCACGTCCGGGAAGACCCGCGACTGCCGTCGCACGTGTATTCCGGGGTGCCGCGCGAACTGGACTCGGTCGTGCTCAAGGCGATGAGCAAGAATCCGGCCAACCGATACCAGACCGCCGCCGAGATGCGCGCCGACCTGATCCGGGTGCTCGGCGGCCAGAAGCCCAGCGCCCCGATGGTGATGACCGACGAGGACCGCACCACCATGATGAGCGCGGACGAGCCCCCGCCGCGTAACTACCGTACGGTCGAGCGCCACGACGACACCGCCGAGCAGGATCCGGCCGAGCCGAACGGACGGCGCCGGACCGCCTATATCGCGATCGGCGCCGTCGCGGCCGTCGCGGTGGCTTTCGCGCTGTTCTGGGTGCTGCTCGGGCCGGGAAGCCGACCGGACCAGGTGGCCATTCCCGACCTGTCCAACAAGTCCTCGCAGCAAGCGCAGGACGCGCTGCAGAAGCTCGGCTTCACGGTGGCGATCCAGCAGAAGCCCGACAGCAAGGTCGCCACGGGCAACGTGATCGCGACCCAGCCCCTCGGCGGCTCGCGGATCGACGAGGGCAGCACGGTCACGGTCCAGGTGTCCTCGGGTCCCGCGCAGGTCCAGGTGCCGAAGTTGACCGGCCTGTCCCAGGAGCAGGCCGAGCAGGTCTTGAACTCCAAGGGCCTGCGGATCAATCCGAACGTCGAGCGCAAACCGTCGAGCACCGCCGAGAAGGACCAGGTGATCGAGCAGAACCCGTCGCCGGGTTCGAAGGTCGACGTCGACTGGGAGATCGTCGTCACCGTCGGCACCGGCCCGGAGGCGGTCCGCGTTCCCTACGTCGTCGGGCAGAGCATCGACGTGGCCCAGCCGAACATCGAGGGCAACGGCTTCAAGGTCGTGGTCCAGGAGGTGCAGTCCTCGAAGCCCAAGGGCGAGGTGGTCGCCTCCAGCCCGGCAGGCGGCAGCAGCGCCGAGAAGGGTTCCACGGTCACCGTCCAGGTGTCCGCGGGTGACCTGAAGATGCCGTCGCTGGTCGGTCTCACCGTCTCGCAGGCGGTGGAGAAGCTGCGCGCGGAAGGCTGGACCGGCAGCACCAGCCAGATCAGCCAGTCCCCGCAGGGCACCTTCGACGCGGGCAATGTCGGGCGCATCCTCAGCCAGCAACCGTCGGCGGGCAGTTCGATCCAGAAGAACAGCACCATCCTGGTCGGCGTGGGGGTACTCGGCCCGCCGTGATCGGCGCCGCCGCCGGTATCCAGAAAACGAGACCAACCGGTGTGAATTGCGGGAGAATGATGCTGCTTCATCCCAATCAGCGCAGCTGAGCACGAGGAGGTAGCTCATGACCACTGCCAGGGACATCATGAAACCCGGCGTCCAGTGGATTTCGAAGGACACGACGATCGAGCAGGCCGCACGAACCATGGCCGAACTCAACGTCGGGTCCCTGATCGTCTCCGACCAGAACGAGCGGATGTGCGGCATCGTCACCGACCGCGACATCGTGGTGAAGTGCATCGCCCAGGGCAAGACCCCGTCGGATTGCCGGGTGGATGAACTGTGTGAATCGACGCCCCGGTGGGTCGACGCCAACGCCGACATCGAGGAAGTCCTCGACGAGATGGAAAGCAACCGGGTCAAGCGCATGCCGGTCATCGAGGACAAGCGGTTGGTCGGCATGATCAGCGAGGCCGACCTGGCCCGGCATCTGGACGACAACCAGCTCGGCGAGTTCGTCACCGCCGTCTACGGGCGTCCCTAGGTTTCGGACCGGCGCGGAGGAACGTACCCGACAACGCCTTCCGCGTCCGCATAACGTACTTCGGCTTCTTTCGGCCACGCTCCCGCTCGGCGACTCATGAGGGCACCGGCTCATCGGGCCGGTGCCGGCAGCCGGGGCGAGGTGCCAGGTGAGTTCGGGCCGCGGACGGCCGATGGCCGTCCGCGGTTCGCTCGTCCTCGACGGCTCGCGGCGTCACGCCAGGGCTGCGCCGAGCTGTTCCGCGTGCGCTCGACGCCGAGGGATCGCACCGGTGTCAGGCAGGCTCGGCCTTCGGTAGGTAACGCAACACCGCGACATCCCCGACTTGCGTCACGCCGGTAAGGCGCATCCGGCGATGCGGCGCGCCGGGAAAGTCGGCCGGGTCGAGAAAGCGCGGCGCGGCGGTGTCTCCCACCAGGATCGGGGCGATCGCCAGATGCAGTTCATCGGCCAGATCGGCGGCGAGGAACGCGGTGTGGATGCGGGTGCCGCCCTCCACCATGAGCCGGTCGACACCCCGTCGGCCCAGATCGTCCAGCAGTGCACCGAAATCGAGCTCGGTCCCGAGATCCACGACCTCGGCCAATCCGGCCAGGCGGGCGGTGAGTTCCGGCGCGGCCGCCGCGGTGCAGTACACGAGCTTGTCGCCGCCGTAGTGCCAGAACCGCAGCTCCGGAGCCAAGTCGCCGCTCGCCGATACGGTCACCTTCAGCGGGAATTCCGGTTTGCCCGCCGCGACGCGCGCGGCCCTGCGTTCGGCGCTGTCGACCAGCAACCGCGGGTTGTCGCTGCGCAGTGTCTGCGCGCCGACCAGGATGGCGTCGGAGTCCGCGCGGACCTGGTCCACCCGGTCGAAGTCCGCCGCGTCGGACAAGCGCAGCCGCTGCGGGCTCGCGTCGTCGATGTACCCGTCGATGCTCGCCGCGACCGACAGCAGCACATGCGGACGGGTCACTGCAGCACCAGTGCGGCGACCTCCGCCTCCAGCGCCTGCACCAAACCCTCGGCGGGGCGCTCCCCGCACACGCCGAGCCAGTTGGCCAGCATCCGGTGCCCACCCTGGGTGAGCACCGATTCCGGGTGGAACTGCACGCCGTGGATGGGCAAGGTGCGATGACGCATGGCCATCACGATTCCGCTCTCGGTGCGTCCGAGCACCTCGATCTCCTCGGGCAGAGTGTCTTCGACGACGGTGAGCGAGTGGTATCGCGTGGCGGTGAACGGGTCGGGTAGACCGGCCAGCACACCCGCGCCGATGTGGAAGACCTCGCTCGTCTTCCCGTGCAGCAGCTCCGGGGCCCTGGTGACTGTGGCGCCGAACGCCTCGCCGAACGCCTGGTGGCCGAGGCACACGCCGAGCAGCGGAACACTCTGCTCCGCGCAGGCACGCACCAACGGAATGCTCGCGCCCGCCCGGTCGGGGGTGCCGGGGCCGGGACTGATCAAAATGCCGTCGAAATCGCCTACGACCGCGCCGACGTCGGCCAGATTCGGGTCGTCGTTGCGCCAGACGACAGCGTCGACACCGAGTTGCCCGAGGTACTGCACCAGGTTGAAGACGAAGCTGTCGTAATTGTCGACGACCAGAACACGCATGACATCGAGATTACGTCCCCGCCCGGCACCGCGTCGCATCCATTACCTGTTGGGATAGCCTAGAGACCACGACCTGCAGCCGAATACGAGGACGTCATGCCCAAGTCGAAGGTCCGTAAGAAGACCGACTATACGATCAACCCCGCCAGCCGGACGCCGGTGAAGGTGAAGGCGGGGCCGTCTCCGGTCTGGTATGTCGCCATCATGCTCGGGTTCATGCTCGCCGGGCTGGTGTGGTTGCTCGTCTACTACCTGGCGGCCGAGCAGATCAGCTGGATGAACGACCTCAACGCCTGGAACTTCCTGATCGGCTTCGGCCTGATGGTGGTCGGGCTGATCATGACGATGCGCTGGCGCTGAGCACAACACCGACCCGGATTACAGACGTGTCATTCATGCACACCTGTGGATGAGCCTGTGGACAACTCGAGGAGCGATTGGGGAGTGCTGTGAGTCCGGAGCTCCCGGTCCCCGGCCCGCGGGACCGCGAAGAGCCGCGCCTGGCCTGGACCACGCCGACACCCGCGCTCGTCGCGGTCACCGTAGGCGGCGTCGCGCTGGCCGTCGCCGCGGTGGTCACCTCCGAAGCGGCCAGCCGCCTGCTCGTAGGACTCGCCGCCGTCGGACTGCTCGCCCTTGCCGGGCTCGGGTTCCGGCAACGCCCGCGGCTGTCGGTGACAACCGGCGCGCACCCGCGCATGGTTGTCCGCACGCTGACGGGGGCGGACGAATACGCCCCTGAGCAGATCATTCGCGCCCGTGTGGTGAGTTACCGACGCCTCGGGCGCAAGATGCCGATGTTGGAACTCGACGTCCAGCACGACGGCACCGAGCGGCTCCTGATCTTCGGCCGCTGGGATCTGGGCGCCAACCCTGAACTCGTCTACCAAGACCTGGTAGGAGCACTGCGGCTCACCGAGGACAAGACTCGCTGACGTGCATTCGTCCCACGCGGACGCGAATGTTTCACGTGAAGCGAATCCGCGTGTCACGCAGCGGAAGTGATCGCGCTCACTACTACCGTTGCCAGCGCCGCGACGGCGACGAGCGCCACCGCTGCCCAACCGACCACCCGTGCCGCTTGCGGAGTTTTCACGCGCAGCCACGCGGGCAGGAACAGGATGCCGAGGGTCGCGAGCGTACCCGCGGCCAGACCGCCGAGATGGCCCCAGAGTGAGATGCCGGGCAGCGACAAACTGATGAAGACGTTGATGCCGATGATGATGAGCATCTGATTCGGGTTCTGGCGCAACCGGAGCAGGATGATCGTGATCGCACCGAACAAGCCGTACACCGCGCCGGACGCGCCCGCCGTCATGCTGTTCTGCGAGAACAGCATGACCCCGGCGGACCCGCCGAGCAGCGAAACCGAGTACACCGCGAGATAGCGCAATCGTCCCAGCACCAGCTCGGCATCGCGGCCCACCACGTACAGGGCGAACATGTTGAGTGCCAGGTGGATCGGGCCGTAGTGCAGGAACCCGGAACCGAGCACCCGCCACCATTCGCCGTCCGCGACGGCCGGTGCCCACAGCACCCAGTCCACGAACAGCGCGGAGCCCAGCTGGTTGTCCATCAGGTTCTTCGACTGGGCCGCGGTGATCGCGTAGATCACCACGTTGATCGCGATCAACGCATAGGTCACATAAGGTGCGGACCTGCGGGCCGCTGCCGCGCCCGAAACCGTCCGCACCGGAGCGACGCCGCGCTGATCCGTGCGCAGACAGTCGACACAGTGTTGGCCGACGGCTGCGGGACGCAGGCATTCCGCACAGGACGGCCGCCCGCACCGCGTGCAGGCCAGGCCGGTCGGGCGATTCGGATGGCGGACGCACGTGGGTGCGGGCGGCTGGGGATTCATAGTCTCATTCGATCGTGATCTTGGTGATGACGACGGGTTCCAGCGGCCGGTCGTTGCGATCGGTCCCGGTGGTCGCGATCGAGTCGACGACCTTCCGGGAATCCGGATCCACCACTTCACCGAAGATCGTGTGCTTGCGGTTGAGATGCGGCTGCGGGCCAACGGTGATGAAGAACTGCGAGCCGTTGGTGCTCGGCCCCGCGTTGGCCATCGCCAGCAAGTAGCCCCGGTCGAACCGCAGCTCCGGGTGGAACTCGTCGCCGAACTCGTAACCCGGGCCGCCGCGACCGGTACCGGTGGGATCGCCACCCTGGATCATGAATCCGGCCATCACGCGATGGAACAGAGCGCCGTCATAGAACGGGCCGGTGTTGCCCCCGCTGGCGTTCGCGGTGGTGTACGGCGCCGAACCGTCGGCGAGACCTAGGAAATTGCGCACCGTCTTGGGCGCGTGGTTACCGAAGAGCGCGAGCTTGATATCGCCGTGATTCGTGTGCAGCGTTGCCACGGATGTCTGATTCGGTGAGGTCACGACGCCCATCGTGCCACGGTTGGCGATCCAGCCGCGGAACTGGGCCGGACCGTGCTGTGAGCTGGGCCTCCTGCGCGAATCGGCGGGCTGTGCCTAGAGTGGTGCAATGACCTCGGGGCGCTTGCATGTCTCTTCGCGTTCACGTAACCGGCTCCTCCTCGCGGCGGCAGTCGCGCTGGCGGGCGGCGTGGCCTATCTGGTCCGTAGCCGGCGGCCACAGCAGCCGGAGCCCGCCCCCGCTCCCCCGCGCATCGGGTACTCCCGTAACGGCTCCGCGCCGGCACCCTTGGCGGAAGCCGGCGCGGAACACGATCGCTGATTCGGGAATCGCCGGTCAGCGACTGACCGTCTTCTTGTACTGACGCAGAGCCAGCGGCACGAACACCACCATGATCACCACCACCCACACCAGGGAGGTGATCACCGGGTGCCGCAGCGGCCAGGAGTCCGACGTCGGCGCGAGCGGGCTGGTGTTGCCGAACAGGTCGCGCGTCGCCTGGGTCAGCGCGGATACCGGGTTCCATTCCGCGATCACCCGCAGGGCGGTGGGCAACTTGTCGCTGGGGACGAACGTGTTGGCGATGAACGTGAGCGGGAAGATCACCATGAAGCTGGCGTTGTTGAACACCTCCGGCGCCCGCACCAACAGGCCCACTACGGCCATGATCCAGGACACCGCGTAGGCGAACAGCAGCAGCAGGATGTAGGCCAGCACCGCGTCCAGGAACGAACCGCGAATCCGCCAGCCGACGACCAGACCGGTCAGCGACATCACCGTCAGGCTGACCACGTTGATCACCACATCGCTGATCGTGCGGCCGACCAGCACCGCCGACGAAGCCATCGGCAGCGAGCGGAATCGGTCGATGATGCCCTTCTGCATGTCCTCGGCCAGTCCGGCACCGGTGAAGGTCGCGCCGAACACCACGGTCTGCGCGAAGATGCCCGCGATGAGGAACTCGCGGTACCCGCCGGACAGACCGGGCACATCGATGGCCGCGCCGAAGACGTAGGCGAACAGCAGCACGAACATGATCGGCGAGAGTGTGGAGAAGATCAGGACGTCGGGTACCCGCTTGATCTTGATGACATTGCGTTTCGCGATCGTCACGCTGTCGCTGACCACGATGGACAGTCGCTCGCCCAGCGAGGGCCGTGTCAGGGCCGGGGCCGTCGCGGTCATCGGATCGTTCCTTCCGTAGCTTCCAGCTTGTCGTTCGCCGCGTCGCCGCCGGCGCTCGTCTCCGCTTCGTGGCCGGTGAGGGTGAGGAAGACGTCGTCCAGGGACGGACGGCGCAGACCGACATCGTGGATCTGTACGTTGTGCTCGGCCAGCCGCCCGACCGCCTCCACCAGGGCCTGCGATCCGTCGGCGACCGGGACGGTGATCCTGCGCAACCCCGGTTCGAGGTGGATCTCGCCGTCGGCCAGGCTTTTCAGCGCGGTCTCGGCCGTCGCGAGATTGTCGACGCGGTCGACGGTCAGCTCGATCCGGTCGCCGCCGACCATGGTCTTGAGTTCGTCCGCGGTGCCCTTCGCGATCACCTTGCCGTGGTCGATCACCGCGATCGAATCGGCGAGCCGATCCGCCTCTTCCATGTACTGCGTGGTGAGCAGCAACGTGGTCCCGCCCGCGACCAATTCCTCGATGACGTCCCAAAGATCCAGACGGGCGCGGGGATCCAGCCCGGTGGTCGGCTCGTCCAGAAACAGGACGGGTGGATTCGCGACCAGCGCGCCCGCCAGGTCGAGACGACGGCGCATACCGCCGGAGTAGCCCTTGACCGGCCGGTCCGCGGCGTCGGTGAGCCGGAATCGTTCGAGCAATTCGCGCGCTCGTTCCTTACTTCGCTGTACGCCCATGTGATAAAGACGTCCCACCATTTCCAAATTCTCGAAACCGGTGAGGTATTCGTCGACCGCGGCGTATTGGCCCGACGCCCCGATGCGGGAACGCAGCGCCTGCGGCTCGCGCAGCACATCGATTCCCGCGACCGTGGCGCGTCCGGCATCCGGCACCAGCAGGGTGGTGAACACCCGGACGGTGGTGGTCTTACCTGCGCCGTTGGGTCCGAGCAGTGCGGTGACGGTCCCTTCCGGGACGCTCAGGTCGAGGCCGTCGAGGGCCACCAGTTGGCCGTATCGTTTGACCAGACCCTCGGCGACTATTGCGTCGGGCATGATTCTCCTGGGGTTGATGAGTTCGATGTGATGCAGTGCGACGCCAGGCGCCCAACGACTCGCTGGATCGGGTGACCGGCCGATACCCGAGTCAGTATTGTCCCGCCCGCCGACAATTTCATCCGATTTGTTCCGGGTGGGCGGCCCCGCGAACTACCCGGACACGGAAGAAGGCCGCATTCCGATCCAGTCGGTGCTCGGGGTTACCGGATCGGAATGCGACCGGTTCGATGGTCCCGTGTGCCCCGTCATCGGAGCGCGCGTAGCGGACTACCCGAATCGAGGAAGACCCGTACTCGAACGAGGGACGTTCGAGCGCTAACCATCGCGACGAGCGGGTGCGCTCGGCGGGAACCATCGATTCGGTGAACACGAACACATGTTCGCATCGGGGTACGACAAGTTCGGGCGTCATGCACGCCGCGCGGCGCCACACCCGGCGTTGTCGACACGCCGGAATTTCCATCGATTTCGTGGCGCGGCGACTGGTCGGCATGTTCTGTGCCGCTCGGCGCCGTAGCAGGTCACCACCACGAAATGACTCGGAATAGGTTGCTCGCCAAGGCTTTTGGCAAACTATAGGACAACAGTCCGGAGCGAGGGGGTCGGCCGGTCGCGCGGCAAGGGCCGTCAGAGGTCGTCCGGAAGGTGAGCCAACCCGAAAAAACTTGGAACGCGGCCGTCCCCCCGCACACACAATCGCACATCATCGAGTAGCATCGTTCACGTCGGCCCCTCCCCCCCGGGCCGACCCTACGCGGGCCTCGGCTAACTCCCCCCCTTCGCCGAGGCCCGCTCCCCATTTCAGGCGAGGTCGAGCGCTATTCCGACTGGTCGTCCGGTTCTATCGCCCGCCACGCGGCGGTGAGCCGTTGCCCACGCACCCGTCCTGCGGTGGCCAGCAGCGGCCGGTCGCGCTCCCACCGCTGTCGAGTCACCGGGTCCGCGGACTGCCACAACGGCTCGAGTTCGGCAAGCAGCGAACCGAACAACTCGAAGACGCCGCCGAGAGCGATGTGCACGCCCGCGGAACTCGGCGCGGCGATGTCCAGGCCGCGCACGGCGGCAACCGCGGTCAGCAACTGTTGCCGACTCGCCCGCGGCCAATCCGACGCCCGGGCCACCCGTACCAGCCAGCCCAACGTGGCAGCCAGCACGTGAATGTCCTCGATCGTCCGGAACGGCTTGAGGTAGTCCAGATATCCGTCGCCGGGCAGCACCAGCGCGGGCGCGCCGGTCAGCACGACCGAAGCGTGCGGAACCTCGGGCGCGAACGGGAGCGCCGGACGATCGGCCAGACACACGCCGGCTTCGCCCGCCTCGACCATGCAGGCGCGCAGCCGATTCCGTCCGTCTGGCGCCGCGCCGACACTGGCGATCACCACCAACTGTCGCGCGAACGAGCCCATGGTCGCGAACGACTTCGTACCGTCGACCAGCCAGGCCCCGTCCCGTTCGGTGAGCGTGGTGCGGATCGCCGCGGGGTGGCCGCCGCCCTCCTCGGTCGCGCACATCGCGACCAGCTCGTCGTCCGACAGGTCCGGAATCAGCGTCCGCAACGCCTCCTGATAGCCGGACAGGAAGGCGAACCCGAGCCGGTCGGCGCCGAAGCCACCCGCGATCGCGATCTCCACCGGCTGGTCGAATCGATTCGCGGCCACGCGATGTCGCGTCCACGCGGCGGCGACATCGTCCAGCGGCGCGGTCGCCACCGGCTCGGTCAGCAGGAAGTCGAACAGAGTATCCACCTCAGCACGGTAACCGAGCAGCGATTCCCCCGGGCCGTACCGAGCCCGACCCCGCCGCCGCGTCCGGACGCTCGATGCCGGTTGCGCAGGGCGACCGCGCGGGGACTCCTCGCCGCCGCCGGGGCAGTCTCTCGGCGCTGCGTCGGCCAATCCGATGAACCGCCTGCTTCACTGGGGTGTCGCGTCGTACCGGAAGGAGTTCGACCTGTGCCGGAACTGGAGGAAAGTCGGAGAAGAGCACTATTCGACTCCGAGGCCAGACTGTCCTGGGTACTGGCCGCACTCGCCGGGCTGATCGGCGCCGCGGCATTCATGCATACGGCCGGTTATTTCGTCACGTTCATGACGGGCAACACCGAACGGGCTGTCCTCGGGTACTTCCACGACGAGCCGGACATGGCGTTGGCGGCCACCGGGTTGCTGCTGTCATTTCTCGCCGGTGTGGTCGTGGCCTCGTGGTGCCGCCGGCGTTACTGGTCGGGGCACCCGCATGGAGCCACTCTGCTCACCACCGTGTGCCTGGCGCTCGCATCCGTCATCGATATTCTGGAGTATCGGAGGGGAATCGAGCCGATCGGGCTGCTGCCGATCATGCTCGTCGCTTTCGGCGTCGGGGCGCTCAACACATCGTTCGTGCAGAACGGTGAGGTATCGGTGCCGCTCAGTTACGTCACCGGGACACTGGTCAAGATGGGGCAGGGTATCGAACGTCATCTCAGCGGCGGCGACTACGCCGACTGGCTCGGATACTTCCTGCTCTACACCGGTTTCGTGCTCGGCGCGCTGCTCGGCGGACTGCTGAGTCTGCTGGTGGCGGGCTGGGCCATGCTGATCACCGCGACCGTGGTGTGCCTGTTGGTCACCGGATTCACCTACCTGCACCTGGACCGGCACGGTCCCCTCACGGACTGAGTCGCCGGGCATCTGTCGGTGCTCGTCGCGGCAGTCTCTGCCGGACCGGGAACTGCCGGTGGGGATTGACCAGCTGAAGTCAGAATCGGCGGGCGCCGGTCGCCGGCATCGAGGAGAGCGGGGAAGTGGTCACCCCGATGCCGTAGGTCGATGCGTGGATGACTTTGCCGTCGCCCGCGTAGAGGGCGGAGTGACTTCCGCCGTAGAACGACACCACGTCGCCTGGCTGCAGGTCGTCGAGCGGCACCGGCGTTCCGGTGGCGAGCTGGTCGTAGCTGGTGCGCGGCAGCTCCACGCCGGCCTGCTCGTAGGACCACTGCACCAAACCGGAGCAATCGAAGGAATCGGGGCCCACCGCGCCATAGCTGTAATCGGAGCCGAGTTTGGTTCGTGCCGCGTCGACTGCCATCTCTCCGGCACTCTTCTGCGGTATCACCGCCGCGGGCGGGGTGGGTGCCCTCGGCATGATGTCCGGGAACTCGGCGAGGAACGGGAGTTCGATCTCCGGGAGTGCGCCGAGGAGCGGAATCTCGATCGCCGGAATGATCGTCGGCACCGGCAGTTCGATCGCCGGGACGACGACCGAGACCGGGGACTCGACCGCCGGGCCGAGCGTGGCCGGTGCGATTTCGATGTGCGAGACGGCAGTAGCGGCGGCGGCCTCGATTTCCGGGGTTCCAGCCGTTACAGGAGCTTCCGTGACCGGAAGGATAGCGTTGTTCCGGAACAGCTTTTCCGGTGCGTCGGGAAACGGTATTTCGTCGGAAACCTCGAATGTTCCTACGCCCGGGATGGTCAGCGGCTGAGCCGATGCCTCCGCGGCGTTGAACAACATGCCCAGCAGGGCGGCCGCTCCCGCGGTGAGTGCCCAGAAGACGGCACGCCGCAGGTAGCGGATATATCGGACGTCGGTCGATGATGCCATGATGCGGTCCTCCGATGCTCATATCGCTTGCCTTCGGTGGGCCGTACGACGCCGTGGTTCCCGGCGCGTGGGACGTCACCAAAGACTTCGAATTGATTCGAAAACCATCACGGTGATTCGTCAGTCCAGCGGATCCGATCCGAGCGTTCACCTTTCGGCATATATCGCACCTTGTAAAGCACAACGCGCCTTTGATTTCGTAACGAAATAATAACTCGTTTCGACGCGTTGTCCCGCGATATGAATTCCACGACACCGAAATGTATTCACCTGGAGACACTGCGCCCCGCACGGAAGCGGTTCCGCTGCGGGGCGCATCGTCCATTCGTGGGTCACGCGGTGATCTGTTCCTCGATCTGTCTGGCGATCGTCCGGAGCCTCGCCGCGAACTCGCGGGCCGCGCGCGGGTCGTCGTTGGACCCTCTGACGACGCGCTTGGTCAGCGCGGCGAGCCGGGATTCCATGGCGGTGAAGATGTCGGCCGCACGGTCGTTCTCGCTGCCCTCCAGTTCACCGCGCAGCCACGCCTGAAGACGCTCGATCACCACGTCTTCGTCATAGCGTTCGGGCAGGAGCGCCACCGCTTGCCGGAGCTTTCCCGCGGTGACCTTCACGTCGACGGCCGCCGCCACGGTGGTGTACACGGTGACCGCCGCGTCTTCGCCGTATTCGGCCGCCACCGGCAGCAGTTCACGCACCTGCCCCTCGTTGATCGCGGGCGCGATCGGATGCAGCCGCGCCGCCAGCGGCCAAGCGCGAATGAGCTTGTGGGCGTAGGACCGCTGCATGTCCCACCGCTGTTCCACGTACTCGTCGAACGTCTCGTGGCTGTCCCGGTACAGTCGGCCGTCGCGCACGATCTGCAGAGCGCGCCCGGCCGCCCAGAACGCGATGCGCAGCGTGTCGATCGATGACTCGCACACCGTCAACTGCGCGCGCTCGCGGTCGCTCAGCGGCCCGTCACCCGCGTCGGGCACCGGCATGGTCAAGACATTCGGGCTCACGGCCGGTTTCGGCCGCCGCCATTCGGCATCGCGCAGCGGTGAGACGGGCGGGGTGTGCTCCGCGGTGTCGGACAGCGGATTGGCGCCGCCGATCGAACCCTTCCTGCGTTGTGGAGGCATCAGGCCGGCACCTCCAATAGCGCCCGGTACGCGTTCACCAGCTCGTCGCCCACCTGCCGGTATTCGCCGAGATCCTCGATCGGGTTCTCCGCGCCCTCCCCGACCTCCCCGTCGGCCGCTTCTCGATACCATTTCCACGCGCTCAAATAGGAACCGAAGACGTCGTAGCCCGCGCTCTCCAGATATCCCCGCTGCGCACGGTATTCGGTCGAGACATTCATGCCTTTCTTCATGATCACCGGCACTTTTGTCATCAGCACCCGCACCCGTATTTCCCGGTTGCTGTCGGCCGCTGCTTCCTCGGCCGCTTTGAAGGTGCTCGGGACTCGTTTCACCTCGGACGGGCTGACACTCGTCAGCAGCAACAGTTCATCGCTCTCGGGAATCGCGGCCTTGAAGATCTCGGCCGACTCACCCCCGGCATCCACGATGATGACATCGAAATCGGCGGCGTTGTCGGTGATGCAGTCGTTGACGTGCCGTGAGGGGAAAGCGACCAGGTCGAACGGCACCTCGATGCCCCCTTTGACCAGGCGCCGGTACCAGGAGTACCCGGTTTGGCTGAGCGGGTCGGCATCGATCACCAGCACCCGACGTTCGTGAACCGAAGCGAAGTAGCTCGCCAAGAAGAACGCTGATGTCGTCTTACCGACACCGCCCTTGAGATTCCCCAGCGTGATGACCAGAGGTTCGGGCAATTCGAGTGGCGCAACAGAATTCGTCATAGACGGTCCTCCGAGGGTGAGGAGTGCATTACTGTGCCGGGCCAGTCTGGCACAGTAACGGCGAATTCCGTCCGATTGCGCCCTGTTGTTGCGGCTGTGCCGCCACTGCTCTGTGTCCAATTGGACACAAAAACCGTCGGTGGATCGGCCGCCGAATCCATCGTGCCGCCGAATCGAGGACCGGCAGGACAACCGCCTTACGTCGTCGCGCCTTCCACGTCACGACGACACCACCGGACCCAGCAGAACTTCCCCATGTTGGGAATATTCGAGGTTAGCTCGGACTGTGCCGGACCGATGATTACCGCGAAGACTCTCGCGGTTCGATGAGGGACCGTGTCGAGAAGGGCAGTTTGTGATGGAGCCGCAACCGGTGACGATCCGGCGTGACGACTGGCTGTTGTTACTCGATCGCGGGTGGAAGCGGGCCAGCCCCTGGTCCGAACCGCCCACAGAAGCCGTCATCGGCGGCTGGATGATGGACGAGGGCGGCAAAGCCGGTCCGTTTCAACCGAATCCGGCATATCTTCCCGGTGACGAAGCGACACCGACCGACCCCACGGATGCGCTGCTGCGCTCGATCGCCGCGGGCAATCCGGTCGGCGAGGAACTGCCGGCTCTGATCCGCGACTCGGTGGTCGAGATAGTGTGCGATGAACAGGACAAACCGATCGTGGACACCGCGCCGGACGGTGTTCGGTGTGTGCTCGTAGCCACCGCGGAAGCACAGAAGGTGGACGTGGAGCCCAACCGCTGGTGGCCGGTACTCGGGAGCGAACTTCCCTCGGTGGTTCCCTCGGGAATCGATATCCTGCTCAATCCCGGCGGGCCGGCCCCATTCCGTCTCGCGGCGGAGGTGTTGCGGAACGCCGACCGAAATCAGTGAGCGCGCCCTGTGTTACCGGTATTCGCCCGGATGGTCGGGCGTCTGGATACAGCTGTCGAGAACGCGGCGCGAGCGGTGGCAGGGCGCCTTACAACCACCGGTGCTCATCTGCGCGGGACGGCTGTGCGCCTCGAACACGCCGATGCGGAAGGCGCACTTCCCTTCCGGCATTCGGACACACAACCCGTGGCCCGACGCATGGTCGGTGGGGATCTTCGTTCCGGACAGTTCGTCCGCTTCCAGGCCGACGACGTCATCACCGTTCCACTGACCGATTCGCGGGGGAACGTCATAGGCGTGTCGTTTCCTTCGAGAAGGGGCGATGTCGGGAGCAAGAAGCGATGGGCGCGTGCGAAATTCATGTCCAGCGATCACGTGCACTATGCCTTCTGGAAGGAGGATCCGGCGGCGAAGAAGCCCAAGTGGGTCTTCGGCCGCCGACGCCCGGCGCCGTGGGCGGACACCGACCCCGTCTACGCCCATGCGCATGCCGACGCCCGCACGTTCCATGTCTCGATCAAGACGGGGCGTTGGGGATCGAAACCGGTGCAGATCGATGGAGCGACATACGCGGAGTTGCTGGCCGCCAACAAACATCTGGCGCAAGCGCTGGACACGCGACCGGGGCCGTTGGTTCTGCTGTCTTGCAGCCCGGCTCGACCCGGCGGTTCCGCGGCGGCATCGATGTCCGGACACCTGCACAGCCGGACGAACATCGATCGTGACGTGTATGCCGCGAAAGGTGACGTGATGACCCAGACATGGCGCTCGCGCGAGGAGGTCTCCAGTGTTGGCGTCGAGGTGGATTCTTCGGTCGGAGATGCAGCCGACTCCCTGTGGGAAGTTCATCGAGCCCCTCGCGACACCCCCGCGGGGTCCGACGACCAACTCCCGCCACCGACCGTGCGGAACGAGCTTTGAGCTGCCTGTTCGTGGAGCCTAGGGGAATCGAACCCCTAACCCCTGCCTTGCAAAGGCAGTGCTCTGCCAATTGAGCTAAGGCCCCCGGGTTTCAGCGGGTGGTCACCTCGTGCCACATGTCCGCGTCGCTGCGCCGGCGCAGCTTGGAGATGCCGAAGAGAACCAGAAGCGCGACACCGGCGGTGAGGAGAAGTTTCATGGTTTCCACCCTACTGCGCTGCCGGGAGCGGGCCCAGGAGGGCTCGAGCCGTCGGCGCGATCCTCGCGAGCGCGCGAACCGAATCGAGGCATGGCTGCGCAGAGTGCCGGCAGGTCCCGGGCGGAGCGCTGCACGGCGCCGTCCGGACGGACGAGAACCGCACGAGCGCCGGCCCGCCGCAGCCACCTCCGCAGATCGGTCCCCGGGGCTGCCGTCACCAGCACTCCCCCGCGTTCGCTGACCAGCGTGCGGTCCGCCGAGGTCGGCTGAACCGCGGTGACGATCGCGTACCGGCCCCCGATTGCGTCGTCGTAGCGACGACCGTCCTCCAGGACCGCGTTGGGCACCAGATGGCCCGCCCGGCCGCCACCCAGGCGCGGCCGCGCGACCAGCCCGGACCGGCGTAGCGGCGGTGTCTCGCCGCTGGTGACCAGCGCGTGGAATCCGGGTAGGCGACGCAAGCGCGGAGCGAGGAGACGGCGCAGCATGTTGCCCAGTTCACCGCCCTCGGTCATCGCCATGCCGGTGATCTTCGCCAGCCGAATCATGTTTCGCGCGTGGGGTTTACGTTCGATCTCGTAGGAGTCCAGCACCTGTTCGGGCAGGTCTCCGGCGAGCACGCCTGCGAGCTTCCAGGTGAGGTTGGCCGCGTCCCGCAGGCCCGCGCCCATGCCCTGGCCGATGAACGGTGGGGTGAGATGGGCGGCGTCGCCCAGCAGGAAGACCCGGCCCGCCCGCCAGCGGTCGGCGATCTGCGCGCGGAAGGTGTACGCGGCTACCCGGAGCAACTGGACTTCCGCCACCGGAATGTCGCCGGTCCAGGGGCGGATCAGCTCGTGAACCCGACCGATGTCCTCGTAGTGGGCCGCTGCCTCACCGGGACGGAGGCGGAACTCCCATCGATACCGTGTCGTTCCGATGCGCATGTAGGTCGCGGCGCGGTAGGGATCGCAGACCTGATGCACGCCTTCCCACGCCCCGAGGTCGGCCGTGGTGGCCACGTCGATGACGAGCCACCGTTGCTCGAAGTTCAGCTCACGCATCTCGGCGCCGATCGACGCGCGAACCAGGCTGTTCGCCCCGTCGCAGCCCAGGACGTACCGCGCATGGACCGACTCCGCCGCGCCGGTGGTCCGGTCGGTGAAGTCGACCCGGGCGCCGCGGAGCACCTGGGTCACCGCGGTGACTTCGGCATCACCCCGAACCGTCACTCCCCTATGGCGCTGCGCCGCGGCACGCAGAATCGCCTCCAGCTCCGGTTGGTCGAACATGTTCGCGTCCGGGTACCCGTTGCGGCCGCCGGCCGGATCGCGGTGGAATTCGGCCAGCACCCGGAGATCCCGGTCGAGCAGGCGCAGGCCGAGCGCAGGCCGGGAGATCGCGTCGAATTCGTCCCCGACGCCCAACCTTCCCAGGAGCCTGCGGATTTCACCGTCCAAGTGCACCGCGCGCGGTTGCGGATAGATGCCCTCCCACCGTTCCAAGACCAGCGACTCGACACCGTATCGGGCGAGCAGTAGGGCCGCGGTGAGCCCGGCGGGTCCGGCGCCGACGATCACGACCGGAACGTTCACCGGGCGGCTCCCAGCAGCGTCACGAGATACACGACGGCGACGAGGCAACCCACGATCGCCGGGGCGAACTCGCGGACGCCGTCGCCGATGCGCACGTGGACGACGGCGGCCCCGACCAGCAACAGCACCAGGCCGATCCCCGCCGCGAGGCCGAGCTGCCACCAGCCGATGCCGAGCAGGAGCCCGAGGGCGCCCGCGATCTCCGCGAAGCCGATGCCCCGGTAGGCGGCGACGGAGTATCCGGTGTGTGTGGCCCGTTCCCGCATCGACGGCACCGCCAGTATCTTCGCCACACCGATCGCCGAGAAGAACACCGCCAGCACCGCGGCGAGCAGGACCGATGCGACGCTCATCGGAGCACCCCGGGCTTCCACGCGAGCGCGTACCGATCCGGAATCACCGCGACAATGCTTTCGTCGCCGATGTGGTCCAGCTCGACAGTGGCGACTTTCGCGCCGTCGTCGACCGTGACCGCGATACTTCGCCCGCCGGCCGGCTCGTCGAGGGCGCCGAGAAGATCCCGGCGGGTTGTGTCGGCGCGCTGCGGGCACCGCAGGTCCTCGGTCACCGGTACCTCACCGTGGTGCGCTGGCGGCCGAGGTCGATCGCGCCGTCGTCGGTGGCTATAGCGGCCTCGACGACGTCGCCGTCGTGCAGATACTTCGGGTTCTTGGCCTGGTTCTTGAAGAACATCTTCCACTTGACCGCGGGCGGGAGCAGCGAGCCGATGATCTCGACCGGTTTGGGCGGGGCGCTGATCGCCGTGCCGATGGGGGTTCCGGTGAGCAGCAGGTCGCCTGCGTCCATGCGCTGGAAACCGGTCAATGCCCGCAGGGTCTGCAACGGCCGGTAGATCATGTCGGCGACGGTCATGTCTTGGCGCAGCCCGCCGTTGACCCACAACCGCAGCCGCAGATCGGTGAACCGCTTCAGCTCGTCGTCTTCCAGCAGCACGAGCACAGGTCCCACGGGGGTGAACGTCGGATACGATTTCGCCTCGTAGAACTGGGTTTTCGGCAACTGGACGTCGCGGGCGGAGATGTCGTTGGTGACCACGAGACCGGCGATGTAGCCGGCCAGGTTGTCGCTCGTGATCTCCGATCCGACCGGCATGTCGCGACCGAACACCAGCCCGATCTCCACCTCGTAATCCAGCAGGCGCACATGCGCGGGCCGGATGACGTCGTCGTGCGGGCCGCTGATCGACCCCGAGGCCTTGCGGAAGAACGTCAGCGGCACCGTCGCCGGATCACCACCGGAATCCCGGACATGCGAGGCGAAGTTCGTCATCTGCGCCACCACCCGGCACGGCGCGGTCACCGGCGAGACCGGTGCCAGGCTCTCGACCGGCACGACCTCGCTGCTCGTGGACGCCGCGCGGATCGCCTGCCGATCCGCCAGCAGTTGCCCGGTGGTGGTCGCCGTGGTGTCGACCTCGGCCGCGCCCGCGGGTGTGACCACCCACCAGGCGTCGGCGGTGCGGAGAACGGAAATGCTCATGAACCGGCTACTTTCAACAGGCCGCGCAGGCGACGGAAATCGAATTCGTTGTCCTCGCGCAGCGTGTCGACCATCGTGCGCAGCTCGCGGAGGGTTTCCCGGCTCGGTTTGAGGCCGAGGAAGTCTTTGCTGGCAGGCGGCCCCCACTGCGCGAGCCCGGACGCGGTGAACGGCGCCCAGCCGGGTTCCACCGTGCAGTCGAACATGTCGCCGTCACTGAAATGCTCGACGAGGAATCCGTCCGGGTCGCGCCAGTAGTCGAAGATCTGGCTGCCCTGGATATGCCTGCCGATCCCCCACGATCGGTAGTAACCGTGCTCACGCAGGTACTCCCCGCCCGCGGCCATGGCATCCAGATCGGCGACTTGGTAAGCGGAGTGCGCGTACCGGTTCGACGGGCCGAGCACCAGTGCCAGCGTGTGATGGTCGGTGGGCGTCCGGCCGCGATCACAGCGAATGAAGCTCATCACCGGGCCGCGCTCGCGTTGTCCCGGGTAGTAGTGGAAGTCACTGACAATCAGCCCCAAGTGCCCCAGGTACCAATCGAGCGTTTCGAGATACCTGGTGGTCTGCACCACCACATGCCCCAGCCGCTGAACCCGCGCGGGCACCCGGGGCGGCCGCTGCGTCCGATTGACCCGCGCCACTTCCTGCCCGAAGTTCAGCGTGAGCGGCTGCTGGGCGGGCAGAGCGGGAAGCTTATCGGTGTCGGCGACCACCCGCACCCGCAATCCGCTCGGGTCGGTCAGCTCGACAGTCGACCCGCCCAGAGTCTCGGGCAGGGACACCACCGTGGCGCCTGTGGCCTCGGCCAACCGGAGCAGGTCGGCGGTGTCCGCCGCACGAAAGGCCGGGCCGACGAACCGCGAGCGCACGCCTCGGCGGATCAGCACGCACGGCGCCTGCGGATCCGCGCCCCGTAAGTACAGCTCGTCCCCTGCGCGGAACGAGGTGGCGAAACCGAACGCGTGCGCGAAGACCTCGGCGCGCTCCAAGTCCGGCTTCTCGAATTCGAGCCACGCCAGATCGTGCACTTTCACGATCGGTTCGCGCGCCCGCCCCGGATGTTCGCCCGCTACCGCGCCGTACTCGCTGTGCAATTCGGTGTGTGGATCGTGACGGTCCATCAGCGACCACTCCCTTTCCTTGTCTGACGATATCGTCACATACGACGCGATTTTCAGTCAAGGCATTGCTGAGGAATTCGTCATCATTGAACCGCAGCGCTACCATGGTCGGGCGCCGACAGGGAGAGGAGCGGGCATGACCGATCGGACCGAGGTGGAACCCAACCGCCTGGAGCGTCGCAAGGCCCGTACCCGAGCCGCCCTCGTGACGGCGGCCCAGTCGTTCATCGCGACCGGGAAGCCGAACGCGCCGATCCTGGAGATCACCCAGGCCGCGGATGTCGGCATGGGGTCGTTCTACAACCACTTCCAGAGCCGGGAGGACCTGTTCCAGGCCGCGGTGGAGGAAGCGCTCGAGCAGCACGGCGCGGTACTCGACCACTTGACCGAGGGCATGGACGACCCCGCCGAAGTCTTCGCGCAGAGCTTCCGGCTGACCGGCCGTATGCACCGCAGACTGCCGACCCTGAGCAAGGTGCTGCTCAACAGCGGCCTCGCGCTCACCACCTCGGACAAAGGACTCGCACCCCGCGCTCGGCGCGATATCGAAGCCGCGGCCGGCACCGGCCGGTTTCAGGCGCCTGACGCGGAGTTGGCCATGACTATCGTGGCCGGGGCCGCGCTGTGCCTCGGCCAACTGCTGCACGATCACCCCGAGCGCGACGACGCGGCCGCCACCGATCAGGTCACCGAGGACCTGCTGCGCATGTTCGGTATCCCCGCCGACGAGGCGCACGAGATCTGCTCGCGTCCGCTGCCGTCCCTCGACTAGGCCGCGGGAGCACCGGCAGGCGTCACCCGCTGTCGCCCCGGACGGCGCTCGCGGTGAACTCCTTGTCCAGTTCGGTGCCCTCGATGTCGAGATCGGGGACGTAACGTCCGAACCAGCGCGGGTGGTACCACATGCGCTCGCCGATCAGGGCCATGACCGCGGGCACCAACGTCAGCCGCACGACGAAGGCGTCGAGGAGCACGCCGATCGCCAGCGTGAGGGCCAGCGGCTTGACCACCGGGTTGTCGACCCAGGTGAACGCCACGAAGACGGAGAACATGATCAGCGCCGCCGCGCTCACCACCCGGGCCGACTGCGCCACACCGTTCTGCACCGACCCGGTCGCGTCCTCCGTGCGGCTGTATTCCTCTTTGATCCGGGAGACGACGAAGATCTGGTAGTCGCTGGAGAGCCCGAAGATGATCGCCAGGATGATGATCGGCAGAAAACTCAGCGTCTGCGCCTTCGTCACACCGAAGAGTTCCGCTCCCCATCCCCACTGGAACACCGCGACCTGGACGCCCAGTGCCGCGAAGACCGACAGGATGAAACCGACGATCGAGGACAACGGCACCAGCACGGTGCGGAAGGCGATCGTCAGCAGCACCAGCGCCAAGCCGACGACGACCAGGAGGAAGATCGGCAGCGCCTCGGCCAGCCGGTTGGAGGTGTCGATGTTCGCGGCGGTCGTTCCGCCGATCAGGAAGGTGGCGCCCGTGTTCGCCTCGATCCGGTCGCGGTTGTCGCGCAGCCGGGTGACCAACTGCGCGGTCGCCTCGTCGTCCGGCCCGGTGGTCGGCACGACCTGGATGAGCACCAAGCCGTCGCCACTGCCCGCGGGCTGAACCGCGGCGACATCGGGTTCGGCGCGCAACCTGTCCGTCAGCGTCTGGGCGGCGTCCGGGGTGGTGGCCCTGGACAGATCGGTCACCATCAGCAGCGGTCCATTGAAACCCGGACCGAACGAACGGCTGACCAGGTCATAAGCCTTGTGCGCTGTGCTCGATTCCGGCTGCGACTCCCCGCTCGGCAACCCGAGATGGATCCGGGTGACCGGGATCGCCAAGACGATCAGCGCCGCGATACCGAGCACGAGCAAAGGCAGCCGATAGCGCGTGACGAACCGGCCCCAGCTGTGCCCCATCGTGCGCTCCGGTTCGTACGCCGCGATCCGCGCCACCTCTTCGGCGCGTCCGGGATGCAGCGGCGGCGAGACGAAGCGCGCGACCGTATCGCCTGCGAACCCGAGCAGCGCGGGCAGCAGTGTCAGGGCCACCAGCATCGCCACCAGCACGGCGCCCGCCGCCGTCAACCCCATGACCGTGAGGAACGGGATCCCGGCGACCGCCAGCCCGCACAACGCGATGATCACCGTCACCGCGGCGAACACGACCGAACTGCCCGCCGTGCCGACGGCCAGGGGTATCGACTCCTCCGCGGCCAGACCCAGCACGATGTTGTGCCGATGCCGAGACAGGATGAACAGCGCGTAGTCGATTCCGCAGGACAATCCCAGCATCAATGCCAGGGAAGTCGCCGCCGCGGGCACGTCGACGAACGCGGCCACACCGAGGATTCCGGTCAGACCGATCGCGACGCCGACCAATGCCGTGACGATCGGCAGCCCCGCGGCGACCACCGCCCCGAACGTGATCAGCAGGACGACGAAGGCCGCGGCGATGCCGAGGATCTCGGGTGTCTCGGGCACCTCGGCGGTGAAGCCCGGGTACACCGCTCCGGAGAACTCCACCTCGAGCCCCGCCTCGCGGGCGGGCGCGGCGAGGTGGTCGACCTCATCCAATGTCTCCTCGGTCACCTCCCCCACCGGCTCCGAGAACTGGACGCTGCCCAAGGCAACACGCTGATCGGGTGAGATCGTCTTCGCCTCGAACGGGTCGACCACGGTGGCCACCTGCGACAGCCCGCGCAACCCTGCCATGACCTGCTGGATCTGCGCGCTCGCCTGCGAGTCGGTGACCTCGGCCAAGCCCGGGGTGGCGAACACCACCTGCATCTGCGCGCCACTGTAGGCCGGCATCCGCTGCTTCAGCAGCGAAACAGCGTCCTGCGACTCGGTGTTCGGAATGGTGAAGTTGTCCGTGGTTTTGCCGCCGCTCACCGCGGCGAACCCGATCGCGCAGGCGAGCAGCACCAGCCACACCGCCAGCACCCACCAGCGCAACCGAGCGACCGTGCGGCCGAGGGCGAACAGATACCGAGACATGCGGGTCCTCTCATCGAGCAACCGACAACACATCGAAGAACCGGATCATGACGCTGCGACCAACCCTAAATGTCCATACCTGGCCGGACAGCGACATCGCCGCAATCGACGTTCGCCTCGGCGCCACAACCTACCGTTTTGACCATCTCAGCGGGGAGAAGGTACCGTTTCGAGGCGTCTGTACGCGCAAGCTGTGACAGCTGCGGGGCCTTAGCTCAATTGGCAGAGCACTGCCTTTGCAAGGCAGGGGTTAGGGGTTCGATTCCCCTAGGCTCCACTCCTCGAAGGCTCATGCTCACAAAGAGCATGAGCCTTTGTCGTTCCACGTGTTTGTGAATGCAATCCCCGCGCAGCGGGCTTCCCGGCCGTGATCGCGTTGAGTGGTCGTGGCCCGAGTAGGTGCGCCGCAACTCGCCGCAGCTCACGAGCCCGATTCGGCGATCGAAAGAGTGAAACAGTTCGGTTCCGGTCAGCTTCTCGGCATCTGCCGGATCGCGACTTCACCGGTCCGACCGAACATTCAGGCGGGCCGTCGCTCTGTTGCTCGCCGTGGACATGCCGGCGAGGGCTGTGATGACCGCCCCGGCTGGTGTGGTGCTGTTTCGCCGGTGGTAGATGCACCTACTTCGACGAAGGGAGGCGTCGTGAGGGCCGAGCAGTATCTGGGCCGAGGGAAATGCCGATTGTAGTGGTCAGCCTCTCAGGTCGCGGCGGGCGTAGCCGTACAGCCCGATCGCTGCCATGGCGGCGGCGATGGTGGTGAGCGCGGCGCTTGCGGCCCAGTCGGGTGCGGCGTCGGGTACGGCGGCAAGGTAGGCGAACGGGGAGATGCCGCGGACCCAGGCCGGTGCGCCGGTGCTCTGGGCTACGACGTCGAGGAGGAATCCTCCGGCGACGGGCAATGCCCCGATCTCACCGACGGCATCGGGGTACCAACCCAATGCAAGGACCGCGGCACCGAGTGCGAGCAGGGCCACCGGGGCGACGTTGGCAGCACCGGCCAGGGCTTCACTCAGTCCAAGCGGCGCACCGGTGAGCATCGCACCAGCCCACATCGCGACTGCGGCGGTGGACAGCAGAATGCCGAGCCCCCAGGTGGTGACGGCGATTTCGATTCCTGCCGAGTGGGACCGCGGCAACGGCAGAGCGTGCAGGGCTGTC
Organism: Nocardia gamkensis NBRC 108242; assembly: GCF_001612985.1. GTDB lineage: Bacteria > Actinomycetota > Actinomycetes > Mycobacteriales > Mycobacteriaceae > Nocardia > Nocardia gamkensis. Next base: position 109,282 of record NZ_BDBM01000002.1, on the reverse strand, counting down.
CAGCGGCGGGCCTTCTCATCGGTGGCCACGGCGGCGATCCGGATGGCGGTATAGAGATCGGAGGGGATGGCGAGCAGAGCGAACAGCGTCGCGGCGAACCCGGAAGCCGAGCCGAGACCCCCGAAACCGGCCGCCGCCGCGAGTTCGGCGAAACGCGGGTTCGTCTCGAAGAATTCGAGGATCGAGGAGATCAACGCACCGATCAGCAGGAAGTAGGCGGCGATTCCTACCGCCCACCCGATGGTGGGCGCTAGAGCACGCCGCACCGCGAATCCGGCCACCGATCCGAGCAGGCGAGTCCGGGCTGCCCTGGTGTCGGACAGGGTGATCACGGCGCCGCCGAGGTCGCGTCCGGCGACGGTGACGAGCGCGCGAACGGCGGGCACGGTGGCGAACACCAGCAGGACGAGCAACGGTCCGACCCTATTGTCCGCATACGGAGCGCTACGGGCGGCGAGGCCGAACGGGGTCAGCCACGCGGTCCAGGAGAGCGCGGCGACACCGTCGGAGAGCATCCGCAGCAGCAGGCACACTCCGAGCACGGCCGAGGCGAGCCCTGTAGCCGCTGCCCGGGACGGCAACAATTGCGCGGTAAGCAATCCCACGCCGGCGAACGCCGCGGTCGTGCCGAACACCGATACCGCGTGCAGGACCGCTCCGGCGGGATCAGTGCCGGTCACCACCAGTCCCGCCCCGACCCCGAAAGCGATCACGGTAGCGGCCAGCCACAACGTGCCGGCGCAGCGGGCGAGCAGGTCCACCGTCCGCAGCCTGCCGCCCAGCAGCAGCTCCCAGTGCCCGGCGTCCTCCTCCCCGCGGGTGAGCCGGGTGGCGGCCAGCAACGCCCACACCCCGCACAGTACGAGGACAGGGGTGCCGGTGCGCCAGACGGTGAACCCGCCGGGATCGTCGAGGGCGAGTGGAGCGCCGAACAGGATGCGCACGGCGGGGTTCTCGGCCAACGCGCGCAGGGAATCGGCGTCGACGCTGTCGGCGAAGGTGGTGCGGTATTGGGCCGCGACGAGCGCCGACAGGCCGCTGGCGATGAGCGCGACGATCGCCGCCCCGCGCCGCACTTGGCGCCGGGTGAGCCGGGCCGCCGCCTTCACCGGCACGGAGAGGTTCACCGGCTCCGGTCCGGCTGCTGTAGTAGCGGTCATCGCCGTGCCTGCCCGTAGTAGTCGAGGAAGATCTCCTCGAGGGTGGGCTCGCGTGAGGACAGCGCCGTCACCTGTGCCGCGGCGAGCGCGCGCAGCGCCGGTGCCGCGGTGCCGGACAGCGTGAAACGCATTCGTCCCCGGTCGAGCGCTTCGACAGCCTCGACACCGTCTACATCGCTCAACTCGGGGGCCTCGCCCCGGTAGGCGATTTCCACGATGGTGCGGTGCAGCCGGCGCAGCTCGGCCAGCGTCGTGACCTCTACGAGCCGTCCGGAGCGCAGGATGGCGACCCGATCGCACAACGCCTCGACCTCCCCGAGCATGTGCGAACTCAGAAACACTGTTTGCCCGTGTTCCCTGGCCTCCGCGACGCAGTGCCGGAACCGGCGTTCCATCAATGGGTCCAGCCCGCTGGTCGGCTCGTCGAGGACCAGTAAAGGCGCTCGAGATGCGAACGCCGCGATCAGAGCGACCTTCTGCCGGTTGCCGGTCGAGTAGGTCTTGGCGGGTTTGTTCACGTCGAGGGCGAAGCGGTCGATCAGCTCGGCGCGATACGGCAGGTCGGTGCCCTGGCCTACCCGGGCGAGCAGCTCGAGTGTCTCGGCACCGGTCAGCGACGGCCACAAGGCCACGTCGGCGGGCACGTAGGCGAGAGCAAGCCCTTCCAGAGTCGGCGGATACGACATGCCGACCAGACTTCCCGGCGCACCTGAGAAGAAAGATACGCCGCCGCGGCCGTCGCGGTGGGCATTCGATGGACCGTCCTGCGGTCTGGAGTGATAGGAGTTGACCGCGCTGCGGAGTGCTGCACGGGTCGCCCACCGTTGCCTTGTCATCGGAAGAGGGTTTCGCCCCGCGCACCACTCGGTTCAAGCCCGGCGACAGCGCTCGGCCGGGTGCGGACGTATTCGGCAATGCCATCGGGTCGCCCGACTTGCTATGGAGTCGATTTTTGCGGCATGTTTACAGGCGGTGCGCCGGGAAGTCTGGTCGGCAGCGCGGTCCGGGGACCCGGATCGTGTTCGTGATCGACGAGGAGTTCGTGTGCTGTTCGCGTATCCGTTCACACCGTGGCTTTCTGCCTCACCGGGCTCGCGCAGCGCCGTATCCTGCACATGTGCGCGCGGAGCAGATGGTGGAGGAATATCCGGTGGTCGGGATGGACACCGATGCGCTGGACGCGGCGAAGTTGCTTGCCGAGCATCGGTTGCCCGGCCTCGTGGTCACCGGCCCCGACGGACGCCCTCAGGCAGTCCTGCCCGCTTCCCAGGTAGTGCGGTTCATCGTGCCCAAGTACGTGCAGGACGATCCCTCGCTGGCAGGTGTCCTGGACGAATCGATGGCCGACAAGATCGCGGACAAACTGAGCGGCAAGAAGGTGCGCGACGTCGTACCGGAGCGGTTGAGCGCAGTGCCGGCCGCCAAGGCCGACGACACCATCGTCGAAGTGGCCGCGGTGATGGCTCGATTCCGGTGCCCACTGATCGCGGTGATGAGCGGACAACAGTTGATCGGCGTCATCACCGCCTCGCGTCTGCTCGCGGCAGCGCTGCACCACTGAACGGTTCGAGGCTCTCGAGCCTCGACGCCGCGCTGAGCGTCCCGGCCGCGGTGGGGACTCCGAGGTGACGGTAGTCGCGGTCGTCGTATTCGTCGCGGCCTACCTGCTCATCGCGACCGAACGTGTGCACAAGACCGCCGCCGCGCTCGGCGGCGCCGCCGTCGTTCTGGGACTCGGCGTGGTGAGCTCGGAGGTCGCGTTCTACTCCCGTGAGACCGGCATCGACTGGGATGTCATCTTCCTGCTGCTGGGCATGATGATCATCGTCGGGGTGCTACGCCAGACCGGAGTGTTCGAATACACCGCCATCTGGGCGGCCAAACGCGCCAAAGGATCTCCGTTGCGGGTGATGATCCTGCTGGTGCTGATCACTGCGGTCGCCTCGGCGTTCCTCGACAATGTCACCACGATTCTGCTGATCGCGCCGGTGACGCTGCTGGTGTGCGACCGCCTCGACATCAACCCGACACCGTTTCTGATCGCCGAGGTGCTGGCCTCCAACATCGGCGGCGCCGCCACGCTGATCGGTGACCCGCCGAACATCATCATCGGCAGCCGCGCCGGTCTGACGTTCAACGACTTCCTGGTCCACATGACACCGATCGTGGCGATCGAGTTGCTGGTGTTCACCCTCATCCTGCCGCGGCTGTTCCGCGGTTCCTTCGATGTCGACCCGGCGCGGGCAGCCGATGTCATGTCCCTGGATGAACGCGAGGCGATCCGCGATCGGGGCCTGCTGGTCAAATGCGGGGTGGTGCTGGCGGTGGTGTTCACCGGCTTCGTGGGGCACTCAGCGTTTCATATCGAGCCGTCGGTGGTGGCGTTGCTGGGTGCTGGGGTCTTGGTGATCGTTTCCGGTCTGCCGCAACAGGACTACTTGTCCGCGGTGGAATGGGAGACGCTGCTGTTCTTCGCGGGCCTGTTCGTCATGGTCGGTGCGCTGGTCGAGACCGGGGTCATCGAACAGCTGGCGAAGCTGGCCACCGAGGCCACCGGCGGCGATGCGCTGATCGCAGTGATGTTGACCCTCGTGGTGTCGGCGTTGCTGTCGGGTGTCATCGACAACATCCCGTACGTGGCGACGATGAGCCCGCTGGTGGCCGACCTGGCCGCGGGCATCGATCACCCCGCGATCGATTCAGGTGCGCTGTGGTGGTCGCTTGCCCTGGGTGCCGACTTCGGCGGCAACCTCACCGCGGTCGGCGCCAGTGCCAACGTCGTCATGCTCGGCATCGCCCGCCGCGCCGACGCCCCGATCTCGTTCTGGGAATTCACCCGCAAGGGCATCATCGTCACAGCCATCACCATCGCGGTCGCCGCACCGTACTTGTGGTTGCGGTACTTCGTTCTCGCCTGAAGAAAGCTCCAGCTGTCGACCGAAGCACGCCCGTATGTCGAGAATCTCCGCCGATCCCGGTGATTGTCCACGGCGCGGGTCGCGTGGCAGGCTGAGCACACGGTGCTGTGCACCAATCCCCACGGTGTCAGGAGTAGCCATGGCCGAGGCTCTCGCGTTCGGTCTGATCGCAGCGTTCCTCATCGTCGCCCTGCTGATTCGCCACGCCAACCGCTCGAACGACTGAACCACTGCCCCGTCTCGGCGACGACGCTTCTCGGGCGAACTCGGATTGTGGGTCGGCAGCGAACGTAGGCACGCCGTTGGATCGGCCCGGTGGGCGACATCCTCCCGTCGCCTCCAGCAGCCGAGCGCACGACTCCGATACCGGAAGCATCTGCGCCGACGTCGCACAACGCCGAACCGACACCATTTGCCCCGGCCGCCCGTTTACGGCATCTTTACAAGTGGTGCGCCGGGAAGTCTGGTCGGCAACCCGATCCTCAACCTGAGATCGGGCCCGTCCGACGATCAGGAGCGCACCGTGTCCAGACCTCACGGCGGACGTCGCAGATCGTTGCGCCGGAGATTTTCAGTTCGCCGACGCTCATCGGAGCACCACCCTGCAAGATCCCGAGCCGCATGGCGATCGCCGAGCACACTCGGATTGCAGGAGCTGACCGCGGCCCGCGCTGCTGATCCGACAGGGCGCCACGTGCTTGCCGCCTTTGCGAACCCGTCGACGCCAAAGGCTTTCGGCTTCCCGTGCAGTTCCGATGACTCCGCTCGGCGCTCGTCCGATTTATACCCCCGAAGGAAGCAATCGATGACAGCGACTGACCCACACCGGACGAGGCTCGAGCACCTGCGCGTGGCGCTGGGATGGGATCCCGTGCGGCGGAGCCGGTTCGGCTTCAACGCCAGAGACATCGATCTGAACGTCTCGGCATTGCTGTTCACCGACGACCACATCACAGACGTCGTCTACCACCAGCAGCTCAGCTCGCGAGACGGCTCGGTGCGACACCTCGGGGACAGCACCACGGGTGAAGGCAAAGGAGACAACGAGGTCATCACCATCGATCTGACCCGCATTCCCGCCCAAATCACCACCCTTGTCCTCCTCGTCACCTCCTACACCGGCCAAACCTTCGGCCAGATCGAAAACGCGTTCTGCCGCGTGGTCGACACCGTCTCCGGCACCGAGATCGCCCGCCACGACCTGAGCGCAGACGCATCACATACCGGCTTGGTGATGGGCAAGGTCTCGCGGGCAGGGGCAACATGGCGCTTCCAGCCGATCGGCGAGGCCATCCGTGCACAACATCCCATCGAGGCGATCGCGCAGATCACCCGGTTCTTGACATGATGGACAGCCCGGACGGAGCGGCCTGCTTGCTTTCCTCGAATCCGCTTCGATCCCACACCGACATCTCGATACTTCCCGGCGAAGCCCGTCGAACCGCCTGCCGACAGAGCTTGGGTCCGTTCCCGAGTGGCCACCGGAACGCGGCGAGGGCGCCAACGATGCGGTGGCGCCCTCGCGTGGGGTCAGTTGGTCAGGTCGCGATGGTTGAAGCGAATGAGTCCGGACCCGATAGCCGTGGAACAGGTCCTCGAGAGCGGGTTCGGTGACCAGTAGTCCAGTCACGCGGTGGGTAACGATCCTCCGCAGCAGTGCTTCCGGGCTTCCGGTGACCTGGCAACGCAGGGTGGCGCCGTCCACTTGGACGTCGCGGACAGCGGGCAGGGCGGCGAACTCGGCGGCGGTCACCGGCTCCGCGAAGGTGACCTCCACATCGCGCACTGCGTTGGCCCGCAGCCCGGACACGGTGTTCAAGGTGACCAGTCGACCGTCGCGAATGATGCCGACTCGGTCGGCGACCGCCTCCACCTCGCTCATGATGTGGCTGGACATGAACACCGTCTGCCCGTTGCCTGCGGCCTCGGCGACCATCTCCAGAAAGATCTGCTGACCCAGCGGATCCAGACCGGATGTCGGCTCGTCCAGGATCAGCAGCCGAGGGGTGTGCATGAACGCCTGGACCAGCCCGAGCTTTTGCCGGTTACCTTTGGACAGGCTGCTCACCTGTGCTTCCTGATCCAATTCCAGACGCTCGCACAGCGCCTCGATCCGCTGCGGTGACGCCCCGCCGCGCAGCGCCGCAAGGAACCGCAACATCGCACCTACCCGTTGCCGTCCTGGAACAACGAAATCACCTGCGAGGTATCCGATTTCGGCGTGTAGCCGCACCGCGTCCCGTCGAGGGTCCAGACCCAGCACGCGAGCACTACCTGCTGTGGGCCGGATCAGGTCGAGCAACAGTCGGATGGTCGTCGACTTCCCGGCCCCGTTCGGGCCGAGAAACCCGAAGACCTCGCCTTGGCGGACCTCGAGAGACAGATTTACCAACCCCCGCCGCGAACCGTAGGTCTTGGTGAGCCCTCGCAGCTCGATAACGTTCACCATGTGCTGGCCACCATGCGCGAGGACGCCCAAGAAGGCATCGACGCCGCTGAGGCGGACAGCGCCACTGCGCAGCGTCTGCACGAGATGCAGGACTTCTACACCTACATGACCAACGAACTCGCGCCGCTCATCGAGCGCTGGCGCGAGCAGTACACCGCCGAACACCCCAGGCCCTGACCTCCGCCGCCGGACCACCCTCGATGATCCGGTTCGCCGCGACAACAGACGCGATACGGCCGACAGTGGAGTAGGCCGGCTCTTGGCTCCGCTACGCCACATTCAGCGCTTTGGCAGGCTGCTGATCAGCCGAATGCATCCCGCCAGTGCCCACGTGACGCGATGTGTGCGACCGCGCAAAGGTGTCCCGGTCGACGTGCCGGAGTGGGGCATGAAGCTCCTCCGCTGCCGTAGACCGGGGGCCGGAGGACCCGCACCTCCGACCCCATCGGGGTGAAGGGCAGGTAGGAAAGCCACCTGTGGTCGCCGATTTTCTGGTGACAATGTCACCAGAAAATCAGGACAAAAAGGACAGGGAGACTTTAAGAAACAGCATTTTAGCTGGTGTTATAGCCAAATCACATGGTGGGCCTAGGAGGACTTGAACCTCCGACCTCTTCGTTATCAGCGAAGCGCTCTAACCGCCTGAGCTATAGGCCCGTAGTGGTGTTGTTCGCGTGAACAACAACGTGTAGAGACTACACAACAGTTCTCCGATGAACCAAAACGGCTGGTAGACGCCCTGTGCTCAACGAAAACGGCCGGCACCCGACCAATGGTGGCGGGTACCGGCCGTCCGTGATGCCGGCCTTGCTAGTCAGGGTCGGCCAGGGTGACCTGGATACCGCCGACGAGATCGCAGCACTGGTTGTAGATGAAGGTGCCGACGGTGCCGAGCGCGGTGAACAACACGACGTTGATCAGGCCGATCACGCCCGCGTAACCGAACACGGTGCCCGCGTCGATCAGTCCCACCGAGCCGCTGTCCTGCGACACCATGTCGGTGAACGTGTTGTTCAGCCGCTCCCACACGCCCATGCCCTCGAGCACGATGTAGAGCAGGCCGACCGCGAGCATCCACACGAAGAACATCGCCACGCTGATGACGAGCGAGATCTTCAGCGTCGACCAGGGATCGATGCGCCGGATCTGCACCGTGGCCCGCAGCGGCTCCCCGGAGGCGACCGCGGCGACCGCGACCGGAACCGCGGGCGAAACCGGCCCGCCCTGCGGAACTCCTGCTTCGTTCGGCGGCAGCGGGTGCCGGATCTCGGACAGGTCGGGCATGTCCTTGATCAGTTCCGGGCGCGCGATGCTGCGGGTGGGCCCGTCGATGCCGACCGACTTCACCATGGCCGCTTCCTTGCGCGCCGCCTTGGCCGCCAGGTCGGCGGTGGTGCGCGCGTTGGACGTGCCGCCGCCGAGACCCCCACCGCCGGAGTTCGGGCGTCCGGTGACCGGCGCCTGGCCGGGACGGTACAGGTTGGACTGCGGCTCCCGCTGCGGCAGCTGCGCCCACCCGTCCTGGTACGGCGACTGTTGTCCGCCGTTGCCCGCGGCGCCGACCGGTTGCTTGTCCTCGCTCTCGGGCGCGGACTGCGGGGCTTGGTTGTTGATCCGCGTCGTCTTCTGGTCGAACCGGTCCTGGCCGTCGCCGCCGGGCGCCTGGTCCGGCGCGCCCTGCTGCGGCGCGAAATCACCCTGCTGCTCGCGGATCTCGCGCTGCTGAGCGTTCGGCTGGTTGCCGCCGGGCTGGTTGCCCGGCTGCCCACCCGGGTGCCCGCCGGACTGCGGCCCGTTCGGCTGGCCCGGGTGACCACCCGGCTGCGCGCCACCGGGGTGACCGCCGGCCTGGCCACCACCGGGGTGACCGACCGGCTGGCCGCTCTGCTGGCCGCCGCCGGGCTGACCGTTCTCGGCCGAGGCGACCGGCCGTGGGATCGGCCGCGGCGGGATCGGTGACGGTGCGATCCGCTCGGTCACACCGTTCGTCTGGTGCCGCTCGTCATTCGGCTGATTCGGAGTGGTCAATGGGAATCCTTGGGTCCGTTCGTTGCCGCCGCTGATGGGTTACTTCTCGGAGGAGTCGGTGTCGCCGCCACCGGAGACCTGATCGGGATCGGGCTCGTCGGCATTGCGCGCGATCGCAAGCAAGGTATCGCCCTCCGCGAGGTTCATCAATCGCACGCCCTTGGTCTGTCGTCCGGCCTTGCGAACCTGCTTCGCCGCCGTCCGGATCACGCCGCCACCGGAGGTGATCGCGTACAACTCATCGTCGTCGTCGACGATGAGCGCCCCGACCAGGGTGCCACGTTTCGCGTCGAACTGGATGGTCAATACGCCTTTACCGCCGCGTCCCTGCGCGGTGTACTCCTCGATCGCGGTCCGCTTGGCGTAGCCGCCGGAGGTGGCGACCAGCAGATATGTGCCGTCCCGAACCACATTGAGCGACAACAGTTCGTCGCTCTCGTTGAACCGCATGCCCTGGACACCAGAGGTGGCGCGCCCCATCGGCCGCAGCGCCTCGTCGGTGGCCGAGAAGCGGATCGATTGGCCGAGCGCGGAGACCAGGAGCAGGTCGTCGTCGGCCGAGCAGAGCACCACGCCGACCAATTCGTCCTCGTCGCGCAGATTCACCGCGACGATGCCGCCGCTGCGGTTGGAGTCGAAGTCGGTCAGCTTCGACTTCTTCACCAGGCCGTTCCTGGTGGCGAGCACCAGGTATGGCGCGTCGTCGTAGGACTTGATCTGGATGATCTGGGCGATCTTCTCGTCCGGCTGGAAGGCCAGCAGGTTCGCCACGTGCTGACCGCGCGCGGTGCGGTTGGCCTCGGGCAGTTCGTAGGCCTTGGCCCGGTACACCCGGCCCTTGTTCGTGAAGAACAGCAGCCAGTCGTGCGTCGAGGTGACGAAGAAGTGCTTGACGATGTCGTCCTGCTTGAGCCCTGCGCCCTGCACGCCCTTGCCGCCGCGCTTCTGGCTGCGGTAGAGGTCGGTCTTGGTGCGCTTGGCGTAGCCGGTCTCGGTGATCGTGACGACCACGTCCTCGCGAGCGATCAGATCCTCGTCGGCCACGTCGCCGTCGGCGGCGATGATCCTGGTGCGCCGATCGTCGCCGTACTTGTCGACGATCTCGGCCAGTTCGTCGCGGACGATCGCGCGCTGGCGCTCCGGCTTGTCCAGGATGTCCTTGAGGTCGGCGATCTCGGCCTCGATCTTGGCCAGCTCGTCGATGATCTTCTGCCGTTCCAAGGCGGAGAGGCGACGCAGCTGCATGTCGAGAATCGCCGTCGCCTGGATCTCATCGATCTGCAGCAGCTCCATCAAGCCGAGCCGGGCGGTATCGGTGTTGGCCGAACGGCGGATCAGAGCGATGACCTCGTCCAGCGCGTCGAGTGCCTTGACCAGGCCGCGCAGGATATGGGCCCGCTCCTCCGCCTTGCGCAGCAAGTAGCGGGTTCGCCGGACGATCACGTTCAACTGGTGCTCGACGTAGAGCCGGATCATCTGGTCGAGCCGCAGCGTCCGCGGCACACCGTCGACGATCGAGAGCATGTTCGCGCCGAAGCTCGTCTGCAACTGGGTGTGCTTGTAGAGATTGTTCAGCACCACCTTGGCGACGGCATCGCGCTTCACCGTCACCACGATCCGCATGCCCACGCGGTCGGAGGACTCGTCGTGGATATCGGAGATGCCCGCGATCTTGCCGTCCTTCACCTGCTCGGCGATCGAGTTGATGAAGTTGTCGGTGTTGACCTGGTACGGGAGCTCGGTGATGACGATCGTCGTCCGGCCCCGGTTGTCCTCTTCGATCTCGACGACGCCGCGCATCCGGATCGAGCCACGACCGGTCGTGTAGGCGTCGTGGATGCCTTGGCCGCCGACGATCAGGCCATGGGTGGGGAAGTCCGGGCCCTTGACGCGCTCCATGCACGCCGCCAGCGTGGCTTCCTCGTCCGCGTCGTAATTGTCCAGCGCCCAGTAGATCGCCTCGGCGAGCTCGTTCAGGTTATGCGGCGGGATGTTGGTCGCCATGCCGACCGCGATGCCGTTGCTGCCGTTCATCAGCAGGTTCGGCACCCGGCTCGGGAGCACGACGGGTTCCTGGGAACGGCCGTCGTAGTTGGGCGTGAAATCGACCGTCTCATGGTCGATCTCACGCAGCAGTTCCATCGCGAGCGGGGTCAGGCGGCACTCGGTGTACCGCATCGCGGCGGCGCCGTCGTTACCACGGGAACCGAAGTTGCCCTGACCGTCGACGAGCGGATACCGCAGCGACCACGGCTGGGCCATGCGGACCAGGGTGTCGTAGATCGACGCGTCACCGTGCGGGTGATAGTTACCCATGGTCTCGGCTACCGGGCGGGCGGACTTCACGTAACCGCGGTCCGGGCGGTAGCCGTTGTCGTACATCGCGTAGAGCACGCGCCGATGCACCGGCTTGAGGCCGTCACGCACATCGGGCAGCGCACGGCCGACGATCACGCTCATCGCGTAATCGATATAGCTGCTCTGCATCTCGTTCTGGATATCGACCGGTTCGATACGGTCGCCCGCACCGCCATTCGGGGGCAGCGTGGTCTCGGTCATGCGGTCTCCTTACCGGGCCTGGCGTGAACAGGGCTGTGTGAACTCACGCCGGCTATACGTCGAGGAAGCGAACGTCCTTGGCATTGCGGGTGATGAAGCTGCGACGCGCCTCGACGTCCTCGCCCATCAGGACCGAGAACAGTTCGTCGGCAGCAGCCGCGTCATCGAGCGTCACTTGACGAAGCACCCGCACCGCGGGATCCATGGTGGTTTCCCACAGCTCCTTGGCGTTCATCTCACCGAGGCCCTTGTAGCGCTGCACGCCGTCGTCCTTGTTGATCTTCTTTCCGGCGGCGAGCCCTGCTTCGAGCAGACCGTCACGCTCGCGATCGGAGTAGGCGAACTCCGGATCGCTGCGCTGCCACTTGAGCTTGTAGAGCGGCGGCTGCGCGAGATACACGTGCCCGTGCTCCACCAGCGGGCGCATGAAACGGAACAGCAGCGTGAGCAGCAGCGTGGAGATGTGCTGGCCGTCCACGTCGGCGTCGGCCATCAGCACGATCTTGTGGTAGCGCAGCTTGCTGATGTCGAACTCGTCGTGGATGCCCGTACCGAAGGCGGTGATGATCGACTGGACCTCGTTGTTCTTGAGAACCTTGTCGATACGCGCCTTCTCGACGTTGATGATCTTGCCGCGCAGCGGCAGGATCGCCTGGTACATCGAGTCGCGGCCGGACTTCGCCGAGCCGCCCGCGGAGTCACCCTCCACGATGTAGATCTCGGACTTGCTCGGATCCTTGGACCGGCAGTCGGCCAGCTTGCCGGGCAGACCACCCAGGTCGGTGGCTGACTTGCGCCGCACCAGCTCGCGCGCCTTGCGCGCGGCGACGCGGGCCTGCGCCGAGGAGACCGCCTTGTTGACGATGGTCTTCGCGTCGGCCGGGTTCGCCTCGAACCAGTGTGTGAGGTGCTCGTTGCAGGTGCGCTGCACGAACGACTTCACCTCGGTGTTGCCGAGCTTGGTCTTGGTCTGGCCCTCGAACTGCGGCTCGCCGACCTTGACGCTCACGATGGCGGCCAGGCCCTCCCGGATATCGTCACCGGTGAGGTTGCCGTCCTTCTCCTTGATGAGCCTCTTGTCCTTGGCGTACTTGTTGACCACTGTGGTCAACGCCGCGCGGAAGCCCTCTTCGTGCGTACCGCCCTCGTGCGTGTTGATGGTGTTCGCGAAGGTGTGTACCGACTCCGAGTAGCCCGAGTTCCACTGCATCGCGACCTCGAGTTCGTGGCCGGTGCCCTTGCCGGTGAACCCGACGACCGAGTTGTGGATCGGCTGCTTGGTGCGGTTGATGTGGCGGACGAAGTCCTCCAGACCGCCCGGGTAGTGGTAGGTCCGGGTCTTCACTTTGTGCTCGGCGGGCGCGGTGCCCTCCTCGGCGTGCTTGGGCGCCTCGGCGGTTTCGCTGACCACCTCGTCGGTCACATCCGAGTCGCTGACGCGCTCGTCGGTGAGCTTGATGGTCAGTCCCTTGTTCAGGAACGCCATCTCCTGCAGCCTGCGGGCCACCGTCTCGAAGTTGTAGGTGGTGGTCTCGAAGATTTCCGGATCCGCCCAGAAGCGGATGGTGGTGCCGGTCTTCTTGGTCGGCTCACCTTGGATCAACTTGCCGGGGACGGCGTCCTTGTAGGTCTGGCTCCAGTGGTAGCCGTCGTGGTCGATCTCCGCTTCCAAGCGGCTCGACAGCGCGTTGACCACGGAGATACCGACGCCGTGCAGACCACCGGACACCGCGTAGGAATCCGAGTCGAACTTGCCACCCGCGTGCAGCTGGGTCATGACGACTTCGATGGTCGGTATGCCTTGGGCGTGCATCGCCACGGGAATGCCGCGGCCGTCGTCGACCACTTCGACGCCGCCGTCGGCCAGCAGTGTGACCTCGACCTTCGTCGCGTACCCGGCCATCGCCTCATCGACGGAGTTGTCGACGACCTCCCAGATCAGGTGGTGCAGACCACGCTCACCGGTGGAGCCGATGTACATGCCCGGACGCTTGCGAACCGCCTCGAGCCCCTCGAGAACCTTGATGGAGGAGGCACCGTAGTCCTGCTTCCCGGTCGTTCTGGTCGAACCCGATGCGGTGGAGTCTTTGGCAGCCACTGGTCGGTAGCTCTCCTTACTTGCTGATCCCGGCATAGAGCGATCGGACAGCACGCGTCGACCCTGGTCGTTCTCTCGAGAATCAGGGTCCACGCGCGGACTGTGCGGAACGCGCCGAAGGTATCGCCGCTAGTTACGTCACCATCCTACTGGTACACCCAACTTACAACCCACTTCCGACACCCCTCACAGCGCCGTGGATGCGAGAAATCGGAATTCGGCGACTCGGTTCCGCCTCCCGCTGGTTTTGATCCATCAGAAGTGGCCTGAGAGATGCGTCGGCGGGTCACCGCCCCGGATCAGCGCGGGGCGTCGATCCGAGCGATGAACGCGGCGGTGTGACGCGCCAGCTCCGCGGGGTGGGAGATCGGCGACCAGTGCCGCGCCGGGATCTCGACCCGGGTCAAACGCGGCACCCACCGGTCGGCCTCGGCGTTGGCCACGGGCCGCACGGCGCGGTCGCGAGTGGCGACGATCAGCTGGACGGGCACCTCGATCGGACGAGGCCGCGGATGACGCAGGTGAGGCCGGATGTTCGCGCGGTAGAGCTTCAGACCGTTGAGCATATCGGTGCGCAGCGTCGGCGCCGTTTCCACCAGTGCGGGGTCCAGGCCATCGAAGAACGCGAGGAAACGCGGCCAGCGGGCGGAGAGCACCCGCAGCACCGGATCCGGCAACTTGGGGATCTGGAAGGCGACGGTATAGGCCGAGGCCACGGCTTGGGTCAGCGCGCCGCGCAGCCGCGCCGGGGTGAGCGGACCACGCAGATAGGCGCCGAGGAAGTCCAGGTTGGGGCCGGACACCGAGGTGAAGGACGCGATTACCGATGCGGCGTCCGCGGCGGCGACCGCTTCCCATCCGATCACCGATCCCCAGTCGTGCCCGAGGACGTGCACCCGTTCGCCGGGCGCGACCGCGTCGATGACCGCCCGGACATCGGCCGAGAGTTCCTCGATCCGATAGTCCTCGACCGCTGCCGGCGCCGAGCTGCTGCCCACGCCTCGATTGTCGAAGGCGATCACGCGATGGCGGCCGCCGAGCCGGGCCGCTACCCGGCTCCACAGCAGATGCGTATCGGGCCAGCCATGGATCAGCAGAACCGGCACGCCGTCGGGGTTGCCGCATTCGTAGACCGCGAGTTCGACATCACCCCGGCGAACCGTCCGAGTTGCGCTCGCCGGAAACGGACCGACCGCCGTGGTGATCGTCATCGAAAATTCTTTCTGCCCGCACGATTCCGGTCCGGCGTCGCCAGCTGCTCGGTGCGACGTCGAACCGGGGCGTTCCACGTGAAACGCCACTTTCGGAATAAACGTAACACCAAGTATCAGATACTGCTCGCGATGGTCAGCCGTAGGTGTCGCGGGGTCCGCGACCTCTGATATGGCGTTCACCCTTGCGCCAGCTCGGCGCGGTAGGCCCCGAGATCTTCAGCGAGGTCACCACGCCCTGGCCGACCGCGGCATTGATCTTCGCCAGGATCTGGCTCTGCAGCATCCGCAGCTGCGTCGCCCACGCGGTCGACTCGGCGGAGATGCTCAGTACGCCGTCCTTCAGGGTGATCGGTGTGGCGTGCGCGGCGATGTCCTCGCCCACCACTCCCGCCCAGCGGCCGAAGACCATTCCCTCGGCCACCTTGTTCGACCACCCGCGGTTCTTGGCGATGGAGCCGGTCAGCCGGGACAGCGGCTGTGGATCGCGCTCGTCGGGGCCGGCGCCGGACCACCCGGTGCGCCTGCGGGCGCCGGGCCGCAGCCTGCGCTGAGGCGAGGAACGGCCCTGACCGACAGCCTTGCCACTCGCCCGTGCCGCGGCGCGCGCTTCCTCAAGGGCGCGCCGCGCCAGGTCGATGCCACGCAGTTCGGGCTGCGCTCCTGCGGATTCGGCGGGGCCGGGCTCCGCGGGCTGATCGTTCATCGCCCCGCTCCCTCCGCAGTCGGTCGTTTGTCCCCAGTTTCGATCAAGTTGTCCCCAGCCGTTTCCCGAGGTTGCCAGTATCGGGAATGGTGCGCGCCGCACGCCCGGGTAGCCGGGCGAACGATCTGTTCACCGCCCAAATCGCCGGATTACGGACAAGTTCGGTCGCTTGCTCAGCTGTTGCTGAAATGAGTCGCACAGGAGCGGTCACTCCTGACCGGGCGAGTTTTCCACAGGTGTTGGGGAATCGGGCTCAACTGGGGAGAACTCGATCGGTAGCACCGACGACTGGTCACTGTAGTGGACCGGAGCGGCCGATGTGGATGCTGGGATCACCTGTCCACTCCCCCTGTGGATGATTACGGCGCCCGCGACTCCGTCGAACCGGTGACCTGATCACGTTCGCTCTCGATCGTCGGATGCGTGGCCTCGTCGTTCTCCCGTTCACCGCCGAGATCGTCGCTGCCCGACGGGTTCTCCGCGACGATCCGGGAGACGCGGCCGTCGGGACCGCCCGCGGTTTCCACCCGCAGCGGCACGGCGGCGAGTTCGGCCGGCACGTCCTCCGGGACGGCCGCCGTGATCAGCACTTGCTCCGCGCCGGCCGCGACGGCCGCCAGCGCGGCGCGGCGCCGTCGATCGAGTTCGGCGAACACGTCATCGAGCAGCAGTACCGGTTCGGCACCGGTGGCGCGCAGCAGTTCGAACGCGCCCAACCGCAAAGCCAAGGCGAACGACCAGGACTCGCCGTGGCTGGCGAATCCCTTGGCGGGCGAATCCCCCAGCATCAGGTCGAGTTCGTCGCGGTGCGGACCGACCAGGCACACGCCGCGCTCGAGTTCCTTCGGTCGCGCGGCGGCGAGCTCGCGCAGCAGGATCCCCTCCAGCTCCTCCTGATCCTCCGGGCGCGGCGCCCTGGCCGGGTCCAGGAACTCCGGGGGCAGCGCGGCGCTGCGATAGGCGATCGTCGCGGGCCGCGACTCCGGGGCGATCGAAGCATAGGACCGAGCAAGATACGGCGCGAGCTCGTGCACCAAGCGCAGCCGCTGGGCGAGCAGAACGGACGCGTGCGCGGCGAGGTGCCCGTCCCACACGTCGAGGGTGCTCAGATCGGCCTTGGACCGAGCGTGCCGCCCAGCCGTTTTCAGCAGTGCCGAGCGCTGGCGTAACACCCGGTCGTAGTCGCCGCGAACCGCGGCCAATCTGGGGAGGCGGGTTGTGCACAACTCGTCCATGAATCGACGGCGCTCGCCCGGGTCGCCGCGCACCAGCGCCAGATCCTCCGGCGCGAACAACACGGTTTGCAGAATCCCCAGGACCTCCCGCGTCCGGCGGACCGGTGAGCGGTTGATCTGCGCGCGATTGGCGCTGCCCTGGTTCAGCTCCACATCGATGCGGAGCTCGCGGCCGGTGTTGACCACCGTGGCGCCGACCCTGGCCCGCTCGGCCCCGGTGCGGATCAACGGAGCTTCCGAGGCGACGCGATGCGAACCGAGCGTGGCCAGGTAGCCGATCGCTTCCAACAGGTTTGTCTTGCCGTTGCCGTTCGATCCCAAGAAAACGGTTCGACCTGGGGATAATTCGAGTTCCGCATACTCCCATGAGCGGAAGTCACGCAGCGACAGAGTTCGGACGAACATCCGCTATCGCGCCCCTGCCTGGGCCGAAGCGGACATTCCCGCCGATCGGTACATCGTGGCTGCGCTGCGCGGATGCCCTACGGTGCGCCGCAGCCCTGTGGAACACCTGTGGATAAAGTGCGCCCCCAACTGCGCGTAAACCGATTTCTCCGACGTCGCTGGGGAGTTTCCAGCGGCATCACCGTTCACCCGCGCTGGACCACGCGGCGCGGATCCATAGGGAACCAGGTCATGCACAGGCGATCAGCCCGGCAGCCGGACCGGCATCAGCAGATAGATGTACGGGCTCGACAACGCCGCGAACGTTCCGGAGTCGAGCACCTCGGGTTCTACGTCGGAGGCGGGCAGCAGCACCGCGGGCCTGCTCGGCGTGGTGAAGCCGAAGGTGACACGGTCGGAGTGCAGGGCGGACAAGCCGTCGATGAGATAGCCGGGGTTGAACGCGATGGTGAGCGATTCACCGCGGAAATCGGCCTCCAGCCACTCCTCGGCCCGGCCCGCGTCGTCACCGCCCGCGGACAGCAGCAGGCCGTCGGCGGAGAACTCCAGCCGCACCTGGGCGCCGCGTTCGGCGACCAGCGCGACGCGCTTGATCGCTTCGGTCAGCGCGGCGACGGCGAGGGTGGCGATGGAGGTGTGCTCCTTGGGGAGCAACTGGCGGAACTTGGGGAATTCCGCGTCGAGCAGGCGGGTGGTGGTCCGGCGGCCCGCGTTCACGATGCCGAGCAGGCCGTCCGCCCCCGCACCGGTGCCCAGGGACAGCTGAACGGGCGCGTCGGAGGGCCCGAGCGTCTTGGCGGCCTCCGAGAGCGTCCTGGCCGGGATGAGCACCGAAGTCTCGATGTCGGCGCGCGCGGGCTGCCATTCGATGTGCCGGACGGCGAGGCGGAACCGGTCGGTCGCCGCGAGAACGACCTTGGATCCCTCGATCTCCACGCGGATACCGGTCAGCATCGGCAGGGTGTCGTCGCGGCCTGCGGCGACGGCGACCTGCCCGACGGCCTCGGAGAAGACATCCACACTCAGTTCACCGGTCTGCTGGGGCACCTCGGGCAACTGGGGATAGTCCTCGACGGGCATGGTCGGCAGCGAGAACTTCGCGCTGCCACAGGTGATCAGCACACGGGTGCCGTCCACTGAGACGTCGACCGGCTTGTTGGACAGCGCCTTGGTGATGTCGGCCAGCAGACGACCGGAGACGAGTACCTGGCCCGGGCCTGCGACCTCGGCCGCGACCCGCACCTGCGCGGAGACCTCGTAGTCGAAACCCGAGACGGTCAGGCCGTCCTCGTCGGCGACCAGCAGCACGCCGCCGAGCACCGGAACCGGAGGCCGGGACGGCAGGCTGCGCGCCACCCAGGCGACGGACTCGGCGAAATCCTCGCGGGCGACCCGAAACTTCATGCTTGCAAGCTCCATCGCCCGATCTGTCCTCTCCCGGTTCCGTGATCTGTTGTCGGCTCGTCAGTGTCGGTGCTCGAAAGGGTCCTGCCGAATCGGCCGCCTTCGCAGTCTGGCACAGGCGACAGACATCAAACCGTACCCGCGTGAGCGACGTGCACCTAGCCCGACCCTCCGGCGCCACGGATAGGCGAGTCCCGAGCGCGGACGAGCGGGCGGAGCAAGGGGACCGAGTCGGGGCATACCGCGGGCACGGACGACGGATGCCGATCCGGCTTCGGCTCTCGTGGATCCCCTGTCGTCCTTGCCCGGAAACCGGGACCGCCGGCGAAGGTGCGGCGTCCGACCGACTTTCCACACACCCTGTTTTGAAGAGAGATCTCTAATGAGAAGAACTGAAGTAGTAGTAGGCGCTGTGGATTCTGTGGACTGCGCCCGAATCCGCTGCTCAGGGTGCATGGTGCCGTGGGGATGGCCATGGAGTGTCTCGAGGATGAACGGGAGGGGTCTGTGGAGGTTCCGCAGTTGTCCCAGATTCATCCTCGAGTGGTCCTCGAGTTGTTCCACCGGATTCACCCGGTTGTTCACACATGTGCACGAAATCGTGGACAGCTCGAGGAATCCTCGAGGACTCCACACGGACTCCTCGAGGATTCCACAAGGCCCGATCCGGACAGGTCCCAGGTCAGCGCCTGTGCGCAAACCTGCCTGGGGAAACTGTGGAATTCGGCCTGTGAGGGAACTCGAGGAGGCGATCACCGCGCCCTGTTAGCGAATCGGTGGACAAACCAGTGGATTCCTCGAGGACTCCACAAGGATTCCTCGAGGAATCCACAACCCACAAAAAAGCACCGCCCCAGGTCAGGGGCGGTGCTCGGGTGTGGATACCGCTCAGCGAGAGCGCTGCTTGATCCGGGCTGTGAGTTCCTGCACCTGGTCGTAGACGCGGCGCCGCTCGGTCATCTCCTTGCGTACCTTTTTCTCCGCGTACATCACCGTGGTGTGGTCGCGGCCGAACGCCTGGCCGATCTTGGGCAAAGACAGGTCGGTCAGCTCGCGGCACAGATACATGGCGATCTGCCTGGCTTGGGCCAGCGGACGAGCCTTACCGGGACCGGTGAGCTCTTCCAACGTGGTGTTGAAGTACTCCGCCGTGACGGCCATGATCGTGGCCGCGTTGATCTCCAGCGCCGCGGTGTCCGGCATCAGGTCGCGCAGCACCACTTCGGCCAGCGGAAGATCCAATGGCTGGCCGTTCAACGAGGCGAACGCGGTCACCCGGATCAGCGCGCCCTCCAGCTCGCGAATGTTGCGCTCCACCCGGCTGGCGATCAGCTCCAGCACGTCGTGCGGCACATCGAGCCGGTCCATGCGCGCCTTCTTGCGCAGGATGGCGATGCGCGTCTCCAGCTCCGGCGGCTGCACATCGGTGATCAGTCCCCATTCGAATCGCGTCCGCAGTCGCTCTTCCAGCGTGGCCAGCTGCTTGGGGGGACGATCCGAGGAGACGACGATCTGTTTGTTCGCGTTGTGCAGCGTGTTGAAGGTGTGGAAGAACTCCTCTTGGATGCCTTCCTTGCCCTCGATGAACTGGATGTCGTCGACCAGCAGGATGTCGGTCTCGCGGTAACGGCGCTTGAAGGCGACCTTGCGGTCGTCGCGCAGGCTGTTGATGAAGTCGTTGGTGAACTCTTCGGTCGACACGTACTTGACCCGCATACCCGGGAAGAGACGCTGCGCGTAATGGCCCGCCGCGTGCAGCAGGTGCGTCTTGCCCAATCCTGAGGCGCCCCAGACGAACAACGGGTTGTAGGCGCGGGCGGGGGCTTCGGCGATGGCCACGGCCGCCGCATGCGCGAAGCGGTTGGACGCGCCGATGACGAAGGTTTCGAAGGTGTACTTCGCGTTCAGGCTGGCCGAGGACGTCGACGGAGCGGGCGATTCCTGCGACTTGGCGAAGTAGGTGGGCCACGAGTTGCGGACGTTCACCACGGGCTCGTCGTCATGATCGCCGCGCGGACGTTCAGCGACCGGCTCACGTACCGGATCATGCGCCGGTCCCGAGTCGTCGTCGGTGGTCTCGCGCAGCGGCGCACGGAGCGGGCCGCGTGCACTGCCCGGCGACGGTTCGGGGTTGAACAGCGACTCCTGCCCCGGCGGGATGCCAGGCTCCCGGCGCGGCGGAAGTCCGGGTTCGCGGCGCGGTGCGGCGTCCGGCCCGGACACCATGGGCAGCTCGGCCGTCGTGGAGTACTCACCGTGCTGTGGATAGTCGGTATGGGCGTACTCCGGCTGGCGGTACTCCTCCTGCGGGGCGAAGTCCTGCCCGTAGTCGGCGCCGGCGTAGTCGGAGCTGTCGTTGTAAGGAGAAGCTGCGGGATAGTCGGCGGCGGGTTGTGCATAACGCGGCCCCGGGTACGCGTCGCGGCCGGGGAATTCCGAACCGGGGTACGAGGCCGGAGGCCGGCCTTCTCGTGGGCGCTCGGGCCTGCTCGTCATCCGCGCGTGCCGTGGGGTGTTGCTCTGGCGGTCGACGGTCGGGGTGGTAGGGGCGGCGATGCGGACGCCGAGTCCTTCCACCTGGGGGCCGAGCCTGCGGCCGAGGGAACGGAGGATGGGCTCGCGCAGATCGCGTTCGATGGCCTCCTGGGCCAGCGACGAGGGCACGGAGAGCAGGGCGAACCCCTGTGCGACCGTCAGCGGCTTGACCAGTTTCAGCCAGGCCTGCTGCGCCCGGGTGACCGGAGGGATGGCGCCGTCCGGCGATCCGGTGGTCAGCTCGCTCACAACCTCGGGCCATACCGTGGCCAGCACGTTCTGCTCGTCGTCCATGCAGTTTCCTCCCCGGAGTAGGTCGATAGGAGCAGACGGCCGGGGCACGCGTGGAATGTGATGCTCGGGGGTGGTCCCGTGATCCTGCGTACGTCCGTAACCGGTTCGGACGCTGTCCGGGTCCCCCATCAGGACAGCGGCGTGGGCACCGTCGGCCCTACGAATATGCCACTCCAGGGGTCTTTCCACACAATTATCCACAGATGTGGAGAACCCTGGGGAGCTGTGAAACGCGCGCATGCGCGGAAAGGGCAACGCTGCGACCTGCGGTTCTACAGCAATCGCCTGGCTACGTACCTTGGTGGCCAAGCCTACGCGATGGCTAGGGGTGTGGACGAACTCACGGTGACGGCCGCAACGCCCGACTCCGGACGACCGATTCCGCCTGGTCGCCGGGGCCGGGGAAACAGGGGGTCGAGTTTGACCCGTCCCGGACCGATCAGTACCCTCGTACAGTCACCCCTTGGTGCGGTGGCGGTCTTGTGCTGACCGCGTTTAGGTCGTGATCGACCGACTGTGCGCCAGGACCGACGCGCGCCGATGATGACCAGACCTGCGATTCATTCGCGCAATATACGTATCACCGACAAGCTTCGGGCACCACCTGGTGCCCGCCTACTCGAGGAGTGTTGACCGTGGCCAAGGGCAAGCGGACGTTCCAGCCGAACAACCGTCGTCGGGCGCGGGTTCACGGCTTCCGCCTCCGGATGCGCACCCGTGCGGGTCGCGCCATCGTCTCGGCGCGTCGCCGTAAGGGCCGCGCCTCCCTCACTGCCTGATCCTCGCTCTCGGACGCTCGGGTGTTGCCTGAGCCGTATCGGTTGCATCATCGTGCCGACTTCTCCCGGACGGTGCGCCGTGGCCAGCGAATCGGGAGGCGTGATCTGGTCGTGCATGCGCTCGCACACGGGTATGACGGAGGTGTGGGCGCGAATGGACGACATGATCAGGTCCCGGACGACCTGCTGGTCCGCGTAGGCGGGCCGCGGTTCGGGTTGATCGTCAGCAAGGCGGTGGGCAACGCGGTGATTCGACATCGCGTTGCCCGCCGCCTGCGTCATATGTGCGCCCAGGTGGTGGACGAACTGCCGCCGGGGACCGATGTCGTGATCCGTGCGCTTCCGGGCGCCGCGACGGCTTCGTCGGAGGACCTGCTGCGCCAGGTACGCACCGCGCTGCGCAAGCTCGGCCTCACCGCCGAGACGGGCGTGTCGACGGGTGGCCGGGCATGAGCCTTTGGGCGAAGATCGCCAGACTGCCCGTGAACGTGCTGATCTTTTCGATCGAGCTGTATCGGACCTACGTCTCCCCCACCCGCATGCCGGTGTGCCGTTTCACCCCGACCTGTAGCGAGTACGCGGTTACCGCACTGCGCACTCGGGGCCTGTTCATCGGGCTCGGACTGACGGTCGTGCGTTTGGCCAAATGCGCGCCCTGGCACCCTGGTGGGTGGGACCCCGTCCCGGAGCCGAAGCGGAGCACATCCCGCGCCGAGCCTGCGGACGGGTCAGCGACCGACGCGGCGACGCAGGAACCGAGCCTGCCCGCCGAACCGCGGTCGGAGCCGAACGCTTGTAAAGGATCGCCGCACGCGGTGATCGGCGACACGAACGACGGGAGTGCATAGAGCCGTGCTCGACTTCATTTATTACCCGGTGTCCTGGATCCTCTGGTTCTGGCATCGGGTCTTCGGGTTCGCGTTCGGCGCGGACAACGGTCTCACCTGGGCGCTGGCCGTGGTGTTCCTGGTGTTCACCTTGCGCCTGGTGCTCTACAAGCCGTTCGTCAAGCAGGTGCGCACCACCAAGCAGATGCAGGAACTGCAGCCGCAGATCAAGGAGCTGCAGAAGAAATACAAGAACGATCGCCAGAAGATGGCGGTCGAGATGCAGAAGCTGCAGAAGGACAACGGCTTCAACCCGCTGATGGGTTGCCTGCCGATCCTCGCTCAGGTCCCGGTGTTCCTCGGACTCTTCCATGTGCTTCGCTCGTTCAACCGGACCGGCCACGGCCTCGGTCAGCTCGCGATGACGCCGGAGCAGAACGCGAACACCGCGAACTACGTCTTCAGTGCGGCCGATGTCCAGTCCTTCCTGAGCGCCCGTATCTTCGGCGCGCCGATCTCGGCGTTCATCACCACACCCGTCAACGAACTGCAGGCGTTCGCCAGCTACGGCGGCGTACCGAGCAAGCTGAGCATCGCGCTCGTCGCAATTCCCCTGATGGTCATCGCGGGTCTGGCGACCCACTTCAACGCCCGCGCGTCGGTGGCGCGGCAAACGCCGGAAGCCGCGGCCAACCCGCAGGCCGCGATGATGAACAAGCTCGCGCTGTGGGTGTTCCCCCTCGGCGTGCTCGTCGGTGGGCCGTTCCTGCCCATCGCCATCCTGCTGTACTGGGTCTCCAACAACATCTGGACCTACGGGCAGCAGCACCTCGTGTTCGGTCGCATGGCGAAAGAAGAAGAAGCCAAGAAGCAGGCGAAGCTGGAGCAGCGCGCGCAGAACGCTCCGAAGCCCGGCGCCAAACCGGTCAACGTGAAGAAGAAGCCGGCATCCGCCACCGCGGCCGACTCCGGGTCGGACGAGGACACTGCTGTCGCATCGACGAATGGCACCGCGAAGCCGTCGAAGCAGGCCGCGGGCCAACGCCGACCGGCCGGCCAGAAGCGGCCGGGCAACCGGGGTAGGGCGAATCAGAAGCGCAAGCGCTGACGACCGATCGGTGGGCTGATCCGCTCACCTCGACCGCTGAGCAACCCTTGATCGCGAATACCGCCCGGCGGCGATTGCCCGGCGCGCGCGATGAGCAGATGAAGGAAATCAAATGACTGTTGAGACCGACGGAGGGGATGCCACCGTGGCGACGACGATGGCGAACGCCGAGGCGGAAACCGGCGATGTCGTGACCGATGCCGAGGAAGCGCTCATCGAGGAAGGCGAGATCGCCGGCGACTACCTCGAGCAGCTGCTCGACGTACTGGACTTCGACGGCGACATCGATCTCGACGTGGAAGGCGACCGTGCGGTGGTGAGCATCGACGGCGGACGTGATCTGACGAAGCTCGTCGGACGCAACGGCGAGGTGCTCGACGCCTTGCAGGAGCTGACTCGTCTGGCAGTCCAGCAGGCGACCGGCGTGCGCAGCCGACTGATGCTGGACGTAGCAGGGTGGCGGGCCAAACGACGGTCCGAACTGAGCGAGCTCGGAGCGGCGGCGGCACAGCGAGTGCTGGACTCCGGCGAGCCGGAGTCGCTCGCGCCCATGACGCCATTCGAGCGCAAGATCGTGCACGACGCGGTGGCCGCTGTGGAGGGTGTCAGCAGCGAGAGTGAAGGCGTGGAACCGAACCGGCACGTGGTGGTCGTTCCCGGCTGACGTACGACATCCCCGAGCGGGCGGCATGTTTCGCGGCCCGGACGGGTAGTGGTTGGATAGGGCCTCTGGTCTTCGGATCGGGGGCCTTGTTCGTGTCCGGAGCCCGATTGCTCGCTCGTAGATCGACCCGAGTTCGGAAGGATGTTTCACGTGGAACGAGATCTCGGTGGAGCCGCCGCGGTACCCGCGGAGCTGGAGCCACCCGCGTCGGCGGCCACCGTCTTCGGCGACCGACTCGATCTCGCGCGTCGATATTGCACGGCGCTCGCAACCGCGGGTGTGGAGCGCGGCTTGATCGGCCCACGCGAGGTGCCCCGCCTCTGGGATCGCCACATCCTCAACTGTGCAGTCCTCGGAGAGTTGATCGCTGAGGGAGCCTCCGTGGTCGACATCGGCAGCGGCGCCGGCTTGCCCGGGATCCCGCTTGCGATCGCGCGGCCGGACCTGCGGATCACACTGGTCGAACCATTGCTGCGCCGAACCGTGTTTCTGAGCGAGTTCATCGAATCGGTGGACTTGGATGTAACCGTGGTGCGAGGACGGGCCGAGCAGTCCGGTGTGATGAAAGAAGCCGGTGGCGCGGACGTTGTCACCTCTCGCGCGGTAGCTCCGCTCGGCAAACTCGCTCAGTGGTCACTCCCCCTCCTACGCGACCACGGGCACATGCTCGCACTCAAGGGTTCCAGCGCAGCAGAAGAACTGGAACGCGATGGCGCCGCGCTGGCGAAAGCCGGAGCCGGCAATGCGGTCGTGCTGCAATGCGGTGTCGGCCTGGTGGCCACGCCGACCATGGTGATCAGCGCCGAGCGGCTCCCCCGCGCCGAGCGCAGTTCCCTGCGACGGGCCGAACGAGCGGTCGAACGCGAAGGTAAGGCAGGGCGGACGGTGGCGAAGGAGCGCGGGCGCAAGCGTGCGGCGCGCAAGGCCAAGTAGAAGCTTCGATGCCGAAGACTCCATACCCGACCTTAGGACATGGGCACGTTTCGTCACTCTGACGAAACGATGAAAGCCGAACACAGGCAAGCGGATATGTTCGCTACCCGGAATCTCACCGCGATCGCTATCGGCCGCGCGAAAACTTAAGCCAGGCGTTCCGAGCCGCGCGGTTGTGGATCCGTATCAGGCGCGCCCAGCATTCGCGCGTTGTCCGCGTCGAGTTCGACGCGGCGGATATCCGCAGGGGCTGTCGCTCTTCGACCTCGAACGTCAGTGCCTCGCGCCCGTCGGGCGCGTTGCTGGCAAACGGACACCAGCCCGTTCACCCCCGAGGGAGGTGACAACAGGATCGCGTCTGGCGGCGCCCGACTCCCGAGTATCCATTCGAGGCAGTGGCGAGGTCGCTTCACTGGTTGGCGACGTCAAGTCGATGGGCTACCGCCTCCGTATGTTTCACGTGAATCCGAGCCAGAACACTGCGGTTTGCGACCAGGGCGCTTGACCCTCCCGATGTTTCACGTGAATCAGAGTCGGCTTCTTGTCGGGCCACGACGTGTCATCGTTGTAGCCAGCGCTCGCGGCCGGGTGGGGTCGGAAGGACCATCTTCGGCGGGAGGGTCGGGCACGGGACGTGCCGGTGCGATCATCCACCGCGCGATGGTTGACGGAGTCTCTACATCTCTGGGATCGCGGTGCGGCGAACGCTTGCCGCTCGTAAGAGCGCTGTGCGAACGAGCTTTCGGCGCCGACTTCCAGACGGGCGTTAGCCGAGCGTGACTGCGTGTGCCTCGCGGCGCGGCGGGGCCAAGCCAGTCCCTTGAGTATTTGGATAGCGCGCTCGCGTCACGCCGGGTTGCGGAGCAGAAACGTTCGAGTGTTCTACGCCCCCCGGGCCATTCCCATCGCGCCCCCGACTTGGTTCGCGCCAACGACGGACATGCGGAGCGGCGAGGTGAGTGCGCACAGGCGAAGGTGAGTGCGCGCGAAGTGGATGTGTGCGGCGGCGCGGATAGAGGAGTGCGCGAATAGCGACAGCGGGGCGCATTCTCGAGGGGCGCAGATTGGTGAACCGCGCAGAAGTCTGAAGCGCGCAAGGTGCGGCGCACCGGCGAAGAGGGAGCAAGGTGCGCCACGCAGTTGATGTGTACAGAACGACGGAGGGCACACACGAAGGAGAAGGCACGGAAGGGTGGAGCCGCGGACGTGGTGGGCACGAGAGCCGAGGGTACGCACGAACTGAGTGCGCGAAAGGGCGGAGAGCGCGGAAGGGCAGAAGGGCGGACGAGCATGAGAACCGAGGACGCGGACGAGCGGTGGGCATGAAGAGCCGGGAGTGCGCGAGAACTGAGCGCGCGGAGGTGTGGGCATGAAGAAGAGTCGGGGGTGCGCGAGAACTGAGCGCGCGGAGGTGGGCATGAAGAGTCGGGCGTGAGAGCTGAGCGCACGGACGAGCGTTGGACACGGAGGAGCCGAGCGCCCGGACGAGCGACGGCACGGAAGATCGGAGGGCACGGACGAGCGGGAGAGCGCGAGAACTGAGCGCGCGGACGAGCGGAGGGCGAGGAAGAACTGAGCGCGCGGGGTAGGGCGGAGGGCGCGCAGGCCCGAACCGACCACGTCCTCGCGCACGTAGATGCCGCCGAGACCGACCGGGCCCGCCTTGCGCAGCACGTGCACCGGGAAATGCTTCTGCTCGTCCCATTCCAGCGTGTTCGGGGCGAGGAATTCGTCGGCGAAGGGAAGGGCGGGAGAACGCGAGAAGTGAGCGCACGGATGAGCGGTGGGCACGAAGAGCCGCGGGTCGCGCGAGAAGTGAGCGTGCGGATGAGCGGTGGGCACGAAGAGCCGCGGGTCGCGCAAGAAGTTAGCGTGCGGATGAGCGGTGGAGGCGGGCGGACGGGGAAGAGCGCAGGGCACGGAAGGGCGGAGCGCACGGAAGGGCGCAGGGCACGGAAGGGCGCAGGGCACGGAAGGTGGAGCGCGCGGAAGGTGGAGCGCGCGGAAAGGGCGGGCGAGCACGAGAACCGAGAGCGCGCACGAGCGGAGCTCGCAGGATGCGAAGAGCGCGCACGAGTGAAGGGCGCGCACGAATGAAAGGCGCGAAAGGCGGAGGGCGCGAAAGGGCGGAGGGGCGGTGAATTTGGAGGGGCAGCGATGGCCGGGCAGTGGGGTGGGTATCCAACACGGGCATGATGCGGCTGTGCCCGCGATAAGTAGGTCTTCGGAATGGGCAGCTGGTTGGGCCCGAGGTGGTTCCCCCTCCCCTGAGCAAACGCCCACACTGGAGAAGTGGCTGTGTGCGGGTGGCGCGACCAGTGCACCTCGGGAGCAGTGGGCCGTCCGCAAGTGCTTGGATATTGCGGTACACGATGATTCACGTGAAACATCGGTGCGGTGATGAACAGACGGCGGAAGCGAGTGGCTGATACTTCCCTTCAGCTCGGGTCGCCAACGGCCGATCTCCCATTGGCGATGCGGCTGCGTATGCTCCAGCGTTCCCGGCGGAGATCTTCTCCGCTTCTGTCACACTCGATCGCTTCCGCATCCCACAGCGGAATGCCGATGGCTCAGTGCGGCGCTCAGTGGAACACTCGACCGTCCTGCTCAGCAGCCCTGGCATGACGCAAGCACGCTTCAGGCACCCGACGCCGGTCCACTCCCAGACATAGTGGAATCCCCTGTCCGTGATCGCCATCGGCCGCTGCAACGTCCATCACTTCGTCGTCCGCCAGCTGCGTGACCAGGTGCGCCCATCCGAAGGAACGAGCATGCATCCGCTGGACGGAGAACGCTCGTCGAGGTGGCCGAAAGCAGGCCCCAAACTGTCGCTGCGACCCAGCTGTCGGTCTTCGATGCTCAGTCCGCCACATCAGGTCGAACCTCCCGTCCCTGGTTCGCGGCCAATGTTTCATGTGAAACAGCGCGCGTTGCGGAGTGAATTCGTGCGGATTTGCGTGTCGCTTTGCGCCTCGCCGCGATTCAGCTTTCTTAAACCGCTCAGTGCTGGCAAGCTAGTGTCCGTCGGGCGTGAGCGTAGGTGCCACGGAGGGATCTGGTTGTCACAGCGGCGAGGAGCTCCGCTCGGTCGATCGGGCGCCGCGGACCCGGTTGTGCATCGTGTTCGATCCGACAAAGGCTGTTGCTGGCACGGCGCCGATCCGTCCTATCGCGCGTACGTGTTCTGAAGTTTCTCGGGTTAGGAGCTGTCTATGTCGAGCGGTCCGGCGAATGTTTCACGGGAAACAACGTCGCGCGTGCCGGGGATGCTGGACTCCAGCAATTTCGACGCGGAGGCATTCGGAAATACGCCGTTCGGGCACATCTCCCCCAGTGAGACCCCGATCGCTGCCGAAGCGCAACGTGCAAGTCAGGTCCTCCATCCAGGAAAGGTGACTGTGCCGAAACCGCACGAGCAACGCATCATCACGATCGCCAATCAGAAGGGCGGGGTCGGGAAGACGACCACCACCGTGAATCTGGCGGCTGCCCTGGCGCATCAGGGGATGACGGTTCTCGTGATCGATCTCGACCCACAGGGCAACGCCAGCACCGCCCTGGGTATCGAGCACCATTCGGGCGTCCCCTCTAGCTACGAGTTGCTCATCGGCGAGGTCTCGGTGCGGGACGCGATCCAGACGAGCCCGCACAGCGAGCGTCTCCTGTGCATCCCCGCGACCATCGATCTGGCGGGCGCCGAGATCGAACTCGTGTCGATGGTGGCCAGGGAGGGTCGGCTGAAAGCCGCGATCCAAGAGGCGAACATCGCCGGATACGACATCGATTACGTGATGATCGACTGCCCGCCTTCCTTGGGTCTGCTGACGGTGAACGCGCTCGTCGCGGCGAAGGAGGTGCTGATCCCGATCCAGTGCGAGTACTACGCGCTGGAGGGCGTCGGTCAGTTGCTCCGCAATATCGGACTGGTACAGGCGCACCTGAATCCGGAACTCCACGTCTCGACCGTGATCCTCACGATGTACGACGGCCGCACCAAGTTGGCCGACCAGGTCGCCGAGGAGGTCCGCGGGCACTTCGGCGATGTCGTGCTGCGGTCGGTGATCCCACGCAGTGTGAAGGTGTCGGAGGCGCCGGGTTACGGCATGACCGTGCTCGATTATGATCCAGGCTCCCGGGGCGCGATGAGCTACCTGGATGCCGGACGCGAGATGGCGGCCCGCGCGGTCCCGCGCGTCGCCGCGACGAAGTCGGCGGAGTGACTCGGCGGGCCGGGTCGGCACCCGGCACAGTCCGGTTTGGTGGCGGAACGAGGAAGGGGTCGGTAGACCGATGAGTCAGGCGAAGAAGGGTGGGCTCGGGCGCGGTCTCGCCGCGCTGATTCCGACGACACCGACGGCCGCTCCAGGCCTCAGCAGCGCTGCTGCGAGTGTCATCGGTCTGGATCCGGTCGGGCCGCAGCCCCCTTCCACCTATCTGCATCGGGTACCGGATCCGGACGACAACGCCGAACTCGAGGCCGGCGGAGCCAGCTACCGGGAGATCCCGCCGGACCAGATCGAGCCGAATCCGAAGCAGCCGCGCACGGTCTTCGAAGAAGACGCCCTAGCCGAGCTGGTGCATTCGATCCGCGAATTCGGTCTGATGCAGCCGATCGTGGTGCGCCGGACCGAGCCGGGCGTGGACCGCTATCAGCTGGTCATGGGCGAGCGGCGCTGGCGAGCGTGCCAGGAAGCGGGCCTGGCCGCCATTCCCGCGATCGTCCGGGAGACCGCGGACGAGTCGATGTTGCGCGACGCCCTGCTGGAGAACATCCACCGGGTGCAGCTGAACCCGCTCGAAGAGGCGGCGGCCTACCAGCAGCTGCTGGAGGAATTCGACGTCACCCACGAGGAATTGGCCTCGCGAATCGGCCGCTCTCGACCGGTTGTGACGAATATGATCCGTCTACTGAAGTTGCCGATCCCGGTGCAGCGCCGGGTCGCGGCGGGCGTACTGTCCGCCGGGCACGCGCGAGCACTGCTCGGTCTCGAAGCGGGTGCGGACGCTCAAGAGGTGCTCGCCGCCCGAATCGTCGCCGAGGGACTCTCGGTCCGGGCCACCGAGGAAGCCGTCATGCTGGCGAACCGAGAGCAGGACGCGGCCGCGCCCTCTCCCGTCGTCCGTCGCAAGCCGATCGAGATGCCGGGCCTACAAGCCGTGGCTGATCGGCTGTCCGGCTCCTTCGACACCCGGGTCCTCGTGAGTATGGGCAAGCGCAAAGGCAAGATCGTCGTCGAATTCGGGTCGGTCGAAGACCTCGAAAGGATCGTCGCCCTGATGGAGCAGAGCGCGCCCCAGGTGTGACAGAAGTGACGAAATTAAACTTGTGGTTTCGATAGGTGCGAGTTCCCGGCCGAAACGTCACTGTGACGGCGGGGTTTCGCGCGGTCGTGGAGCGCGGGTCGCTCCCGGCGAAGCAACACAAGTTCTTTTGACCAACAGCACAGCGACATGGAATGAGGCGGGTTCCCCTTGATCGCTTATTCTTGCTGGCGAGCAGACTTTGATGCGACGTGAGCGTGGATGAATCGGACAGCTGGAGGCTGAGCAGAGCGGTGTCGACCAGCGTCACAGCACTAACCCTCGGCGGACTGGAAAAGCTTCCCGCGCATGCGCGGCGCTGTGTCTTCTGGGAGATGGACCCCGCGGTGGCGGAGGACTCGCGCAATTTCAGCGATCCGGTGTTCGAGAAGGAAGCCTGGCTCTCCACGGTCATGTTGGAGTGGGGTTCGTGCGGACAGGTGGCGAACGTCGACGGCAGCGTCGCCGGCTGTGCCTTCTACGCACCGCCGAGGGTGGTACCTCGGGCCGCGCTCTTCCCCACCTCCCCCGTGAGCCCGGACGCGGTCCTGCTGACCACGCTGCGGGCCGAATTTCCGTATCAGGGCGTCGATGTAGCCCATCGCCTGGTCCAGGCCGTGGTAGCCGATCTGGTGCGCCGTGGCGTGCGCGCTCTGGAAGCGTTCGGCATCCGTACCGACCCTGCGACGCAGGCACTCGCGGAGCGATCCGGCTCGATGACATTGCTCGAGCGGATCGTCGCACCGATCAAGGGGGCGGGTGCGGCGGGCGCGACGACCGAGTGCTCGCCCGAGAGCTGCATGATCGACGCCGACTTCCTGGAGGATGTCGGCTTCGAGGTCGTGGCCCAGCATCACCGATTCCCCCGCTTGCGGTTGGAACTCGACTCCGACCACGGCTGGAAGGAAGACGTCGAACGGGCGCTGGATCAGCTGCTCGCGGCGGCATCGATGACCGCGCCGACCCGCATCGGGGCGCGCTGACGCAAACGCCGAATCGCCCCCTGCCGAGTCGGAAGGCAGGGGGCGATTCGTTGCGAGAAAGCCGAGGCTACATACGGTCCGCAGCGGCCAGTTCTTCGGCCAGCAGCTCCGCGAAAGTGTAGGTACCGGTCGGCTGGTCGTCCTGTCCGAGCAGGTACAGCCGCTTCACCGAGATCAAGATGGCTTCGGCGATCACGTCGCGCATGCGCGGGTTGGCGAGCACCGAGGCATCGTATTCGTTGGTCAGATAACCGATGTCGACCTGCACGGTGGGCATCTTGGTGAGACGCAGAAGATCCCAGGTTCGCGCATGGGTTCGGCAGTCCTGCAGAGAGGTTCGGGCGACGACCTCCCGCTGGATGAACCCGGCCAGCACCTGCCCGATCATGGACACCGAGCCGTGCGAGTTGCCGAAGTAGAACCCTGCCACACCGTTGGCCAGCGGGCTCGGGTTGGTTGCACAGCGCAGCGAGATCATCAAGTCGGCGTCGAAGGCGTTGGACGTGTCCGCGCGTTCGGCGTCGGTGGGGTTGGCACCCCACGGACGCGACAGGAAGGTCTCCATTCCCGTGGCCGCCATCCGCCCTTCCAGACGGCTGGCCAGGTCCCACAGGATTTCCGACTCGTAGACCTCGCCGTATTCGGAGGGCACGGCGCAACCCTTGTCGGGACCGCCGAGACCCGGATCGATGACGATCCGCTTGCCCGTCAGCTGGGGCCCCGCCCGGTGCACCACCTCTTCCTCGGCGATCCGGTGCGGATTGCCTCCGGTCACCCTGGCGCCGAGCAGGTCCAGCGAGCGCAGGGTGTCGGGACCGCAGATGCCGTCTGCGGACAGACCGATCTCCCGCTGGAAAGCGGTCAACGCGTCATGGGTGTGCGGACCGAAGTAGCCGTCGACGCGGTGCACGTAGAAACCGAGGTCCTGCAGCCTGCGCTGAAGCGTGGCCACGTCGTCGCCGTACAGCGGCGCGGACAACTGGTAGATCAGTGTGCGCGCGCCGAGCCGGTAGGACGCTTCCTTCAGTGCCCGGTAGGTGGCCGGGCCGACCACGCCGTCCACGAGCAAGCCGCGATGCTGCTGGAATGCGCGAACCGCGGAGTCGAGGTGGTGGTCGAAGGAGACCTCGGTGTCCTTCCAATACTCGCGTGTGTCCGCGTGATCGGTAGCGATATGCGCGTGTAGGAACCCGAGGCTTGCCAGGGTGCTCCGAACCTCTGCTACGGCTGGACCGGAATCGCCGTGACGAAGTCGGTGCATGCGTGAGAGCCCTTTCCTTCCGTCAAACCCGCGGGTACCCACTCATGCGATGGGATACACCTTCGCACGACCGGAACGTCGGTCGATTGTCTCAGACCCGGACCGGGTTTCGACAATCCCCGGGTCCAGGCATCGTACGGCGCGTCGTCGGATCGCGCCGTCAGATGACGTCTTCGAGTTCGCGCAGAAGAGCCGCTTTGCCCTTCGCCCCGACGATCTGCTTGACCGGCTTACCGCCGCGGAACAGCATCATAGTGGGCAGCGAGAGGATCTGATAATCGCGGGCGGTGCTCGGGTTGGCGTCCACGTCCACCTTCGCGACGGTCAGCTTGTCCGTGTACGCGGCCGCGATCTCCTCCAAGACGGGCGCGACCATCTTGCACGGTCCACACCAGTCCGCCCAGAAATCGACGAGGACGGGCTTCTCACTCAACAGCACGTCGTCAGCGAAGGACGCGTCGGTGACGGTGACGGTGTTGGCGGACTCGGGCATGGGTGTTCTCCTTGCGATACAGCGAGATGAGAGGGTGTTGCTCGTTCGCGCGAGCTCAGTTGGCGGGGACGGTTACCGACTCACCCGCGTGGGCGAGGGTGTTCGAGGTGATGTCGCCCTGGTCGGCCAACCAGCGCTCGGCGTCGATGGCCGCCCGACAGCCCGTGCCCGCGGCGGTGATCGCCTGGCGGTAGGTGTGGTCGACCAGATCGCCGGCGGCGAAGACGCCGGGGATCTCGGTGGCGGTGGTCGGGTGCTGCACCAGTACATAGCCCTCGTCGTCCAAGGCGACCTGGCCCTTGACGAGTTCGCTGCGCGGGTCGTGGCCGATCGCGACGAACAGGCCGGTTGCGGCCAGCTCGGAGGTCTCGCCGGTCCTGGTGTCGCGCAGGGTCAGGTGGGTGACGCTGGTCTCACCGTGCACCTCGACCACTTCGGCGTTGAGCGCGAACTTGATCTTCTCGTTCGCCTTCGCCCGCTCCAGCATGATGCGGGAGGCGCGGAACTCCTCGCGGCGGTGCACGATGGTGACGCTGGCGGCGAACTTGGTGAGGAAGGTCGCCTCTTCCATCGCGGAATCGCCGCCGCCGACCACCACGATGTCCTGGCCCTTGAAGAAGAAACCGTCGCAGGTGGCGCAGGCGCTGACACCGCGGCCGAGCAACCGCTGTTCCCCCGGAACGTTCAGGTAGCGTGCGGCCGAGCCCATGGCGAGGATGACGGCGTAGGACTCGAAGGTCTCCCCGCCGACGACGACCTTCTTGATCGGGCCGGTCAAGTCGACGGCGTCCACGTCCTCGGTGCGGATATCCGCGCCGAACCGCTTGGCCTGCTCGCGCATCTCCTCCATGAGATCAGGGCCCATGATGCCGCCGCGGAAGCCGGGGAAGTTCTCGACTTCGGTGGTGGTCATCAGCGCGCCGCCGAACTGGGTCCCCTCGAACTGCAGCGGTTGGAGCTCGGCACGGCCCGCGTAGACGGCGGCCGTGTAACCGGCGGGTCCGGAGCCGATGATGATCAGGTCGCGAACTGGCGTGCCGGTGTCGTTTCTTTGCTCGCTACGCTCGCTCATGGGGCCCTTCCGGGAAGATTCGATCGGACGTGTCGGTCAACAACAGGGTAATGGCTGTTGTTCCCGGCTTGTCCGGGTCACACCCGTGTGCGTGGCGCAGATCGCAAGGTCAGCCGATGTCCTGCAATGCCTTGCGCTGTGGGTCGCCGGTGCCGCAGCCGGTGCCGACCACCAGTGCGGTGATCTTGGGCGGTTGCGGGCCGTTGAGCAGGATGAGCACCGCGTTGCCGCCCTGGAATCTGATGTCGGTCGACCCGAGCACCGTGCGGTCGAGACCGTTCGCCCGGACACAACGTTCGAGCGCTTCCGGGCCCGCCAGCGAGCCGGTGACGTTGTTCCTGCCGAGCGCGCTGAGGGCCATGGTGGCGCTGAGATCGTCACCCCAGTCGTTCCCGGGGGTCGGTTGTGCCGTGGGCGCGGGGGCATCGCCGTCGAAGGACGTCGAGAACCAGGCGCCGGCGCCCGCCACCGTGACGATCGCCGCGGCCGCCGCCGCGAGCCAACGGGATCTGCCGCGTCGATGCTCATCGAGAACCACCGGCACGGTTCCGGAAACCTCTGCTGCCGAAGCGGATTCGCGCGCCCGGGCGGGGGAAAGCTGGTGAACCGTGGCGTTCTCCGCGGGAGTCTCCTCGGGTGGTTCCAGTTCATCGATGAACAGAGCGAGCCGGGCCGCCACGTCCTCCGGCATCGAATGGATGATGTGCTCATCCCGGCCGAGAGCACGCAATTCGGTGGTGACCTCGTCCAACGCGTCCAGGTACCGCACTGCCTCCGGGTCGCGCGAGACCGCGGGCCACAGCTGCTCTCGCTGCGCCGATGTCACATTGTCGGCGTGCAGGTCGGCCAGCAATTCGGGCGTGAACGGGGGCTGCGGCACGGACCGGGTAGCCATCGCACCTCCGTTGTTCGCATCTGACATCGCGGGGATCCCCTCGCCGACGGGACCTGCCTCTGAATCGTTCAGTGGTTCGTCACTATTAATGACGCATCCCAACTACCTCCGGTTCCCCGGATCACGCAGATAATCCAATTGCTCTTTCAACCGCTGCCGCCCACGAGCGCACCTGCTCTTGATCGTTCCCTCCGGCACACCCAGCAACGCGGCCGCCTCGGCCACGCTATACCCCTCCACATCCAC
Source organism: Nocardia gamkensis NBRC 108242 (assembly GCF_001612985.1). Classification (GTDB taxonomy): domain Bacteria; phylum Actinomycetota; class Actinomycetes; order Mycobacteriales; family Mycobacteriaceae; genus Nocardia; species Nocardia gamkensis. The sequence goes on along the minus strand of NZ_BDBM01000002.1, from coordinate 73,718 downwards.
CGCCACCAACGCCGTGCGCTGCTCCGGCGGCAACGAGAACAACGCACGATCGATGACCATCGACATCTCCACCGCCGCCATCTCATCGCGCTCATCCCTCGGCTCGGGCATCGACTCCGGCGACAACGACAACGCGCGCCTGGTCTTGTTACGACGAATCCGATCCAGGCACGCGTTCACCACGATCGCATGCAACCAACTACGCACCTGGGACTCCGCCCGAAACGCCCCCGCCGTGCGATGCGCCGACAACAACGCATCCTGCAACGAATCAGCAGCGTCCTCACGCGTATACGACGTGCGCAACGCCGTCTGCCACAGATGATCGTTATGCCTGCGCAGCAACTCGGCGAACGCATACCGCCGACCACTCACATGCGCCTGCAACAACTCCACATCGGTGCACTCACCGAGCACGAGGGAACGCTCGTGACACATCACCGGCCGCGACGCCCCCCTGCCCAGCTCCTCGTTCACTTCGGACGACAATGCCAACCCCTTGGACGGCCCTCACGGCGGCAACGGGCATGGTTGACCATCACCGAGATCTCGCAGCATCCAGGACCGAAACGCGCGTACCCGGAACTCCCCTGCTGAGAGCGCTCCAAGATCATATCGTCCGTAACGTTTTGGCAGCAACCGAAATGGGCGGCCGGAGTACGGCGGAACACGCGACGATCGACGTCGCGCGACGAGTGGCCCGCACGAAGGAATGTGCGGCAGAAGCGGAGCCGGGCTAGGGCGCGGCGTCGAAACGGATGTCGGCGACAGCCGTCTGGAACTGTCCTCCGGAATTCCCCAGTCCGGTGATCCAGACGAGAACGTAGCGTGCGGCTTGGTCGGCGCGCACCGGGATGTCGGTGACACCGTTGTCCAGCCGGGCGGAACCGATCAGCTGGGTCTGATCCAGCGTCGGCGAGCCGGTGGGCGAGGTGCGGATCTCCACCGACGTGCCCGCGCTGGGCGAGTTGATCGAGACACTCGTGAGCTTGGCGGGGGCGGGCAGCGTGGCCAGCAGCCCGACCCCCTTCTTGAGCGCCGGGAACTGCTGGAAGTACTGATCGGTGCGCCACTGGGTGCCCGGATCGTTGTCCAGCACCGCCTGGACGTTGGCCACGCCGTCTGCGGTGCCCTCCGGGGAGAACACCGACACCCCGGTCACCGGAACCGGCACACCGGTCGACGTGAGGTTCGGACCCGCGGCCGCCGGCGTCGGAACCGGCTGGTTGTTCGTGGTCAGGCCGATATTGCGCTGTTCGTTCAGCGGCGCGTCCGAAGCGGTCGGCGCGAAGAAGCTGACCATCCACCAGATGACGACGCCGACCACCAGCGCGGCGAGGATGCCGAGGCCGACCATGATCCACATCATCCGCTGCGAGCGCTCGCGTTCGGCCGCGAGCAGTTCGGGATCGGCGAGCGAGTCGTCCATGTTCGCGGGCGCGCGCTGGCCGAGCCGGAGCACCGGAATGAAATCGGTCTTCTGATCGACCACCGACGCCTGTTCCAGCACATGCTGGACCGTCGCCGCCGTCCGCACGCCCTTGTTCGACTCCAGCGAGCGCACGGCGACCGCGGAGATCTCGAACGGCACCTCGGGACGGATCTGGCGTGGCTCCACCGGAGTCCCGTCCGGGCCGAAGTCGGCGAACCGGAGGCCGCCGACGGTCGCCGCGGATCCGCTGACACCGCCCGAGCGGATCGGCCAGCGGGCGGTGATCAGCGCGTACAGCATCGCGCCGAGACCGCGCACGTCGGACTGCGCGTCGGAGTCGGAGAGGGTGCCGGGGAAGGCGAGCACCGCATCACCCGAGGCGCTGATGCGCACCCGGTCGGGATGATCGATGGACAGCGAGCCACCGCCGCGGTGAGCCAGCTCGGCCGCCGAGGCGAGGGCGCGGATGGCCCGCGCGGCGCCGATCGGCGACGGCACCGTCTCGGCCATCTCGCGCAGCGAGCGACCCGGCGTCCACTCCGCCACCACGATGCCGCCGGAGCTGCCGCGCACGACGTCCAGAACGCGGGCGAGGCCCGGCGAGTTGATCCGGCCGAGGCGCAGCGTCCGGGACAGGATCGCCTGAGGACCGTCGTGCCCGGAGTTCTCCGCCGCCTTCTGGTCGGCGTCGACGAAGGTCAGCGCGACCTCGCGATCGAGTTTGATATCCAGCGCCTGCCAGAACTTCAAGCCGCGGGCGCCGCCGTGGCCCGCCAGCAGACGGTAACGCCCGCCTGCCACCGAAGCGCCCGGAATGAGCTTGGGGCCGCGCGGAATCCGCCGTGCACCCAAGTTCTCGCCGCCCATCGGCGGCATCTCCGGCGAGCCGACCGGGATCATCCCGGTGTCGTACATCGGATCCCTTGGCGGCAGCTGATTCTCCTGCGGTCTCGCCGCGTCCTGTTCCGGCGGAGCCGTACCCGGCTCCTTGTTCGCGTACGCGGGATCCAACGGCTCCCCCGCGGTCGGCGGTACATCGGTGGACAGTCCGCCGGGCGTGGTCGCAGAAGAATCGGCGGCCGGGACGCCGCCCACCGCGTCGTCGCTCACCCTCGGTCCTCCTTCGCCCTGATATGTCGAGGTTCCGGCGATTTCGCCACTTGTGCTTCTCTGCCGAACAGGGTACGGGAACTCACCCATGCCGGTGCGGTCAACGGCATCGGCTCTGATTACCGGCAGCACCATGGTCTGGGCGTCCATGTACGGATCGAACCGCGGGTACGCCAAGTAGGGGTCGGGCCTGCGGAGCACCTGCGTGACATAAGGATCTTCGACCGGGCTCTCCAGGTCGAGATCCGGCGCGGGCGGGGTCCAGCCGAGCCGCCGGGAGATGGCCACGGTGATCGCCACGATCTCCGGGATTCCGGCGAGTCGCATCAGGCCGAAGGCCACCGCGAACATGACGACGGCCGTGATCGCCACCCGGATCAGCGAGCCCGGGCCGTGGAAGGACGCGGTCAGTCGATCCAGGCCGAGTACCCGATCCACGATCCACATCACCGCGCCGCCCGCGAGTGACGCAAGCACGACACGGGTCACTGTGCGGCCGACATTGGCCATCCGGAGATCACCGAGGCTGCGGTGCAGCAGCCAACCACCCACCACGGCGCCGACCGTGAACCCGAGGCCGTTCGCGACGCCGAGCGCGATCACCACGTGCTCCGCGTCGGTGAGCACCGGGGCCAGCGCGGAGAAGACGATCTTGGCGGCGGTGATGCCGAGGATGATCCAGGTCGGAATCCACGCCTGCTCCCTGGCGTAGAACACCCGCAGGTGGATCAGCACCAGCGAATACGGGACCAGCGCGAACGCCGACCAGCTGACCGCGAGGCCGAGGCGTTCGGCGTCGGAGCCGAAATTGCCGTAGCCGTAGAGCGCTTGCCCGACCTGAGGACCGGCCAGCGTGAGGAAGGTGACCACGGGAACCAGCGCGATCATGGTCAACCGGGTGGCGGCGGAGAGATCGTCGACCACCGCGGGCGTGTCGTCGGCGGCGGCGTTGCGGCTCAGCCGCGGCATGATCGCGGTGAGCACCGTGACACCGAGCACGCCGTACGGCAATTGCAGAAGCAGCCACGCGTTGTTGTAGATGGCCGGACCCGCCGCATCGGCATGCGACGAGATCCGCGTGGCGAACACGAAGCCCGCCTGGCTGATCAGCACGTACAGGATGATCGCCGCGCCCATGCCGCCGAACTGCTTGAGGCGAGCGTCGACCCCCCACAGCGGGCGCAGGTCGATGCCCGCCCTGCGGATGGCAGGAAGGAGGCTGACCGCCTGCACCACCACGCCGACCGTGACGCCGACGCCGAGCACCAGCAGCTTCGGATCGCTCATGCGGACCGGATCCAGCGTGATCTCGCCGGGCATCAGGACGTACAAGCCGAGCACCGTGAGCACGACCACGTTGTTCAGCACCGGCGCCCACGCGCCGGGCTTGAACATCTGCCGGGTGTTCAGGATCGCGGTGAGCAGCGCCGACATGCCGTAGAACAGGATCGCGGGCAACAGCAGGAACGCCAGCGCGGTGGTGAGCGCGGTGTTGACCTTGCCGTCGTCGGACAGGAACACATGGGTGGTCAGCACCGGCGCCGCGGCCGTCGCCAACAGCGCGGCGGTGGCCAGGACCACGAAAGCCGCGGTAACCAGGCGCCGGACGAACGCTGCACCACGATCCGGATCCTCCTGCTCCGCGCGCACCAGCGTGGGCACCACGATCGCGGTGAGCACGGCGCCGAGCACCAGTTCCGCGATCATGTTCGGAATCTGGCTGGCGACGGTGAACGCGCTGGCGATAGCCGGGCCGAGCACGGTGAGCAGCATCAGCTGCTTACCGAATCCGGTGATCCTGCTGATCAGCGTCGCGAACGCGATCGATCCCGAGTCGCTGAGCAGCCGGGAGTTCGCGCTCTGCTTCGATTCGTCCGCCTTCGGCGGCTCCGCGGTGTCGGTGGCCGCGGGCCACTCCCTGGTCCGCGGACGATCCGGTTCGGCGGGCTCGTGCCGGACCGGGCCGGCCGGCCGTTGCCGCGGCGGTGGCGGTGGCGGCGGTGGGAACTGCTGTGGCTGCGGCGGGGCGTAGCGCGGCGGCGGCACGCGGTCGGACTCCGGCGTGGCGACCGGGATCGGCCCGGAGCGGGGCGGACGCGGCGCGGCGGGGATCGGACCCGACTGCGGGGGCCGGGGCACCGCGGGGATGGCGCCGGACCGAGGCGGACGCGGCACGGCCGGAATCGCGCCGGACCGCGGCGGGCGTGGTGGCGCCTGCCTAGGAGCGCCGCCGGGAGGGCCGGAAGGCACAGGTCCCGGGCGAGCCGGACCGGGCGGAACCGGTCGCGGTTGACCGGGCCCGGCCGGTGGCGGCGGAGCGGGATACTGCCGTGGGTTCGGGTTGGGCACCGGGCCGGGGCGCGGCGGTGGCGGCACGGGCGGCCTCGGCTGCGAGCCGGGCGGTGGCGGCGGAGGCATGCGCTGGCCCGGCCGCGGCTGCGGTGCGGCCGGAGGACGACTGATCCGCGGCACCAGCGGTGCCTGTTCGTCGTTGTACGGGCCGCTGTTCACGTCCTGATGGTCGGCTTCGGCCGGAGCCGGGCCGCGTTCCCACGGCGCGACCGGCGCTCGGCGCACCGGCGGACCGTCGAACCGGTCGCTTGGTCGAGGGCGATGAGCCGATATGTCATCGTCGCTCATCATGCCTCCTGTACCAGCCGGGATATCCGCACCCCCATCGGTGCGGTGAGCCGCGGCTCGCCGCAAAGTTTCGCCGTGGTCGGCGAACATTCTGTCAGTGGCCCCCGTCCGGACCGGACCGGCTCGGGAACACCGTGATTGTCCTCCACCGTGCCACACGACACCGCACTGCACCACATCAATGCAGGTAGCAGCGATTTTCGTGACCGGATCGAAGCGGGATCGCTCACCGCGTCTCCTGCAACTGCTCCTGCTCTTGTTCCTGCGCCCGCAGCACGCGCAGGCGCGCACGCCGATAGCGGTTGACCCGGCGCCTGGTGCCCGGATCGAAACCCTCGTCGGCCGGATCCGGCTGTCCGCGGAACCGGCGCCACAAGCGGCGACCGGCCAGCAGGAGCAGCAGGAGTGCGGCGCATCCGGTAATTATCGCCAACGCCTTGCCGTAGGCATTCGAACGCACCGAGACCTGGGTGGGATTGCCGAGCGCGACGCCCTCCGGCGTGGTGAGCGAGATCGGAATCACCAGGTTGCGGCTGTCGCTCACCTCGGTCGGGACCTGGAAGGAGCGCGACCCGTTCGCCGGGAGTTGCTGCTCGCCGGGATCGGTGATCTTCGTCTCGGCCGGCGCCTCGATCCGGAATCTCACCCGGATGGCCACCGGCAGGTCGTTGCGCGCGACCAGCAGCAGTGGGCTCTGCTCGGACGCGAGCGTGTACACCCCGCCCGGCGGCAGCACGGTGACCGAGCGATAGAGCTTGTCCATCGTCCGTGTGTTCTGGTCCAGCCGCCGCTGAGCGAAAGTATCCGCCGGCGCGGCATCTCCGGCACGCCGATCGGAGAGGCTGAGCACCCGCAGCAGATCGTCGCGCAGCGGCGTCAGGAAGTCGTGCGGCGTCGGTTCGGCCTCCGGCACGTCCACCAGCGCGCGCATCATCTCGGTGATTCGACGGCTCTGCTCGCGCGCCGGCGGCAGGAACCGGTCCGGCACCGCGTCCTGCGCGGCCTGCGACAGATAGTCCAGCGCGTAGGCCTGCGGGTCCGGCGGCAACGCCACCAGATCGTGGAACGGACGCGCGGTGGCGAGATTGCCGCGCAGCAACTGGTCGACCTGACGCAGCAGCGCGGTCGCCTCGTCCCGGTTCGCCCCCCACTGTTGTGGCGGGACCAGCAACAGCGAACGGCTCGCCTCCGGGTGCAGCGCGCTCCACGAGATCGCCCCGAGAGCGTCCTGCAGGCGGGCCGCACGCGAGTCGTTGGTGACGTCGTAGCGGACCCGGGACGGAGTGAACGGCGGGGTGGGCGGATTGGAGCCCACCGCGGCGAGCGCCGTCGCGGACCAGATGTCGAAAGTCACCGCGTGCAGTGCCTGGTCGGCGGCGGGAGCGGGTGAACCCGCGGCCTGCGGCGCCGGACTGCCCGTGACCTGCGGTGCTACCGGTGCGGTTGGCTGGATCGCGGTGATCTCGGGCAGCCGCACCACTTCGGGAGTGACCGGGTCCGCGGTGGCTCCTGCCTCGCTCGCACCGGCCGTGGTCTGGTGGCTCTCACTGCTCGACTGCGCCCAGTCCACGCTGTCCTGGGGAACCGCCGCCGTCGAGGCGAGCACTGCGGTGCTGAAACCGTGGCTGCGCAACAGCCGGCCCGCGCCTTCATCGATGCTGCCGGAATCCGGCAGGCCGACCCCGCGCACCGACCGGGTGGAAAGGATCGAGTCGATGATCTCGGCCGGTTCGCTGATCGCGCGCGCGGACAGCGCCGGATCGTTGACCGCGGCCAGCGCGGTGAGATCGACCTGCGCGAACGGCAGCGCCACGGTGCACATCGACCCGGCCAGCGCGCGCAGCCGGTCCAGCCAGGTCTGGGCCTGTTCGGCGCCCGCGCCCGCCCTGGTCGCGCCGTCCGGATCGGACGGGCTGGCCAGCACGCGGTAACCCCTGGTCATCGCGCGCACCGTGAGCAGCAGGTCGGGGTCGACGGCAAGGCACACGGCCGAAGCCAGATCGGCGTTGCGGCCCGCGCCCGGGCTCAACGTCCCCTCCAGCGCGGCCAGCAGTTGATCGAGACGCCCGCCCTTGCCGAGCGAAGCGGCCAATTCGTCGTCGGTCAGCTCCACCTTGCCGTCCACGCTGCCCGGATGGCCCCCGACCTGCCTGGGCCGGTCGGCCAGCGGCCACAGCAGCGTCGTCGCCACCGGGGCGTGGGTAGGCGCGGTCACCGACGGGGCCTCTTCACCCGCGACGGGTGGCACGCCGAGCACCGGCAGCAGGAACCTGGCGTCGTCGAGCCTGGCCTGCGTGCCGTAAGCGGGTTCGCCGTTCACGTTCAACAACAGCGGGTAGACACCCGGTTCCGTGATGCCCAGCGACGTGGCGCCGCTCTCGGAGCGCAACGGGATGCTCAGCGTGAACTGCTTGCGCTGCCCCGGATTCAACCGCTGCGCGACATCCTCGAAGTCGCCGTTCACGTCGTAGTTGACCTCGTCGAGGCGCAGCGTGGCACGCAACCCGGCAGGCGCGGTGATCGCCGCCGCCCGCTGGACGCGGATGCTGACGTCGTCCACCACACGGTCGCCGATATTCGTGACCGTGCCCGAGACCGTCAGCACCGAATCGCTGCCGGTGGTCACCGTGGTCGGCGTCACCGAGTCGAGAGACAGCTTCAGGAATTTGGGATTCGTCGAGGTGCCGGACCCGGTAGGTTGCGCTGCGGCCGAGGCGGAATCGAGCAGTGGCAGCGTCGTCACCGGGCCGATGATGGTCAGGACCGCCACGAAGATCCGGAACAGTCCACGCGTCATCGCTTGCCGGTCTCCATCCGGTCGATCAGCTTGTTCGCCATCTCCGCCAGCCGCCGCTCGTCGGCATAGGCCAGCCGAGAATCCAATTCACTCAACGGGACCCAGGCGACCTGGGTCACTTCCACGTCGGCGTCGGACAGTTCACCACCGACCGAACGCAGCAGATAATGATGCACCGTTTTGTGTACCCGCCGACCATCGGTCACGAACCAGTAATCGATGCTGCCGAGTTCGGCGACCACGACACCGTTGATGCCGGTCTCCTCGGCGACCTCGCGGATCGCGGTCTGCTCGGCGGTCTCACCTTCTTCGATATGTCCCTTCGGCAGCGACCACAGTAACCGCCCGCGGCGATCGGTGCGCCCGATGAGTGCCGCACTGCGCGACTCCCGAGGACCGTCCAAGCCGTCGACGACGAGTCCACCCGCCGAGGTCTCCCGCACCGTACGCATCCGCGGCTTGGCGGCATTGGCGGCATTGGTGGCCGAACCGCGGCGCCGAGGCTGGCGGCGTCGACTGTTCGCACGATCGGCCGGAGACACCTGGCAATCCTACTGTGTTGGATTTGCCGCGACTGCGTCGCGGCGTGTTCGCGGCCCCCTTCTTGGCTCGCGTTTGCGCGACCGCCGCTTGCTCCTTCGTCGCGTACGCGGCGGCCGCGCAAACGCGAGCCGGGCCGCGAACGGCGCATGCTCGGTCTCGCTTCGCTCGAAACCGGGAGTCGAGGTGCGCTGGGTGCGTCGGTATCCGCGTTCGGGACGTGGGGCGCGCCCGCTCGGCGCGGATCGTCGAGGGCGACCGGTACTGGTGGTTCGTGGGGGTAGCGGTGGCCGCTCGGATGGGGGATTGTGTTGCTTTCGGTCGGCGTCAGCGGGTGAGGTCTTGCCTCGCTCGAAAGACGTGGTTGGGGGGCGCGTTCGGGGCGTCGGTATCCGCGTTCGGGGCGCGTGGCTTGGGAGCGGATCGTCGAGGTTGATCGGTACTGGTGGTTTGTGGGGGTAGCGGTGGCCCCGCTTACAGCTGGCTGTTCGTGAGGCGGACGACCTGGATCAGAGCGCGGACACGCTGGATGCTCGGTGGTGTGCACGGCCACTGGATGGCTCGCGGCCGGGCGCAGTGGGTCTTCGCCTTGTTCGAGATCGGCGGGGTGGTGCGGAGGATCGGCAGGCCGGGGGTGCGCGGCGCTCACGGCGGCTGACCATGAGTCGATCCGCGAGTCGTGGTTCGCCTCTGGGCGGTGGCCACTGCGCGCTCTTTGGCGGGTTGGCGGCGAGCGTTGTTCTTCGGCTCTGCGCGGCGCGTGGAGGTGGATCGCGAGGGTGGTTGCGCGGTCTTCGGATGCCGCTGGCTGGGTTGATGTCGGTGTCCTTATATATCTGGGCTGCTGCGTGGGCCTGCGGCGCGATAACCGTTGTCGTGGCTCGGTAAGCTGCTGCTTCGTGGTTTCGCCGAAGTCGCAGGACGCTGCGCTGGATAGACGTACCCGATTGCTGGCCGCCGCGGCGGTGACACTCGGGGGGCTGGCGGATGTGCTGACGCCGCTGGGTGAGATGTTCGCGGCGCGGGGGCACGAGCTGTACCTGGTCGGCGGGAGCGTGCGGGACGCGGTGCTCGGCCGGTTGGGGACCGATCTGGACTTCACCACCGACGCGCGGCCGGAGGTCGTGCAGGACATCTTGCGCGGCTGGGCCGACCATCTGTGGGACACCGGCGGCCTGGCATTCGGCACGGTCAGCGCGTCGAAGGCCGGGCAGCAGCTGGAGATCACCACCTTCCGCGCCGACAACTACGACCGGGTGTCGCGCAACCCGCAGGTGACCTTCGGCGACTCGCTCGCCGAAGACCTGGTGCGTCGGGACTTCACGGTGAACGCGATGGCGGTGAAGATCGGAGCGGACGGCGCGCTGGAGTTCGTCGATCCGCTCGACGGCATGACCGCCCTGCTCGAAGGCGTGCTGGATACGCCTGCCGCGCCGGAGGATTCGTTCAACGACGATCCGTTGCGCATGTTGCGCGCCGCGCGATTCGTCTCCCAGCTCGGCTTCGAGCCGCATCCCCGGGTGCGGGCCGCCATCACCGCGATGGCCGACCAGATCGACCGCATCACCGCCGAGCGGGTCCGGGTCGAACTGGACAAGCTGATCGGGGGCGCGCACCCGATCGACGGCATCAACGTGATGTGCGAGACCGGGCTGGCGCAGCGGGTGCTGCCCGAGGTGCCCGCGATGAAGCTGGAGATCGATGAACATCACCAGCACAAGGACGTCTACTGGCATTCGCTCACCGTGCTGGAGCAGGCGATCGACCAAGAGGAGGGCGACCCCGACCTGGTGCTGCGCTGGGCCGCGCTGCTGCACGACATCGGCAAGCCCGACACCAAGCGCAACGAGCCGGGCGGCGGTGTCAGCTTCCACCACCACGAGGTGGTCGGCGCGAAGATGGTGCGCAAACGGATGCGGGCGCTGAAGTACCCGAAGCAGTTCACCGAGGACGTCGCCCGGCTGGTGTTCCTGCATCTGCGCTTCCACGGTTACGGCAAGGGGCAGTGGACCGACTCCGCCGTCCGCCGCTACGTCACCGACGCCGCGGAGCTACTCCCCCGCCTGCACAAACTCGTCCGCGCCGACTGCACCACCCGCAACAAGCGCAGGGCCGCCGCGCTGCGCGCCACCTACGACGAACTCGAGGTGCGGATCGAGCGGTTGCGAGAGCAGGAGGATCTGGCGAAGGTTCGTCCGGATCTGGACGGCAACGCGATCATGGAACTGCTCGGCCTGCCCCCGGGGCCCGAGGTGGGCCGGGCCTGGCGCCATCTGAAGGAACTGCGGCTCGACCGTGGCCCGCTCGATCGGGACGAAGCCGAGGCGGCGCTGCTCGAGTGGTGGAAGACGCAGAGCTGAACAGGTCAGAAGACGATCAGGGTGGTGCCTGCCAGGATCGCGGAGCGCATCTGGGCGAGATCGAACGACCCGGAGATCTCCGGCAGTTCGACGCGGAATCGGATCAGGTCGTCCTCGCGCTCGGCACGCGCGATCCGCGCGTCCTTGGGCAGGTGTTCGAGCGGTAGGACGGGAACGTCGATCATGCGGCGCGGAATGGGCACGCCGAACCAGGTGACCCGGCGTATCTCGATGCGCAGTCGGTTGTCCGCGACCGACGCGTCCACCAGGGCGGTGACCAGCCGTCGGCGGTGCCTGGCTCGGATCAGCCCGCTGCGGTGCACGTCGAGGTCCCAGTCCAGCGGCTGGGTGTTGAGCCACCCGACCAGCGCCGCCGTGGTGACGGTGCCCACGAGATCGAGCCGGGCGGTGCGCACCTTGGTCGGCACGCCCGGAATCAGGCGGACGCCGTGGGCGATCACCGTGACGGACTCGATCGGATGATCGTCCCAGCTCAGCCGCGACAGCACCGTCTTGGTCTGGAAATGCGCGCCGCGGCGGCGCACCTTCAGCACCTGCAAGGTGGCGTGCAGGTCGTGGCCGAGCAGTGTCGCGCTGACCTCCTGGCCGCCGAACCGGCTCAGGATGCCCTCGCTGAGCATGGTCATCAGCACGTCGGGCAGCAGCGCCGTGACGGTGCCCGCGCCGAGGTCGGCGACCGGATCCATCCAGGCCGTGCTGAGCGCGACCCACTGCTCCAGCCAGGATTGATCGAACAGGCGCTTTCCGAGATCGACGGCCCGCAGCGGCGACCAGGACTTCGGATCGAAATACGTGGCCATGATTGGAACGAGCGTACTTGGCGCGGGGGCTCGAACCGGCGCGCTGTGACCCAGGTCGCGCGGAACGAGTGTCCTTGCCCGGGGCGAGGCTCGAGCACGAGAATCGAAGGGCCGTCTGTCACGCACTGCTGGGAGGACGCACATGGCGCTGGATCTGAACAGTGATCTCGGCGAGGGCTTCGGACCGTGGACGATGGGCGACGACGCCGCCATGCTCGACATCGTCACAAGCGCGAACATCGCCTGCGGATTCCACGCCGGTGATCCCGCGATCATGCGCAGGACCTGCGCGCTCGCGGTGCGGAAGGGCGTGCGGATCGGCGCCCACGTCGGCTATCGCGACCTGGCCGGTTTCGGTAGGCGAGAGATCGCCGTCGCGCCCGGAGAGCTGCGCGACGAGGTGCTGTATCAGATAGGCGGCCTCGATGCTTTCGCGAAAGCCGCCGGGGATCGGGTGCGCTACGTGAAACCGCATGGCGCGCTCTATCACTCGGCAGCGCGCGATCGGGAACTGGCCGACGCCGTCCTGGCCGCGATCACGGAGTACGACCCGCGGCTGGCCCTACTCGGCCCGGCGGGCACCCATTTGGAGACGGCAGCGGAGGCCGCCGGAGTGCGCTTCGTCGGCGAAGGTTTCGCCGACCGCGCCTATACGGCCGAGGGCTCGCTGGCGCCGCGCGGTACGCCCGGCGCGGTGCTGGAGCCGCGGGACGCGGTCGCCCAAGCGATTTCGATCGCCGAGTCGGGAGCCGCGCGGACGGCCGACGGCTCCGGTGAGGTCGCGGTGCGTGCCGCCAGCATCTGTGTGCACGGTGATTCGCCCGCGGCGGTGGAGATGGCCCGGCGCATCCGAGCCGCGCTGGACGAAGTCGGCGTGCCGGTGGAGCCGTTCGACTGAGGCCGGGAGATGAAGACGAAGGGCACGGTGACGCACGCGCAGCGGCAGGCGGCCGAGGAGGCGATCCGCGCGGCGGGTGATCGGGCGCTGTTGATCACCCCCCAGCGTCGTGCGGTGGTCGCGGAACTCGTGACGGCGCTGCGGGAGCGTCCGGTACCGGGTGTGCAGGATCTGCTTCCGGCCGCGGAAACCGTATTGCTGACACTCGATTCACCACGCGCCGCGGACTCGGTCCGCCGGGCGCTGACGACGCTCCTGATCGCATTGCACGCCGAGGGGCCGACCGCTGTTTCCCGTGGAACATCGCACGCTTCGCGCGCGGAGCCGGTGTCGATCCCGGTGCGCTACGACGGCGCCGACCTCGACGAGGTGGCGCGGATGCTGGAAGTCACGACCGCGGAGGTGATCGCCGCGCATACCGGCACGGAGTGGCGCTGTGCCTTCGTCGGATTCGCGCCGGGCTTCGGCTACCTGGAATCGCCCGACGGCCGGTTGTCCGTTCCGCGCAGAGCGCAGGCGCGTACGTCGATTCCGGCGGGCGCGGTCGCACTCGCCGGTGGATACAGCGCCGTGTACCCGCGCAGCACACCCGGTGGCTGGCAGCTGATCGGCACCACCGACCTCAGGATGTGGGATGCCGAGCGCGACCCGCCTGCGCTGATCCGAGCGGGCGCCACGGTGCGCTTCGTCGACGCGAGGGACGGCCGATGATCGTCGTCGAGCAGGTCGGTCCCCTGGCGACCATCCAGGATCTCGGACGGCCGGGCTGGTTCGACTCCGGCGTCGGTCCCGCGGGGGCGGCGGATCGCGCGTCCCTGCGGCTGGCCAATCGGCTGGTGGGCAACCCGGAGGGGCACGCGGCCGTCGAAGTGCTGCTCGGGGGCCTCGCGCTGCACGCGGAAGAGCACGTCATGCTGGCGGTCACGGGCGCTCCCGCGCCCACCACCGTCGACGGCAGGCCGGTGGGTCACGCGAGTGTGCTGGAACTCGAACCGGGACAAACCCTCCGGCTGGCCTACGCGTCCGTCGGCCTGCGCAGCTATGTCGCGGTGCGCGGCGGCATCGACGTACCGGCGACACTCGGTTCCCGCAGCCGCGACACCATGTCGGGCTTGGGTCCGGAGCCGTTGGAGAAGGGCGATCGCCTTCCGATCGGGCCGTCTCCGCACACGATTCCGGTCGTGGACGTCGCCCCGGTCGCCGAATTGCCCGCGGACGTCGTCACCGTACGGGCCGTGCTCGGTCCGCGTGACGATTGGTTCACCGACGCCACGGCCTTGTTCGAAGGCGAGTGGGAGGTCTCCACCGACACCGACCGGATCGGCGCCCGATTGGCACGCCGGCGCGGCCCACCGCTGACCCGCAAGGTCACCCGCGAACTGCCGACCGAGGGCATGGCACTCGGCTCGATCCAGGTGCCGCCGAGCGGAGAGCCGGTCGCCTTCCTCGCCGATCACCCGGTCACGGGCGGCTATCCGGTGATCGCGGTGGTCCTCGACGCCGACGTCGACGCCATCGCGCAGACCCGCCCCGGTCAGCCCGTCCGGTTCGTGCGGGTGGGCTGACCGCGGTTCGCGCCCGGCCGCAGCCGGGCGTGCATGAGATACACGTTGTAGCTGTCCCACGCCGAGAGCGTGAAGTACAGGTCCTCGCCGGTCGACCACGGATGGATGAACCCGCCGTAGGACTTCGGATAGTCGGCGGTGGACACCAGCGGGACCGCGTCCGTCCACGCCCCCTGCGGGCTCGCCGCGGTACGCAGCACGATCGCGCCCCGGGCGGAATCCAGGTAGACCATCTGCCACTGCTCGGTCTCTCGGTCGTAGCGCACCGAGAGCTCACTGGCCATACCGAGGATCAGCGGGGTGGCCCGATTCTCGGCCGCGGGCGCCCAGCTACCGTCCACCCAGTACTGATAGGCGGATTTGTTCAGGATCTGGCGCTTCGGGACCCGCGCCAGTGCGATCGTGCCGATGCGTCCGTTGGGTGTGCCGAACATGTAGACGTAGTCACCGTGCGGCACCATCGCCGCGACCTGGAACTTACCGAGACCGAACAGGTTCTCCCATTTGGCATGCTGATCTTTCTTCCAGGTGCGCCCGCGGTCGTCGGAGTAGGCGATGCCGCCGTAGTTGGTCCACCACAGGCCCGGGATGCGGCTCCACCTGTTCACCGACATATAGCTGAGGTACTGCCGGTTCCCGACGGCGAACCCGGAGGTCGGGATGGTGGTCGTCTCCCAGTTCTTGATCTTGCGGCTGCCCAGGATCTCCGCGGCGTGGCAGCGGCTGTCCTGCGCGAAGGTATCCAAGGTCAGGCCGTCGGACAGATCGCGATCGGTGCTGAAACCGATGACGTTGCTGCGCCAGTCCTGGTCGTCGTTGCCCGCGCCGCCGACGCCCCAGCCTGCGCCGAAGGTGTCGCCGAAGACAACGGCGACCTCACCGGGCGCGGTCTCCCACATCAGGCCGAGATCCGTGCCGTCGACCTGCCAGCGCATGTCGGTGCGGTTCGGCGAACCGTGCCCGGTCACCTGCTCGACCAGCTCGACCGACTCGACCGCAGGCGCGGGCACCGGCGCCGTGAGCGGACCCGGTTCGGCCGGATGAACCACTTCGGGTGGCGCCGGTTGCGGCTCCTCGCCGGGACCACCGGGCACCGGGACCGGAATCGGCTCGACCTCCGGTTTGAACTCGATGCGCGGGAGTTTCACCGGCGCACCGGAACCCGAGCCGGAGCCGCTGCCCGAACCGGATCCAGAGGCGGAGCCGGAATCACTGCCCGAATCGGGCCCCGAGGCGGAACCGGAGGAACCGGTTCCCTCGTCGGTGCCGGTCTCGGGCGTCGGGCTCGGATCGGGGTCGGGTTCGGGTTGCTCGGGATAGTCCCTGATGTCCGGGCACGGGTTGTCGCACGGGTTCTCCGGCAGCGGGTCGGGGACGATCCGCGTGTTGTCCTGCGGCGGATCAGGCACCGGAACCGGCGTGAGTTCCGGGATCGGCACCGGGATGTCGATCTGCGGCGGCAGCGGCGGCGGAGGGGGTTGCGCGGGATCGGGCTCGCGAGCGAGCGGGTCGAACCCCACCTCACCGCAGCTGTTCACCGGCGGCGGCGCCCACGGGAACGGTGCGCTCCGCGCGGTGGGCGGCGGCACGATGAGGACGCCGACCAGCAGTGCGCCGAACAAGACCGGTGCACAGGGGGTTTTGATTCCGCAGGTGCGCATCAGGTCGGCCCGGCCGCGGTCATCACGCGATCGGGCGCCCGTTGACGGACCGAGTTTCCCACGCGCCCAGCAGTTCTCGTACCGCATCGGAGGTGTGCACCGGAAAACCCATGTCGTATCGACTCCTGTCGGTCGGCCGCTGACAGGTCAACTTACCGGAACAACCACCGCGAACGGGGGACGGTGAATCGAAAAAGCGCCGCGTGATGGAACCCGCGCCGTAACGCGCGCGTCCAAGAACATATGAACGAGATCGAGTACGTGTTCGGTACCGGTGACGGACCCGTGCACGTCTGGGCCAGCCAGGCCGACCTGGAACTCGGCGACACGGGCGCGGCAGACGCGGTGCGGCTGGACTTCGACGGGGACGGCATCGCCGATGACGCGCTGTGGGATCCGGCGGGATCGGGCCGAGCCGGCATCGCGGCGCTGGATCTCGACGACGACGGTGTGCCCGACCACTTCTTCACCGATCCCACCGGCCTCGGCACGTGGAATCACCAAATCACCGGGCTGCCCGGCGATGCGGCCAGCGAGCCGCTGGACTGGATCGTGCGCACAGAGGCCGACGTGCCGGATCGTGCGCTCGGCGATGCACGATTATCGGAGGCACCGGCGAATTCCGATTCCGCGGCCGCCTCGCGCGGCGAATCGGCGGCCGAGAGTATGCCCGAGCACCTGACGCACCGACTGAACCGTGGCGTGCGCAACCTCGGCGACGAGCCTTTCGTCAACTGATCGTGCGGCGGCGCGTGTTCAACGCGATGGCCGCGATTCCCGCGGCGTAGGCGGCGGCGCCGGTCAGCACCACGATCGCCGATCGGCCGTCGTCCGGAATGATCAGGGCAGCGGCCGCGATGGCCAGCACGAACGTGATGTTGAAAACCGTGTCCTGCAACGCGAACACCTGACCGCGGCGGGCGTCATCGATATCGATCTGCATGGTCGCGTCGCCGGTCAGTTTGATCGTCTGCCCGGCGAGTCCGAGCAGGAAGGCGCCGACCAAGAGGAGTTCGTGGGCGCGCTCCACCGCGGCGCCCGAATCGGCGAACGCGATCGGCGTGACCAGCGTCAGCTGCACCAGCATGGCGGTGATCAGACCGGCGACCACGGTGCGCGCCCGTCCCAGCCGGGGAATGAGCAGTGGCGCGACAACGGCGGCCACCAGCATGCCGGCAGCGGTGGCGGCGATCGCCACGCCGAAACCGACCAGGCCACCACTGAGGCCGGTGCCGTCCACCGGGGCCTGGCGCAGCACCAGCACCATGATCAGCGTATTCACGCCGAAGACGATCCGGTGGGTGCCGATGCCCAGCATCGCCGTCGTGACCGCTCTCGATTCCCATACCGCCGTGACACCGGTACGCAGGCCGGTGGCGATCGCGTGCACGGTGTTCTCGCCCTTCGACGCGTCGGGCGCCGGACCGAGCACCCTCGGCCGGAACCCCGTGGCCAGCGCCGCGCCGATCAGCGACCCGGTCCCGCTGATGGCGACCGCGACCGCAGAGGCGAAGTCACCCGCCCCCATCAGCCCGATCACCCCCACCGCCACGGCCGCACCCGCTCCGGCGCACCCGGAGGCGATCGTGGCCAGCACCGAGTTCATCGGCACCAGCCAGGCCTGCGCCAGCACCCGTGGCAGCGCGGCCGAGACGCCCGCCAGGACGAATCTGCTGACGCCCACCACCGCCAAGGCCAGCAACAGCAGCGGTGTCTCGCCGACGCCCGCGAGCAACCCCACGCCGACCAGCGCGATCAGCACCGCGCGCAGCACGTTGGCCACCAGCAGCACGGCCCGCCGGTCCCAGCGATCCAGCAGTGCGCCCGCGTACGGTCCGATCAGCGAATACGGCAGCAGCAGCACCGCGAAGCCCGCCGCGATGGCCAGCGGATCGGTCTGCCGCTCGGGGTTGAACAGGATCGCGCCCGACAACGCCGCCTGGAACATCCCGTCGCCGAACTGCCCGGCGAAACGCACCACGGCCAGACGCGACACGCCCGGGCTTTCCCGAAGTGTGGCGCGCAGTCCACCCGGCCGTTGCTCCGCGGGAGTGAGGCCTTCGGCGTGACCAGTCGACACGTCCGCGAGCGTACTGCGTTCGCCGACGACGCCGCACCACCGCGCGTCGGAGGCGAACAACACGGCGCGCGAGTCAGACCCGGTCGACCAGCGCGCTCACCGTCGCACGCATGTCGGGCGCCATCGGCAGCTCGTCGAGCGCGCCCGCGTCGATCCAGGCGAACGCGTCGTGCTCTCCTGGCGCGAGGACGACATCCCCCGGCTCGGCCTCCACCAGGAAGCTGTATTTCCGCACTTTCGACTTGGTGCGGGTGGCGTAATCGAATCCACCGAGGAAGTCGAGCACGGCGCGCAGCCGCAGCCCCGTTTCCTCCAGCAATTCCCGCTCGACGCACTCGGCGAAAGTCTCCCCCGATTCGACTCCTCCGCCGGGCAGTTCGTACATACCGCCGTGATAGTCGTCGGCGACCCGGCGCACCACCAGGAGCCGCCCTTCGCGGAACACCGCGACGCCGACCACGAAATGCGCGATGCCGTCGCGGCGCGCTTCGCTGCGGAGTTGCTGCTCGATCCGGGTCAGATCATCGGATTCCAGCACGTCGTTCCCTCCGGTCGGCGTTGTGGCGCTTGGCAATCGGGGCCGGACGACGATATCCGGCGAGGTCGCCCGACGTTTCGACGTACCGGTTGGTTCTGCTCGCCTCCCGTTCACCTTCCGGTCGCTCGCGTAAAATGCCGAGTGCGGCACAATTTACTAGGAATGCGGAGTACCGCGGCGGAAGTGCTCCTACCCTGAATGGCGATCGGTGCACGGTCCCGAGAGGAGGACCATGATGTCCACACTCACGACACCACACATCGATGTCCACCGTGGCGGCGACCGTATGAAGACGCGGGTCTCCTGGCTGGATTCGAAGCATTCGTTCTCCTTCGGGGAGCATTACGATCCCGACAACACCCACCACGGCTTGCTGCTGGTCAACAACGAGGACGTCGTCTCGCCCGGGCAGGGTTTCGACACCCACCCGCACCGGGACATGGAGATCGTCACCTGGGTGCTCGGTGGCAGTCTGGTGCATCAGGACTCCCTGGGCCACAGCGGTGTCATCTACCCCGGGCTGGCCCAGCGGATGAGCGCGGGCACCGGCATCCTGCATTCGGAGAAGAACGACTCGTGGCGGCTGGACGGCCGCGGCTCCGAACACCAGGAACCCGTGCATTTCGTGCAGATGTGGGTCGTGCCCGACGAGCCGGGTCTGACTCCGGGCTACGAGCAGCTCGAGATCGATGACGAACTCGCGGGAGGCGGCCTGGTCACGGTTGCCTCGGGCCTGCCCCGATACCGGGATCGCACCGCCATCGCCATCAACAGCAGTCATTCGGCGCTGCACGTGGCGCGCATGGCAGGCGCGGAGCCGGATGCCGAGCCGGTCATCGATCTGCCCGATGCGCCGTACCTGCACTTGTTCGTGGCGCGCGGAGAGGTGGACATGGAGGGAGTCGGCCCGCTCTACGAGGGCGACGCGGTGCGTTTGACGAGGTCGGGCGGCCAGCGTGTGGTGGCGCGACGGCCTTCGGAAATCCTGGTCTGGGAGATGCACGCGCGGCTGGGCGCCCAGTAGCCGGTTCGCATTAACATCCGTCCGCGGGGTGCGCGATCAGTAGGCGACGGCCGCGCCGCCCGGACCACCTCATCCGGACCGAGCATCGCGAGGCACCGACGGAGAGGAATTCCATGTCGCAATATCCGCCCCCGCCGCCCGGCCAGTACCCGCCGCCGGGTCAGTACCCGCAGCCACCCGGCGGCCAGTACCCCGGTCAGCCCGCCTACTGGCAGGAATCGCGGAAGGGTCGAGGTCTGGCGATCACCGCGCTGGTTCTCGGCATCCTCGCGTTGCTGTTCTTCTGGACGATCATCGGCGGCTATGTCTGCGGCATCTTCGCCGTCATCCTCGGCATCGTCGCGATTTTCAAAGCCCGCGCCGGCACCGCGGGTGGCATGGGGATGGCGATCGCCGGTGTCGTCCTCGGTGTGCTGGGCATCGTGGGCGCCGTCCTGCTCACCATCGTGGGCTACAGCTTCTTCGTGAACTCGGGTGGCAAGGACTTCGTGGACTGCGTGAACAAAGCGGGCGACGACCAGTCCAAGATCGAACAGTGCGAGCGCGACTGGAACGAGAAGCTGCAGGACAAGTACAGCATCACGCTCACTCCGCCGCCCGCGCCGACACCCCGGTAGCCGCGGCGCACGCCCGGGTCGTGGCGATCACCTCGGCGAAGTCGCGGCGGAAGTCACGGTCGGGCGCCACGACCCAGGTTCGATAGCCGCCGTGCTCGTCGGCGGGTGACGGCAGTACGAGGTGGCTGCCCGGCAGTGCGATCGCGGCGCAGATCCGGAACAGGTCGGCGAACAGTCCGGTGTCCAGGTACGAGTTGTCGGTGGGGCCGGTCAGGAAGGTCCATCGGTTCGCGCGCGGATGCGCGATGATCGGTCCCGGCCGGGGCTCGGGCCCGGCGGTCAAGCGTTCGCGCACCCGGCGACCGAACTCGGCGGGCATCACGACCGCCCCGACCGAGCCGACTTCCAGCATGATGCGGCCGAGCATCGGGTCCACGAGACCGTACAACCCGTTGTTCTCGCGATAGGTACGGCAGCGAGCGAACGCGTCCTGGATCGGTGGGAAGTCCGTGGACGCGAGATGCCTGCCCGATTCGATGCGCGATGTACTCATGTCGAACAACCTCGCCTCGCTGTGGTGGACGCGTGCTCGGAAGAAACGATCGCTGGCCATGACCCTAGCCCTGGGCAAGTCGCTTGACAATAGTCACGCCGGGCGCGCGTCGGCGTGGGCGTAGCATCCTGCCCATGGCACCCCTCTCGCCCACCGTTGCCCGCTGGGAGCTGGTGCTGCGGTTGCGTGAGCTGCGGGAACAGCGCGGGTTCGACTCGGCGGGCTTCGCGAGGCGAGTGGGGTTCACGCCGGCGAACTGGTCGCACGTGGAGAAGGGCAGACGGGTACTCACCACCGAGACCATCGGCCCGGTGCTCGAACTGCTCGAGGTGGAAGCCGAGGAGCGTGCTGAGCTGCTGACCCTGTTGGAGGCCAGCAAGCAGCGCGGCTGGTGGGCGAAGTCCTCGGCGTTGATCGGACCGGAACTGCAGCGGCTCTACGGCATGGAATACGGCGCGCAGAGCATCCGCAGCTACGACAGCCTCGTCGTGCCGGGCCTGTTGCAGACCGAGGACTACGCCCGCGCGCTGATCAGCGCCGATGTGATGATCCGTCCGGTCCAGGTCGAGCAGTTGGTGGCGATCCGGATGCGGCGCCAAGAGCGGCTGCGCGGCGCGGATCCGGTGGAACTCACGGCGGTGTTCGGTGAGGGCACGCTGCTCCAGCAGACCGGGGGTCCGGATGTGCTGCGCGGACAGCTGAACTACCTCGCCGCGTTGATCGAGGAAGTGGACACCGTGGAGGTGCGCGTGATCCCGTTCGCGGCCTCCGCGGGCGCGGTGCTCGGCGGCTCCAGCTTCCACCTCATCGACTTCGCCGGGGAACAGTTGCCCACGTTCGGCTGGGTGGAGAGCGCGGTGTTCGGCGGGGCCGTCGAAGACCCGGATCTGGTCCGCGATCTACGCTTCGCGTACCTGCGCGCGGTGGACCAGTCGCTCTCACGAGCGGAGTCATTAGCGCTGATCAGACGCTATTCTCGCGTGTAAAATCCTGCCCATGGCCATCACCGCACGGCCGGCACGCACCGGCTGGTTCACATCGACCAGATCGAATAATGGCAACCAATGCGTCGAGGTCAGGTTCGATGGTGATGCGGTGCTCATCCGTGACAGCAAATATCGCCGCGACCCGGCGAACCGCCCCGGCGACGAGCCCGTCATCACCGTGACCGCGGCCGAGTGGACCGCTTTCCTCGACGCCGTGCGCACCCGCGGGCGATCGAACGGCGAACTGCGCGCGCACCCCGTCGCCGACGGTCACACCGCATTGCGTCACGGCGGAATCACCCTCACCTACACCCCTGAGGAGTGGGACGCCTTCCTGCTCGGCGCACACGACGGCGAATTCGATCGCGTCGTCGTGCCCGCCTGATCTCCCCTGCTCGCCACCCCCCCCGGGCGCGCCGTGCCCGGGGGCCGACTCACGCTCTTGTCGGCATACTGGACACCGTGACTTCCGAACTGACCCGTCCTTCCGGTATCGACCTGTCCCACCTCGACGAGGACGTGCGGGTGCAGGACGATTTGTTCGCGCACGTCAACGGCAAGTGGCTGGCCGACTATCAGATCCCCGCCGACAGGGCGGTGGACGGCGCCTTCCGCGCGCTGTACGACCAGGCGGAGCTGGACGTGCAGGCAATCATCCAGAACGCCGCGGCCACCGACGCCGAGCCGGGCAGCGAAGCCCGCAAGATCGGTGACCTGTACTCCAGCTTCATGGACACCGACGCGGTGGCCGCCGCCGGGCTCGCGCCGATCGCGGCCGAACTCGCGGCGATCGCCGAGGTCGGCGACAAGGGGACTTTCGCTTCGCTGCTCGGCCGGTTGCAGCGCACCGGCGTCGGAGGCGCCGTCGGCGTTTTCGTCGACACCGATGACAAGGACTCCAACCGCTATCTGGCGCACGCCACCCAGTCCGGCATCGGCCTGCCCGACGAGTCGTACTACCGGCAGGACGAGTTCGCCGAGATCCGCGCGAAGTACATCGCGCACATCAACCGCATGTTCGCCCTGGCCGCCGCCGACCCGCAGGTCGCCGGGCTGCTGCCGCAGGACCTCGGCACCGTCGGAGAACGCGTCTTCGAGCTGGAGCGGAAACTGGCCGCCGGGCACTGGGACGTGGTGCGCCGCCGGGACGCCGAACTCAGATACAACCTGACCACCTTCGACGCGCTGGTCACCGACAATCCCGAGTTCGACTGGGCCGCCTGGACTTCCGCGCTGGCCGAAGGCGCGGACGCGGCCGGCCCCGAGCTGTTCGCCGAGTCGGTGGTGCATCAGCCGGATTATCTGCGTACGTTCGCGCGGCTGTGGGCCGACGAGCCGCTCGCGGACTGGCAGGCATGGGCGGCATGGCGAGTGCTCCGCGCGCGGGCGCCGTATCTGACCGACGAGGTGGTCGAGGAGAACTTCGACTTCTACGGCCGCACGCTCACCGGCGCCGAGGAGAACCGGGAACGCTGGAAGCGCGGGGTCGCGCTGGTGCAAAGTCTGCTCGGTGAGGCGGTCGGCAAACTGTATGTGGCCGAACATTTCCCGCCCGAAGCCAAAGCGCGCATGGTCGGACTGGTGGCCAATCTGCAGGAGGCCTATCGCCGCAATATCGCCGAGCTGGAGTGGATGGGCGAGGGCACCAGGCTCGCCGCGCTGGCGAAGCTGGAGAAGTTCACCCCGAAGATCGGCTACCCGGACAAGTGGCGGGACTACTCGGGCGTGGTGATCGACCCGGCCGATCTGGTGGGCAACTATCGCAGAGGCTATGCGGCCGAACACGATCGGGATCTGAAGAAGCTCGGCGGTCCGGTCGACCGGGACGAGTGGTTCATGACCCCGCAGACGGTGAACGCCTACTACAACCCCGGCATGAACGAGATCGTCTTCCCGGCCGCCATCCTCCAGCCGCCGTTCTTCGACATGGACGCCGACGACGCGGCCAACTACGGCGGTATCGGCGCGGTGATCGGCCACGAGATCGGGCACGGCTTCGACGACCAGGGCTCGAAGTACGACGGTGACGGCAACATGGTGGACTGGTGGACCGACGAGGACCGCGCCGAATTCGGCAAGCGGACAAGGGCGCTGATCGATCAGTACGACGTGCTGTCCCCGAAGGACCTGCCGGACGAGCACACGGTGAACGGCCGGTTCACCATCGGCGAGAACATCGGCGACCTCGGCGGCCTCTCCATCGCGCTGGAGGCGTACAAGATCTCGCTGGGCGGCGCGCCCGCACCGGAGATCGACGGGCTCACCGGCCTGCAACGGGTGTTCTTCGGCTGGGCGCAAGTGTGGCGCACGAAAGCCCGTGCGGAGGAAGCCGTGCGCAGGCTCGCCACCGATCCGCACTCCCCGGCGGAGTTCCGCTGCAACGCGGTCGTGCGCAACATCGACAGCTTCCACGAGGCGTTCGACGTGAAACCCGGTGATGCGCTGTACTTGGATCCCGCTGAGCGTGTGAAGATCTGGTGATCCGATACAGCGAAAGCCGAACATCACGATCGACTACTGCGAGGGTTCGATCGTAATGTTCGGCTTCGCGCCGATCCGGGGTTACCGAATCGTCAGTTCCAGTCGCCCAGGCCGTCGCTCGCGCTGAGCGTGCCGCCCTGGGTGTTCTGCACGACGACCGGGTCGCCGCGGCGCGCGTTCTCGAAGAACCACTTGGCGTCCTCGGTGCTGACGTTCAGGCAGCCGTGGCTGGCGTTGGACACGCCCTGCTGCGCGACCGACCAGGGAGCCGCGTGCACGAAGATGCCGCTGTTGGAGATGCGGGTGGCGTACTCGACCTCGAGCTTGTAGCCCTCCGGGTCGGTGACCGGCACGCCGTAGGTCGACGAGTCCATGGTCATCTTGCGCAGCTGCTCGCCCACGATGTAGGTGCCGTTCGGCGTCTCGTGCTTGGGCTTGCCCATCGAGGTGGGCATCTCCTTCACCACCTCGCCGTTGCGGGTGATGGTGATGGTGTGGGTCTCGTCGTCGGCGGTGGTCACGAAGGCGTCGCCGATGCGGAAGGCGCTGGTGGTGCCGCCCGCCTGGACCTGCACGTCGGTGTTGTCCGGCCAGAACTCGTCCGGACGCCAGCGCACCTGCTTGTCACCGCGCCAGTAGAAGTGGCCGGGGGCGGCCTTCGACGAGGTGATCTGGATGGCCTTCTCGGCGGTGGCGTGGTCGGTCACCGGCTCCTTGAAGGTGATGATGATCGGCTGCGCGACGCCGACGACCTCGCCGTCGGCGATGTTGATCGAGGGCGGGGCGAAGTTCGCCTGCGGCGCGGGCTCGGTGGCCGCGGCGGCCGATCCGGTGCCGAGACCCGGGATCGGTTCGGCGTGAGCAGGCGCGACGAGCAGAACACCGGCCGCCGCGATCGCGGCGGACAGCAGGGCGCCCTCACGCATCCGGCGGGTCAGCCGCGCTCCCTTGCGGCGAGCAGGCAACGATCCGGTGTGCAAAGCGGCATGCATAGGTTTCTCGTCCATTCCATCTCTCGCGCGCACGCGAAAGCGCGCGTGGCGAGATCTTTCATTCAGCGCGGAGCCAGAAGAGCGCCCCACTGGTATCGACGGCCCGACCCGTCGTCCATTCCTACCGTCCCGGCGCGCCCCTAGCCACCGGCGTTTCGGAGTGATAAAGCAACCGTGCTCGTTGTGGTGTCGGTCACAATCACTTCCTTTGAGTATCGCTACGGGCAAATCTCCCGGTCACAACGGATCGGACAGCATCGGCCCGGAGTCGAGGGGAACGTGAAAGATGGTTCACCGCAAACTAGTTAGTGACCAAGCTCACTGATCACCTCGAACGAAATCGGGCGATGCGGACCGGTCGCGATGTTGTGCGGCACCGAGCGTGGCACCCTTCCTTGCGCATATCGCGGAGGCAGCCGCAGGCTTACCCGCCCGAGGATGGTGGCCAGCGCGATCCGCAACTCGTAGTCCGCGAGGGCCGCGCCGACGCAGCGCCGGTGGCCGCCGCCGAACGGGGCGAACTCGAACGGCCGGTAGCGGCGCTCGGTGAAGCGACCCGGGTCGAAGCGCCGCGGGTCCGGCCACACCTCCGGATCGGAGTGCAGCAACGGCACCGCGATCCCCACGGTGTCGCCCGGGGCGAGCGCCACGCCGCGCAGCGCGAAAGGCTCGATCAGGCGACGCAGGACGATCGGAACCGGCGGGTGCAGCCGCAGCGTCTCCTGGCAGACGGCATCCAGGTAGGGCAGTGCGGCCAGCTCCGCCGGGCTCGCCTCCGGGCCCGCGTCGCGCAGCTCCCGCCGCAGCCGGGCCAAGGCCTCCGGCGCGCGGTGCAGCCGCAGCAGCGCCCAGACCAGGGTGGTCGCGGTGGTCTCGTGCCCGGCTACCAGCAAAGTGCGTACCTGCTCGCAGAGCTCGTCACCTGCGGCGGCGTCCGGGTACGCGGATAGCAGCACGTCGAGCACGTCGCCGGGCTGTGCGGCGACGTGCCCGCGCCTGCGCGCGATGTCGGCCCGGATCAAACGATCCAGTCGTTCGCGCGCGGCGCGAAACCGGTCCCAGGGTCCGTGCCCGCGTAGCCCGTGCCGCAGCGCGGGGACCAGGAGCAACGGCCCAGAGAACGCGGTGAGGAATTCGGTCACCGCAGCGGTGTACTCCGCTTGCCGACGCGGGTCGCGCCCGCCGAACACCGCCGTCGTGATCACCCGAAGCGTGAGCGCACGCGCCGCCGCCCGAGCGTCGACCCGCACGCCCGCCGCCCACACCTGACCGCTCTCCCCGGCCATCTCTCGCAAGGTGGCTTCCCGGATGAGCGCGCCGTACTCCCGTATCCGTGCGCTGTGGAAGGCGGGGGCGAGCAGCGCGCGGTCGCGGCGGTGGCGCGGGCCCGAGGCCAGGATCAGCGACGCGGCGCCGACCATCGGTTCGATCGGGTTCGGCCGCGGTGGCTCGGAGAAACCCGCCGGCGAGCGAAAGATCTCCTGGGCGCCGACGGCGGTCCCGGTGAACAGCGCGGCGCCGAATCCCGGAAAACGGACATAGAACGGGTCGCCTTCGCGCGCTCTGCGCCACCGGAAGTACCGGTCGAAATCGATCCCCGCGGCCACGGCGTGCAGCGCGGTCGAGCGCGGCACGCGCGGTCCGGCGCGCCGGTCACCCGCGTCGGCTCGACGCATGCGCACATCCATACCGAGAACTACGAAGCCGCCGCCGGAGCGGTTCGACGCTAGGCCGGGGCCTGCTTGTGCTTGCGCACCGTGGTCTGTGCCGTCGCCGCCAACCGCGCGAGCCTGGCGTCGCCGAGTGCGGTCACCATGCTGCCGAGCCCGTTGGTCACGAACGCGATCGACATACCGAGATCCGGGTCCGCGTACGCGCCGGAGCCGCCCACGCCGTAGTGGCCGAACGCATGCCGCGGCTGCTGCTTGGACATCAATACCGGGCGGTGATAGCCGAGGGTGAAGGTGATCGGCAGACCGAGCACGTAATCGCGGCTGTGGGCCGACTGCGCCCGGCCGATCGTCGCGATCGTCTCCGGGGCCAGGAACCGCACGACCTGCTCGGATCCGGTCGCGCCGACACCGCGGACGCCCGGCCCGGCGTAGACCACGCCGCCGTTGGCCAGCGCGCCGTACATCCGCGCCAGTGCGCGCGCCGAGAAGACGCCGTTCCAGCCCGGCATCACCGCGTCGTGCACCCGGGGGTCGCGGACCAGCTCGTCGAAACTCTCCGGCATGCCCGCCTCGGCGAGCCCGCGCACCGGCCGCACCCAGGACAGCACCGAGGAGGCGGTGTTCCAGCGGATGCCCGGCGGGCCGAGGGGCCGGAAGATCTTGGCGATCCGGTGTCGCTCGGACTCGGGGACGCGGAACCAGTACTCGTCCAACCCGAGCGGCTCGGCGATCTCGGTGCGCAACACCTCGGTGAACGGTGTGCCCGTCGCCCGCTGCACGAGTTCGGCGACCAGCCAGCCGAAGGTGATCGCGTGGTAGCCGGAGGTGCGGATGCGCCGGGGGTCCGGCGGGCTGTCGGCCAGCGCCCGGACCACGGCGTCGTAGTTCAGGATGCCTTCGCGCCCGGGCACCAGGCCGCGTACCCGGTGCAAGCCGGCGCGGTGACAGAGCACGTCGCGAACCGTGATGTCGTCTTTGCCGTGCGCGGCGAACTCCGGCCAGTACTCGGCCACCGGGATGTCGTAGCCGATCAGACCCCGTTCGGCCAGGCGGTGGACGACGGTCGAGGCGACGCCCTTACCAGTGGAGAAGGTCAGCGCGACGGTATCGCCGTTCCAGCGCCGCTCCTTGTCCGCCCAGCCGGCCCAGATGTCGACCACGGCCCTGCCGTCGAGGTAGACCGCCAGTGCACCGCCACCGCGCGCGGGTTGGGCGAACAGGCCGAAGAATTGATCGGCCAGTCGGATGAAACGCGGGTCGACCAGCATCTCGCGCGGTGCCGCCAGCTTGTCGCGGGCCGAATCGGCGGGCTCGAAGTCGTCCGCCGCCATTGCCGAAACCATGGGGTCACCTCCTGACCGCCGTTATCCGGGCTGGTCAACCAGGGTAACCCGTTCAGTGGGTCTGCCAGAGCCCAAAAGGGGTGGCGATGCACGCGGCGCCGCTGTCGGCGTTCCACGCGAAGGCCGCGACGCCCAGACAGACCACCGACTGTTCGGCGGTCTCCACCCCCGCTCGCGATCCTTCGAGTGCGATGGAGATCGCGAACGTCCGTGCCGCCGGGTCGTCGTTGGTCGAGGTCAGCGCGACCGCGTCCGGGCCGAGGCCGACCGCGACCGGCACTCCGCCCGCGCCTTCGCTGGCACCGACGCCGCCCGCCGCACCGATGCCGATGGCCGTGGCGCCGAGGGTCGCGTTGGCGTAGCCGACCCCATCGATCCCGCTGGCCCTTGCCGAGCCGTAACTGTCGGTCGCCGCGCGGCAGGCCGTCTCCCCTTCGATGACGGTGATGTCGGTCCCGTGGTCCGATCGGCAGTGCACGTCGGCAGCGGCCGCCACCCCCGGAACGACGAGGGAGCCTCCGATCGCGGCGGTCGAACACACGATTGCGCTGATCAGCTTCACCGGGGGACTCCTCTCGGACCAGAAAGCCCACCATACCCAGACTTGTTGGCAGCGGTTCGTTTCCGCCTTCGGCTCGACGTGCGCTCGGTCCATGGTGTATTCATGGCGTGGTATTTCAAGCACAGCCAAGGCAACTTCGGATCACGGGGGCGTGAGTTCGCCGGCGTTACAGCTCGGGAGGACTGTACGTGTCTCGTCAACTGACCTGGGGGCGTCTCGCCTTCGCCGGATTCGCCATCGCGGCGGGATTGTCGCTGGTCGGCTGTAGTTCCACGATCAGCGGTACCGCCCAGCCCGCCGTGGACAACGGGACGATCGACGCGGTATCGGTAACCAGCACGCCGAAACCGTCCTCGGGCAAGCCCACTCCGAGCACCGGCAAGCCGACGACGAGCAAGCCGAGCGGCGACACCGACTTCGACGCGAACGTCAACGACTGCGTGAAACTCGGCGGCACCACCACCAACGCCACCATCGAGAAGGCGTCGTGCGGCAGCCGTGAGTCGAACTACAAGGTGATCGACAAGAAGGCGAAGAGCTCGCAGTGCAGCAGCGACGCCGACAACTACTATGCCGAGACCATCAACGGCATCGAGCAGGGCGCGCTGTGCCTGGACATCGACTGGGTGGTCGGCGGCTGCATGGACGTCGGTGGTGACGACCCCAAGCGCATCGACTGCACCGGCTCGTCGCCGTCGAAGGGCGTGAAGGTGGTCAAGATCCAGCAGGGCGCCGATGACGTCAGCGTCTGCGGCAGCGGCACCGGGTACGTCTACGACAAGCGCCGCTTCGTCGTCTGCGTCCAGGAACTCTGACCGGGACTTCCCACCGCCTGCGGGCCGCTAGGTTGGGTTGGTGAGCACCACCGAGCTACCGCGGTTGCAATCCCGCACGGGTCGCTGGATTCTGCTGGCCACCATCCTCGGCTCGTCGGTCGCCTCGCTCGACGCGACGGTCGTGAACATCGCGTTGCCGCGGATCGGCGAATCGCTGGACACCGATGTCGCCGGGCTGCAGTGGACGTTGAACGGGTACACCCTGACCCTCGCCTCGTTCATCCTGCTCGGCGGCTCGCTCGGCGACAAGCTCGGCCGGCGGCGGGTCTTCGTGTGGGGAACCGTGGCGTTCGCGCTCGCGTCGGTGTTGTGCGGCGTCGCGACGAGCATCGAGATGCTGGTCGCGGCCCGGATCCTGCAGGGTGTCGCGGGCGCGATGCTCACGCCGGGCAGCCTGGCGCTGATCTCCTCGTCCATCGATCGGCGCGATCAAGGCGCGGCGATCGGCCTGTGGTCGGGCTTCGGCGGCGTGGCAGGCGCGCTCGGGCCGTTCCTCGGTGGCTGGCTCATCGAGGTCGCGGGCTGGCGGTCCATCTTCTTCCTCAACGTTCCGCTGACCCTGGTCGTCGTCCTGGTCGCGCTGCGGCACGTGCCCGAGAGCCGCGATCCCGGCGCCGCCGCCGAACTCGACGTGCCCGGCGCACTGGTGGTGGCCCTGGCGCTCGGTGCGCTGACCCTCGGACTGATCGACACCATGCCTTTGCTCATCGTGGCCGGTGTCGTGCTGCTCGGGGCCTTCGTCCTGATCGAACTGCGCAGCGATCATCCGCTGGTGCCGCCGGCCCTGTTCGGCTCGCGGGTGTTCACCGCGGCGAATCTCGTGACGCTCGCGGTCTACGCCGCCCTCGGTGGCGTGTTCTTCCTGCTGGTGCTGGAACTGCAACTGGTGGCCGGATACTCGCCGCTGATGTCCGGGGTCGCGACCGTGCCGGTCACGGTGATCATGCTGGCGCTCTCGGCCCCCGCCGGACGTTGGGCGCAAGTGCACGGGCCGCGCATCCCGATGACCGCCGGACCGCTACTGGCGGCGGCGGGCCTGGTGCTTCTGCTGCGCATCGGACCCGAGACCAGGTACTTCATCGATGTGCTTCCGGGCGTCCTCGTGTTCGGGCTGGGGCTCGCGGTGCTGGTCGCGCCGCTGACCGGCGCGGTGCTGGGCGCGGTGCCCGCGAGCGAGGCCGGCATCGCCTCGGGGGTGAACAACGCCGTCGCGCGCACCGCGCAGCTGCTCGCCGTGGCGGCGCTGCCCGGGGTCGCGGGCATCTCGGGTGCGCTGGGTGATCCGGCCGCCTTCGACGACGGCTTCGCCACCGCGATGTGGCTGTGTGCCGGGCTGCTGGTGACCGGCGCGGTGCTCGCCGCCGTGCTGTTGCGTCCCGAGCGGCACGCGCCCGCGTTGGACAGCGTCGACTGCATGCCGCAGTGCGCCGTCGCGGGTCCGGCGGTGGCGCCGGCTCCGAGCGAAAAATAAGCGGCCCGAACGGATCGCTCCGCTCGGGCCGCAAGTCGAAAGTGTGGTCCGATCAGATCGGGACGTAACCGGTGCCGACGCCGCCGCGTGCGTTGATGTCGGCCACGATGGCGCTCATGTTGGTACCCACCTCAGGACCGAAGCACGCGAGGGCCAGATAGGCGTTCACCATGCCCACCAGCGTCGTCCCGACGACCACCGGCGCACCGGAGTCGCCTTCCACCACGCACATCTGGCTCCAGGTCTCGACGTTCGTCCGGAAGACGTCACCCCAGGCGATACCACAGGTGTTGCCGGTGGTGCGCCCTTCCTTGCACACGATCTGCGGGAAGTTGGCCGGTGCGCCCAGCCCGGTGATGGTGACATTGCCGATCCGGTTCACCGGGGTGATCTTGCCCGGATCGAACTGGATGACGGCGTAGTCCAGGTCGTGGTTGGAGTAGGCGAACCGGCCGATCACGCCCGCCTCCCGATCGGCTTCGGCGTAGACCTGCGCGCCCGGGTCGCCGCAGTGGCCCGCGGTCAAGCCGACCAGACGCCCCGCGTTGTCATGGCCGACAGTCGTGACCGTGCACTCGAACTGGTTGTCGATGATGATGCCGGATCCACCGCCCAACACCGGCGGGCCCGTTTGGGCGTTCGCGGCCCCTGTGCCCGTGCCGAGCAGCGCCGCGCCCAGGGCGACGGCGAAGGCGGCGTTGGCCACCTTGGCGAGTTTGCTGAACATGTCCCTCCAGACGTCGGAAGCCCGCACGATATCAATCTGTCGCACCCATCGTGTCAGTAAACGATCTCGGGCGCGTCACCACTACGGGGTTGTCCCCACTGCTCCGCGCTTCAACCCTATTTCGTACAACTGAGATGGAATGTATCTTACGCGCCTAATAGCATTCGGCTATCACAATTGTGAAAAGCCTGTGGACGTTAGTGTCCGAGTGATAGTAAGGAGCCGTTGTGTTGGTCTCCGGAAACAAATCTGATTTTCGATGAGAATTATCCAAAGAAATTGGCCGAATCCCCGTTGCGGATCCGGATTCGTGCAGCTGGGCTGTAGCTTGTGCCAGAGCTCGGGGCGCCGTCTTTGGGCTCTTTCCCAATGTTCCACGGCTCAACCATTGCTTTTCGGCGGCGGTGAGCGACATCTATGACTGCGATCACAAGGGGATGGTGTGTTCTGCACTACTCCGTAGTAAGGTGCGTCAAGCAAACGAGTCGCCGGGGCAGCCAACCGGCGTCGAGGAGGATTAGCCAGTGCAGTCGACCGAGAGTCCACCATCAGGGTCACGGTTCAGTGGTGCGGCCGATTGGACGAGGTCTTACTGGCAGGATCATCCGAAGCGTTCGCTGGAGACCTTCGGCAGGCAGATCACGATGGGCTTCGCGGCTGTCGCCGAACTGTTCGTCTCGATTTTCCGCAGGCGCTTCCCCTTCGCCGAGTTCGTCCGGCAGTGCGCGTTCATGGCCAGCGTCTCCGCGGCGCCGACGCTGCTTGTCGCCATCCCGATCGGCGTCATCGTCTCCATCCAGGTCGGATCGGTCGCCGGCCAGGTCGGCGCCACCTCGTTCATCGGCGCGGCCAACGGCCTCGGCATCATCCAGCAGGGCGCCCCGCTGGTCACCTCGTTGATGATCGCGGGCGCCGTCGGCTCCGCGGTCTGCGCCGATCTCGGCTCGCGCACCATCCGCGAGGAGATCGACGCCATGAAGGTCATGGGCGTCGACCCCCTGCGCAGGCTGGTCGCTCCGCGGCTCGGCGCGGCGATGCTGGTGAGCGTGCTGCTGTGCGGCTTCGTCGTCTTCGTGGGATTCCTGACCGGCTACATCTTCAATATATTCGCGCAGAACGGCACGCCGGGCTCCTATGTCGGCACCTTCTCGTCGTTCGCCGTGACCACCGATCTTCTTGTCGCGCTGGTGAAATCGCTGATTTTCGGTCTGCTGGCGGCAATCATCGCCTGCGATACCGGATTGAACACCCGCGGTGGTCCCGGCGGTGTCGCGAACTCGGTGAATTCCGCGGTGGTGGGTTCCACCATCATGCTGTTCGGGGTGAACCTCATCATCACCCAGGTTTACAACGCACTATTCCCGTCACAGGTGGTCTGAGCCGGTGTCATCAACCTATGTACCGCCGCTGCTGCGGCCTCTCCAGACGATCCGGAAATCGGCCCAGGCGCCGGTCGATTGGCTCGCCAGGCTCGGCCACCAGGTGTTCTTCCTGTTGCGCTCGATCGGCTCGATTCCGCTGGCGCTCAAGCACTACCCCAAGGAAGTGTGGCGCCTGCTCTCCGACGTCACCTGGGGCAACGGCAATCTCGTCGTCGGCGGCGGCACCATCGGCGTCGTCGTCATTCTGAGCGCTTTCGGCGGCATGACCGTCGGCATCCAGGGTTACAACTCGCTGAACCTGCTCGGCCTGAGCCCGATCACCGGCGCGATCTCGGCGTTCGCCACGACTCGCGAACTCGGCCCGCTGCTCGCCACGCTGGCCTTCGCCGCTCAGGCGGGCTGCCGGTTCACCGCGCAGCTCGGTGCCATGCGCATCTCCGAGGAGATCGACGCGCTGGAGTCCATCGCCATCCGGCCGCTGCCCTACCTGATCAGCACCAGGATGTTCGCGGCGATGATCGCCATCATCCCGCTCTACTGCCTGGGCCTGACGATGGCCTACGTGTCCTGCTCGCTGACCGTGCAGCTGATCGGCGGTACCGCCGTGGGCACCTACCAGCACTACTTCTATCAGTTCCTCGTCCCGGCCGACGTCGTCTATTCGCTGATCAAGGCGATCCTGTTCGTCGCGATCACCACGTTCATCCAGTGCTACTACGGCTTCTTCGCCTCCGGTGGCCCCGAGGGCGTCGGCGTGGCCGCGGGCCGCGCGATCAAGATGTGCATCATCGCGGTCGTTTTCGCGAACCTGTTCATGACATTGGCGATCTGGGGCATCAACCCCGGCATCCGGATCTCGGGGTAGACACCAGATGATCATCGATCCCAGTGGGCGCGGGCCCACGATGCGGCAGCTGTTCATCGCGGGCGTGTGCGGTCTGGTCGTGTTCGCGCTGGTGCTCAGCTTCCTGATGCTGCGCTACAAAGGGTTCTTCCAGGAGAAGGTCAACGTCACCGCGAACCTGACCACCACGGGTGACGGTCTGCCCGAGCAGGCCGACGTCAAGTTCCGCGGCGTGCTCGTGGGCGCGGTGAAGACCGTCGACATCGCGGCCAAGGGCGAACTGCAGAAGGTCCGGATCGAGATGAAGCCGGAGTTCGCCGACGACATCCCGGCCAACGTGACCGCTCGCGTGGTGCCGAGCAATCTGTTCGCCGTCACCTCCGTCGAACTCGTCTTCAACGGCCCCGCCGACCAGTACCTGCACGAGGGTTCGGTCATCGAGGAAGACCGCAGCAAGGGCACCATCGCGTTGCAGGACACGCTCACCACGGTCCGCAACATCCTCGACAAGATCGATCCGGTGCAGTTCGGCCGGGTGCTGGGCACCCTGTCGCAGGCGCTGGACGGCAGCGGCCGGGTGCCCGGCTCCACCGTCGAGCGGCTGGACCGCTGGCTGCTGGCCGTGGACGAGTCGATTCCCGATCTCGGTGTGCTGCTGGGTGACTTCTCCGCCTCGTTCAACGCGCTCAACCAGTCCGCACCCGAGCTGGTCGACGTGCTCGGCACCTCGGTGCAGACCGCGCGCACCATCGCCGACCGCCGCGGCGAGCTGGTCGCGTTGATCACCGGCACCTCGGGCACCATCGACACGGTCAACGACCTGTTCGCTCGCAATCCGAACGTGGGCATCGAGGTCACCGCGGGCACGAACGACATGTTCGGCGCACTCGCCGCGGACCCGGACGCGATCACCAGGAGCCTGCTGAACCTCAGCGAGACCATGCGCCGGATGGACACCACGTTCAAGTGGGGCCCGCAGAAGCAGCAGGTCTGGGACGCGGGCATCACCCTCACGCCCTACCGGCCCTACACCGTGGCCGACTGCCCGCGCTACGGCGACATGGTCGGGCCGAGCTGCTTCACCGCTCCCGCCGTCGCCGACGTCGGCGAGCTGCCCGAACAGCTGAAGCCGCGCGCGCTCGCCTCGGCCGCCGGGCTTCCCCCGGTCGTGCCGATGCCCGGCCTGCCGCTGATCCCCGGCGTCACCACACCGGACCCGAACCGCGCCACCGCGGCCGCCCCCACCGGCGGTGCACCCGCTCCGTTCGCGGGCACTCCGCTCGAAGGCCTGTTCCCGATGCTGCCGCCGGGACTGCTCCCGCCTGCCGCGGCTCCGGCGCCCGTCGCGCCGGCCGCCGCCCACGAAGGCACCCCGTCGGCGGCGCCGATCTCCTACCGGGGTGACTCGGCGATCCCCGCGCTGCTCGGCCGCAAGCCGACCACCGCCGAATATCTGCTGCTGAGCTCGATTCTGAAGGGCGGAACCATGCAGGTGTCCGACAACGGTGCCGGACGATGAGCATTCGCAAGCCGCTCATCGGCTTCACCATCTTCGCCATCGTGTCGATTCTGGTCACGGTGGTGGTGTGGAACACGCTGGCGCGCATCGTCAACGGGGACACCTACACCTACTCCGCGACGTTCTCCGACGTGCTCGGTTTGCACGAGGGCGACGACGTCCGCATGGCGGGCGTGCGGGTGGGCAAGGTCGAGAAGATCGAGCGGGGCCGCGACGCGAATCTGAAGAAGTCGGTCGCGAAGGTCACCTTCGTCGTGCAGCGCGACCAGACGATCTACAACGACACCAAAGCGCTGGTCCGCTACCAGAACCTGATCGGTCAGCGGTACGTGGCCCTGGCTCCCGGCAAGGCGTCGAGCCCGGCGCCGTTGAAGAACAACGGTTCCATCCCGATTGATCGGACCGAGCCGTCGTTCGATGTGTCCGGTCTGCTCAACGGATTCCAGCCGCTGTTCCAGGTGTTGCAGCCCGAGCAGGTCAACCGGTTGTCGGAGACCTTCATCCAGGCATTGCAGGGCGACGGCGTCTCGTTGAGCGCGTTCATCGTGCAGGCCGCCCAGCTGGCCACCGACTTCCAGCGCAGGGACGCGATCCTGTCCGATGTGATCACCAACCTGTCGGGCGTGATGTCGGGGTTGGCGAAACGAGGTGATGAATTGGAGACCCTGGTGACCCAGACCCGGGCCTTGATCGGCGGGCTGTACGAACAAGGACAGTCGTTGCTCGGCTCGACCGAGCAGATCGCGGCCGCGACCACGTCGCTGGTCGGCATGATGGACCGGATCCAGCCGAGCCTGCGCACCGCGCAGAACTCCACCAGCGCCGCGTTGACGCTGTTGCTGGACAACGGCGCCAAGCTCGATCAAGCGGCGATCGACCTGCCGAACGTCCTGTCCGCGGCGGGCAGGCACACCTCGGAGGGCGGTTACGCCAACGCCTACCTGTGCGGGCTGGACTTGTCGCTCTACGGTGTCCTGTTCCCCCGCGGTCTGTTCTCGCAGATCGGTGGCACCTCGCACTCGGCGGTGTGCCGCCCATGATGACGAAGCTCAGGTCCAGGTTCGAAAGCAACCGGTTCTTCTGGTTGGGCGTCATCGGCGGTGCCCTCATCGTGGTGCTGCTGGTGGTGTCCAGCGTCTACAAGCTCCTCGGCGTCGGCGAGCAGTCGATCAAGGCCGAGTTCGTGCAGGCCGCGGGTATCAGGGTCGGCGACAAGGTGAACATCGCGGGGGTGTCCTCCGGGCGGGTGGTCGACGCCGAACTCGAGGGCAGTCACGTGCTGCTCACGCTGAGCGTCAGCGACGACGTGAAACTCGGCCCGGACGCGCGCGCATCGATCAAGATGGCCACGCTGCTCGGCGCCAGGTACGTCGACCTCGAGCCGGGCGACGGTTCGGGCCTGAAGGGCAAGCGGATCCCGGTGTCCAACACCACGGTGCCGTACAATCTGGCCGACGTCGTGCAGGTCGGCACGCCGAAGTTCGAAGCGCTCGACACCAAGAAGCTGGCCGACTCGCTGAACCTGATCAACGAGCAGATGAACGGCTCGCCCCAGCTCACCGCCCAGGCGCTGGACAGCGTCGGTGCGCTGGCCAAGGTGATCGACAGCCGCAAGGTCGAGGTGGACACCCTGCTGAAGGACTTGGACCGGGTCACCCGGATCCTCGGCGACAACCGCAACAGCATCCTGCTGGTGATCACCCAGGGTGAGGCCATCGCCAATCGGGTGATGGAGCGCCAGGCGCTGCTGCGCCAGTTGCTGGACAACGTCGCCGCGCTGACCAAGCAGCTGGAGGCGATCGGCGCGGAGAACAACGATCAGCTCGGCCCGACCATCCAGCAGCTGAACACCATGGCCGAGGGCCTGCAGAAGAACAAGGACAACCTGGATCGGATGCTGTCGATCATGCCGCCGACCCTGCGCTACCTGGCGAACTCCTGGGGTGGCAGCGGTCCGTACGGCGATGTCGGCCTGCCGTGGCTGTTCCCGGACAACTGGTTGTGCTTCGCCCAAGTCATCGAGGGGTGCCAGGGATGAGATTCCGCACGGGCTTTCCGCTGAGGACCGTCGCGAAGGCGTTCATGATCAGCGCCGCCGCGCTCACGATCGGCAGCTGTTCGCTGCTGCCGAGTTCGGTGAACAACGCGCTGGGCACCACCCTGCAGTTCACCGCGGACTTCGACAACATCGCGGGCATCTACGAGGGCAATCCGATCACGGTGCTCGGGCTCGACGTCGGCAAGGTCGACAAGATCGTGCCCAAAGGCACCCTGATCGAGGTGCACATGTCCATCGACAAGGACGTGAAGATCCCGAAGGACGCCATCGCCGCGATCATCTCGCCGTCCATCGTGACCGACCGGCACATCGAACTCACCCCGGTCTACACCGGCGGCGCGACCCTGTCCGACGGCGATCATCTGCCCAAGGCCCGGACCAAGACGCCGGTCGAGCTGGACACGATGATCAAGACCATCGATCAGTTCGCCGCCGCGCTGAAGCCGGAGCCGGGCCAGGAGGGAATCGGCCCGCTGTCGGGCCGGGTGCTCTACCCGATGCTCAACGGCAACGGCGAGAAGATCCGTGACACCCTCAACGCGCTGTCCAGCGCGCTGAAGGTCGGTGTGGACAACAAGGACGCGATCTCCAGCATCATCATCAAGCTGAACGACCTCACCACCATGCTGGCCGAGAACGACCAGTCCGTGCGCGATTTCAGCAACCGGGTGACCCAGATGACCGGCCTGCTCGCCGATCAAGCGCCCGGTCTACAGGCCACGCTCGATCAACTCCTCGCCTTCCTGCGCAACACCAGCACCACGCTGACGCAGTACGAGAGCCAGTTGTCCGGCACGATGACCGGCCTGACCAACGTGACCCAGCAGTTGCGCGACAACGCCTACGGCCTCACCGAAGTCGCCGACCTGGCGCCGATGGTCATGCAGAACGTCGACAACATCGTCAACCGCGAGCACGGGTACGTCCGGCTGCACGCGGTGATCGGAACCGCGCTGTCGGGTGAGATCGTCAGCCTGTTCTGTGAGCGCATCCAGATGAAGGCCGACGGCTGCCGTACCGGAAACATGCAGGACTTCGGACCCGACTACGGGCTCACCGCCGCACTGCTCGGACTGACGAAATGACGTACCGAATGACGATCAAGGCACGCAGGACGCTGGTCGCCGTCGCCGCGGTAGCCGGTGTGGCGGTCACCTCCGGCTGCGGGCTCACCGTGGAGAAGCTGCCGTTGCCGAAACCGGGTCAGGGCGGGGAGACCTACACGATCCACGCGGTCTTCGAGAACGCGCTGAACCTGCCCGACCAGGCGAAGGTGAAGATCGGTGGCTCGGATGTCGGCGTGGTGACCGATATCAAGACCAAGAACTTCCAGGCGGTCGTGGACTTGACCATCCGCAAGGACATCGAGTTGCCCAAGGGCAGCACGGCGGAACTGCGTCAGGCCACCCCGCTGGGTGATGTGTTCGTCGCGGTGTCCAAGCCCAAGACCGAGCCCGGCGCGGACATGCTGCACGACGGTGACACGCTCACCCTCGACAGCACCTCCGCGGGCGCGACCGTCGAGCAGCTGCTCATCTCGGTCTCCATGCTGTTCAACGGCGGCGGCATCGCCAGCCTGTCCAAGCTGGGTTCCGAGCTGGACTCCATCGTCGGCGGCCGCGGCGAGCAGCTCGCCCACCTGATCACCGAGATGACCGGCGTGGTCGGCAGTCTGAACAACAACTCCGCCCGGGTGGACAGTGTGCTCGGTGAGTTCAGCACCCTCGCCAACACCATCGAGGGCAGACGGTCGGAACTCGGCGAGGTGGCCGACACGCTGCCGCAGATGATCGGCGCCATCGCCGAGAACAACCGGGCCCTCGGCGATCTGCTCGCCAAGTTGTCCACCGCCAGCGCCGCCCTCGGCGATTACGCGAACACCTCGACCGAGAGCTTGAACGGGCTGCTGGAGAACACCCACCAGCTGATGGACGCGATAGCCAAGACCGGCGACGGCTTCGGCGTCCTGCTCGATCGACTACGGGTGCTGCGGCCGAAGGTCGACGCGACCTTCCGCGGCAGCAGCTTCGCGGTGTACGCGACCGCGACCAACCTGGACATCAGCGCGCTCACCGATCCGCAGCACGGCAAGCTCCAGGACCTCAACGACTTGCAGGACTTCGCGGGCAGCCTGATCCAGGTGCTGCAATTGGTGCAGGGCCGGGTGGGAGGACAGCGATGACCTCGGCGCGCAAACTGTTCGGAAGCAAGATCTTCCTGTCGAACGTGGGCCTGGTGCTCGTGCTGCTGGTCGGCGCGACGTACCTGCTGCTGAACGTCATGCGGGTGAACCCGCTGCGGTCCGACTACACCGTCACGGTGAATCTGGATCGTTCCGGTGGTCTGCAACCCGGCAACGACGTGACGTTGCGCGGGTGGCGCATCGGCAAGGTGACATCGATCGAGCTGTCCGATCGCGGCCAGGCCATCGCCGCCACCGCGCAGATCGAGTCGAAGTACAAGATCCCGGTGGACACCCAGAT
Organism: Nocardia gamkensis NBRC 108242; assembly: GCF_001612985.1. Taxonomy (GTDB): domain Bacteria; phylum Actinomycetota; class Actinomycetes; order Mycobacteriales; family Mycobacteriaceae; genus Nocardia; species Nocardia gamkensis. The sequence goes on along the minus strand of NZ_BDBM01000002.1, from coordinate 33,784 downwards.
CGCGGTGCAGGCCCTGTCGGGCGCGGGTGAGCAGTACATCGACTTCCGGCCGAATGCCGAACAGGGGCCGTTTCTGGCCAACGGCGCGGTGATCAAGTTCGATCCGGACAGGATCCACACGCCCACGCCGGTGTGGTCGGTGCTGGACAACTCCAGCGCCCTGATCGCGCAGATCAACCCGGAGCATTTCCAGGTCATCCTGAACGAGCTGGACATCGCGCTCAGCGGCGGCCCGGATCAGCTGCGCGGCCTGGTCAACGGGATCAGCCTGGCGACGGCGGGCCTGGACTCGTTGCTGCCGCAGACCACGAACCTGATCACCAATCTGCGCACCATCGCGAGTACCACGTCCAACGCACAGCCCGATCTGGCCACGCTGACCCGCAACTCCGGCGTGCTGTTCGAGCAGTTCAACAACGCGAACGCGGAATTGCAGCGCGTGCTGGACCAGGCGCCGGGCCAGCTCACCAGCCTCGGCGCGGTGGTGGACCGCACGGCCGATCCGATCACCAGCCTGGCGACCAATTTCCAGGCCATCACGAAGGCGGCGCAGCTGCGGCTGCCCGCGCTGCGCGCGCTGTTCCCCTCGCTCGCGCTCGGTGGCGAGGCGCTCGGCGTCCCGGCGCACGACGGCGAATTCCACGCGATGATCGACATCTGGCCGCGGCCGTTCTGCACCTACAACACTCCGAAGATGCGCAACGAGGTCGTGCAGGACGGCACGATCCCGATGTGGAACTACTGCGAGAACCCGCCCCCGGGTCAGCAGATCCGCGGTGCCGCCAACGCGCCGCGGCCCGACGTGCCCAACAACGGCGCGCACATGCCGCCGGGTGTGGATCCGAACGAGCGGACGCTGCCTCCGGTGCGGTGAGTCGTACCCGGCCCGGCGGTCCTCGCGTCGGGCGGGCATACTCGCCGGTGAAACGCGTAAGGTTCGCTGCCGCGGGCCGCTGAAGCCAATCGGTGCGCACCGATGCGCGCCGGGAAAGTGCAGGTTCTATCGATGTCTACCGACGACGCCGAGACCGACAAGGACGCCGAGACCACGGCCGCCACCTCCGACAAGGGCACCGACGCGGTATCCGGGAAGTCGGAGGACGCCGCAGGCGCGGCGAAGCCCGAGCTGTCCAAGGCGGAGAAGGCAGACAAGGCCGAGGCGGGCGCGAAGCCTGCCGCGAAGAGCGACTCGCCCAAGGCGGCGGCCTCCGCACCGTCCGGCAAGTCCACCTCGATTCCGCTGGTGGCCGCGTTCGTGGCCGGCGTGCTCGCGGTCGCCGCGATCACCGCGGTGGTGGTGTTCTTCATGCAGGGCAAGGATCGCGGCGACAAGCTCGACGCGATCCGCGACTCCACGAGCGCCGCGTGCACGTTCGGCAAGGACGTCTCGGTCTACGACTACTCGAAGAATCTGGACGACTACTTCACCACGGTGAAGGCCGGCTCGACGGGCGAGTTCCTCAAGGAGTTCGACGACGCGACCAAGGCGCTGAAAGATGCCATGGTGCAGGCACAGGTCAAGTCCTGGGCCGACGATGTGCAGTGCGGCTACCAGGCCGGTGACAAGACCTCGGCCAAGGTGCTGGTGACCCTCACGCAGTATCGGACCAACTTCACCCAGGCCAACCCCGAGCGTCAGTTCGTCGTGGTGATCGCCCAGCTGCAGAAGTCCGGCGACAAGTGGCTGGTCGAGAAGCTCGATTCGCCGATGCTGAAGGGTGCCGGTACCGGTCTGCCCGGCGCTCCCGCTCCGGGCGCGCCGCAGCAGGCGCCGTCCGGTCAGCCCGCACCGCAGCCGGGTAACTAGCCGAGCGCCTCCGGCGGTGGGCCGAGCCACCACCGCCGGAGGTCATTCGGGCAGCCTGCGACGATCCGGCGGATCAGAACAGCGTCAAAGCCTGTGGCGCCGACGGCGCGGCCGCCTTCCCCGCGGCCGTGTCTTTCGGCGCTTCCGGCGCCGTCGACGGTTCCTCCACAGTCACCGCGAGCATTTCCACGGTGTTCGCCTCGGCGACAGCCGCGGTGACCGCGGCCTGCCGAGCCGCTTCTCCGGCCAGCGCGTCGGCTTGCTCGTTGAAGTAGTTGCCGACATGACCACGGACCCAACGGAAGCGGACCGGTCCCGGCCTGCTCGAGATGGCCCGATCGATCTGCCGGACGAGTTCGACATTCTTCACCGCGCCACCGGTGGACGTGCGCCAGCCGTTGAGCCGCCAGCCCGATACCCATTCCGAGGCGCATTTGATCGCGTAGAGCGAATCGCTCTCGATGAGCAGGGGTTCGGACCCTGGGTGGGCGACGATCGCTTCCAGCACCGCGCGCAACTCCGCGACCTGGTTGGTTCCGGACGCGGCTCCCCCGCTGGCGGAGGAGCCCTGATGATTGACCCAAGCCCAGCCGATGGCGCCGCCGGGATTGCGGAGGCAGGATCCGTCGGTGCTCACGATGATCATGGCTGGCACCCTACGCAATCCGACCGACAAGATCGGTACCGTGGAATTCCTCTATCTCCCTCCGTAACCGGGCCTCCGTACGCCGCAGCGCCGATTTGACCGCGGCGTCCACCAAGCCGGTGCTCAGGCGCCCGACCACTCCGCGAGGTGGACTGTACTCCGCCTCGGAGGTCAGCACCGAGCGCCCGTAACCGAGTGGGTCGAAGCGCAGCCGCAGCGTGCCGGAGAACCGTCCGCGCAGCGTGTAGCCGATCACCGCGTTGTGGCGGTGTTCGGTGATCTCGCAGGTGGAAGTCGGTTGCCAGATCGCGAAGCGGGTGGTGGTGGCGAAGACCGCGCCGAGTCCGCGGTCCTGGTCGCCGGCCGGTACGAAGTCCGCGATGCCGAACATCCAATCCGGTACGAACAGATGGTTGTCCGTATAACTGAAAGCGACCTCGACGGGCGCTCCGACGTCACTCGCGTACTTGATGTGGCCCATAGGCCCTCCCTGTCCCACGACTGGCGTCAAAAGTACTACAGCTCTCCTCTTTATTCGAGGGCTCTACGGGATTTCGTCCGTTATTTCGCCAGGTTGCGACCGAATGGTTGCTTGGGAGGAAAGTCGTTCACAGCGTGCTCAGAGCTGGTCGACGAGGTGCTCGGCGATCGGCATGGCCGAGGTCGCCGCAGGTGAGGGGGCGTTGAGCAGATGAACCGAGCGCTCGGTGCGCTCGATCATGAAGTCGTGCACCAGCGTTCCGTCCCGCAGCACCGCCTGGGCGCGAATGCCCGCCTCGCGCGGCCGCAGATCGGCGAGCGTCAGCTCCGGACAGTAGCGGCGGCACTGCTCGAGGTATCCGCGCTTGAACAGGGAGTTGCGCAGTTCCCGCAGACCGGTGCGCACATTCGCCTTGGCGACGCGATGGAATCCGGCGAATCCGAGGACTTCCCGCGCGTCCCGCAGGTCGACACTGCCTTTGCGGTAGCCCTCCCTCGACAGTCCGAGCACGGCGTTCGGCCCCACGGTCAGCGCTCCGTCGATCGTCGGGCTCAAATGCACGCCGAGGAATGGCAATCCGGGATCCGGGATCGGATAGATCAATGTGCTGACCAGCCCGTTTCGCTCCTGCGGCAGCTGGTAGTACTCGCCGCGGAAGGGAACGATGCGAAAGTCGGTGCGCAGACCGGCCGCCCGCGCCATCCGGTCGGCTTGCAGGCCCGCGCAGACCACCGCGCGGCGAGCCGTCCATGAGCCGGCCGGTCCCGTGGCGGTCACGGCATCCGAAGTCTCGGTGAGCGTGGCGACCTCGGCGCCCAGCACGAATTCACCACCCGCGCCGCGGACTTCCTCGGCCAGCGCTTCGGTCACCCGGGTGAAGTCGACGATGCCGGTGTCCGGGACGAAGAGGGCCCCCACGCCGGTGACGCGCGGTTCCCGCCGCGTGAGTTCCGCGGCGTCGATCAGTTCGACGGCCACGCCGTTGGTGATCGAGCGTTCGTGCAGCGCGAGCATGCGTTCGTATTCGGCGTCGTCCGTGGCGACCAGTAGTTTGCCGCAGACGCGGTAAGGAATGTCGTGGGCCGCCGCGAATTCCTTGGTCCAGCGAGCGCCCCGGCGGCACAGCGTGGCCTTCAGGCTGTCGGGCGGATAGTAGATGCCGGAGTGGATGACTCCGCTGTTGTGGCCGGTCTGATGGGCGGCCAGCCGCTTGGCTTTCTCCAGCAGCACCAGGCTCGCACCGGGATTGCGCGCCAGGATCCGGTGCGCGGTCGCGACGCCGACGATACCGCCGCCGATGACGCAGAAGTCGTACGCGCTCATGCCGAGCAGGGTAGGCGGTAACTCACACTGCGGTGGAATCCGCTCCGCCGTGCGCGGCGGCGGGCGCGCGTTCGGTGGTCCGCTGTTCGAGGTCACCGCTGGATGCGGGCGTGGCGTGCCGGTTCAAGCGCAGGTCGTGCTCGCCCAGTCGCGGATCGGAGAACGCCATCCGCACTTCACCGCTGTGGGTATCGAGGTCGGTGCGCATCGTGGTCACGGCCGGCATCTCCGACGTGGGGCCGGAGCGGAGGTAACCCGGCAGCATGATCAAAGCGTTGGTGTCCACGGTGACCGAGACGGTGTCGTCCTCGACCTGTGCGACCTGCGCGCCGACATAGGTGTCGCCGAATCGAACCTTGCCGCCGACAGGTGTGGGAGCGGGTGGCGCGGTAGGCGAAACTACCTGCGGCGCGGTGGTTTCCGGCTTGGTCGTTTCGGGCTCAGCGGCGCGCGGAACCGAAGCAGCCGAGGGCAGGACGAAACTGGTGCCGGTCAGCACCGGATAGGGGGTGTACCGGCGTCCATGGTCGGGCTCGGCAGGGGCGGGCGGAGTGACCGGCGCCGCGATCCGAGTCGCCGAGTGCTGCATATCGGCGATCTGCTGCACGACATACGCGCCCGCCACGACGGTCAGGCTCAAGCTGGCGGCACCGGCGAGCACGATGGCGGCATGCCGCGCGACCTGGGCAGGTCGATGTGCTGTCACGATGCGTTCCTTTCGCTGCGACGCTGCTCCCCACAGCGACCAGCACCCCGGGAAGCTGTACGCCCGTTCAGATTACCCGTGGGGCCGGGCGGGGTGCCGCATCGAAGAGAGCAGGATCACAGCCGGCGTGGCGAAAGACGGCGTGGTCGCAATTGGATGACCAGGCGTCACGGCGCCGTAAATGGCGCCGATGTTTCCGTGAACGCACCGACGGGTAAATAGTCGGGTAGCTGGCGAGCGCCATTCTCGACTGCCACTCGAGACACCCGGCCAACGGCGTCCGGCCGTCGACATGAACACGGCGCACCCAAGTGTGGCGCTCGCCCGCTCCGAAGCGTCGTCGACGGGCCGGGTGCAGGCGGGTCAGGCGAACTGGCCCGCTGCCCTTCCCGCACCGGTCGGACCAGCGAAAGCCTGTGCGAGAGTGAGCCATTCCGCGGCGTCGTCGCCGTGTGTCACGAGCGACAGATCGTCGGGATGGCGGCGTTGGGTCACCAGCATGCAGAAATCGAGCGCCGGTCCGGTCACGCGCTGTTCGGCGTCCTCGGGCCCCCACCTCCAGATCGTGCGATCCGGTGCGGTCAATTCGACCCGGAATTCCGCTGCGGGCGGCGTCTTTCCGTGCACGGTGTAGGCGAAGTTCCTGGTGCGCACGCCGATATGGGCCACGGTGCGCAGCCGCGTCGTTGGCGTGCGGTGTACGCCGAGGGCATCGGCCACATCCTGCCCGTGCGCCCAGGTCTCCATGATGCGGGCGCTGATCATCGACGCGGCGCTCATCGGCGGACCGAACCACGGCAATTTGACGCCCGCGGGCGCGGCGCGCAGCGCGGCGATGAGCGAGGCGCGTCCGCGCCGCCATCGATCCAGCAGATCGGCGGGCGGTTCGGTCGCGGCCTTCTCGGCGGCCTCGTCGACGAACGTGAGCGCACGTGGCCCCGCTTCGGTCAGCAACTGCCCGAAGCGCGCGGCATCCGCGGTGGCGATCGTCGCGATCTCGTCGGTCCAGGCCAGATGGCCGATCTGATGGGCGATGGTCCAACCGGGCGCGGGTGTTGCGCGTGCCCACTCCTCGGGCGCCAACGGGCCGACGAGTCGTTCGAGGTCCGCGCATTCGTCGGCGAAGTCGCCGAGCAGCGCCTCCAGGTCAGCCATCAGTTCCCCTGCCGCTACCGGGCGCACCGCCTCGTGCGCCACCGGGTCCAGCATCGCAGCGAGACCAAAAAAAGGCAAGCATGCTTGTTTTATATTGGGTGGCGCGGGCCCGCTACCAGCCGAAAATCAGCAGGTGGGCGGCTCCCACCACGAGCCCGAGGACCGCACCGTGCAGATACAACAGCCACGCGTCCTGTTCCACGGACGCGTAGAACATCTCCATGAACTCCCCCGGCGTGAGCCGCCGCAACTTGCGCGCCGCGAATTCATCGATGGTCTTGGCCTGCTCCCGGTTGAACTCCTCGTCCTCGACCAGGGTCGGGGCCAAGCCGACCGCCGCGCCCGCCGCACCCACCGTGAGATTGTCGAACTGGCGGCGTCCCAGGGCGGCGCGCACCAGTGTGGTGGTCGGGCCGAGCTGACGATTGATCTCGTCGGCGATCAAGCGCTCCAGCAGCTGCCTGGTCTTGTCCCCGTTCGGGCCCTCCAGCAGTTCCTTGGACAAGTTGGGCAGCGTCAGCACCTGGTAGGCCAGGATGTGCGCCAGATCGGTGGCCGCCTGCGGCTGCCGTTTCGCCAGCAGCGCTTGCTTCCACAGGTACTTGTACCTCGGTTGCGGGTCGCCCGGCTCGAACACCATCTTCACAGCGATGACGTTCACGATCACACCGATCGCCGCCGAGGCGAGCAGTACGATCACCCAGCCCGGCGCCCAGCCGAGCACCGGAATGTTCTGGTGCACATGCATGTACAGCGCCAGCAGCACGCCGAAGGGCGCGCCGAGCAAACCGACACGGACCATGAACCGCAGCTCGGGCGCCGCGATGGTGGTGGTGAGGTCCTTGAGGATGGTCGGGTTGTCCTCCAGGTAACGGATCACGAAGCCCTTGATGCCGATCAGCTGGTCGACGTTGTCGCCGAGCGAGGCGAACGCGCGACGCGACAGGGCGGGCAGTTCGCGATCCACCCGCTGGTAGATCAGCTGCTTGGCGGCGCGCGGTACGGTGCGCCACAGATCCGGGTTGTCCCGGTACATCAGCTCGTCCACCAGCGGCCGTACCTGCTCCCGTGCCAGCACCGCGATGTAGTCGGCGATACCGTCGAGATCGAGTTCGTGGATGAAGTCCTTCGGACTGCCGATCCGCATCAGCGCCTTGTCCACGCAGATGCTGGCCATCTTCTCCGCGCGTGCCGGGATGAAGCCCTGGAAGCCGAGGCGGCGGCCGTCGCCGGAAAAGGTCGGCAGCACCTGGACCCGGCGCGGGAAGTACGGGTAGAGCACGTGCAGGCCGGGAATGCGAACGCCGCGAAACCGGATCGGCCAGAAGAGCATCAGCACGCCGGTCCAGTTGGTCAGCCAGCCCGCCAGCGCGCTGAAGATCGGAAACGTGATCAGGTCGACCACGAACTTCGGCTGCCCGGTCAAGCTCTCCCAGTCGATGAACACGCCAGCGGCGAGCGACGACATCGATGGGACTCCCTAAGCCGATCCGGTGGTACCGCCGGTATGAGATACCAAGGCCCCCACGTTCTCATTGCCTTGGACGAGGTGTCAACGCGAAGCGGGACTTCGCCGTCAGCGAACGGACCGGTCGGGGCGGAACAAACCCGAACACCCCGGGGTTGAGTAGGCATCGCTCAACTTTTGGAAGGGTCGAAGACGTGACTACACCACAGAACCTGCCGGTGCTGTTCCTGACCGATCCGATCGTGCTGCCGGGCATGGTCGTGCCCATCGAACTGGACGAATCGGCGCAGGCCGCGATCGATGCCGCACGGGCCGCCAAGACCGAAGCCGTGCTGCTCGCGCCGCGGTTGAACGAGGGCTACGCCACCTACGGTGTGGTCGCCACCATAGAACAGGTCGGCCGTATGCGCGGCGGAGCCCCGGCGGCCGTCCTCAAGGCCGAACGGCGCGCCAAGATCGGGCACGGGGTCACCGGCCCGGGCGCCGCGCTGTGGGTCGAGGCCGAGCCGGTCGAGACGCCCGCCCCCGACGGCCGCACCAAGGAACTGGCCGCGGAGTACAAGAAGCTGGTCGTCTCGGTACTGCAACGCCGCGAGGCCTGGCAGATCATCGACGCGGTCAATCAGCTGACCGATCCGTCGGCCATCGCCGACACCGCGGGCTACGCCCCGTACCTGACCGCTGACCAGAAGCGGGAGCTGCTCGAGACCCCCGACGTGGCCGAGCGGCTCACGACCCTGATCGAGTGGACCAAAGCGCACATCGCCGAGGCCGAGATCAGCGAGAAGATCAGCGAGGACGTTCGCGAGGGGATGGAGAAGAGCCAGCGCGAATTCCTGCTGCGCCAGCAACTCAACGCCATCCGCAAGGAACTCGGCGAGGACGAGCCGGACGGCGCGGACGACTACCGCACCCGCGTCGAGCAGGCCGATCTGCCCGGCAGCGTCCGCGAGGCGGCGCTGCGCGAAGTCGGCAGACTGGAGCGCGCCAGCGATCAGAGCCCGGAATCGGGCTGGATCCGGACCTGGCTGGACACCGTGCTGGAGCTGCCGTGGACGGTGAAGACCACCGACAGCACCGACGTCTCGGCCGCCCGCGCCGTCCTGGACGCCGACCACCACGGCTTGGACGAGGTCAAGGACCGCATGGTCGAGTACCTGGCCGTCCGCGCTCGCCGCGCCGCCCGCGGCCTGGAGGTCGTCGGTGGACGCGGGTCCGGCGCGGTGCTGGTGCTGGTCGGCCCGCCCGGCGTCGGCAAGACCTCGCTGGGTGAGTCCGTCGCGCGCGCCCTCGGCCGAAAGTTCGTCCGCGTGGCCCTGGGCGGCGTGCGCGACGAAGCCGAGATCCGTGGGCACCGCCGTACCTATGTCGGCGCGCTGCCCGGCCGCATCGTCCGCGCCATGAAGGAAGCCGGTTCGATGAACCCGGTCGTCCTGCTGGACGAGATCGACAAGGTCGGCTCGGACTTCCGCGGCGACCCGGCGGCCGCCCTGCTCGAGGTGCTGGACCCGGCGCAGAACCACACCTTCCGCGACCACTACCTGGATCTGGACCTCGACCTGTCCGACGTGCTGTTCATCGCGACCGCGAACGTCATGGAGACCATCCCAGGCCCGCTGCTGGACCGGATGGAACTGATCACCGTCGACGGCTACACCGAGGACGACAAGGTGGCCATCGCGCGCGACTTCCTGGTGCCGCGGCAACTGGAGCGCAACGCGCTGACCGACGAGGAGGTGACGATCAGCGAGGAGGCGCTGCGCGAGGTCGCCGCCAACTACACCAGGGAGGCGGGCGTTCGGCAGATGGAACGGCTGATCGCCAAGGCGCTGCGCAAGGCGGCCACCCGGCTGTCCGAGCGCGTAACCGTCCCCGCGGCGGGTTACGACCCGGACCTGGGTTACGAGGTGGAGACCGACACCTTGACGATCGGTCTCGCCGACTTGAAGGACTACCTGGGTCGCCCGCGCTTCACCCCGGACTCGGTCGAACGCACGGCCGTCCCAGGGGTGGCCACCGGCCTCGCCGTGACCGGCGCGGGCGGCGACGTCCTCTACATCGAGGCGAACGCCGCCGAGGGTGAGCGCTCGCTGACCCTCACCGGCCAGCTCGGCGACGTCATGAAGGAGTCCGCGCAGATCGCGCTGACCTACGTGCGCTCGCACCTGGAGGAGATCGGCATCGAGCCGACGGTGCTGGATCGCAACATCCACATCCACTTCCCGGCAGGCGCGGTCCCCAAGGACGGCCCGTCCGCGGGCGTCACGATGGTCACCGCCCTGGTGTCGCTGGCGCTGGGACGGCAGGTGCGATCGGACGTCGGCATGACCGGTGAGGTCACGCTGAACGGACGGGTGCTGCCGATCGGCGGCGTGAAGCAGAAGCTGCTCGCCGCTCAGCGGGCCGGATTGAAGACGGTGTTCATCCCGGCGCGCAACGAGCCGGATCTGGACGACGTCCCGGCGGAAGTGCTGGCCGCGCTGGATGTCCGCCCCGTCGCCGACGTGGCCGACATCCTCGCCTACGCCATCGAACCGGTGGCCGAACCCGCGTTGGGGCCTGCCTACGCGGCTACTGCCTGACCTGGGCTGGAACGGCCGGGCACGGAACTCCGTGCCCGGCCGTTCGCATGCTGCCGAGCGGGCGGATGGACGCGCGCTGTGCGGGCAGCGAGCTGACCGTTGCGATCACGTACCGCTTCCGGTGAGATCGGCTTCCGCGAGCCGGGTGGTGCCCTGGGCCACCGCACACAGAACCGGTTCGCGGCCCGAGCTTTCCGCGTAGATCTCGCAGTGGGCGACCGCTTGGCGGCGCGTCGCGCCGGTGACAGCTGCCTCGACGCGCAAACGCTCGCCCGCGGCGGGGCGGAGGTAGGTGATGGTGACACCGCCGGTGAGCACATTCGCGCCGAGCACCGTACCGGCGGCGAAGGTGAGGGCGTTGTCGGCGGCGTAGGCGAGCACGCCGCCGTGCACGTAACCGAATTGCTGGGTCAATTCGTGGCGGAGGGGGATGACCAGGGTGGCCGCGCCGTCGCCGAACGCGGTGATCCGGGTGCCCACCAGGGTGGCGAAGGGCTGCGCGGCCAGTATCTTCTCGGCGCTGTCGAGGTCGAGGGCCATCGTTGTCGTCATCGGGAGACCTCCGCCGCGGCTCGGGTGCGATCGGCGGCGAGGGCGAGCCAGGCGGCGTCGGCGAGTTCGCCCGCGACTTCGGCCGGGCCGACGCGCATTTCGCCGCCCAGCCACTGTCGCGTGTATTCCTGCGCCGGGCCCAGCCACAGCGCGTAGACCAGATCGATCGGAAGATCACGCACCGCCCCGTATCCGGCGTGCGTGCGCCACCACCGCGTCACGTCGGAAAGGAAGCGGCGATTGCTCTCGCTCTCACGCACCCCTGGTGGACGCGCGGAGGTGAGCACGGTCGCGCGGTGTTGATTTTCGCCGACCCACCGCAGGTGCTCGCGCACGCCCTCGGTGACGCCCGCGCGCGCGTCGGTGCTCTCGCCGACCGCTGCCCAGAAATGCTCCTGGTAGTCCGCGAGCGCGTTGGCCCACACCTGCCGGTACAGGTCGGCCTTGTCCGGGAAGTGGTGATAGAGCGCGCCGACGCTGGCGCCCGCCGCGGCGCGGATCTGCGTCAGCGTCGCGTCGAGCGCCCCGTGCTCGGCGAACTGGCGCTCGGCCGCCAACAGCAACCGATCTCGAATCTTCATAACCAGAATTTAGTTCTGTTCTGCGATCCGTGCAATGCGCGATGTCGCAGCACTGGGGTAAGAACGGGGTGTGGCCAGATGGCTGTTGCACGTCGATCTCGACCAGTTCCAGGCGGCGGTGGAGTTCCGCCGCCATCCGGAACTGCGGGGATTGCCGGTCATCGTCGGCGGCCACGGCGATCCCACCGAACCGCGCAAGGTGGTGACCTGCGCGTCCTATCCGGCGCGCGCGTTCGGCGTGCGTGCCGGGATGCCGCTGCGCAGCGCCCAGCGCAAGTGCCCCGAGGGAGTGTTCCTTCCGCTGGACATGACCGCCTACGAGGACGCCTCGGACGAGGTCATGGCGCTGCTGCGGACGTTTCCGGGACGGGTCGAGGTGTGGGGCTGGGACGAGGCGTTCCTGGCCGCCGACACCGACGACCCGGAGGCCCTCGCCCAGCGGGTGCGCGGCGCCATCGCCGGACTCGAACTGACCTGCTCGATCGGCATCGGTGACAACAAACTCACCGCCAAGCTCGCGACCGGGTTCGCCAAGTCGGCGGGCAAGTCGTCGGCCGAGCCCGACGCCGGTGCGGGCGCGGCGGCGGGCGTCTTCCGGCTCACCGCCGAGAACTGGACCGAAGTGATGGCCCATCGTCCGACAGACGCGCTGTGGGGTATCGGCACGCGCATCGCCGCACGTCTGGCCGAGCTGGGCATCCGAACCGTCGGCGACCTGATGGCCGCCGACCGGCATCGTCTCGCTGCGGAGTTCGGGCCGAACACCGGGCCGTATCTCTGGGTGCTCGGCCACGGCAAAGGCGATACGGACGTCACCACCGAACCGCGAATACCAGTGGGCCGCAGCAAGTCCGAGACGTTCCCGCACGACCTGACCGATCCCGGCGAGATCCGCGCGCAAGTGGCGCGGCTGGCCACCGAGGTCGCCGAGGAGATGGCCGCGGCGGGCCGGATCGGCACCCGGGTTTCCGTGACGGTGCGCACCAACACCTTCTACACCCGCAGCAAGCAGGAGAAACTGCCCGAACCGACCATCGACGTCGCGCGGATCGCCGAGACCGCGCTGCGCATCGTCGAACGGTTCGACCTCGACCGCCCGGTTCGTCTGCTCGGCGTCCGGCTCGAACTCGTGCCGCAGTAGCTCCCGGACCCGTCCGGACCCTCGTATGCTCGTGCGCATGGAGTTCTGGGCGATGGTGGCACACGAGACGGACAGCGGGATCGTCCTGACCCGGCAGCAGGTCAACGAGGATTTTCTCGGGCCGGGCGACGTGACGATCAAAGTGCACTACTCGAGCGCGAACTACAAGGACGGCCTGGCGATCACCAAGGGCGGCGGGGTGGTGCGCAACTACCCGATCGTGCCCGGGATCGATCTCGTGGGCGAAGTGGTCGAGTCCGCCGACGACGATTTCGCCCCCGGCGACCAGGTGATCGCGCACGGATACGACATCGGGGTTTCGCACCACGGCGGCTTCGCCGAATACGCCAGGGTGCCGGCCGAATGGGTGGTCGAGCTGGCGGATCTGAGTCCCCGTGACGCGGCCGCGCTCGGCACCGCGGGGTTCACCGCGGCCCTGAGCGTGCAGGCCCTGCTCGATCGCGGCCTCACCCCCGACGCGGGCCCGGTGCTGGTCACCGGCGCGACCGGCGGGGTCGGCAGCGTGAGCATCGACATCCTCTCCGGCCTCGGCTTCGAAGTGATCGCTTCCACCGGCAAGACCGACGCGAACGATCTGCTCAGCGAGATCGGCGCGAACGAGGTGATCGGCAGGTTGCCCGAAGACCCGAACGCCAAGCCGCGGCCGTTGACCAAAGCGCGGTGGGCCGCGGCCGTGGACAGCGTCGGCGGCGCCTCGCTCGCCTATGTGCTGAGCGCCATCGGCTACGGCGGCGTGGTCGCGGCCAGCGGACTCACCGGCGGAGCTGAACTGTCCACCACGGTGATGCCGTTCATCCTGCGCGGCGTCGCGCTCGAGGGCATCGACTCGGTCAACCTCCCGATCGACCGTCGCCGCGAGGTATGGTCCCGGCTCGGCAAAGAGCTTCGCCCGCAGCACCTTTCGTCCCTGGTGAACCACGCTCCGATCACCGAGGCCGAGAAGGTGTTGCGCTCCATCCAAAGCGGCAACCACCGCGGGCGCACCGTGATCGGCGTCCTCGGCGAATTCTGACCCGCCGGTTCTCGGCGTACTTCGGTACGGCTCGGACGAATCCGCACCCCGGCGGACGCAGCGACGTAGGAACCGGCGAAGCCCGGCTCGAACGAATCGAGCCGGGCTTCGCTGATCGGGCTCCCGCTGCGAAGGACTACGCGCGGTGATCTTCGCACCGTGGACGGCCCGCGAGCCGAACACGCCGCGCGGGGGAAGACGCTGCCACCGTCGCGGGCCCCGATCCGATACGGTTCTTCGGCAAGCATGTGATCGCACCGGCCGAGAGGCGAACTTCGTTGTCCGCGAATCTGTTCTGGCGTTCGATGTCGATAGTGGCGGTTTCCGCGCTGCTCGCCGCGCCCACGTACAGCTGGGCCGATCCGGTGGCCGACCCGCAGCCGAACAGCACGGACCGGTTCTATCACCAGACGCTCGAATGGAAACCGTGCGGCGTCGAGAACCTGGACAAGGCCGGGGGCGAGTGCGCGAACGTCCAGGTGCCGCTCGACTACGCGCGGCCCGGCGATCGCACGATCAACCTGGCGATCTCCCGGGTGAAGGCGAGCGATCCAGCGCGGCGGCGGGGAATCCTGCTGTCCAATCCCGGCGGTCCGGGCGGCCCGGGACTGGACAGTGTGGATCTGCTCGGTGATGTGCTGTCGCCGGACGTGCTGGCGAGCTACGACCTGATCGGGATGGACCCGCGCGGGGTCGGCGAGTCCAGCCGGAGTCCGCGGTGTGGGTGGCCGGTCGGCGAGATGATCCGGTCGGCGGGCCTCGACCCGCTCGGCTTCGTGCACGACACCGTCCAATCCGCCGGCATGGCCGCCACGTGCGTGGTTCGCGATCCAGAGCTGGTGCGGCAGTTCACCACTCGCAACACGGCGCGGGACATGGACGTGGTCCGAGCCGCCTTGGGCGAGCAGAAGGTCAACTTCTACGGCTTGTCCTACGGCACGTATCTCGGGGCGGTGTTCACCCAGATGTTCCCCGATCGCAGTGATCGAATCGTGCTCGACAGCGCTATCGACCCGGACCGGTACTGGGAGGGCTTGGTCCAGGACTGGGGTCCCTCGGACGAGATCGCGCTGGACGATTGGGCGGTGTGGGCCGCAGCCCGGGACGAAGAGTTCCGGCTCGGTGCGACGCCGCAGCAGGTGCGCGCGAAGGTCGAGGAGCTGGTCCGCGTCGTCAACCGCAGGCCGATCGTCATCGATGACTTCGCGATCGACGACCACTGGTTGCCGTTCATCCTGCACTCCTTGCTGTGGAACTTCCGGCTGAACGAACCGTTGGCCGAGACGGTGCGCGAGCTCGCCGACGACGCCGGCGGCCCGCCCACCGCCTCGCGTACGCCACGGCTGCGCGCCATCGTGGCGGCGCTGCGGGACAACGAGAACTCCGTGCTGGCGCAGATCGCCTGCGGCGATGTCGGCGCACCCATCGATCCCACGTGGTACTGGCGCAACATCGAGGAGAGCCGGGCCACGCAACCGGTGTTCGGCGCGCTGGCGGGCAACATCCAGCCGTGCGCCTTCTGGCCTCGGCCGGTCGAACCGCCGACGGTGGTCCGGAACGCGGTGCCCGTGCTCATCGTGCAGGCGACGGGAGATCCGCGCACTCCCTACACCCACGCCGTCCGGCTGCACGAGTATCTGTCGGCGTCGCGGATGGTCACCCTGGAAGCCGTCCGCATCCACATGACCTTCCGGCCCGAGTTGAGCAGCTGTGTGAACCACGCGATCAACGCCTACTTCGGCGCGGGAACCCTGCCGGACACCGACACCACCTGTACCGCGGACCGGACCGCGAGCTAGGCCGGCGGGTCAGGCCGCCGCCGTGACGGGCTCCTCGGCGAACTGGGTGCGGTACAGCTCCGCGTAGCGGCCATCGGCGGCCAGCAGTTGGGTATGCGTGCCGCGCTCGATGATCCGGCCCTCCTCCAGCACCAGGATCTGGTCGGCAGCGCGGATCGTGGACAGCCGGTGTGCGATCACCAGCGCGGTCCTGCCCTCCAGCGCTTCGCTCAGCGCCTCCTGCACGGCGGCTTCGGAGGTCGAGTCCAGTGACGCCGTCGCCTCGTCCAGGATCACCACGCGCGGTTGCTTGAGCAGCAGGCGCGCGATGGTCAGCCGCTGCCGTTCACCGCCGGAGAGCCGGTAGCCGCGCTCGCCGACCACCGTCTCCAACCCGTCCGGCAACGAAGCGACCAGGTCGCGCAGCCGGGCGCGTTCCAACGCGTCCCACAGCTCGTCCTCCGTGGCCTCCGGGCGCGCGAGCAGCAGATTGGCCCGGATGGTCTCGTGGAACAGGTGCCCGTCCTGGGTGACCAGGCCGACCGTCTCGCGGATCGATCGGGTGGTCAGCTCGCGCACGTCCGCGCCGTTCAACCGCACCGCGCCGCCGTCGACGTCGTAGAGCCGGGAGACCAGCTGTGCGATGGTCGACTTGCCCGCACCGGACGAGCCGACCAGCGCGATCAGCTGACCGGGCTCGGCGCGCAGCGACACCTCGTGCAGCACCTCCACCCCGCCGCGAGTGTCCAGATTCGCCACGTCCTCCAGCGAGGCCAGCGACACCTTGTCGGCCGACGGGTAGCCGAAGCTCACCGCGTCCAGCTCCACCGCCACCGGACCGGCCGGAACGGGCTTCGCGCCGGGCGCGTCCTCGATCAGCGGCTTCAGGTCGAGCACTTCGAAGACGCGCTCGAAGCTCACCAGCGCGGCCATGACTTCCATCCGCGCACTGGCCAGCGCGGTCAGCGGGGTGTAGAGCCTGGTCAACAGCAACGACAGCGAGACAACCGCGCCCGCGTCCAACTGCCCGCGCAGCGCGTACCAGCCGCCGAGCCCGTACACCAGGGCGATCGCCAGCGCCGACACCAGCGTGAGCGAGGTGACGAAAACGGTTTGCAGCATCGCGGTGCGCACGCCGATATCGCGCACCCGGCGGGCCCGCAGCGCGAACTCGCCGGACTCCTGCTCCGGACGGCCGAAGAGCTTGACCAGCGTCGCGCCCGGCGCCGAGAACCGCTCGGTCATCTGGGTGCTCATCGCCGCGTTCAGCCGCGCCGCCTCGCGCTGCATGTCCGCCAAGCGGTTGCCCATCCGGCGCGCCGGAAACACGAACACCGGAAGCAGAACCAGCGCGAGCAACGTGATCTGCCACGAGATGCTCAGCATCACCCCGAGCGTCAGCGCGAGGGTGACGAGGTTGGCCACCACGCCGGACAGTGTGTCGCTGAACGCGCGCTGCGCGCCGATGACGTCATTGTTCAAGCGGCTGACCAGTGCGCCGGTCCTGGTTCGGGTGAAGAAGGCGACGGGCATCTTCTGCACGTGGTCGAACACGGCGGTGCGCAGATCGAGGATGAGCCCCTCGCCGATTCGTGCCGACATCCATCGGGTCGCCAGCCCGAGCCCCGCGTCGAACACCGCGAGCACGCCGATCACCAGCGCGAGGACGACGACCACCCGCGGCGCCGCGCCGCCGACGATGTCGTTGACCACCCGGCCCGCCAGCACCGGCGTCGCCACGGCGAGAACCGCGGACACCACGCTGAACAGCAAGAACGCACCGATCCTGGCGCGGTGCGGCGCCGCGAACCGGATGATGCGCCGGGCGGTGGCGAAGCGGAACGGCCGCTGTTCCCGCGGCGCGTTCGCCCGCCGGTACATCTGGCTCCACGCCACGGATTCGATGCTCACGTTGCTCTCCCTCTCGCTCCCCACCCATCCAAGACCTGGCCACCGACATTAAGACCTCAACAATGGTTGAGTTCAAGTCGATTCCGGACGCACGCCGTTTCCGCCGAGAGCGAAACCGGCCGTAGCCCGAATACACGGTCCACCCCGGCGGTCACTCGGACGCGAGCCATAAGGGGCCGCGAACACCGAGCACCGCGGGCGCTGGGAAAATCGACATCGTGAACCGGATGGCGGCGCTGCGCGGCACGATCGCGGGTGAGGTCGATACCTCCGAGCGACGGCGCGCAGAGTACTCCTCGGACGCGTCGAACTATCGGGTTCCGCCGGCCGCGGTCGTCTTTCCCCGCACCGACGAGGACGTCGCGATCACTCTGGAATTCGCCCGCGATCACGGCCTGCCGGTGACCGCACGTGGCGCGGGAACGTCGGTGGCGGGCAATGCGATCGGTTCCGGACTCGTCCTCGACTTCAGCAGGCATATGAACCGGATCGTGTCGATCGATCCGGCCGCGCGCGTGGCCACCGTGCAGCCGGGCGTGGTGCTGTCGGAGTTGCAGCGGGCGGCTCGTCCGCACGGGCTGCGCTTCGGGCCGGACCCTTCGACCCAGAACCGCTGCACGCTCGGCGGCATGATCGGCAACAACGCCTGCGGACCGCGCGCCGTCGCGTGGGGCCGCACCTCCGACACCGTGCGCGAACTGCGCATCCTGGACGGCACCTGCACCGAACGCACGCTTGCCGCCGACCTGTCGACGGTGCCGGGTCTCGCGGAATTCGGCCGGGCCAATCTCGCCGTGCTGCGCACCGATCTGGGGCGCTTCGACCGGCAGGCGTCCGGGTACGGCTTGGAACATCTCCTTCCCGAACGGGGCGCGTCGGCGGCGAAGGCGTTCGTCGGCAGCGAGGGCACCTGTGGCCTGCTCCTGGACGCGACGGTCGACCTGGTCGCGCTGCCCGCGGCCACCGTGCTCACGGTGCTCGGCTACCCGGACATGGCCACCGCCGCCGACGACGTCGCCGCCGTGCTGGCCTGCGCGCCGATCGCGGTCGAGGGCATCGACGCACGGCTGGTCGACGTGGTCCGGGCGCACCGGGGGCTGGTGCCCGACCTGCCGCGCGGCGGCGGTTGGCTCTTCGTGGAGACCGCGGGCGAGACGCAGGCCGACGCGCTGGCCGTCGCACAGCGGCTGTGCCGGACGGCGGGGGCGATGGACACCCGGATCGTCACCGATCCCGGGACCGCCGTGGAGCTGTGGCGGATCCGGGCCGATGGCGCGGGGCTGGCGGGGCGCACACCCGACGGCCGACCGGCGTGGCCGGGGTGGGAGGACGCGGCCGTCCCACCCGCGCGGCTGGGCGCCTACCTGCGCGATTTCGCGGCCCTGACCCGTGACCACGGCGTCGACGGACTGTTGTACGGGCACATCGGCGACGGCTGTATCCACGTCCGCCTCGATCTCCCGATCGCCGACGCGCCACGCCGTTTCCGTGCCTTCCTCTTCGACGCGGCGGAGCTGGTCGTGCGGCACGGCGGTTCGCTCTCCGGCGAGCACGGCGACGGCAGGGCCCGCTCCGAGTTGCTCTCGGTGATGTACTCCCCCGCGGTGCTCGACGTCTTCGCCGGCTACAAGGCGCTGTTCGATCCGGGCGACGTCCTGAATCCGGGTGTCCTGGTCGCGCCGCGGGCGATCGACGCGGACCTGCGCCTGGCGGGAGTTCCGGCCGTCCGGCCGTCGAGCGGCTACGTGCTGTCCGAGGACGACGGCGATCTGGGCGTCGCGGTGCATCGCTGCGTCGGCGTGGGCAAATGCCGCGCCGACGGCGGTTTCATGTGCCCGTCCTACCAGGCCACCCGGGACGAGAAGGACAGCACGCGCGGGCGGGCGAGGGTGTTGCAGGAGGTGGTGCGCGGCGCGTTGCCCTGGTCGTCGGAGGCCGTCGCCGAGTCGCTCGACCTCTGCCTGTCCTGCCGGGCGTGCCGGTCGGACTGTCCGGCGGGCGTGGACATGGCCACCTACAAGTCGGAGACGCTGTATCGGCGCTACCGCCATCGGCCGCGCCCGATCGACCACTACTCGCTCGGCCAGTTGCCCCGGTGGTTATCCGTGGCGAGCCGGATGCCGCGTGTGGTTAACGCGCTGGCCGGGCGAGCCACACTGCGCCGCGCCGGTTTACGAGCGGTCGGCATCGATCCGCGCCGTGACGTGCCGCGCCTGGCCCCGCGCGCTTTCCGCCGGATCTGGCGTGATCTGGACGAGGGGGCCGCACTGGCCGAGTCGTCCTACGCGCCGGAGGAACGGGGTGGTTCCGGCGAGGTGATGCTGTGGATCGACACCTTCACCGACGCGTTCGCCCCGGAGATCGCCCTGGCCGCGGCACGGCTGCTGTCCACCCTCGGCTACCGGGTCCGGATTCCGGAGCGACGCGTCTGCTGCGGACTCACCTGGATCAGCACCGGTCAGCTCGACGGCGCCCGTGCGCGGTTGCGGGCCACATTGAGCGCGTTGGAGCAGCACGTGGGCGCGGGCGGCCTGGTCGTGGGACTGGAACCGTCCTGCACCGCGGTCCTGCGCGCCGACCTGACGGAATTGCTGCCGGAGGACCCGAGATCGGCCCCGACCGCCGCCGCGGTGCGCACCTTCGCCGAATTCCTCGCCGAACAGCCGACCTGGCGTCCGCCCAAGCGAACCGGGCAGTCGGTGGTCGTCCAGCCCCATTGTCACCAGCATGCGATTCTCGGATTCGATGCCGAGCGCCGATTATTAGCCAGCATGGGAGTCGGGGTGACGGAAATCACCGGATGTTGCGGGCTGGCGGGAAACTTCGGAATGCAGGAAGGCCATTACGACATTTCGGTGGCGGTGGCCGAGAACGGCCTGCTCCCCGCGCTGCGCGCCGCGGGCGAGGACGCGATCTTCCTCGCCGACGGCTTCTCCTGCCGCACCCAGGCCGCTGCCCTGGCCGGACGACAGGCGTGGCATCTCGCGCAGTTTCTGCTGGGCGAGTGATCCTTTCGCACGCGCCCGCCGAGCAATCCGGGCGGGCGCGCCGCGTGCGTCAGCTACCGAACGGCAGGGTGCCGGGCGGGATCTGGTAACCCGAGCTGCCCGCGGAAACCCCGCCCCAGGCGTTGAGTAACCAGTTGAGCAGATTGGTGATCATGAGAACCTCCGTCATTTGCTACAGCCAGCTATTTGCCGAACGAAATCAATATCGCCGCGAATCTCGTTCCGTTACATCGGATTGCGAAACGATAATAATGCACGATCGGTATCGAAAGACTTCTGGTGTGGCCCAGATGATAATCGTGGTGTCCGGCGGAGGGTGCTGCGACGCCGCGCGCCGCACCGGGCAGAATGAGTGCGGTGCGCAGCGTGACGGTCGAGCCGGAAGCGAGCCGGACGGTGACCACGGATCGGCCGATCGATCTGGCGTGCACGCTCGCGCCGCTCGGCCGTGGCACCGGCGACCCGTGCCACCGGGTGACCGGCGATGGCGCCCACTGGCATGCGTCCCGGCTGCCGAGCGGGCCGGTCACCTACCGGTTGGCCCAGTCCGGCCCGTGCGCTGTGCGCGCAGGGGCGTGGGGGCCTGGGGCGGCGGAGTTCCTCGCGGGTCTCGAACATATGCTCTGCCTCGACGAGGACGTGTCCGCGTTCCTCCCGGATCACCCGAAGCTCGCCGATGCCCATCGCCGCTTCCCCGGACTGCGTATGTTGCGCACGGGCCTGGTCTTCGAAGCTTTGGTGCCCGCCGTGCTGGAGCAGAAGGTGCACACCGTCTCCGCACGGGCGTCGTGGCGGAAGCTGGTCCGGCAGTACGGCGAACCGGCGCCGGGTCCAGCGCCGGACGGAATGCGGCTGCCGCCGGATGCCGACACCTGGCGGCGGATTCCCTCCTGGGTCTACCACCGGGCCAATGTCGGACCGCAGCGCGCGCAGACCATCGTGCGTTCGGCTCGGATCGCCGAGTCGCTGGAGCGTGCCGCGCGTGCGGACCCGGCCGAGGCGGCACGCATGCTGCGCAGTGTGCCCGGTATCGGGGTGTGGACCGCCGCGGAGATCGCGCAGCGAGCTTTCGGCGACGCGGACGCGCTGTCGGTCGGCGATTATCACCTCGCCGCCGCGGTCGGCTGGACGCTGCTCGGCCGTCCGATCGATGACGAGGCGATGGTCGAATATCTGGAACCGTTGCGTCCGCACCGCTATCGAGCGATTCGCCTGCTCGAAATCAGCGGCCACTTCCACAAACCGAAGTTCGGCCCTCGCACCGCCCTGACGGACCATACCTGGCACTGAGTCACATCTTTCACATGCGCCTCGTAGGGAACCATTTTTCTACAATTTTGCACATTCTTTATCAGTCGCAGCGGCCCGCGGCGAAGCGAAACTAGAACTCGTCGCGCCACACTCGGCCATCGCCGCATTCACATCGGTACGCGAGCCGGGTGCCGTGGTCAGATCGCAGGGGCTTCGGTATGGCGCGCACCTCATCGTCGAACCACACAACTGCAGGGGGTTGTCAGTGGAGCAGAGGCCACTTGGGGATACACCGCGGTCCAGATGCCAGTTCTACCGGCGGGAATGTGATCTTCCCGCCATTGTCGACCCACCCGGACTCGGCCGGATCGTGCTACGTGCCGGATCGGTGTGGGCGTTGACCATGCCGAGCAGCCTGGGACAGGCGGTCAAGGCGCATATGCAGAGCAAACGCGTCCGGCTCGGCCCTATCCTGGCGCACCCGCGCTCGAATCGATGGACCTTCTTGATCGCGCCGGACCTGCCCGAAAACGACACGCGCCTGTTCGCGGAATTGTTCCGGCTGAACGTGTCGGTATCCCGCACCGGATCTACGATCGCGCTGCCATCCCCGACCGCGTCGGTCGGCGCGATCCGATGCTGGATCGTGCCGCCGCGCAACGGGTTTCGACCGTCCGGGCGGGAGGTGGTCGCGGCCGTCCGCGCGTGGGCGGATCCGGCGCCGCGCCGTCGTTGAGGACACGCGGAGCGCGCCGCGAGGACATGCCGGGAAATCGTGGCCTGCTCGATTTTCGGCAGGCTGTTCGCCCAACAGCGCCGGTCGGCGGCGGTAATATCGGGCCGCGCGTGAGTGCGTCCAGCGGGGAGTGCTGGGTTCTCGGTCCGTACACGTCTGCCGCGGCAGACAACGAAGGAGTCCAATTCGTGAGCATTCAAGGCAACGCGAACATAGACCTGACCGGCGCCACGTGGCGGAAGGCCGGAGAAGGGCCGGGGAAAGACAGCGTCGAGGTGGCGCTACTGGCAGACGGCCATGTGGGAATGCGCAACGGAAAGGACCCGGACGGGCCGGTGTTGATCTTCACGCCCGGCGAATGGGCCGCCTTCACCGCAGGTGTGCAAGACGGTGAGTTCGACCGGCCGCGATAAGGCGCGGCGGCTTCCGAAGATCACGGAACGACGCATATTCGGCAACGAAAAGACGTTTGCCTGGTTCCGAGACGGGTAGCCCACTATCTGTGGACCGTGGGCTCAAGAGTTCCCATCCCCGACACAAGAGATTGCGGCCGGATGATTGGGTGGAATGGCTGATCGTCGCGCTGTTGTTCGCAGTGTCGGCGGTCGGAGTCTTCGTCCTCACCCACTCGCTGCTGTCGGCGTTGTTCGTCGGCCTGCTGGTGTGGATCGTGGCCCTCGGTGTCGTGGCCATGTTGTAAGGGTGCGCCGACCGGCCGGGGATCGCCCCGGCCGGTCCTCCCCGCCGCTAACGGCGAAACAGCTTGTTGCCCAGCCAGACCAGTGGATCGTATTTGCGGTCGGCCACCCGTTCCTTCATCGGGATCAACGCGTTGTCGGTGATCTTGATATGTTCCGGGCACACCTCGGTGCAGCATTTGGTGATGTTGCACAGGCCGAGCCCGTGCTCGTCCTGGGCGAGTTCGGTCCGGTCGCCGACGTCCAGCGGATGCATCTCCAGCTCGGCGATCCGCATCAGGTAGCGCGGCCCCGCGAACGATTTCTTGTTCTCGTCGTGATCGCGTACCACGTGGCAGGTGTTCTGGCACAGGAAGCATTCGATGCACTTGCGGAATTCCTGCGAACGCTCCACATCGACCTGCTTCATCCGGTACTCGCCCGGTTTGAGATCGGCGGGCGGCGTGAACGACTGGATTTCGCGGGCTTTCTCGTAATTGAACGATACGTCCGTCACGAGATCCTTGATCACGGGGAAGGTGCGCATCGGCGTCACCGTGATCACTTCGTCCTCGGTGAAGGTGGACATCCGCGTCATGCACAGCAGGCGCGGCCGCCCGTTCACTTCGGCGGAGCAGGAACCGCACTTGCCCGCTTTACAGTTCCAGCGCACGGCCAGGTCCGGCGCCTGGGTGGCCTGTAGCCGGTGGATGATGTCGAGCACCACCTCGCCCTCGTTCACCAGCACGGTGAAGTCGTGCAGTTCTCCGCCGTCGAGATCGCCGCGCCATACGCGGAATTTGGCGTCGTAACCCATCGTTACGCCTCTCGCTCCGTCGAATGCCCGGCCGCGGCCGGGTGCCCGGCGAGTTCATCCGGGGTGTAGTACTTCTCGAGCTCGCCGAGATCGAAGAGGGCGAGCAGGTCCGATCGCATCGGTTGCTGATCTTTGCGCGTCACGGTGACGCCCGGGATCGGATCGCCGGCCGTGCTCGGATCCACCGCGCAGACCAGCAGTTTGTTGCGCCAATCGGGATCCATCGACGGGTGGTCGTCGCGGGTGTGCCCGCCGCGGCTCTCGGTCCGCAGCAGCGCCGCGTGCGCCACACATTCGCTGACCAGCAGCATGTTCTGCATATCGAGGGCGAGATGCCAGCCGGGATTGAACTGGCGGTGGCCCTCCACGGTCACCTGACGGAACCGGGCGCGCAACTCGGCGAGCTTGTCGATCGCCTCACGCACTTCGTGTTCCTTGCGGATGATGCCGACCAGGTCGTTCATCGTCTGCTGCAGATCGGTGTGCAGGGTGTACGGGTTCTCGCCCTTGCCGTCGGCGGGAGGATCGAACGGAGCGACGGCGGCCTTCGCGGCCTTCGTGACGTCGTCCTCCGAGACCGAGGGCCGCGCGCCGAGCTGCTCCACGTAGGCGGCGGCCCCGAGTCCGGCCCGGCGGCCGAACACCAGCAGGTCGGACAGCGAATTCCCGCCCAGGCGATTGGAGCCGTGCATGCCGCCGGAGCACTCGCCCGCGGCGAACAGTCCCGGCACCGTGGCCGCACCCGTGTCCGGATCGACCTCGACACCGCCCATCACGTAGTGACAGGTCGGCCCCACCTCCATCGGCTCCTTGGTGATGTCGACGTCCGCGAGTTCCTTGAACTGGTGGTGCATCGAGGGAAGCCGCCGCACGATCTCCTCGGCGGGCATCCGGGAGGCGATGTCGAGGTAGACGCCGCCGTGCTCGGTGCCGCGCCCTGCTTTGACCTCTTCGTTGATGGCGCGGGCGACCTCGTCACGCGGCAGCAGATCCGGCGTGCGGCGTGCGGAGTCGTTGTCGCGCAGCCATTGGTCGGCCTCTTCCTCGGTCTCGGCGTACTGCCCTTTGAAGACCGGCGGAATGTAGTCGAACATGAACCGCTTGCCCTCGGTGTTCTTCAGCACCCCGCCGTCGCCGCGCACACCCTCGGTGACCAGGATGCCCTTCACGCTGGGCGGCCAGACCATGCCGGTCGGGTGGAACTGAAGGAACTCCATGTTGATCAGGGTCGCGCCCGCGCGCAGCGCCAGCGCGTGCCCGTCACCGGTGTACTCCCAGGAATTCGAGGTCACCTTGTACGACTTGCCGATGCCACCGGTCGCCAGCACCACCGCCGGGCTCTCGAACAGGATGAAGCGGCCGGATTCGCGCCAGTAGCCGAACGCGCCGGAGATGCGGTCGCCGTCCTTGAGCAATTCGGTGATGGTGCATTCGGCGAAGACCTTGATGCGCTTCTCGTAGTCACCGGTCTCGGCGAAATCCTCCTGCTGCAGCGAGACGATCTTCTGCTGCATCGTGCGGATGATCTCCAGGCCGGTCCGGTCACCGACGTGGGCCAGCCGCGGGTAGGTGTGGCCACCGAAGTTGCGCTGGCTGATGCGGCCGTCGGGCGTCCGATCGAACAGCGCGCCGTAGGTCTCCAGTTCCCACACCCGATCGGGCGCTTCCTGGGCATGCAGTTCCGCCATGCGCCAGTTGTTCAGGAACTTGCCGCCGCGCATCGTGTCCCGGAAATGGACCTGCCAATTGTCCTTTTCATTGGCGTTGCCCATCGAAGCCGCGCAGCCGCCTTCGGCCATCACGGTGTGGGCCTTGCCGAACAGCGATTTGCACACCACCGCGACCGACAGCCCGTGCTCTCTGGCTTCGATGACCGCTCGCAATCCGGCTCCGCCCGCTCCGATCACGACGACGTCGTAGTTGTGCCGTTCCACTTCTGCCATGCAGAAAAACTCCTCGATGAGGCGGTCAGTCGATGAACCGCAGATCCGAAATCGTTTGGCTGGCAACCAACATGACGTAGAAGTCGGTCAGCACGAGCGTGCCGAGAGTGGTCCAGGCCAGCGCCATGTGCCGGGTGTTCAACTTGGAGACCTGCGTCCAGAACCAGTAGCGCACCGGATGGCCGGAGAAGTGCTTGAGCCGTCCGCCCGCGATATGCCTGCACGAGTGGCACGACAGCGTGTACGCCCACAGCAGGATCACGTTGACCAGCAGCACGATATTGCCGAGGCCGAAACCGAAGCCGCCGGATTTGCCGTGGAACGCGACGATGGCGTCATAGGTGTTGATCACCGAAACGATCAGGGCCACATAGAAGAAGTAGCGGTGCGCGTTCTGGATGATCAGCGGCAGCCTGGTCTCGCCGGTGTACTTGGCGTGCGGCTCGGCCACAGCGCAGGCGGGCGGCGAGAACCACACCGACCGGTAGTAGGCCTTGCGGTAGTAGTAGCAGGTCAGGCGGAAGCCGAGCAGGAAGGGCAGCACCACGAAGCCCAGCGGCAACAACCCCGGCAGTTCGCCGAACGGGGTGCCGAAATGGCTGGAGCCCTCGACGCAGGAAGTGCTCAGGCACGGTGAGTAGAACGGGGTCAGATAGTGGTAGTCCGGAACCCAATACGCCGTGCGCACATACGATCTGACTGTCGCGTAGATGACGAACGCGGCGAGTCCGAGCACCGTGACGAGTGGGGGGATCCACCATCGGTCGGTGCGCAATGTGCGTTCCGAGATCCGGGCCCTTGTTCTGCTGAAAACGCCGGTGCCCTCTTCCGGGGCGGCGGTCGGTGCGGCACTCACAGGTGGATGCCTCGCTGATCTTGTGTGCGGGTGGTCATCGTTACCTCCGCAATCGAATGTGATGCTGAGCACCATACGACACGTGCGCTATGGATCGAGCGGGGTCTCGACAAACCAAGCCCGCCGTCAACCGTATGATTTGCGCCACATTCGGCGTGCCGCTTGATTGCTTACGCCGCGTAGCGGGCTAACCGGACTTTTCGAACTCGACTCGCGCGAAACAAGATTCGAGCGAGGCGGTCGCCGATACCGGATGGGGTGATCGCGCCGGGTGCTTCGAGCTAGCGGCAACGATGCGGGCGGCTGTGGTATCGGCTCCGACCGAGGAACTCGCCCTCACCGATTTGCGGCCCGGTCGGCGGTGCGGGCGTGATTCCAGTGCCTGCGGCCCTGGGCGTCGTGCCCGCCGTCCGATTGCCGTTCGAACCGGCCCGGCACCAATTTGCCGGTCGAACCGGCGTCGCACCTTGATTACCCGTCGAACCGGCGTCGCGCTCGATTGCCTCGTTGAAGCGGGGTTGCGCTGGGTTGCTGGTTGAAGCGGGGTTGCGCTGGGTGGCAGGTCGAACCAGCGTCGCAGCTTGGTTACCCGTCGAACCGGCGTCGCGCTCGATTGCCCCTTTGAAGCGGGGTCGCGCTGGGTGGCTGGTCGAACCGGGTCGCGCTGGGTGGCTGGTCGAACCGGGTCGCGCTGGGTGGCCGGTTGAACCGGCGTCGCGCTTGATGGCCTCATCCAACCGGCTTGGCACTCGGTGACTCGGATCTGCGCAGGCCGTGCGGGGGAAGTGCCGCCTCGGGCCATCGGTATGACATTCGACCCCGGGATCGATTTGAGCGGCGATGGTGAGTCGAGCGGTCACGGGACACACGCCGGTCGAGCGGGTGTCAACGACGGCGGCCGATCGCGCTCGAGAGCGGCCCAGCCCCGCAACGTGCCGACGTCGCGCCCGAGCTATGACGCACGCAGACGCCGCGTACCGAGGGCCGTGGATTTCGGCCATGATCGCCGTCCTGTTCGACGCGGCCCCCGCTGACACGCGGGCCCGGCCGCCGCCGGGCCGCAACGCACCGTGCTGGGCGGCGTCGCGCCGCCCAGCACGGATTACTTCGTCCGCGGACGGGAGTGGAAGCCGAGCCCCTCGTCCTGCGCGCCCATCCAGGCGGCCTCGTCGGACTTGCTGTCCGGCACGTAGATGACGTCCTGGGCGCTGCGCCGCACCTCCGGCGGCGGTGACTTCTCGAACTCGTCGGCGTCGATGACGAGCCGCTCGAGGTCGTTCTCCAGCCTGCGTACCGTGCTGGCATCGCCGTACTGGTTGCGCAGTACGCCGATGGATTGCCGGAGCTGGCCGACCGCGTAGCGTAGTTCCGCGAGTTCGCTGCGTGTCATCGAGACCTCCTGAATTCCCTGGCGGATATGCGAACTCGATGCCGTGGTGCACGGTTGCCCCTTTGCCTTGGACCGCGCGACATCGAGTTGTGTGACCCACCGCACAACGTGATCTACAACACAGTACAGAAAGATTTTGTTCCTGGCTCGTGCCGGGCCGAAATCAGATGATTGCTCCCCCGTTGCCGAAGGTCAGCCAGCGGCGGCGTACCCGGTGGTCGAGCATGCCGCGGCGAAGGCTCGTTCCACGAGTCCGGCGATGGACAGCGCGACTTCTTCGGCCCGTTCGAGCATCACGCTGTGGCCGGCGCCCTCCAGGCGGACCAGCTCGGCGCCGGCCAGTTGAGAGGCCAGTGCCACCGAGTGCGCGAACGGGAAGATGATGTCCGCTGACCCTGCCAGCACCAGCGCGGGGATGACGCCGAGGCGGTGCAGGGTCGCCGTCTCGTCGAAGGTGATCAGCGAGTGCAGGAACCCGGCCATGGTCAGCAGCGGCGTTTCGTTCAGCATCGCGGTGGCCAGCGCGGTCATGCGCGGACTCGCCTTCTTGGTGCCGAATTCCGCCTCGCGCAGGATCGGCGTGCACAGGCGACGAGTCAGGCGCCTGGACGCCTGCATCACGCGCGGGGCGCGGGTGACGGCCGCTTGCAGCGAGTTCACCGCCCGCCGGTTCAAAAGGCGCGCCAGCCCGACCTCGGTGATTCCGGCGGCCGCGGCCGCGAGCAGCCCGACGCCGGTGATCCGCGTGCCGATGGCCTCGGGATGAAGCCGGGCGTAGGCGAGCACCACCATGGCGCCCATCGAATGGCCGACCAGGATCACCGGCCCGGTCGGCGCGACCGCCCGCAGCACGGCGTCCAGGTCGTGGCCGAGCTGCTCGATGGTGTAGGTCGACGGATGCGCCGCCCCGGATTCGCCGTGGCCGCGGTGGTCGTAGAACACCATTCTGGTATCGCTCCCCCACTGGCGCAGCAGCAGATCACGCAGATAGGACCAGGATTCGGTGCGCAAGCAGTGGCCGTGGACGAAGACGACGGTGGCGGTGGCGTCGTCGGCGCCGAAGACGCGGACCGCGAGGGGAATGCCGTCATCGGCCGACACCATGACGCGGTGGCCGTCGTGATCGGCGGCCCGGCGGACGATGCTCGTGGACATGGCACTCTCCTGTGAGCGAGGCGCATGATCGGCGCTTCTGCCCAGTTGTCGGACTGGATTTCCGCGCCGTTAGCGGCCCACACCTGCCGTTACGCACACGTTGCGCAATTGAGGCTGCCGGTCGATCGGGCAGCCGCCAGGCGGGTTCGCAGGAAAATCTACGAATCAATAGCTCAGAAACTAGATTCCTTTAGATTGCGCTGTGCACCTCCGGGCTTCCGCGCGAGCGGCGAGGAGAATCTGCGTCTTTCTAGGAGAAATCCGAGACTCGCGAATAATGCGCGAGCGACCGCCCGTCGCGGCGGCCCCACGTCGGGCGGCCGCGACGGGCGGGCGGCGATCACGACCCCGCGCGGGGGCGCGTCGACGGCAGGAACGGGCGCAGGAGGTTTTCCTCCGTCGACGGACCCATCTGCCACTCCGCGATCCACGGCCCGGTTCCCTCGCTCGGGTCGAGCACGCCCTCCTCCAGCCACTCGTAGCGGCCGTCGAGCACGCCGCGGGTGAGGGTGCGGTCGTCATCGTCGGTGTTCTCCCACAGCGAGTCGAACAGCCTGCGCACGCGCACGCGGGACTGCCTGCAGAAGGCGTCCGCCAGTTCTTCGGCCGCCTTGCTCTCCGGCGCGTCGGCGGCACGTAGTGCCTCGGCCCGTACGCAGGCCGCCGACATGGCGAACAGCTCGGCGCCGATGTCGACGATCCGGCCGAGGAAGTTCTGCCGGTATTCCAGGCCGGCCTGCCAGCGGCCCATCGCGTACATCAGCGACCTCGCCTGCTTACGCGCACTGCGCTCGACGAACCGCAGGTGCCGGGCCAGTACGCCGAATTCGGTGTACGCCGCGGGCACCGTCCCCGCTCCGACCGCCAGCTGCGGGAACCACTTGGCGTAGAAGCCCGTCGCTCCGACCGCCGCCTTCGCCTTGTCCTTGAGCTCGGCCTTGCGGTCGACCAGCGCGCCCGCTGCGGCCATGTGCGCGTCGGCCATCTCCCTGGCGATCAGCAGTCGCATGATCTCGCTGGAGCCCTCGAAGATGCGGTTGATCCGCAGATCGCGCACCAATTGCTCGGCCGGAACGGCCCGCTCGCCTCGCGCGGCGAGCGAGGCCGCCGTCTCGTAGCCGCGTCCGCCGCGGATCTGCACCAGTTCGTCGGCGATCTGACAGCTCATCTCGCTGGCCCACAGCTTGGCCAGCGCGGCCTCGATCCGGATGTCGTTGCGGCCCTCGTCGGACATGGTCGCCGACAGATCCAGCGCCGCCTCCAGCGCGAACGTGGTGGCCGCGATGAAGGCGATCTTCTGCCCCACGGCCGCGTGCTCGCCGACCGGCCTGCCCCACTGCACGCGCTGCGTGCTCCACTCGCGCGCGATCTTCAACGACCACTTGGCGGCGGCGGTGCACAGGGCGGGGATGGCGAGCCTGCCCGCGTTCAGCGTGGTGAGCGCGATCTTCAGGCCGTCGCCCTCCCGGCCGATCAGGTTGCGCTTGGGTACCCGGACGTTGTGCATCCGGGTCAAGCCGTTCTCGATGCCGCGCAAGCCCATGAAGGAGTTGCGCCGCTCCACGGTGATGCCCGGTGAATCGGCCTCGACCACGAAGGCCGAGATGCCGCCGCGATGCCCCTCGCTCTTGGGCACCCGGGCCATCACCACCAGCAGTTCGGCGACCACGCCGTTGGTGGTCCACAGCTTCACGCCGTTGAGCACGTAGGCCTCGCCGTCTTCGGTCGGCGTCGCGGTGCTGGCCATCCTGGCCGGGTCGGAGCCGACATCGGGCTCGGTGAGCAGGAACGCGCTGATCGCCCCGGCCGCGCAACGGGGCAGGAATTCGGCCTTCTGCTCGTCGGTCCCCGCCAGTTTGAGCGGCTCGGGCACACCGATGGACTGGTGCGCCGAGAGCAGGACGCCGAGACTCGGGTGCGTCGAGCCGACCAGCATCAGCGCGCGGTTGTAGCCGAGCTGGGAAAGACCTTGGCCGCCATACGATTGCGGGATCTTCAGGCCGAAGCAGCCGAGCTCGGCCAGGCCCTTGACGTACTCGTCCGGGATCCGGCTCTCCGCTTCGATCACCGATCCGTCGATGGACTCGCACAGCGTGCGCAGCCGGGACAGGAACGCCTCCGTGCGCTCGGCGTCCTCGGGGGCGGGCTGCGGATACGGGTGGATCAGGTCGAGCCGGAACCGTCCCAGGAACATCTCCTTGGCGAACGACGGCTTGGCCCAGCTCGTTTCGCGGGACTCCTCGACCAGTGCGCGGGCCTGTTCTTCGGTGGCGTCGACTTTCGCGGCTGTCGCCATGATGTCCTCCCTCGGACGTGATCAGGATCACATCCGAGTGTAGGAGGGTTTGTTACCCATCGGTAGGGCTGCTGGTCGAGATAAATCTACGAATATCTATTGATCTTGGAAGAGATGGCCATAGTCGGCAATGCGTCGCCGGGCGACGCTCAGACCGAGCGCAGATACCGGCCGAAGTGTGGCACCGTGAAGCCGATCGTGCCGCGTTCGGCGGAGTAGATCAGCCCTTTCTTGATCAGGCCGTCGCGGGCGGGGGAAAGGGAAGCCGGTTTGCGGCCGAGTTCGTTGGCCACCGCCGCGGTCGCCACCGGGCCGTCGTCGCCGGCCAGGTCGGCCATGGCGCGCATGTATTCGCGTTCGGCGGGTGTAGCCCGCTCGTAACGGGACCCGAAGAACCCGACCGCAAGCTCCTCCTCGGCGGCGGGTGAGGCCACCTCGACGTCCTCGGCCGTGATCGGACTCTCGGGCGCCTGATCCCAGGCGGCCTTCCCGTATGCCTGCACGAAATACGGGTAGCCATCGGCCTTGCGGTACAGCGCGTCCAGCGCCTCGTCGGTGAACTTCACGTCTTCGCGCCCGGCAGGCGCGATCAGCGCTTGGTCGGCGGATTCCCGGTCCAAGCGGTCGATGCGGTGGTAGCTGAACAGTCGCTCCGAGTAGCTCTTCGAGGCGGAGAGCACCGCGGGCAAGTGCGGGAGGCCCGCGCCGACCACGATCAGCGGCGCGGCGTCCTGGCTCAGTTCGTGGCACGCGCCGCAGATCGCGGAGACGTCCGCGGGCCCCAGATCCTGCATCTCGTCGATGAAGATCGCGATGCCGACGCCGATGTCGCCGGCCAGCGCCGCCGCCTCGACCAGCAGTTCCACCAGATCGATCTCGATGTCGCCGGAATCGGCCCGACCGCTGACCGCCGGTACGTCGATGCCGGGTTGCCAGCGTTCCCGCATGCCCTTGTCCGCGGTGGCCCGCAACGCGAAAGCCTTGAGGATGCCGAGGAAGTCGTCCACCCGCTCCGGATTCCGGTGCGACGTGGCGATCGCTCGCGCCGCCATGTGCAGCGCCGAGGACAGCGGGCGGCGCAGGTCCTGGTCCGGCCGCGCCTCGATCTTGCCGGTGCCCCAGCCTCGGGATATCGCCGCGGAGCGAAGTTGGTTGAGCAGCACCGTCTTTCCGACCCCGCGTAA
Organism: Nocardia gamkensis NBRC 108242; assembly: GCF_001612985.1. Classification (GTDB taxonomy): domain Bacteria; phylum Actinomycetota; class Actinomycetes; order Mycobacteriales; family Mycobacteriaceae; genus Nocardia; species Nocardia gamkensis. Next base: position 1,307 of record NZ_BDBM01000002.1, on the reverse strand, counting down.
GCCGGTGAGCATCACGCTGCGTTCCGGGCGGCCGCGCGCGACGCGTTCGAGCACGATGTCGAAAGCAGTGAGTTGCTTGTCGCGCCCGGCTAATTCGGGTGGGCGCTGTCCCGCTCCGGGGGCATACGGATTCCGCACGGGGTCCATGCCCCGACACCGTAGCGCGTTTCGTCCGGATAATCTGGGCGCGTCTACGGCGTGTCCTAGAGAGCCCTAGCGGTCCGTATTGCACTATTGCTCTCGCCGCCGGTTCTCTAGGCTGGTGGCGGTTCGCCAGAATGGTCGCGCGGTATCGACGCGCGGGAACGGAGGGGGCATGTCCGACGAACCGAACCCACCCGGCCTCGCCGAAGTGGTCAGGTCCTGGAATGTCCCGGCGGGGGCCACGGTGGCCCAGCGCATCCGGTCCAACATCCTCGTCGCGATCGAACGCGGCTACGACGATCCCCAACTGGTCGCCGATCTCGCGGTCGGGCCGCTGGTCATGGCGCTCGGCGGGCTCGAGGTCGAACTGGCCGAGGCGCGCCGCAGGATCGACGAACTCGAGCGCGCGGTGCACGGCTCGCAGTCCTGACGCGGCGCCCGTCCGAGGGCGAGGTTGTCCTTTCGGTGACCCGGCCCCGCCCGCCGAGATCCGGTCGTGACCCGAGTCCCGATGGCCGTTTTCCTCCAATGGTGTCGCCGCCTCGGTGGTGATGGAAAAGTCGCAGCTCTGTGCGCTGGACAACATCGCGTCCGCACCGTAATCTTCTCGTGACTTAGTGGAACAAGTCGCTTCGTAAGTGAAACGGCGCCACTAGTTACCGCCTTAACGGCTGTCGGGGCCAACTGGTCTCGGCTGTCGTGCCGGGGACCCACAGGTTCGTCTGGGGTGAATCCTTGCGGCCATTTTCGGTTGCGAGGTAGGGCCGCTCTCCCGGTCCGAACCCGTCAGCTAACCCGGTCGGCGGGAGAGCAGCAAGATCGGAGACGTAGCTCGGTGGGTAAACACAGCTTGCAACGGGATTCTCGGGTTCCGAATTCCGTCAAGGGTGCGATTGTCATGGGTGCGGTGGCCGCGACCGGCGCCATGCCCGCGATTCCGGCCATGGCCGCGACCATCAACGTTCCCGGGGTCGGCAATTTCGACGTTCCGCAGGAATGGGAACAGCCGGTCCAGCAGCTCAATCAGCAGATCCAGCAGGCGCTGGCGGCTGCCCCCGCAGCTCCCCAGGCGCAGCAGCAGGTCGCTCCGCAGGCTCCCAATTTCGCGCCGATGCTGCCGGGCCTGTTCGGCCAGCAGCAGAACTCCCCGGGCGATATCGCCC
>NZ_BDBM01000001.1 GCF_001612985.1 Nocardia gamkensis NBRC 108242 | reverse complement strand
GACATCGTCATCACCAACGGCGGCGGTCACGTCGGGATCTACGCGGGTGACAACAAGCTGCTGAACGCGGTGCAGTCGGGTACGCCGGTGTCCTACACACCGCTGCGCCCCGACATGGTGGTCACCGCACGCCGTATCGTCTGACGAGTGGCCCGCGCCGAATCCGGCATCCAGAGCACTGCGACCCAGGCCCGCGTCGACGCGTGGACCTGGGCGGTGCGCCTGTTCAAAACCAGATCCGCTGCCGCGGAGGCATGTCGCGGTGGGCACGTCCGGGTGAACGGCGCGACGGCCAAGCCCGCCCAACCCGTACGCCCCGGTGACGAGGTCCGCATCCGGGCCGGCGGTATCGAACGCATCGTCATCGTGGAGCGGATCGTCGCCAAGCGTGTCGGCGCTCCGATCGCCGCGCAATGCTTGATCGATCGCAGTCCGCCTCCTCCTCCGCGCGAGATAGTGGCGAGCCTGCCTCGTCGCGACCGCGGCGCTGGGCGGCCCACGAAGCGTGAGCGGCGCGAGACCGATCGCCTCATGGGCCGAGCCGATTCCTGACGAGCGCGTCCTCGTCAGGACCTTTTCGCTCCGCAAAGATTCGTCGGCTTCAGATCATGGCGACCGGCTGCAACCGACCTGCGAGGTAGCGGGCCCTGCACTCGCCGCGGCGGAGCTTGCCGCTGCTGGTCTTGGGAATCCGTCCCGGCTCCACGAGCAGCACCGCACCGGGCATCACCTCGTGGATGGACGCGACCGCGGTGCGGATGCGCCGGGCCAGGGCGAACAGTTCGATGGTCTCGCAGCCGCCGAGCGTGACGAGTTCGGCGACCACGACCAGGTCTTCGTGAAGCCCGTCGTCGTGCCCGAACGCCGTCACGTGGCCCGGCCGGACCTCCGGGGCGGATGCCTGCACCGTCGCCTCGATATCGGCGGGATAGTGATTTCGCCCGTCGACCACGATGACGTCTTTGCGGCGGCCCGCGATGTAGAGCTGCCCCTCGTGCTGGAATCCGAGGTCGCCGGTGCGCAGCCAGCGGGCTGCGCTCCCCGGCACGGTGGCGCCGAAGGTCTCCTCGGTGGCATCCGGCCTGCCGAAATACCCGTCGCACACATTGTCTCCGGCTACCCAGATCTCGCCGACGCGCCCGGCCGGCAGCACGGTCCCGGCCACCGGATCGACGATTCGCAGCTCCTGCCCGACGGGTGCGCCGCACCCGACCAGCGGCACGCCGTCCCGGTATCCCGGCGCTGCCTCGGGTAGCGCGACCACGCGTCCTTCGGCCAGCGCGGCCCGGTCGAAGTGCTGCCACACCGGGTCCTCGTGCTGGTCGCAGACGGTGACCGTGAGGGTGGCTTCGGCCAACCCGAAGCCAGGGGTGTGCGCGTGATGGCGGAAGCCGTATGGGCCGAAGGTCTCGGTGAATTCGGTGAGCGCGTCGGCGCGGACCGGTTCCGATCCGTTGAGCACGAGGTCGAGCCCGGACAGATCCAGCCCGGCCCGCTCGGCGGGGGTAGTGCCCGAGACCGCGAGCTTCAGGCCGAAATTGGGGCACCCCGTGGTACCGGCGCGGTAGTCGGAGATCGCGCGCAGCCAGCGGACTGGGCGCTTCACGAACTCCGCGGGCGCGAGCGTGATGCCGTGCACCCCCAGGAACAGCGGCAGCGAAAGGCCGAGAATCAAACCCATGTCGTGGAAGAACGGCAGCCAGGACACGACGGGCCGATCGTCCGCGACCGACACGGCATGCCCGAGCTGCGTCAACGCCGTGGCGAGGTTCTCGTGGGTGACCCGGACACCGGCGGGAGACTTGGTCGAGCCGGAGGTGTACTGCAAGTAGGCGAGTTCGTCGCCCACCGGGTCGATGACGGGCGCGGCCGCGAAGTCCACCACGGGCGAACCCGTGATCGAAGCGGCTGCACGCATGCCCGCCGTACCGGAAGTTGTCTGCGATGATTCCACCTGCCGAGCGACCGCATCCGCCGTCGCTAGCACCGGATGAGTGCTCGACAGAATCTGATCGGCCGAACCCCACTCCGCCACCGAGAGCGTCGCGGGCAAGGTGAGTATCCGGCCCAGCGCGGGACCGAGGATCGGCGCGGTGATCTCGTCCTGCGCCGAGAGCAGGCTGAGCGTGGGCCGGGCGTCGGCCAGGACGGCGTGCAGACGGTCGCGGTTGCGCGCGCCCGTGGCCGGGAACAGCGGCACCGCGACTCGATTGCTGTACAGGCAGGCGAGGAACGCCACCGCGTAGTCGATGCCATGGGCGCAGAGAAGGGCCACTCGGTCGCCGGGCGCGCTCTCCTGCCGTAGTCGCGCGGCCAGCGCGCCCGCCGCGGCGTGCAGACGGGCGTAGGTCAGCGTGACGGGCACCCGTTCCTGAACGCGGAAGCGCAGTTCGGTGAAGGCGGGCTCGTCCGGCCGGGTGGCTGCCCACGCGGCGATCGACGTCGCGAGGCCATTGCCCGCCGGGTGCGCGTCGTTGCTCACGAGGCGTCTCCGGAATCCGTGGCGACCCGCTCGAGCAGGGCCGCGCCGAGGGCGGTGATGGTGGGATGCTTGAACAACTCCGCGGTGGCGATCCGGATGCGCAGCCGCGATTCCAGAGTCCGTCGCATCTCGATCGCGAGCAGCGAGCTCAGCCCCAGTTCGTTGAAGTCGGCCGCGGGGTCGATGTGCTCGGCGGGCAGATCGAGCGTGCTCGCGAGGACCCTGCGGATGATCGTGGTGAGCGGTTCGGTCGGCTCCGGCGGCGCGGGCGTGCGCTCGGTCGCGGTGTGCCCGGTGGAAGCGGTGCTCGAATCCGGCGCTGTCGCCAGCAGATTCGCCAAGCGTACTGCGACCGGGGACGTGTCGGTCGTCGGGGTGTACTCCAGGGCGAGCAGGTACGGGCCGTCGTAGCGCAGGGCCTGGGACAGTACGGCGCTTCCGCGCCGCAGGTCGAACGCCCCGATGCCCGCGCGCCGCAGATGGGCCGCTCCGCCGGCGGCCGCGGCGAGGCCGGAATCCCACAGCCCCCAGCCGACGCTCAGAATCCGCCTGCCCGGATCACGCTGTGCCAGGGCGTCCATCGCCGCGTTGGCGGCGGCGTAGGCGGCCTGCCCCGGCGCCCCGAGCGCACCGGTGGCCGAGGAGAACAACAGGACGAAATCCGTGGCGTCGGGCGCGGTGAGCTCGATCAGATTGCCCGCCGCGGTGGATTTGGGCAGGAATGTCCTGGCCACCTGGCCGGTGGTGACCGCGTCGAATCCGGCGTCCTCCAGCACGCCCGCCGCGTGCACGACGCCGCGAATCGCGGAGTCGGAGGCCCGGATATCGCTGAGCGCGTTCGCCAGATCGTCCCGGTCGGCGGCGTCGCAGCGCACCACGACGATGCGGTCCTCCAAGCCGTCGAGCGGCGCGGGCACCGGGCGGGGCGCGCGGGTCAGCACCACCACGTCGCGCGCGCCTGCGTCGAGCAACCAGCGCACGGCGACCGAACCGAGTGTGCCGAGCCCGCCGGTGACGACGTAGGTTCCGTTCGCGTCGATGCCGGCGACCGGCAGGGCGCGCGCTCGCGCGGGCGCGAAGCGCCGCACCGCGACCTCGCCCGCCGACAGGCGCAGCTCGCCGGGAATCGCGCCGTCGGTAGCCGTCGCCAGACGGGTGAGCGGCGCCAAGTTCCTGAGGTCGGGGTCGGTCCAGATCAGCCGTACCGTCCGGCCCGTCTCGAGCTGGAGCGAGCGCACCAGCCCGGCGATCGCGGCGGGGACGATCGAGATCGGCGCGCCGGGCTCGTCGGGCCGTGAGCGCGCCGCCTCCAGCAGCGGCAGTACGACCGTCACGGACGCGGTGGCGGCGTGGGCGCAGACCAGTTGCAACAGTTCGAGGACGCGACTCGTCGCCGCGGCGGCGTTCTGGTCGTCGCTCCCGCCGGAGTCCGCGGGCCAGACGGCCACTACGGCGTGGCCGCCGCCGCGCCCGGTGAGGACCGCGGCGACGAGTGGGCTCGCGTCGTCCGGTTCGCGTGCGATCCGCTCGGTCGGCAGTTCGGCGTCCAGCGCGCGGGCGAGCCGTACCGCGAGATCCGAAGCACCCACCACCACCGCGCGCCGGACGAGACTTTCGGCCGCGTCGCCGATCCCGAGCGAGCCGGAATCGCGAGCTTGCCAAACCTCGTGACGGAAGGGCGCGGCCCGCGTTTCGTCGGCACGTACCGTGCGAAGTGCGCCGAGTTCCTCCTCCGCGCCGGGGTCGGCGTAACGGATGTGCACGCCCGAGAAGGCGAGACAGGGCACGCCGTGTTGGTCGGTCGCGATGACGTCCCCGACCAGTCCGGTGTCGCCGCGCTCCCGCACCAGCGCGTGCACCTCGAGCACGTGCCGATTCGGCTCGTGCGACAGCCAGGCCGAGTCGATGCCGATCGGCAGCGGAATCGATGCGGTGGGCAACTCGTCGAACACCGCCGCGGCGAGCACGTGCAGGCAGCCGTCCAGCGTTGCGGTGCGATGTAATTCAGCGGCGTCGAACAGGCCGAGCGCGCGTCCGGTACCCGCCGCGATACCGCGCAGCGTGCGAAATCGGGGACCGTACTCCAGCCGCCTGCGGCGCAATTCCTGGTAGAAAGCGCCGGTGGTGATGACGCGCATATGGTGGCGTGCGGCCCGGTTTGCGTCGACCACCCGCATCCATGCGACGATATCCGCGGGTGTGGGGTCACCGGCGGGCCGGGCCGAAGCCAGCGTCCCGGTGCCCGTGACCTCCGCCCGCACGCTTTCCTCCGCTCCCGGCCCGCGGTAGACGACCTCGGCCAGGACGGCCGGATCGGTTCGCTCGTGCACGGCGAAGTCGGCCAGTGCGGCCGTCCCGGCGGTGTCCCGGGCGAGGTGCAGCAGCCTGCGCAGCCAGAAGACGGCGGGGACGATGCCCTCGCCCTGCACCACGTGATGAGCGAGATCCTCGGCGTCGAACGCGGATTCGGGGACGTGCGCGCTCGCGGGCCCGGCGACCAGCAGCGGGAACTTACGCTTGCGCCACTGCCGCGGTGCGAGCGGGCCGAATGGACCGAGCGCGGACCAATCGACCGGCCGCCCCTCCAGGTACAGCCGCGCCAAGCCGGTGAGGAAGCCGCTCGCCTCGTCATCGCGCAGCGCCACGGCATGCGCGCCGTCGCGGAAGTCCGGATACTCCCGCACCGCCGGGAGCAGCAACGGATGCGGGCCGATCTCGACCACGGTCGAGATGCCGTCGCCCGCCGCGCGTTCCAAGGCGGCCGCCAATTCCACCGTGCCCGCCGCGTTCTCGGACCAGTAGTCGCGGTCCATCGCCGCCGTGGTGAGTTTCGTGCCGCGCCGCGCCGTCGAGTACACCGGTACGCGCGGCGTCCGGGCGGTGATCTCGGTCAACGCCGCGACGAAAGGCGCGAGCACGGTAACGACCTGCGGGCTGTGCGCGGCGAAATCGACCGCGAGCTTGCGCGCGAACATGTTGCGGCGCGTGGCCCGCCGCACCAGGGTGTCGACATAGCGTGGCGTGCCGGACACGACAACCGATCTCGGGCCGTTGACCGCGGCGATGGCCACCTCCGCCCGCATCGGCTCCACGAGTTTGGCCGCTTCGTCCGGGTGCGCCTCCAGCACCGCCATCGCGCCGTGCCCGTCCAGATGCGCCAGGGTCGCGCTGCGCAGCACCACCACGCGCGCCGCGTCCGCGACCGACAGCGCACCGCTCACCGCCGCCGCCGCGATCTCACCCAGGCTGTGCCCCGCCACCGCGTCGGGCCGAACTCCCCACGCCGCCAGCAGCTTCACCAGCGCCATCTGGAACACGAACAACGCGGGCTGCACGAGATCCGTGGCTTGCGTCTCGCCCGAGGGGGCGAAACCGTGGCGCGGTGTCCACACTCGCGGCCCGCCCGCCGCCACGATCGCGTCGGTCGTCTCGGCGAGCGCCGCGGCGAAGACCGGATACCGCGCCGCCAGCGCGCGGCCCATCTTCGGATGCTGGCCGCCTTGTCCGGAGAACAGGAACAACAGCCCGCCGCGGCGGCGGTTCGCCACGGGGCCGAGCGCCGCGCCTGCGTCGCCGCTTCCGAAAGCGCGCAGCCGGTGCACCGCGTCGGCGTGATCGTGCGCGAGGACCGCTGCCCGGGCCTGCTCGGGAAGCGATCGCGCCGCCGCCGAGGCGAACTCGGGCAGCGGCGGCCGCGCCTGGTCCAGCTCGACGGCCAGCCGCTGTGCGCGTTCGCGCAATTCCTCCTCGTCGCGTGCGGTGAGAGTCAGCAGAATCGGGAAGAGTTCGGCACGGTCGGAACGGGCGGGGTCGACGCCGCGGAGCACGATGTGCGCGATCGTGCCGCCGAATCCGAACGAGCTGACGCCCGCCACGCGCTCCGCAGCGGCCACCCGGCTCCAGTCCACCGGCTCGGTCGGCACCCGCAGGCCGCGCTCGGCCAAGTGCAGCAGTGGATGTTCGGCGTGGACGTTGATCGTCGGGGCGATCATCCCGTGGTGGATGGACAGCGCGGTCTTCACCATCCCGGTGACTCCGGCGGCGGCCTCCAGATGCCCGATGTTCGACTTCACCGAGCCGATCCAGATCGGATCGCCCGCGCTGTCGCCGAGCGCGGCGGCGAGCGCGCCGACTTCCACCGCGTCGCCCAACGGGGTACCGGTGCCGTGACATTCGATGTAGCCCGCGCGGCTCGGCGCGCTCCCGGCCCGCGACCAGGCGGTACGCAACGTCTCCTGCTGCGCGCGGCCGTTCGGCGCGTACAGGCCGTTCGAGCGCCCGTCCGACCCGACGGCGCTTCCGACGATCTCCGCGTAGACCCGGTTGCCCTCGCGCACCGCGTCAGAACTGCGTTGCAGCACCACCACGGCGCAGCCGTCGCCGCGGGTGTAGCCGTCGGCGGTGACGTCGAACGGCGCCGACCGCCCGCCGGGCGACAGGAACCCGCCCTCGGCCAGGTAGTTCGAGGTGTGCTCCAGCAAGACGAGATTGACGCCGCCCACGATGGCGAACGGGACCGTGCCGTCGGCGAGCAGCCGGACGGCGAGGTCCACCGCGGCGAGCGAGGACGAGCAGGCGCTGTCGAGCACCAGGCTCGGCCCGTGCAGATCGAGCACGTACGACAGCCGGTTGGCGATGATGCTGAGCGCGGACCCGGTCACCGCGTAGGGCGCGTCGTGGCCCGCGCGCCCGAGTACGGCGATGCCGTGGTCGTACCCCGAAGCGCCGAAGACGACGGCTGCCCCGGAACCCCGTACGCGATAGCCGATCCCGGCGTCGTCGATCGCCTCGACCGCGACCTCCAGCGCGAGCCGCTGCTGCGGGTCCATGAGCGCGGCCTCGCGGTCGGAGATGGCGAACCAGTCGTTGTCGAAGGACTCGACGTCATCGAGGTACCCGCCGTGGCGGGAGCCCAGCCGCCCTGCGGGCGGTGTGGACGTGGCGTCCCGGCCCTCGATCAGCAGCCGCCAGAACTCGGCGGCGCTCGCCGCTCCGGGCAGTCGGCAGCCGATGCCGATGACCGAGACGGGGGGATGCGAGCCGGCGGGGTCGGTGGGCGCGCCGCTCATCGCATCGCGAGATACTCGACAAGCTGTTCGATATCCGGATGGTCGTAGATCGCGGTCAGCGGAACCTCGACTCCCATGGCGTCTTCGAGATGGGCGGTCAGCCTCGCGAGTTGACTGGAACCGAGGCCGAGATCGGTGAAGGGCGAACTGGTCGACACCGCGGCGGCGTCGACGCCTAGTAGATCCGCGACAGCCAGGACGGCGGCGCACGTGAGCGCGGTGCGCCGGCTATAGCCGAGCGAACCCTCGTTCTCCTGTGCGCCACTGTGCCCGTCCGGAAGACTGGGCCGCATCGCGTCCTCCCTCCCCGTCTCCCCGGCTGCTGTTACCCACTCGAGATCGGTACCCCCGCGATTATGCCGGAGAAATCGTCCTGAGCAAGGTCGCATATCCGCTGCCAGCCCGGCTCTTTCGCGAACCGGCGATGATCGCATACCGTGGCACCGTGACCGAACCGGACAGCGGTGCCGCCACCCGCGCCGAGCGCACACCGACTCTGCCCGTCCTGCTGCGCTGCTGTGCCGCGCTCGCGGCCACGCCGGGCCGGTTGTTGCGGCCGCGCCGCCCCGACACCACCCTGCTGGCGAACCTCGAGGTGCTGCCGCCGCCCCCCGCGAGCGCCATGGTCGGGCTGACCGTGCTGACCCAGGCCACGATGTCCGCGCCGACCACCATCGTGGCCGAGGGCGTGCGCAGCCTACGGGAGATGCGGCTGTCGATGGCGGCGTTCCTGGTCGAGCACCCGAAGGCGCGTTTCCTGGTCGATCCGGCCCTGTGCGCGGGCGTGCACGAACGCGTGCTGCCCGAACTTCCCTTCCCGGTGCCGCTGCTCGTCGCGCCGGACAAGCCGGTGCTCGGTCTGGCCGACGCGCTCGCCGCGCACGACGTGGCGGGCGAGGACATCGATTTCGTGGTGCCGACCCACCTGCACTGGGACCATGTCTCCGGCCTGCTCGAGTTGCCCGCATCGGTCGAGATCCGGTTGCCGGGAGCCGAGTACGACTGGGCGATGGGCGGCCCGCACGCGCCCGCGGGTGTGGCGCGCGGCCCGCTGCGTGGACGCGGCTTCGACCGCTTCGACCTCGACGGCCCGCCGGTGCTGACCTTCCCGCGCAGCAAGGACCTGTTCGGCGACGGTTCGGTGCTGTTGGTCGATCTCGCGGGCCACACGCCGGGCAGCATCGGTGTGCTGCTGGCGGTGGACGACGGCAGCCGGGTGCTGCTCGCGGGCGACGCCGTCTGGAGCAAGTTGCAGGTCGATCTGCTGCGGGAGAAGGCGCCGATGCCCGGCAAGCTGTTCGACGCCGACCGGGACGCCGCCTTCGCCACCATCCACCGCCTGCACGCGCTGCCCGACGGCATCGAACTCGTCGCGAGCCACGACTACGCGGCCGTCACCGCCCGCGCGGCCAGGTAACCCCGGTCAGCCGACCACCACGGTTTCGGCGAGGCGCGCCGTGATCAGCTGCTCGGCCTCGGTGACCATCCGGCCGATCAGGTCGGCGCAGGTCGGGATGTCGTGGATCAAGCCCTGGCACAGGCCGACCGACCAGATGCCCGCGTCCAGATCGCCCTCTTCGAACACCCGGCGGCCGCGCGCTCCCGCGACCAGATCCCGCACGTCGTCGAAGGTGCCGCCGGACTTCTCGATCTCGACGACCTTGCGGCTGATCTCGTTGTCCGCCACCCGCGCCGTGTTGCGCATGGTGCGGAAGATGAGCTGGGTGTCGCGCTCGGAGTTCGCGACGATCTTCTCCTTGACCTTCTGATCGATCGAGGACTCCTGCGTGCACAGGAACCGGGTGCCCATGTTGACGCCGTCCGCGCCGAGGGCGAGGGCGGCGACCAGGCCGCGGGCGTCGGCGATCCCGCCGGAGGCGATCATCGGGATGGTCAGTTCGCGGGCGGCGGCGGGGATGAGTACCAGGCCGGGAACGTCGTCCTCGCCGGGATGGCCCGCGCACTCGAAGCCGTCGATGCTCACCCCGTCCACACCGATCCGCTCGGCCTTCAGCGCGTGCCGCACGCTGGTGCACTTGTGCAGCACCTTGATGCCCGCGTCCTTGTAGTAGGGCAGGAACGGCTCCGGGTTGCTACCCGCCGTCTCGACGATCTTGATGCCGCTGTCGATGATCGCCTGCACGTATTCCGCGTACGGCGGCGGGTTGATCGACGGCAGGATGGTCACGTTCACGCCGAACGGCTTGTCGGTCAGCTCCTTGGTGCGCGCGATCTCGCGGCGCAGGTCGTCGGGGGTCGGCTGGGTCAGGGCCGTGATGAAGCCGAGCCCGCCCGCGTTGGCGACCGCCGCGACGAGTTCGGCCCGCCCCACCCACATCATGCCGCCCTGCACGATCGGGTGCTCCACTCCGAACTTCTCGGTGAACCTGGTCCGCAGCATTGCGCTTCTCCTATACCTCGCGCGGGCGTGCCGGTTCGCCCGTTGGGGTCGATGGTGACACGAGGATCGCCTCGCGTTCAACTCATAAGTGAGCCGAGGTTCGCATATTTGATGATCTTTTCCGGCATTGTCCGCGCGGTGCCGCGACTTGCGATGAGTTCGTATAGCCTGCTAGAAGGCGCGCCGCCGGGCTAGGCCCCCGAGCCGGGCTGATTAACCCAGATTCATCTCGCAATCCCTTGCCGGTCGTTTAAGTTAGTTGCTATTCTGCACGCGATTCAGCCCGTCGCCGCCGTCGGACAACCCGGCGGGCCGATGACGGTCCGAGAGGAGTTCGTGGCAATGACCACCGGGGCAGCAGCGCTCGACGAACCGATCAGGTCGCGGCGCAACCACTGGAACAACCAGCTCGCCGTGCACGCGCAGATGCGCCCGGACGCGGTCGCGCTGCGATTCCGTGGCGTGGACACCACCTGGCGGCAGTTGCACGAGCGGTCGCTGAAGTTCGCCGACGGATTGGCCCGCCGGGGCGTCGGGTTCGGTGACCGGGTGCTGATCCTGGCGCTGAACTACCCGGAGTACCTCGAAGCCGTGTTCGGCATCAACGCGCTCGGCGCGATCGCGGTGCCGGTCAACTTCCGCCTGACGCCGCCGGAGGTCGCCTACATCGTCAGCGACAGCGGAGCCAAGGCGGTCGTCACCGACACCGTGTTGCAGCCGCTGGCCACCGCCGTGCAGGCGCAGGCTCCCACCCTGGAGACCTGCGTGGTGATCGGCGGCGCGTCCGGCGACGGCGTGATCGGCTTCGACGACCTGCTCGCCGAGCCGGGTGAGCCGCACACCCCGCTGGACATCGCCGAGGACACCCCCAGCCTCATCATGTACACCTCGGGCACCACCGGCAGCCCGAAAGGCGCGGTGCTGACCCACGCGAACATGAACGCCCAGGCGCTGACCTGCATCCGGGCGCTGGCGTTGCAGCCGGAGTCGATCGGGCTGTGCACCTCGCCGCTGTTCCACATCGCGGGCCTCGGCAGTCTCGCCCCGGCGTTCCTGCTCGGCGCGAAGACGGTGCTGCATCCGCTCGGCGCCTTCGACGCCGGTGAGTTCCTGGACGCGCTGGAGCAGGAGCAGGCCACCTCCGCCTTCTGCGTACCCGCCCAGTGGCAGCTGGTCTGCGACCACCCGACGGTGAAGGATCGCAAGCTCGCGCTGGAGGCGCTCAGCTGGGGCGCGGCGCCCGCCTCGGACACCGTGCTGCGCGCGATGGCGGAGTGCTTCCCGAACGCGTTCAACGTCGCGGTGTTCGGGCAGACGGAGATGTCGCCGATCACTTGCGTGCTGGAGGGCAAGGACGCGATCCGCAAGCTCGGCTCGGTCGGCAAGCCCATCCCGACCATTCAGGCGCGCATCGTCGACGACGAGATGAACGACGTCGCACCCGGTGAGGTCGGCGAGATCGTCTACCGCGGCCCGACGCTCATGCAGGGTTACTGGAACAAGCCGGAGGCCACCGCCGAGGCGTTCGCGGGCGGCTGGTTCCACTCCGGCGACCTGGTCCGCCAGGACGAAGAGGGCTTCATCTACGTGGTCGACCGCAAGAAGGACATGATCATCTCCGGCGGAGAGAACATCTACTGCGCCGAGGTGGAGAACGTCCTGTTCGCGCACCCGAAGATCCGCGAGGCGGCGGTGGTCGGCCGCACGCACGAGAAGTGGGGCGAGGTGCCGGTCGCGGTGGTCGCGCTGCACAACCCGGACGACGAGTTGACCCTGGCCGAGCTGGAGCCGTTCCTCAACGAGAACCTGGCGCGCTACAAGCACCCCAAGGACCTGGTGCTGCTGGCCGAGCTGCCGCGCAACGCGAGCGGCAAGGTGGTGAAAGTCCAGCTGCGCAAGGATTATTCGTCCTGAGCGCGCGGTGTGTTCGTTTCACGTGAATCGGACGATTTACCCGGGCGCGGATGCGTAAGGTCGTCGTATGGCGACCCGACGCATCCGCGCCGCCGTGCTGGCGCTGCACTGGCAAGTGAATGTCATTCGGCCGGAAGGTTTTTTCGGCCCGATGCTGGCCGCGCCCGTGGCAACCTCGGGCGTGGTGGCGCGGGCGGCGGATTTCCACACCGCGGCGCTGGCGGCGCGAATCCCGGTGATCTTCACCCGGTTCACCATCCCGGTCGGGGAAGGCGAGCTGGTGCGCAACACCGGATTCATGCGCTCGGTCGGCGCGGCGCAGACCGAGTTCCGGCCGGATTCGCCCGGCGCGGCGATCATTCCGGAGATGGCGGCGCAGCCGACGGAAGTCTTCGACAACCAGAAGCTGTCCGGCCTCGCGGGCAGCAAACTGCCGGAGTGGCTGGCGGATCAGGGTATCGAGACGCTTTTCGTCACGGGCGTCGCGACCAATCTCACCGTCGAGCAGACCGCGCGTCACGGCACCGATCTCGGGTTCACCGTGCACCCGGTGGCCGACTGCGTGGCCGCCGCCTCCCCGGAAGCGCACGAAGCCGCACTGGCCAACCTCGAACTCGTCACCGCGGGCAGCGTCCGGGCCGTGGAGGCGCTGGAGCGGGCCGGTCGCTGAGACAACCGGCTACCTTTCGTCGGGGGGATCAAATACAGCCGCCGTACACCTGGTCGCCCGGGGGCGACCAGACCCTTGCTCGCGCTGCTGCCGGGGCCGAGCACGCGTGACCGGAACGCGTGATCCGGCTCAGTCGCGGGCCTGCTCGGTCAACCCGTGTCCGATCAGGCCGATCACACGTCTGTAAGCGTCCTCGGCCGAGAGCGGTGGGTGCCCCTCCGCGATGGCGCCGAGCAGGCCGACGACGCCCCAGGACAGGAACGTCACGGTGGTCGCGAACTCGTCCTCCGGCATCGCCAGCCGGTCGCGCAGCCGCTCGGCGAGGATCTGCGCGACCATCACCCGGGTGGTGCGCAGCAGCACGGTGCCGCTCTTGCGGCCGAGCAGAGCCCGGTAGATCTCCGGATTACCCGCGGCCAGTTCGAACAGGGTACGAACCGGCGCCAGCAGGTCGGGCGCTTCGGTGTCCGTCTCGGCCGCCGCCAGGGCCGCGCGCAGGTAATCGGTGCTGCTGCGCAACAGCAGATCGTCTTTGTCCCGGTAGTGCGCGTAGAACGTCGACCGCCCGACGTCCGCGCGAGCCAGGATGTCGCGGACGGTGATCCGGTCGTAAGCGCGCTCGACCATGAGTTCGATCAGCGCCCGATGCAGCAGGGCTCTGGTGCGCCGGACCCGGCGATCGGCGCTGTCCTGTTCTTCCGGCACGATGCCTCCCGCACAAATGTCTCGTATGCGTCCGGTTCCGGACGGATCCCGGGGCATTGCCCCTGGTCGGCGGTGCGTTCTGGGCCGATCCTGAACTCATGTCCGGAAACGAACCCCAGTCTGCCATCACTTCGCACGCCGAGGTCGGCGTCCTGCTCACCCAACCGCGCCGCTACCGCGCGTTCAAGGCCGCTTTCCTGCTCGACCGGGGAGATCGCCTGAACGGCCGCCTCGCCGAACTGGCCCGCCCGGCGCCCGGCGCGCACGTCGTCGATATCGGTTGCGGCCCGGGCGACCTCGCGCTGATGCTGGCGCGCCGCACCGGCCAGGTCATCGGCGTCGACCCGTCGCCGCAGATGATCGACTACGCCACCGCGCGCTCCCGCGACGTGGCGAACTGTCGATTCGAACTCGGTACCGCGCAGGCGCTTCCCTTGCCCGACGCGTCCGCGGACCTGGTGACCTCGACGTTCGCGATGCACCACATCCCCGCCCCGCGCCGAAGCGACGCCGTCGCGCAGATGTTCCGAGTGCTGCGACCCGGGGGCCGGCTCTTGCTCGCCGACACCTATCCGACCGACCCGTTGCGCTCCGCCGCCGTGCGCGTCATGGCGCGGTTCGCGGCCCACCGCACCCACGACACCGACCACGACCACGACCACGACCACGGTGATCCCATGGCCGGAGTAGATATCCGCCGATACCGGGACATGCTGCGCGTGAATGGATTCGAGGACGTCGAGTTCGTTACGGTGCGCCCCGCGACCGGCGTCCTGCTGGCCACCAAGCCGTAGGAAGTCCGTCCGTCGGCGAAGGTAGGCCTAGATCAAGTCCTGCTTCGTCAGCCAGCGCATGGTGGCCCAGCCGCAGAACACCGGAAGCCAGCAGGTGATCACGCGGTAGAGCAGCACCGAGGGCACCGCGATGTCGGCGGGCAGGCCGAACGCGGCCAGACCACCGATCAGCGCGGCCTCGACCGCGCCGACACCGCCCGGGGTCGGCGCGGCCGAGGCCAGCGTGCCGCCGATCATGGTGACGATGGTGACGGTGATGAACGTGGTGCCGCCGCCGAACGCCTCGACGCTGGCCCAGAGCGCGCCGGCGAGGCCGAGGGTGATCGCCGCGCAGCCGAGGACGATCACCGCCGAGCGCCTGGGGTCGCGGGCGAGCACGGCCAGCTCGCCGAGCACTTCCTGCAGTTGCGGGCGCACCGCGTTGTTCAGCCACCGGCGCAGTTTCGGCACGAACATGAACGTGCCGACGATGCCGACCCCGACGCCGGCGAGCAGATACAGCACCGTCGCGTCCGGGACGAAGTGCGAGAGATCCGTCGAGGTACCCGCCAAGATGCTGAACGCGAGCAGCAGGCTGACGTGCGTCATCACCTGCACCGCCTGTTGCAGCGCCACCGCGGCGGTGGCGCGCACCGCGCCGACGCCACCCTTTTGCAGGAAGCGGACGCTCAGCGCGAGCCCACCGACCCGCGCGGGCGTGGTCGTCGCGGCGAAAGTATTGGCGATCTGCATGATCACCAGATTGCGGAAGCTCACCGCGCCGGACGCGCAAGCCCACAGCGCCGCCGCCGCGCCGACATAGGTCAACGCCGAGACCGCGAGCCCCAGCAGCGCCCACCACCAGTTCGCCGTCCGCAGCTGGGTGAAGAAGGTCGGCACCGCGCTGATGAACGGGTAGGCGACGTACACCAGCGCGATCAGCAGAACCAGCTGGATGATCTGGTTACGGGAGAACCGGGTGATCTGCTCGGCTTCGATCCGATTCTGCCCGGTTTGTTTGCGCACCTCGTCGCGGGCGGCGGAGAGCGCGGCCTTCCAGTCCGGCACCGCCTTGCGGATCCCGGTCGGTACGGCGGATTTGGTCAACCGGCTGGCCGCGGCGAGCACCCGCGCTTCGCCGAGGGTGTCGATCGCCGCGCACACCGCGGGCTCCTTGCCGAAAGTCGCGGTGGTGGTCACCAGCAACTGGGCGATATCGGATTGCAATTGCGCGTCCGACGCTCCGTACTCGGCGTTGCCGAAGCCGCCGAACAACGTGACGCCGTCCTCCACGCGGATGTCGATCGGCCGCAGGTCGCCGTGCGAGATCCGCTTCTGATGCAAGGTGTCGAGGGCTCGCCACACCCCGGGCAGCGCGTCGGCGGACCGATCGGTGATCGGCACGCCCCGGGGCCGGGTGTGCGCGTACAACATCCAGCCGCGGGAGAGCGCGGCGACCGCGACGGGCGTACTGCTGCCCAATTCCAGGTCGCCCACGGCGATCGTCATGAGGGCGCGATGCTCGACCACGCGGTGCATGGAACCGTGGATGGCCGCGGTCTCGCTGGAGCGGAATGTCAACCAGCGCCACAACTGCCGCAGCGCGCCGAAGCTGCGCTGGTTCTTGCCGAACATCTCGATGGTCAGTTCGCGTTCCGGCCCTTCGACGGCGGCGGCGAGCATCAACGGCCCCCGGCCCGCCGGATGCACCACGGTGAATCGGGTGACCGTATGACCGCGTCCGGCGAGCACCCGGACGGCCGCGTCGAGGGGGACCTCCAGCGCAGGAGTGCCCACCACGAGCACGATCACCGCGCCGACCAGCCAGCCGACCGCCAGTCCGAACATCGCCCGCGCGGGCACCACGGTGCTGACCACGAGATGGATCGGCGCGAACGCCAGCAGCAGGAACCACAGCCAGCGCCGCGGCCGGACGGGCAGCCACGGGCTGGCGACGGTGAGCATCGCGGCGATCATCGCGATCCAGCGCGGATCGTCCAGGAACTGGGACAAGAAGGTGTCCAACCGGTCCGGTACCTGCAGATGCCATTTCGGCGCGGACAGCCCGGTGCCGGTGATGGACAGCAGCAGTCCCGCGACCGCACCGGCCGCCGCGTAACCGGCGAGCAGCTTCCACTGCCTGCCGATGATCAGTTCGATCAGGATCGCGAACGGCAGCGCGAGAATCGCCATGCCGTAGACCAGATACACCAGGTTCGACTGGTCCGGATTGAGGAAACCGACGATGTTGGAGACCGAGCGTTCCAGCGCCAGCCATTCCGGGCGGGTGATCAGCGATGCCGCGATCACGACCGCCACCCACAGCGCCGCGAGAACGACGCGAATGATGTCGCTCGTCCGCCGGATCAGCGGCTGTAGCAGGTTGCCCGTGACCGGGATCTCCCGCCCGTCCACTCGCATGCTGTTCCGCCTCTCCGGGTCTTCAGGCCGTACTGTTCAGGTGGCGCAGGATTGCGTGCAGGTCCTGCGTGGGGTGCCACTCCTGTTCTGTGCGTGCCCGGCGAGTTACCCATGTGCGTACGAAATCAGTTGCCGCGTTCGCTGCACGATACCGGCCGACGCACGGCGTGAACTCGGCAGAACCCAGCCGCTGTCGGGATCGATGAGGCGCTGTGCCGGACATCACTCGAGATCGAGGTTGATCCTCACACTAGTGTCAAGTTCGAGCATGAGGGCATGGACAACGAACTCTTCGGCTACAGCCCGATCGTCGACCGCCCGCCGCTGCGCTGGCCCGGCAATGCCCGGGTGGCGTTCTATCTCGGGCTCAATGTCGAGCACTACCAGGTGGACCGTTCGTCCACGAGCATCTTCCCCGGCACCGCCGGGCTCGCGCCCGACCCGCTGAACTACGGGTGGCGCGACTACGGGCCGCGCGTCGGCATCTGGCGGGTGATCGAGGTGCTCGACCGGCACGGCATCCGGGCCAGCGTGTTGCTCAACTCGGATGTGGCCGAACACTATCCCCAGATCGTGGCGGCGGGGGTGCGGCGGAACTGGGCGTGGCTCGCGCACGGGAAGAACAACTCGATCTTCCAGGCCGACCTTCCGCCGGACGAGGAGCGCGCCTACCTCGCCGACGTGGTCACGACGATCGAACGAGCGACCGGCCGCAGGCCGCGTGGCTGGATGGGACCGGCGCTCACCGAGTCGTTCCTGACCCCGTCGCTGCTGGCCGAACTCGGCCTCGGCTACGTACTCGACTGGACCAACGACGACCAGCCCTATCCCCTGTCGGTGCCCGGCCTGCTCAGCGTCCCCTACTCGGTGGAACTCAACGACAACACGCTGTTCCTGGGCAAGGCCACCAGCGGACCGGACTTCGTGCGGATCGTGCGCGATCAGCTCGACCAGCTCTACGCGGAGTCGGCAGGCAGCGGGCGTGTCATGGCGCTGGCCCTGCACCCGTTCGTGATCGGGCAGGCGTTCCGGATCAAGTACCTGGATCAAGCGCTCGACTACGTGGCCGACCACCCGGGGGTGTGGCTGACCACCAGCGACGAGATCGCCGAGCACTACGCGGGCGCGTCGATGCTTGCCGAATACGCGCGAGCCGAAGACTATCGGGTCACCTAAACGATGCTCGGGAGGCAGCGATGACAGCGCAGGGCCAGGTACACGACAACGACCTCACCGGAAAGACGGTGGTGGTGACCGGCGCGAGTTCCGGCATCGGCGCCGCCGCGGCACAGCGGCTCGCCGCGCGCGGCGCAAGCGTCGCGGTGGTCGGCCGATCACCGGAGCGGACCGCCGAGGTGGCCGCGAAGGCAGGGGCGGAGCCGTTCGTCGCCGACTTCGCCCGGCTCGACGACGTGCGCAAGCTGGCCGACCAGCTGCTCGACCGGTATCCCGGGATCGACGTGCTGGCCAACAACGCGGGCGGCGCGTGGCCCAAGCGGATGGTCACCGACGACGGCAACGAACTCACCTTCCAGGTCAATCACCTGGCGCCGTTCCTGCTCACCAACCTGCTGCTGGAGCGCTTGGCCCACTCGCGGGCGCGGGTGGTGAACACCGCGAGCATGACCTACCGGATGGCCAAGCTGGACCTGGACACGGCCAACGCGGCGACGGGCTCGTTCAACCAGCTCGGCGCGTACGGCGCGTCGAAACTGGCGAATATCCTGTTCACCCGGGAACTGGCCCGCCGTACCGAGGGCACCGGGATCACCACCGCGGCCTTCCATCCCGGCGCGGTCGCCACCCACGTCTACGACAACGCCCCGTTCGGTCTCGGCCGGTTGATCCGGTCGCCGCTGGCGCGCCCGTTCTTCATCCAACCGGACAAGGGCGCGCAGCCGCTGGTGCACCTCGCCACCACCGCCGACGGCGCGGCGATCAACGGGAAGTACTTCCACCGGTTCGAGCTGGAGCCGCCGAGCAACAAGCAGGCGGTCGACGCCGATCTCGCGCGACGACTGTGGACGCTGTCCGAGCAGGCCACCGGGCTGACGCCGAGCGAATAGGCCCGCCCTTACGGCTCGGCGTCGGTGAGCCGCAGGGACAGGCCGTCCACCGGCTCCGGCTCGACGCCGACCCCGTACACCCCACCGGACCGGTCGCCAGCGTCGAGTTCGACGATGGCCCGCGCGACTTGCTCGGTGGGGACCAGGACGGGAAAAGTGTTGGGCGCGATGGCATTCACCCGCACGCCGAACTCGGCGAACTCGGCGGCGAGATTGCGGGTCAGCTGGTTGAGCGCGGCTTTCGACGCGGAGTACAAAGTCTGTCCCGGGTAGACCTCCGAGCCGGAGATGCTCGAGACGTTGACGATGTTCCGGTTGCGCGCGCGATTCTCGGGTCCCGCGTGCAACCAGCACCGCTGCGCCAGCCGCGCCGAAAGACGCAGTGGTACGGCGACGTTCAATGCGAAGTGGGCATCGAAGTCGTCCAGCGCCGCATCGCCGTCGACGATGCCGCGCGGGTGCAGCCGGACGTGCGCCGCGTTGTTCACCAGCAGGTCGACCCGGCCGAACCGGGCCAGCGCCAAGTCGACCACTCGTTCCACTTCACCCGGCTGGGTCAGGTCGGATCGGACCACGAACACGCGGGAATCGTTCTCCGGCAACGCGGCGTCCGGCGCCAGCGGATCGACGTACCACTCCAGCTGTGACGGCACCGCGGGAGTGCGGGTGCGGCACACGGCGAGGATGTCGTAGCCGCGATGGTAGGCCTGGCAGAAGGCGTCGCCCAGCGTGCCGCTCGCGCCGGTGAGCAGGCAGACGCGGCGTTCACCAGTGGACAATCTTGTCTCCTCCCCAGCGCCGTTCGGCATCCGCCTTGGTGCGATGCACCCACATCACCACACTGTTGCGGTCTCTGAGGTTGTTGCCCGCGAACGTGTGCCAGCTGCGCGGGGTCACCTCGAACAGCACGAGCGAATTGTCCAGCGGCGGCACGAGGGCGACCGACGGTAGCTCGGCTCCGTCGCCGACGTGTTCGTACAGTGCGGTCTCGCCGCCGTCGCCCGGCTCCCACCTCGGATTGCCCAGATAGAACAGCACCGCTACGGCGCGCACGGTCTCGCGCGCGGCGACGCCCGGATCGCGCGCTCCGGTCTTGGTGTGGACGGTGCCGTCGGGCAGGCGCACTTCGCCGGGACCGGGCGGTGGCCCGGGGAACCAGGCCGGGTTGAGGTCGTTGTGCGGCCAGCCGAACGGGCTGCCCGGTCCGTGATGGTGAATCGACCCTTCGACGTCGCCGGTGGCCTCGACGCCGCCGAGCCGGGCGACCAAGTCGTGCCACTCGCGCGAGGCGAACACCGCGAGCGGTCCGCCGCGCAGGTCGGAGAACCGGATTCCGTCGGCGCTGTAACCATCGGAGACGGCCGCGAACAGGCCGGGGCGCTCCCCGCGAAGCCGCTCGAACTCGTCGGCCAACCGCTGGTAGAACTCGGGAACGAAGACGTCGCGGGCGTAGACGTGCGGGAACGGGAGACTGCGCCGGACCCAGCGCCGGTGGGCGAACAGCTCCGCGAACCACTGCGGAACCGGCGGTGTCGCAAGCTCCGGCTCGGTTGTCACCATTACTCCCTCCCGGTCGAACCTCCGTGATCATATTGCCCGCACCCGGCATTCGCGGGCCGGTCTCCGCGCTGCCAGGATCAGGTGGTGAGCCGTGATGTGCGTGTGTGTTTCGTCGGGGATTCGTTCGTCGCCGGTGTCGGCGACCCGGCTTGCCTCGGCTGGGCGGGCAGGCTCGCGTCCGATGCGCACGCGCAGGATGTCGCGCTGACCGCCTACAACCTAGGGGTCCGCAGGGAGACCTCGGCCGCGATCCTGCGGCGCTTCCGAGCCGAATGCGCGCCCCGCCTGCCGGAGGGCGCGGACGCGAGGGTGGTGCTGTCGTTCGGCGTGAACGACGCCATGCACGAGAACGGCGGTCCGCAGGTGCCCCCTGACGAGTCGGTGGCCAATCTGGGCGAACTGCTCGCGCAGGCGGCCGAGCGACGGTGGCCGGTGCTGATGGTCGCCCCGCCGCCGATCGCGGACGACGAGCACAATGCCCGCACCGCCGCGCTGGACAAGCGATTCGCGCAGGTCTGCGCCCGATCGGAGGTGCCGTACGTACGCGTGCACCAGCCGCTGCGCGCCAGCGCGGTGTGGGCCGCCGAGGTCCGCGCGGGCGATGGGGCGCATCCGGGGGCCGCGGGTTACGACGAACTCTCGGCACTCATCGCCCCGCAGTGGCGCGCGTGGTTGGCGACGTCTCCGGCTGTCTGAGACAAAGGGTGGCGCGACGGCCCGATCCTTCCATATATCCTGATAGATCAGCGAATCCGCCTGCGACTCAAAAGAACCGGGGTCATACGATCGGCATGCCGCGCTTGCTCATCTCGGCCCGCCGCCGTCGCGCGGTGCCCAGGTCCACCGTGGGTGCCATGTCCTCCGTGTTCTCCTCCGGGATGAGAGCCTCGCTCAATTCCGGTATCCAGCGCACGATTTCGTCGCGATAGGTACCTTCGGTCTCCAGCTGGCCGAGCACGCCCACCAGCGTGAGGAAGGAGCGGGCGAACGGCGTGAAGTAGGCGGGCATGGTCATCTGCCGTACCACGTTGCTCAACCGAAGATTGGTGGTGCGCAACACTTGTCGTCGCAACCAGCGTGCGGTCAGGCGATACGTCTCGTGTCGGAAGGGTTCACCGCACGGGGTGATCGCCGCGTAGAGCGCCTCGCTGTCGATGGCTTGCCCGTTCTCCACGAAACCGTGCCTGCGCGTGGCCGCCGCCAGATCTCCCGGTCCGCCCCGGAAGATCGCCTTACAGCAGTCGAGCGTCAGCTCGCCGAAACCCGCGGGCGGCCAAGCGCAGCACGCGCCGAAATCCATGACGCCGAGCCTGCCGTCGGGCAGCACCCGGAAGTTGCCCGGATGCGGATCGGCGTACAGCAATCCGTGACGGCCCCAGCCGGAGGTCACGAAGCGGACCATGAGCATGCCGACCCGGTCGCGCTCGGCCTGCGTGCCGGAGGCGACGACGCGCGGTACCGGCGTGCCTTCGATCCATTCGCTGATCAGCACATCACCGTGCTGCGCAATGACATTCGGTACGTAGAAGTCCGGATCGCCGGCATAGGCCGCGGCGAAAGCTGTCTGGTGGGCGGCCTCCGCCGCGTAGTCCAATTCCCCGGCGACCGACGCGCAGATCGCTTCGGTCACCGCTTTCACGTCCGCGCCGGGCAGGAAGACCGTTGCGAGATAGGAGATCCGGCGCAGATGGTCCAGATCGCGCGCCACCGCTTGCCTGCCGCCGGGGTACATCACCTTGACCGCGACCGCCCTGCCGTCGTGCCAGACCGCGCGGTGCACCTGCCCGAGCGAGGCGGCCGCGGCGCGCCGGCCGTCGAATTCGCGGAAGCGCGAAAGCCAGTCCGCGCCCATGCTTTCGGCCATGGCGGCGTGCACCGTGTGCGGCAGCATCGCGGGCGCGGCGTCCTGGAGCCTGCTGAGCGCGATCCGATACGGTTCGGCCACCTCGCGTGGCAGCGCCAGCTCGTAGATGGCCAGCAGTTGCCCCAGCTTCGCGGCGCAGCCCTTCAGCTCGCCGAGCACCTCGAAGATGTGCTGCGCGGTGCGCAGCTGGATGTCGCGATTGACTTCTTCGGCCGATCTGCCCAGCGCCCGCTTACCGAGGCCCGCGGCCTGTCGTCCGGCGAACGCCACCGGCAGCGCGGCGAGCTCGGCGCCGCGCACAGCGCCGTGAACAGGCGGTTTACCATGGGACCGCGACGCGAAAAGGCGGGATCGCTTGCTCGTGGACCCCTCCTCGGGACGCTCTCCGATGGGCCGGATAGTCATGCCTCACCTCACAGTCGCGCGCACAAGTGTGACACAGGTGCAGTACCGGACAGTAGGGCTTAGACTGTCTGGGACGTGTTCGAAAGTAGTCGAAAGGTGACTTCGATGGGATCCCAGACGGTGGTCGCCGACGTTGCCGACGAGCTGGCGCGCCGGGTTGCCGCGGGGGAATATCAGCCGGGGGATCTCATGCCGTCGGTGCGTCAGGTCGCCGAGGAATTCGAGATGAATCGCGCTACCGCGCAGCTGACCTTGGGTCGGTTGGAGTCGTACGGCTTCGTCGAGGCAAGGCGCGGCAAGGGATTCACGATCCGCGACGTCCGGGAGGCCGGCGGAGTGGACGTGTACCGCCAGCTGTTCCGGTTCTCGATTCCCATGCCGGACATCGCGATAGAGATGTTCCGCGACATCGTCGACGTCGAGCGCAATCTCGTGCTCGAGGCGCTGCTCACCTATACGGGTGGCGAACAGCGGATCGATTCGGCCGAACTGAAGTACGCGATCGACGAACTGGAATCGATAGCGCGCCAATCCGATCCGGACTTCCGGCAGCTCCTCGCACTCGAGGTCGCGCTGGTGCGCAGGCTGTTGACGGTGCTCGGACTTCCCATGCAGCGCGCGATTCTGAACTCGATCGGCGAGATGGTGCTCGAGGTGCCGGAGGCGGTCGAATCGTACTTCGCGGGTGCCGCGGACCTGCACGTCCTGGTCTGGCGGGCGCTGGCCGCGGTGTGGGATTCCGGCTCCGGGCCGAGTGAGGCGCAGCTGGCGCTGTTCGAGGATCTGTTCGGTATGTACCACGAGAAGGTCATCGCGCGCTTCGAGGAATTGGTGGCCGGGGTCGTGGACGAGGCCGACGAGTCCCGCGCTGCCACCGCCTGATTTTCGTACGCTGCACAATCCGTCTGGGACGGATTGGGGAGAACGGTGCGGATTTATCCGCTCGGTCCATCCAGATCCGCCTGTCCGCTGAGTTCGGTGAACAGGCTTGTCTCAGACAAAGTGAAGTAAGGGTGCGGGTTCCGGCCGCTGAGCGGCTCGGGTCCGCAGGGCTCTGCCAGTCGCGACGAATCACTCTGAGCGACAGGGCATCAGTGCTCCGGCGCCCGCCGAAGAGGCAGCTCGGTGCCGTCCTGAACCGCTCGGACGCGGCCGAGCGGATGTCACATGGCAGGACCGACGCCGCCGCGGCAGCATCGACCAATCGGTACCCGCACTCGAATGTTGCCGCGGGTTGCCGCACGGGAAATTCCGCGCGGCATCGCGGCCAGGAACCGGCGCCCGAACTCAGACCCCGCCGTTGAGCTTGTTGAGGCGCTCGCACGCCTCGACGTACTCCTGGATCAGCCGGTTGACCACATCGGCGGAACGCTCCACGCGGTTCATCATGCCGACGATCTGGCCGACCGGATTGAAGTTGACGTCCTTGGCGGCCTCCGGATAGCGGTGACCACGCTTCACGCCGTCCAGCGCGACCATCATCTGCAGCGGCATCGGCAGCGGGTCGGGCGTCTCGTCCTGCTCCCACGCGTCGGTCCAGTCGTTGCGCAGCATGCGGGCGGGCTTGCCGGTCCATGCGCGCGAACGCACCGTGTCGTGGCTGGTCGCGTCGATGTAGCTCTGCATCTGCGCCGGCGGCACATTGGCTTCCTCGACGGTCAGCCACACCGAACCGGTCCACGCGCCCGCGGCGCCCATCGCCATCGCGGCGGCCACCTGGCGGCCGTTGCCGATGCCGCCCGCGGCCAGCACCGGCAGGTCGCCGACGGCGTCGATGACCTGCGGCCACAGCACCATCGAGGACACCTCGCCGCAGTGGCCGCCGCCCTCGGTGCCCTGGCAGACCACGAAGTCCAGGCCCGCGCGCTTGTGGTTGAGCGCGTGCTTGACCGAACCGCACAGCGCGCCGATCAGCCTGCCGGAGTCCTGCACCTGCTTGATCACGTCCTCCGGCGGGGTGCCGAGAGCGTTGGCCACCAGCTTCGCCTTCGGATGCCGCAGAATCACCTCCACCTGCGGTCCCGCGGTGGTGGCCGTCCAGCCGAGCAACTGGTTGTGGTGCTCGTTCTCCGGCAGCTTCGGCACGCCGTGGTCGGCGAGGATCTTCTCGGCGAAGTCGCGGTGCCCCTGCGGGACGAGTTCGGCCAGCTTGGCTTCCAGCTCATCGGGGCTCAGGTCGTCGATGCCCTTGCCTTCGTACTTCGACGGGATCACCAGATCGACGCCGTATACGCCCTGCACGTGCTCGTCCAGCCAGGCCAGCTCGACCTCGAGCTGCTCGGCGGTGAAGCCGACGGCGCCGAGCACGCCGAGTCCGCCCGCGTTGCTGACCGCGGCCGCCACGTCGCGGCAGTGGGTGAAGGCGAAGATGGGGAATTCGATCCCGAGCCGTTCGCAGATTTCGGTACGCATGGCGTGCTGGTCTCCCTAACTGCTCAGCCGCGAACGGCGCGGCGCAGGTGTACTAGAACGAGTTGCATAAGTGGCGCGCCGTGCGGCCGGGCCGCCGCGCGTCGAGTCCACCGCGAGCCGCGCATATCGCCATGAAGCGGCTGCGGCTTCCTCGACCGGCCGTTGCACCATGCATCGACAGTAACACGTTCTAGTTTTCCGGGGAATGCGCTGCCGTCAAGCGGTGGCCCGCTCCAGTTCGGCGAGCGACTCCTCCAAGTGATCGAGCAGGCGAGGCAATTGCGGCACACTGCGGCGGCAGCCGACCACGCCGAAATCGAGGTTGCCCGCGTTGGAGGTGAGCGTGATGTTCACCGCCTGGCCGTCGAACGGGATCGACAATGGGTAGGTCGCGTCCAGCCGCGCACCGTTCCAGTACATGGGCTCGCGTGGCCCCGGCACGTTCGAGATCACGATGTTGAAGGTCGGATTGGTCAACGAGATCAGCGCGGGCACGAGATTGAGGGCGAGCGGGCTGAGCATCAGCGCCGACAGCGCCATCGTCTGGTTGCACGAGAGCGTGCTGTAGACGTCCTTGCCGTCGCGCATCGACCCGGCGACCACCCGCAGGCGGTCCAGCGGATCGGCGATGTCGGTGCCGAGATTGCACAGCACCGCCCCGACCTTCACCCCGTTGGTCTCGTCGTCGTCCTCGGCGCGCAGCGACATCGGCACCATCGCGATCAACGGCTTGTCCGGCAGCGCGTCCCGTTCGATCAGGTACCGCCGCAGCGCGCCCGCCGACATGGTGAGCACCACATCGTTGAGTGTCGAACCGGACGCCTTCTTCACCTGCTGCAGCCGCTCCAGTGGCCAGGACCGGACCGCCGCACGGCGCGCGCCGCCGATCGGTACGTTGAACATGGTGCGCGGGGCCGCGAACGGCAGGGTCAGCTGCTGCCGCGTCAGGGCGGTGCGCGCGGCGCGCAGCACCGACGCGCCGGAAGCGGCCGCGGAGAGCAGGTTCCGCGCCGGACCGGCCGCACCGGACTCCCTCCTGCGCCTACCCCGGGGCAGATGCCACGGCACCCGGGTGGTGCTGGAAGCCGGATCGCTGGTCAGCGTGCGCCGCAGCAGGCGTTGGGCCGAGACGCCGTCGATCAACGCGTGATGCATCTTCGAATACATCGCGAACCTGCCGTCGGCGAGTCCCTCGATCAGATGGAACTCCCACAGCGGGCGATGCCGGTCCAGCAGGCTGCTGTGCAGGCCGGAGGCCAGCTCCACGAGCTGGTCCATGCGGCCCGGCGCGGGCACCGCCAGTCGCCGCACGTGATAGTCGAGTTCCACGTGGTCGGCACGCGTCCACGCCATCTGCGGCGACCCGAAGAGGGTTGCGGGATGCTTGCGGAAGGTCGGATCGACGTCGGTGCTTCGGAGCAGTTCGGCGTGGACTCGAGCGGCGAAGTCCGCTCCCGCGTCCTCCGGCGGCTCGAACAGTTGCAGCGAACCGACGTGCATCGGCTGTTCCCGGGACTCGGCGAGCAAGAAGACGGCATCGACCGGCGCGATGAATTCCATGATGAGTCGCCCCCTGACGACATGGTGAAAGGTTCGGAGTTCAGATCGACCACGTTGTCGGCGGGCCCGCGCAGCCCATGAACCGCCGCGACACGACAAACCTACCCGGACGGGATGGACCGCGTTCGGTGAATCACCGAACCTTCGATGCCAGCAGGTAGGCCTGCCCGAACCGCTCCTCGGGACCCGGTTCGCGCACCATGCGAGCGATCATGGCGAACCCGGCGGCGCCGAGTAGGCGCGCGAGGCGTTTCGGCGCCCACCGGTAGGCGCGAATCACCCTGTGATCGAAGGCTTCCACCGCATCGGGACGGTCCGCCGTCTGGAAACTCAGCAGCACGTGCCCTTTGCTCGCGAGTACCCGATTGCACTCGCTCAACACGTGCGGCACACGATCCGGTGGCGTGTGGATCAACGAATACCAAGCCACTATGCCGCCGAGCGTGTCGTTGCCAAACGGTAGCTGTTCTATCGAACCCTGGGCGAAGGGCAGGTGCGGGTATTCCGCACGGGCCAGCGCCACCATCCGAGGCGCGAGATCGATGCCGAACACCCGAGCACCCAGCGTCGCGAGATGAGCCGTCACATGCCCCGGCCCGCAGCCGAGATCGGCGATCGGCCCGGAACCGTTGCCCGCCACCGCTTCCGCGAACACCGCCAGCATCGCCCGGTCGAGCGGCTGGCGCTCGAGCCGGTGCCGGACATCGTCGGCGTAGCGGTCGGCGACCCCGTCGTACGCCTTGCGGGTGGCGATCGGATCGGGACGTTCGCCGGCGAAGTCTTCGGTCGAATCCAGCACCCGTAGCAGCGTATTACGTGCTCGCTGCCCCGGGGTGGAATGCCTGGGCGACGGCGAGACTGTCCTCGTAGACGTGGTGCCGGGTGATCAGTCCGCCGCGCACCGTGAGGTGCAGCGCGAAACGCGCGCGATAGGCGCGGCCGGTGGCGCGCGCGGTCTGCCGGATCTCGCCGAGCACCACGGCGTCGTCACCGTCGACGAGCACCCGGTCGACCCGCGTGGCAGCCTCCTCCGGCACATGGTGCTCGGCGATCGAGCGGAAATGCGCCGCGGCGTCGGCGCGGGTGGACCGGTGCCGGATCCAGGGCGTCGCCACCCTTCCGTGTTCCGCCTCCGGCCAGTCGAGCTGCCAGTCCGTGTGTTCGGCGTACAGCTCGGCGACGGCTTCGGGATCACCGGAACCGATTCGGCGCAACAACTCTTCGACCACCGATCGAGTGGACGGCGCGGAGATCGACACAACGGATCCTTTCGCTGGGGTGCCGCGTGAACGTGCGGCGCCTTGCCATTCTCGGCAGGCGCGCGCTCGATGGCGATTACCTCTCGGGTAATCGGGCGGCCGCCTCCGGCGCGGCGGGCGCGGGCAGGTCCGCCCGGGCCGCCTCGTCGCGACCGCGTGCGGTTCCGAGCACCGAACCGAGGATGACCAGCGGGAATCCGATCGCCATGCCCGCGGTCAGCGGCTCGTCGAGCGCCGTGACGCCGAGCAGGATCGCCACCGCGGGATTGATGTAGGTGATCACTGTCGCACGGGCGGGGCCGGTCTCGGCGATCAGCGCGAAGAAGAACAGGAACGCCGCGGCCGTGCAGATCACCGCGAGACCCAGCACCGACCAGGCCGCGTCGGCGGTGATGCGCGCCGGCCACAGCCAACCCGCGAACGGCGCGTAGATCGCCGCCGCCAGCAGCAGCGACCCGGTCACCACGCCCAGCGGAGGCAGATCGGCCAGCGCGCGATCGATGACGATCGGCCCCACCGCGTATCCGATCGTGGTCAGGCCGATCGCGGCGAGCGCCGCCGGATTCCCCAGATCGACGTCGAGGCCGACGAGCGCGGCGACGCCGGCGAACCCGGCGAGCAGACCGATCACCCGGCGCGCGTCGAACCGGTCGTGGCCGAGCACCGTCACGATCACCACGGCGATCAGCGGCACCGCCGCGATCAGCAAGCCGACGGTCGAACTGTTCAGCGTGGTCTCGGCGTACCCGATCAGGAACCACGGCCCGGTGATCTCCACCAAGGTGTAGAGCAGCAGCGGCCGCCACCGTCGCAGCACCGGCGTCAGCGCGCGGGCGTACAGCGCGACCGGCAGCAACAGCAGGCCGCCGATGAGCGTGCGGCCGAACGCGACCACCATCGGGTCGAGATCCCGCACCGCCACGCGGATCATCGCGTACGGCACGCCCCAGATCAGGCCCATCGCCAGGAACAGCGTCCACCCGCGGCGCGTCATCGCGCGCCCACTGTTCGGCACGCACGGACGGCGACCGGCTCGGTGACGGATGGAATCGGCTCGATTGGGGACATACTCCGCTCGCTTTCGACCGTTCGGAGCCTATTCAAATGAGCCGATCATCCGACAGATCCCGTTCCCGCTTGTGACAAGAGGCTGCCCGCCTGTCCTTTTCGTCCGATTCGGGCGAATGATCCGCGCGTACAGGGGGTTCGGGCTAGTCTCGCCGGGAGCGAAGGGAATACATTGTGGTCGACGTGATCCGCCGGCTTGCCCCGAGCGAGGAAATGTTCGCCGCGGGCGAGGTCTTCATCGGTTACGCCGCACGGGTGTCCGGGCGGTTGGACCTGCCTGCGCTGACGGCCGCCTTCGAGGCCGTCGCGAGGGCGCATCCGATCCTGCGCGCCCGCATCGAGGCGACCGAAGCGGGCGGCCATGTCTTCGCCGTGACCGATGCCACGCCCGAGATCTTCGTCGCCGACGCGAACCCCGAATCTCCCCTCACCGGGGCGAAATTCGATCAGCGGGCGGGCGTTTGCGCCCTGTGCGTGGTGCGCGACGGCGCTACCGCGAGCGTCACGCTGATGCTCCATCACAGCGTCGCCGACGCCTTCCACGCGTTCGCCATCGTCACCGAACTCTGGACCGGATATCGCGACGCGGTCGGTGGAGGTACGTCCGAGCTGCCGGTGCAACCGTTCCCCGAACCGATCGAGCACCTGCTCGCGGCGCGAGGCATCGAGAAGATGGCGCTGCCCGGTTCCGGCCCCGCCGGTGCGACCGCCTCCACGCCGACGGAGGTTCCGCGACCGCGCGACGACGACTACCCGGCGTTGCGCACCACCCGGTGCCTGCTCACCGAGGAGGAGACCGCGGCGCTGGTCGCGGTCGGGCATCGCGCGAACGTCACGGTGCACGGCCTGGTGTCGGCGGCGCTGCTGCGGACCGAGGCCGAGATCCGCGAACTGCCGCTCACCGGACTGCTCTACCTGTACTCCGTCGACCTGCGGACCAGAGTGAGCCCCGCGATCGACGCCACCGAAGGGACGAACGTCCTCGGTTTCGCCACCTACCTCTCCCCCGCATCCGACGTGACGCTGGTGGAATCGGCCCGAGGGATCAGCGAGGCTCTGCATGCGGGCTTGGCCGCGGGCATCGTGCAACGCACGCCCTTGAGCATTCCCGACATGGCGGCCGCACCGAGGCCGGCCCTGCCCGGCGTGGTCATCGCCACCAACTGGGGCACCATCCCGCCGCTACCCGAGCAGGACGGGCTGCGCATCGACGACTTCCACTCCACCATGCTCGCCAAGCCGGACCTGACCGGCCGCCGTCCGCAGCAGCCGGGTGGCGGCACCTGCGTCATCAGCACTTTCGCCGGGCGGCTGAGCGTGGAGATACACCATCCGGAGGAATTCACCGAACTCCAGCACCACCGCATCGACGTGCTGGCCCGTAACCTCCGCGCCGTCATCTCCTGACAGCGTCGACGGCGCGCAGGTGCGTCCGGCCACCGTTACTCGTTGCGCCACTCGCCGGTGCGATGACCGGCCAATTCGGCCGGCCGCGCTGTTATGGTTGGCCCCTTCTGGTGAACCGACGCCGCTGGCCCACGGCGTATCGCTTACCCGGTGACCGGGCGTCGTCGAACAGCTCCGGAATCACGCCGACGAACGGAAGGAACAGCATCCGGTGGCAACCACAAACGGCGGGTCCGCGCGGGTCGCGGTGGTGACGGGCGGTTCTCGCGGCATCGGCCGCGCGTGCGCCGAACGTCTGGCAGGTGACGGGTTCGCCGTGGTGCTGAACTTCGCTTCGAATGCCGCCGAAGCCGACAGCACCGCCGAAGCCATTCGCGCCGCGGGGGGCGTCGCGGTGATCGCCCAGGGTGACGTCGCCGACGAGTCCGCGATGGCGGCCGTATTCGATCGAGCGGAAAGCGAATTCGGCGGTGTCGACGTGGTGGTGCACGCCGCGGGCCGGATGCAGCTCGCGCCGCTGGTCGAGCTGGATCTGACGGTGCTGGACAGCACCTACCGGACCAATATTCGCGGCACCTTCGTCGTGGACCAACAGGCGGCCCGGCGGCTGCGACCGGGCGGGGCGATCATAAATTTTTCCACGTCGGTCGTCGGTACCGCGTTTGCGGAATACAGCGCCTACGCCGCCAGCAAGGGCGCGGTGGAGGTGCTGACCAGGATCCTGGCCCGTGAACTGCGCGGCCGGGACGTGACCGTCAACGCGGTGGCGCCCGGCCCCACCGCCACCGACCTCTTCCTGCACGGAAAAGACGACGCCACCATCCAGCGACTCGCCGACGCCGTGCCACTGCAACGACTCGGCGCACCCGACGATATCGCCGCTGTGGTGGCGTTTCTGGCCGGCCCGGACGGCCGCTGGGTCAACGGTCAGGTGATTCGCGCCAACGGCGGCCTGGTCTGAGCGAAGCGCCGTCGGCTCGCGACCGCGCCGAGTGGCGATCACGAGCCGACGGGTTGATCAATTCGACGCTTGCGCGGTCGTACTGGTGGTCGGTGCCGCGGATTGCGTTGTGGTCGTGGTCGTGGTCGTTTCGGTGGTGGTCGGCTTCGCTGTCTCGACCGGAGCCGCTACCGGAGACGGAGCGGGCGTCGTGGTGACCGCCGGCGTCGAGGTCGTGCTCGTCGGCGCGACCGTAGTCGTCGAACTGCCCGTGGTGGCGGTCGTCGTCGGGGCGGCGCTGGTCGATGACGTGGTCGAAGTCTTGGCGGCTTCGGTCGTCGGCGTCGCCGAGGTGGTCTCCGCCGCCTTGTACACGGCGGCGAGGTCCGCCTCTTGCGGCTTGGACGTCGGGTCGACCTGCTTGCCCGCCTGCGCCTGCTTCGCCAGATGGGTGAGCCACGCGGCGGCGTACTCGGCGGAGGTCAGCGGCTTGCCTGCGCCGGGGTCGGCGTCGTCCCAGTAGTCGAAGTGATGACCGGTGTGGTTCGGGCCCAACGTGAGGTTGTACGGGTCACTCATGATCACGGGGATCGTGTTCTGGTTCGTCACGATCAGACCGATGATCTCGTTGAACACCTTCTGCGGCAGGTAGGCCAGCGGAGACATGTCGTCGGCCGCGATCGCGTCCGCCTTCGCGGGAGCCTTCGGCTGCTCACCCGGCTTGTACGCCGGATCCGACACCCTCAGCAGCACTTGCAGGAAGGTCTCGTCGCTCTGCATCCAGTTCGGCTGCGACTGGATGTCGGCGAACGCCGCCAGCGCGATCCTGCCGAGCACCACCGCGACGTCCTGCCCGGTCGCAGGCGTGAGCCCGTCGCGTTCGAGCGCGTCGACGTTCAGCTGCCTGCCGACGTTGACCACCAACTGCAGCAGTGAGATGTTCTGCGGGGCCGAGCAGGTGAGATCGCCGTCCGAGCAGAACGACGCGATCTTGCCGTTCAGCGCACCGAAGTCACCGCTGGTTCCCTGCACCGCGCCCTGACCGGGCACCGGGTTCGTGCCGTTCTGATACTGCTGGTCGAAGCCGTCCGGGTTGCCGAACGGGTCCTTCGATCCGGGGAACGGCCGGTCTCCGGCCGAGCGACCCGAGTCCGCGAGGATGACGACACCGACGACGTCGTCGGGATCCACGATCCCGTAGGCGCCGTCCTGGCCGGGCTCCTGGTGACCGATCTTCATCGCGACGCGGCGCACGACGTCGGCGCCCTCGCTGTAGCCGACGATCGAGAACTTGGTGTCCGGGCACGCCGCGGAGATCTCCCGCATCACCTGTTCGGTGTTCGCGACACCCGCGTTGACGGCATCCTCGTACGTGGACATGTCCGCCGGGTACGCGATGTAGACCGCGGCGTACGCGCCGGGATCGACGTCGTCGGCCGGCGCGTTGACCACCGGGTCGACCCACTCACTGCTGTGATCACCGGACAGGGCGGCGGGCAACGGGTTGCCGTCGGCGTCCACCAGCATCTTGGTGGTGCCCTCCCGCGGAGTGTCGTTGCGACCGGCCACCGAGATGGTGACCATGTCGTGGCATTCCGTGACGGACGACGTGAGCTGCGTATCCCTGGTTTCCGGCGCCGAGGTCAGTGCCAACGAGGCGGCGACGACCGCCGCCACCCCCAGTACAGCCGGCGCGGCAGCGGCCGAAGCGATGCGATGCCGCGCGAAGAACTCGCGAAGAGCCATGTCCTGATTCCCATTCCATACACCGACAAAGTGGACGGACAAGCCCCCCGACGGGCCATACGTCACCGAGGACGTCGTGGTTGGGGACCCGAGCGTTACTCGGGCGGAAACGAACGGCCCGCTATCCGGCGCGGCAGGGGCCACTCAGCGGTGCCGCCGATCGCGCACGCGAGAGCACCCGCACGCGCGCGTCATCTCCTCGCCGGGACTAGCCGCGGGCCATGTCCACGAAGCGCGACAAATGCAATTGGTGGGCGACGGTGATCGTCGCGGTGGGACCATTACGGTGCTTGCCGAGAATGAGATCCGCCTCACCGCCGCGCGGGTCGTCCCGCTCGAATGCGTCGGGACGATGCAGCAGGATGACCATATCGGCGTCCTGCTCGAGGCTCCCCGACTCGCGGAGATCGGACACCATCGGGCGCTTATCGGTTCGCTGTTCGGGGCCGCGGTTCAGCTGGCTGATCGCCACCACCGGCACTTCGAGTTCCTTGGCCAGTAGTTTCAGATTTCGGGAGAAGTCCGAGACTTCCTGCTGGCGGGATTCGACTTTCTTACCGGAGGTCATCAGCTGCAGGTAGTCCACCACAACGAGTTTCAAATCGTGGCGCTGCTTGAGCCGCCGCGCTTTGGCGCGAATCTCCATCATGGTCAGGTTCGGTGAATCGTCCACGAACAGCGGCGCCTCGCTGATCTCGCTCATCCGCCGCGCCAATTTCGTCCAGTCGTCATCGCTCATCCGCCCGGACCGCATATCCCCGAGCTTGATCTTCGCCTCCGCCGACAACAACCGCATGACAATTTCGGTCCGGCTCATCTCCAAGGAAAAGATAACGCTCGCCAAGCCATGCTTGATCGAGCAACTGCGCATGAAATCCATTCCCAGCGTCGATTTCCCGACTCCAGGCCTGGCCGCGACGATGATCATCTGACCCGGGTGCAGGCCGTTGGTGACCTCGTCGAGTTCGGTGAAACCGGTGGGGACGCCGAGGGAGATGCCGCCGCGGCTGGCGATGGAGTCGATCTCGTCCATCGTCGGCTGGAGCAATTCCTCGAGGGGCAGGAAGTCTTCGCTGGTGCGGCGTTCGGTGACCTCGTAGACCTCGGCCTGGGCGCGGTCGACGACCTCGGCGATGTCCTGGCCGTCGGCGCCCGCGTAGCCGTACTGGACGATGCGGGTGCCCGCCTCCACGAGGCGGCGCAGAATGGCCTTCTCCGCGACGATTTCGGCGTAGTAGCTGGCGTTCGCCGCGGTCGGCACGGTCTGGGTGAGCGTGACCAGATAAGGCGCGCCGCCGATGCGTTTGAGTTCGCCACGGCGGTCGAGGCCCGCGGCGACGGTCACCGGGTCGGCGGGTTCCCCGCGCCCGTAGAGATCGAGGATCGTGTCGTAGACGGCCTGATGAGCGGGACGGTAGAAATCGCCGGGACGAATCACCTCGACGACGTCGGCGATGGCATCCTTGCTCAGCAACATGCCGCCGAGCACCGACTGCTCGGCCGCCATGTCGTGCGGAGGCTGTCGGCCGAAGTCTTCGCCGGGGGGTTCGGGCGGAAAATCCCTGCGCCCGCGGTCATCGGTGGCTGTCACCAGACTCGACCGTCCTCTCTACCCCACGACCGGGTTGCACCCTGTCGACTCGTTTTACTCCCGGGCACCGACACGTACGTGAAAGCCGTTGACCAGGGCTCCAGCTACCGCTGCGGCACCCGTCCGTGCCCGCGATCGGGAGCGTTCCGCGCGCAGCGATGCGACGAACCTAGGCGACCTACGGGGCGTGCACCAAACCGCACTGTGCACACAGCTGTGGATAACTTGGGGAAAGTTCACCCAACCGTGTGCAGCCCCTGTGGACAACTTGGGGAAAACCCAGGTCGCCGAGGCCAAATACGCAGATAGATAGAGACTTCCGCGTTTTCCCAGGTGTGGATTAAAGAAGTACCGGCGTGTCGGCCGAGTTGAACAGCCGGGCGTGTTGGGTTAACAGCACGTGAGCTGCATATGACCTGAATCACATTGCGAGCGGTCGGTTTTACCGGTAATCCACAGGCTGGGTGAGCGGAGCGTTTGTGCGGGTGGAGTGACGCCCCGATTGTCCCGAATGACGCTCGGCGCCATTCGGCAAATAATTAGCTATTAAACAGGCTCGGATGACAGGGCACAGCCGAGGACCACTCCCGTTCAACAGAGGGGAGCGGTCCTCGACGCAATGCCTGAATCAGGCGGCGGTGACCGTGAGGTCGAACTTCGCCACCACATCCGGGTGCAGGTGCACCACGATGCCGTGCTTGCCGGTCGACTTGATGTGCGACTTCGGCAGCTCGATGCTGCGCTTGTCGACAACGGGGCCACCCGCCGCCTTGACGGCCGCCGCGACGTCCGACTGGGTCACCGAGCCGAACAGCTTGCCGGTGCCCGCGGTCTTGACCGCCAGCGAGACCGAGTCCAAGGCCTCGATGGCCTGCTTCAGCTCGTTGGCGTGGTCCAGGTCGCGGACCCGGCGGGCTTCCTGCGCCCGGCGGATGCCCTCGACCTGCTTCTGCGCACCGCGGCTGGCCGCGATCGCCAGGCCGCGCGGCAGCAGGTAGTTGCGGCCGTAGCCGTCCTTGACCTCCACGGTATCGCCGGGGGCACCGAGGTTGTCCACATCAGCAGTCAGAATCAACTTCATTTGTGTGCCTCCCTTTCTCAGCGAGCCGTCGACACGTAAGGCAGCAGCGCCACCTCACGCGAGTTCTTGACCGCAACCGCGATATCGCGCTGGTGCTGCACGCAGTTGCCGGTGACGCGGCGGGCGCGGATCTTCCCGCGGTCGCTGACGTACTTGCGCAGCAACGCCGTGTCCTTGTAATCGATGTTGACGGTGCCGGTCTTGCTCTCCTTGCAGAACGCGCAGGCCTTCTTCTTGAGCACCTTTTCGCGCGCGGGCGCTTTAGGCATGGTCTTGTACTCCGTAATCAGTGATGGCCCGAATTCCTGCGGGCCGTTGTGGCCGTTCTCAGAACGGCGGTTCGTCATCCATGCGGCCGCCGCCCCCGAAGGAGCCGGCCGCGGGCGCACTGCCCCAAGGGTCGTCCTCGGCACCGCCGGAACGCCCACCGCTACTACCGGAGGAGGCGTAGTTGCCACCGCCGCCGGAGCCGGACCCGAAGCCGCCGCCACCGCTGCCGCGGCTGGTCTTGTTGACCTTGGCGGTGGCGTAGCGCAGCGAGGGACCGACCTCGTCGACCTCGAGCTCGACGACCGTGCGCTTCTCACCCTCGCGGGTTTCGTAGGAGCGCTGCTTGAGCCGTCCGCTCACGATGACACGGGAACCTCTGGTCAGGCTTTCGGCGACGTTCTCCGCGGCCTCGCGCCAGATATTGCAGCGCAGGAACAGCGCTTCGCCGTCTTTCCATTCGTTCGAATTACGGTCGAACACACGGGGTGTCGACGCGACGGTGAAATTCGCCACCGCCGCTCCCGCCGGTGTGAATCGAAGCTCCGGGTCGGCCGTCAGATTGCCGATGACGGTGATGACCGTGTCGCCTGCCATGTGGTTCCTCCTGCTCGGTGTGCAGTCCGCGTCTCGCTGTTGCGCTAGAGCCTAGGCACAGGCTCCGACGCAAACGAGAGTTGCCGGACTACTTGTCGTGGCGCAGAACCTTGGTGCGCAGCACCGTCTCGTTCAGACCGAGCTGGCGGTCGAGTTCGCTCACGGTGGCGGGCTCGGCGGTCAGATCGACCACGGCGTAGATGCCCTCGGCGTGCTTGGCGATCTCGTAGGCGAGCCGGCGACGGCCCCAGATGTCGACCTTGTCGATCTTGCCGCCTTCGGTGCGAACGACACTGAGCAGGTTGTCCAGCGACGGACCAACAGTGCGCTCGTCCAGGCTCGGATCGAGGATGACCATCACTTCGTAATGACGCACGGACCAATCACCTCCTGTGGACTAGGAAACGGCCACGGACGGTCCGTGGCAGGAGGGTCGTTGCGTCAGCAACCCGAACAGGCTACATGAGCGGGGTGTGGGCAGTGAAATCGCCCCGCCGAGCCGCCCGGGCGAGCACGGGAGCGGTCCGCGCGATCACCTTCGGGGGAGGGGAACGGCGGCGCGGCCCGGACCGTCCGCTTAGGGTGGATCC
Organism: Nocardia gamkensis NBRC 108242; assembly: GCF_001612985.1. Classification (GTDB taxonomy): domain Bacteria; phylum Actinomycetota; class Actinomycetes; order Mycobacteriales; family Mycobacteriaceae; genus Nocardia; species Nocardia gamkensis. Next base: position 18,841 of record NZ_BDBM01000001.1, on the reverse strand, counting down.
ATGCCGACCGCACTCGCCGCCAGCGACCTGCCCGCGGGTGGTGTGCGACGCCGCGCGGCATTTGCCGTGGTGGTGGTGTTGCTCTGCGGTCTCGTCCTGGGGCTGGCGTACGCGAACAAGGCGCGCTGCGCGGGGGCGCCGTTCAATGAGGACGGGCGCAGCACGGTTTTCGACGTCATCAAGGATTCGGACGTCTGCTATTCGGACATCCAATTCCTCTGGCTGGGCCGAGACATCAACGAGCACGTCTTTCCCTATGTGAGCGGCGGCATCACCGACGGCGGGGCCCTGGTCGGCGGCGCGGTGGAGTACCCGGTGCTCAGCGGTGTGCTGATGTGGCTCGGCGCCGTCGGCGCGCACAACGACGCCGATTTCCTGCGGTACTCCGCGCTGCTGCTCGCGCCGTTCGCGCTGCTGACCGCGTGGATGCTGGCTCGCCTGGCCGGAGGCGCCGCCCTGCTCTGGGCGGCCGGACCGCCGCTGGTGCTCTATGCCTTCCACAACTGGGAGCTCCCGGTGGTCTGCACGGCGGTGGCGGCCGTCTACGTGATGGCGACGTTGACCCGGTACTCCGTGCGTACCAGGGGAATCCTGGCCGCGGTGCTGCTCGGCCTCGGGTTCTGCCTCAAGCTGTACCCGGGGATCTTCGTGTTGCCGTTGCTGGCGTACGTGCTGACCGGCGGCGTCGACCGTGCCCCGGAGGAGCGCGAGCGCGAACTCGACCTGGGCGGCGCGCTGCTCACCGCCGCCGCGGCGATCGGCACCGTCGTCGCGGTGAACCTGCCGTTCGCGCTGGTGGGGTACGAGGGCTGGCGCGCGTCGATCACCTTCCAGCAATTGCGTCAGGCCGACATCACCACGAACTCGATCTGGTACTGGGGACTGCGGCCGATGTTCGGCCCGGACGCGCGCAGCGAGGCGGCGTTCCAGCAGGTGGTCACCATCGCCTCGCCGCTGCTGGTGCTCGCGGCGTTCGCGCTCGCGATGTGGCTCGGCTGGAAGCGTTACCTGACGGTCGGCGTATTCCCGTGGGTGGGCGTGAGCGGGGCGATGCTGTGTGGATTCCTGTTGTTCCACAAGGTGCATTCGCCGCAGTACACCCTGTGGCTGGTGCCGTTCCTCGTGCTGCTCGAGGTGCCCTGGTGGCTTATCGGCAGCTATCTCGTCGCCGACGCGGCCATCGGGATCGGGGTGTTCCGCTACTTCTACTCGATGGGTGCGGGCACCTCGGTCGAGCAGATGGAGAACGTCGTCCAATTCGGTGTGTGGGGGCGCGCGAGCCTGCTGGTCGTGTTGTTCTTCGTGTTCGTGTGGGCGATGCCCCGAGGGCACCGTTCGACGCCGCCCCCGGTGGCACACTCCGACCCCCGCAATCTGGTTCCGGTGGTCTAAGGCCCGCCGTGCCGGGCGCGGAAGGCGGCGCTTTTGGCGCGGTTGCCGCACAGCGTCATGTCACACCAACGGCGCGAGCCGCCCCGGGAAGTGTCCACATAGAGCCGGGTGCATACGGTCCGGCCACACTCCTTGACGAGTGCCCCGCCACCCAGTAGCTCGATCGCGGAACGGGCGACGGCGGCCAAGGCGGCATCCGCGTCACCGGAGCGGACGACCGCGCCGCCGGTGCCCAGGCTGATCGAGGGCGGTGCTGCCACGGCGAACTCGTTGAGCGTGCGGCGGTCGGCGTCGTCGAAGGCGTGTCCGCGCGCGGCGGCCAGTGCCGACCGATAAGCCGCCTCGCGCAGGCGCACCGCACGCGCGAGGGTGCCCGCGTCGGCGGGCGGGGGATCGTCGAGCAGGTTCGCGGCGGCGATCCAGTCGGCGAGCGCGGCGGGTGTGGTGAGGGCGTCCTCGAACGTGGTCGAGCGCGCCTTGACGGTCCCGGCGAAGTCCAAGGCGAGATTTCCGCTCACGAAGGTGAACACGTCCTCATGGTAACCGCCTTGACAGGTTAGTCCGCAGGATGTCACGGTGATAACCGCCCAAGGTGGTTATTTTCGGGAGGTCCCGTGCAGAGTCGGTTCGCGATGGTGGCCGCGCAGCCGCTGTTCGTCCTGTTGTGGAGCAGTGCTTTCATCGCCGGTGTGATCGGGGTCGGCGCCGCGCCACCGCTGCTGGTGCTGTTCGTGCGCTTCACCGTCGCCGGGATTCTGCTCGTCGCGTACGCGCTGCTCGCGCGGGTCGAGTGGCCGCGCGGAAGTCGACTGCGCCATGTGCTCGTCGCCGGGTTGCTGATGCAGATGGTCCAGTTCGGCGCGTTCTACACGGCGATGGCCGAGCACGTCTCGGCGGCGGTGATCGCGCTCGTGCAGGGTTTGAATCCGGTGGTCATCGCCCTGTGCGCGGGACTGATCGGCGAAGTCGTCACCCTGCGGCAGTGGTTCGGCTTCGGTGTCGGGGGAATCGGAGTCGCGTTGGCCGTGTTCGACCAGTCCCACTTCTCACTGACCGGATTGGCGTTGTGCGTGGTGGGGTTGCTCGGGCTGAGCCTGGGCACCGTGTATCAGAAACGGTTCGTGCCCGCTGTCGATCCCAGGGCCGCCACGGCGTTGCACGTGGTGGTGAGTGCGCCGATCGCGGGGGCGCTGGCCTGGCTGTCGGGCCAGACGCACGTATCGGACGCGGGCCGCTTCGCCGGGTCGCTCACCTGGATGGTGCTGGTGAACTCCATGGCCGCGTTCCTGCTGTTCAACGCCATGCTGCGCCGCTGGGACGCGACCAGGGTGGGCAAGCTGTTCTTCGCGACGCCCGCCGTGACCGCGATCCTGGCCTGGCTGCTGATCGATCAGCCGTTGCGACTGCTGACGGTCGCCGGGCTCGGCATCGGCCTGGTCGGTTTGATGTTCGCCGCGCGCACGCCGACCGGCTCGGCGGTCGTGGCGCGGCAGCCCGTGCCCGCGGCGCGGTGACCTACTTTCGCCCTGCCTGCCACTGCATGCCCCACTGGTAGGCCTGGTCGAGTTCGCGCTGGGCGCCGTTGACGTAATGCACTTCGCGGTGCACGGTGATCCCGGCCCCTTGGTTCAGCAGCAGGGCGATGGCGCACGAGCGCGCGCCGTCCACCGGAGAGTCGAGGCGGACCTCGATCTGCGGACCGGACGTGGGGTAGAGCGTGACCACGCCGTCGGCGGCGGCCCAGTTGGGCACGCCCTCGTAGATGAAGGCGAAGATCAGGATGCGCCGGAACAACTCGGGCCGGGCGAGGTCGATGTGCATGTTCTCGCCCGTGGTCGCCGAACCGCTGCGGTCGTCGCCGTCGAGCCGGATGTAGGGCTCGGCCTCCAAAGTGCCGAAATTGTTCCCGATCGCCTGGACGACGCCCTTGGCTCCGGTGGACAGTTCGTAGAGGCAGCCGAGGTCCAGGTCGACGGGCTTGGACCGGCGGAAGAAACCCTTGGATCCGCTCGACCAGTTCAGGTTGACCCGCATGGTGCCCTGTTGCTCACCCGGCTTGGTCAGATTGATGCTGGGTGTCGCCTTCGACAGGGTCACCTTGGACAGGTTGACGCCGCCAGGGTTGGCGTTGATCGCCATGGCGCGATCCCCCCTCTGTGGAAACGAGAGCGGCAGCGGCCATCCGCTGGGATGGGGCCGCTGCCGCAACGGGTCTTCGGCTGCTTGCCGGGAATCAGCCTACCGGCGTGGGTTCCCGTTCGCTGTCCAGTTCCTCCTCGTCCGCTCGGCCGTTGCGGACGATGCTGGTGAGGAAGGCCGCGCCGATGAACGCGACGCCGACCAGGCCGGTGACGATCTCGTTGATGTGCACGCCGATCGAGACCAGCAGGATCGCCGCCAGCGCGCCGATCGCCCAGTGCGCGCCGTGCTCCAGGTAGACGTACTCCGACAGGGTGCCCTTGCGGACCAGGTACACCGTGATCGACCGGACGAACATGGCGCCGATCAGGCCGAGGCCGAGCGCGATGATGATCGGGTCGGAGGTGATGGCGAACGCGCCGATCACGCCGTCGAAGGAGAACGACGCGTCGAGCACCTCCAGGTAGAGGAACAGGAAGAAGCCCGCCTTACCGGTGGCCTTCACCAGCTCGGAGGGGCCGCCTTCGGTGTGCTCCTCGGTGTGGAACATGGAGCCGAGGCCGTCCACCGCGATGTAGGTGATCATGCCGAGCAGGCCCGCCACCAGGACGGTCGAGCGGTGCGCCTCGTCGGCGATGAACTCGGCGGTGAGGATCAGGCCGCCGCCCGCGACCACCACGGAGAGCATGTCCAGCTTGCCCGCCTTGGCCAGCGGCCGTTCCAGCCAGCTCAGCCAGGTGATGTCGCGTTCCTCGAAGATGAAGTTGAGGAACAGCAGCGCCAGGAACATGCCGCCGAACGCCGCGATCTGCGGGTGCGCGTCGGTGAGCAGTTTCTCGTAGCTGGGGCTGCCGTCCGGGAAGGTCAGCGCGTCGCCCGGGGGCGGGTTGAGGGCCAGGTCGAAGGCCCGGACGGGATCCAGCCCGGCCGTGATCCACACGATGGCCAGCGGGAAGACCAGCCGCATGCCGAAGACGGCGATCAACACGCCGATGGTGAGGAAGATCCGCTGCCAGAAAGCGCTCATGCGTTCGAGCACGGTGGCGTTGATCACGGCGTTGTCGAACGAGAGGGACACCTCGAGGATGCCGAGGATCGCGGCGAGCGCGAGTGCGGTCGGTCCGCCGTACACGACCGCAGCGATGAGCGAGAGCACCGTGACGACGAGGGACATGCCGAATATGCGCAGGACCACGCTGGGACCTTTCGTGAGTGAAGACGAGGCGGCGACGTTGCTACCAGCGTGGCTGCTGGATCGCCGGTTGTCCAACGCTGCTCCCAGGGCGCCGGCATGCCTGGGCCGCATGACGAGGGGGCCCGTCGCCGGGCCCCCTGCGAACAGCGAAGTGTTGCTTAGACGTTCACGCCGTAGTCACGGGCGATGCCCGCCAGACCGGAGGCGTAACCCTGGCCGATCGCGCGGAACTTCCACTCCGCGCCGTTGCGGTACAGCTCGCCGAAGACCATGGCGGTTTCGGTCGACGCGTCCTCGGTGAGGTCGTAGCGGGCGAGCTCCTCGCCGTTGCTGCGATCCACGACGCGGATGTAGGCGTTGCGGACCTGGCCGAAGGACTGCGAGCGGGAGTCGGCGTCGTAGATCGAGACCGGGAAGAAGATGCTCTCGATCGTGGGCGGGGTGTTTGCCAGGTCGACGTTGATGACCTCGTCGTCGCCCTCGCCCTCGCCGGTGCGGTTGTCGCCCGCGTGCTCGATCGCGCCCTCGGGCGAGCGCAGGTTGTTGAAGAAGACGAAGTGCTGGTCGGACAGGACCTTCTTGTCCGCGCCGGTCGCGATGGCGCTGGCGTCGAGGTCGAAGTCGGTGCCGGTGGTGGTCCGCACATCCCACCCGAGGCCGACTGCAACAGCAGTGAGGTTAGGCGCCGCCTTGGTCAGCGAGACATTGCCGCCCTTGGACAAACTGACACCCATGCGGGATTCCCTTTCAATAGTCCGTCATTGGTTCCCAGCATGTCCGAATCGCCGGGTACGTCATACGACAGTAGTAGGTTTCCGCGAACTTGCGTAGGAACCGGCGTAACCCCCGGCGAACAGGAAGATCTCCTACCATCGGGGCGTGGCAGGGCGAAGGCGCGGTTGGTTCCGTTCGTCGGGAAACGACGAGTGGATCGAACATGCCCGCGCGGCGCTGGCGACGGCGTTCCTCGACATGGACCGGCGGCAGAGCGCGGCCGACGCGGCGGTGCACGCCGCCGATCAGATCTTCCCCGAGCGGCGGACGGGCGCGCGCTGGGAACCGGTGCGCCACAAGTGTTATGGCGCCGCAGAGGTCTATCTGACGTTGAGCGCGGAATTGGAGGCCGCGCAGCAGGGCGGGCCGCCGGTCCCGCAGGGCGGGCAACGCGTCGACGCCGCGGTACGGCAACTGACCGACGCGGCGCACGCCGTCGACGAGTTCTATCGCGGCGACCAGGGCAAGCTCGAAGAGGCGGTGGCCGTGCTCGGCGCGGTGCCGCGGTTGGCGCAGCAGGTGAAGGCCGCCGCCGCCGAGGTGCGCGGCCGGGCCGCCGAGTCGGAGTTCGCGAACTATCCGTCGGTGCGCAAGGGCGCCACCGCGGTCGACGAGGCGCTGGTCACACTGGAGGCGTCGGGTTCCGGCGCACCCGCGGGCGCGGTGCGGGAGGCCGCGAACCGGCTGGAGACGGCCACCAGGGAGCTGGCGGATGCATTGGCGCAAGCACCATCTCGGGCCGCGGCCGCGAACACCGCTATCTCCTCGGTGACAACCCGCCTTGCCGCCGTCCGGACCAGGGCCGAAGGCGTTCCGCAGGCCTTCTCGGCGCTGCTGCGCGAGTTCAATGCTGCGAGTTCGGCCGATCTGGCTAACAATGAGCGGGAAAGCCAGCGAGCCATCGAGGCCGCGGACGCGGCCTTGGGCAGGGCGCGTACGGCGGCGGCGGAGAACAATCCGGAGTTTGCACTTGATCTGACCACATCCGCGCGCGGGTTCCTCGCCGAGGCCGAGCAGCGGGTCGACGCCGTCACCAAGCGGCTCACCTTGCTGCGTGCGATCCGGTCCGACCCGCAAGAACAGGCCAAGGCCGTACGATTCCGGCTGCGGGACGCGCAGATGCTCGCGGTGAGCCGCGGGCTGGTCGCCGAATGGGGTTCGGTGCTCGACGCGCAAGCGGCACGGATCGACCGAATCAGCGAAACACTGTCGGGGCGTCATCCCGACTACTGGGCCTATGTGACGGAACTGAATGCCGTTACGGAATTCATAGCCGGGGTAGTGGAACGAATGAGAAGACAAGCAGGACCACGACGAGAATGAGGATGGGGCAACGATGACCGCAGGCATCGCCGTCCAGCAGGAGGTTTCCCTGCGGAAGCGAATGCCGCTGCGCCACTTCCGGCAGTTGCACGGCCCGGAGGCGAGGCGACTCTTCCACCGGCAGCCCGAGCCGTTCGGCGACGACCACACCGATCGCGAGTTGCTCGCGGTCGGGCTCGGCGCGACGCTGTACGCGCCCGCGACCAGGCCCGATCTCGCGCTGACGATCGGCAGGCGCGCCGAGCACGGGGTGTGTTCGATGGTGATCGACCTCGAGGACGCGGTGGCCGATCACGAGGTGGAATACGCCAAGCAGCAGACCGTCGCCGCGCTCGATCTGCTCGCGAGCAGCCACGACGCCAATCCCCTGTTGTTCGTCCGGGTGCGCGACGCGGACACGATCACCGAACTCATCGAGCAACTCGGACCGGGCGCCAAGGTGCTGACCGGGTTCGTGTTCCCGAAGTTCGACAGCGTCACCGGACCGAAGTACCTCAACGCGCTGAACATCGCGGCCCAGCGGGTGGACCGGCCGCTGTACGGGATGCCGGTGCTGGAGTCGCCGGGGCTGGTGCATCGGGAGACCCGCGATTACGAGCTCACCCAGATCGCGGCGCTGCTGGCCGCGCACCGGGAGCGGGTGCTCGCGGTGCGGGTGGGCGCGACCGACATGTGCTCGACGTTCGGCATCCGCCGCGACCGCGACCTGACCATCTACGACGTGCGCGTGGTCGCCGACGTCATCGCCGACATCGTGAACTACCTGGGGCGCGCGGACGGTACCGGGTTCGTCATCACGGGGCCGGTGTGGGAGTACTTCGCCGATCACGAACGGATGTTCCGGCCGCTGCTGCGGACCGCGCCGTTCGAGGAGTCCGACGCGGTGCCGTTCCGGCAGTACCTGGTCAGCCGGGATCTGGACGGCTTGCTGCGGGAGATCACGCTGGACCGGGCCAACGGCATCCAGGGCAAGACGGTGATCCACCCGTCGCACGTGTCCGCCGTGCACGCGCTGTCGGTGGTGTCGCACGAGGAGTACTCGGACGCGCTGGACATCCTGCGCGAGGACGTCGGCGGCGTGGCGGCCTCCGGTTACCGGAACAAGATGAACGAGATGCGGCCGCATCGCAGTTGGGCGCGACAGACCTTGTTGCGCGCACGGGTGTTCGGCGTGGCGAACAAGGGAGTGTCGTTCGTGGATCTGCTTACCGCGATGGTCACCGTATGAACGGCCGAGCGACCGAACTCGGTAGCAGCGAAATTCCCTGGGCAACAAGAACTCTCGGCATATCGCTGCATTGCGACCCGATGCGCGAACGCGATTCGGACCGGCTGCGCTCGGCGCGGCTGCCGATCACGGCGCTGGTCCAGCCGGGTGTTCGCCACAACAACCGGCGCAGGGCGCACCTGCTGGTATCCACCGTGCTCGGCAAGCACCTGCCGACCGATCCGCGGGTGGTGCTCGGCGCGGGCGATCACCTGGGTGATCTGGTGCGCGCGGTGCTCGGTGAACGCGAAGCCGTCGTGCTCGGGTTCGCCGAGACCGCGACGGGACTCGGCCACTGTGTGGCCGCGCGGATCGGCGCGAGCTGTTATCTCCATTCGACCCGGCGCGAGGTGCCGCACGCGCAGACGCTCGCCGGGTTCGAGGAGGGGCATTCGCATGCCACCTCGCACCTGCTACAGCCGGCGCCGGCCGACATCTTCGTCAACGACCTGCCGCTGGTGCTCGTCGACGACGAGATCTCCACCGGTGCCACCGCGATCGACGCGGTGCGCGCGTTGCACGCCTTCTCGCCGCGCGCCCACTACGTGCTCGCGTCGCTTGTCGACCTGCGCGATGAGAGCGACCGCGCCGCGTTCGATGCGGCCGCCGCCGAACTCGGCGCGCGTATCGATACCGTCTGCCTCGCCACCGGCCGGGCGTCGCTGCCCGAGGGGCTGAGCGATGCGGTCGGCGCGCTTCCCGAACCGCGGCTCAATCCGACCGCCGGGCGCCTCGGTTCCTTCGGACGGGTCGAACTCCCGTGGCCCGCCGCTGTTCCCGAGGGCGGCAGGCACGGCATCCTCGCCTCCGATACCGACGCGTTCGAGGCCGCGCTGCTGGAGGCGGGGCAGGTGCTGACCGCCCGGCTCGGCGCCGATTTCCCCGGCCGGGCCACCATCGTGCTCGGGCACGAAGAGCTGATGTACCTGCCATTGCGGTTGGCGGCGCTGCTCGCCGAGTCGGGGAGGCGCACGCGCTTCCAGACCACGACACGGTCGCCCGCGTACGTGCTGGACGAGCCGGGGTATCCGTTGCGGCGGGGGTTCCGGTTCATCGCCCCGGAGCCGGGCGATGTCGCGCCACGTTATCTGTACAACGCGCACTGGGCCGTGGATTCGCTCGACTTGTTCGAGGCCGACCTGGCGGGGCTGGGAGCGCTGATCACCGATTCGGCTCCGGCACGCGGCGGCGACGGGGTCGCGATCGCGGCGGAGGGCGTGGACAGCGACGGCGGGCGTGCTCGCCCGGCGGCCGCTCCGGCGCGCGGGGAGAAGGTGGCCCCGATCGCCGGTGACAGTGGCGGTGACCATCCGGCGATCGATCCGGTGCTCGTCGTGGTGGTCGACTCGCCCGCCGACACCTCCGCGTTGACGGCGGAGAACGGGCTGGTCGACGTACTGACCGCTTCCGGAGCGGACGTGCTGCTCGCGGTGCTGCCCGAGGCGGACCCGCGGCGGCTGCACGCCGAACGCGCGACAGCGAACGGGAGCCGGGCGTGACGAGTACCGAGGTGGGTGCGCTACCCACGCCGCTGCACGGGCCGGAGTTCGGCTCCTACGCCGCCGACGAGGTCTCCTGGCTGCTCAAGGACCTGTCGGGCGTCGATCTGGAGGCCGACGTCGCCGAGCGGGAACGGCGGATCCAGGCGGGGCAGGCGCACTACGCGGAGTCGCTGCCGATCGAGTACCAGCCGGACGCGACGTATCGGTCGCTGTTCGACGAGGTGCTGGCGGCCAGCGCCGAGCGGCTCGCGCTGGCCGTGGCGACCGTCTCCGAGCTGGTCGTCGCCGAACGCGGCGAGGACATCGTCCTGGCGTCGCTGGCGCGGGCGGGCACGCCGGTCGGGATTCTGATGCGCCGCTGGCTGCGTTGGCGGCGTCCGAGCCTCGAGATTCCGCACTACGCGGTGTCGATCGTGCGGGATCGCGGCATCGACGCGGTGGCGCTGGACTACCTGGCCGAGCAGCACGATCCGGCCTCGGTCGTGTTCGTGGACGGATGGACCGGCAAAGGGGCGATCACCCGCGAGCTGACCGAGGCGCTCGACGCCTATCACGCGGCCGGTGGCGCGCGGTTCGACGACGAGTTGGCGGTGCTGGCCGATCCCGGGTACTGCGTGCGCACCTACGGCACCCGCGACGACTTCCTGATCGCCTCGGCCTGCTTGAATTCCACCGTTTCCGGCTTGATCTCGCGCACGGTGCTCAACGACACGCTGATCGGCCCCGGTGATTTCCACGGCGCCAAGTTCTACCGCGAACTGGCCGGTGCGGATGTGTCCGGACGTCTGCTGGATGTCGTGAGCGGCGCCTTCGACGCGGTCCGCGACCGGGTGCCCGCGGAGGTGGCCGCGGTCCGCGCCGGTGACCGGACGCCCACCTGGTCCGGCTGGGCGTCGGTGGAGCAAGTGCGCGAGCGGTACGGCATCGCCAGCGTGAACTTCGTGAAGCCCGGCGTCGGCGAGACCACGCGGGTGCTGCTGCGGCGGGTGCCGTGGCGGGTGCTGGTGCGCGAGGCGGACGCGCCGGAGCACGCGCACATCCGGATGCTCGCCGCGGCCCGGGGTGTCCCGGTCGAAGTCGTCGCGGACCTGGCATATTCGTGCATGGGATTGATCAAGGACGTGCAGCAGTGAACCTATCTCCGACAGCACACCGAAGACGCGCGCTGATCGCGACCGACCTGGACCGGACGATGATCTACTCGCGTAACGCCTTCAGCACCACCGCCGACGTGCCGACGGTCTGCGTGGAGCATCTGGAAGGGGCGCCGCTGTCCTTCATGACGACCACCGCGGCGCTGCGGATGCAGACCCTGACCGAACCCGCCGCCGTCGTTCCCACCACCACCCGCACCATCAAACAGTTCGACCGCATCCGGCTGCCCGGAGCGCCCTGGCGCTACGCGATCACCAGCAACGGCGGGAACATCCTGGTCGACGGCGTGCCCGATCTGAGCTGGCGCATCGATATCGACGCCAAGGTCCGTGCGGGAGGCGCCAACCTGTCCGAGGTGAGCAAGGAATTGCACGCCCGCATCGATGACTCCTGGGTCACCAAGTTCCGCGTGGCCGACCACCTCTTCTGCTATCTGGTGGTGAAGCCCAAGGAGGTGCCCGAGGGATTCCTGGCCGAGTGGGACGACTGGTGTCGTCCACGCGGCTGGTCGGCATCCCAGCAGGGCCGCAAGATCTACACCATGCCGCAGGCCGTCTGCAAGAGCCGCGCGGTCGACGAGGTGCGCAAGCGCCTCTGGGAAGGCGGAGAACTCGCCGACGATGCCCGCACGCTCGCCGCGGGCGACGGCGCCCTCGACGCCGACATGCTGCGCGCCGCCGACTCCGCCATCCGCCCCCGCCACGGCGAACTCGAACAACTCAATTGGACCCACCCCAACCTCACCATCACCCGAGCCACCGGCATCCTGGCGGGCGAGGAAATCATCAACTGGTTCATCAAGGCAGCTCCGACGCCCGCCGAGTAGCCAGCACGGCATCCGTGTACTGCTCGGTGGTGAGATCACTGTCAGTGATGCCGAGCTGATGGAGCGCGGTCCGAACGACCTCCAGCGCTTGCGCCAGCTCCGACTCGGACACCATCGTCTCCAGCTCGATGAACGTGCCGTCCAATTCGGGAACGGTCACCAGCGTGGCAACGAGTTCGCGGCCCTCGCATTCGAATCGATAATTGACGCAATGCTTTTCGAAGCTGATCAGGTCTATGAGGCCGAGACCGCGCAGCACTGAGTCGATCACCGAGGGATCGGCCACTTCGGTCTCGTATTCCGGTTTGGACCCGCTGGCCGTATCGACCGCGGGTTCCTTGTATGTCAGTAGCGATCGCCGCTCGTTATCTGCCGTGATCGTCCGCAGCCGCAGCTCACGACCCTCCACCGACAATCCCCCGTCCCGCAGGTCGTAGTAGGTGTCCTGATACCTGGAGCGCTGCCCTGCATCGCGAACCGACAGCGCAGCCCGTACGGACTCCACGTCTTGGACCCGAGCCTTGAGTTCGGCCTCGATCATGTGGCGGATCCTTCCTCGATCGGCCGGGCTTGGAGCCACATCTGCTCGAACTGTCGTAGAAATCCAGCATGCAGGACGCCATCGGTCGCCGCCGTGAGCTTGTACATCCCTGAGCGATGTCCCTCCGCCGCCGCGCCGAACGCAGACAGATACAGCGTCTGATCGAAGATCAGCATCCGCCATGTGGGCAGCGTGTCGTAGACAGCGACTCGTAGTTCGACGAAAGGATGATCGCGGAATTCTGATGTCCGGGCCAGAGCCAGCTCGATCCCAGCGGCGAAGGACTGTCTCGATTCACCTATTTCTGCCGCTCGGAGGCCAGTGGCGTGGGAATCGGGGTCGAGCAGCAGAGCTCGGACACTGACACGGTTGGTCCGCTGCATCAACGCGCCGCGCAGTAGCGAGTCGTTCAGCGCAAGCAGACCCAGGCCGCGCACTGCCAGCAGATCGATCCGATCTGCGACCGAGGCGCATCGGCGAAGTTCGGCGTCGGCCTCCGACTGAAGGGTGAATGCTTGCGCGATCTCCGCATGGCCGGTGAGTGTCTGTACGTGACGTGGAGCTAGGCCGAACAAGACGCGCGCGTGGTCCGGCATCGAGATACCGTCCGCGATCCGTTCGAATACATCGAAGCGGGTGACGGTTCGTCTGCTGTTGATGATCTCATTGACCCGACCCTGGCCAAGTCCTACTGCCCCTGCGATACGTGCTTGGCTCGCTCCCGTGTATCGCTGAATTGAGCGAAGGAGCGCCGATACATCGCGTCGGCGCAGAAGCGCGGCGACCTCGGGTTTGTGCCAGACCGCCGCAGGGACGTCGATTCCCCCATACCTCGTCTCCATGGTGTCCAAGCGTATATCTCACAGTGAGATACCTGCAGAGGTATCGAGCCAAAGGCATCCGCGAAGTCACAATCTCTCCGTAAGTGTCGCTCTGCCAAGGGTTTTCTTGAGCTGGCGGCGACAACTCAAGTCTGCCGAGAGGTTGTGTGATGCCCGCAGATCTCGTTACCGCCACCGTTGTTGTTGTCGCAGTCCTGTTCGGGCTGTGGATCATCTGGTATGTCCTGCCGTGGCTTATCGACCGGGAGGCCGAACCCGATGAATCGGTCGATGTGTATGACATCATCCAGCGCGTCGAGCGGGAGACCGATCGATGACCATCTCGTCGGCCGATGCGGACCGGCGCATGATGCACCGTAAATGCGCGAAGGACAGCTCATTCCGATCCTTCGAGCAAGCCCTCTTCGTCGCGAATGTCCACTCCGGTCATGGTCCCGGCTGCAAGCAGTACTCGTCCGCCTCGGCCTACAGCCTCGGATCCGCGGAGAACCAGCCGTGGGCCGACTGGGAGCGGACGAACAAGATGGTCCTGCGGCATGGATGGAGCACCCTGACGGAACGTGGTCGGTAGTCGATGAATATGGCTTCCCCAGCGAACCTTTCATAGTTGTCGACGGGAAGGCATTCTCTGTCGACTGGGTCGGCGCGAATGTGTGTCCGTCCGGCGAGCAATCCCGGTGGACCACTGCTTCATTCACAGGCTCCGACGGGGATGTCGTCTCGATTGAAGATGACGATCCTTCGCCCGACTCCACGCCCTGACAAGCCGCATTTGCGCACTCACGCCGACCTGGTGGCCGGTTCGAAGGTGGACTTGAAGTCCGGGCATTCGACCAAGGGGTCGTGGGTGCAGGTGGAGGCGTGGCGGAGGCTGTCGCGCATGCGGATGAGGCGGGTGATGTCGTCGTCCAGCTGCCTGGCTTTTTCCGCCATGCGGGTGCGTAGTTCGGCGTCGGTGGGGGAGGCGCGCAGGAAGCGGGCTATCTCGGCCAGGGTGAAACCGGCGCCGCGAGCGCAGGCGATGAGGGCGAGGCGGCCGAGGATGTCGGGGTGGTAGGTGCGGCGCAGGCCGTTGCGGCCGGTGGCGGTGATGAGCCCGCGTTTCTCGTAGAAGCGCAGTGCGGAAGGGGCGAGGCCGGTTCGCTCGCCGACTTCGGCGATATCGAGCAGGTCGTTCATCTCGTCTCCTTGACTTGAACCGCGCTTCAAGTCACAGACTAACTCGCATGACGATCCATCACCTCAATTGCGGCTCGGTTCGGCAGATCGAAGCCACCTACGACGGACCGGCGCCCGCCCATGCCGTGAACCACTGCCTGCTGGTCGAGACGGCATCCGACGGGCTGGCCCTGATCGAGACGGGCATCGGTCTCGATGACGTGCGTGACGCGGCGGGCACGCTCGGGGCGGACTGGGTGGCGATGGCCCAGCCCGTGCTCACCGAGGACGAGACGGCGATCCGGCAGGTCCAGCGGCTCGGCTACGACCCCGCCGACGTCCGGCACATCATCCTCACCCACCTCGACGTGGACCACTGCGGCGGACTGCCCGACTTCCCGCACGCGCGGGTCCACGTCCTCGCCGCGGAACTGGCGGCGGCGCGAGCCGAAGCGCCCAGCTTCCGTTACCGCCCCGCGCACTGGGCCCACGACCCGCTCTGGCAGACCTACCCGTCGGACCCGACGGGACAGTGGTTCGGCTTCGACGCGATCCAACCGAAGGACCTGCCCGGCGACTTCCAGTTGATTCCGCTGGGCGGGCACACCGCGGGCCACACCGGCGTAGCGGTCCGCGACGGCGAACGTTGGCTGCTGCACTGCGGCGACGCGTACTACTACCATCGCGAACTCGATCCGGCGCCGCAGCCCCACCCGGTGCTCGACATCGTGCAGACCACCTCCGAGGTCCACCGCGACCTGCGACTGGGCACCCAGGCGCGGCTGCGCGAACTACACCGCGATCACGGTGCCGAGGTCACTTTGATCAGCGCGCACGACCCGTGGGAGTTCCAGCGCGCGAGCTGAATTCACCGACGCTGCCAGCACTGTGCCCGGTCGTCGAGATTCCACCACGAGATGTAGCCGGGGTCCTGGTCGAGCAGAGTCCACCCGGCCTCGAGCGCGTCGAAGAACGCGCTGTCGGCCGTGCGCCCGCCGCGCGGTTCGCCGATGTAGAGCAGCAGCGAGCCGCCCGCGTCCTGGTAGGCGGTGAGCGTCGTCGAAGCCATGGGGTTCTCCCAGCCGGGCGGCCAGCAGAGGAACAGCGCGTCGTCGGCGTGGGCGGCGGCGAGATCGGCGGTCGACACGGGTGGCGTCGCGGTGGGGTGCCAGGTCGCGGGCAGTCCCGCGGCGGTGGGGAATGCCGTGTTGACCGCCCGGTCCGGCGGGTGTGAGTCGAAAGCATTGGTGGGCACACCCATTCGGGTGAGCTGGTAGGCCCAATAGCCGCGCCCGGCGCCGACTTCCAGCACCGATTGGCCCTGCGCGACGTCCGCTATCCAGCGCAATGTCGCGGGCGAGGGGATCGCGTAGGCGTAGGCGGCTTGCAGCAGTATCTGCGCGTACGCCAGTCGCGCACTGCCTTTCGGGTTACCACCGTTCACCTCGGAGCGGTTCGCGCGCTCCCACGGCCCCGGCGATACCGCCGCGGCGACGATGTCCCAGTACGGGTTCGTGCTCGCGCCACCGGTCATGTAGTGCAGCAGGTGTAGGTCGAACGTGGCGTCGGCGATGTCGTCCCCGGTGCCGGGCAACCGGCCCGCGGCGGCCCAGTAGTCGGCGACCCGCGGATACGCTGTCGCGAAGCAGAATTCGTCGTGGGCCGGGTGCGTCAGCGCCGTGCGACGCTGCGCCGAAAGCGCCGAGTCAGCCATGACCCGATTCTGCGCCGACCGTGGACCTGCGCCGGTGCGCATCGAGACGAGTTCACCGTTCCGTCGCGAATCCTTCGCTCTCCGTATGTGATCCGCCCGTCAGCGAGAGTTGCTCTGACACGGTTTGCTCACGCCCTGACCGGCTCGCCGTCGCGCGTCCGGCATGCCGGCGCTCAGTACTGCTGCTGCCCCGCCAGTTGCTGCGCGATGAGCCCTTGCAGTCTTTGCAGGCCGCCGACGGTGATGCCGCTCTGGATCTGTCCCTCGATGGTGCGTACCAGCATCGAGTCGCTGAGCACCTTCTCGCTGGATTGAATCAGCACGGTGCCCGCGCCGGTGAACTCGAACTGACGCTCCTCACCGGAGTTCACGCCGAAGCGCGCCGCACCGGCGGCCAGGAAGTTCGAGATCCAGCGCTCGTCGTAGTGGTGGCTGGGGGAGGGACAATCCGCCCAGCCGACCAGCGATTCCGGGTCGACACGCAGCGGCGGCTCGGCGAACATGACCGGTCCGTTGGAGGAGGCGAGGAACTTGCCGGTGCCGATGAGGGTGAGGAAGCCGGGCACGATGGATTGGTTGAGCGACAGGCCCGGCTCGAAGGCCAGCAGGTTCGCCGCCCGGATGGTCAGGTTCCCGTTGTCCTCGAGGTCATAGGAATTGATGTCGTAGCCGCGGTCGCCGATGATCAGCTTGCCGTGCCCCTCCGCGACGACGTAATCGCCGGTGAACAGCGGCGCCGAGAACTGCTGCGACACCATGTGCAGCAGCCCGCCCTGCAACCCGTGGGTGAGCATCTGGAACCGCATGTCGCCGTAATAGGCGATCATCGCGCCCTTGCGCATGAACCACGGCTTGTTCAGGTCGATGCAGTACGCGTAGCTGTTTCCCGGGATGTTGTCGCTCTCACCGAGATTCATGGGGTTGAGGATCTGGGACATACCCTGCTCACAACTTCTCTTCGGAGGCCTGCACGTAGACGACGCCCTGCCCGGCGCAGTGCAATTGCATCGCCTCGCCGGAACCGCGGCCGACGGCATCCCGCCAGCTCAGTGCCGCTTTGAGCTCGGTCTGCACGTTGCCGTAAGCGGCGACGAAGGCTTGCGGGTCGACCACGATCGGATTGGGCCCGCCCACTTGCAATTCCAGGAATCCGCCGTGCGCGAGCAGCACCGCGGCCCCCTGCCCGGACAGTTGGGTGGTGAACATGCCCTGCCCGGTCAACGCGCCCGAGGCGGCGCCACGCAGCGCGCCCATCAGGCCGCCACCGCCTCCGCCGCCCGAACTCATCACCGACACCACCGAACTCTGCAATCCGGCGGTGTTGGCCAGCAGCCGCGAAGCCTCGACGCGCAGCGCCGCGCCCGGCTGCATGTGCACCACGTGGACCTCCAGGCCCGCGAATCCGTAATGGACCTGGCCGTTGCCCTGCGCGAGCATGGTGCGCTCGTGCTCACCCGCCATCGCGCGGCCCGCCAGCCCCATCAGCCCGCCCATGCCGCCCATACCCTGGGCCCCCGGAATCTGATGGGGGGCAAACGAAACGTCGCCGGTATAGAACAGCATCGCGCCGTTGCGGGCGACCACACCGCCCGCCATCCCGACATCGACCTTGACGACTTTGCCGTTGACCTTCTCGAACACCCGCTCGCCCCTACCGTTCCGCCGGTTGGATCAACACCACGCCCTGGCCGTCCCAGCGCAGCGAAAACGCCTCGCCCGCATCCTGGCCGACGAAACTGCGCCAGGACACGTCGGTGACGAAGGACTGGTTGAGGTTCCCGCGCGCCGCGACGAACGCGTCCGGATCCACGATCAGCGGGTACTGCGGGGAAACCTCCAGGTGGATGAGCGGACCGCCGGCCGAGAGCAGCGCGACCTGACCCTGGCCGGAGACGGTCGTGGTGAACAGGCCCTGCCCGCTGGACGCACCGCGCAACCCGGCGAAACGCACATCGGTGCGCAGGTTCCCGGCGAACGCGAGCAGTTGCTGCGACTCCACCTGTAGCGTCTCGTTGTTCAGATCGACCACGGTGACGTGCTGGCCGTTGACGGCGAAGAACACCCGGCCGTGCCCGGCGCACTCCATCAGCGACAGCTTCTCACCGGTGGCGCGGCGCTTCAGCCCGGCGATCACACCGTCGCCTCCGCCGAAACCGGCCGCTTTGAACTGGACGTTTCCCTCGTAGGCAATCATCGAGCCGGAGATCGCGCGGAGGCTGGTTCCGGACAGATGAGCCTCGATCACCTTCTTCGATTGCTCGAACAGTTGCGCCATGCGGTGTCTGCCTGCTGTCTCGATCGGGAACACGGTGCGATCGCCGTATTCCATCTGCGTGCCGTCACCCTAACCGATGTTTCGCGAGTGTCGGGGTAGCTCGGCAGTTGAGTACAAGCGCCGCGCAGCGCGTTTCTCGTAGAGTGTCAGGCGAACGCACCGACAAGCGAAGGGTCGAACTTGTCCGCAACTCTCGCCAAGGGCCAGAACGGTCCGCTGGCCACCAACGACGTGGTGATTTCCGTCCAGCTCACGGCGCCGTCGGATCTGTCGGCACTACTGGTCACCGAGCGGGGCAAGGTCCGTTCCGACGCCGACTTCGTCTTCTTCAACCAGCCCAGCGGCCCCGGCGTCAACTTGCAGCCCGCGCCCGCGGGCCAGCCCGCGTCGCTGGCGGTGTCGTTGAACGCCGTGCCCGCCGACATCGATCAGATCCGCGCGGTGATCACGCTGGACGACGCGAACAGCAATTTCGGCATGTTCCCCGCCCCGACCGCGATCGTGTCGGACGCGGCCGGTAATCAGTTGTACGAGTACCGGATCGAAGGGCTGAACACCGAGTCGATCGTGATCGCGCTCGAGCTCTACCGTCGTCAGGGTGGGTGGAAGGTACGTGCGGTCGGACAGGGCTACGCGGGCGGTTTCGCCGCGCTGGTCACCGATCACGGTGTGACGGTCGATGATGCGCCCGCCCAGCCCGCGCAGGCGCCGCAGGCCCCGCCGCCTCCGCCGCAGCCG